>NZ_BBJX01000009.1 GCF_000739995.1 Comamonas granuli NBRC 101663 | reverse complement strand
CTTGCTTGCGGTCGGTGATGTCGCGCGAGACGCCCAGCACCCCGGTGGTGCGGCCCTGCACATCGCGGATAGGCGAGAGAATGGTCTCGAACTGGCCCTCGTAGCCGTCTTCGGCAAAGACCAGCGTGTCCTCCACCGCCAGGGGCTGCCAGGCTTGCATGGCGTGCCGGTCGTGGCGGCTGAAATGCGCGGCCGCCGCCGGCGCCAGGAGCTCGGCGTCGGTGCGGCCGAGGATCTCGCGCTCGCTGCGGCCCATGAAGCGCTCGAACACCGGGTTGCAGGCCTGGTAGACGCCCTGCGTATCCTTGAGGTAGACCATGTCGGGCATGGCTTTGAGCAGGCTGGTGAGCAAGGCCTTTTGCCGCTGGAGCTCGCTTTGCGCGTTCTTGAGTTCGGTCAAGTCGTAGGCGAAGAGCACGATGGAGCCGATCGCGCCGTCGGCCGTGCGCTCGGGCACCAGGGTGGTGTGGCGGTAGCGCACCTCGCCATCGGGGCGGTCGATGCGGTTGACGAACACCACCGTCTCGCCGCGCACGGCGCGCTCGAAGTACGGCGTCATGCGCTCCATCAGTTGCGCCGAGATCACCTCGGGCACGCGCTTGCCGATGAGCGTATCGGCCTCGGCATCCACCCACTGGGCCTGGGTGGAATTGACGTAGAGCACTTGCAGATCCAGGCCCAGCCGCGCCACGGCGCCGGGCAGGTGGCGCAGCACCCCGGCCAGCTGGGTCTCGTAGGCGCGCGTGGCGGCCTCGGCACGCACCTGGCCGGTGACGTCGGTCAGCAGCCCGTCCCAGGCCACGCGCCCATGGCCCAGGGCGCGCGGCGTAGCGCCCATGCGGATCCAGCGGATCTCGCCATCGGGCCGGTGGATGCGGAACTGCACCTGCACCGTCTCCAGGGATTCATAGGAATGGTTCACGGCGCCCTTGTAGGCCGGAAAGTCCTCCGCGTCGATCATGCGGTAGAACACCGTGAAATCTGCCAGCAGTTCGGCCGCATCCACGCCCGCAATACGCTCTATGCCCTCGCCCATGAAGGCAAAGCGCCGGCTGCCGTCGGCCTCGCGCACGCTCTGGAAGAGCACGCTGCCGGGCAGGTTGCGCCCCAGGGACTGCAGGCGCGCCTCGGCCTCCTGCAGGCGCTCCTGCAGGCAGGCAAGGGTTTCCGGGGGAGTGAACAGACCGGTCATGAGGGAGGCAGCAACAAGGACAAAAGGCACGCCCCAAGGGATGCAGGCCTATCGAACGACGCCGGGGTACGCGCCGCACCGCACCGCGCACCCCAAGCCCAATGTAGCGCAGCGGCACGCCTGCGGGCATCGGCGCGAACCCTAGAAGCCTACAATTGCGTCATGCGTGCCCTTCCCACCCTTTTGCTGCTGGCCTTGGCGGGCGCCCCTGCCTGGGCACAGAATTCGAGCCAAACAAGCCCCCAGGGCACAGCCCAAGAGCGCGAGCAGCTATCAAACCAAGAGCAATCCGCCGGCCGCCTGAACCAGCGCACCGAGCGCATCCGCGTGGAAGACGGCGGCAGCCGCATCGACGAGCTGCGCGTGGGCGGGCAGACGCAGAGCATCACCGTGCAACCCAAGGTGGGCGTGCTGCCCGAGTACGAGGTGCAGCCCGCCGATGGCGTGCGCAACCGCGCGCGCAGCGGCGCCGAAGCCACCACGGGCGCGCGGGTGTGGAACCTCAAGAAGTTCTGACCCGCACGCCCCGGCGCCTACCGTCCGCAGCGGCCGCCGCGCCCTGCCCTGCCTGCCCCCCTCCTCCTGTTCCGACCCATGGCCGTTTTCACCCCCGTGTCCGACACTGAAGCCAGCGCGCTGCTGCAGGCGCTGCAACTGGGCGCGCTGCACGCGCTGCGCGGCATCGAGGGCGGCATAGAGAACACCAACTACTTCGTCACCTGCGACGCGGGCGAGTTCGTGCTCACGCTGTTCGAGCGCCTGTCGCACGCGCAGTTGCCCTTCTACCTGCACCTGATGAAGCACCTGGCGCACAAGGGCATCCCCGTGCCCGACCCGCGCGCCAACGCGGCCGGCGACATCCTGCACACCGTGTGCGGCAAGCCGGCCGCCGTGGTCAACCGTCTGGCCGGACGCAGCCAGCTCGCGCCGGGCGCCGTGCACTGCGCCGCCGTGGGCGACATGCTGGCGCGCATGCACCTGGCCGGGCGCGATTACGAGCGCCAGCAGCCCAACCTGCGCGGCCTGCCCTGGTGGAACGAGACCGTGCCCGTGGTGCTGCCGCACCTGGGGCCCGAGCAGGCGGCGCTGCTGCGCGCCGAGCTCGCCTACCAGAACCACGTGGCCGCCGGCAGCGCCTACGCCGCCCTGCCGCGCGGCCCCATCCACGCCGATCTGTTCCGGGACAACGTGATGTTCGAGGGCGAGCAGCTCACGGGCTTCTTCGATTTCTATTTCGCCGGCGTGGACACTTTCCTGTTCGACCTGGCCGTGTGCCTGAACGACTGGTGCGTGGACCTGCCCACGGGCGTGCATGACGCCGCGCGCGCCGCCGCCATGCTCGGCGCCTACCAGGCCGTGCGCCCCCTCACCGCAGCCGAGCGCGAACTGCTGCCCGCCATGGCGCGCGCCGGCGCGCTGCGCTTCTGGATCTCGCGGCTGTGGGACTTCTATCTGCCGCGCGAGGCCGCCATGCTCAAGGCCCACGACCCTACCCATTTCGAGCGCGTGCTGCGCCAGCGCGTGCAACACCCCGTGGTGCTCTGACCAGCGCCCCCACCCCGCCTTACCATGCCCGCATGAAACTGCGCATCGTTCCCGCCCGCACCGGCATTGCCTGGGTGCGGGGCGGCATCTCCGTCTTTCGCCGCCAGCCGCTGGCCATGGCGGCGCTGTTCTTCATGGCCATGGCGGCCATGTCGCTGGCCTCGCTGTTTCCCTTCATCGGCCCGGTGCTCGCCCTGGTGCTGCTGCCCTCGGTCACGCTGGCGATGATGGTGGCCTCGGCCGAGGCCATGCAGGGGCGCTTTCCCACGCCCGAGGTGCTGCTGGCGGCCTTTCGCACCGGGCGCCAGCGCATGCGCCACATGCTGCAGCTCGGGCTGCTCTATGCGGCGGGCTTTCTGCTGGTGATCGGCGTGTCCGCGCTCATCGACGGCGGTGCGTTCGCCCAGGTGTACCTGGGGCGCGCGGCCCTCACGCCCGAGCTGGTGGACGATGGGGACTTCCAGGCCGCGATGTGGGTGTCCATGCTGCTGTACCTGCCACTGTCGCTGCTGTTCTGGCACGCGCCGGGGCTGGTGCATTGGCACGGGGTGCCGCCGGTCAAGAGCCTGTTCTTCAGCATCGTGGCCTGCACGCGCAACCTGGGCGCCTTTGTGGTCTACGGCCTGGGCTGGATGGCGGTGTTCGCCTTCGGCGGGCTGCTGGTGAGCCTGCTCGCCACCCTGCTGGGTGGCGCCGGCGCCCTGGGCGGCATCATGCTGGGGCTGGCCATGGTGATGGCGACCATGCTGTTCGGCTCCATCGTGTTCACCTTCCGCGACTGCTTCGAGCCGCCCGAGCAGGCGGCAGAAAGGCCCAGCGATGCAGAAACCCCTGTCCCCCCTGGCGGACCCGGCACGGGCACCTGAGGCCGACGACGCCCGCGCGCGCCGCCGCCTGGTCCAGGCGGCCCTGGCCGGCCCCCTGCTGCCCGGGTGGCACGCCGCCTGGGCACAACAGCCCGCCGCGGGCCGCGTGGTGCAACTGCGCGGCGACGTGCTGCGCAACGGCCAGCCGCTGCCACCCCAGGCCAGCGTGGCCGCAGGCGACCGCATAGACACCGGCCCGGGCTCCAGCGCCGTGTTCACCGTGGGCGACAGCGCCTACCTCGTGCGCGAGAACACGCGCCTGGAGCTGCAGGGCGACGCCCCCGGGGCCGTGCGCGTGCTGCGCCTGCTCACCGGCGCGGTGGCCAGCGTGTGGCGCCGGGGCACGGACCGCCAGGTCATCACGCCGACGCTGACAGCCGGCATACGCGGCACGGGCGTGTACGCCGAGGTTTTTCCCGAGGAGGACTGGCGCAGCTACTTCTGCAACTGCTATGGCACGGTGGAGCTCGCTGCCGGCGGCGAGCGCGTGCTGAGCGAGTCGCGCTATCACCAGTCCTTCTGGGCCGAGGCCAGCCCGCGCCAGGGGCGCAGCCTGCGGCCCGCCGCGGCCATCAACCACACGGACGAAGAGATGGAAATGCTCGCGGCGCTGGTGCAAGAGCGCACGGCCTGGCAGATCAGCGGCATGAAGGGCCCCAAGGACGGGCGCGGCCGGCAGTACGACAAACGCCCGGTGCCGGCGCCACAGCCGCCCTCCGGGCACGATATCTACAACTAGCGGTTCACGGGCCGCCCCGCCGCGCTGGCGGCCTCCCCCTTCCCGCATGGCGCTGCCATGCGGGAGAAAGGCGAAGCGGCGCAGTCGCTCAAGGGGTCGTCCGTCAGCTTCCGATGCGGCCGCCGTCGTTCTTGGTGATGACGATGGTGGCCGAGCGCGGGCGCTTGCCCGCGCCGTAGCCGGCGTTGGCGGGCCACTGGCTCTGGTACTTGGCGGGGTCGGCGATGTCGGCCATCTTGGTCGATTCGCCGGGGTGCTGGATGTTCACGAAGATGGCCTTGCCGTCGGGCGTCTCGGCCAGGCCGGTGATCTCGCAACCCTTGGGGCCCACCAGGAAGCGCTTGAGCGTATCGGGCGTGGCGGCCTTGCCGACGTAGGTGGCCACGTCGAGCTTGCTGCCGTCGGCCTTGGTGTAGCTCAGCGTCTTCTTGCCGCCGTCGCCCACGCTGCCGGGCAGAGCGGCGAGCATCATGCAGTTGGAGACATCGGTGAAGGCGCCGTCGTCGGTCTGGATCCAGCAGATACCGGTGGCCTTGCTGAACACCAGGCCATCGGGGCTGGAGAAGTCCTGCTCGGCCGTCAGCGCCGAGATGTTCACCATGCCCTTGTCCGCATCGGCCTCGGCGCCGAACAGGTACACGTCCCAGGTGAAGGCCTGGCCCGCGCCTTCCTTCATGCGCACGAGGTGGCCGTTGGGGTTGCCGTTCTGCTTGGTGGCGCCCTTCATGTCGGTGTAGGCACGCGGGTTGGCGGCGTCGGGCAGGTACTGGCCGCTGGCGGGGTCGATGCTGCGGTTGCTGTTGTTGGTGAGCGTGAAGTAGATCTCGCCGTTGGCGGGGTTCACGGCGTTCCACTCGGGGCGGTCCATCTTGGTGGCGCCCACAGCGTCGGCGGCCAGGCGGGTGTTGATGGCGATGTCGCCCGCGTCGCTGAACTTGTAGGCGGCGTAGCCGGCGATGGTGGCGTTGGCCATGGACAGTTCCACCCACTGGCCCGTGCCGTCGGCGTTGAACTTGGCGACGTAGAGCGTGCCGCTGTCGAGGTACTTGTCGCCCACGGCCAGGCGGTCGGCGGCATTGGCGTCCGCCGCGCTCCACAGCGCGGTGGAAACGAACTTGTAGATGTACTCGCCGCGCGAGTCATCGCCCATGTAGACGGTGAGCGGCTTGCCAACCTCGACCTTGCCGAAGGCCGCGCTCTCGTGGGCGAAGCGGCCCAGCGCGGTGCGCTTCTTGGCCGTGCGGGTCTTGTCGTAGGCGTCGATCTCGACGATGTAGCCCATGCCGTTCATCTCGTTGCGGTAGTCGTCGCTGCCGTCCGCCGAGGCGCCGGTCTTGCTGTTGTTCCAGCGGACGTACTGGTCGGCCGTGCCGCCGCTCTCCCAGCCGTGGCGCGAGGCGGCGCCCTGGTTGCGGCCGTAGCGCTTGAGCGCGGTCACGCTCTTGTCGTTGCCGCGCGCGGCATCGTCGGCGGCGCCGCGCGTGAAATAGCCGAACCAGTTTTCCTCGCCGGTCAGGAAGGTGCCCCAGGGCGTCTTGCCGGTGCCGCAATTGTTCAGCGTGCCGCGCGTCATGGTGCCGGTGGGCGAGTACTTGGTGACCATCTGCGCATGGCCGCGCGCCGGGCCGGCGATCTCGATGGGGCTGAGCGGCGTGAGGCGGAAGTTCAGCGCCGATCCGGGCACATAGCCCCACTTGCCGGCCGTCTTGGTCACCTCGATCACGGCGATGCCGTGCAGGGCCACTTCCTTGTCCACTTCGGATGCCGGGCGGGGCAGCGTGGAGGTACCGCCATTGGCATGGATGAAGAAGGACGAGAGCTTCTCGTCGGTGGTGGCCTCGTGGTTGATGGTCAGCAGGCCGCGCTCGGTGGCGCTGTCGTTGCGCTTGCCGTCGGCGCCCAGGCCGAACCACTCCATGCCGTCGTGGTGGTCGCCGCCGCGCTGGTCGAAGTCGGTGTCGGTGCCGTCGTTCTTGTAGGCCGGCGTGCCCGCGATGATCGGGTCGCCCAGCGCATAGAGCACGCTGGCGGTGTAGCCTGCGGGCACGCTCACCACGTCGGCCAGGCTCTTGGGCACGGCGGCAAAGCCCAGCAGCTTTTCAGCGGGCGCCAACGGGTCGTCGCCGCCGCCGCAGGCGCTCACGCCAAAGCCGGCCAGCATGGCCGTGCCCACGCTGCCCACGCTGCCGCGCAGCAGGCCCCGGCGCGAGAGGCGCGCACCCAGCACGGCCTCGAAGGTGGGGTTGGCACAGGTGTTGGAGTTTTCGTCGTTGAAGTTGGTGGCCTGCGTGGGATCGCCGCGATGGGTCATGGGGTTCCTCGGTGGGGTTGTGGTTGCAAACCCCTTGAGCGTAGGAAGCGACCATGACGGCGCCGTGAAGCTTGCATGACGCCAACAAGACACCCCGATCGCCTCGCCGCCGCGGCCTGAGCCTGGCAGCGCAAGAAAGGACGACTTCAGCGCCCCTGGCTGCGGTGCGCATGCAGGTGCACCCGGTCATCCACGCTGGAGAAGACCACGGCCGCCACGATGCCCAGGGCCGCGCCCAGGATGGTGTCGAGCACGCGCTCGACCGGCATGCCGCTGCCGACCGCGGGCGAGGCCAGGGAGGTCATCAGCAAGGCCATCGGCGTCACCGTGATCTGGCCCAGCGCGTAGTTGAAGCCGATCACCACCTCGGTGAGGAACTGGAACAGCACGATGGCCGCCACCACCGCCCAGAACGGCGGGTGCTGCGCCAGCAGGGCCCAGACCACGAAGGCCCCCACCACCGTGCCCGCCATGCGCTGCAGCGCGCGGTTCATGGTGACATGCAGGTGCCCGCCCTGCATCACGGCCGTGGCGCCGATGGCGGCCCAGGCCGGGTGCTGCCAGCCGGCGGCGTGGGCGATCAGCGCCGCCAGGCCCGCCACTGCGGCGATGCGGGCGCCCGCGATCGCCTGGTGGCTGAGCGGCGGCACATGGGCCGGCGGCAGGCGCAGGCCGGCCAGGCCGGGCGCGCGCAGCGGGTCGGTGAGCCAGCAGGTGCCCCAGGCCAGGGCACCGCCTGCGGCCGTGGCCAGCGTGCGCAGGAGCACGGTCTCCGGCGCCTGCGCCGGCGCGAGCGCAGCCCCGGCCGCGAACACGATGATCACCGCCCCGGGTCCGCCCAACTGCCAGCGCGCCACCGCCATGGTCGAGCCCCCGGCCACCAGGGCGAGCACGAGCACCAGCACCACCGGGGACGCCCCGAGCAGCGACGCCAGCGACGGCAGGAGCACCGCCAGCGTGAGCAGCGCGGCGCAGAGGGCCACAATGCGCATGCGCTCGCGCCCCAGCGGCGCGAAACGCCCGAACAGCGCGGCCAGCGCCCCCAGGGCCGGAAAGCCCACCAAGTGCGGCCAGGGCGAAAAATGCGCCACCACGATGGCGACCAGCACCGCCAGCGCCGACTGCAGGCCCGCCACGCAGGCGATGCGCAGGGACACCAGCGGAGCGATGGCCAGGCTCTCCCGCCACTGCGCCGGACTCAGCAGGTGCCGCGTCGCATGCTTGCGCGTCGGCCGCAGGGCCGGCGGTGCCGCGCTCCGCCGCGGCGGCACTACTCCACCACCGTCAGCTTGGCCACCGACAGCGCCAGCCACTTGGTGCCGTGGCGCGGAAAGCTGACCTGGGCGCGCGCGTCGTCGCCCTGGCCCTCGATGGCCAGCACCTTGCCTTCGCCGAACTTGGTGTGGAACACGCCCAGGCCCACGCGCAGGCCGTGCGCGGGCGGTGCTTTCTGCACCGGCACGGGCGGGCTGGCGAAGGTTTCGGATTTGAAGCCAAAAGTGCCTCTGGCGCCCTTCTGGTAAGCGCCACCAGCTCCTGAATCAGGAGCATACGTCCCAAATCCCTGCTGCCGGGGTGTGATCCACTTGAGGGTTTGCTCGGGCAGTTCGTCGAAAAAGCGGCTGCGGATGTTGTAGCGCGTCTGGCCGTGCAGCAGGCGCGTCTGCGCGTGGCTCAGGTACAGGCGCTGGCGCGCGCGCGTGATGGCCACGTACATCAGGCGGCGCTCCTCTTCCAGGCCGCCGTGGTCGCTCATGGCGTTCTCGTGCGGGAACAGGCCCTCTTCCAGGCCGGCGATGAACACGGCATCGAACTCCAGGCCCTTGCTGGCGTGCACGGTCATGAGCTGCACGGCGTCCTGCCCGGCCTCGGCCTGGTTGTCGCCCGCTTCGAGCGCGGCGTGCGTGAGGAAGGCCGCCAGGGGCGAGAGCGTCTCGCCCGTGTCCGCGTCCAGGATGCCGGGCGCGGCCGGCGCGGGCGCATCGGGCTCCAGCCCCTGGCTCACGGGGCTTTGCGTGAGCGGCGTGCCGTGCTCATCGAGCGGCAGGGCCACGGCATCGCGGCCAAAGCCCTCCTGGGTGACGAAGCTCTCGGCAGCGTTGATCAGCTCCTGCAGGTTCTCGATGCGGTCGGCGCCGTCCTTGTCGGCGCGGTAGTGCGCCAGCAGGCCGCTGTCGTCCAGCATGTGCTCGATGATGCCGCGCAGGCTCTGGCCCTGCGTGCGCTCGCGCAGCACGTCGACGAGCGCGACGAATGCGCCCAGGTTGGCCCCGGCCTTGCCCGGCACGGTGGTGACGGCGTCGTGCAGCGAACAGCCCGCCTGGCGCGCAGCGTCCTGCAGGTGCTCGAGCGTGCGCGCGCCGATGCCGCGCGGCGGGAAGTTGACCACGCGCAAAAAGCTGGTGTCGTCGTGCGGGTTCTCCAGCAGGCGCAGGTAGGCCAGGGCGTGCTTGATTTCGGCGCGCTCGAAGAAGCGCAGCCCGCCGTACACGCGGTAGGGAATGCTGGCGTTGAACAGCGCCGATTCGATGACGCGGCTTTGCGCATTGCTGCGGTAGAGGATGGCAATTTCGCGGCGCGGCAGGCCGTCGCTCTTCACGAGCTGGCGGATCTCATCGAGCATCCACTGCGCCTCGGCAAAGTCGCTCACGGCCTCGTAGACGCGCACGGGCTCGCCCGCGCCCTGCGCCGTGCGCAGGTTCTTGCCCAGGCGCGAGCGGTTGTGCGCAATCAGGTGGTTGGCCGCATCCAGGATGTTGCCGTGGCTGCGGTAGTTCTGCTCCAGCTTGATCTGCTGCTCCACGGCAAACTCGCGCACGAAGTCCTGCATATTGCCCACGCGCGCGCCGCGGAAGGCGTAGATGCTCTGGTCGTCGTCGCCCACGGCCATGACGCTGGCATGCGTCTGCAGGCGGCCGTCCACCTCGTCGCCCGCCATCTGCTTGAGCCAGAGGTACTGCAGGCGGTTGGTGTCCTGGAACTCGTCGACCAGGATGTGGCGAAAGCGCCGCTGGTAGTGCGCGCGGATGGCGTCGTTGTCGCGCAGCAGCTCGTAGGAGCGCAGCATCAGTTCGCCGAAATCGACCACGCCCTCGCGCTGGCATTGCGCCTCGTAGAGCTCGTAGAGCTCGACTTTCTTGCGGCTGTCGCTGTCGTGGACGGGCACGTCGCGCGGGCGCAGGCCCTCTTCCTTGCACCCGGCGATGAAGTACTGCAACTGCTTGGGCGGGAAGCGCTCCTCGTCCACATTGAACTGCTTGCACAGGCGCTTGACGGCCGAGAGCTGGTCCTGCGTGTCCAGGATCTGGAAGGCCTGCGGCAGACCCGCCGCCTGGTGGTGCGCGCGCAGCAGGCGGTTGCACAGGCCGTGGAAGGTGCCTATCCACATGCCGCGCACGTTGACGGGCAGCATGGCCGTGAGGCGCGCGACCATCTCGCGCGCGGCCTTGTTGGTGAACGTCACGGCCAGGATGCCGCCCGGCGTGGCCTGGCCGGTCGAGAGCAGCCAGGCAATGCGCGTGGTGAGCACGCGCGTCTTGCCCGAGCCTGCGCCCGCCAGGATGAGCGCGTGCCCGGCCGGCAGGGTGATGGCGGCCAACTGCTCCGGGTTGAGGTGGGACAGCAGCGGCGGTGGGGCCGGCACGGGCGTGCCGGTCAACGGATCTTGTGGGAACATGGGAGCATTGTAGAAAGCCCCCCGCGCAGCACAGGAGCACGACCATGAAGACCTTCCCGGCGCCATCGGCCGTTTTCCGGCACGCCCTCCGCCCGCTGGCCGCCGCAGTGCTGGCCTGGGCGGCCGGCACCGCCGCTGCGCAGATGAGCGCCTGCACCAGCGACGCAGCGCTGCCCCCGCCGGCCCTGTTCGAGCGCTTCATCAGCGCGGACTGCGCGGACTGCTGGCGCGACCCGCACACGCCGGCCCCCGGCGCCGCGGCCCTGCTGCTCGACTGGATCGTGCCCGGCGCCGCCGGCGAGGAGGCCCCGCTGTCCGCCGCCGCCCGGCGCGACGCGCTCGAGCGCCTGCAGGCGCTGGGGCGCGCCGTGCCGGCCACGAGCGACGTGCACACCGCCCCCGTGCGCGCGCCGCGCGGTCCGCGCCCCGCCCTGCGCCTGGCCCTGGGGCCGGCGGTGAACGACTATGTGGGCGCCAGCGTGCGCGTGCGCGCCCCTGCCAGGGGCACGACGCTGTGGCTGGTGCTGGCCGAGGCCCTGCCCGCGGGCAGCGAAGGCAGCCCGGTGGCCCGTTTTGTGGTCAGAAACACCTTCTCACGCTTGATGGGAGAGCGCGAGCAGCTATCAAAAGAGAAGCAACCGGCAGTCTGGCAGCAGATCGTTCCCATGTACCTGCCCGAAGGCACCCAGGTGCAGCGCCTGCAGTTGCTGGCCTGGATGGAGGCCGACTCCGGCGAAGTGCTCGCCGCCGCCCGGTCCGTGTGCGCGGCCACACCCTGAAGCGGCACACCCGGCACACGCGCGCGGCAAGGCAGGTACAATCAGTCACCGGGCCCAAGTTTCTTGACGCCCGGTTTTTTGTGCCCGCGCACTGCGGGGTCCGGTGCCGGCTGCCACGCCCGCACCCACGAAGCCGGTCTTCAGGCCAAGCGCCCCGCGCCGCCCAAAATCCTTTGGCGGCGACCTTTCACAGGAGCTTGGAATCTCATGGAAATCTTCGACTACGACAACATCCTGCTGCTGCCGCGCAAGTGCCGCGTGGACAGCCGCTCGGAATGCGACGCCAGCGTGCAGTTCGGCCCGCGGCGCTTTCGCCTGCCGGTGGTGCCCGCGAACATGAAGACGGTGGTGGACGAGGCCATCTGCACCTGGATGGCGCAGAACGGCTACTTCTACGTGATGCACCGCTTCGACCTGGACAACGTGCAGTTCGTGCGCAGCATGCAGGCCCAGGGCTGCTACGCCTCGATCTCCCTGGGCATCAAGCCGCAGGACTACGCCACGGTGGACCGGCTCAAGGCCGAGGGCCTGGTGCCCGAGTACATCACCATCGACATCGCCCACGGCCACGCCGACAGCGTCAAGGCCATGATCGCCTACCTCAAGCAGCACCTGCCCGCGGCCTTCGTGATCGCGGGCAACGTGGCCACGCCCGAGGCCGTGATCGACCTGGAGAACTGGGGCGCCGACGCCACCAAGGTGGGCGTGGGCCCGGGCAAGGTGTGCATCACCAAGCTCAAGACGGGCTTCGGCACGGGCGGCTGGCAGCTCTCGGCCCTGAAGTGGTGCGCGCGCGTGGCCACCAAGCCCATCATTGCCGACGGCGGCATCCGCAGCCACGGCGACATCGCCAAGAGCATCCGCTTCGGCGCCACCATGGTGATGATCGGCTCGCTGTTCGCCGGCCACGAGGAATCGCCCGGCCGCACGGTGGAAGTCGACGGCGAGCTCTTCAAGGAGTACTACGGCTCGGCCAGCGACTTCAACAAGGGCGAGTACCGGCACGTGGAGGGCAAGCGCATCCTCGAACCCGTCAAGGGCAAGCTCGCCGACACCCTGGTCGAGATGGAGCAGGACGTGCAAAGCTCCATCAGCTACGCGGGCGGCACCAAGCTCATGGACATCCGCAAGGTGAACTACGTGATCCTGGGCGGCGACAATGCGGGCGAACATTTGCTGATGTAAGCGCCGGCCGGCCCTGCCCGGCAGCCGCAAGGAGAACCCATGAAAGTAGCCGTACTGGGCATAGGCCTCATGGGCCTGCCCATGGCCCGGCGCCTGCTGCAGGCGGGGCACGAGGTCCATGTCTGGAACCGCACGGCCGCGCGCGCCGAGCCCCTGGCCGCAGAGGGCGCCACCGTGCACGCCAGCGCCGCACAGGCCGCCGCCGCGGCCGAATGCACCATCACCATGCTGGAGAACGGCCCCGTGGTGGACGAGGTGCTCTTCGGCCTGGGCACGGCCCAGGCCCTGGGCCCGGGCCAGCTCGTGATCGACATGTCCTCCATCCGCCCGGCCGAGGCCCGCGCGCACGCCGCGCGCCTGGGCGCGCGCGGCACAGCCCACCTGGACGCGCCCGTCTCCGGCGGCACCGTGGGCGCCGAGCAGGGCACGCTGGCCATCATGGCCGGGGGCGAGGCGCGCGACTTCGAGCGCGCCCTGCCCCTGTTCGCCGCCCTGGGCCGCGCCACGCACGTGGGCCCGCACGGCGCGGGCCAACTGACCAAGCTGGCCAACCAGATGATCGTGGGCATCACCATCGGCGCCGTGGCCGAGGCCCTGCTGCTCGCCGCCAAGGGCGGCGCCGACATGGCCCAGGTACGCGAGGCCATCAGCGGCGGCTTTGCCGACAGCCGCATCCTGCAACTGCACGGCCAGCGCATGGTCGAGCGCGACTTCGCGCCGCGCGGGCGCCTGAGCGTGCAGCTCAAGGACATGCGTAATGCCCTGGCCACGGCGCAGGAGATCGGCTTCGACGCCCCCATCACGCAGTTGTTCGAGTCGCTGTACGCCGCAGGCGAAGCCCATGGCCTGGGCGGGCTGGACCACAGCGGCCTGTTCGTGGAACTGGCGCGACGCAACGCCATGGAATAAATGCACATTTTTTCTTGCGGCCGCCAAAAAATGGTGCATAATTGTGGTCTTCGCCAAGCACGGCGAGGCACAGTGGGTTCTTAGCTCAGTTGGTAGAGCAGCGGACTCTTAATCCGTAGGTCGTAGGTTCGAATCCTACAGGACCCACCACTTTTTTCAGGGCCTGGCGCATGCCAGGCCCTTTTGCTTGGAGCCGGCGCCGTGCCCGGGAACCTGCGACACTCCCTGCTTGTCGCAGGTGCCCTCGCCCTGCACCGCAGAGCATCCACTCCACCTGCACCATGAATCCGCAAGCCGATCAACTGTGGCGCGGTCCGCGCTGGGCACTGGCCGTCCTCCTGGCCGTGCTGGGCATGCTCGGGCCGTTTTCCATCGACACCTACCTGCCCGCCTTCACCGGCATCGCCCAGGCGCTGGATGCCAGCCCGGTGCAGATGCAGCAGACGCTGTCGGCCTATCTGTTCGGCTTTGCCTTCATGAACCTGTTCCATGGCGCGCTCTCCGACAGCTTCGGGCGCCGCCCGGTGATTCTGTGGGGCCTGGCCATGTTCACGCTGGCTTCGGCCGGCTGCGCGCTGGCGCAGAACATCGGGCAGCTCGTGTTCTTCCGCGCGCTGCAGGGCTTTTCCACGGGCGCGGGCATCGTGGTGTCGCGCGCGGTCATCCGCGACATGTTCCCGCCCTCGCAGGCGCAGAAGGTCATGAGCCAGGTGACCATCTACTTTGGCGTGGCGCCTGCCGTGGCGCCCATCGTCGGCGGCTGGCTGTACGTGCATGCCAACTGGCACAGCATCTTCTGGTTCCTCACGGGCGTGGGGGTGGTGCTGTGGGTGGCGAACTGGCGCCTGCTGCCCGAGACCCTGCACACCAGCCACCGCCAGCCCTTCCACATGCGCCACCTGCTGCAGGGCTACGCGCACATGGCATCCAGCCCGCGCTTTCTGCTGCTGGCGCTGGCCAGCGGCGTGCCGTTCAACGGCATGTTCCTGTACGTGCTGGCGGCGCCGGCCTTCCTGGGCCAGCACCTGGGCCTGGGGCCGACGCAGTTCTTCTGGTTCTTCGCGCTCACCATCTCGGGCATCATGGCCGGCGCCTGGCTCAGCGGGCGCCTGGCGGGGCGCATTGCGCCCGAGCGCCAGATCCGCATGGGCTTTACCGTGATGCTGGTGGTGTCGGTGGTCAACCTGCTGGCCAACCTGCTGTTGGCGCCGCATGCGTCCTGGGCGCTGCTGCCCATCAGCATCTTTGCCTTCGGCTGGGCACTGATGGTGCCCGTGGTCACGCTGCTGGTGCTGGACCTCCACCCCGAGCGGCGCGGCATGGCCTCATCGCTGCAGGCCTGCATCGGCTCGGTGGCCAATGGGCTGGTCGCGGGCCTGATCGTGCCCCTGGTCATGCACTCGCCGCGCCTGCTGGCCGCCACGTCCCTGGCCATGATGGCCGTGGGCCTGGTGGCCTGGGTCTGGCTGCGCCACCGCTGGCCGGAGACCGGGGCGCACATCGCCGTGCACTAGCCCGCTGCGGGCCACTGCCGGCGCCGGTCCAGGGCGTGCTCGTCGTAGTAGCGCTTTTTTTCCTGGTACATGTTCTGGTCGGCCTGCTGCAGAGCCTCATCGACATGCTCGCCCGCCTGGCAGACGGCGCGGCCCATGGCCAGGCTCAGGTGCTGGCCGGGGTAGAACTGGTTGTTCATGTCCACGAGCGACTGGATGCGCTCCTGCACCGCCACGGTGCCGCGCTCGTCCACACCGGGCAGCAGCACCATGAACTCATCGCCCCCCACGCGCGCGGCGCAGTGCGCTGCCTCCACCGCCTTGGCCAGCACCTCGCCGGCGCGGCGCAGCATGGCATCGCCCGCGGCATGGCCATGCTCGTCGTTGATGGCCTTGAGGCCGTTGAGATCAATGGCCAGCACGCCCAGCGGCCAGGGCCCCTTGCGGCGGATGCGGTTGAGCTCCTCCACATAGAAGGCCCGGTTGCGCAGCTGCGTGAGCACGTCGTGCTTGCCCAGGTATTCGAGGTAGGCTTCGGCCTGCTTGCGTGCAGTGATGTCCACCAGCGAGAGCAGCACCAGCGACCAATCATCCTGGTGCCCCTCCATGACGGAGAACTGCATGTGGATGTTCACCGGCTCGCCCGAGAGCGCGTAGTTGACGACCTCGCGCTGCTGGAACAGCTTGCCATCCCACAGGTCCTGCAATTGCTCGGCAAAGGACTCGTGCATCTCGCCGCGGAACACGCGGGCGGTCTGGTTGAGCAGCTCGGCCTTGCTGTGCGCGCCGAACATGTGCAGCGTCTGCTGGTTCACGTCGATGACGCGGATCTCCTTCATGCAGCGGTCCACGAACTCGGGGTGCACCTTGATGAAGGTCTTGAAGTCGCGGATGCCCTGGCGCCGCACCTCGTCCATGAGGCGCTTGATGACGCTGAAATCCTCCACCCACAGCGATACCGGCGAATGCTCGAACAGGCCGCGCGCATAGCGTTCGCTGCGCTGAAGCTGTGCCTGGGCCCGCATCTGGGGCGTCACATCCTCCAGCGAGACCAGCACCCGGCTCCACGTGGCCTCATGCCCGGGCAGCACGCGCACGCGGATGAAGACGTCGAGCCGCCGCCCGTCCAGGGCGTAGTTCACGGTCTGGTTGGAATACTCCAGCGCACCGGACCACAGCGCCTCGAACTCGTTGCCCACCTGCAGCAGCATGTCGTCGCGAAAGATCTGGTCCAGGCTGCGCAGCAGCTCTTCCTGGCTGGCCGCGGCAAACAGGTCCAGGGTGCGCTGGTTGACGCGCAGCACCTGCAGGCTGGCCATGCACTGGTGCAGTTGCTCCGGGTCCTGCTCCAGATGGGCGCGCAAGTCGCTCACGCCCGCAGCGCGCCAGCCATCGAACAGACGCCGCAACTGGCTGAAATCCTCCAGCCAGAGCGACACCGGCGCCAATGCGAACATGTGTTCGAAATCCAGACCCGACGAAACCATTGCATCCATGTTCCCTGCCCTCCATGCAGCGCGATTGTGCGATGGAAGAGGGCTCCGTGTCGCTGCGGGCAAAAAAGGGCCTCGCAGGGAGGCCTTTTCATGCGATCACGCCCCCCTGGGATCAGGGGCGGGCGCTGCGCTTGCGCGGTTCGTAAGGGACGAAGGCACGGGCACCAGCGCCGGCCGCCTTGCCGTGGGCGGGGCGCTGCGGGGCAAAGCCGCCCTCGGAGCGGCGCGGCTGCGCGGCGCGCTGGGGCTCACCGAAACCGGCCTTGCGGCCATAGCCCTCGTGCTCGCGGCGGGCGCCGCCGCCTGCCGGCCGGCCGAAGCGCGGGTCGCGCTCCTCGCGCGCGCCGTAGCCGCCCTGGGGTGCGCCGCGGCGCTCGCCGCCGAAACCGCCGCGCCCGGGTGCGCCGAAGCGCCGCTCACGCCCGCCGCGGCCGGCGAAATCGGCCTGCGGAGCGCGCTGCACGGGCTCCAGGC
This sequence comes from Comamonas granuli NBRC 101663, assembly GCF_000739995.1. GTDB lineage: Bacteria > Pseudomonadota > Gammaproteobacteria > Burkholderiales > Burkholderiaceae_C > Simplicispira > Simplicispira granuli. The sequence goes on along the minus strand of NZ_BBJX01000009.1, from coordinate 169,912 downwards.
CCGCCACCACGGATGCCTTGAAGGGCTGGCGCGTATAGCCTTCGATGTCGAAGATCTTGCGGCGGTCGCGGAATTCGGCAAAGGTCACGGCCAGGCCGTCACGGCCGGCGCGGCCGGTGCGGCCGATGCGGTGCGTGTAGTCCTCGGCCTTCATGGGCAGGCCGAAGTTGAACACGTGGGTGATGGTCGGCACGTCGATGCCGCGCGCCGCCACGTCGGTGGCCACGAGGATCTGCACCTGGCCGTTGCGCAGCGCCATGAGGCGGCGGTTGCGCAGGCCCTGGCTCAGGGCGCCGTGCAGCGCCACGGCCGAGAAGCCCGCCTGCTGCAGGTCGCCCGCGAGCTCGTCGCACTCGATCTGCGTGCTGGCGAACACGATGGCCTGGTTGATGGCCGTGTCGCGCAGCCAGTGGTCGAGCAGACGGCGCTTGTGCTGGGGATTGTCGGCCCAGTAGAGCATCTGCTGGATGTTGGCGTGCTTTTCCTGCGGGGTGTCGATCTGCACGCGCTGCACGTTGCTGCCGCCGTCGTGCATCACGCGCAGGGCCAGTTGCTGGATGCGCGGCGCAAAGGTGGCGCTGAACATCATGGTCTGCTTGCGGCCGCTGGTGAGCTGGTGGATCTCGGCCAGATCGTCGGCAAAGCCCAGGTCCAGCATGCGGTCGGCCTCGTCGATGACGAGGAACTGCACCTGGTCGAGCTGGATCTGCTGCGAGCGCTGCAGGTCCAGCAGGCGGCCCGGGGTGGCGACCACGAGGTCGGCGTTCTGCAGCTTGGCGATCTGCATCTGGTAGGGCATGCCGCCCACCACCGTGGCAATGCGCAGGCCCTTGCAGTGCTTGACCAGGTCGATGGCGTCGTGCGCCACCTGCTGCGCCAGCTCGCGCGTGGGGCACAGCACCAGCGCACCGGGCACGGCCGGCTGGAAGTTGCGCGCCAGCGTGGGGTTCTTGCGGCGCGGGCGCTTCGGCGGCGCCTCACCGCGTGCAGCGGCCTCTTGCGCCAGGCGCTCGAACTCGGCGCGCGCCGCACTCTCGGCCTGCGCCTTTTGCTCCATCAGCGTGTGCAGCACGGGCAGCAGAAAGGCTGCGGTCTTGCCGCTGCCGGTCTGGCTGGAGACCATGAGGTCGATGTAGCGCCCGTCCTGGGCCTGCGCGCCCATGGCCAGCGGAATGGCCTTGCGCTGCACGGCCGTGGGCTGGGTGTAACCCAGGTCGGCGACGGCTTGCACCAGCTCGCGGACCAGGCCCAGCTCGACGAAGCCATTGGGCTCGGCGCTCACGCCGCTGGCCAGGTCACCCATGTCGGGGGTGGAAAGATCGGAAACAAAGGAATCGGCAGGCGCAAAGTCGCCCCGCCCCTGGAGGGTGTCGGTCATGGTTTTCTCACGCGAAGAAAACAACCGCAGGCGCTTTCCTGCGGTGGTTTCGTTCGATGGTTACAAAACATCAACCATCAAACGAAACCTGGTGGCCGCAGCGGTCGGCCCAGGCGGGCATTATTTGCATGGCGCCGCGCAGATCGGGTGATTGCGCCGGCGTGCAGGGCCCGGTGTGTGAAGGGAGATGCACAAAACTTGCCGCGCAACGAGCGCTGCCCGGCAAGCCTGCGATTATCACACAGATTGGGGTTTTCCCGCAAGCGCCTCCGCCGGCAGGGGCTCGGGGACGGCGATGAAATGCCGGCGGTAGTGCATGAGCTCCTCGATGGACTCATGCACGTCGGCCAGCGCAGTGTGCTTTTGCGCCTTCTTGAAGCTGGCGTAGGCCTCGGGCTTCCAGCGTTTGGCCAGCTCCTTGAGGGTGCTGACATCCACATTGCGGTAGTGGAAAAAGGCTTCGAGCTTGGGCATGTAGCGCGCGAGAAAGCGCCGGTCCTGCCCGATGCTGTTGCCGCACAGCGGCACCTTGCCCTTGGGTACGTACTGCGTGAGAAAGGCCAGGAGCTGCGTTTGCGCCTGCTCCTCGGTCAGCGTGGAGGCCTTGACCTTGTCGATCAGACCGCTCTTGCCATGCGTGCCCTTGTTCCAGGCGTCCATCCGGCCCAGCAGCTCGTCGGACTGGTGGATGACCAGCACCGGCCCCTCGACGCGCGGCTCCAGATGCGGGCCGGTGACGACGACGGCGATTTCGATGATGCGTTCCTTCTCGGGGTCGAGGCCGGTCATTTCGCAGTCGAGCCAGACCAGGTTCTGGTCCGATTTGGCGAGCACGGAGGCGGTGGGGGCAGTGGTTCCAGACATGGGCGCAATTGTCGCCGATGGCCTACACTCGCGCCTCATGCCTGCCGACGCTCCCGCCGCCCTCTCTCCCTCGCTGGCCCTGACGCTGGCCTTTGTGGCAGCGCTGCTGGCCGGGCTCTGGCTCAAGCTCTGGCTGCAGTCGCGCCAGATCCGCCACGTGATGCGCCACCGCGCCCAGGTGCCGGCCGCGTTCGCGCAGCGCGTACCGCTCGCCGCCCACCAGAAGGCGGCCGACTACACCGTGGCCAAGGCGCGCCTGGGCCTGCTGGAGATGGCGCTGGGCGCGGCCGTGCTGCTGGGCTGGACGCTGCTGGGCGGCCTGGACGCGCTGCACCAGGCCCTGCTGGCCTGGCTGGGCGGCGGCATGCTGCAGCAACTGGCGCTGCTGGCCGCCTTTGCGCTGATCAACGGGGTGATCGACCTGCCCCTGTCGCTGTACCAGACCTTCGTGCTGGAGCAGCGCTACGGCTTCAACCAGATGACGCTGCGCCTGTGGCTGGCCGACCTGGCCAAGTCGCTGCTGCTGGGCGCGCTGATCGGGCTGCCCATCGCGGCAGCCATCCTGGGGCTCATGGGCAGCGCGGGCGGCCTGTGGTGGCTGTGGGCCTGGGGGCTGTGGATGGGCTTGAACCTGCTGCTCATGGTGGTGTACCCGCTGTTCATCGCGCCGCTGTTCAACAAGTTCGAACCCCTGGGCGACGAGTCGCTCAAGGCGCGCGTCACCGCGCTGATGCAGCGCTGCGGCTTCACGGCCAAGGGCCTGTTCGTGATGGACGGCAGCCGCAGAAGCCGCCATGCCAATGCCTATTTCACCGGGTTTGGCGCGGGCAAGCGCGTGGTCTTCTACGACACCCTGCTCAAGCAGCTCGCCCCCGCCGAGGTGGAGGCCGTGCTGGCGCATGAGCTGGGGCATTTCCACCACCGCCACATCGTGCAGCGCATGGTGATGATGTTTGCACTGAGTCTGGCGGGCTTCGCCCTGCTCGGCTGGCTCTCGGGGCAGGCCTGGTTCTACGCCGGGCTGGGCGTGCGCCCCGGCCTGGACCTGCTGGTGCCCGGCGCGCCGGCGGTGCCGCACGATGCGCTGGCGCTGCTGCTGTTCCTGCTCGTGGTGCCGGTGTTCACGGTCTTTCTGGCGCCGCTGTTCGCGCAGCTCTCGCGCCGCCACGAGTTCCAGGCCGACGCCTACGCCATGACCCAGGCCAGCGGCGCAGCCCTGGCCTCGGCCCTGCTCAAGCTCTACGAGGACAACGCCTCCACCCTCACGCCCGACCCGGTGTACGTGAAGTTCCACTACTCGCATCCCCCCGCGAGCGAACGCCTCGCGCGCATGCCCTCCCCCATCACCGCATGACCTCCATGTTGAAGCAAAAAGACTGGTCCACGCAGGCGCGACGTGCGCTGACAGCTCCTGAATTGGTAGCAAAACTCGCCCAGCTCGACGGCTGGCAGCTCCAGGGCGACGGTGCCGACCTGGCCATTGTCAAGACCTACCGCTTCGCCAACTACCACGAGACCATGGCTTTCGTGAATGCCGTGGCCTTCATCGCGCACACGCAGGACCACCACCCCGACCTGTCGGTGCACTACGACCGCTGCGTGGTGCGCTTCAACACCCACGACGTGGGCGGCATCTCGGACACCGACCTCGACTGCGCCCAGCGGGTGGACGCGCTGCTCGCGGCCTGAACCCGGACGGCCCCCATGCCCTCCCCCAGCACGCCACGTGAAGGTCTGGTGGTCGCCACCCACGGCCGCCACTGCGTGGTGGAGACCAGCGACGGCCAGCAGCGCATCTGCCACCCGCGCGGCAAGAAGAGCCAGGCCGTGGTCGGCGACCGCGTGCTGTGGCAGGGCGCCGCCGCCGGCCAGGGCGAGGAAGGGACGATCGAGCGGGTGCAGGAGCGGCGCAACCTGTTCTACCGGCAGGACGAGGTGCGCACCAAATCCTTCGCGGCCAACATCGACCAGGTGCTGATCCTCATCGCCGCCGAGCCGGTGTTTTCCGAAAGCCAGCTTGCGCGCGCCCTGATCGCGGCCGAGGCCGCGCACATCGCGCCGCTGATCGCCCTGAACAAGCGCGACCTGGCAGGCCCCTTTGCCCGCGCCTGGGAGCGCCTGGCCCCTTACCGCCGCATGGGCGGCGCCCACCCCTACGAGGTGCTGGCCCTGGGCCTGGCAGAGGCCGACGCCGCCGACCGCGCTGCGCTGCTCGATCGCCTGCAGGGCAAGGCCACGCTGGTGCTGGGCCCCTCGGGCTCGGGCAAGAGCACACTGATCAACCTGCTGGTGCCCGGGGCGCAGGTGCAGACGGGCGAGATCTCCCAGGCGCTGAACTCGGGCAAGCACACGACCACCGCCACGCGCTGGTACTGGGTGGACCGCGCCCGCGGCACGGCACTGATCGACTCGCCGGGTTTCCAGGAGTTCGGCCTGCGCCACATCGCCCCCACCCAATTGGCCGCCTGCATGCCCGATATTGCGGCCCATGCCCAGGGCTGCCGCTTCTACAACTGCACCCACCTGCACGAGCCGGGCTGCCGCGTGATTGCCGCCGTGGAAAACGGCGAAAGCGCTGACGGAATCAGCGCCAACCGCTACAAGATATATAGCGAATTGTTCGCCGAACTGGCGCAGACGCGGTATTGAGCGCGCTCGCCCCGGGGCGGCCGTGCGTCAGCCCAGCAGGCGCGCCAGGGTCAGCAGGGCGAGCAGCAGCATCCACACCACCACCGAGCGCCACACCAGGCCCACGACGCTGCGCAAATGCCCCACCTCGGGTGCACGGCCGGGGGTGCTCTCGCTCTCGCCGATGGGGGCATCGACCTGGAAGCCCTGGGTGCTCAGGGGGTGGGCATCGGCCTTGAGGGCCTCACCGCCCAGACGCACGTTCAGCGCGCCCGCCGTGGCGGCCAGGATGACGCCATCGTTGTCGTTGGGAAAGCGCTGCGCGTGAAAGCGCCAGCCCTCGATGGCCTCCTCGAAGCTGCCGACCACGGCGAAGCACAGGGCGGTCAGGCGCGCCGGCAGCCAGTCGATGACCGTCCAGGCCTGCGCCGTGGCCGCGCGCAGGGCCGGGCTGGCGCGCTGCGCCGCGTCGTCGCCGCCGTCGGCCCAATAGCGCGAAACGAACTCGGCCATGCGGTAGAGCACCGCCCCCATGGGCCCCAGGCCCAGGGCCGCCAGCACCGAGAACCAGGCGAGCACACCGAACACCGAGCGGTGCGCAGCCAGCACGGAATACTCGATCACGTGGCGCACGATCTCGCTGCGCGGCAGCTCACCCACGTCCACGCGCTGCCACTCGGCCAGGCGTGCACGGGCGCTGGCCTCGTCGCCCATTTCCAGCGCGTCGCGGATGCCGGTGAAGTGGTAGCTGAACTGGCGAAAGCCCAGCGTGATGTAGAGCACCGCCACGTTCCAGACCACGGCCACGGGCCAGCCCACCCACCAGGTCAGCGCGGCGTGCACCGCCAGCACGAAGACCGCGGGTACCAGCACCGCCAGACTCCAGGCCACCCAGCCGTGGTGCGCCGCGCCGGCATCGAAGCTGCGGCTGACCGACAGCGACCACGCGCGCAGCCCTGCATGGATGGGGTTGCTGCGCGCCAGCGGACGCGCCTGCTCGATCAACAGCGCAAACAGAATGGCGAAGAAACTCATGGCTCCGGATCATACCGGCCATACCACCGCCCGCGGCCAGCGCGGCGATGCGCTCAGCGCATTCCTAGCGCGCGCTCATGAAGCGGTAGAAATTGCGCAGCATGCCGGCCGTGGCGCCCCAGATGAAATGCGTCTTGGCCCCGTCGTCCCAGGGCATGGAAAACCACTCGCGGCGCACGCCTTCCCAGACGACGGCGTGGCGCCGGTGGTGCGCGGGGTCGAGCAGGAAGGACAGCGGAACCTCGAACACGTCCGCCACCTCATGCGGGTTGGGGCGCAGGGTGTGGCCGGGATCGACCAGGGCCACCACGGGGGTGATGATGAAGGCCGAGCCGGTGCGGTACAGGGGCAGGCTGCCCAACACCTCGGTGTAGCGCCGCTCCAGGCCGACCTCTTCGTGCGCCTCGCGCAGCGCCGTGTCGGCGGGGCTGGCGTCTTCGGGGTCGGCGCGCCCGCCCGGGAAGGCCACCTGCCCGGAATGCGTGGACAGATGGGCCGTGCGCTCGGTGAGCAGCACCATGGGCTCCTGGCGCAGCACGATGGGCACGAGCACCGCGGCCTGCGCGGGCGCGCGGCTGGAGAAGCGCCGCTCCACCACCACCTCGGGCTCCCAGGCCGGCGGCGCGCGAAAGCGCGCGCGCAGCGCCTCGGGCGTCTGCTGCGCCAGCGGCACGGCGGGCAGGTCGGCGTCCACGCGCTCGACGGGCACGCTGCGCGGGTCGAAGTCGGGCAGCGCGAGCGACTCCGTCGGCGGCGAAGGGGGAGAGGACGTACTCATGCGCGGCAGGCAGGACAAAAGCAAAAAGCCGCTGCGGGCAAAACCTGCAGCGGCTGGTGGCGGGCGTACAGAAGCAGGCGAGGCCTTATTCTGCCGCGCCTTCCGTGGTCTTGACGCGGGAAGGCAGCTTTTCCTTGATGCGGGCCGACTTGCCGCTGCGCTCGCGCAGGTAGTACAGCTTGGCGCGGCGCACGTCACCGCGGCGCTTGACCTCGATCTTGGCGATCAGGGGGCTGTAGGTCTGGAAGGTACGCTCCACGCCTTCGCCGCTGGAGATCTTGCGCACCGTGAAGGCGCTGTTGATGCCGCGGTTGCGCTTGGCGATGACCACGCCTTCGTAGGCCTGCACGCGCTTGCGCGTGCCTTCCACCACGTTGACGCTCACGATCACCGTGTCGCCAGGCGAAAAATCAGGGATGTTCTTGCCGAGGCGGGCGATTTCTTCCGCTTCGAGGGTCTGGATCAGATTCATGCTTGCATCCTTGCGATCGTGTCCGCGCCATGATTGGCTGTGTCGGGATTGACATCTGTGCTTCGCTGCGGTGTGCGCAAAGCGGCCGGGCAGAGGATCGAAAAGCCTTTGATTATAACGGTTTCTTGTCCAGATCCGCGAGGGCTTTCTCATCCTGCGCCGTGAGCCTGCCGCTGGCGCGCGCCTGGGCGATCAGGTCCGGGCGGTGGCGCGCCGTGGTCTGCAGGCGCTGGGCGCGGCGCCACTGCTCGATCTGCGCATGGTGGCCCGAGAGCAGCGCCGCGGGCACGCTGCGCCCCTCCCAGACTTCCGGGCGGGTGTAGTGCGGGCAGTCGAGCAGACCGTCGAGCTGCGGGTTGAAGCTGTCGAACTGGTGGCTGCCCTCGTCGCCCAGCACGCCGGGCTGCAGGCGCGCCACGGCGTCGAGCAGCGCCAGCGCGGCGATCTCGCCGCCCGAGAGCACGAAGTCCCCCAGGCTGATCTGCACATCCACATGCGCCTCGATGAAGCGCTGGTCTATGCCCTCGTAGCGCCCGCACAGCAGGATGGCGCCGCTGCTGGCGGCCCAGCGCTGCACGGCCGCGTGGTGCAGCGGCTCGCCGATGGGCGAGAACAGCACCACCGGCGCCTGCGCCGCCGGCGGCTCGGCGCGCGCGTTGCGGATGGCGGCCAGGCAGCGCGCCAGCGGCTCGGCCAGCATCACCATGCCGGGGCCGCCGCCGAAGGGCCGGTCGTCCACCCGCCGGTAATTGCCCTGGGCATGGTCGCGTGGGTTCCACAGGTGCACGTCCACCAGGCCCGAACCGAAGGCCCGGCGCGTCACCCCGCTCTGCAGGAACGGGCCGAACAGCTCGGGGAACAGGGTGATGACGTCAAACCGCATGGTGGCCCTGCCTCAGTAATCGGGCTGCCAGTCCACCGTGATGCGGCGGCCCGCCAGGTCCACCTGGTCGACAAACGCGGAGACGAAGGGAATCAGGCGCTCGCGCGGCTTGCCGCCCTCTTCGTACTCCAGCACCAGCGTGGTCTGCGGGCCGGTGGCCAGCAGGTCGCGCACCTGCCCGAGCGGCACGCCCTCGCGGTTGACAACCTGCAGGCCGATCAAATCCACCCAGTAATACTCGCCGTCCTGCGCGGGCGGGAAGTCGGCGCGCGCGAGGAATACCCGCGCGCCGCGCAGCAGCTCGGCGGCGTTGCGGTCCGCCACGTCCTGGGCGCAGGCCACCAGGCCGCCCGCGTGCTCGCGCACCTGGGTGATGGCCAGTTGCACGGTGCCGCTGAAGGTGCGCGCGCCGCGCTCCGCAGGCTGCAGAAACCAGCGCCGCGCAGTGCGCAGCGCCTGCGGCTGGGCGCTGTGGGGCACGACGTGGAACCAGCCCTTGACGCCCCAGGCATCGCCGATGCGCGCAAGCTCGACGGCATCGGCCGGCAGTTCGGCAGGAGAAAGCTGCAAGGCAGTGGTCATGGATGGGGAATAAAAAAAACGGGCTGCGTCAGCCATGCAGCGACGCAACCCGCATTGGCCGCAGCCCGGGAGGCTTAGGCGGCGATCTTCTTGGCAGCCACCTTGATCAGGCGCTCCACGGTGGGAGAAGCCTGGGCGCCCACGCCTTGCCAGTAGCTCAGGCGGTCCTGGGCGATGCGCAGGCCTTCCTCGTTGCCCTTGGCCAGGGGGTTGTAGAAGCCCAGGCGCTCGATGAAACGGCCATCGCGGCGCACGCGCTTGTCGGCCACGACGATGTTGTAGAACGGACGGGCCTTGGCGCCGCCGCGGGAGAGTCGAATCACGACCATGATCAATCCTTCGGGTGGTTGACAGCAATTGCTGCAGGTTTTTTGCGGCGTTTGAGACACGCGACATGGCCACCCGGCCAGCGACACGCTGCAAAGCCGCCGATTATATCTTTCTTTCTCCTGCCTGCGGCAGCTCCTGCCGGGACAAAGACCTCGGAGCGCCACCGAAGGCGTCCAGCCCCAATAATGGGCGCATGAAAAACAAGACCCTGGCCACCTGGCTGGCCTTTCTCGGCGGCCCACTGGGCCTGCACCGCTTCTACCTGCACGGCCTGACCGACCCGCTGGGCTGGCTGCTGCCCCTGCCCACGGCGCTGGGCGTGTACGGCATCGAGCGCGTACAGCAGTTCGGCGTGGACGACCATTGGAGCTGGCTGCTGATCCCGCTGCTGGGCTTCACCATCGCCGGCTGCGCGCTGCGCGCCATCCTCTACGCCCTCACGCCGCCCGAGCGCTGGAATGCGCGCTACAACCCCGCCGCAGACAGCGAGGCCGCCGCCGGCCGGACGAACTGGTTCACCATCGCCGCCATCGTTGCGGCGCTGATGGTGGGCGCCGGGGTGCTCATGGCCAGCCTGGCCTTCAGCTTCCAGCGCTACTTCGAATACCAGATCGAGGAAGCGCGCAAGATTTCTCAGTGAAATCGGGCTCCAGCGCTTGCGGGGCAAGCGCTGTCAGCTATAGAAAGAGAAGCAGAAGCGAGCGCCCGCACCTGGTACGGCAAAGGCCCGCGCGCCCGGAAAGACGCGGGGCCTGCCACCCGGCGCGCAGGGGCTGCTCCTCAGTACATCTGCAGGCTCACCCAGTAGGCCACTGCCGCGACGAAGGCGCTGGCCGGGATGGTGAGGATCCACGCCCAGACGATGTTGCCGGCCACGCCCCAGCGCACGGCGCTGGCGCGCTGCGTGGAGCCCACGCCGACGATGGCGCCGGTGATGGTGTGCGTGGTGGACACCGGAATCCCCAGCAGGGTGGCCATGAACAGCGTCAGGGCGCCGCCCGTCTCGGCGCAGAAGCCGCCCACGGGCTTGAGCTTGGTGATCTTCTGCCCCATGGTCTTGACGATGCGCCAGCCGCCGAACATGGTGCCCAGGCCGATGGCCGCATAGCACACGACGATGGTCCAGGTGGGCGGCGCGGAGTCCGCAGCCGAGGTGTAGCCCGTGGCGACGAGCAGTAGCCAGATGATGCCTATGGTCTTTTGCGCATCGTTGCCGCCATGGCCCAGGCTGTAGGCGCCGGCCGAGAGCAGTTGCAGGCGCCGGAACCAGCGGTCCACGCTGCTGGGGCGCGTGCGCCGGAACAGCCAGGCCACCGCCACCATCATCAGCGAGCCGAGCAGAAAGCCCAGCAGCGGCGAGACGAAGATGAAGGCCACGGTCTTGAGAATGCCCTTGGCCACGAGGGCGCCGGCCCCCGCCTTGGCGATCACGGCCCCCACGATGCCGCCGATGAGCGCATGCGAGGAGCTGCTGGGGATGCCGTAGTACCAGGTGATGACGTTCCAGGTGATGGCCCCCACCAGCGCGCCGAACACCACGTGCGTATCGACCACACCCGGGTCCACGATGCCCTTGCCGATGGTCGCCGCCACGCTCAGGTGGAAGATGAAGATGGCGACGAAATTGAAGAACGCGGCGAAGACCACGGCCTGGCCTGGGCGCAGCACGCCGGTGGAGACGACGGTGGCGATGGAGTTGGCCGCGTCGTGGAAGCCGTTCATGAAGTCGAACAGCACGGCCAGCGCGACCAGGAGGATGACGACCCAGAGGGCGGAAGGAACGGTTTCCATGGGGGGACCGCTTGCGCCAGGGGGTCAGGAGTTCTCGAGGACGATGCCCTCGATCAGATTGGCCACATCCTCGCACTTGTCGGTGATGGTCTCGAGCAGCTCGTAGATGGCCTTGAGCTTGATGAGCTCGCGCACGTCCACATCCTCGCGGAACAGCTTGCTCATGGCGCTGCGCAGCACGCGGTCGGCGTCGCCTTCGAGCTTGTCGATCTCCTCGCAGGTCTTGAGCGCGGCCTCGGCACTGGCCGGGTCGGCCAGCTTGTTGAGCAGCCGGACGGCGTCCTGCAGACGCTCGCAGCTCTTGACGCTCAGGTCCGTCAGGCGCGTGATCTCGTCCGTCATGTAGCGCACGTCGTACAGGCTCATGGTCTCGGCCGAGTCCTGGAACAGGTCGGCCACATCGTCCATGGTGTTGATCAGCGAATGGATCTGCTCACGGTCTATGGGCGTGATGAAGGTCTTGTGCACCGCCTTGTTGATGTCGTGCGTGACACGGTCGGCCGCGCGCTCGGCGTTGTCCACGTCCTGGGCGTATTTCTCGCGCAGGTGCAGATCGTTGTAATTGGCCACCAGCTGCGAGAAGGCACGCGCCGCTTCGACGATGCGCTCGGCGTGCTGGTTGAACATATCGAAAAAATTGCCTTCGCGCGGCAACAGCTTGCCAAACAGCATGAGGGCTCCAAGTCGGGGTAGTCGTGGGGAGTAGGGTCGGGGTATGCCGCAATTGCATCATTGTGTGAACACGGCGGCAGACCGCAGAGTTTAACCGGGCCGCCGCCCGCAGGCGCTCAGCCCCCGCGGAAAATGAAGTACACCGCCCCCACCATGCACAGGCCGGCCCACAAATAGTCCCATTTGAGCGGCTGCCCCAGGTAGAGCACGGCAAAAGGCACGAAGACCGACAGGGTGATGACCTCCTGCAGGATCTTGAGCTGCCCCACGTCGAATTGCGTGAAGCCGATGCGGTTGGCGGGCACCTGCAGCAGGTACTCGAACAGGGCAATGCCCCAGCTCGCCAGGGCGGCGATGTACCAGGGCGCGGTGGCCAGGTTCTTCAGGTGGCCATACCAGGCAATGGTCATGAACACATTGCTGGCCACCAGCAGCAGCACGGTTTGCAGACCGACGGGCAGGGATTGGAGGGTTTGCAGGACGTGCATGGCGATCAGGCAGCGGCAGGCAGAAACGACAAGGCACCGCCTTGCGGTGCCTTGCTGCGCAAGGGGCGAGAGCGTATCACTCGCCCAGGTAGGCGGCGCGCACCTTGGGGTCGCTCAGCAGGTCCTGGCCCGCGCCGGTCATGGTGATCAGGCCGGACTCCATGACGTAGCCGCGGTCGGCCAGGGCCAGCGCGCGGCTGGCGTTCTGCTCGACCAGCACGACGGTCACGCCGAGCTGGTACACGTCGCGCACCACCTCGAAGATCTTGTCCACCATGATGGGCGACAGGCCCATGGAGGGCTCGTCGAGCAGCAGCACCTTGGGCTGGCTCATGAGCGCGCGGCCCATGGCCAGCATTTGCTGCTCGCCGCCCGACATGGTGCCGGCGAGCTGGTCCTTGCGCTCGCGCAGGCGCGGGAAGATGGTGAACATCTTCTCGATGTCGGCGGCGATGCCCGCCTGGTCATTGCGCGTGTAGGCACCCATGAGCAGGTTTTCCGTGATGGTCATGCGCGCGAACACGCCGCGTCCTTCGGGCACCATGACCAGGCCTTCCTTGACCAGGTCCCAGGCGCCGCGGCCGCGGATGCTCTTGCCCAGGTATTCGATGTCGCCATCGTTCATGCCCAGGGTGCCGGTGATGGCCTTCATGGTGGTGGTCTTGCCCGCGCCGTTGGAGCCGATCAGCGAGACCAGTTCGCCCTCGCGCACCTCGAAGTCCACGCCCTTGACGGCCTGGATGCCGCCGTAGGCGACCTTCAGGCCCTTGACCTTCAGCAATACGTTGGTTTTTTCGGCCATGCTCAGTGTCCTCCGGTGCCCAGATAGGCCTCAATCACTTTTTCGTTCTTCTGCACTTCAGCAGGCGTGCCTTCGGCGATCTGCTTGCCGTAGTCCAGCACCGTCACGCGGTCGCACAGGCCCATCACCAGCTTCACATCGTGCTCGATGAGCAGGATGGTGCGGTTGTCGTTGCGGATGCGGTCGATCAGCTCGCGCAGTTGCACCTTCTCGGTGGCGTTCATGCCGGCGGCGGGCTCGTCCAGCGCGATGAGCTGCGGGTCCGTGGCCAGGGCGCGGGCGATCTCCAGGCGGCGCTGGTCGCCGTAGGACAGGGTGCGCGCCTTGTAGTCGGCGAACTTGCCGATGCCCACGTAGTCGAGCAGTTCCTGGGCGCGCTGGGCGATCGCGGCTTCCTCGGCCTTGAAGCCCTGGGTGCGGAAGATCGCGCCCATGAGGCCGGAATGCGTGCGGATATGGCGCCCCACCATCACGTTCTCCAGCGCCGTCATCTCGGCAAAGAGGCGGATGTTCTGGAAGGTGCGCGCAATGCCGGCCTTGGCCACCAGGTGCACGGCCGTGGGCTCGTAGGGCTGGCCGGCGAGCTCGAAGCTGCCGCTGTCGGGGGTGTACAGGCCCGTGATCACGTTGAAGAACGTGGTCTTGCCCGCGCCGTTGGGCCCGATCAGGCCGTAGACCTGACCGCGCTGGATGGTGATGCCCACGTCGGAGAGGGCCTGCAGGCCGCCAAAGCGCTTGGAAATGCCGGCGACCTTCAGCACCACATCGTTGGTTTTTTCTGCCATGTTCAAACTCTCGGTGGTGTTCTCAGGACTTTTGCGTCAGGCTCTTGCCGTGCTCGGGCGAGGGCCACAGGCCGCGCGGACGCAGCAGCATGACGATGATCATGGCCAGGGCGATGAGCAGCTGGCGCAGGATGGCGGCGTCCAGGCGCCCGTCGGTCATGGCCTGCAAGGGGCCGGCCACGTAGCGCAGCACCTCGGGCAGGGCCGACAGCAGCACGGCCCCCAGGATCACGCCCGGCAGGTGGCCGATACCGCCCAGCACCACCATGGCGACGATCATCACCGACTCCATCAGGCTGAACGACTCGGGCGAGACGAAGCCCTGGAAGGCACCGAACATGGCGCCCGACACACCGCCGAACGAAGCGCCCATGCCGAAGGCCAGCAGCTTCATGTTGCGCGTGTTGATGCCCATGGCCTTGGCGGCGATCTCGTCCTCGCGGATGGCCATCCAGGCGCGGCCGATACGCGAGTCCTGCAGGCGGTAGCAGATGATGATGGTGAAGATCACCAGCACCAGGAACAGGTAGTAGTACAGCGTGACGGAGTTGATGTCGTAGCCGAACAGCTCCAGCCGCCGCCCCAGGTCCAGGCCGAAGACGCGCACCGAGTCGATCTGGCCAATGCCCTTGGGGCCGTTGGTCAGGTTGACGGGGTGGTCCAGGTTGTTCATGAAGATGCGGATGATCTCGCCGAAGCCCAGCGTCACGATGGCCAGGTAGTCACCACGCAGCTTGAGCACCGGAATGCCCAGCAGCACGCCGGTGCAGGCCGCCAGCACCAGCGCCAGCGGAATCACCAGCCACAGCGAGATGTGCATCCCGTCGGGGAAGGTGGCGGCAAACCAGGCGAAGTTGTCCGTCAGGTGAGGCGAGGCCAGCAGGCCGAACATGTAGGCGCCCACGGCGTAGAAGGCGACATAGCCCAGGTCGAGCAGGCCGGCGTAGCCGACGACGATGTTCAGGCCCAGGGCGAGCATGACGTAGAGCAGCGCCAGGTCGGCGATGCGCACCCAGGCGTTGCCGAAATACTGCAGCACGAGGGGCAGCACGAGCAGGGCAATGCCGCCCAGGATCCACTGGATCTTTTGGTTCTTCATGGTGTGGTTCTCCTCAGGCGCGATCGGCCACTCGCTCACCCAGCAGACCCGAGGGGCGCAGCGTGAGGATGATGATGAGCACGATGAACGCAAAGATGTCGGTGTAGTGGCTGCCCAGCACGCCGCCGGTCAGCGAGCCGATGTAGCCCGAGCCGATGGCTTCGATCAGGCCCAGCAGGATGCCGCCGATCACGGCGCCGGCCAGGTTGCCGATGCCGCCGAACACGGCGGCGGTGAAGGCCTTGAGGCCGGGCAGGAAGCCCATGGTGTGCTGCGCCGTGCCGTAGTTGGAGGCGTACATCATGCCGGCGATGGCCGCGAGCACGGCGCCGATGATGAAGGTCGCCGAGATCACCATGTCCGGCTTGACGCCCATGAGGGCGGCCACACGCGGGTTCTCGGCCGTGGCGCGCATGGCGCGGCCCAGGCGGGTGTAGTTCACCAGGTACACCATGGCCGCCAGCGAGACCGCCGTGATGCCCAGGATGAGGATCTGCGTGGGCGTGATGAAGGCCCCGCCGATGGAGAACGGCGTGCTGGGCAGCAGCGTGGGATAGGGCTTGTAGTTGGGCTTCCAGATGATCATGGCCAGCGTCTGCAGCAGCAGCGACATGCCGATGGCGGTGATCAGCGGAGCCAGGCGCGGACTGTTGCGCAGGCGCTTGTAGGCCACTTTCTCAATCGTGTAGTTGAGCGCGGCCGCGACGATGCAGGCGATCAAGGCGGCCAGCAGCAGGATGAGCCAGCCGGGGGCATCGGGCATGGCTTCCTTCATCAGGCCAATGCAGGTCCAGCTCGTGAGCGCTCCGATCATGAGCACTTCGCCGTGGGCAAAGTTGATCAGTTGGATGATGCCGTACACCATGGTGTAGCCCAAGGCTATCAAGGCGTACATGCTGCCGAGTACCAGACCGTTGATGATCTGTTGCAGCAAGATGTCCATAAGAAATGTCCTTCGTTTTTGACGGGTTCGCGCTGGAGGCACCAGGAACGGTACAGCCTTTTGAGCCCGCCTGCCATGTAGCAAAAAACCCGCTGGGAATGCGGCCACGCGGGTTTGGGTGCGGAATTGTAGCTATTGGAACCTTGGCACCGCCACCCCGTCACGGAGGGGTTTTCCCTCGGGTTTACAACGCATCAGCCATGATCGCACCACATAAGATTATTTGATGCCCCGCTGAATACTGCACCCCTTCTTATCAATCTGGGGACGGGTCGGGCGCCGCGGATGCCGGCGCGGCAGGCGCCGGAGAGGGTTCCTGGGCGGCCGCGTTGCGTGCACGCAGGTCGGCCAGTTTTTGGGCGATCTTGATCTCCAGCCCGCGCTCGACCGGCTGGTAGAAGCCGGGCGGCGCCATGCCCTCGGGCAGGTAGCTTGCGCCAGCGGCAAAACCGCCCTCCTCGTCGTGCGCGTAGCGGTAGCCCTTGCCGTAGTCGAGCTGCTTCATGAGCTTGGTGGGCGCATTGCGCAGGTGCAGGGGCACGGGGCGCGTGGCGTCCTGCTTCACGAAAGCGCGTGCCGCGTTGTAGGCCTTGTAGCCCGCGTTGCTCTTGGGCGCCACGGCCAGGTAGATCACGGCCTGGGCCAGGGCCAGTTCGCCCTCGGGGGAGCCCAGGCGCTCGTAGGTCTGGGCGGCCTCATTGGCGATCTGCAGGGCGCGCGGATCCGCGAGGCCCACGTCCTCCCAGGCCATGCGCACGATGCGCCGCGCCAGGTAGCGCGGGTCGGCGCCGCCGTCGAGCATGCGCACCAGCCAGTAGAGCGCAGCGTCGGGGTCGGAGCCGCGCACCGACTTGTGCAGCGCGCTGATGGTGTCGTAGAACTGCTCGCCGCCCTTGTCGTAGCGGCGCATGCGCTCGCCCAGCACCTTGAGCAGCCAGGCGTCGGTGATTTGCGCCAGCCCCTCCTGCGCCGCCGCCATCTCCAGTGTCTCCAGCGTGTTGAGCAGGCGCCGCGCATCGCCATCGGCATAGGACACCAGGCGCTCCAATGCTTCATTTTCGATAGCTGGCAGCGCTTGCTGTGCCTGCGCCAGAGCCACAATTTGCTTCAAATCATCGGCCGACAAGGGCTGCAGCACATACACCGCGGCGCGCGACAGCAGGGCCGAGTTGACCTCGAACGAGGGGTTCTCGGTGGTCGCGCCGATGAAGGTGAACAGGCCGCTCTCCACATGCGGCAGGAAGGCGTCCTGCTGGCTCTTGTTGAAGCGGTGCACCTCGTCCACGAAGACGATGGTGCGCTGCTGCATCAGGCCCTCGCGCGCGCTCTGCGCGCGCTCCACGGCGTCGCGGATGTCCTTCACGCCGCCGAGCACGGCGCTGATGCTGATGAACTGCGCGTCGAAGGCATCGGCCATGAGGCGCGCGATGGTGGTCTTGCCCACGCCCGGCGGCCCCCAGAGGATGCAGCTGTGCGGCCGGCCCGACTCGAACGCCAGCCGCAGCGGCATGCCCGGCCCCAGCACATGCTGCTGGCCGATGACTTCGGAAAGCTGGCGCGGGCGCAGGCGCTCGGCCAGGGGCTGGTGGGGGGGGACGGACGGTTTCACGGTAGCCACGATGGTAGCGGGCAAATACGCCCCCAAGCCGCCCGCCATGGGTCAGAATGGCCGCCCAGGAGGTTCCCATGGCAGTCCGCATCGTTCAACTCGGCAGCCCGCGCGCCCCCGGCGAAGGCACGCGCATCGGCACCGTGCGCCGCCCGCCGCGCGGCGTGCCCAAGGAGCAGTTCGCGGCGCAGAACTGGTACGACGTCTGGTACCCCAACCTCGCGCCCAGCCCCGAAACCGTGAAACAGGCCCAGGCCGCAGCCACACCCCAGGAATGGGCCGCCTTCGTGCGCAAATACCGCGCCGAGATGGCCACGCCCGAGAACCGCCATACCCTGGCGCTGCTGGCCCGCCTGTCGCAGGACGCAAACTTCTCGGTGGGCTGCTACTGCGAGGACGAGGCGCACTGCCACCGCTCGGTGCTGCGCGAGCTGCTGGCCGAAGCCGGTGCACGCATCACACCGTGATGCCGGGCGAGCCGCTCGACGCCCTGCTCGCGCGCGTGCGCGCCTGCCAGCTCTGCGCGGCGCACCTGCCGCTGGGGCCGCGCCCGGTGCTGCAGGCCCATGCGGATGCGCGCATCCTCATCGCCGGCCAGGCGCCGGGCCGCAAGGTGCATGCCTCGGGCGTGCCCTTCGACGACGCCAGCGGCGAGCGCCTGCGCGCCTGGCTGGGCATCGGGCGCGACACCTTCTACGACCCGCGCCAGGTGGCCATCCTGCCCATGGGCTTTTGCTACCCCGGCAAAGGCCCATCGGGCGACCTGCCGCCGCGCCCCGAATGCGCCCCGGCCTGGCGCCAGAGCCTGCTGGACCACCTGCCGCACCTGCACCTGACTGTGGTGCTGGGCCAGCATGCGCTGGCCTGGCACCTGCCGCAGCACCGCGGCCCACTCACCGAGGCCGTGCGCCAGTGGCGCCGCCATGGCCCCCGCCTGCTCGTGCTGCCGCACCCGAGCCCGCGCAACAACGGCTGGCTGCGCCAGAACGCCTGGTTCGAGGCCGAGCTGCTGCCCGAGCTGCGTGCGCGCGTGGCACAGGCACTGGCCTGAGCAGGGCGCCTGCAGGTTTTGCGCGGCGCGACTATGCTGTGCCTCTTCGCCACCAGAATGCACCGCCATGTCCCTTGCCGCCAACGCCGTCGTCGCGCTGATCGCCCTGCTCCACGTCTATATCCTGGTGCTGGAGATGTTCCTCTGGGACAAGCCCGCCGGGCGGCGCGCCTTTGGCCTGACGCAGGAAATGGCCACGGCCACCAAGACGCTGGCGGCCAACCAGGGGCTGTACAACGGCTTCCTGGCCGCCGGCCTGTTCTGGGGGCTGTGGCTGGGCGGCGCCGGGCAGGCGGTGCAGGTGTTCTTCCTGCTGTGCGTGCTCGTGGCCGGCGTGTTCGGCGCCGCCACGGCCAGCCGCAAGATTTTGTTCATCCAGGCGCTGCCGGCCGCCATCGGCCTGACGCTGGTGCTGCTGGCCTGAAGGCTGCGGCTTATTGCTTGAGCATGTCGGCCCCGGCCGGGGGCTTGAACTGGAAGGTGCTTGCGGGCAGTTGCGGGTTGGCCTGCAGGTTGGCGAAGCGGATGGAGGAGCGCTGGCCGAAGCCGTCGAGGATCTCCAGCACTGCGAGCTGCCCGTCGCGGAAACCCACGCGCACGTTCTGCAGCGCCCCGTCCTTGGCCTTCGGGACGGCCTGCACCCACTCCAGGCCGTCCTGCGCAGGCGCGGATTCGAGCGTGAAGTCGCTGCGCAGCGCCTGCAGGTCGGGCGCCGAGGCCAGCAGCGCCGCCGGCGTGCTGCCCAGGGCCTGGGCCTGCGGGCGCTGGGTGACCTGGTTCAGGTCCACGTCGTACAGCCACAGGCTCGTGCCGTCGGCGACGATGGTCTGCTCAAAGGGCTTCTTGTAGACGAAACGGAAGCGCCCGGGCCGCTGGAACTCGAAGCTGCCGCTGGACGTCTTCTGGCGCGCCTCCTGCCCGTCCTTGGCGGGCGTGGTCACCACCTGGGTGAAATCGGCACGCGCCGACTGGGTGCCCTTCATGAAGGATTCCAGGCTTTTCAGGCCGTCAGCGCTTGCCCACTGAGCGCCAGTAGCTATCAAAACAGCAGCAAAAATACGTTTCATCGGAGCTCCGGAAAGACGGCCTACTCGCCGCCGCGCATGGGCACCAGGACTTCGCGCTGCCCGCTGGCGGTGAGCGCGCTGACCAGGCCGGCCTTCTCCATGTCCTCCAGCAGCCGGGCCGAGCGGTTGTAGCCGATGCGCAGCTTGCGCTGCACGTAGGAGATGCTGGCCTTGCGGTCCTTGAGCACCACTTCGACGGCCTGGTCGTACATGGGGTCCTTCTCGCCGCCCTCGCCGCCGCCGCCTTCGAACCCGGCGTCGCCCTCGCCGTCCAGGCTGCCGCCCTCCAGCACACCTTCGATATAGTCCGGCTCGCCTTGTTCCTTGAGGTAGCTGACGACGCGGTGCACCTCGTCGTCGGAGACGAAGGCGCCGTGCACGCGGATGGGCAGGCCCGTGCCGCTGGCCATGTAGAGCATGTCGCCCATGCCCAGCAGGGCCTCGGCGCCCATCTGGTCGAGGATGGTGCGGCTGTCGATCTTGCTGCTCACCTGGAAGGCGATGCGCGTGGGAATGTTAGCCTTGATCAGGCCCGTGATCACGTCCACGCTGGGACGCTGCGTGGCCAGGATGAGGTGGATGCCCGCCGCGCGCGCCTTCTGTGCCAGGCGGGCGATGAGCTCCTCGATCTTCTTGCCCACGACCATCATCAGGTCGGCCAGCTCGTCGATCACCACCACGATGTGCGGCAGGCGCTGCAACGGCTCGGGCTGCTCGGGCGTGAGGCTGAAGGGGTTGGGGATGTGCTCCTCGCGCTGCCCCGCCTCGTCGATCTTGGTGTTGTAGCCCGCGAGGTTGCGCACGCCCAGCTTGCTCATGAGCTTGTAGCGCCGCTCCATCTCGGCCACGCACCAGTTCAGGCCGTGGGCGGCCTGCTTCATGTCGGTGACCACGGGCGCGAGCAGGTGCGGAATGCCCTCGTAGACCGACATTTCCAGCATCTTGGGGTCGATCATCAGGAGGCGCACGTCGCGCGCCTCGGCCTTGTAGAGCAGCGAGAGGATCATGGCGTTGATCCCCACCGACTTGCCCGAGCCCGTGGTGCCGGCCACCAGGCAGTGCGGCATCTTGGCCAGGTCGGCGACCACGGGGTTGCCCACGATGTCCTTGCCCAGGCCCACCGTGAGCATGCTCTTGGCGTTGTGGTAGACCTGCGAGCCCAGGATCTCGGACAGGCGGATGGTCTGGCGCCGGGCGTTGGGCAGCTCCAGCGCCATGGTGGTCTTGCCCGGAATGGTCTCGACCACGCGGATGGACACCAGGCTCAGCGAGCGCGCCAGGTCCTTGGCGAGGTTGACGATCTGCGAGCCCTTGACGCCCGTGGCGGGCTCGATCTCGTAGCGCGTGATGACCGGACCGGGCTGGGCAGCCATCACGGTCACCTCCACGCCGAAGTCGCGGAGCTTCTTCTCGATCAGGCGGCTGGTCATCTCCAGCGTCTCGGGCGCCACGGCCTCCTTGTGCTGCGGCGCGCCGTCGAGCAGATCCACCTGCGGCAGGCGGCTGTCGGGCATCTCGGCAAACAGGGGTTTCTGGCGCTCCTTGGCCACGCGCACGCTCTGCGGCACCTCGGCCAGCACGGGTTCGATGATCTGCACGGGCTGCGGGTGGTGCTCCTCGATCTCGTGGCGCTCCTCGCGCACCACTTCCTGGCGCTCGCGTGCGGCGCGCCGGCCTTCGGCCGCGTCGCGCGCCGCCTCGCGCCGTGCGCGGCCCGACTGCACCAGCGCCTCGATGCGCGCGCCCAGCTGTTCGGCCAGCAGGCCCCAGGAGAAGCGGAACACCAGCGCCACCGACGCCACCACGAGCACGATGCCCACCAACCCCGAGCCCGTGAAACCCAGCCAGCGCACGCTCAACGGCCCCAGCAGGTAGCCCAGCAGGCCGCCCGCATGCCCGGGCAGGGCCGGCTCGAAGCGGTACAGGCGCGACCACTCCAGCGCCGTGCTGGCGCACAGCAGCACCGCCAGCCCGCCCCAGAACCAGGCCCGCACCCAGAGCGCATGGCGCGGGCGCGCCCCATCGGGCAGCGGCTCGCCCGCCCGCATCCAGCGCGCCAGGCCGCTGAGCCAGGCGAACACCGCGGCCGCCACGCACCACCAGACGGAAAAACCGAGCGCGAAATAGCTCGCATCGGCCAGCCAGGCGCCCAGGCGCCCGGCCCAGTTGCGCACTGCGCCGCCCGCCACGCCCGTGGTGGACCAGGCCGGGTCCAGCGGCGAATAGCTCACCAGCGCCAGCAGCCAGAGCACCAGCGCCAGCAGGCCCAGCGCCAGGACGGCATCCTGCCCCAGGCGGGGGCCGGTGCGCGCGGTGTGTTTCTCGGACGAGGCGTTCAGGGTATTGAGCGAATAGGTCATAGGCGTGCGGCCGCAAGCTTACCGCAAGCCCCGCGCCCCATCAGCCCAGGGTCTGCAGGTGCGTGCGCAGCAGCGTCGCGCCCTCGGGCAGCAGTTCGATGAAGCCGCGGTTTTCCAGGTCCTTCATCACGCGGCTGACCATTTCGCGCGAGGCGCCTATGGACTTGGCCAGATCCTGGCGCGAGATCTTGCCGGCAATGAGCATGCGCCCCTGGGCGTCGGTCTCGGCCCGCTCCAGCAGGGCATGGGCCACGCGCCCATAGACGTCGAGCAGCGCCAGCGATTCGATCTTGCGGTCGGCCTGGCGCAGCCGCTTGACCAGGCCGCGCATCAGCACCAGGCCCATGGAGGCGTTCTCCAGCAGGCAGCGCGTGAACTCCGCGCGCCCGAGCACCAGCACATCGGTGTGCACCTCGGCGCGCACGGTGGCCGAATGCGGCTCGTTGTCGATGATGCTCATCTCGCCCAGGTAGTCGCCCGGCCCCAGCGTGGCCAGGATGACCTCGCGCCCGCGGCTGTCGGCCGCCGTGACGCGCGCGCGCCCGGTCAGCAGCAGGAACAGCGCATCGGACTTGCACCCCTGCTCCACCAGCACCTCGCCGCGCTTGTAGCGCCGCTTGATCACGGCCGCGCCGATCACCTGGGCCTGCACCTCCGTCAGGCGCGCAAACAGCGGCACGCGGCGCAGCAGATCGAAATTGGACAACATCGCCATTCATGGTTCTCCTTGCCTGCGCTGCCGTTCTTCGCTTTGTTCAATAGCCGCCATAAAGCGGGTATTGCTGGCGCGCGTGGCACATGGTTGATACTTATGCCCTCACTCTTCATGCGCCATCGGCGCACAAAACCCGAGCTTTTACCATGTCCGACGCCCTGCACGCCAAAGTCCTGATCCTCGGCTCCGGCCCTGCCGGCTACACCGCCGCCATCTATGCCGCCCGCGCCAACCTCCAGCCCGTGCTGATCACCGGCATGGCCCAGGGCGGCCAGCTCACCACCACCACCGAGGTGGACAACTGGCCCGCCGACGTGCACGGCGTGCAGGGCCCGGCGCTGATGGAGCGCTTCCTGCAGCACGCCGAGCGCTTCCAGACGCAGATCGTCTTCGACCAGATCAACGAGGTCGATCTCTCCCGGCGCCCCTTCACCCTCACCGGCGACAGCGGGCGCTACACCTGCGACGCGCTGATCATCGCCACGGGCGCGTCGGCCAAATACCTGGGCCTGCCCTCGGAGGAAGCCTTCATGGGCCGCGGCGTCTCGGCCTGCGCCACCTGCGACGGCTTCTTCTACCGCGACCAGGACGTGTGCGTGGTCGGCGGCGGCAACACCGCCGTGGAAGAGGCGCTGTACCTCGCCAACATCGCGCGCAAGGTCACGCTGGTGCACCGGCGCGACAAGTTCCGCGCCGAACCCATCCTCGTGGACAAGCTCATGGCCAAGGTGGCCGAGGGCAAGATCGTGCTCAAGACCTTCTTCGCGCTCGACGAGGTGCTGGGGGACGCCAGCGGGGTGACGGGCATCCGCATCCGGCACACGCAGGACGGCCACACCGAGGACATCGCCCTGCAGGGCTGCTTCATCGCCATCGGCCACGCCCCGAACACCGCGATCTTCCAGGGCCAGCTGGCGCTGGAGAACGGCTACATCGTCACCCAGGGCGGGCTGCAGGGCTTTGCCACGCAGACCTCGGTGCCCGGCGTGTTCGCCGCGGGCGACGTGCAGGACCATGTCTACCGCCAGGCCATCACCAGCGCGGGCACGGGCTGCATGGCCGCGCTCGACGCCCAGCGCTACCTCGAACAGCAGGGCTGAGCGCGCCGCGCAGCGGCCGCCGGAGGCCTGCCCATACGCACATACAATGGCGGCCTCGGAGAGCTGGCAGAGTGGTCGATTGCACCGGTCTTGAAAACCGGCAGCCCGCAAGGGCTCCAGGGTTCGAATCCCTGGCTCTCCGCCAACAGCGTCCGCCTGCGGCTGGCCCGCCCTCGGGCGGGCACCCGCCCAAAGCTCCTCATTCGATAGCTGCCAGCGCTTACCCAGTAAGCGCTGGAGGCAGATTTGACTTGAAATACCCACCCCGCCCGCCCACAGGGCCGGCCGCCGTCACAGCGTGAGGATGGTGGAGCCCGTGGTCTTGCGTGCCTCCAGGTCGCGGTGCGCCTGCTGCACGTCGCGCAGGGCATAGCGCTGGGCGATGTGGATCTTCACCTGCCCGCTCTGCACCACGGCGAACAAATCGTCGGCCATGGCCTGGGTGGACGCGCGCGTGGCCATGTGCGTGAACAGCGTCTGGCGCGTGACGTAGAGCGAGCCCTTGGCGCCCAGCATGCCCGGCGCAAAAGGCGGCACCGGGCCCGAGGCGTTGCCGAAGCTCGCCATCAGGCCGAAGGGACGCAGGCAGTCCAGGGATTTGTCCCAGGTGTCCTTGCCCACGGAGTCGTACACCACCTTCACGCCCTGGCCGCCGGTGATCTCCTTGACGCGCGCGGCAAAGTCCTCGGTGTTGTAGTTGATGGCATGGGCGGCGCCATTCTCCAGGGCCAGACGGCATTTGGCGTCGCTGCCGGCCGTGGCGATGAGCTGCAGGCCCAGGGCCTTGGCCCACTGGCAGGCGATCAGCCCCACGCCGCCGGCCGCCGCGTGGAACAGCACGTAGTCGCCGCTCTGCAGGCCCTGCACGGGCAGCGTCTTCTTGAGCAGGTACTGCGCCGTCAGGCCCTTGAGCATCATGGCCGCGCCGGTCTCGAAGCTGATGGCGTCGGGCAGCTTGCACACGCACCGGGCGGGCATGACGCGCACCTCGCAGTAGCTGCCCGGCGGCTGGCTGGCGTAGGCCGCGCGGTCGCCCGGCTGCAGGTGCGTAACGCCCGCGCCCACGGCCTCGACCACGCCCGCGCCCTCCATGCCTATGCCTGCGGGCATGGCCAGGGGGTACAGGCCGGTGCGGTGGTAGACGTCGATGAAATTCAGGCCGATGGCGTGGTGGCGGATACGGATCTCGCCGGGGCCGGGCTCGCCCACGGCGAGGTCGACGAGCTGGAGTTCTTCGGGACCGCCGTGCTGGCGGATCTGGACGGCAAGGCTCATGGCGGCATTTCTCCTGCGGCAAACAACACCCAGCATGGTGCCATGGTTCCCGCCGCGCTGCACTGCGGCGCGCAGCACAGGCCGTTACAGTAAGGGCATGAATCAACCATTGACGCCAGGCACGGCACTGCTGCTGGCGGCCGCGCCCCTGCTCTGGGCGGGCAATGCCGTGGTCGGGCGGCTGGTGCACGAGCTGATCTCGCCCAGCCTGCTCAATTTCCTGCGCTGGGTACTGGCCTTTGCCATCCTGCTGCCCCTGGGCCATGGGGTGCTGCGCCCCGGCCACGCGCTGTGGCGCCACTGGCGGCGCTATGCGCTGCTGGGCCTGCTGGGCATCGGCAGCTACAACGCGCTGCAATACCTGGCGCTGCAGACCTCCACCCCCATCAACGTGACGCTGGTGGGTTCGAGCATTCCGGTATGGATGCTGGCCGTGGGCGCCCTGTGCTTCGGCACGCCGGTCACGCGCCAGCAGTTCACCGGGGCCCTGCTGTCCATGGCCGGGGTATTGATCGTGCTCAGCCGCGGCGAGTGGGCACAGTTGCTGGCCCTGCGGCTGGTGCCCGGGGACATGTTCATGCTGCTGGCCACGCTGGCCTGGGCGTTTTACAGCTGGCTGCTGGCGCGTACCAGCGAGCCGGCGGGCGTGCGCACCGACTGGGCCGCCTTTCTGATGGCGCAGCTGGTGTTCGGCCTGGGCTGGTCGGGGGCCTTTGCGGGGCTGGAGGGCGCGCTGGGCCACACGCACATCGACTGGGGCTGGCCCCTGGCGGCGGCGCTGGTCTTCATCGCCGTCGGGCCGGCCGTGCTGGCCTACCGCTGCTGGGGCGTGGGCGTGCAGCGCGCGGGGCCGGCGGTGGCGGGGTTTTTCTCCAACCTCACGCCGCTGTTTGCCGCCCTGCTGTCGGCGGCCTTTTTGGGGGAGCCGCCGCGCGTGTTCCACGCCGTGGCCTTCGCCCTCATCGTGGGCGGCATCGTGGTGTCGTCACGCCGCTGAGGCGCTCACGCCCTGCAGCAGGGCCTGCAGCGCCTGCACGGGCGCGGGCCGGCCCAGCAGGTAGCCCTGGTACAGGTCGCAGCCGTGCTCGGCGAGTATGTCCTTCTGCGCCTGGGTTTCCACGCCCTCGGCGATGACCTCCAGGTCCAGGTTGCGGCCCATGCCGATGATGGTCTGCACGATGACGTCGTCCGACGGGCGCATGCCCAGGTTGCGCACGAAGGACTGGTCGATCTTGATCTGGTGCAGCGGCAGGCGCGTGAGGTAGGACAGCGAGGAGTAGCCCGTGCCGAAGTCGTCCACGGCGAAGCGCACGCCCTTGGTGCGCAGCTGGTGCATCTTCTCGATGGTGTCCTCGACGTTGTCGAGCACCAGCGATTCGGTGAGCTCCAGCGTCAGCAGGTGGGCGCGCGCGCCGGTGGTCTGCAGGGTCTCGACGACCTGGTGCACGAAGTCGCTCTGGCGGAACTGGCGCGCGCTCACGTTGACCGAGAGTTGCAGGTGCGCGCACTGCGGCTGGTGCTGCCAGGCGGCCAGTTGCGCGCAGGCCGTCTGCAGCACCCAGCGGCCGATGGCGAGGATGAGTTCGCTGTTCTCGGCCACGGGAATGAACTGCCCCGGCGGCACCATGCCGCGCTGGGGATGGGGCCAGCGCAGCAGGCATTCGGCGCCCACGATGCTGCCGTCAGGCCGGCATTGCGGCTGGTAGTGCAGTTGCAATTGCCCGCGCGCCAGGGCGTGGCGCAGGTCGGACTCCAGTTGCGCACGCTCGTTGATGGCCGTCTGCATGGCCGGATCAAAAAAGCACAGCCCATTGCCGCGCTGCGCCTTGACCTGGTACATGGCGATGTCGGCGCGGCGCAGCAGCTCGATGGCCGTTTCCGCATGGGCGCCAAACAGCGTGGCGCCCACGCTGGCCGCGCCCTCGTACACGTAGTCGCCGAGCTGGAAGGGTTCGCCCAGGCAGCGCAAGACCTTGTCGCCGATGCGCTGCGCCTGGGCGCCGGCCTCCTGGCTATCGGCCGAGAGATCGCTGAGCATGACGACGAACTCGTCCCCGCCGAGCCGCGCCACGGTATCGGCCACGCGCACATTGCCCAGCAGGCGCTGGGCCACCTGCTGGAGCAGCGCATCGCCGACCTCGTGGCCCTTGGTGTCGTTGAGCGCCTTGAAGTGATCCAGGTCGAGGAACAGCAGGGCCCCGATGCGGCCCGAGCGCTGGGCGAGCACGATGGCCTGGCTCAGGCGGTCGAGCAGCAGGCGCCGGTTGGGCAGCCCGGTGAGCGGATCATAGAAGGCGAGGCTCTCGATTTCCTCGCGCGCCCGGCGCAGGTCGGTGACGTCGTGGTAGGTGATGACCATGCCCCCTTCGGGCGTGCGCCGCTCCAGCACCTGGATGCACCGCCCGTCGGGCAGCAGCAGGTCATGCGTGCCCGCGGCCTGCTGCTGCAGGGCCAGGCGCTCCTCCACCCACTGCTGCCGCTCGACGGCGCTGCCCCCCGGCAGCACATGCGCGGACGCCGCCTCCAGCAGGCTGCGGAACGGCAGCTGCGGCGCCAGCATGGCGCGCACCCAGGGGAACAGCTCGCCGTAGCGGCGGTTCCAGTGCACCAGCCGGTTCTGGCGGTCGAGCAGCATGAAGCCGCCCACCATGGCCTCCAGCGCCTGGTCCAGCAGGGCCTTGGAGGCAGCCGTGTCCTGGCGTGCCGCACTGATCTGGCGGAACACCGCCACCGTCACCGCGGCGGCCAGCAGCACCATGGCGCAGAACAAGAGCGTTACCACCACCACGGCATCGCGCTCGGCGCGCCAGCGCTGCAGGGCCTGGGCCTCGTGCAGGCTGACGGACACGCGCAGCCCCGGGTAGACCAACTGGCGCGAGAGCACCAGCGCAGGCACGCCGCTCAGGCGCGCTGGCGTGCCCCAGACGGGCTCGGGCACTGCCGTGGCGGCGGCGCCCGCATTCGCCGGCGCCAGCGGTGGCAGGTCGGGCACGGCCAGCAGGCGCTGGCCGTCATTCTTCTCGAACAGGATCTCCAGGCCCGACAGGTCGTGCCCCTGCGCCCCATGCGACATCTTGGCCAGCGGCACCTCGGCCACCACCCAGCGCGGGCCGTCGCGCCCCTGCATGGGCCGGGCAAAGTACAACACCTGCTGGGCCGTGGCAAAGCTGCGCGAGGCGGCGCTGATGTGCAGGCGCTGCACGGACGCCGCCGCCGCCGCGGCCAGAAAACCCGGGGGCAACGCAAAGTCCTGCTGCACCCCTCCCGGGCCGGAGGCCGCATGCACCCGGCCCTGCACGTCGAGCACTGCCAGGCGGCCGACCAGCAGGTTGTCGCGCGAGACCAGCGAGAGCATGCGGCTGTCGCTCTGCGCATCGGCCACCGGCTGCAGGCGCAGCAAGTCCTGCACGCCCGAGAGCAGCAGGTCGATGGAGAGCAGGTTGCGGTTGAGCGAGGCCTCCACGTCCGAGAGGATGTGCTCGGCCAGCTGCTCGCTGCTGCGCAGGGCGGTGGCGCGCATGTTCCAGAGCAGCCCCGTGGCTGCGGCCGCCAGCACGGCGACGAACGCCGCCGCCAGCAGCCAGACGTAGAGCGGAATGCGGGCGGGGTTCAGACGCCTCATCGCGCAGGAATCCCCCGCGCGGGGCCTATGGTCTGGTTCCAGACGGCGGCGCAGCTCTGGCCGCAGCGCTGCAGCCAGCGCGGCAGCACGGTGGCGGCAAAGATCTCCTGGCGGCGGCGCTCGTCGCCTGGCGCCACCGGCACCAGCGCCATGCGGCCCAGGCGCCCCTTGGTGCAGGCGGCCTGGCCGGTATTGCAGGCAATGCCCTGGGCCGTATCGCGCTCGGACTCGTTCCAGATGGCGGCCTCCAGCTTGGGCAGCTCGCGCAGCAGCAGGCTGCGCAAGTCGGCGGGCAAAGACTCCCAGGTGTTCTGGTTGACGGCAAACAGGGCCACGCCCCAGTTGAGCGGCAGGGCGTGCAGGTAGCGCGTCACCTCGTGCAGGCCCAGGCCGTTGCCCGAGAGTGTGCCCGTGACCGCGCAATCCACGCTGCCCGACTCCAGATGCGCCACGATCTGGGCAAAGGGCGTATGCACCGGCTTGGCGCCCAGGGCCTCGAGAAAATCGGCCTGCCCGGCAGAGGAAACGCGCACGCGCCGCCCGGCCAGGTCGGCCAGCGCGGCAAACGGCTTTTTGCAGAACACGACCTGCGCCGGGTAGACGTACAGGGCCAGCAATTGCACGCCATGCTGCTCGCGCAGGCTGTGCTCCAGGTAGGGCCGGAAGACGGCCACGCTGGCGCGCGCGCTGGCCATGTCGGGGTTGAGCCCGGCGAGGTCGGGCGCGGAATACTGCGGATGGCTGGCCGTGAGACTGCTCATGAGCACGGTGCCGAACGGCACCACGCCCAGTTGCAACAGGCGCAGCATGTCGTCGCCCGAAATGCCCGCGCGGTCGAAGGGCACGATGTCGGCCTTGAAGCGCCCGCCGCTCATGCGCGGCAGCTCGCGCGTCCAGAAAGGCTCTTCCCACTGGGTGAACTGGCTCACCCCGGCCAGGCCGCCCACCACGCGGAACTGGTACTCGGGGGGGGCGGCGCGCACCGGCGCGCTGCACAGGGCCAGGCACAGGGCGCCGCCCACCAGCCCACGCAGGGCGGCGGGCCAGCGGCCGGGCAACGGAATCAGCGAACGAAGCGGTATGGGCATGCTTTCCTGGGGTCGTCCGGCTTGTGGAGGGATCAGTGCACGCCCGGGTAAGCGCCCCCGTCGGCCAGCCAGTTCTGGCCGGTAATATAGCCTGCATGCACGCTGCACAGGAAGGCGCAAATGGCGCCGAACTCCTGCGGCGTGCCAAAGCGGCCGGCCGGAATCTGCGCCATGTGCGCGGCGCGCACCTCGGGCAGCGTGCGCGCGCTGCGCTCGGCCTGGGCCGTGAGCGTGGCGGCCAGGCGGTCGGTGTCGAACTTGCCGGGCAGCAGGTTGTTGATCGTCACTCCGCGCGCGGCCAGGCGGCTGCGCGCCGCCCCGGCGACGAACCCCGTCAACCCGCTGCGCGCGCCATTGGACAGGCCCAGGATGTCGATGGGCGCCTTCACCGCGCTGGAGGTGATGTTCACGATGCGCCCGAAGCCGCGCTCGGCCATGCCGTCCACGGTGGCGCGCATCAGCTCGATGGGCGTGAGCATGTTGGCGTCCAGCGCCTGCAGCCAGGCCTCGCGCCCCCAGTCGCGGAAATCGCCGGGCGGCGGCCCGCCCGCGTTGGTGACCACGATGTCAAAGGCCCGCCCCGGCCCGCCCGGCACGCCGAACACCGCCGCGCGGCCCTCGGGGGTGGTGATGTCGGCAGGCGCGCACAGCACCTGCGGTTTTGCATGTTTTTGGCCTGTAGCGCCCGCAGATTCATCGCCAGCAGCTAGCAATTCAGTAGCAGTCTGCTGCAAAACCCCCGGCTCGCGCGCGTTGATGACGAGGTTCACGCCCTCGCGCACCAGCGCCTGGGCGCAGCCGCGCCCCAGGCCTTTGCTCGCGCCGCACACCAGCGCCCATTTGCCGGCGATTCCCAAATCCATAACAATCTCCTGTCGTTCTTGTCCGGCCGCAGAGCCCAGGCGCTGTGCGCACGGGGGAAGCGGTGGCACATCATATAAAAATGGAGGTTTCGATGAGAGGACCCTTGTGGCATGCCCTGGCCCGGGCACTGGTGGTATGGGGGCTGTGCGGCGCTGCAGCGCTGGCGCAGGCCCAGGAGGCCACCGTCAAGCGCGCCACGGCGCTGCGCGCAGCGCCGGGCGACCAGTCCGCCAGCCTGGGCGAGCTGGCGCCCGCCAGCGCGGTGGCGCGCACCGGCGAGCGCCAGGGCTCCTGGGTCAAGGTGCGCACCGCACAGGGCACGGCCGGCTGGGTGCACATGTTCGACCTGGGCGCACAGCCCGCCGCCGCCGCGGGCAACAGCACGGCAGGCGGCCTGCGCAGCCTGGGCGGCCTGTTCGGCGGCGGCAGCACGACCACGGCGACCTCCACGGTGGGCATCCGCGGCCTGAGCGCCGAGGACATCGCCAACGCCCAGCCCAACCCCGCTGCCGTGCAGGAGGCCGAGAAGATGCGCCTGTCTGCCGACCAGGCGCGCCAGTTCGCCGGCAGCGCCGCCCTGCACGCGCGCAGCATCGAGCCCCTGCCCGAGCCGCCCCGCCCGGCCAGCACGACCCCCGCCGCCACCCCCGATGCCACCTACGCCAACTGAGGAGCCCGCCATGCCTGCACGACTTCCTGCCGCGCGCGCCCTCCGGGCCGGCGCCCTGTGCCTGGCCCTGGGCCTGGCACCCGCTCTGGGCCAGGCCCAGGGCGGTGTGATGAACCTGCTCAACTCCCTGGGCGGCAGCTCCGGCGGCGGCCTGCTGGGCGCCGTCACCGGCCAGAGCGCCCAGCCCCAGGGGGACGACCTCATCAGCCTGCTGTCGCGTTCGGTGGAGAACATCGACGAGGCGCGCGAGATCGAGATCGGCCGCCAACTGGCCGCCGTGCTGCTGGGCAGCAAGCCGCTGCACCCCGACATGCGCCTGCAGCGCTACGTGAACCAGCTCGGCCGCTGGATCAGCCTGCAGTCCGCACGCCCCGGCCTGCCCTGGACCTTCATCGTCCTCGACGACAAGGGTTACAACGCCTTTGCCGCGCCCGGCGGCTATGTGTTCGTGACCAAGGGCCTGATCGACACCTGCGCCGACGAGGCCGAGCTCGCCGGCATCCTGGCGCACGAGATCACGCATGTGACGGCCAAGCACCATCTCCATGCCATGCGCAAGACGGCGCAGTCGGGCGTGCTCACGCAGCTCGTGGCCTCGCAGATCCGCACCAATGCCGTGGGCAATCTGGTGGCCTCGCAGGTCCTGGCGCTGGGTCGCAACCTGTATGCGCGCGGCCTGGACCAGGCGGACGAATACCAGTCCGACCGCGAAGGCGTGGTGCTGGCCGCGCGCGCGGGCTTCGACCCCTACGGCCTGGTGGCCGTGCTGCAGGGCCTGCGCACCGCCACGCCGGACAACCCGCTGTTCACCCTGGCGCTGGCCACGCACCCGCCCGCCCAGTCGCGCCTGGACCAGCTCGAACAGGCCATGGGCCGCCGCCTCGACGGCCTGCCGCCCGGGCCGGAGAAAACCCTGGCGCAACGCCTGGGGGGCCAGGCACCGGCCGCACAGGCGGCACCCGCTGCGGCGCCCGTGCCCGCCGCAGCGCGCAAGGCCAAGAAGTAGGCCACGGCGGCGGCGCGGGTGCGCGGCCTGCGCACGCCGCCGCAGCGCTGGCGTTCAGAAGGTTTCCCAGTCGTCGTCGTTCCCTGGGGCCGGCGCGGCCGCGGCCGGCTTGGGCGCTGCCGGCTTGGGCGCAGCCGCCGCGCGCGGTGCGGAAGGCGCTGCCGGCCGGGCCAGGCTGGCGGCTGCCTTGGGCGCCGGGGCGCGCACGGCTGCGCTCGCGCGCGCTGGCGCCGGGGCACTGACCGGCCGAGGTGCCGGTGCGGCCACCGGTGCGCGCGCCACGGGCGGGGCGGCGTGGAATACGCCCGCCCCCTCTTCGCCCACCTTGAACACGGCCACAGCCTGCGCCAGTTGCTCGGCCTGCTCGCGCAGGCTTTGCGCGGCGGCCGTGCTTTGCTCGACCAGGGCGGCGTTCTGCTGCGTCATCTGGTCGAGCTGGCCCACGGCCTGGTTCACCTGGGCGATGCCCGCGCTCTGCTCGGTGCTGGCCGCGGTGACCTCGCCGATCATGTCGGTCACGCGCTGCACCGACTGCACGATGTCCTGCATGGTGCTGCCCGCGTTCTGCACCAGTTGCGAACCGGCCTCGACCTTTTCGACCGACACGCCGATGAGCTGCTTGATCTCCTTGGCCGCCTCGGCCGAGCGCCCGGCCAGGGCGCGCACCTCGGAGGCTACCACGGCAAAGCCGCGGCCCTGCTCGCCCGCGCGCGCCGCTTCCACGGCGGCGTTGAGCGCCAGGATGTTGGTCTGAAAGGCGATGCCGTCGATCACGCCGATGATGTCGGCAATCTTGCGGCTGCTGTGCTGGATGTCCTCCATGGTCGAGACCACCTGCGCCACCACCTCGCCGCCCTTGCGCGCCACGCTGGCCGCGCCGTTGGCCAGGCTGCTGGCCTGCGCCGCGCTGCTGGCGCTTTGCTGGATGGTGCTGGTGAACTGCTCCATGGCGGCCGCGGTTTCCTGCAGATTGCTCGAGGTCTGCTCGGTGCGCGCGGAGAGGTCGTGGTTGCCCTGGGCGATCTCGGCGCTGGCGGTGGCGATGCTGTCGGTGCTCTGGCGCACCTGGTGCACCATGCGACCCAGCGCACCGCTCATGGCATAGAGCGCATGCAGGAGCTGGCCGAACTCGTCGCTGCGCGTGATGGTTTCGCGCGCGCTCAGGTCGCCGCCGGCGATGCGCTCGGCCAGCAGGCGCGCCTGCAGCAGGGGCTGCTCGATGCTGCGGATCAGGAAGAAGGCCCCCACCACGATGCCCAGCAGCACCAGGGCCACCATGCCGGCGGCCCACTGCACGGTGCGCAGGCGGTCCGCCCCCAGATCCGTCTGGCGCTCGCGCGAATAGCGCTGCTGCAGGTCCACGAACTCGCGCAGCGACTGCAGGTAGGCCGCCACGGCCGGGTTGTACGACTGCTTGACCAGGGCAATGGCCTCGTCGGCGCGCCCTTGGTCCTTGATCTCGTTGGCTTTCTTGCGCAAGTCCAGCATGGCGGCGCGCGCCGCCGCGATCTTGGCCATCTGCGCCTTGTCGGCATCCGTGAGCGCCATGCCTTCGAGCGATTTCTGCACTTCGCTGATCTGCGCCGAGGTCGCGGCGATCGCGTCCTTGAACTCGGCCCCCACGGCCGGATCGCTGCTCACGATCATGGCCTGCGTGCGCGCGGCATTGGTTTCCGTCAGGCCTTTCCAGAGGATGGCCGACTCGACCCGCAGGGCCAGTTCCTTGAGGATGGCGTCGGCCTGCGCCTGGGATTGGGACGAGCGGTAGCCCGCAAAACCCACCACCGAGACCAGCATGACGACGATCAGCAGAACGGCCAGCCACAGCTTGTGGGCCGTACGCAGGTTGGACAGCATGGTGTATCTCCTAAGTGCTAAACCATGGCAGATATGCAACAGAGTGCAAATACCATGACCTTGAGTTTACGCAGTTTGGCGCGCGTCTACACCTGCCGGTTCACTCCACGCGCAGCACGGCGGCCGGCTTGAAACCCAGGTCCGCGGCCTTGCCCTTGCGCCCGCGCAGGGCGCGGGCGTTGTTGAGGCTGCGGATTTCGAGCTGCTCCTCGCGCTCCTTGCCGCCGCGCCCCAGGCCGGCGATGCGCACGCTGCGCGTGTAGGCCGCCACGCCCGCCAGACTGTCCTTGGCGTCCAGGTCGATGAGCATGAGCCCGCGCCCGCCATGGGCCATCTGCTTGAGCTCGCCGATCTCGAAGGTGAGGATGCGTCCGCCCACCGAGGCGCAGCACACATGCGTGGCCGGCGCCAGGGGCGTGCTGGCGTTGCTGCCCGCGGCGTGCGCGGGGGCGCACAGGCTCTCGCCCTCGCCCAGGGTGACAAAGGCCTTGCCGCCCTTCTGGCGTGAGACCATGTGCTCGACCAGCGCCAGAAAGCCATAGCCCCCCGTGCCGGCGAGCAGCAACTGCGCCTGCAGCGGCCCGGCAAAGAAGTGGCGGATCTGCGTGCCCGGCTCCAGTTCGATCAGCGTGGTCACGGGCTGGCCGTCGCCGCGCCCGCCGGGCAGGCTGGAGACGGGCACGGAGTACACGCGCCCATTGCTGCCGAAGACGATCAGCGGATCGACCGTGCGGCATTCAAAGGTGCCGTACAAGGCGTCGCCCGCCTTGAAGGCAAAGCTGTCCACGGCGTGGCCATGGCCCTGGCGCGTGCGCACCCAGCCTTTTTGCGAGACCACGACGGTGACGGGCTCGTCCACCACCTTGAGCTCGGCGACCACCTTTTTCTCGGCCTGGATGAGGGTGCGGCGTGCATCGGCAAACTGCCTGGCGTCGGCTTCGATCTCTTTGACCATCAGGCGGCGCAGCGACGCCGGGTGGGCCAGGATGTCTTCGAGCTTGCCCTGCTCCTCGCGCAGCTCGGCCAGCTCCTGCTCGATCTTGATGGCTTCGAGCCGCGCGAGTTGGCGCAGGCGGATCTCCAGGATGTCCTCGGCCTGGCGCTCGCTCAGGTGGAAGCGCTCCATCAGCGCCGCCTTGGGCTCGTCGGCCGCGCGGATGATGGCGATCACCTCGTCGATGTTGAGCAGCACCATCTGCCGCCCTTCGAGGATGTGGATGCGCTCGAGCACCTTGCCCAGGCGGTGCTGGCTGCGCCGCGTGATGGTCTGCTGGCGAAACTCCACCCACTCCACCAGCATCTGGCGCAGCGACTTCTGCGTGGGCTTGCCGTCCAGCCCCACCATGGTGAGGTTGATGGGCGCGGAGGTCTCCAGGCTGGTGTGCGCCAGCAGCGCCGTGGCGAGCTCCTGCTGCGGCACCTTGCCCGTCTTGGGCTCGAAGACGATGCGCACGGGCGCGTCCTTGCTCGACTCGTCGCGCACGCCGTCGAGCACGGCCAGCATGCTGGCCTTGAGCTGCGTCTGCTCCTGCGTGAGCGCCTTCTTGCCCGCCTTGACCTTGGGGTTGGTGATGTCCTCGATCTCTTCCAGCACCTTCTGCGCCGACACCCCCGGCGGCAGCTCGGTCACCACCATCTGCCACTGGCCGCGCGCCAGCTCCTCGATCTTCCAGCGCGCGCGCACCTTGAGGCTGCCGCGCCCGCTGCGGTAGGCGTCCTGGATGTCGCTGCTCGTGCTGATGATCTGCCCGCCGCCGGGGTAGTCCGGCCCGGGGATCAGCGTGAACAGCTCTTCGTCGGACAGTTGCGGGTTCTTCACCAGCGCCACGCAGGCGTCGGCCACCTCGCGCAGGTTGTGGCTGGGGATTTCGGTGGCCAGGCCCACGGCGATACCGCTGGCACCATTGAGCAGGGCAAACGGCAGGCGCGCCGGGAGCTGGCGCGGCTCCAGCGTGCTGCCGTCGTAGTTGGGCTGGAAGTCCACCGTGCCCATGGCGATCTCGTCGAGCAGCAAGCGGGTGATCTTGCTCAGGCGCGCCTCGGTGTAGCGCATGGCCGCGGCGCCGTCGCCGTCGCGCGAGCCGAAGTTGCCCTGGCCGTCGATCAGCGGGTAGCGCTGGTTGAAGTCCTGCGCCAGGCGCACCAGCGCGTCGTAGGCCGACTGGTCGCCATGCGGATGGAAGCGGCCCAGCACGTCGCCCACCACGCGCGCGCTCTTGACCGGCTTGGCCGGCGTGTTGCCGCCCGGGCCGCCGTAGCCCAGGCCCATCTGCTCCATGGCGTAGAGAATGCGCCGCTGCACGGGCTTGAGCCCGTCGCACACATCGGGCAGGGCGCGGCCCTTGACGACCGAGAGGGCGTATTCGAGGTAGGCGCGCTGGGCGTAGCCGCCCAAGGAGTCATCGCTCGCCGAAGGGGCCGAAAAATCGAGAACGGGTTGGTCGGTCATGCTTCAAAAATAAGAGCGGTCAGCGCTTGCTGGAAAAGCGCAAAACCCGAAAACTTCCAATATCTTCCTGCAGGGCGGCAGCGGGCTCAGACATCCACTTCCACCGCGTCCCCATGCAGCTCCATGAGCGCGCGGCGCGCGGCCGCCTCGCCCTTGCCCATGAGCTGCGTCATCAGCGCCTCGGTCGCCGGCACGCCCAGCGCCCCCACCTGCACCGCCAGCAGGCGGCGGGTGTCGGGGTTGAGCGTGGTCTCCCACAGTTGCTCGGCGTTCATCTCGCCCAGGCCCTTGAAGCGGCTGATCTGGCATTTCTCGCGCGCCACGCCCTCCTTGGCGGCCTTGTCGAGAATGGCGTCGAGCTCGCCCTCGTCGAGGGCGTAGAGCTTGGCGGCCGGCTTTTTGCCGCGCGCCGGGATGTCCACGCGGTAGAGCGGCGGGCGCGCCACGTAGATATGCCCGGCCTCGATGAGCCCGGGGAAGTGGCGGAAGAACAGCGTGAGCAGCAGCACCTGGATGTGCGAGCCGTCCACGTCGGCGTCCGACAGGATGCAGATCTTGCCGTAGCGCAGGCCCGTGAGGTCGGGCGTGTCCTGCGGCCCGTGC
Organism: Comamonas granuli NBRC 101663; assembly: GCF_000739995.1. GTDB lineage: Bacteria > Pseudomonadota > Gammaproteobacteria > Burkholderiales > Burkholderiaceae_C > Simplicispira > Simplicispira granuli. The sequence continues at coordinate 133,046 of NZ_BBJX01000009.1, read as the reverse complement.
GGATCGACGCCGATGGCCACCGAGATGTCATGCACCTCGGTGTTGGCGAACAGACGGTCGCGCTCGACCTCCCAGGTGTTGAGCACCTTGCCGCGCAGCGGCAGCACGGCCTGGGTTTCCTTGTCGCGCCCCATCTTGGCGCTGCCGCCCGCGCTGTCGCCCTCGACGAGGAAGAGCTCGTTGTAGGCCAGGTCGCGGCTTTCGCAATCCGTGAGCTTGCCGGGCAGCACGGCCACGCCGCTGCCCTTGCGCTTTTCCACCTTCTGCCCGGCCTTCTGGCGCGTCTGCGCGGCCTTGATGGCCAGCTCCGCCAGCTTCTTGCCGTACTCCACATGCTGGTTGAGCCACAGCTCCAGCGCAGGCCGCACGAAGCTGCTCACCAGGCGCACGGCGTCGCGCGAATTGAGGCGCTCCTTGATCTGCCCCTGGAACTGCGGGTCCAGCACCTTGGCCGAGAGCACGTAGCTGGCGCGCGCGAACACGTCTTCGGGCATGAGCTTGACGCCCTTGGGCAGCAGGCCGTGCAGCTCGATGAAGCCCTTGACGGCCTGGAACAGCCCGTCGCGCAGGCCGCTGTCGTGCGTGCCGCCGGCGCTGGTGGGGATGAGGTTGACGTAGCTCTCGCGCACCACCGCGCCCTCTTCGGTGAAGGCCACGGCCCAGGCGGCGCCCTCGCCCTCGGCAAAGCTCTCGTGGCCGCTGTCGGCAAAGCCCTCGCCTTCGAACAGCGGGATGACCGGGTCCGCGCTCAGGGTCTGCGAGAGGTAGTCGCGCAGGCCGCCCTTGTACTGCCAGGTCTGGGTTTCACGGGTTTTCTCGTTGACCAGGGTGACGGCCACGCCGGGCATGAGCACGGCCTTGCTGCGCAGCAGGTGGGTGAGCTCGCCCAGGGGCAGTTGGCTCGACTCAAAGTAGCGCGCGTCGGGCCAGGCGCGCACGGTGGTGCCCTGCTTGCGCTCGCCGGCTTCCAGGGGGCGTGCGACCAGGGGCTCGATCACGTCGCCGCCCGCGAACACCAGGCGCGCCACCTGGCCCTCGCGGTGCGTGGCCACTTCCAGCCGGGTGGAGAGCGCGTTGGTCACCGACACGCCCACGCCGTGCAGGCCGCCCGAGAAGCTGTAGGCCCCGCCCTGGCCCTTGTCGAACTTGCCGCCCGCGTGCAGGCGCGTGAACACCAGCTCCACCACCGGGGCGTTTTCCTCGGGGTGCAGGCCAAAGGGGATGCCGCGGCCGTCGTCCTCCACGCTGACCGAGCCATCGGCATGCAGCGTGACCTTGATCTTCTTGCCAAAGCCGGCGAGCGCCTCGTCGGCGGCGTTGTCCAGCACCTCCTGGATGATGTGCAGGGGGTTGTCGGTGCGGGTGTACATGCCCGGGCGCTGCTTGACGGGCTCCAGGCCCTTGAGCACACGGATCGAGCCTTCGGAATACGCGGGTGCGGGGGTGGGTTTGACTGCCATGGGCGCGAATTGTAGTGGGCGCCGCGCCGGAATGCTGGATAAACAAACAGCCTTTGCGGCGCCTGAGCGCCGCGTGCGCCAGCGCAAACGGCGCAAGCCCGTTACCATTTGTGCATATGCACAACGCTCCCCCCAAACTCTCCATGGTGCAGGTGCTGGCCTGCGGCGCCGCCGTCGTCACCCTGTCCATGGGCATACGCCACGGCTTCGGCCTGTGGCTGCAGCCCATCACCCAGGCCATGGGCTGGACGCGCGAATCCTTTGCGCTGGCCCTGGCCATACAGAACATCGCCTGGGGCCTGTTCGGCGTGTTCGCCGGCATGGCGGCCGACCGCTTCGGCGCCTTCCGCGTGCTGGTGGGCGGGGCCGCGCTCTACGGCCTGGGCCTGGTGGGCATGGCGCTGTCGCCCAGCACGCTGCTGTTTGCGCTCACCGCGGGCGTGCTCATCGGCGCGGCGCAGGCGGGCACCACCTATGCCGTGATCTACGGCGTGCTGGGGCGCCAGATCGCACCCGAGAAGCGCTCCTGGGCCATGGGCGTGGCGGCAGCGGCGGGCTCGTTCGGGCAGTTCCTCATGGTGCCGGTGGAAGGCTTCTTGATCACCCGCCTGGGCTGGCAGGACGCGCTGCTGGCGCTCGCGCTGCTGGTGCTGCTGATCGTGCCATTGGCGCTGGGCCTGCGCGAGCCGGGCTTCCAGGGCACGGCGCCCGCGCAGCGCAGCCAGACCGTGGGCCAGGCGCTGACGGAGGCACTGCGCACGCCCAGCTTCACGCTGCTGACGCTGGGCTACTTCGTCTGTGGCTTCCAGGTGGTGTTCATCGCCGTGCACATGCCCAGCTACATCAAGGACCTGGGCCTCTCGCCCCAGGTGGCGAGCTTCTCGCTGGCGCTGATCGGGCTGTTCAACGTGTTCGGCACCTACATCGCGGGCTCGCTGGGCCAGCGCATGCCGCGCCGCTTCATCCTGGCCTTCATCTACCTGGCACGCTCGGTGGTCATCGTGGTGTTCCTGCTGGTGCCGATCTCGCCCATGTCGGTGTACGTGTTCTCGGCCGTGATGGGCGTGCTGTGGCTGTCCACCGTGCCGCCCACCAACGCCACCATCGCGCAGATCTTCGGCGTGCAGCACCTGTCCATGCTGGGCGGCCTGGTGTTCTTCAGCCACCAGATCGGCAGCTTCATGGGCGTATGGCTGGGCGGCGTGCTGTACGACCGCACGGGCAGCTACGACATCGTCTGGTACATCTCCATCGGCCTGGGCGTGCTCGCCTGCCTGGTCAACCTGCCCGTGCGCGAGCGCCCGCTGGTGCGCACGGCGCCACAACCCGCCTGAGGGCCCCGCGGCCATGGACACGCCCTCCCCCACCCCCCGCACAGCGCCGCGCTGGCGCCGCTGGCTGGGCGCAGCCGCGGCCCTGCTCGTGCTGCTGCTGGTGCTGCAGCTCTACCGCGACCCGGAATTCATGCGCATGCTGGCCGACCAGGTCTGGGCCTGTTTCTAAGCCCAAAGTGGCTCCAGCGCCCGCCGGACAAGCGCGATCAGCTATGACTTCAATAACATCACCACCCGCACCCCCCGCTCCGGGGCCGGATGCGCCCTCGGCCTGGGTGCGCCGCTGGGCGCACCTGGTGCCGCCCGGCGCGCCGGTGCTCGACCTGGCCTGCGGCGCGGGCCGGCACCTGCGCTGGTTCCGGGCGCAGGGCCACCCGGTGACAGGCGTGGACCGCGACCCCCAGGCCGTGCAGGCGGCGGCCCGGGAGGGCGAGGCCATTGCCGCCGACATCGAGAACGGCGCCTGGCCGCTGGCGGGGCGCCAGTTCGGCGGCGTGGTGGTGACGAACTACCTCTGGCGCCCCCTGCAGCCCGCCATCGTGCAGTGCGTGGCGCCGGGCGGCGTGCTGATCTACGAGACCTTTGCCCAGGGCCAGGAGACGGTGGGCCGCCCCGCGCGGCCCGAGTTTCTGCTGCAGCCGGGCGAATTGCTGCGCGCCTGCACGGACCTGCGCACCGTGGCCTACGAGGACGGCTTTGTGGATGCGCCCGCGCGCTTCGTGCAGCGCATCGCCGCCGTGCGCCCGGCCGCCGGCGCCGCGGGCCCCCTCAGGTACCGGCTGCATAGTTAGAATGCCCCTTTACCGTTTTTTGCCGCGGACATGACCACTCCCACCGCCCCCCTCACCGGCAGCATCGTCGCCCTTGTCACCCCCATGCTCGAAGACGGCAGCGTGGACTACGCGAGCCTGCGCAAACTCATCGACTGGCATATCCAGGAGGGCACGGACTGCATTGGCGTGGTCGGCACGACGGGCGAGTCGCCCACGGTGAACGTGGAGGAGCACTGCGAGATCATCCGCGTATCCGTCGAGCAGGCCGCCGGGCGCGTGCCCATCATGGCGGGCTGCGGCGCCAACTCGACGGCAGAGGCCATCGAACTGGCCAAGTTCGCCCGCAAGGTGGGCGCCAACAGCCAGCTGCAGGTCGTGCCCTACTACAACAAGCCCACGCAAGAGGGCCAGTACCAGCACTTCAAGGCCATCGCCGAGGCCACGGGCGACCTGCCCATCGTGCTCTACAACGTGCCCGGCCGCTCCGTGGCCGATATGCAGCACGACACCGTGCTGCGCCTGGCGCAGGTGCCGGGCATCATCGGCATCAAGGAGGCCACGGGCAACATCGAGCGCGCGCAGTGGCTGATCCGCGACGTGCCCAAGGGCTTTGCCGTCTACTCGGGCGACGACCCCACCGCCGTGGCCCTGATGCTGTGCGGCGGCCAGGGCAATATCAGCGTGACGGCCAACATCGCCCCGCGCCTCATGCACGCGCTGTGCGTGGCTGCCATCGCCGGTGACGTCAAGCGCGCCATGGAAATCCAGTTCCAGCTCCTGCCCGTGCACAAGCACCTGTTCGTCGAGGCCAACCCCATCCCCGTGAAGTGGGCCATGGCCCGCCTGGGCCTGTGCGGCGGCACCCTGCGCCTGCCCATGACGCCGCTGTCGCGCAGCAGCGAAGGCGTGGTCGAGGGCGCACTGCGCGCCGCCGGCCTGCTGTGACCCCTGGCTGCTCCCTGCCCCCCGTTTTCAAGAGGATTGCCGCGTGAAATCCATCGCTAGCCTGGGCCTGCTTGGCCTGACCCTCGCCCTGGGCGCCTGCTCCGTGCTGGAGGGCGACAAGATCGACTACAAGAGCTCCGCCAAGGGCACTTCGCTGGAGGTGCCGCCCGACCTGCGCCAGCTCTCGCGCGACACGCGCTACGCCGTGCCCGGCAGTTCGGTCTCGGCCAACGCCCTGGCCGCCAGCCAGGCCGCACAGCCCTCGGGGCCGCAGACGGCCGCCACCACCCTGGGCGACGTGCGCGTCGAGCGCAACGGCAACCAGCGCTGGCTGGTCGTCAACCGCCCGGCCGACAAGCTGTGGGAGCCGGTGCGCGAGTTCTGGCTGGAAAACGGCTTCACGCTGGCGCTGGACCAGGCCAACCTGGGCATCATGGAAACCGACTGGGCCGAGAACCGCGCCAAGATCCCGCAGGACCTGATCCGCAGCACGCTGGGCAAGGTGCTCGATTCGCTCTACTCCACGGGCGAGCGCGACAAGTTCCGCACGCGCCTGGAGCGCAATGCCCAGGGCGGCACCGAGATCTACATCAGCCACCGCGGCATGCAGGAGGTGTTCAACACCTCCACCAAGGAGTCCACCGTCTGGCAGCCCCGCCCGGCCGACCCCGAGCTGGAGGCCGAATTCGTGCGCCGCCTCATGGTCAAGCTGGGGGTGAGCCAGGAGCAGGCCCAGGCGGCCGCCGCCTCCAGTGCCGCCCGCCCGCCCGCAGCGCGCGTGGCCAGCGCCAACGGCGCGCCCGTGGTGCAGATCGACGAGGGCTTCGACCGCGCCTGGCGCCGCGTGGGCCAGGCGCTGGACCGCACGGGCTTCACCGTGGAAGACCGCGACCGCAGCCAGGGCCTGTACTACGTGCGCTACGTGGCCCCCAAGGCCGACAAGAAGGAGCCCGGCTTCCTGGGCAAGCTGCTGAGCTTTGGTTCGTCGGAAAAGGCTGTTGCGCCGCTCAAGTACCGCATCGTGGTGCGCAGCCAGGGCGAGGCCACCACGGTGTCGGTGCTCAACGCCGCCGGTGCGCCCGAGACCTCGGCCAACGCCGAGAACATCGTGCGCGTGCTCGCCGACGACCTGAAGTAAGCCGTTCCCTGCCCATCCCCCTGGCGCCGCGCGGCGCCACGGCGGCAACCAGCCACCAGCCCGCGCCGCGTTTCAGGCGCGCGCGCCGCGCGTCACGCAAAGACCAGCAGGGGCCCGTCGGCCGGCGCAGCCGCCTGCATCTGCCCCACCACGCCCGCCTGAGCAAAGCCATCCGCCGCGAAAGCCTGCAGCACGGCCGGCACGGCCGCGGGGGCGCAGCTCACCAGCAGGCCGCCGCTGGTCTGCGGGTCGGTGCACAGCGCGCGCAGCCACTCGGGCGCCTGGGCCGGCCAGTGCACCTCGTGCCCATAGGCCGCCCAGTTGCGCGCCGAGGCGCCCGTGAGCACGCCCTGCTGCGCCCAGTGCACGGCGCTGGCGATCAAGGGCAGGCGCGCCAGCTCCACGCGCGCCGACACGCCCGAGCCCCGGCTGATCTCCAGCAAATGGCCGGCCAGGCCGAAGCCCGTCACGTCGGTCATGGCGTGCACGCCGTCGATCTGCGCCAGGGCGCTCCCCACGCGGTTGAGCTGGGTGGTGTGGCGCAGCATCTCGGCATAGCCTGCGGCGTCGAGCAGGCCCTTCTTCAGCGCCGCCGAGAGCACGCCCACGCCCAGCGGCTTGCCCAGCACCAGCGCATCGCCCGCCTGCGCGTCGGCGTTGCGCCGCACGCGGTCCGGGTGCACCAGGCCCAGGCCCACGAGGCCGTAGATGGGTTCGAGCACGTCGATGGAATGCCCCCCGGCGATGGGGATGCCCGCCTCGCGGCACACGGACGCGCCGCCTTCGAGCACGCGGCCGATGACCTCGGGCGCCAGCTTGGCGATGGGCATGCCCACCACGGCCAGCGCCAGGATGGGCGTGCCGCCCATGGCGTAGATGTCCGACAGCGCATTCGTCGCGGCGATGCGGCCGAAGTCGTAGGGATCATCGACGATGGGGGTGAAGAAGTCCGTGGTGGCGACCAGCGCCTGCGCATCGTTGAGACGGTAGACGGCGGCGTCGTCGCTGGTTTCCGTGCCCACCAGCAGTTCGGGCGGCACCAGGCCCTGCGGCGCGCGTGCCAGAATCTCGCGCAGCAAGCCCGGCGCAATTTTGCAGCCGCACCCGCCGCCATGGGCGAACTGGGTGAGCTTGATGGTTTCTTCGATTACGGGTGCGGAGTCGGTCATGGTGGCGGCCATTGTGCCAGCCGGGCTGGCTCCCCGCCCCTCTCCACTGGAGTTCTCCCATGAGCCACCGCGGCCCTGTGCGCGTGCACGAACGGCATGCCTTCGACGCCCTGATCGACGCCCGTTCGCCGGCCGAATTCGCGCTCGACCACCTGCCAGGCGCCATCAACTGCCCCGTGCTCGACGACGAGGAGCGGCGCATCGTCGGCACGCTGTACAAGCAGCAGGGCGCCTTCGAGGCGCGGCGCGTGGGCGGCGCTTTCGTGGCGGCCAACCTGGCGCGCCATTTGCGGGAGCAGTTTGCTGACAAGCCCGCCTCCTGGCGGCCGTTGGTGTACTGCTGGCGCGGCGGCATGCGCAGCGGCTCCATGGTCACCTGGCTGCGCCTGGTGGGCTGGGATGCGCAGCAGCTCGCGGGCGGCTACAAGTCCTGGCGCCGCCATGTGATCACCCAGTTGGAGACGCTCAGCCCGCAACTGCCTCTGCGCGTGCTCAGCGGCCCCACGGGCAGCGCCAAGACGCGCGTGCTGCATGCCCTGGCCGCCCTGGGCGCGCAGACCCTGGACCTGGAGGCCTGCGCGCGCCACCGCGGCTCGGTGCTCGGCGCACTGCCCGGCGTGGCCCAGCCCGCGCAAACGGCGTTCGAGACGCTGATCGCCGCGCAGATCGAAGGCCTGGACCTGCAGCGCCCCGTGTACGTGGAGGCCGAGAGCAGCCGCATCGGCCGCCTGACGGTGCCGCTGCCGCTGATCCGCCACCTGCGCGCCAGCCCGTGCATCGCCATCGAGGCCGATACCGGCGAGCGCCTGGCCTTTCTGCTGCGCGAATACGCCCACCTGGGCCAGGACCGCGCGGCGCTGGCAGGGCTGCTGGGCACGCTGTGCGAGCTGCATGGGCGCCAGGTCATCGAGCGCTGGCAGGCCTGGGCTGCAGAAGGGGCCTTGCAGCCCCTGTTCGCGGAGCTCATGGCGCTGCATTACGACCCACTGTACGCCCGCTCGCAAAGCACCCATTTGCACCAGTGGGCACAGCGCCGGACGGTGCGCGCCGACAGCCTCACGGACGCCGGCATCGAGGCGCTGGCGTGCCAGATCCTGGCGCTGCCCTGAGCGGAGCAATACATATAAAAACAGCTTCCAGCGCCCTATATACAAGCGTTGGAAGCTATTTTTTTGATAGCGAATCTTATTCGCGGATGAAGTCGATCAGGATGGCGCCGGGCTCGCGCTGGCGGTACTCGATGCGCACGCCATTGCCATAGCGCATCTGCATCTGGTGCAGCAGCGGCAGGGGGTCGTGGTCGTTCACGAAACGCATGGTCTCGCCCGGGTGCAGCGCGTCGAGCGCACCAAAAATGGCCGCATGGCGAAACCGCTTGGCAACGCCGCGGGCATCGAACGGGTAGATGGCTTCAGGGGTGGAATGGTCGTGCATGGCTTAAACATTCATGTGAAATGAACTTTAAGTATACGCCGGTTTCCCGCGCCGTGCCTTTGCCGGGCCGCGGGCGCCAGGCAAAGACCGCCAACACGTCCCTACACCATGCGCGCAGGCTGCACCCAGGCGTCGAACTGCTCGGCCGTCACATGGCCGCTGGCAATGGCCGCGGCGCGCAGGCTCAGGCCCTGCTGGTGCGCGGCCTTGGCGATCTGCGCGGCCTTGTCGTAGCCGATGTGCGGGTTGAGCGCAGTCACCAGCATCAGCGAGCGCTCCAGCAGCTCGGCGATGCGCGCGCGCTGCGGCTCTATGCCCACGGCGCAATGCTGATCGAAGCTGCGCATGCCGTCGGCCAGCAGGCGCACGCTCTGCAGGAAGTTGTGCGCCACCAGGGGGCGGAACACGTTGAGCTCGAAGTTGCCGCTGGCCCCGCCGATGTTGATGGCCACGTCGTTGCCCAGCACCTGGCAGCACAGCATGGTCAGCGCCTCGCACTGCGTGGGGTTGACCTTGCCGGGCATGATGGACGAGCCCGGTTCGTTCTCCGGGATGCTGATCTCCCCCAGCCCGCTGCGCGGCCCGCTGGCGAGCCAGCGCACGTCGTTGGCGATCTTCATCAGGCTGGCGGCCAGGGTCTTGAGCGCGCCATGCGCGTGCACCAGGGCGTCGCAACTGGCCAGGGCCTCGAACTTGTTCGGCGCCGTCACGAAGGGCATGCCCGTCAGGTCGGCCAGCTCCTGCGCCACGGCCTGGGCGTAGCCCGGCGGGGCGTTGAGCCCGGTGCCCACGGCCGTGCCGCCCAGGGCCAGCTCGCACAGGTGCGGCAGCGCAGCGCGCACATGCTGCTCGGCGTGCTGGAGCTGCGCCACCCAGCCCGAGATCTCCTGGCCCAGCGTCACCGGCGTGGCGTCCTGCAGGTGCGTGCGGCCGATCTTCACCACGTCGGCAAACGCCTCGGCCTTGCCCGCCAGCGTGGCGCGCAGGGCCTGCAGCGCGGGCAGCAGGCGGTGCAGCAGCGCATCCACGGCCGCCACGTGCATGGCCGTGGGGAAGACGTCGTTGCTCGACTGGCTCAGGTTCACCTCGTCGTTCGGGTGCACCAGGCGTGCCGGCCCGCGGGCGCCGCCGAGCAGCTCGCTCGCGCGGTTGGCGAGCACCTCGTTCATGTTCATGTTCGTCTGCGTGCCCGAGCCCGTCTGCCAGACCACGAGCGGAAACTCCGCCCCCGGCCCGTTCGCGATGATCTCGTCCGCCGCAGCGACGATGGCCGTGGTCTTGCCCGCGTCGAGCAGGCCCAGGCGGTGGTTCACGTAGGCACAGGCGCGCTTGACCTGGGCGAGCGCGCACAGCAGCTCGGGCGCCATGCGCTCGCCCGAGATGGCGAAATGCTGCAGCGAGCGCTGGGTCTGCGCGCCCCAGAGCCGCTCGCGCGGCACCTCGATGGGGCCGAAGCTGTCGCGCTCGGTGCGCGTGGCGTGGCTGGATGCGGCAAGGCTGGACATGGCGGCTCCCGGGTAGACACGGCCGCAGCATACCCCGGCCCCCTGCAGGGCGACAGATCCATGCAAGCCCCGGGGGGATAATCGGGGGTTTCGCGACACCCGTTCCCCCTCCCCCACGCCATGACGACCATCCGCCAAGAAGACCTGATCGAGTCCATCGCCGCCGCGCTGCAGTACATCAGCTACTACCACCCGGCCGACTACATCCAGCACCTGGCCCGCGCCTATGAGCGCGAGCAAAGTCCCGCCGCCAAGGACGCCATGGCGCAGATCCTGACCAACAGCAAGATGAGCGCCTACGGCCACCGCCCCATCTGCCAGGACACGGGCATCGTCAACGTCTTCCTCAAGGTGGGCATGAACGTGCGCTGGGAAGGCTTCACCGGCAGCCTGGAAGACGCCGTCAACGAAGGCGTGCGCCGCGGCTACAACCACCCCGACAACACGCTGCGCGCCAGCGTGGTGGCCGACCCGCTGTTCGCGCGCAAGAACACCAAGGACAACACGCCCGCCGTCATCTTCACCGAGATCGTGGCCGGCGACACCCTGGACATCACCGTCGCGGCCAAGGGCGGCGGCAGCGAGAACAAGTCCAAGATGGTCATGATGAACCCCAGCGACAACCTGGTGGACTGGGTGCTCAAGACCGTGCCCACCATGGGTGCCGGCTGGTGCCCGCCGGGCATGCTGGGCATCGGCATCGGCGGCACGGCCGAAAAGGCCGTGCTGCTGGCCAAGGAAAGCCTGATGGACGACCTGGACATGTACGAGCTGCAGGCCAAGAGCGCGCGGGGCGAGAAGCTCACGCAGGTGGAAGAGCTGCGCCTGGAGCTGTTCGAGAAGGTCAACGCCCTGGGCATCGGCGCGCAGGGCCTGGGCGGCCTGACCACGGTGCTGGACGTGAAGATCAAGATGTACCCCACGCACGCGGCCAGCAAGCCCGTGGCCATGATCCCCAACTGCGCGGCCACGCGCCACGCCCATTTCGTGATGGATGGCTCCGGCCCGGTCTACATGGACCCGCCCAGCCTGGACCTCTGGCCCAAGGTGGACTGGGCGCCCAACACCGAGACCAGCAAGCGCGTGGACCTCAACACGCTCACCAAGGAAGAGGTCGCGAGCTGGAAGCCCGGCCAGACCCTGCTGCTCAACGGCAAGATGCTCACCGGCCGCGACGCCGCGCACAAGCGCATCCAGGACATGCTGGCCAAGGGCGAGAAGCTGCCCGTGGACTTCACCAACCGCGTGATCTACTACGTCGGCCCCGTCGATCCGGTGCGCGATGAAGTCGTCGGCCCCGCCGGCCCGACCACCGCCACGCGCATGGACAAGTTCACCGACATGATGCTCTCGAGCACCGGCCTGATCGCCATGGTGGGCAAGGCCGAGCGCGGCCCCGCCGCCATCGAGGCCATCAAGAACCACAAGAGCGCCTACCTCATGGCCGTGGGCGGCGCCGCCTACCTGGTCTCCAAGGCCATCAAGGGCGCCCAGGTGGTGGGCTTTGCCGATCTGGGCATGGAAGCCATCTACGAATTCGACGTGGTGGACATGCCCGTGACCGTGGCCGTGGACGCCGGCGGCACCAGCGCCCACATCACCGGCCCGGCCGAGTGGCAAAAGCGCATCGCCACGGGCGAGTTCAAGGGCATCAGCGTCAACGCCGGCTGACCGCCCGGGCGCTCTCTGCCGCACGCATGACCGACGCAGCGCAGCAGCCCATCGGCGTGTTCGACAGCGGCGTCGGCGGCCTGAGCGTGCTGCAGGCGCTGCGCACCGAGCTGCCGCACGAGCGCTTCGTCTACCTGGCCGACAGCGGCAACGCGCCCTACGGCGAGCGCGGTGACGCCTTCGTGGCGGCGCGCACGCACGCCATTGGCGACTACCTCTGCACGCAGCACCACATCAAGGCCTTGGTCGTGGCCTGCAACACGGCCACGGCCGCCGCCATCCACGAAGCGCGCGCACGCCATCCGCAACTGCCCCTGGTGGGCGTGGAGCCCGCGCTCAAGCCCGCCGTGGCCGCGACACGCACCGGGCGCATCGGCGTGATCGGCACGCGCGGCACCCTCAGCAGCCACAAGTTCGCCCGGTTGCTGGCCTCGCTGCACGGGCAGGCGGAGTTCATCGTCCAGCCCTGCAACGGCCTGGCCCACGCCATCGAGCGCAGCACGGCCGTACCGCCCGCCGCGGTGCAGGACGCTACTGAAATAAGAGCGCTTTGCGCCCGCTACACGGGCGCTATGGGCCGATTTGGCTCAAATCCCGGAGACATCGATACCCTGGTGCTGGGCTGCACGCACTACGTCTTCGCCCAGGAGGTGCTGCGCGACCTGCTGGGCCCCGGCGTCACGCTGATCGCCACGGGTGAGCCCGTGGCGCGCCAGACGCGCCGCCTGCTGCAGGCCGCCGGCACCCTGGCCGCAGAGAGCGGGCTGCCGCCCCTGCCGCAGGAGCGCATCACCCTGCTGACCACCGGCGCGCTGGAGCCGCTGCAAAACGCCGCCCAGCGCTGGCTGCAACTGCCGCCGCACTGCTGCGCCACGGTGGACGTGCCGCATCCGCGTTAACGGCCCGCTCCCACTGGCATTGCCAGTGCGCGCCGGCCCTGGGCCGGTACCGCCGCTCAATGCAGGTGGCGCGGGCGGCGGCCGCCGCCATGCCCGCCCGCCGGGCCGCCGGGACCGCGCGGTGGCTTGCCCAGCTCCAGCGAGTTGACCAGGGCATCGAAACGCTGGGTGAACAGCTTGTCGATCTCGGCGACCACGCCGCCGAGCTCCGAGCCGTCGAAATGGCGCTCCATCATGTTCACCACGTCCTGCACCAGCAGGTCGCGCTGCGCCTGCATGATGGCCGCCGGCGTGGGGCCCACGAACAGCATGACGAAGTCATCCCGCGCCTCGGCATCCGCGTCGGCCTCGTCCTCATCGAACTCGGTGTCGTAGAAGGTCACTTCCAGGGCAGCGCCCTGCTCGGCCAGCTCGTTCAGGCCCATGCACAGGTCGTCCAGCGACTGGCGAAAATCCTCGTCGCCCCGCACCGTCCAGCAGATCTGCAGCAGATGGGTCTTGGCGTCGAATTCGATGCCCGGCTCCTCTTCGTAGGCGCTGGCCGCCCCGGCAGCCAGGGAGCGCGCGCCTGCGTACTTCCACAAGGGCTTGAGGGCCTCCTGCAACTGGTCGTAGCCGACATCCGCGCGCAAGGGCACCTGGCCATGCACATGGATTTCAAAAGGAGCGTTGTAGTTTGACATGTTCGTTCTCAGTGGTGGTGCCCCGAGCCGGGGTCGAACCGGCACGCCCCTTTGCAGGAAGCGGCGGATTTTAAGTCCGCAGTGTCTACCAATTTCACCATCGGGGCGCGCCAGGCCCGCTCTGCCCGCACGGGCACAGGGTACTCCCTGGACCGCCGTGCGTGCAATGCCCGGCACCGCAGCTGCCCTGGCCACCGTTTCCGCAAAAGCAAAAGGGAAGCCGAAGCTTCCCTTTTTCAAACTGGAGCGGGAAAAGAGTCTCGAACTCTCGACCTCAACCTTGGCAAGGTTGCGCTCTACCAACTGAGCTATTCCCGCACGGTGCCTGTTCGACCTGCTGTCGCAGACCTAGGCTGGCAAGCCTCGCATTATAGTGCATTTTCACGCACTTTCCAGAAAATTTGCACCGCCTGTCCGCCGGGCCCATTCATCTGGAGGCGCGGCCCGGAGTCGAACCGGGCTAACCGGATTTGCAATCCGGGGCATAACCGCTTTGCTACCGCGCCGCAAACCTATGACAAAAAAGGGAAGAGCAAGCCTTCCCTTTTCTGAAAATGTGGAGCGGGAAAAGAGTCTCGAACTCTCGACCTCAACCTTGGCAAGGTTGCGCTCTACCAACTGAGCTATTCCCGCATTGACTACAGCCTCACATTATACAACGCTTGTCTGCAGTGTTTGCATTGTAGCGCATTTTTTGGGTGGTTTTGCAAAAAATCCGCATCTCAATGCTTGATGGATTGCGCGGGCAGGGCCTTGCCCTCGCCCGCCACGGCAGCGGCCGCGGCGGCGGCCACCTCCTCGTCGGTCAGCGGCACGGGCTTGCGCTCCAGGGCCACCTCGAGGACCTTGTCGATCCACTTGACGGGCACGATCTCCAGGCCGCTCTTGACGTTGTCCGGGATCTCCTGCAGGTCCTTGACGTTCTCTTCGGGGATCAGCACCGTGCGGATGCCGCCGCGCAGCGCCGCCAGGAGCTTCTCCTTGAGACCGCCGATGGCCGTGACCTCGCCGCGCAGGGTGATCTCGCCCGTCATGGCGACGTCGCCGCGCACCGGGATGCCGGTAAGCGCCGAGACAAAGGCCGTGACCATGGCCGCCCCGGCGCTCGGGCCGTCCTTGGGCGTGGCGCCGTCGGGCACGTGGATGTGCACGTCCTTCTTCTCGAACACCTCGTCCTTGATGCCCAGCAGGCGGGCGCGCGAGCGCACCACGGTGCGCGCCGTCTCGACCGACTCCTTCATCACGTCGCCCAGCGAGCCCGTGCGCGTGATCACGCCCTTGCCCGGCATGGTGGCCGCCTCGATCGTGAGCAGGTCGCCGCCGACCTCGGTCCAGGCCAGGCCCACGACCTGGCCCACCTGGTTCTGCTGCTCGGCGCGGCCGTAGGTGTACTTGCGCACGCCCAGGAAGTCGGGCAGGTTGTCGGGCGTGACCACGACCTGGGGCGTGTACTTCTTGAGCAGCAGGCCCTTGACCACCTTGCGGCAGATCTTGGAGAGCTCGCGCTCGAGCGAGCGCACGCCGGCCTCGCGCGTGTAGTAGCGCACCATGTCGCGCACCGCCGCCTCGGTGACCTCCAGCTCACCTTCCTTCACGCCGTTGTTCCGGATCTGCTTGGGCAGCAGGTAGGTCATGGCGATGCGGGCCTTCTCGTCCTCGGTGTAGCCCGAGAGGCGGATGACCTCCATGCGGTCGAGCAGCGCCGGGGGGATGTTCATGGAGTTCGACGTGGCCACGAACATCACATCCGACAGGTCGAAATCGACCTCGATGTAGTGGTCGGAGAAGGTATGGTTCTGCTCGGGGTCGAGCACCTCCAGCAGCGCACTGGACGGATCACCGCGGAAGTCCGTGCCCAGCTTGTCGATCTCGTCGAGCAGGAACAGGGGGTTGCGCGTGCCCACCTTGTGCAGGCTCTGCAGCACCTTGCCCGGCATGGCACCGATGTAGGTGCGGCGGTGGCCGCGGATCTCAGCTTCGTCGCGCATGCCGCCCAGCGCCATGCGCACGTACTTGCGGCCCGTGGCCTTGGCGATGGACTGACCCAGCGAGGTCTTGCCCACGCCCGGCGGGCCCACCAGGCACAGGATGGGCGCCTTGACCTTGTCCACGCGCTGCTGCACGGCAAGGTATTCCAGGATGCGGTCCTTGACCTTTTCCAGGCCGTAGTGGTCCTCATTGAGCACCACCTCGGCATGACCCAGGTCGTGCTTGATCTTGGTCTTCTTGCTCCAGGGCAGCGAGACCAGGGCGTCGATGTAGTTGCGCACCACGGTGGCCTCGGCCGACATGGGCGACATGAGCTTGAGCTTCTTGAGCTCGCCCTCGGCCTTCTTGCGCGCCTCGGCGGGCATCTTGGCGGCCTTGATCTTTTTCTCGATCTCTTCGAGGTCGGCGCCGTCCTCGCCCTCGCCGAGTTCCTTCTGGATGGCCTTGACCTGCTCGTTGAGGTAGAAGTCGCGCTGGTTCTTCTCCATCTGGCGCTTGACGCGGCCGCGGATTTTCTTGTCCACGTTGAGGATGTCGACCTCGCGGTTGAGCTGCTCAAAGAGGTTTTCCAGGCGCTCCTTCACGTCGGCCAGGTCCAACACGGCCTGCTTGTTGTCCAGCTTGAGCGGCAGGTGCGCGGCAATGGTGTCTGCCAGGCGCCCCGGGTCGTCGATGCTGCCGATCGAGGTGAGGATCTCGGGCGGAATCTTCTTGTTGAGCTTGACGTACTGGTCGAACTGCTGCATTACCGCGCGGCGCAGCGCCTCGATCTCGCTCGGCGCATGGGCCTCCAGCATGGCCTCGACGGGGGCCACCGTGGCGTTGAAGTGCGTCTCCACGTCCTGGATGTCGCGCACCTGGGCGCGCTGCTGGCCTTCGACGAGCACCTTCACCGTGCCGTCGGGCAGCTTGAGCATCTGCAGGATGGTGGAGATGCAGCCCACGTCGAACATGTCCTTGACGGAGGGTTCGTCCTTGGCGGCGGCCTTCTGGGCCACGAGCATGATGCGGCGGTCGGCCTCCATGGCCAGCTCCAGCGCCTTGATGCTCTTGGGGCGGCCCACGAACAGCGGAATCACCATATGGGGGAAAACGACCACGTCGCGCAGCGGCAGCAGCGGCAGCTCGACGGGGGTGGAGGGCAAGGGGGTATGTCCGGACATGGGATTCCTCATCTAACTATCGGGAATATGGCCCGCCGACGACGGATTTCAAGTCGTATGTGCAGCGCCACAGTCCGCACACCGATCACGCTGCAGCATACACGGCAGCGGTGCCGGCGCGCCAGCCGGGGCCGGGCGCGCCGCAGCAGCCGGGAGGCTGCTCAGGCCGTCTTCGCTGCCTCGCGGTACACCAGCAGCGGCGGCTTGCCTTCCTCGATGGTGGACTCATCGACCACCACCTTCTCGACATTGCTTGCGTTGGGCAGATCGAACATGGTGCCGATCAGCGCCTGCTCCAGAATGGAGCGCAGGCCGCGCGCACCGGTCTTGCGCGCCAGCGCCTTGCGGGCGATGGCCTTGAGCGCGGCCGGGCGGATCTCCAGCTCGGCGCCCTCCATGGCCAGCAGCTTGTTGTACTGCTTGACGAGCGCGTTCTTGGGTTCGGTGAGGATTTGCACCAGCGCGTCCTCACCCAGCTCGGCCAGCGCAGCGACCACCGGCATGCGGCCCACCAGTTCGGGGATCAGGCCGAACTTGATCAGGTCCTCGGGCTCGATGTCCTGGAACACCTCGCTCAGGGAACGCTGCTTCTTGCTGCGCACGGCGGCGCCAAAGCCGATGCCCGAGGCCTCGGTGCGGCTTTCGATGACCTTTTCCAGGCCGGCGAAGGCACCTCCGCAGATGAACAGGATGTTGGTCGTGTCGATCTGCAGGAAATCCTGGTTGGGATGCTTGCGCCCACCCTGGGGCGGCACGCTGGCCATGGTGCCCTCGATGAGCTTGAGCAGCGCCTGCTGCACGCCCTCGCCCGACACGTCGCGCGTGATGCTGGGGTTGTCGGACTTGCGCGAGATCTTGTCTATCTCGTCGATGTAGACGATGCCGCGCTGGGCGCGCTCGACCTCGTAGTTGCAGCTCTGCAGCAGCTTCTGGATGATGTTTTCCACATCCTCGCCCACGTAGCCGGCCTCGGTCAGCGTGGTGGCGTCGGCCATCACGAAAGGCACGTCGAGCTGGCGTGCCAGGGTCTGGGCCAGCAACGTCTTGCCCGAGCCCGTGGGGCCGATGAGCAGGATGTTGCTCTTGGAGAGCTCGACATCGTCCTTGTGCGCCTTGTCCTTGTGGCGCAGGCGTTTGTAGTGGTTGTACACGGCCACGGCCAGGGTGCGCTTGGCCGCCTCCTGGCCGATGACGTAGTGGTCCAGGTTGGCCTTGATCTCGGCCGGCGTGGGCAGGTCGGTGCGCGCCTCACGGCCCGCGTCACTGCCGGGCAGCTCGTCGCGGATGACTTCGTTGCACAGATCGATGCACTCGTCGCAGATGAAGACCGACGGGCCGGCAATCAGCTTCTTTACCTCGTGCTGGCTCTTGCCGCAGAACGAGCAGTAAAGGGTTTTTTCGCTGGATGAGCCTTTTTTCTCGGCCATGGGGAAGCTGTGCCTTGTGTAGTACGGAAAGTGGACCGGATGATAACCAAAGGAGAGCGCGGGTGCCGGGCGGCGCTGCGCCCGGCCCCAGGCCCGTCAGGTCAGGGGCGCTTGGCGATGACCTGGTCGATGATGCCGTAGTCCTTGGCCTCGTCGGCCGTCATGAAATAGTCGCGCTCGGTATCGGCCTTGACCTTCTCCATCGGCTGGCCGGTGCGCTCGGCCAGGATGCGGTTCATCTGGTCCTTGGTGCGCAGGATGTCGCGCGCATGGATCTCGATGTCGGTGGCCTGGCCGCGTGCGCCGCCCAGCACCTGGTGGATCATGATCTTGGAGTTGGGCAGCGAGAAACGCTTGCCCTTGGCCCCCGCAGCCAGCAGGAAGGCGCCCATGCTCGCGGCAAAGCCGCAGCACAGGGTCGAGACGTCGGGCTTGATGAACTGCATGGTGTCATAGATGGCCATGCCCGCGGTGACGCTGCCGCCCGGCGAGTTGATGTAGAGCGAGATGTCCTTGTCCGGGTTTTCGCTCTCCAGGAACAGCAACTGGGCGACCACGAGGTTGGCCGTCTGGTCGTTGACCTCACCCACGAGGAAGATGACCCGCTCCTTGAGCAGGCGCGAGTAGATGTCGTAGGCACGCTCGCCGCGGCCCGACTGTTCGATGACCATGGGGACCATGCCCAGGGCCTGTGTTTCCAGTGCGCTCATGTGTATTTCTCCATTCAGGCGGGTACTGTACCCAGAAATGAATTGGGGCTTGTGCCCTTGACCACAAGCCCCTCCCGGCATGGTTTCGCCGCCCGCCGGGGCCGCAAGCGCACGGCCCCGGTACGGCAGACCGATCAGGCCTGCGCCTGGGCGGCGCTGCCCATCAATTCGTCGAAGGACACGCTCTTGGTGTTCACCTTGGCCTTGCCCAGGACGAATTCGGCGACATTGTTCTCGATCACCACGGCCTCGACCTCGCCCAGGCGCTGGCGGTCGCTGAAGTACCAGCGCACCACGTCCTCGGGCTTCTCGTAGCTGGCGGCCAGCTCGTCGATGTGGGCCTTGAGCTGCTCGGGCTTGGCCTGCAGTTCGTTGGCGCGCACCACTTCGGCCACGACCAGGCCCAGGCGCACGCGACGCTCGGCCTGGGGGCGGAAGATGTCGTCGGGCAGCTCGGCCTTGTCGGCGTCCTTGATGCCGCGCTGCTTGAGGTCGGCACGGGCGCCGTCCTTGAGGCGCTCGATCTCGGCCTGCACGCTGGCGTTGGGCAGGTCGAGCTCGGCCTTGGAGAGCAGCGCGTCCATCACGGCAGCCTTGTTGCGGCCCAAGAGGCGGAACTTGACCTCACGCTCCAGGTTCTTCTTGATGTCGGCGCGCAGGGCGTCCACGGTGGCTTCGAGAATGCCCAGCGACTTGGCGAACTGCTCGTTCACTTCGGGCAGGTGCGAGGCCTCGATCTTCTTGACGGTCACGAGGAAGTCCGCCGTCTTGCCCGCCACATCCTTGCCATGGTAGTCCTCGGGGAAGGCAAGCGGGAAGGTCTTGCTCTCGCCGGACTTCATACCGCGCACGGCGTCCTCGAATTCCTTGAGCATCTGACCTTCGCCGACGAGGAACTGGAAGCCCTCGGCCTTGCCGCCGGCAAAGGGTTCGCCGTCGATCTTGCCCTCGAAGTCCACGGTCACGCGGTCGCCGTCCTGGGCGGCGGCGTCCAGCGCGCGCTGGGCAAAGCTGCGGCGCTGCTTGCGCAGGATCTCCAGGGTGCGGTCGATGGCGCCGTCGGTCACTTCGGTTTCGAGTTTCTCGACCTCGACCTCGGACAGGTCACCGATCTTGACTTCGGGGAACACCTCGAACACGGCATCGAAGGTGACCTCGCCCTCGGGCGCGCCTTCCTTCTCGCTGATGCGCGGCTGGCCGGCCACGCGCAGCTTGGCCTCGTTGGCCGCCTGGGAAAAGGCTTCGCCGACCTTGTCGTTGAGCACCTCGTAGTGCACCGAGTAGCCATAGCGCTGCGAGACCACGCTCAGCGGCACCTTGCCGGGACGGAAGCCGTCCATCTTGACGGTACGCGCCAGGCGCTTGAGGCGCGACTCGACCTCGTTCTGGATGGCCGCCAGGGGCAGGCTCAACGTGATCTTGCGTTCCAGTTTTTCCAGGGTTTCAACGGTAACTGCCATGGCTACTCCTACATTTGTGATGAATGCGCCGACCGCTCGGCAGCGGCGCCGTGTCCCGAATTCAGATACGTGGTGCGCGGGGGGGGACTCGAACCCCCACACCATTGCTGGCGTCAGGACCTAAACCTGGTGCGTCTACCAATTTCGCCACCCGCGCGGTCTGCAAACAGGCAGGCGGCATGGCCACGCATGCCCCTGCATGAATTTGGTGAACCCTTGATTTTAACCTGACGCGCCCGGCACCCCCCGCTCAGCCCACCTCGGGCGCCGGCCGACGCACGCGGAACCAGGCCGCGTACATGGCAGGCAGGGCCAGCAGCGTGAGCACGGTGGCAACGATCAGCCCGCCCATGATGGCCACAGCCATCGGCCCCCAGAACACGCTGCGCGAGAGCGGGATCATGGCCAGCACGGCGGCGGCGGCCGTCAACACGATGGGGCGCAGGCGGCGCACGGCCGACTCGACGATGGCGTCCCACGCGGGCACGCCGCGCGCCCTGTCCTGCTCGATCTGGTCGATCAGGATCACCGAGTTGCGCTGGATCATGCCCATGAGCGCGATCACGCCCAGCAGCGCCACGAAGCCGAACGGCCGCCCCAGCAGGATCAGCGCCGCCGCCACCCCGGCAATGCCCAGCGGGCCGGTCAGGAACACCAGCATGGCGCGGCTGAAGCTGTGCAGTTGCAGCATGAGCAGCGTGAAGGTGATGAACAGCATGATGGGCACGCCCGCCGCGATGGACGACGAGCCCTTGGAGCTTTCCGCCACGGCGCCCGCCACGGTGATGCGGTAGGCATTCTGCCCTGCGGCGTGCCAGTCGGCCTCGATCTTGCGCAGCGCGGGCAGGAGCTGCTGCGTGACCGTGGCGCCCTGCAGGCCCTGCACCACGTCGCCCTGCACGGTGATGGCGTACTCGCGCCCCTCGCGCCACATCACGCCCGGCTCCCAGGTGAACACCGGCTTGGCGATCTGCGTGAGCGGGATCGACTTGCCCGAGGCCGTGGGCAGGTAGGCGTTGGCAATGTCCGTGATGGCGCGGCGCTCGTCCTCGGGCTGGCGCAGCACGATGTCGATGAGCTTGTCACCCTCGCGGTACTGCCCCACCTGCATGCCCGACTGCATGACCTTGGAGGCCTGCGCGATGGACTGGCTGGTCACGCCCAGCGCGCGCGCCTTGTCCTGGTCTACCTCCAGGCGCAGCACCTTGACGGACTCGTTCCAGTTGTCGTTCACTCCGCGCATGTTCGGCGAGGCGCGCAGCACGGCCTTCACCTCGTCGGCGTGCGCGCGCAGCAGCGCCGGGTCGGGGCCCAGCACGCGGAACTGCACCGGGTACGGCACCGGCGGCCCGTTGGGCAGCAGCTTGACGCGCCCGCGCACCTCCGGGAACTCCTGCGCCAGCAGGGCCGGCAGCGCGCGCAGCAGGGCTTCGCGCTTTTTCAGGTCCTCGGCCAGCACGATGAACTGCGACACATTGCTCTGCGGAAACACCTGGTCCAGCGGCAGATAGAAGCGCGGCACGCCCGAGCCCACCCAGCCGCTGACCGTGGCCACGCCGGGCTGCTCCCTGAGGCGCTTTTCCACGCGCAGCGTGACTTCCTCGTTGCCCGCAAACGAGGTGCCCTCGGGGAACCACAGGTCCACCAGGATCTCGGGGCGGTTGGAATCCGGGAAGAACTGCTGCTGCACCTTGCCCATGCCCACGATGCCCAGGGCAAAAACCAGCACGGTGGCGCCGATGGTGACCCAGCGGTGCTCCACGCACCAGTGCACCAGGCGCCGGAAAGCCGTGTAGAACGGGCTGTCGAACACCTCGTGCGGGTCGTCGGTGATGCCCGCCGCCAGCACATGCGGCGGTGGCTTGAACAGCAGCGTGCCCAGGTAGGGCACGAAATACACCGACGCAATCCAGCTCAGCACCAGCGCGATGACCGTGACCGCAAAGATGGCGAAGGTGTACTCCCCCACCGCCGACTTGGCTATGCCGATGGGCAGGAAGCCCACCGCCGTGATCAGCGTGCCGGTGAGCATGGGAATGGCCGTGATCTCGTAGGCAAAGGTGGCCGCGCGCAGCTTGTCGTAGCCCTCTTCCATTTTGCGCACCATCATCTCGACGGCGATGATGGCGTCGTCCACCAGCAGGCCCAGCGCGATGATGAGCGAGCCCAGCGACACCTTGTGCAGGCCGATGCCCCAGTACCACATGGCCAGAAAGGTGACCGCCAGCACCAGCGGAATGGTGATGGCCACCACCAGCCCGGGGCGCGGGTCGATGTACCAGCGGCGCCACCAGCGCTGCGCGCCCGTGCGCTGGTGCAGCCCCAGGCTGACAAAGCTCACGGCCAGCACGATGGCCACGGCCTCGATCAGCACCTTGACGAATTCATTGACCGAGCTGGCCACCGACTGGGGCTGGTCCTGCACGTTCACCAGTTGCACGCCGGCGGGCAGGGTCTTGGCGAGTGATTCGGTGGCTGCGTGCAAGGCCTTGCCCAGCCGGATGATGTCGCCGCCCTTGGTCATGGAGACGCCCAGCGCAATCACCTCCTGGCCTTCGTGGCGCACCTTCACCGCCGTGGGCTCCACGTAGCCACGCCGGATCTCGGCGATGTCGCCCAGGCGCAGCATGTGGCCCGACGCCCCCCGGATGGGCATGGCGCGCAGGTCTTCGATGGCCTGGAACTGCCCGGCCACGCGCACCTGCACCTGGTCCTGCGGCGTCTGCACCACACCTGCGCTCTCCACCGCGTTCTGCTGGCCCAGTTGCGCCAGCACCTGGTTCATGTCCAGGCCGAGCTGCGACAGGCGCCTCTGCGAGATCTCGATGTAGAGCTTCTCGTCCTGCACGCCGAACAGCTCCACCTTGGCCACGTCGGGCACGCGCAGCAGTTGCTGGCGCACGTCGTCGGCGAACTGCTTGACCTCGGCATAGCTGTAGCCCTGGGCCTGCAGCGCATAGATCACGCCGTAGACATCGCCGAAGTCATCGTTGAAGAACGGCCCCTGGATGCCCTGCGGCAGGGTGTAGCGCATGTCGCCCACCTTCTTGCGCACGGTGTACCAGATGTTCGCCACCTCGGCGGCGCGCGTGCTGTCCTTGATCTCCAGGATGATCTGCGACTCGCCCGGCTTGGAGTAGCTGCGGATCTTGTCGGCGTTGGGCACCTCCTGCAGGGTGCGCTCGATCTTGTCGGTCACCTGCTCGGCCACCTGCTGCGCCGTCGCGCCGGGCCAATAGGTGCGCACCACCATGGCGCGGAAGGTGAAGGGCGGGTCTTCGTCCTGCCCCAGTTGGAAGTAGGCCGCAATGCCCAGCACCATCAGCACCACCATCAGGTAGCGCGTGAGCGGGGCATGCTCGATGGCCCAGCGGGAGAGGTTGAAGCCCTCTTTCGGTTGCACTGGCGTCATGGCAGGCTCACTGGGCAGAGGAGGCCGCGGCCGGCGCGGCGCCATTTGCTACTGTTTTTGTAGCTGCTTGCGCCTGCCCAGATTGCCCTGGAGCCGATTTTTGCTGATAGACCACGACCTTCTGCCCCGGCGTGAGCACATGCACGCCGGTGCTCACCACCTGCATGCCGGGCGTGAGACCGCCCACGATGACGGCCTCATTGCCGTCGGCCGTGGCCACCTGCACGGCCTGCGAGCGCACCGTGCCCTTGTCGGCCTCGTACACCCACACCGCCGTGGCCTGGCCCTCCTGGCGCAGCGCCGTGGTGGGCAGCTTGATGGCCTGCTGCCCCTGGGCCGCCAGCGCCTGCGGCGCCACGTACACCGTGGAGCCCAGCGGCGGCGCGCTGGCCGCGGCGATGTCCACCTTGACGGTGAAGGTGCGCGTGACCGGGTCGGCGCTGGCCGCCACCTCGCGCACCGTGCCGGGCAGGGACGCGCCCGTGGCCCAGGCGCGCACCTGCACCGGCTGGCCCGCCCGCAGGCGGGCGACCTTGTCCTCGGGCACGGCAAACACCACGTCGCGCGCGCCGTCCTGCGCCAGGCGCAGCACCGGCGTGCCCGCCGCCACCACCTGGCCGGGCTCGGCCTCGATAGCGGTGATGACGCCCGCGGCATCGGCCAGCAGGCGCGTGTACTGCGCCTGGTGGCCCTGCGCCTGCGCCTGGGCCTGGGCCTGCTGCAACTGCGAGCGCGCCGCCTTCAGCGCGCTCTCGCGGCGCTCGAGCTCGGCGCCGCTGATGAAGTTCTGCTCCTGCAGCTTGGCAAAGCGCTGGAAGTCTGCCGCCGCCAGGTCGTACTGGGTTTGCGCGGCGGCCACCTGGGCGCGCGCCGCGGCGGCGCTCAGTTGGTAGTCCTGCGGATCGAGCTGCGCCAGCACCTGCCCGGCCTGCACGCGCTGGCCCAGTTGCGCGGGGCGCTCGACCAGCTTGCCCGCCACGCGAAAGCCCAGGCGCGACTCCACGCGCGCACGCACCTCGCCGGCGTATTCCTGCTCGGCCTGCAGCGCACTGGCGCCCACGGTCAGCAGCTTGACCGCGCGCACGGGCTCGGCCACAGGCTCGGCGGGCGTGCAGGCGGCCAGCAGGGCCAGCGCCGCCGCCGCAGCGGCCGCCTGGGCCCCGGGCCGGGCGGCGGAAACCAAAAAAAGCCCCTGACGGGGCCGCGGTGCGGACGAGGTGCGCATGGGTGGGTCCAGAAAATTACTGACTGACTGGTTAGTAATCTATGTGATCGCCTGCCGCTTGTCAAGGCACCCGCGCAGCGCAGGCGGCGCCTGCAGCGACAATGCGCGCGTGGACCCGAACCCCAGCCCCCCCCTCGCCGTCACGCACTACGAGAACTTTCCCGTCGCCTCCTGGCTGTGCCCGCCGCAGCTGCGCGCGCCCATTGCCGCCATCTACGCCTTTGCGCGCACGGCGGACGACCTGGCCGACGAGGGCCCGGCCAGCGCCGCCGAACGCCTGGCCGCGCTCGCCGCCTACCGCGCCGACCTGCACGCCCTGGCGGCGGGCCAGGCCCCGTCGGCGCGCTGGCCGGCGGTGTTCGCGCCCCTGGCAGTCATGCTGCAGCGGCACAGCCTGCCCGTGCCGCTGCTCGACGACCTGCTCAGCGCCTTCATCCAGGACGTGGAGAAGACGCGCGACGGCGCGGGCTACGCCCAGCGCACCGAGCTGCTGGACTACTGCCGCCGCTCGGCCAACCCCGTGGGCCGGCTGCTGCTGCACCTGTATGGCGTGCACGACGCGCAGGCCCTGCGCGAGAGCGACGCCATCTGCACCGCGCTGCAGCTCATCAATTTCTGGCAGGACCTGAGCGTGGACCTGCCGCGTGGGCGCTTTTACCTGCCCGAGGCCGACTGCGCCGCACACGGCGTGGACCGCGCGCAGTTGCAGGCGCTGCAGCCGACGGCGCAGACCACGGCGCTGATCGGCGACCTCGCGCACTGGGCGCGCAGCACCATGCAGCAGGGCACGCCCCTGGTGCACCGCCTGCCCGGCCGCATCGGCTGGGAGCTGCGCCTGGTGGTGCAGGGGGGGCTGCGCATCCTGGACAAGGTGGACGCGCTGCGCGGCCGCAGCCTGTGCCAGCGCCCGCGCATCCGCGCCTGGGACGCTCCGGGCATGCTGGCCCGTGCCCTGGCCATGTAAGAAACATTCATGGGCCGCAACCGGGGCTGCTCAGCGCCAAAGAAATCAGACAAAAACGGCTCCAGCGCCCTGGGATAAAGCGCGAGCAGCTCTTTTTTTCATAGCAAACTCCACTCCCGCCCCACCCGACACGCACGGGTCGGGCTGCCGGCTCAGGGAATGCGCGCTTGCCAGCGCGCCGCGGCGGCCGCACGCTGCGGGCCAACGGCCCCAGGCTGCGCCCATCCGCGGCGGCCTGGTTCATTTCCCCGGGGGCGCTGGCCCCCGTTGCACACCAGACCATGACCGTCAGCGTATTCGACCTGTTCAAGATCGGCATCGGGCCGTCGAGCTCCCACACCGTGGGGCCGATGATCGCCGCCCGGCATTTCGCGGGCCGCCTGCAGGACGCGGGCCTGCTGGCGCACACCGCCGAGGTGCGCACCGAGCTGTTCGGCTCGCTCAGCGCCACGGGCCTGGGCCACGGCACGGACAGCGCCATCCTGCTGGGCCTGGCCGGGCACGAGCCCGACCGCATTGACCCCGACCAGATTGCCCCCCTGCTGCTGGCCATCCGCAGCCGCCAGGAGCTGGCGCTGCTGGGCACCCATAGCGTGCGCTTCAGCACCAAGGAGCACCTGCTGATGCGCCGCAAAAGCCTGGCGCACCACCCCAACGGCATGCGCTTTGCCGCGCTCGGCGCCGCGGGCCAGGAGCTGGCCACGGCCGAGTATTTCTCAGTGGGCGGCGGCTTTGTCACCGATGCGCAGGGCGAGCGCGTGTACAGCCGCCCGCCTGCCGCGCTGGCCCGCAGCCCGGTGCCCTTCGCCTACGCCAACGCCGCCGAGCTGCTCGCCCAGTGCCAGGCGCAGGGCCTGAGCGTGGCGCAGCTGCAGCGGGCCAACGAAGAGCACCTGCGCAGCCCCGCACAGGTGCAGCAGGGCCTGGCCGAGCTGTGGCAGACCATGGCCGCCTGCGTGCAGCGCGGCTGCACGGCCCAGGGCCACCTGCCCGGGCCGCTGCAGATCCGGCGCCGCGCCGCCGAGCTGCACCGCCAGCTCAGCAGCCAGCCTGAAGCGGCGCTGCGCGACCCGCTCTCCATGCTCGACTGGGTGAACCTCTACGCCATGGCCGTGAACGAGGAAAACGCCGCCGGCGGGCGCGTGGTGACGGCGCCCACCAACGGCGCGGCGGGCGTCGTCCCGGCCGTGCTGCACTA
Source organism: Comamonas granuli NBRC 101663 (assembly GCF_000739995.1). Classification (GTDB taxonomy): domain Bacteria; phylum Pseudomonadota; class Gammaproteobacteria; order Burkholderiales; family Burkholderiaceae_C; genus Simplicispira; species Simplicispira granuli. The sequence continues at coordinate 106,487 of NZ_BBJX01000009.1, read as the reverse complement.
CTACGTGAAGTTCATTCCCACGGCCAGCGAGGCGGGCATTGCCGACTTCCTGCTCACGGCCGGCGCCATCGGCGCCATCTACAAGATGAATGCCTCGCTCTCGGGCGCCGAGGTCGGCTGCCAGGGCGAGGTGGGCGTGGCCTGCTCCATGGCGGCCGGCGCCCTGGCCGCGGTGCTGGGCGGCACGCCCGCGCAGGTGGAGAACGCGGCCGAGATCGGCATGGAGCACAACCTGGGCATGACCTGCGACCCCGTGGGCGGCCAGGTGCAGATCCCGTGCATCGAGCGCAACGCCATGGGCGCCATCAAGGCCATCAACGCCGCGCGCCTGGCGCTGCGCGGCGACGGCACGCACGTGGTGTCGCTCGACCAGGTGATCCGCACCATGGTGCAGACGGGCAAGGACATGATGTCCAAGTACAAGGAGACCTCGCGCGGCGGCCTGGCCGTGAACGTGGTCGAGTGCTGAAAAATTGCGGCGGGCCAGCGGCCCGCGCGCCCGGCCTACGCCCGCACCATCACCAGCGGTCGGAGCGCATGCGCAGCTCCCAGTTGCCGCGGCGCAGCTCGTACACGCCCACGGCTGCGTAGCGCTGCTCGCCCTTTTCGTCCCACTTCATGGTGCCGGTGACGGGCGCGTAGCCGTTGATGCGATGCAGCGCAGCCACCACGTCCCGGGGCTTGACGGACTTGGCCGCCTGCATGGCCGCCGAGAGCACGTACATGCTGTCGTAGGTGTAGTGCCCGCCATAGGCCGGAGGGATCTTGAAGGCGCCCAGGTACTTTTCCAGGAACTGGCGCCCGGCCACGAATTCCTTGGCCTCCAGCACCGGCGAGGTGGCAAAGATGCCCTGGATCAGGCCTGCCCCCTTGGTCATGTCGGTGGTCTTGGCCGTGTCGCCCCCGAGCATGCGCACGTTGGTGTAGTCGATCTTCCTGAGGGCCTCGATCAGCGCGAGGTTCTGGAAGTCGTTGAGCGTGGTCACGATGACCGCGATCTTTTCGGCCTTGATCTTCTCGGCCAGTTCCTCGAATGCGACGGTCTTGTCGTCAAAGGATTCGCGCAGCACGACTTCGCGCTTCTCGGCCTTGAGCTGTTCGACGGCGCCGTCGATCAGGCCCTTGCCGTAGGGCGTGCCGTCGTCGAACGCGGCGTAGCGCGCCGCCTCGCCGAACTGGCCTGCAGCGAAGGCACCGATGGCGCGCGCCTGCAGGTTGTCGTTGGCCACCATGCGGAAGGTGGTGTCGTAGCCCAGCTGCGTGAACTTCGGGTTGGTGGAGATGGCGATCTGCGCCATGCCCGCACCGGAGTAAATGGGCGCGGCCTCGATGCTCACCCCCGAGTTCAGGTGCCCGATCACGGCCACCACCCCGGCATCGACGAGTTGCTGCGCGACCGCCTTGCCCGTGGCGGCGTCCGACTTGTCGTCCACCGACATGATCTCCAGCGCCACGCGCTTGCCATCGATGGAGAAGTTGGCCTTGTTGAGCTCGTCCACGGCCAGCTGCACGCCATTGAGCAGGTCTTTGCCCAAGGCGCTGATCGGCCCGCTCAGCGGCTGGGCCACCCCGATCTTGACGCTGTCGGGAATGCTGCTGCAGCCAGAAAGCAAACCGCCCGCGGCCCAGGGAGCCACGGCCAGACCAGCGGTAAACCGGCGCCGGTTCAAGGATGAAGGCATGAAATCACTCCGTGCAAATCGTTACGATGCGGCGGGTATAACGGAGCTCCCCGCGAAAAACCACCGGGTAAGCCCTTGCATAAGCAATTATCCATGCCCGCAAGCCCACCCCGAGCGGACGGGCGGCACGGACTCGCGTCCGCGCACACTCAGCGCCGGCCGGCGATGTAGTGCTCCAGCTGCTCGATGATGAACTGCTGCTCGGAGATGATGTCCTTGACCAGGTCGCCAATGGAGATCATGCCCAGCAGGCGGCCATCGTCCACCACGGGCAGGTGGCGCAGGCGCTTGCCTGTCATGATCTGCATGCACTGCTCGCTGGTCTGCGTGGAGCGCACGCACAGCACGGTGGACGTCATCACGTCGCGCACGGGCGTGCTCATGGAGGGCCGGCCCTGCAGGGCCAGGCGGCGGGCGTAGTCGCGCTCGGTGAAGATGCCGACGATGGCCCCGGCCTCGAGCACCAGCAGGGCACCCACGTCCTTGTCGGCCATGGTGCGCAGGGCCTGGAACACGGTGTCGCCGGGGGCCACGCTGTGCACGCTGGCATCGGGCTTGGATTTGAGGATTTCTGCAACGCTGGTCATGCTGCCTCCTTGTGCACGGGGTCTTGGACCAGCCCATTTCAGCCCATCCTTCGGCGGAAAGCAACCCATGCCGCGCCCCGCGCACGCCGTCAGGTGCCACGGCGCAACACCCCGGGCCCGCCGCGCCCGTGCCAGCACCGTAGATTATTTCTATAAACGAAATGGTCAATTCGCGACCAGGCGGTTTTTTTGCAGGCGGATGAGGAATACAGTCTCCCCATCGATGAGACGCAAACACACACCGCCCTCACCGACACCGCTCCCGCAAGCACCCCCAAGCCTTTGCAGGAGCACTTTGACAAGTGACTTTTGACCAAGGAAAACATCATGCAAAACGCACGCATCCTCGCTATCGCCGCCCTCTCCGCTTTCGCCACGCTGGGCGCCCAGGCCGCTGAACTCAACGGCGACCTGTACGGCACCGACTTCGAAGCCAAGGTGCAATCCGTGCGCAACCGCACCGATGTGCGCGCCGAAGGCCAGAAGGCGCTGCCCCAGTTCGCCCGCGGCCCTGTGGCCGACCACGCCGCTGCCGCCGCCAGCACCCAGGAGCGCCCTGCCGTGCGCAACGAAGGCGCCATCGCTGCCCGCGCACACCGCATCGCCCTGGGCGAACTGAGCTGATCGGCCCAGCGCCCGCCTCCCGGGCGCATCTCGGCGCACCCCGGCGCGGCTCCGCCAGGCGCCCCCCCCCCCGGCCCGCAGGTCCGCCTGCGGGCCGGGCGTTTTGGCGGCGTACCACTTGCTTGGATGGCTACCGATTGCTGCACAATGGCCGGCCCTGCAGCCAACACACAGCTATCCATGGGCATTCGCCATTACCTCAAGGACATAGGCCGCGGCAAGGAGGGCGCGCGCGCCCTCGACCGCACCCAGGCCGCCGACCTGCTGGGCCAGGTGCTCGACGGCGCCGTGAGCGACCTCGAAGTGGGCGCCTTCTGCCTGGCCATGCGCATCAAGGGCGAAACGCCCGAGGAAATGGCCGGCTTTCTCGACGCCATCCACCAGCGCCTGCCGCACCTGCCTGCCAGCACCGCCCCCCTGGTGGTGCTGCCCAGCTACAACGGCGCGCGCAAGCTCCCCCTGCTCACGCCGCTGCTGGCTCTGCTGCTGGCGCGCGAGGGCCTGGCCGTGCTGGTGCACGGCACGGCCACCGAAGAGCGCCGCGCCAGCAGCGCCGAGGTGCTGGCCGCCCTGGGCGTCGAGGCCCTGGCGCAGCCGCAGGCCGTGGCCGCGGGCAGCGTGGCCTATGCGCCCACGGCGTTGCTGTGCCCCGGCCTGGAGCGCTTGCTGCAGGTACGCCGCGTGCTGGGCCTGCGCAACAGCGCGCACAGCCTGGTCAAGCTGCTGGACCCGCTGGTGCCCGCAGGGGCGCACAGCATCGTCGTCGGCAGCTACACCCACCCCGAATACGCGCAATCCATGGCGGCTACCCTGGCGCTGACCGGCGCCTGCGCCCTGCTGCTGCGCGGCACCGAGGGCGAACCCGTGGCCGATGCACGCCGCACCCCGCAAATGGACGCCTACCTGTACGGCCAGGCCCAGCGCATGCAGGAGGCCCAGGGCGGCCCGCTCGCCAGCGTGCCCGCCCTGCCCACCGACATCGGCGCGGCCAGCACCGCGGCCTATACCCGCGCCGTGCTGCAGGGCGAGGCGCCGGTGCCAGCCCCCGTGGCGCTGCAGGTGCAGCACATCGTGGCGCTGGCGCGGCAGATGCGCTGAGGCAACGCTGAACAAGTCCCTCGCGCGCCGCGCATCCCATCCCAAAGCCGGGCGCGCGCCATCACAGGGACCTATTCAGCGTCGCCCTAAGCCACCAGGTGGCGCGCGGCCTGGGCGATGTGCGCCGCATCCACGCCGAAGTGGCTGCGCAGCGCAGCCCGCGTGTCGCTGCAGCCGAAGCCGTCCGTCCCCAGCGTGACTAAGCGCCGCCCCGGCGGCAGGAAGGCGCGCACGGTCTCGGGCACGGCGCGCACATAGTCGGTGGCGGCGACCACCGGGCCCTGCGTGGCCTGCAGCACCTGGGCAATCCAGGGCGTGCCGGGGGCCGGCTCGCCCGCCAGCAGGCGCGCCTCGCAGGCCTGGCCGTCGCGCGCCAGTTCGCTCCAGCTCGTCACGCTGACCACGGTGGCGGCAATGCCCTCGGCGGCCAGCAGCGCGGCGGCTTTGATGACCTCGGTGAGGATGGCGCCGGAGCCCAGCAGGGTCACGGATTTTTCAGATGAAAAAGGGCTCTGACGCCCACCCGACAAGCGCGGGTAGCTATTGAAGATATAGCACCCGCGCAGCACGCCCTCGTGCGCGCCGGGTGGCAGGTCGGGCTGGGCGTAGTTCTCGTTCATCAGCGTGACGTAATAGAACACATCGCGCTGCTCGGTCACCATCTCGCGCATGCCGGCGTCGATGATGACGGCCATCTCGCCCGCGAAGGCCGGGTCGTAGGCCTTGCAGTTGGGGATGGTGGCGGCCACGAGGTGGCTGCTGCCGTCCTGGTGCTGCAGGCCCTCGCCGCCCAGCGTGGTACGCCCCGAGGTGGCGCCCAGCAAAAAGCCGCGCGCGCGCTGGTCGGCGGCGGCCCAGATGGCGTCGCCCACGCGCTGGAAGCCGAACATGGAGTAGTAGATGTAGAACGGCAGCATGGCCAGGCCGTGCACGCTGTAGCTGGTGGCCGCCGCCGTCCAGCTCGCAATCGCACCCGCTTCGCTGATGCCTTCTTCCAAGATCTGGCCGTCCAGCGCCTCGCGGTAGCTCAGCACCGAGCCGATGTCCTCGGGCGCGTAGCGCTGGCCCACGCTGCTGTAGATGCCGACCTGCTTGAACAGGTTGGCCATGCCAAAGGTGCGTGCCTCGTCGGCCACGATGGGCACGATGCGCGGGCCGAGTTGCCCATCTTTCAGCAGCGTGCCCAGCATGCGCACGAAGGCCATGGTGGTGCTCATCTCCTTGCCATCGGCCGCCAGCGCGAACTGCGCGTAGCTGGCGAGGGGCGGCACGGGCAGCGCCTCGCACACCGTCTCGCGCCGGGGAAGGTAGCCGCCCAAAGCCTGGCGGTGGCGGCGCAGGTACTGCATCTCGGCGCTGTCCTCCTGTGGCTTGTAGAAGGCCAGGCCAGTGGCCTGCGCGTCGCTCAAAGGCAGGTTGAAGCGGTTGCGGAACTCGATGAGGTCGCCATCGTCCAGCTTCTTCTGGCTGTGCGTGGTCATCTTGCCCTGGCCGGCCTGACCCATGCCGTAGCCCTTCTTGGTGTGCGCCAGGATCACCGTGGGCTGGCCCTGGTGGGCGGCGGCGGCGGCGTAGGCGGCGTGGATCTTCACCAGGTCGTGGCCGCCGCGCTTGAGGCGGTCGATCTGCTCGTCCGTCATGCCCTGGGCCAGCGCGGCCAGCTCGGGGTTCTGGCCGAAGAAGTTGTCACGGTTGTAGCGCCCGTCCTTGGCGGCGAAGGTCTGCATCTGCCCGTCCACCGTGCCTTCGAGCGTGCGCACCAGCGCGCCTGTGAGGTCGCGGGCGAACAGGCCGTCCCAGTCGCTGCCCCAGACCAGCTTGACCACGTTCCAGCCCGCGCCAGCGAACAGGCGCTCCAGCTCGTCGATGATGCGGCCGTTGCCGCGCACCGGGCCGTCCAGGCGCTGCAGGTTGCAGTTGACCACCCAGACGAGGTTGTCCAGGCCCTCGCGCGCGGCCAGCGTCAGCGCACTCATGCTCTCGGGTTCGTCCATCTCGCCGTCGCCGAACACGCCCCACACCTTGCGGCCCGTGCAGTCGAGCAGGTTGCGGTGCGTGAGGTAGCGCATGAAGCGCGCGTGGTAGATGCTGCTGATGGGGCCGATGCCCATGGAGCCCGTGGGGAACTGCCAGAAGTCGGGCATGAGCCAGGGGTGCGGGTAGCTGGAGAGGCCGCGCGCGCCCACGCTGGGCGCGGTGATTTCCTGGCGGTAGTGCATCAGGTCCTGCTCGGAGAGGCGCCCTTCGAGGAAGGCACGCGCGTACACGCCGGGCGCGCTGTGCGGCTGGAAGAACACCAGATCGCCGCGGTGCTGGCCCGCGCCCAGGCCCTCGCGGGCGTGGAAGAAATGGTTGAAGCCGGTCTCGAACAGATCCGCCGCGCTGGCGTAGCTGGCGATGTGGCCGCCCAGCTCGCCATAGGCCTGGTTGGCGCGCACCACCATGGCCAGCGCGTTCCAGCGCATGATGGACGCGAGCCGCTCTTCCACGGCCAGGTCGCCGGGGAACACGCCCTGGTCCTGCACGGCCACGGTGTTCACATAGGGCGTGTTCAGGCCCGGCTGCCAGCCCACGCGCTGGGCGCGCGCCAGGCGCGCGAGCTCGTCGAGCAGGAAGCGCGCGCGCTCGGGGCCTGCGGTGGCCACGAGGGCCAGGAAGGCCTCGCGCCACTCGGCGGTCTCCTGGGGGTCGGTGTCGGGCAGGCCCTCGGCAGGGGCCAGGGCGGACAGGGGCGTGGGTGCGTTCATGGCTGCCACTCTATTCCTTGACAAGCAAAATGGGCTGCCGTTTTGCGGGCAAAATCAGCAAACAGCAGCATGAAATACTGACCAAAACGCTTTTTTCAGCATATGAAGCTTGACGCCATCGACCTGCGCATACTGGCCGAACTGCAGGCCGACGGCGCGCTCTCCAACGTGGAGCTGGCGCGGCGCGTGCATCTCTCGCCCTCGCCCTGCCTGGCGCGCGTGAAGGCGCTGGAGGCCGCGGGCGTCATCAGCCGCTACGTGGCGCTGGCCAACGCCGCCGCGCTGGGCCTGGGGCTCAATGTGTTCATCAGCGTCAGCCTCAAGACGCAGAGCAAGGCAGCCCTGGCCGGCTTCGAGCAGCGCATCGCCGAGCAGGACGAGGTGATGGAGTGCTACCTCATGACCGGCGACAGCGACTACCTGCTGCGCGTGGCCGTGGCCGACATGGCGGCGCTGGAAAAGCTCATCCTGGAGCGGCTCTCGCCCATCCCGGGGGTGGAGAAGATCCGCTCCAGCTTCGCCCTCAAGCAGGTGCGCTACAAGACGGCGCTGCCGTTGCCGCAGCCGCCCCAGGCTGGGCGCGGCTGAAGCCCAGGGCCTGCACCAGGTCGAGGGCCTGGCCCACGTCGGCCAGGATGTCCTCCACGTCCTCCAGGCCCACCGACAGGCGCACCAGCCCCTCGGAGATGCCGTGCGCGGCGCGCTCTTCGGGCGTGTAGGTGGAATGCGTCATGCTGGCCGGGTGCTGGGCCAGGGACTCGCCGTCGCCCAGGCTCACGGCGCGCGTCACCAGGCGCAGCGCGTCCATGAAGCGCACACCGGCCGGCAGGCCGCCGTGCAGCTCGAAGGCGATCATGCCGCCCATCTGGCGCATCTGCCGCTGGGCCAGCGCGTGCTGGGGAAAGCTGGGCAGGCCGGGGAAGTGCACCACGGCCGCCGCCGGGTGCGCCGCGATGAACTCGGCCACCTTTTGCGCGCTCTGGCAGTGGCGGTCCATGCGCAGCGCCAGGGTCTTGAGGCCGCGCATCACCAGGTGCGCGTCGTGCGCCGACATCACCGCGCCCGTCATGTCCTTGAGGCCGTACAGGCGCACGCGCTGGGCCAGTTCGGCGTCGGCAAAGACGGCGGCGCCCGCTGTCAGGTCGCCATGGCCGCCCAGGTACTTGGTAACGGAGTGCACGCTCACATCGGCACCCAGCACCAGCGGCTGCTGCAGGTAGGGCGTGCAGTAGGTGTTGTCCACCACCACCTTGGCGCCCTTGGCATGGGCCAGCGCCGCGATGGCGGCGATGTCCGCCAGGCGCATGTTGGGGTTGGCGGGCGACTCCAGGTAGACCACGCGCGTCTTGTCGCTGAGCGCCGCGGCGACGTTGGCCGGGTTGGTCATGTCCACATGGCGCACCGCCACGCCAAAGCGCCCCAGGCCGTGGTGCAGGAACGCAAAGGTGCAGCCGTACAGCGTCATGTCGGTCAGCACCTCGTCGCCGGGCTCCAGCATGGACCACAGCGTGGCCGTGATGGCCCCCATGCCCGAGCCGAAGACCACCGCGGCCGCGCCCTGCTCCAGACTGGCCAGGCGCCCTTCGAGCAGCGCCAGCGTGGGGTTGGCAATGCGCGTGTAGATGTAGCCGCTTTCCTCGCCCGCAAAGCAGCGCGCGCCGTAGCCCACGTCGGGAAACACCCAGGTGGCCGAGGTGTGGATGGGCGGCACCAGCGCGCCCTGGTTCTCGGCCGGGTCGTAGCCGAAGTGGATGGCGCGCGTGGAAAAACCGCCGCGGTGGTCGTAGGCCTTGCTCATGGTGGGGTCTCCTGGAGGGGTTGGAATGAGCAAAATTGTTTGCCAAAACCACTGGAAAATTTTCGCCATTAGCGCGGTTATTTCGCGCAAAATTGGAATTAATTTCCTCCAATCAAACCAATCAAGGCATACCATGCCCCACCCTGTCACCCCCCTGGATGCCGTGGACCGTGCCCTGCTGGGCGCGCTGCAGCAGGACGGCCGCGCCACCGTCGGTGAACTGGCCGAGCGCGTCCACCTCTCGCCCTCGCCCTGCTGGCGGCGCGTGCGCCAGCTGGAGGACAGCGGCATCATCAGCGGCTACCACGCGCACCTGGACCGCCACCACGTGGGCCTGGGCGTGCTCGGCTTCGTGCAGATCGGCCTGTACAACCACACGGCGGAAATCACCGCCGCCTTCGAGCGCGAAGTGCAGGCCTTGCCGCAGGTGCTGGCCTGCCACAACCTCTCGGGCCGCTACGACTACCAACTGGAGGTGGTGGCGCCCGACCTGGAGTTTTTTGCCGAATTCGTGCGCACCAGCATCCGCAGCCTGCCCGGGGTGCGCGAAATCTCCACCAGCTTTTCGCTCAAGGAAGTCAAGCGCACGGTGGCGCTGCCGGTGTAGTCAAAACGCCGTGGGCGTGGTGGACAGGCCCTCCAGCCAGGCCAGGGTTTGCGCCAGCTCGGACGGGCGGATCTCGTGCGCGCTGGAGAACTCGCGGCTGGTGACGGACACCGGCAGCGTGTCGAAATGGTGGCAAATGGCCTGCGCGCTGGAGCGCGGCACCACGTCGTCGTGCACGCCGTGGCTCACCCACAGCTTGCGGCCATGGAAGGCGTCGGCCGCGGCTTGCAGGGGCAGCACCTCGGTCAGCAGGCGGCCATGCCAGACGATGCAGCCCAGCAGCAGCTCGGGCCGCGTGAGCAGCATGGACAGCGCCATGGTGCCGCCCTGGCTGAAGCCGCCCACCACCACGCGCTCGGGCGGGATGCCGGTCTGGTGCGCCGCCGCCTCCAGGGTCTGCGCGATCAGCGCACGGCTCTGGGCCTCCTGCGCCTCGTCGATGCGGCGCGTGCCCCCGGGCTCCAGCGAGAAGTCGTACCACGCGAACGATCCCGGCCCCATGCGGTGCGGCGCGCGCAGGCTGAGCACGTAGTAGCGCTCCGGGAACTGCCCGGCCAGAGCGAACAGGTCCTGCTCATTGCTGCCCACCCCGTGCATCAGCACCAGCAGCCAGGGCTTGGGCGTAGCAGGCGCCGCAGGGCGCTGCAGAAAAGTGAGCGGCAAATCCAACATGGCCTGGCTCCCAAAGCAGTGGTTTCCGATGGTACTGCAGCAGGTGCCATCACACCACCGGCTGCAGCGCAAACGCATCCATGGCCAGCATGCGGTACATCACTTCACGGCTGATGTACTGGGCCTGCCAGTCCTGCGGCGCCGCACCCAGGGCGAAGAACAGGGGCAGGAAATGCTCGTCCGTGGGGTGCGCGCGCCGTGCATGCGGTGCGCGGTCCCGGTAGTCCAGCAAGGCCGGCACATCGCGGCGCCGCAGCGCGTCTTCCACCCAGCGGCTGAAGGCCTGCACATAGGGGTCGGGGCCGCCCTCGGTACCCCCTGCGCCCATGAACTCGGCCAGGTTGTGCGTCATGCTGCCCGTACCCACCAGCAACACCCCCTGCTGCGCCAGCGGGCGCAACACCGCCCCCAGGGCATGCACCTGCGTGGGCCCGGCGCCCACGGGCAGGGCCACCTGCACCACGGGTACATCGGCCTGGGGGAACAGGTGCCGCAACGGCACCCAGGCGCCGTGGTCGAAGGGGCGCTGCGCATCGCCCTGCGCGGCCACGCCGGCGGCGGCGAGCAGGTCCAGCACCTCCTGCGCCAGCCCCGGTGCGCCCGGCGCGGGGTATTGCAGTTCGTACAGCGCGGGCGGAAAGCCGCCAAAGTCATGCCAGGTGGCCGGCTGGGCACCGGTGGTCACGCGCACCCCCCGCGCCATCCAGTGCGGCGACATGAGCACCACGCCACGCAGGCCCGGGAAGCGCGCACGCAGCTCCTGCCCCCAGCGGGTGAGCGCGGGGCCGGTTTCGCCCGCGTCCACGGCGAACAGCGGCGCACCGTGCGACACGAACATCGGGGGAACAACGGGGTGGGGGGAGGCGGTGGCGGTCATGGTGGTCATCCTTTACCGGCACTCTAAGAGTTTGGCGTGTGCGCATAAAGCACCCACCATCCGACTCTTCGTTCCAAAAACAAGACCAATGAACCCGCTTGCCGCAGCGCAGCGTGAAACCCCGTTTTACATGGGCACCTTGCCGCGCAGGGCCTTGGTCTGGCCGCGCTGGCTTTTGGACTCCAGCCGGCGCTGTTTCGATCCGTAGGTGGGCCTGGTGGGGCGGCGCACCGGCGGCGGCTGCGCCACGCTTTGCACCAGCGCATTGAGGCGTGCCAGCGCGTCGGCGCGGTTCTGCTCCTGGCTGCGGTACTGCTGAGCCTTGATGACGACCACGCCCTCCTGCGTGATGCGGCTGTCGCGCAGCGCCAGCAGGCGCGCCTTCACGTCCAGGGGCAGCGCGGAGGCGCCGACGTCAAAGCGCAGGTGCACCGCACTCGACACCTTGTTGACGTTCTGCCCGCCCGCGCCCTGGGCGCGCATGGCGGTGAACTCGACTTCGCTCTCGGTGATCGCGGGCAGTGCCCCGGCGGTCATGGCGTCACTGCATTTGCGCCAGCGCGTCGATGGCCAGCCCGTAGCCCGCCACGCCAAAGCCGCACATCACCGCGCGCGCCACGGCCGACAGATAGGAATGGTGGCGGAACGGCTCGCGCGCGTGCACATTGCTGATGTGCAGCTCGATCAACGTCACGCCCGTGCCCTTGACGGCGTCCGCCAGCGCCACGCTGGTGTGCGTATAGGCGCCGGCGTTGAGCACCAGGCCCGCCAACTCCCCGGCGGCCTGCAGGCGGCCAGCCTCGTGGATCCAGTCGATCAGCGCGCCCTCGTGGTTGCTCTGGTGAAAGCGCAGCGCCAAGCCATAGCGCGCGCAGGCGGCGGCGCAGATCTGCTCCACATCGGCCAGGGTTTGCGCGCCGTACACGGCAGGCTCGCGCGTGCCCAGCAGGTTCAGGTTGGGGCCATTGAGGACGAAAACGGTTTTCACGGGCAGCAGCCTCCGCAATGCACATGCCCACCACAGTGGCGGGCATGGCTTGGGATTATGCGGTCAGGCGGGCCGCAGGGTGGACAGGCGGGCGCCGTTCATGGTGCCCGTGGGCGCCCTCCTTCAGTTACGCCAGTGGTCGCGCCCGTGGCGGTGATGGCGGTGGTGCTCGCGGTAGTAATGCCCGGGAGGCGGCCCGTAGTACACCGGCGCCGGTGGGGCGTAATACACGGGACGCGGCGGCGCGTAATACACCGGGCGCGGGGGCGGCGGCGGGGGGGCGTAATAGACGGGCGCCGGGGCCACGTATACCGGGGCCGGCGCCACATACACCGGATAGCCATTGCTCACGCCCACGGACACACCGGGCGAACTCAGGCCCACAGACCAATTCACATCGCGCGCCTGCGCCGGGGCGGCGCCCACCGTCAAGGCCACTGCCACACCGGCAGCCAGTGCCATGCCGAGGAAAGAACGGGTTGAGGTCATCGACAACTCCTATTAACCAGACGAGCCCAGGCACCCTGCCAAGCCCGACCCATGCGCCCATAACGCACGAGATGCCCCCAAGGATGGCAGAAACCGCAGGGTTTATTGTTTCCGAAGGTACACACCCCCAGGCCGTGGCGCGCATTACTGCACGGATGCGCCGCCTAAAATGGCCGCATGAGTACCCTCTCCCCCGCCAACCCCCCTGCCGCGGCGCCCGCCGCAGGCCCTGAAGCCGCCAAACCCAGCAACTTCCTGCGCCAGATCATCGAAGCCGACCTGGCCAAGGGCACCTACGCCAGTCGCCGCTGGGCCGGCAGCCCCGGCGACGCCGCCCACCACGCGGCCGGCCAGCCCGACCCCGCCAAGATCCGCACCCGCTTCCCGCCCGAGCCCAACGGCTACCTGCACGTGGGCCACGCCAAGAGCATCTGCCTGAACTTCGGCCTGGCGCGCGACTACGGCGGCGTGTGCCACCTGCGCTTTGACGACACCAACCCCGAGAAGGAAGACCAGGAGTACGTCAACAGCATCATCGACGCCGTCAAATGGCTGGGCTTCGACTGGGCCCAGCCCGGCAACGACCAGCCCTACCAGGCCAGCGACTACTTCGACTTCATGTACCGCGCCGCCGAATACCTGATTGAGGCCGGCCACGCCTATGTGGACGAGCAGACGCCCGAGCAGATGCGCGCCAACCGGGGCGACTTCGGCAAGCCCGGCGTGGACAGCCCCTTCCGCAGCCGTACCCCCGCCGAGAACCTGGCGCGCTTCCGCGAAATGCGCGACGGCAAGCACGCCGACGGCGCCATGGTGTTGCGCGCCAAGATCGACATGGCCTCGCCCAACATCAACCTGCGCGACCCGGCCATCTACCGCATCAAGCACGCCGAGCACCACAACACCGGCAACAAATGGTGCATCTACCCCATGTACACCTTCGCGCACCCCATCGAGGACGCACTGGAGCAGATCACCCACAGCATCTGCACGCTGGAATTTGAAGACCAGCGCCCCTTCTACGACTGGCTGATGGAGCGCTTGATCGAAGGCGGCCTGCTCGCCGCCCCCGCGCCGCGCCAGTACGAATTTGCCCGGCTCAACCTCACCTACGTCGTCACCAGCAAGCGCAAGCTCGCCCAGCTGGTGAACGAAAAACACGTGAGCGGCTGGGACGACCCGCGCATGCCCACAATAGTCGGCCTGCGCCGCCGGGGCTACACGCCCGAGAGCATCCAGCTCTTCGCCGAGCGCATCGGCGTGACCAAGGACTACTCCTGGATCGACTACAGCACCCTCGAAGGCTGCCTGCGCGAAGACCTGGAGCACAAGGCCCACCGCGGCATGGCCGTGCTGGACCCGGTCAAGCTCGTGCTCACCAACTGGGCCGAGGTGTTTGGCTCCGACGCTTACCTGGAAACCTGCACCCAGCCCGCCCTGCCCCACAGCGCCATTGCGGAGGGCCAGACGCCCCCGCCCGACCGCGTGTTCCAGATCGGCAAGGAAGTGTGGATCGAGCGCGAGGACTTCGAGGAAGTGCCGCCCAAGGGCTACAAGCGCCTGTTCCCCGGCAACGTGGTGCGCCTGAAGGGCGGCTACGTCATCGAATGCACCGGTGTGGGTGCGAAAGACGCCGACGGCAAGGTCACCGAAGTGCACGCCAAGGTCATCCCCAACACCAAGAGCGGCACGCCCGGCGCAGACAGCGTGAAGGCCAAGGCCGCCATCACCTGGGTGGGCGCCGCCGACGGCGTGCAGGCCGAAGTGCGCCTGTACGACCGCCTGTTCACCGACGCCCAGCCCGACGCGGGCGGCAAGGACTTCCTGGCCCTGCTGAACCCCGGCAGCCTGAAGGTGGTGACGGCGTATGTGGAGCCATCACTGGCGGCAGCCCAGCCCGACGACAAGTTCCAGTTCGAGCGCTTTGGCTACTTCGTGGCCGACCGCAAGGACCACGCGCCGGGCAAGCCGGTGTTCAACCGGGTAACGGGCTTGAAGGACTCGTGGGGGAAGTGAATGTCCCTTGACCCGCCCGCCCCGCGCGTCGTGGTGTTCGCTGGCCCCAACGGGGCCGGCAAGTCCACCCACGCCGATGCGATCTTGGGGGCGCTGGGCATCCCCACCTTCGTCAACGCGGACTACATTGCCCGCGGCCTGGCCGGCCAACGCACCGAGACCGTGGCCTTTGCGGCGGGCCGCATCATGCACAACCGCTTGCGCGAGCTGGCCCAGGCGCGAGCCGACTTTGCTTTTGAGTCCACCTTGTCCAGCAGGAGCTTTCACCCATTCTTGTTGCGGCTCAAGGAGCGCGGCTACCATGTGGCCATCTACTACTTTGTCTTGAGCAGCAGCCGGCTGGCCCAGCGCCGCGTCAAACACCGCGTGGCCCTGGGTGGCCACGATGTACCGGCCGATGTGATCAAGCGCCGCTTCGGGCGCAGCCTGCGGAACTTCTTGCAGCTTTATGCAGGCGTGGCAGACGAGTGGATGGTGTTTGACAATTCCAGCGGGCACACCGCCCAGACCGTGGCCCATCTGACCCACGGACAGCAGACCATCGAGGACACAGCACTATGGCGCAAACTGCAAACCATGGCCCGCAACTGACCCCCAGCCCCCGCGCGCTGCAAAAGGCCCTGCTGCAATCCGCCCAGCAGGCCCAAAAACTGGCCCAGGCCTTCGGCAAAGTGGTGCCGGCAGAAAAGCGAAAGGCCACACCGCCCCCAGAGAAAACGGCCCTCGCCAGCCCTTCCGCGCACTGATTGCATTGAAAACGATGGCTCGTTTCAGGAGTGGAAACTCCGGCGCTGACAGCGTATTGAAATCACAAATTTTGCGGGTATTAAAACCATAACGGGAGACAAAATGAAACGCGATTACTCGTATCGCCAGCACATGCGGCCATTTTCACTTGGCCTGGTCGTGTGCCTGTGCAGCGGCTTGGGGTTCGCACAGGGCAAGGGGGATATCCAGCGGCTCGAAGCACTGGGTAAAGGCTTGGAAGCCTTGGGGCGATCTATGGCGGCAGAAGAACAACGCAATGCCGCGCGCCAGCGGATGCAAGAAGAGCGCGAGCGGCAGCAACAGGCCCAGGAGCGGGCGGCAGAAGCCGCCGCTGCAGCGCAGCGCCAGCGCCAAACAGCTATCGCACGTGAAAATTGGCGTCAAACCATTACCCCTCCCGTTGAGTATGCAGGCCGCATCAGCATTCACCGACAGGTTTTTTTGGAAAATACGAAAAACCCACAATCACCACCGCCAGATTTTGAACTTCCATCATCTACCACGAATATTTCCCCACAGGGGCGATGGCACGCCTACATTGATCAGAGTGGGGCTCTTAAATTACGGGATCCAGCGACAAAGGATGAGAAAATTTTGCGCACAGGCTTAAAAGATATTTACTCCATATACTTTGTGGATGAAGAAAGCCTGGTTTTTGGATCTTTGAATTTTTTTGAATTTATTGATCTCCAGGGCAATACCCTGCAAAAATTTTCGGGCCTTGCCTTTCCAGTTACATCTTCCTCTGGCCGTTATGTTTTGCACACCAAAAATCGGTACGACACAGAGAAGCATAAGTGGTTCTGTGACGGCGCTGCGCTCTATACAGCAAAAGGCCAGCTCATCGATAACGTTGATGCTGCCAATTCGGAGCATTGTGCGACTCGCATCACTGATGACGGTCGACTAGAAGTGCTCACCTTGAATGACAATTCTCTTTTTTCTGGCGAAACCATTACAGTACACAGAGCCGGCATAAAAATCGCCTCCTTCGAAGGTGACAACCGCCCAATCGATAAAAACAAAGGGGGTGGCAAATATGCGACATGGCTGGGCAAAAGCTCTTATGCCGTCACCTATGCTGGCCATTCATCCTCCCCTCGTTTGTGGGATATTAGTCAAGGAAAAATGCTGTGCGATCTTTCGAGCATTTCCCCAAATTCCATCAATGATAATCCTTACGGAATCCGAGGGATGTTTTTGGAAGATGGTTTTGGAGGTTTCTATGTCAACTACCCCGCTCAACGCTTGACCCTTCCGGGCTGCCAATTACAACGGCTCGGCGCTGCCAATGAAAGATTAATGATTCGCGGCAATCTGGCATACCTTCACGAAACACAAACCGGGCGCGTAGATATTATTGACATTGCCTCATGGAAAATTCGTCACACCGTCCAGACGGATTTTACTTTATCCAATGGCCTGGATTCTAAATTTTCTGACCTATGGCTGCAATCACCAGCAAACCCCAATTTGCTCCTAGGGATGGTCTATGTGTATTCAGGGGTAGATTTGGATCAAATCCCGCGCTCCGTTTTGGTTAATCTCGATTCTGGGCAGGTGCGGAGAGATTTGCCCCGCTTCAATGATGTGCAAGGCGGATATCTGCGCTCTTACGAGAGAGGTAAATATTCACGTTTTTGGAAAATTACTTTCCAAGAAGATCCACCTACTGAAAAATTCATAGCTTCGCTGCAGAAAGACAAATTTGAGTCCACAGCAGAATACCGAGCACGCCTTGCTGGGCTCACGCTGCCGTATCGCTTGAATGTAAGCCTGCACGACTACGACGCTGATGCGGGAGCATTCAGCGGCTCTTGGAATGGTGCGCCCGTCCATGTGCCGTTGGCGCCGACAGATGCCCGTCTTTTTGCCCAGGCCCGCAACATCGAGGTGCAGGGTGATTTAGCCTTGCTAGACGGGGATTTTTTAGAACTGCGCAACCCGAGCGTGACTGCACCCGACGGACGGCGCATTGCGCTCAAGGTCGCAACCGGCCCTGCACCAACGGTCAAGCCCGTTTCAAATGCCCCGGCTGCCATGGGCGGCAGCGCGCTGCTTCAGTCCGTTACGGCAACGAACCAACTGACCAATCCGGCGAATGCAGCTCATTCGGTTGGCGCGTCTGCGATTGATTTGGGTAGTGATTGCAAAGCAGCTGAAACAAGAGGCATGGCGCAAATAGAAGAAATTCGGCAGCGGGTGCTTGCCAACAAACCCGGCGCGTGCGAAGCGGCCCGGCTGAACCGCAAGGTGGGCGAGATTGGCTTGTCGGTCTATACGGTCTGCAAAAGTCGGGAGGGCATTGACGCGATGAATCAAATGATTCGCGAAACAGACGCCACTATTCGCGGTGTTTGCGGTTAGTCATTGCCCGTGCCGCCGACCAGCCTGGCGGCTTTATTGTTGATTTTCTTGAATCAGTCTCTTGAAATTTTCACTACAACCGGGCCATTTGCGCATCGTGCGAGGGGTTCCTGGCATGACGGGCATCCAGGCCATCGGCCTGGCGTGGGGCGATGGTGGAGACACCCTGGGTGGGCGGGCCATTGTCCATGCGCACGGTATGGTGCTGGATGCGGCACAAATCAGCCAGGGCCGATTCGGGAGGCAGATCGCCACCGGCTCTCTGGAGACGCTGGAGCGTGACGCGGTACAGGATCAGCGCCATGAGGCCACGGCCATAACCCAGGCGGTGCCAGCACACCTGGTCTGGAATGCTACGTTTTCAGTAGCTATTAGCGCTTTAGCTGCAAGCGCCAGATGCCAATTTGACACTTGAACGCAGCCCGCCCCTGACACACCGCAATCCGCGTGGCGGTCGGCCCCGCGCGTTTGGGATACAAACATCGCCATGCTTCTGACCCCGCCCCACGCGCCGACCTTCACACCCACCTATGCCCATGTACCGCCCGGTCCGGTGGCGGGCCCCTTGCAGTTGCTCCCCATCAACGCCGAGGTGGTCGCAGTGCACACAGCCACAGGCGCGCATGTGGGCTCGCTCAAAAAGGTGGGCGGGGTCTGGAAGTTCAAGGCCATGGGCTACGACGCGGCCGGTGGCATGGAGCCCGGCCACGGCCCGCTGACGGAGCAGCACAACATGCAGTTCGCCACGCCCGATGCCACCGAAGTGAGCGCGCGGTTGCTGGGTGCGCTGGCGGGCAGGCCGGATTCATCGCCTTGATTTCTTGCGCGCCCAGCTTGCTTCTATTTTAATAGCTTCTTGCGCTTGTATTTCAAGGGCTGGAAGTGCTTTCACCCTCTAAAGACGGTCATGAACGCTGGCCACGGGCCTCAGCGCATTTGGGGTCAAGCTCCAGTGGCCGTGGACAGAAGAAGTTGCATGTTGTCGATACACGCCCCCTGTCAGTACACTTGGCCCATGCGCCCCTCTGAAGCCCTCTCACAGCACCGCGCGGAGATCCGCGCGATAGCGTTGCGCCATCGCGTCGGCAGCGTGCGGGTGTTTGGTTCCGCACTCCACGGCACTGACACGCCCGAAAGCGATCTGGACTTGTTGGTCGAACCGACTGCTGAAACCACGCTGATGGACATCGGCGCCATCCGGTTTGAACTGAAGCAGTTGCTGGGCATGGATGTGGACGTGCTGACCCCCAACAGCCTGCCCGCGAGCTTCCGCGATCAGGTGCTGCGCGAGGCCATCGCGGTATGAGCCGGGCGCACCCGCTGCGGGTGGCAGATTATTTGCAGCACATTCAGCAGGCCATCGGCAACATTCAGGACTACATCGCGGGCATGGACTTGACCGCGTTCATGGCAGACCGCAAGACTTGCGATGCCGTGATCCGCAATCTTGAAATCATTGGCGAGGCCTGCAACAACGTCGCCAAAAACCACCCCGACTTTGCGCGAGAGCACGCCCATGTGCCTTGGGGCTTTGCCTATGAAATGCGCAACGCCCTTGCGCATGGTTACTTCACCGTAGATGTGGGCATCGTCTGGCAAACCGTGCAGAGCGATCTGCCTGCGCTCCAAAAACAAGTGTCTGCACTTCAGCCCTGATTTGCTACGATTTTGATAGCTATTCCCGCTTTCTCACGGGCGATGAAGGCAAAAATTCGCAGTAACCTGTTGCGCTCATCCCTCGCATGCGCCGCCGCCAACCCCACCACCACGTCTATGTGGTCGAACTCTCCAAGGACGTGCTGAACGAGCCACGCTTTCGCAAGTGCAACCCCGGCTACATCGACGGCAAGCCCTGCGTGTACGTGGGCATGACGGGGCTGGACCCGGATGTGCGCTTCGACAAGCACAAGGCGGGCATCCAGGCCAACCGGTTTGTGACGCAGTACGGCCTGCGCCTGCTGCCCGATTTGTACGAGGGCTTCAACCCCATGGGCTACGACGAGGCGGTGGACCGGGAGATCGAGATCGGCATCGACCTGCGTTCGGCAGGCTTTGGGGTGTGGCAGGCCTGAGAGCCTTCGGCAGCACCCGCCACCGGTGCATCACCCCTGCCGCGTCAACCAGCCCACCGCCTTGCGCGTGAGCGGCGCCACCACCAGCACCACCGGAAAGGCGATGAGCCACGCCGTCAGCCAGGCCGTGGCCCACAGGCCGGGGAAATGGGCCGCCAGCCCTACGGCGCGGGCGGTGGAGATGCCGGAGACCAGAAAGGACATCAGGCCGGAGAGGATGAAGCCGAACAGTGCGGGGGCGTATTTTGGGGGAAACATGGTGGACTCTCTTTCGTGGATGAAGGTGGACGGGAAATGACTCGGCCGCTCAGCGGCCGATCTGCTGCACGGCGGCGGCCGCGAGGTACAGGCCCGCGCCGAAGACGGCGTGGTTGGTCAGGCTGCGCGCGCAGTTCTGGAGCGGCGCGGGCGTCTTGCGGGCGGCCACGCCCAGCCCCATGGCCGGCTGCATGACGAACAGCGGCACGGCCACGGTGCCCACGCCAAAGGCCAGCGCGGGCCACAGCGTGGGGGCCTGCAGCCAGCCGCCCGGCAACGCCGCCAGCACCCCGGCGAAGGCGATGCCGACGAGGTAGTGCACCAGCCAGCCCAGGCCGCGCTCGCCCGGCACGGGCACGGCCTGCGCGATGGAGGCGTGCCGCCAGCGTCCGCGCAGGCCGTGCCCGACCCAGCGGCCGAGCAGCACGAAGTTCATGGTGGGCAGGCCCAGGCGCTGCAACAGCAGCAGCCAGGCGTCCAGCACGGCGGTGGCGCCCGCGCCCACGAGGGCGATGGTGGCGATGTCTGGAAGTGAGGGCATGTGGAAACTCCTTTTGCAATGGACCGCTGGAGCGGTTGCTGGTTAATATAGAAGTTCAAGTCAACTTCAAGTCAAGAGGTTTTTGCATGGACATTTCCGAGGTGGCCCGGCTGTCGGGCGTGCCGACCTCGGCGCTGCGCTATTACGAGAGCAAGGGGCTCATCCACGCGCTGGCGCGGGACGGCGGGCGGCGCCGCTTCGCGCCCGAGGTGCTGGACCAGCTCGCGCTCATCGCGCTGGGGCAGGCGGCGGGGTTCTCGCTGGACGAGATCCGCTGCATGTTCACGCCCGGCGGGGAGCCCAACATCGACCGCGCGCTGCTGTCCGCCAAGGCCGACGAGCTGGACCGCACGGTCAAGCGCCTCAAGGCCATGAGCGAGGGCCTGCGCCACGCCGCCGTGTGCCCCGCGCCCAGCCATGCGGCTTGCCCGTCGTTCCAGCGGCTGCTGAAGGCGGCGGCGGCCGGCATGATGGAGGCGCAGCCCCGGCCGCTGGCGCCGCGCGGGAAGTGAGCGCAATAGCTCCTCTTTCAATAGCTTGTGGCGCTTGATCCATGGGCGTTACAAGCCAATTTGATTCAAAACCATGACCCATTCAATCCCCACCGACCCCACGGCCGTCCTGCAATTCTGGTTTGACGAGCTGAGCGCCGCGCAGCATTTCGCCAAGGACGCCGCGCTCGACGCCGCCATCGCCCGGCGCTTCGGCCCCACCCTGGAAGCTGCCGCGCGCGGCGAGCTGTCGGGCTGGCGCGCCAGCACGCCGGGGCGGCTGGCCGAGATCGTGGTGCTGGACCAGTTCTCGCGCAACGTGTGGCGCGATACGCCGCGCGCCTTCGCGCAGGACGGCATGGCCCTGGTGCTGGCGCAGGAGCTGGTGGCCAGCGGGCAAGACCGCGCCCTGCCCCCGGCGCAGCGGGCGTTCGCCTACATGCCCTACATGCACAGCGAATCGGCCGCCATCCACGCGCAGTCGGTGCGGCTGTTCGCGCAGCCGGGGCTGGAGGGCAACCTGCGCTTCGCGCTGCAGCACCAGGCCATCATCGAGCGCTTTGGCCGCTACCCGCACCGCAACGCCGTGCTGGGGCGGGCGTCCACGGCGCAGGAGCTGGCGTTCCTGCGCGAGCCGGGGTCGAGCTTCTAGCGGCTGGCGAATGTCTCCCGCGGCGCCCGCACCCGCCGCGCCGCCAGCGCCTGCCAGGCCGGCGTGCCCAGGCCCGCCACCAGGTCGTGGCGCAGCAGGCCCCAGTGCGGGTCGTCCGGGTCCAGGCCCAGGGCCTCAATGAACGGCACCTGCACGATGAAGCACTGGCGCCGGTAGGGCAGCAGGTAGGCCGCGCGGTCGGCATCGAGCACGGCCAGGGCGTCCTCGTGGCGCGCGAACCAGTGGTTGAGCAGGATGCCGGTGCCCGGCGCGTGCCAGAAGTCGCCCAGGTCATCCCCCGCCGTGGACAGGCCGCCGAGCACGCAGCGGGCGTGGTCCCAGTGGGCAAAGCCCACGGCGCGCGCAGCGTCGTGCAGGCAGTCGGCCAGTTGCAGGCTGCCCGCCACGCCCTCGCGCCGCGCGCGGTTGAGCCGCACGCGGGCTCGGGTCTTGAGTTCGTCGAGCGCGCTGTTCATGCCGCCCTCGCCGTGGTGGTGGGCGCCAGGTGGTGCAACAGCGCCGCCGCCGCATCCGTGGCGCCCTCGGGCAGGCCCCGCAGCGCCTCGGCGCACAGAGCACCGGCCGTGGTGCGGGCTTGGTCCAGCACGGCGCGGCCGGCGGGGCGCAGGCTGACATGGCCCGCGTCGCGCGCGATATGGCCGGTCTTTTCCAGCGGGATCAGGCGGCGCACCACGGCCGACTGCGGCACGCCCAGCGGCGCCACCAGCGCGGCCAGGGGCAGGCGGCCGCCCTCGGCCCGGGCGAGCGCGTGCAGCAGGATGAAGTCGGCATGGGCTATGCCGTGCCAGGTGCCCAGCGCGTCGTCGAGCGCCAGTTGCAGCCTGGCGTGGGCCCGGCTGACGTCCAGGCAGAGGTCCAGGGCCGGCGCGCTCATGCCGCCAGCTCCTCTTGCCACAGCGCAAGCAGCGCGGCGAGCTCACGGCGGTGCTCGGCCTCGGTGGCGTCGGCGCGGGGTTTCAGCGTATCGAGCACCTCGAAGCACAGCGCCGCCTCGCCGTGCGTGCGCCAGGCCTGCTGCAGGCGCCGGTCGGGGTGGCCGCCCAGGCGCAACTGGAAGCGCTCGCGGTTGAACGCGCCCGGCAGGTTGGTGCTGGCCTTGACGCAGACGAGCCCTTCCGCAGCGCAGCGGATTGCGTACACGCCCATGGGCGGCGGGTTGTCCTTGTAGTGGCGGACGAGCGCGCGGCGCTGCGCGGCGGCGCCGGGTTGGGAGGACGGGGAAACGGGGGATGAGTCCATGACAGGTTCCTTGGCATCGTGTGCGGCCACCCCGCGCGGGGCCGACGAAACAAGGGATGAAGCTGTCAGGCAACGAGAAAGCAACCCGGAAACCGGGCCGAGGGTGAGAGCCTCTTGTGCGGGCGGGCGCCCCTCAGCACCCGAGGGGCGGATTCTAGCAAGGGCGCGCGTTTTCTCGCGCCCGGCCGGGCTGGCGCAGCGGGCGACTGCCGCCGGGGGAACGCGGGTTGCTTCGATCTTGCTAGCATGCAGCGCTGGATCCCCATGCCGCAATGGCACTTTTGCGCCCCAGCGCCCTCCCCATCCCGTCCGGACCATGAACTTCGCCGACCGCCTCCAGCAACTGCCCGCCACCACCCACCTCGCCGCCCTGCAACTGCTGGACGCTAGCGGCCAGGTGCTCGCCACCATCGAGAACAAGCCCGGCCAGG
The DNA here is from genome assembly GCF_000739995.1 of Comamonas granuli NBRC 101663. Classification (GTDB taxonomy): domain Bacteria; phylum Pseudomonadota; class Gammaproteobacteria; order Burkholderiales; family Burkholderiaceae_C; genus Simplicispira; species Simplicispira granuli. Next base: position 83,462 of record NZ_BBJX01000009.1, on the reverse strand, counting down.
CCGGCTCCCTGGCGGTGTACGCCGCGCTGGCCGCGCTGTATGGCGGCGTCATCACGCCCGCCGCCGCGCGCCTGGGGCTGGAGTGGTATGCCGAGCACACGCAGGACGCGCTGGCCCACCCCGGCAAGCACCCCAATATCGACCGCCTGCGGGCCTGGGCCGAGGGCAGCGCGAGCTACCGCGCGCGGACCGTCGCCGCCTGACGGGCGGCCGGGCCTGGGCGAGCGCGCCCGGCGCGTTCGGCGTAGAGTGGCCCACGGGCCGCGCCGCCCCGTGGTGCGGCCCGCCCCCCTCGCGTCGAAAGGAGCCTGCCCATGACCACCACCGGCACCGTCACCCTGCACCGCGTGCTGCGCGCGCCGCCCGAGCGCGTGTACCGCGCCTTCCTCGACCCCGATGCCATGTGCAAATGGCTGCCGCCGCACGGCTTTACCGGGCGCGTGCTGGAGCAGGACCTGCGCGCGGGCGGCCGCTACCGCATGCAGTTCACGAACCTGGGCAACGGCCAGGTGCATGCCTTCGGCGGCGAGTACCTGGAGCTGGTTCCGGGCGCGCGCATCGTGCACACCGACCGTTTCGACGACGCCCACCTGCCGGGCGAGATGCGCACCACGGTCACGCTCCAGGCCTTGGCCGTGGGCACGGAGCTGCGTGTGGTGCAGCAGGGCATCCCGGCCGCCATTCCCACCGAGGCGTGCTACCTGGGCTGGCAGGAGTCGCTGCAGTTGCTGGCGCTGCTGGTGGAGCCGGACATTCCCGCTGCATGACAGCGCTCCTTTTTCAGTAGCTGGTCGCGCATGCAGCATCTGCCCTGGAGGCAGATTTCATTCAAAAAACAGTCAGCCCTGCGCGAGCACGAAGCCGATGGCCGCGCACACCGCCGCCGCCTGCGCGGCGTTGCACTGCGCGGGCGTGGCGCGCGGGCTGTCGGGGTAGACCTCGGTGGTGGTGGTGTAGCGCGCGCCGGTGACGCTGGCGCACAAGCCCAGCGCGCGCAGTGGGTAGCGCACCACGCCGCGCGCCACGGCGGGCGTGCCAATGAGCTGGCCCTGGGCGTCGGCGGGCGCGATGTGCGTGATGGGCTCCACCGCCTCGATGATGGCCTGCTGGAACGCGGGCTGCGGGTTCTCGGTGTCGTCCACCAGGTAGAAGCCGTCCGGGATGCTGCCGGGCTCGAACGGCTTGCCGTCGCGCGCGGCCAGCGCGGGGCGGAATTCGCTCTCGTCGGTGTCGGTGGTTTCGTGCAGGTCGATATGCGCTGCGAACTGCCCGCGCAGCGGCGCCACCAGGCGCATGAGCGCCGCCGACTCCTGCGCCGGGCTGGGCTCGCGGAACGCGCGGTTGGGGTCGATGGCGTCATGGTTCCAGCGGTGGATGCGCTCGTAGGCCCAGGGGCTCACGCAGGGCGCCACGAGCAGGTTCACCTGCGCGGCGCAGGCCTCGGCATGCAGGTCCAGAAAGCGCAGCGCGCCGTGCACGCCGCTGGTTTCATAGCCGTGCACGCCGCCCGTGACCAGCACGCCGGGCCGGCCCGGCCGCCAATCGCGGCTGCGCAGCGCGAGCAGGGGGTAGCGCTCGGGCCCGTAGATCACCTCGCCGTAGGGCTGCACGGCGAAACGCGGGCGCAGGCGCTCGATGGGGGCCAGCACCTCGTCGGCGTAGCTGCGCCGGCGCACCTGGCGTGCGCGCCACTGGGCGATTTCCGCCGGGCCCCAGGGCTGGCCGGGGGTGCCGATGGCGGCGTGGCGGGGAGCGGGTTCGGGGGGCATGGTGCGGGCGGTGCGGGCAATGCCCGAGGGGTGTGATCAATGGACACACGATTGTGCCGGCACTTGCGTTACCCTCGGCCCCCTTCCCCTTTTTTTGGAGCGCCGCCATGAGAACCCTCAAAGTCACCATCGAGCTGGAGATGTCCGTCCCCGACGACTGGGAGCTGGTGCAAACCTCCGAAGGCACGCCGGTCATCCGCATGGCGGATGGCGCCTACCTGGACATGGCGGTGGAGCCGCTGTTCGCGGCCGACCCCGAGGATGTATGGAGCAGCACCGAGGACGAGGACGAGCTCAACGACATCCTCGACATGGTGGACAGCGAAGCCGTGACCTACGAGTTCGCCACCGACGACTGAGCCCGCCCCAGGCGCACGCGCGTCAGTGCGCAGCCTCGGGTTCGGTGGAGTCCAGGTAGCCGCGCACCAGCTCGAAGAAACTGTCGTAGAACGATTCGCTGGCGATGGTCTCGCTGCCCACCTTGACCAGCGCCTCGCTGCCCGCCGACAGAGGCAGCGAGAGCGAGCCTATGCCGCCCACGCCCAGGCTGGCGGAGTTGCTGACCTTCTTGATGGTGTAGCGGTCCTGCACCGCCGTGACGAAGCCGGTGCTGAGCACGCCGTGCGGCGCATCGGGCACGCAGACCACGCGGATGTAGATCTGCAGGTGCGATTCGGTGTCGGGCTGGAAATTCTTGCGTCCTTCCACCTGCTCGGCCGTGGCGCCCTGGATCAGGTAGCCCTGGCTCAGCAGGGCGCGGCGCGCGGCCTCGCAGGTCTGGGCGGGCGGGGCGTCAAACAGGCGGGCGTATGTGGCCACGGAGCTGAAGCGCTCCTGCGGCCCGTAGTGCGGCAGCGGCGCGGAGCCGCAGCCCGCCAGCAGCAAGGCCAGCACCAGCCCCAGGCTGCGCAGCACGGCGCCCCTACGGGCAGGCAGGGCAAGGGGCAAGGGCAGGCACACAGGCAGGCGAGGCACGTTCCAGAACTCCAGCAAAGCACAGAGGCCGCAGCACGCCGCACCGCCCACTCCAAGGTGAGCCAGGGCGCGAGCCGCGGCACGCAAGGTCCGCCGAGTTTAGCGGACCGGGGGCCTTGCCTGCTATCTTATCAATAGCTGCTGGCGCTTGCTGTGTATGGCTTCAATGCCAATTTGGCATTAAATCATCAAGCGGTGCGCGCTTCCTGCAGGCCCAGCTCGGCGATCATCTTCTCGCGCATCACGAACTTCTGCACCTTGCCGGTAATGGTCATGGGCATGTCGTCCACGAAGCGGATGTAGCGCGGCACCTTGTAGTGGGCGATCTGGTCGCGGCAGAAGTCGCGCACCTCGTCCTCGGTGCAGCTCTGGCCGGGCTTGGGCACGATCCAGGCGCAGATTTCCTCGCCGTACTTGGCGTCGGGCACGCCGAACACCTGTACCGACTGCACCTTGGGGTGGCGGAACAAAAACTCCTCGATCTCGCGCGGGTAGACGTTCTCGCCGCCACGGATCAGCATGTCCTTGGCGCGGCCGACGATGTTGCAGTAGCCCTCGGCGTCGATGGTGGCCAGGTCGCCGGTGTGCATCCAGCCGTCCCGCACCGCCTCGCGCGTGCGTTCCTCATCGCCCCAGTAGCCCTGCATCACCGAGTAGCCGCGCACCAGCAGCTCGCCCTTCTCGCCCACGGGCACCACCTGGCCCTCGGCATCGACCACCTTGGCCTCCAGCATCGGCTGGATGCGGCCCACGGTGGAGACGCGGCGCTCCAGCGGGTCGGTGGTGGAGCTTTGGAACGACACGGGCGAGGTTTCCGTCATGCCGTAGGCGATGGTGATCTCGGAGAGGTGCATCTCGGCGATCACACGCTTCATGGTCTCGATGGGGCACGGCGAGCCGGCCATGATGCCGGTGCGCAGGCGCGAGAGGTCGAACTCGGCGAAGCGCGGGTGATCGAGTTCGGCGATGAACATGGTGGGCACGCCGTGCAGCGCGGTGCAACGTTCCTCGCTCACGGCCTGAAGCGTGGCCACGGGCTCGAACGACTCGCCCGGGAACACCATGGTCGCGCCCGTGGACACGCAGGCCAGCACTGCCAGCACCATGCCGAAGCAGTGGTACAGCGGCACGGGGATGCACAGGCTGTCGGCCTCGGAGAAGTTCATGGCCTGGGCGATGAAGCGCGCGTTGTTCACCACGTTGTGGTGCGTGAGCGTGGCGCCCTTGGGGTTGCCGGTGGTGCCGCTGGTGAACTGGATGTTGATGGCGTCGTGGCACGACAGCCCGGTGCCCAGCGCGTCCAGCGCTGCCACATCCACGCGGGCGCGGCCGTTGGCGAGCACGTCGTCGTAGTTGAGCATGCCGGGCGTGCGCTCGCTGCCCAGGCGGATCACCATCTCCAGCGCGCTCAATCGCGCGGCCTGGAGCGCGCCGGGCGCGCAGGTGGCCAGCTCGGGCGCCAGGCGCTGCAGCATCTCCAGGTATTTCGAGGTCTTGAGCTGCTCGGCCGTGACCAGGGCGCGGCAGCCCGAGAGGTTGAGCGCGTATTCTAGCTCGGCGATGCGGTAGGCCGGGTTGATGTTCACCAGCACCAGGCCGGCGCGCGCCGTGGCGAACTGCGTCACCAGCCATTCGACACGGTTGGGCGACCAGATGCCCACGCGGTCGCCCACGCGCAGGCCCAGCGCGATGAAGCCCGCTGCCAGCGCGTCCACCTCGGCCTGGAACTGCGCCCAGGTCCAGCGCACGCCCTGCTCGCGGAAGACCACGGCGGGCCGGTCGGCGAAGCGCTGGACGGTATCGAGCAGGAAGCGGTGGATGGGCGCCTCGGACAGCGCGGCGTCCGTGCGGCCCTTGACCTGCGAGAGGCCATTGAGCGGGGCGATGTTCCAGTCGGGGGTAGGGGCAGCGGCCATGGCGAAGTCTCCTTGGGAATGCAGCGGGCCATTGTGCAAAGCGCCGGCCCACGAAAAAAGACAAAATGGTTGCAAAAACAACCACCGCACACGCCTTGTCAAGGCGGTGCATGCGCCGCACATTACACCTTGGGACGACACCGAAGCAGGTCAACCGCCAGGGCGCCTGGCGCGTCATTCAAAGATGGGGCCGCCCCTGCACACTGCCGAAAGATACACGCCATGAAACACCTACCGCTGAGCGCACGCACCCTCGTCCTGGGTGGCCTGGCCTTGCTGGCCTCGGGCTGCGCCACCACCGAGGGCCCCTACCGTGCAGGCCCGCCCGGCTACCCCTATCCCTACCCCGGCCCGAGTGAGTCCGTGATCATCCACAGCCCCGGCGTGCAGCCCGTGTACCCGGTTTATCCCGCGCCCGACTGGCGCCAGAACGAGCGCGAGCGCGAACGCTGGGAGCGTGAACGGCGCGATCGCGAGCGCTGGGACCGCGACCAGCGCGAGCGCCAGGCGCGCGAACGCGACGCCCGTGCCCGCGACCAGCGCGAACGCGAGGCCCGCGAGCGCCAGCAGCGCGAACAGGAAGCGCGCCGCGAGCAGGAAATGCGCGAGCGCGAACGGCGCGAACGCGAGCGCCAGAACGCCAACCGCCGCGACTACGACCGCTACAACCCGCGCAGCGGCCAGTGGATGCCGCGCTCGGAAGACATGCCCTGAGCGCCCCGCCGGCAGATCCGCCATGGCACGGCTGCGCCCTGCATCCCTCCTGCTGTGCGCCAGCCTGCTCGGCCTGGGCGCCCAGGCCCAGGTCGTGCGCTGCCAGGACGCGCGCACCGGCCAGGTGACCTACACCGACGGTGCCTGCGCCAGCGGCGAGAAGGCGCGCGAAGTCGAAGCGCGCAAAACCGCCGAGGAACTCGAACGGGAACGCGCCCAGGCCGCCGAGGCGCTGGAGCGCAAGCAGCAGCGCCTGGAACTGGAAAAAACCCGCCAGGAGGCCGAAGCCGCACGCCTGCAGGCCCAGCGCCAGCGCGAGCTGCTGGAGCGGCCCGCGCCGGTGCGGCCGGACTATGCCGCCTCACCCCAATGCCAGGCCGCGCGCCGCCAGTGGCAGGAGCTGAACGAAGCGCAAATGCGCGAGCCCCTGGTGCTGCAGCCCGGCCTGGACGCCGCCCAGCGCCAGATGGACCTCCACTGCCTGGGCCCCGAGGGCTATGCCGAGCTGGAAAAGGCCCGCGCCCAGCGCCCGCAGATCGTGGTCGTGCCCCCGGCGCGGGCGCGCCCCGCCCCGCCGCCGCCCCGGCCGCGGCTCACGCACTGCTCGGAATTCCAGTGCTTTGACGACCAGGGCAAGTCCTACCCGCGCGCCGGCCCCGGCCGCCTGCCCGGGCCGGACGGCACCTGCCGTTCGGCCGGCGGGCGCGCGCCGTGCTAGCGAACCTTAGCGCACACCCCCCTGAGCGGCTACGCCGCTTCCCCCCGCTCTCGCAGCGCTGCGCGCTGCGGGCAGGGGGACGCACCCAGTGGCCGGGCGGAGCCCGCTCCACGGGTGCTCTGGTCATCCGCTGGAGAGGGCAAGGGGGACCGCCCGCCGTCCACGCCCCCAAGGCCCGCATGAGAACAAAACCCCGGAGCAGGGCGTAGTGGATCAGGCCGTGCGCAAACCCTGCACCACCGTGGGGTAGCGCAGGCGCACACGCAGTTCGCGGCGCAGGCGCGTGTTGTCCATGCGGCGCGACTCGCTCATGAAGCTCAGCAGCATGGGGGCGATCTCGGCCTGCGCCTGGGCGCGCGGGATGCGCGGCGGGCGCACCAGGCCGTACAGGCCCGCCGCCAGGTCGAAGTAGTCGCCCATCTTCAGGTCGCTGTCGTCGCTCGCGTGGTACACGCGCTGCGCGGCGCCGCGCCACAGGGCGGCCACGCAGGCGCGGGCCAGGTCGTCGGCGTGGATGTGGTTGGTGTACACATCGTCCTCGGGCGTGAGCACGGGCGTGCCCCGGCGCAGGCGCGCTTCGGGCGTGCCGCCCTCGCGGTCGGGGGCATAGATGCCGGGCACGCGCAGGATGCTGGCGCGCACCCCGCTGGCGCGGCCCCAGGCGCGCACCACGCGCTCGGCATCCACGCGGCGCCGGGCGCGCGCGGTGGCCGGGGCCACGGGCCGGGCCTCGGTCACCCGGGCGCCGCCGCAGTCGCCGTACACCCCGCTGGTCGAGGCGTACACCAGCGCCGCCGGCAGGCTGCGCCGGCGCAGCGCGCGCACCAGCGCCAGGGTGCGCGGGTCGCGCTCGCCCTGGCCGGGCGGGGGCGCCAGGTGCAGCACATGCGTGGCCAGGGCGGCCAGGCGCCGCAGGCTGGCGGCCTGGTCCAGGTTGCCGCACAGCGGCGTGATGCCCAGCGCGCGCAGGGTGGGCTGGCGCTCGGGGCTGGAGGTCAGCGCCAGCACACGCACGGGCGGGCGGCGCGCCGCGGGCGCCTGCAAGGCGCGCGCCACGCGCGTGCCCACGTCGCCGCAGCCGACGATGAGCACCCGTGCACGCCGAAAACGCGCAGGCAGGGCGCCCAGAGAACAGGCGGAGGAGGCAGAGCTCATGAAAAATCCGATGGACACCCCTGGATAGGCAAGGGCCGGACACGGGAAAGGGCTTAAGGCAGCGGGCACAATTCGGGGCATTGCCGTGTTCGACCCCCGCGAGGATAACCAAAGCATGACCTCCGCAGCGCCTACGCCCGCCCTGCCCCACACCATCACCGTGCAGCCCAGCGGCCGCAGCTTTGACGCCCAGCCGGGCGAGACCATCCTGGCCGCCGCCATCCGCGCCGGCGTGGGCCTGCCCTATGGCTGCAAGGACGGCGCCTGCGGCTCGTGCAAATGCCGCAAGCTCGAAGGCTCCGTGGTGCACGGCACGCACCAGGACAAGGCGCTGAGCGCCGAGGAGGAGGCCGCGGGCTGGATCCTGACCTGCTGCGGCGTGGCGCAGACGCCGGTGGCCATCGAGTCGCGCCAGGTGACGGACGAAAGCGCCTACCCCATCAAGAAGCTGCCCGTGCGCGTGAGCACGCTGCAGCGCCGCTCAGTCGACGTGATGCAACTGCAACTGCAACTGCCCGCGGCCGACACCTTCCGCTACCACGCCGGGCAGTACGTGGAATTCGTGCTGCGCGACGGCGCACGCCGCGCCTACTCCATGGCCAACGCACCGCACACGCAGGCGCAGGCGCCCGGCATCGAACTGCACATCCGCCACATGCCCGGGGGGCGCTTTACCGACCATGTGTTCGGCGCCATGAAGGAGAAGGAGATCCTGCGCATCGAAGGCCCGTTCGGCAGCTTCTACCTGCGCGAGGATTCGAGCAAGCCCATCGTGCTGCTGGCCTCGGGCACGGGGTTTGCGCCCATCAAGGCCATCATCGAACACCTGCGCCACAAGGGCATCAACCGGCCGACCCACTTTTACTGGGGCGGCCGCCGCCCGGCCGACCTGTACCTGGACGCCTGGGTGCGCGAGCAGGCCGCCCACATGCCCCAACTGCGCTACGTGCCCGTGGTCTCCGACGCCCTGCCCGAGGACGCCTGGAGCGGCCGCACCGGCTTTGTGCACCAGGCCGTGCTGGAGGACTTTGCCGACCTCTCGGGCCACCAGGTGTACGCCTGCGGCGCCCCCATCGTCGTCGACTCCGCCCGCACCGCGTACACCACGCAGCGCGGCCTGCCGAGCGAGGAGTTTTACGCCGATGCGTTCACGTCGGAGGCGGACAAGCATCCGCAGTGATTTTCAGGAAGAAATCGGGCTCTATCGCTTATGGAGCAAGCGCTAGCAGCTATGTTTTCAGGAGCAGAAGGGCTGTAGCCTCTCCGCCATCGACGCCGGTCGGCGCCTCCAGCGGTTCTGGCAACCGCTCAAAGATTCGGCACAGCATGGGCCAGCAGCCATTCATGCCTTGAGCAGCTTGAAGCTGATCTGGTAGCGGAAAAACCCGATGCTCGGCGTCAGGCGGCCTCTGCCGCGGCCAGCGCCTGGTCCACGAAGGCCAGCCGGTCCTGGCCCCAGAACATCTGCCGACCCACGAAGAAGGTCGGCGCCCCGAACACACCACGCTCCACGGCGCGCACGGTGTTCTCCTTGAGTCTGTCCTTGACGGCCGGCTCGGCGATCCACTGCAGGAATTGCGCTGGATCGAACCCCGCAGCGGCCAGTACTTCGCCGACCACGGCGGGCTCGCCCAGGTTGCGCGGCTGCTCGAACATGGCGCCGAAGATGGCCGCCAGATAGCGCTGCAGCACCTCGTCGCCCTGCCTCTGCGCCGCCACGGCGCCACGCATCAGCGCCAGGGTGTTGATGGGAAAGTGCGGATTCATGCGAAACGGCACGCCGTAGCTGCGCGCCCAGCGCTGCAGGTCGGTCTGCGAATACAGGCTCTTGGCCGGCACCTCGGCCGGGCTGGCGTTGCCCGTGGCCTGGAAGATGCCGCCCAGCAATACCGGCGTCCAGACGATCTGCGCGCCATGCGCCTGGGCCATCTTGGGCAGGTGGTGATACGCCAGATAGGTGTAAGGACTGCCGACATCAAAGAGGAATTCCACAGTGGTGCTCATGCTTGCTCCAAAAAAGGGGGGAAGAGAAAGGGGTTCACCAGCGCTCGATCCAGGGACGCAGATCGAGCTCGTGCGTCCAGGCGTCGCGCGGCTGGGTGTGCAGGTGCCAGTAGTTGTCGGCGATGTGGTCGGGGTTGAGGATGCCGTCCTGGTCCTTGAGCGCATAGCGCTCGGGGAAGGTCTCGCGGATGAAGTCGGTGTCGATGGCGCCATCGACCACCACGTGGGCCACGTGGATGTTCCTCGGCCCGAGTTCGCGCGCCATGCTCTGGGCCAGCGCGCGCAGCGCATGCTTGGCGCCGGCAAAGGCGGCGAAGTTCGCCGAGCCGCGCAGCCCGGCGGTGGCGCCGGTGTAGATGATGGTGCCGCGCCCGCGCGCCACCATGCGCCGCGCCACCTCGCGCCCCACGAGGAAGCCGCTGAAGCAGGCCATCTCCCAGATCTTGAAGTACTTGCGCGCGGTTTCGTCGAGGATGCTGCAGGGCACGTTGGCGCCAATGTTGAACACCATGACCTCGATGGGCGCGATGTCGCGCTCGATGTCGTCCACGAGCTTCGCGACCTCGTCCTCCTTGCGCGCGTCGGAAGCAAAACCATGGGCACGCCCCCCTGCGGCGGTGATCTCCTGCACCAGGGGGGTGAGCTTGTCGGCCGTGCGGCGCGTGACGCAGGCGATCAGCCCTTCACGCGCGAAGCGCCGGGCGATGGCGCCGCCCGTGGCGTCCCCGGCGCCGATGATGAGGGCCGCACGGTCTTCGCGATGGTCCAGGGTTGTCTTCATTTTTTCTCCAGTTGAAATAACGATCGTTATAGTAACGAGCGTTATGCAACAATGCAAACACTGTTGCAAAACCGCCGAATCGAACCCAACGCCATGCGCTACGCCCCCACCCACAAGGAAGAGGCCCGCTCGCGCCTCGTACAAGCCACGGGCGCCCTGGCCAAGCAAAAAGGCTTTGCGGCCAGCGGCGTCGACAGCCTGATGGCGGCTGCCGGGCTGACCTCGGGGGCTTTCTATGCCCACTTCCGTTCCAAAAACGAGCTGCTCAAAGCCATTGTGGAAAACGAACTGCAGCGCTCTGCCAAGCGGTTCGCAGCCCCCACGCGGGAGCAGGCGCTGGAGGTCTTGCGCCGCTACCTCAGTGCGGCGCATGTGGAGCACCCCGGCTCAGGCTGTGCGCTGCCCGCCCTGGCGTCCGAAATCGCGCGGGCCGATGCCGCCACACGCCAGGTCTTCGCGCAGGGCATTGGCGAACTCCAGGCCCGGCTGCGCGATCTGACAGGCGACGATGCCACCGCCTGGGCGCTGATGGCGCAACTGGCAGGCGCCGTGCTGGTAGCCCGGGCCCTGCCGCCGGGGCCCGAACGCGAGGCCCTGCTGGCAAGCGCCCTGCAGCAGGCAGAGCGGATGCTGGGCGCGGCGCCCGGGCCATCTTGAAGCCAAGGGGCCTTTCCACGGCCCGCTCCGCCGGGAAAGAGGCTTGTGCAAGCGTGCAGGCCGGCGATCCTGGGTGATCGGGACCGGCTGCCCCGAAACCGGAGGATTCACGGTGCGGGTGTGGCCAAGATTTCACCCATGGGGCGCAGCACCACCCCGGCCGCCTCCAGCAAAGCGTCCAACGTGGAGGCATCGAGAACGCAGTATTCGTTGTACCGGGCCGCGGCCAAGGCATCGCCCGGTAGGGACTGCAGGCTGGCATGGCTCATGAGCAGGTCGCCGTCCCGTGCGCAGGCCAGCCAGCGCTGGAGCCGGTCGCGGTACTGCGCGGCCGTCCCGCCAAAGCCATAGACACCGAGGAGGCGCCCGTTCTGCGGCAAGCCGCTGCGCCGGGCCAGTTGTGCCAGCCCCCGAGAGCCCAGGAGCGAGATCACATGGCTCTTGCAGGCCGTGGGCCCATCGCCGTGGGCGCTCCAGGGCGGGCTGCGCGTGGCGCGCAGCCAAGGGCGGCGCAACGGATACCGGCGCACCAGCTCCGCCACCAGGGCATCGCGCACCATGGGAAGCTGATGGACATGCTGATGGCCATCGACGTAATCCGGCGCGCGCCCCATGGCCGCTTCAAAGGCATCGAGCTGCGCCGCAATTTCCTGCGCCAGCGCCGCGCCGTCCAATCCACGCCCATAGGCACGCGCGACCAAGCCCGTCAACCCAAAGCGCATGCCCGGGTGGCAGGGGAATTCCGTCAAATCCAGGTGCAGGCCCACCTCCGGCGCGTCGGCCCCCAGGCTGCGCAGCAGCGCGACACCACGCTTCCACGCCGGCCCGCCCACCAGTGCCGACGCCGCCTGCACCCGCCCGCGTGCGGCCAATTGGACTGCCGCTGCGTTCACGCCCGCATGCATTCCAAAATCGTCCACGCACACACTGATGCGCCGCCTGCTGCTGCTATGCTGCGCCGCTGCATGCATCCCGTTGACTACCGCCATCGCTCCGTGCTCCTAGTGCGCCGCCAGGCCGGCCACGTGGCCTGGTTCATCGTGGTGGGAAGCTGTGCAGCCGCCGTCCACTGGACTGTTGCCACGGCCAGCGTGGCCTATGCCGGGCTGCCCCCGCTGCGGGCAAACGTCATGGGGTGGCTGGTCGCCCTTGCGGTGTCGTTTGCCGGTCACCATTTGCTGAGTTTTCGCGGGCACGGCAATCGCCTGGGCCAGGCGGCTGCCCGATTTTTCCTCATTTCCGCCGGTGGCTTTGCCGTCAACGAAACCGCATACGCACTGCTGCTGCGCTGGTCCGGCCTGCGATACGACCTCTTGCTGGCCCTGGTGCTCGCTGGCGTCGCCGGCCTGACCTACGTGCTCAGCCGCCATTGGGCATTCCTGCGCAATCCGCAGCACTGAGCCCATCCGCGGACTGCACGCGCCACAGCGACCTGCCCTGGACGCTGTACACCTCCTGGGCACGGGCAAGCACAGGGTAACGCTCCCGCACCGACGTCCTGGCCATCACCCAGCTGACGGGGGCGCAAGCGAGCGCCGCAGGCAGTTGCGCGGGGCGCAGCAAAACGCGCCGGGCCATGGAGTCATCAAACCTCGCGGCGTCGGCGAGCTCCTTTCGCCAGTCGTCACGCAAGCGCTCCCCGGGCGCGCGCCAGTCGGCAACGACGCGCACGGGCTCCCCAAGGTGCGCATAGAACGGCACGTCATAGAAATAATCTTCCAGCATGTACACGGGCTGGCCCTGGACATGCTGCGCCCCCAGCGCCAGGCCGAACAGCCGCGTCGTGTGCCGCCCATCGTGGGCGATGGCCAGTACCACCGCCAAGCCCAGCAGGCCGCTGACCGCCACACTGGCGCGCCAGAGATGGCAGCGCCAGCGGGTCGTCACGAGCACCTGGCTGGCATCGGCCATCCACCAGGCCAGCGGCGGGACCGCAGGCAGGATATAGCCGACGAGCTTGGATTTCGGGAGGGAAAAGAAGCCCACCACGGCCACCACCGCCAGCACCATGAGCCAACGCACTGCAGCATGGGGCTCGGTCTGGCCCGCGGTGCCGGTGCGCCGAAGGGCCGCGCCCCCCCAAAACAAGCATGGCATGCTGCAGACGGCCACGAGAACGGGGTAGAACCACAGCGGCATGGCATTGTTGAACCCCCCGCCCGCATAGCGCTGGAAATGCTGGACCAAAAAAAAATAGTGCCCGAAATCCGCAAACCGGGACTGCATAGCGACAAACCATGGCGCGGCCACCAGCAGCAGCACGAGCATGCCCGCAAGCGACACCAGGGCCCAGGCAGTGGCCCAGCGCCGGCGCACCGCCAGCCACAAGCCCAGGACCAGCGCGGGAATCACCAGGCCGATCAGCCCCTTGGCCAGCAGCCCCATGCCCGCGAGCGCGTAACCCAGGAGCAAGGCCCCGCGGTGGTCTTGGTGCGCCTCCAGGCGCAGCGCGGCATGCGCCAGTGCCAGCACCGTGGCAGTGATGCAGCCCGCGACCAGCATGTCGAGGTTGGCGAACTGAGCGCCCACGAAAAAAAGCGGCTGCGCCAGCAGGACCCACAGCACGCGCCGCGCCAACGGCCGCCCGCACCAATGCCGCGTAAACACATACAGCGACAGGGCGCCCAGAGTAGCGCCCAGCAGCGCGGGCACACGCCCGGCGATTTCCACGGAACCCGCCAGCGCCAGCGCGGCCCCAGCAAGCCAATAGAACAGGGGAGGCTTGTGAAAAAACGGCAGCCCATTGAGGGTGGGCGTCAACCAATCTCCCGAGCGCAGCATTTCCCAGGCCACCCCCACGTACCGCCCTTCATCAGGCGTCATCAAGGGGCGCATCCATGCCGTGCAGGCCAGCCAGGCCAGTACCAGCAGCAGCACCTTCAGGGTATCGCGGCCCTCCTCCCGGCCCTGGGTTCCGGTGGTCATCCGTGCTCCGGCAGCCCCCGGCCCATTTGCCGCTTGACGACGTACAGCGGACGGCGCTTGACCTCCTCATAGATGCGGCCGACATATTCGCCCACGACCCCCAGCGACACCAGTTGGATGCCCGCGATCAGCATCAGGCTCACGACGATGGTCGTCCAGCCGCTCACGTCGTGGCCGTACAGGAGGTAGTCCACCGACAGGTACGCGCCGTACGCAAAGGCCACCATGGCCAGCAGGAACCCCACGGCGATCAGGGCGCGCAACGGCCATACGGTGAACGCCGTCAGCCCATCAAGGGCCAGCCCTATGAGCCGCAGCTTGCCGTAGTGGCTCTGCCCATGCGCCCGCACATCGGGGAGGTAGGGCACCGCCACCGCTTCGAAACCCACCCAGGCATACAACCCCTTGAGGAAGCGGCTGCGTTCGGGAAACTGGCGCAGCGCTGCCACGACGCTGCGGTCCATGAGCCGGAAATCCCCCGCACCCGGCGGCACCTTGAAGCGGCGGCCACCGTTGAGCATGCCATAGAACAGGCGCGTTCCCAGTTGCTTGAACCGGCCTTCGTCCTCACGGTCCGCGCGCACGGCGTACACCATGTCCGCGCCGCTGCGCCAATGGCGTACGAAAACATCCAGCAATCCGAGCGGATGCTGCAGGTCGGCGTCCATGAGTACCACCACATCGCCCGCGGCGGCCTCCAGGCCTGCGGTCAGTGCCGCCTCCTTGCCGAAATTGCGCGCCAGCTGCACCACCCGCACGCCGGGCTCCTGCAGCCACAACGGCCATTGCTCCGCCGTGCCGTCGGTACTGCCGTCGTCGACCAGCACAATTTCCCACTGCGGCGCCAGGGTCGCGAGCCTGGCCCGCAGCAACGGGAGCAGGACGTCCAGGTTCTCTTTTTCGTTGAAGCACGGCAGGACGCACGACATCGAGTGCAGCACCCTCCCATGGCCGGCGCCTTCCAGCACGGACGACAGCGGTGGGCAGGATGGCGATTCGGGGGTCAGGGAGGAGGTCACAGCAATACTCCCGCTGCCGATCACGAGGCAGTCTTCCCCGCGAGTATTCCGCACCTTGCCTTAGCGGAGCCTTAGATGCAAGGGCTGCACCGGAAACTACCGCGGCACGGCAGACGAAACTGCAAGGAAATGGCTGATGTCAGTCGGCCCACCCAACGGGCCGCCACAGGCCAATGGCCTGATCCTGCACGGCCTGCAACGCCGCTGGCGGCACTTGCTGCGGCGCCAGTTCGGCCAGGGGGCGCAGGACGAAGGCGCGCTCAAACATGCGGGGGTGGGGCACGGTGAGGTCGGGGGTGGCGATGTGCTGGTCGCCGTAGAGCAGCAGGTCCAGGTCCAGCGTGCGGGGGGCGTTGCGGTAGGGGCGTTCGCGCCCGGCAGCCTGCTCCAGGGCCTGCAGGACGGCCAGCAGGGCGTGGGGGGCGAGGGTGGTGGCGATTTCGGCCACGGCGTTGACGTAGTCGGGGCCGCCGGCATCCACCGGCGCGCTGCGGTACAGGGAGGAGGTGCGCAGCAGGCGAATGCCCGGGGTGTGCGCCAGGGCCCGCACGGCCTGGCGCAGGGCGGCGGCGGGGTCGCCCAGGTTGGCGCCCAGGCCGACCCAGGCCTGCACGGCGGGGGCCGGTGCGCCCGCCTGCGGCGCAGGGTGCGTGCTCACGCGTCTGCGGCAGGGGCGCTGCCACCTGCGGCGCCGCCGGGTTTGCGGCGCCGGCGGCGGCGTTTCTTGGGGGCGCTGCCTTCGCTGGGCGAGGCGGTGTCGGGGGCGTGTTCGTCACCGCCCTCCTCCAGCGCCAGGCCGCGCGGGTCGGCGGCCTGGGTGCGCGGCGGCACGCGGTGCACGGTGCCCTGGGCCTGGCGGCTGCGGGCTTTTTGCTCCTCGCGCGCCTGCTCCAGGAGGTCGTAGCGCTCGTCCTCGTCGGCGGTGCTGAACTTTTGCCACCAGTCGGCCAGGGCTTCGTCCACCTCGCCCACGTCGGCGCGCAGGCGCATGAAGTCAAAGCCCGCACGGAAACGCAGTTGCGCCACCATGCTTTCGGGGATGCGGCCCACGCGCTTTTCAAAGCGGGGCTGCATGACCCAGATTTCGCGCATGTCGGCGGCCAGCTTGCCGCGGCCCGAGACGTCGCCGATGCGCTGGTTGAAGACCTCGTCGATGGCGTCCTGCAGCGCGGGGAAGGCGTGCGCGCGCGCATCCAGGCGGCGCTGCCAGCCTTCGCGCACGTCCTGCCAGAGTACGCAGGCAAGCAGGAAGCTGGGCGCCACGCGCTTGCCTTCGGCCAAGCGGCGGTCGGTGTCCTGCAGGGCGGCGTGCACCAGGGGGGTGTCGGCGCGCTCGACCACTAGGTCCAGCAGCGGGTAGATGCCGCGCTGCAGGCCCAGCTTGCGCAATTGCTCCACGGTGGCCAGCGCGTGGCCGGTCTGCAGCAGCTTGAGCATTTCGTCGAACATGCGGCTTTGCGGCACCTCCTGCAGCAGGTGCTGCGACTGCGCCAGGGGCGCGGCGGTCTTGGGGTCCAGGGTGAAGCCCAGGGGGCTGAGCTTGGCCGCAAAACGCACGGCGCGGATGATGCGCACGGGGTCTTCGCGGTAGCGCTGGGCGGGGTCGCCGATCATGCGCAGCAGTTTCTTCTTCGCGTCCTGGATGCCCTTGTGGTAGTCCACCACGATCTGGGCCTCGGGGTCGTAGTACATGGCGTTGACGGTGAAGTCGCGCCGCGTGGCGTCTTCATCCTGCGGGCCCCAGACGTTGTCGCGCAGCACGCGGCCGCTGGCGTCCACGGCGTGCTGCATGCCGGCCAGTTGCGCCTTGCTGGTCTTCTCGTTGCCCCCCACCTGTTCGGCGGCCACGTTATCGAGGTAGGCGCGGAAGGTGGAGACTTCGATCACCTCGTGCTCGCGCCCGCGCCCGTGCACCACGTGCACGATGCGAAAGCGCTTGCCGATGATGAAGGCGCGGCGAAAGAGCTGCTTGACCTGCTCGGGCGTGGCATTGGTGGCCACGTCGAAGTCCTTGGGGCGCAGGCCCAGCAGCAGGTCGCGCACGGCGCCGCCGACGACGTAGGCCTCGTAGCCCGCCTGCTTGAGGGTGTGCACCACCTCCACGGCGCGGCGGTCCACCAGCGCGGGGTCGATGCCATGCACGCTGGCCGGCACCTCCACGCGCTTGCCGAAATGGGGCTTGCCGCCGTTGCCGCCCTTGGAGGCCTTGCCCAGCAGTTTGTCGATGAAGGTCTTGATCATGGGTGTGCAGAAAACAGGTCGAGGATGCGCCAGCCCCGCGCCTGCGCCAGGGCGCGCAGGCGCGGGTCGGGGTTGGTGGCCACGGGGTGGTCCACTTTCTCCAGCAGGGGCACGTCGTTCATGGAGTCGCTGTAAAAAGTGCTTTCCACATCGGCCCAGCGCAGGCCACGCCCGGCCAGCCATTCTTCCATGCGCCGCAACTTGCCTTCGCGCATGGTGGGAGTGCCTTCAATGTCGCCGGTATACCAGCCGCTGGCGTCCACGGACAGGCCCATGGCCACCAGCTCCGGCACGCCCAGCGCCTGCGCGATGGGGCGCGTGACGAACTCATTGGTGGCCGTGACGATGAGCACCGTGTCGCCCGCCTGCTGGTGCTGGCGCACGAGCTGCAGCGCCTCGGGGCGGATGGCGGGGTGGATCACCTCGCGCATGAAGCGCGCGTGCGCGGCGTGCGCCTGCTCGGGGCCGCGCTCGCGCAGGGCCGCGGTGGCAAAGCGCACGTAGTCGTGCACGTCCAGCGTGCCGGCCTGGTAGTGGGCGTAGAACTCGTCGTTGCGGCGCGCGAAGTCCACCGGGTCGGTCCAGCCGATGCGGATGGTGAACTCGCCCCACTCGTAGTCGGAGTCGAGCGGCAGCAGGGTGTGGTCCAGGTCGAACAGGGTCAGCCGGGGGCGATGGGTCGGGGTATCAGTCATTCATTCTGGGGGTGCGATGGGCCACCGGCGCGGCGCAAGGGGGTGTTCTTCATTCTTCCTCAAGCATGGCCTTGAGCAGCGGAATGGTGACGGCACGCTGCGCGCGCAGAGCGTAGGCGTCGAGCCGCTCAAGCAGTTGCATGAGGCTGCCCAGGTCGCGCGAGAAGCGGTTGAGCATGTAGTCCATCACCTCGTCGGACAGGAAGATGCCGCGCGCGTCGGCCTGCTGGCGCAGCACGGCGCGGCGGGCGGTTTCGTCCAGCACCTGGAGCTGGAACACATGGCCCCAGCCCAGCCGGGTGCGCAGGTCGTCGCGCAGCGGCAGGTCGGCCGGGGGCAGGCTGCCCGCGGCCAGCACCCAGCGCGGCGCGCCGCCGCCCGGGCTGGTGGCGTTGACGAACCAGTTGAACGCCAGGGCCTGCTGTTCCGTGGAGTACAGGTGCACGTCGTCCATGAGCACGGCGGCCCAGCGCTCGTCGAACTCGGGCCGCCCATACACACCGGGGTCGAGCCAGCCCACGCTGGCCCCCTGCTCGCGCAGCGCGGCGCCCACGGCCTGCAGCAGATGCGACTTGCCGCTGCCCTGCGCTCCCCACAGGTAGGTGGGCACGGGCGCGCGCGTGGCCTGGCTGCTGCCCGCGCCGGCCCACAGGCGCAGATGCTGCAGCGCGGCCTCGTTCGGGCCGGCGAAGAAGCTGGCCAGCGACGGGGCCGTGGCCAGGCCGATGTCCAAGGCCAGTTGCTTCATGGACGGCCTCGGGAGACCCGCGGAGTCGAGGGGGCGGATGAGCGACGAAACAACGGCATCACGTGTGGGTTGGAAGGGCCTGCCCGCCACAGGCGGCGGCAGCGGCGGCGGTCCGGGTCAGGCGGCGCGGGCACCGGGCCCGCGCGGGCCTGGGCAGCGATGGGCAGATTTTAGTCGTTCCGGGGGCCGCGCGCCCCGGGGCTGCGGGGTGCAGGCCCCCTCCCGCATAGAATCCGGGGTTTCGCGGCCGCCGCATGTGCCGCCTCCCTGCACCACGAGACCCATGAGCACTTCTGCCACCCCTCCCATTTCCTACAAGGACGCTGGCGTCGACATCGACGCGGGCGACGCGCTGGTCGATCGCATCAAGCCCCTGGCCAAGAAGACGATGCGCGAAGGCGTGCTGGCGGGCATCGGCGGCTTTGGCGCCCTGTTCGAGGTGCCCAAGCGCTACCGCGAGCCCGTGCTCGTTTCCGGCACCGATGGCGTGGGCACCAAGCTCAAGCTGGCCTTCGAGTGGAACATGCACGACACCGTGGGCATCGACCTCGTGGCCATGAGCGTGAACGACGTGCTGGTGCAAGGCGCCGAGCCGCTGTTCTTCCTCGACTATTTCGCCTGCGGCAAGCTCGACGTGGACACCGCCGCCGCCGTGGTGGGCGGCATCGCCCGGGGCTGCGAGCTCTCGGGCTGCGCGCTGATCGGTGGCGAGACGGCCGAGATGCCCGGCATGTACCCCGCGGGCGAATACGACCTGGCCGGCTTTTGCGTCGGCGCTGTCGAGAAGTCCAAGATCCTCACCGGCCGCGAGGTGCAGGCGGGCGATGTGGTGCTCGGCCTGGCCTCCAGCGGCGTGCACAGCAATGGTTTTTCGCTGGTGCGCAAATGCATCGAGCGCGCCGGCGCCCAGCACCCCGCCACGCTGGACGGCAAGCCCTTCCGCCAGGCCATCATGGAGCCCACGCGCCTGTACGTGAAAAACGTGCTCGCTGCGCTGGCGCAGCACCCGCATACGCAGGATGGCGCCGGCGGCATCAAGGCCCTGGCCCACATCACGGGCGGCGGCCTGCTGGAGAACATCCCGCGCGTGCTGCCCGAAGGCCTGGCCGCGCACCTGCGCAAAGGCAGTTGGCCCCAGAGCGAACTTTTCGCCTGGCTGCAGCAGACCGCGGGCATCGACGACACCGAGATGAACCGCACGTTCAACAACGGCATCGGCATGGTCGTCGTCGTGGCGGCTGCGGCCGCCGAGGCCACGGCCGCCACGCTGCGCGCCGCGGGTGAGTCGGTCTACACCCTGGGCACCATTGCCGCGCGTGGCACGGGCGCGGCCGTGGTGGTGGCCTGACAGCGCCGCGCGCGCCATGGCGCCGTCCCGCGCACCCGCCACCGCCCCGGTCCCGCCGCACGTGCTGGCGGCCAGCTACCTGCTGATGGCAGCCACGCTGCTGCTGGTACTCTGGCGCGGCCTGCTGCCCGGCCTGCTGTGCGTGTGCCTGGGCTATATGCTCACGCTCGCCTGGACGGGCTGGCTCGCGCGCCTGCGCCCCGGCCCGACCCCGGCCCAGCCCCCGCGGGCGGCGCAGGTCGCCGCGGCGGCGCTGGTCATGCTGGTGCCGCTGTGTGCGCTTGCCGCGGGCCTGACGCAGTCGCGCAGCCTCGTTGTCGAGGCGCCGCAGCAGTACCGCGAGCTGCTCGAATACATGGCCAAGACGGTGCGCGAGCTGCGCCTGAAGCTGCCACCCGACTTTCCCCTGCAGTTGCCCGACGGCACGGCCGGCGTGCAGCGCGTGCTGGCCAACTACCTCGGCGCCAAGGCTGGCGACCTCGCCACCACGGGCCGCGCCTGGCTCGCCGGGCTGCTGTTTGCCTATGTGGGTCTGGTCATCGGCACCCTGGCAGCGGTGCGCACAGCGGGCGCATCGTCCGGCCCGCTGACACGCGCCCTCGCCCAGCGCATCACGCTGTTTGGCGAGGCGTTCCGCCAGATCGTCGCCGCGCAGTTCTGGATTGCGGCCTTCAATACCCTGCTCACGGCGCTGTTCCTGCTGTTCGTGCTGCCCTACTGGGGGCTGCAGCTGCCGTATACGCCGCTGCTCATCAGCTTCACCTTCGTCGCCGGGCTGGTGCCCATCGTGGGCAATCTGGTGTGCAACGCCGTCATGACCATCGTGGGCCTGTCGGTCTCGCCGCTGGCCGCCGCCGCCTGCCTGGGCTTTCTGATCCTGATCCACAAGGCAGAGTACGTGATCAACGCCAAGGTGGTCGGCCGCCGCACGCAAATGGGCGTGTGGGAGCTGCTGGCCGTGATGTTCGTGGCCGAGGCGCTGTTCGGCCCCGCCGGTCTCGTGGCCGCGCCGCTGTACTACGCCTACACCAAGAAAGAACTGGCCGCCGCGCGCCTGGTGTGAAGAGCCCGAGTGACTCGCCAATGCCATGGCGATGGGCTATGCTGCGGCTTGGCGCTGCCTGCCAGCGCCACCTTACAAACAACCATTGCCATAGCAAGGAATCGCACACATGACCATCCTCGTCGCCTACGTGCCCCGCCCCGAAGGCCGGGCCGCACTGGACAAGGGCATTGAAATCGCCAAGCGCCGCCAGGAGCGGCTGCTGGTCGTGAACGCCGGCCCCGGCGGCACACAGGAAGACCCCTCGCTCGCCCTGGGCAGCGAGGTCGAGCAGCTCGAGACCATGCTCCAGAACCAGGGCATCATGGGTGATTTCAAGCAGTTCGTGCGCGGCCGCAGTGCCGTGGAGGAAATCAACGAACTGGTGGAGACGCAGGACATCTCCGTCCTCGTCATCGGCCTGCGCAAGCGCACCGCCGTCGGCAAGCTGCTGCTGGGCAGCGTCGCTCAGGAGCTGCTGATGACCGTCTCCTGCCCGGTGCTGTGCGTCAAGTCCCAGAGCTGAACGCTACCACTACCATAGCATGTCGCGCTTGATCCATAAGGGCTACACGGCTATTTCATCCAAAAATCACAGCAAGCCGCGGATGCGCTCGGCGATGCGGGCGGCATCCGGCGCGTCCGGCCGCTGCGCCAGGTAGGCACGCAAATCCTCCACGGCCTGCGCCGCATGCCCGCAGGCGGCATGCGCCAGGCCGCGGTCGCGCCGCGGCTCCCCGTCCTGCGGCAGCAGGATGACGAGCCGCTCCAGCACGGCCAGGGCGCGTGGCCAGTCTTCCTGCATGCGGTGCACCTGCAAGAGGTTGCGCAGCATGCGCGCCACAGTCTCGCGTGGCGTGGCGGCCTGCAGGTAGGGGTGGAGGGCCGCGCCCTCGGCGTCCAGCACCATGGCCTGCTGCGGGCCGGGCGCGAGCAACTCGATCAGATCCTCGCGCGCGAGCGACCGCCCGGTGAGCGGATCGAGAAGCACCTGCCCCTGAGCCAGCAGCGCCCTGACCAGGAAATGCCCCGGGAACGCCACGCCCTGCACCTTCAGGCCCACCCCCTGCGCCAGCTCCAGCCACAGCACCGCCAGGCTGACGGGAATGCCGCGGCGCGTGCGCAGCACGTCGTTGAGGTAGCTGTTCTCGGGCGCGTGGTAGTGGTTCACATTCCCGGCAAAGCCCAGGGTGCCGAAGAAGAACTGGTTGAGCACGCGCAGGCGCTGCACGGCGGGCGCATCGGCTGCCACGCGCCGCCGCAGACGCCAGAGCAGATGGTCCATTTCGCCCAGCACCTGCTGCACGTCAAGCTGCGGGTACTCGTCCTGGGCAATGCTGGCGGCCGCTTCCAGGAGCGGAAAGCCCGCGTCCCCCTGCACGAGTGCGGCAAAGTACTCCAGCGGGGTCGGTACGGACAGACGCAGCGGCATGGCCCAGCCTCCCGTGCACACCGGCTCAGCGCCGCAGCAGGCTGCGCAGCCGCAGCCCACCCACGCGCAGCACTGCGAAATACAGGAGCGCCGCCGCCGCGATCAGCAGCGCCAGCAGACCGGCACGCTGCAGGCTGTGCGCGCGCATCTGCTCCCAGGCGAAATGGTCCGAGCCCCACAGCAGCAGCACACCCATCAGACAGCTGGCCGCCGCCACCTGCAGGCCGAACAGGGCCCAGCCCGGCGCGGGCGCGTAGGTGCCGCGGCGCAGCAGGCCCCACAGCAGCCACAGCGCATTCACCAGGGCACCGAGCCCGATGGACAGTGCCAGCCCCGCATGCGCCAGCCGCGGCACCAGCGCCAGGTTGAGCAATTGCGTGACCACCAGCACCACCACGGCGATCTTGACCGGCGTGCGGATGTCCTGGCTGGCGTAGTAGCCCGGCGCCAGCACCTTGATGGCCACCAGCCCCAGCAGGCCGGCCCCATAGCCCGCCAGGGCCACGGCGATCTGCCCGACATCGGCGTCGGTGAGCCGGCCGTGGTGGAACAGCGTGGCCACCAGCGGGCGCGCAAAGGTCAGCAACGCCACGGCGCAGGGCACGGCCAGCAGCACCACCATGCGCAGGCCCCAGTCGAGCATGGCCGAGTAGCGCGCGGCATCGCCCGCCGCGCGGGCCGACGCCAGTTGCGGCGTGAGCACCACCCCCAGCGCCACGCCCAGCAGCGCTGTCGGGAATTCCATCAGCCGGTCGGCATAGAACAGCCAGGTCACACTGCCCGGCGCAAGGTAGGAGGCGATCTGGGTGTTGATCATCAGCGAGAGCTGCGCCACCCCCACGCCGAGCAGCGCGGGCGCCATGAGCGCGAGGATGCGGCGCACCTCTGTCGTCTGCCAGGCCGCACGCGCCGCCCCCCACGCCAGGCTGATGTGCGGCAGCAGGCCCAGCCGGCGCAATGCCAGCCACTGGGCGGCCAGTTGCAGCACGCCGCCGGCCACCACCCCGCCGGCCATGGCATAGATCGACTCGATGCCACGCACCGCCAGCAGCGGGGCACCCCACCACGCCGCGGCGATCATGCAGACATTGAGCAGCACCGGCGTGGCGGCCGGAACGGCAAAGCGCTTCCAGGTATTGAGCACCCCCGCCGCCAGCGCCACCAGGGACATGAAGCCGATGTACGGAAACATCCAGCGCGTCATGACCACGGCGGCATCAAAGCTGTCCGGGTCCTGCCGCAGGCCGCTGGCCAGCAGCCACACCAGCAGCGGCGCGCCCAGCACGCCCAGCACGCAGGTCAGTGCCAGCGCCCAGGCCAGCGCCGTGGCCACGCTGTGAATCAGCCGGTGCGTCGCCTCCTCCCCCTGCTGCGCCCTGGTGGCGGCCAGCACCGGCACGAAGGCCTGACTGAACGCCCCTTCGGCGAACAGGCGCCTGAACAGATTGGGGATGCGAAAGGCCACGTTGAAGGCATCGGTAAGCGCATTGGCGCCAAAGACCGAGGCCATGAGCAGGTCGCGGATCAGACCGGTCACGCGGGAAGCCAGCGTCAGCAGCGAGACCGTGGAAGCAGCTTTGAACAGAGTCACGGCGCACAGTGTATGCGCTCTGCCAAGCCCACATGGGCTATAATGCTCGGCTTTGCTGGCAACATCCACAGACACAAGGAACCCATATCATGGCATCTGGTAAGCCCAAGAAAAAGAACCCCCGCCTGGCATCCGGCCGCAAACGCGCCCGCCAGAACATCAAACTCAACGCAGCGAACTCCTCGCTGCGCTCCAAGTACCGTACGGCCGTCAAGAACGTCGAGAAGGCCGTCCTGGCCGGCGACAAGTCCAAGGCGACCGAACTGTTCGCCAAGATGCAATCGGTGGTGGATACCATCGCCGACAAGGGCATCTTCCACAAGAACAAGGCCTCGCGCGACAAGAGCCGCCTGTCCGCCAAGGTGAAAGCCCTGGCCGCGGCCGCCTGACCCTCTCAGGTCCACAGCCCGGGCGGCCCTGCCGCCCGCCGTTTGTAACGGGTGCGCTGCCAGCAAAGACAACGAAGCGCCCTCCGGGGCGCTTTTTTGTTGCCCCGGCCCGGCACGCCTGTTGGACAATACCGCCATGACCCACACCACCCTCAACGTCGATCCCGCCGAACTGGCCAAGTTTTCCGATCTGGCGCACCGCTGGTGGGATCCGCACAGCGAGTTCCGCCCCCTGCACGAAATCAACCCCCTGCGGCTGGACTGGATCCACAGCCTGGTGCCCCTGCCAGGCCAGCGCGTGCTTGACGTGGGCTGCGGCGGCGGCATTCTGGCCGATGCCATGGCACGCAAGGGTGCCGAGGTGCTGGGCATCGACCTGGCAGAGAAGTCCCTGCGCGTGGCCCAACTGCACGCCCTGGAGGCGCAAACGCCGCGCGTGCACTACCGCGAGGTGAGCGCCGAAGCCCTGGCGGAGGAACAACCGGGCAGTTTCGACGTCGTCACCTGCATGGAAATGCTGGAACACGTCCCCGACCCCGGCTCCGTGGTGCGCGCCTGCGCCCAGCTCGTCAAGCCCGGTGGCTGGGTGTTCTTCTCCACCCTCAACCGCAATCCCAAGGCCTTTCTGCTGGCCATCGTCGGCGCCGAGTACGTGCTCAACATGCTGCCGCGCGGCACGCACGAATACGCACGGTTCATCCGCCCCAGCGAGCTCGCCGCCCATTGCCGCAGCGCCGGCCTGGACCTGCAGCATTCCCGCGGGTTGCAGTACAACCCCCTCACGCGCCGCTACTGGCTCAGCGGCGACACCAGCGTGAACTACCTGCAGGCCACCCGCCGGAGCGCCTGAGCATGTTCCATGGCATTCGCGCCGTCCTCTTCGATCTGGACGGCACGCTGATCGACAGCGCCCCCGACCTGGGCGCCGCCGCGGACAAGATGCGCACCGATCGCGGCCTGCCATCGCTGCCGCTCGCGCACTACCGCCCCCTGGCCGGCGCCGGCGCCCGGGGCATGCTGACCTGCGCATTCGGCATAGGGCCTGAAGACCCTGAATTCCCGGCACTGCGCGAAGAATTCTTCTCCAATTACCAAGCCTGCATGACCCAGCGCACACGCATCTTTGACGGTGTGGAGGAGCTGGTCAGCCGCCTGCACCAGCAAGGCCTGGCCTGGGGCGTGGTCACCAACAAGTCGCGCCGCTTCACCGAGCCCCTGACCCAGGGCATGCCCCTGTTCGCCAGCGCCGGCACTGTAGTGAGCGGGGACAGCACCCCGCACGCCAAACCCCACCCTGCACCGCTGCTGGCGGCGGCCGCACAACTCGGCCTGCCTCCGGAGCACTGCATCTACGTGGGCGACGACGAGCGCGACATCATCGCGGGCCGCGCTGCGGCCATGGGCACCGTCGCCGCCACCTATGGCTACCTGGGCCAGGCGGCCGACACCCGGCAATGGGGCGCACACGCCGCCATTCATTTTCCCCTCGCCCTCTTGCAATTGCTGCATCTGTCCTAAAATAGCGTGTCTAGGGGCTGTCCTGGTTTCGACGTGGGTTCGGAATCGGCGCGGTGCATGTCGAGCTTGAGTGACGCTCGTAAATCTCCATTCACAAAAGTAACTGCAAACGACGAACGTTTCGCACTCGCCGCTTAATCCGGTGAGCCTTGCAACAGCACGCTGATGGGCTGGGCAAGGGGGTAGCAATACCTCCCGGCTGCAAGGGAATTCACATCAGCTGGCTCCCTGCCGGGCACCTTGGCAGGAAGCGAGATCCAAGGGTGCTGGCTGGCGGTATAGCGTGTGTCTGCGCGATACCGGTGGCGAGATCCAAATCAGAACACTAAACATGTAGATCTGCCCGAAGAAGGCTTGCGGACGCGGGTTCAATTCCCGCCAGCTCCACCACTATTCAAAAAACCAACCACTCTCGGTTGGTTTTTTTTTGCCCGTTTCCCCCAGTGCTGGCGCGGGTTCGGTCCTCGCTGCGACGGACGCCGCTGCCCCGGACAACCCGGCTTCGGGCCGTTTTCCGTTCTCTGTTCCCGCCCATTCTCTGTTTCTGCGAAGGACGACTCCGCGCCTGAGCCAGCAATGACACGGGTTTCCGGCTCCTTGTTCGTCAGGAATACCGCCTTCACGCGGGCGACCCGGCCCTGGAACGGGCTACCCGTTCACGATGGGCCGAACGTCCCAGGTGATCGGCGACTCGGGTCGGTAGCCCACTACCTCGCCACGCTTGATGCTGTTGTCCAGGTGTTCTGCCAGCGGTTTGTCGTACTTCGCAATTTGCTTGATGGCACGGTCAACGGCGTTGCGGAAGGCGTCCCGGACGTTCTTCCGCTTGTCCCCGGCCTTGCGTTGCCGCCCTCCGAGGCCTTTGCCGCCTTCCATTGCCTTGGTCAGGAAAGCCATTTCCTCCTCGATCTCCTCAATGCGTGCGTGGTCACCGGCATCGCGCGCCTCCTCAATCTCGCCCAGCAGCTCGCGGGCTCGCTGCTGCCATTCGCGGAGGGCCTGCCTGTCTGCGACGTCTCCCGCGTCACCAAGAGGAACGCCTTGGGTCACCTGGAAGCCTTCCTCAATATCCTCCGGTGCCACCCCGGTGTTGGCAGGTAGATCAATGGCGTTGGCCGCGCTTCCAACAGCAATCTCATAGACCGATGTCTCCCGATCCGGGAACGCCAGCAGCAGGTTGATGTACTCGGCCCCCTTGTCTACGCCCTGGATCAGGATGGTGTGTCGTCCCCGACCTTGAAACCGAGCCTCCCAGACACCACCGCGCTTTCGGAAGATGTTGTCTGGCAGCTTCTCGGCCGAGACCACGGCGGGCATCGAGACAACCGAACCGGACTCATAGGCCGTCCGAAGCAGGCAGTCGCCTGGGAGCGTGCGTTCACGAATCTCCTTGCTGTAGCGACTGAGCAGATCGTCCAATGCCCCCATCACCTCGTTGGCATGCCGCTTGTACAGATCGAACACCCGCTGTGCAGCCTGCCCAGCTTTGTCGTAGTTCAGATACTTGAAGACCCGGCCCACGTCGGGGTAGCTGGTGACGAACTGCGCCACGTCCGTGAGACCTTTCACCTGATTGGCTCGCTCCAGATAGGCTGCCGCCATGATCTTGTCCACGTTCTTCTTCTGATCTTGGGCATCGCGGCTCTGGGTGAACACGTCGAACTTGTAGTGTTCGGCCGGGTCGTGCTGGTCAGCCTTGGCGGCGAGAACAGCAAATCGGCGGTCGATGCATTGCGAACAGCCTCCGCAGTGCGTGTGCTGGTTCGTCATCTCCCAGGTATGGGTGCAGGTCATCGAATGCTTGATCAGGTCGTGGCAACCAGCGTCCGTGATGACCTTGACGACGTCCGCCTTCGTTTTCCAGATGTAGAGGTTCTCGACTGCGAAGGGCTCACCTGCCACCAATGAAAGCAGGTCTTGGAAGCCTTTCATCACTCTCGGGTGCGTTGTCCTTGTGGCACGGCCACCGACCACCTGAGCGCACACAGGAAGGTTCAGGCTGATGACGCCGTTCTCGTAAAAGCGGACGCTCTTGAGATTGAGCATCCGAGCA
Source organism: Comamonas granuli NBRC 101663 (assembly GCF_000739995.1). Classification (GTDB taxonomy): domain Bacteria; phylum Pseudomonadota; class Gammaproteobacteria; order Burkholderiales; family Burkholderiaceae_C; genus Simplicispira; species Simplicispira granuli. The sequence continues at coordinate 55,772 of NZ_BBJX01000009.1, read as the reverse complement.
ATCGTCGCGCCGATGGAGACGTACAGGAACGACCGGCTGCGCTGGGTGTACTCGTGGTTCAGTTCTTTGGTCTTGTGGACGCGAACGGTAATGCGGTGCGGTACGTTGTCGCCTGCTTTCGCGGCCAGCATCTCTTCGAGTACGCGGTGTCGCTTGTTGAGCTTGGAGGTCGACTTGTGGGTGACCAAGAGCACGCGCCGCTTCTGGTTCACAACCTCATCGATGGCACCGGCCAGGGAATCCAGTCCCCCGGAAAACATGACCACCTGCTCCGGCATCCCGTACATCTGCTGGGTGTCATTGAACTCGAGGTATTCCTGGAACTGGTGATCCTGGTCGAGTTTGACGAAGTCGAACTCGTACTGATCGTCGGACAGAAACCCGAGCGTCGAGCACAGCGTCTCCTGTACCTCCGCGCTGTTCCAGAAATCGGGATTGCGCACCGGAACCACGAAATGCAGGTCGCGCCGCCAGCCGTCACCGAAGCTATCGACATCGTCCGCGCCGCGTCTGACCACCTGATCGGCGCTGTAGACGTAGGTGGCGATCTCAAGCAGGTCGTGGAACAGCGGCGGCACACCACGAAACATTTTGGTGTGGACGTCTTCGATCCGCAGGGTGATGTTGCCGTGCCCGGCCTTGCCAGAGAGCCGCAGCCGCAGATCGCGCGAGGGGTCTTCGCTGATGCCTTTGGCGGATGCGTTGCCGCACAGAACGTATCGTTTACTTTGCATCGCTGCGCGCCCCCGCTTTCAACTCGTCCTTCATCTTTTTCAGCGCGTAGCCTGCGAATCCGTCCGACGACTTTCTGGAAATGTCACCGCCCTCATGAAACCGGTGCTTTGAGAACCACTCACTTGAAAACTTCTCGACGATGGATGCCCGCTGCCGCAAGGTGCTGGTGGATATCTGGCTTCTTGGCGGCAATGGCCATCTGGGTCATAAGCCAGACGGCTTCGGTGTAGCCAACATCGTCCATGACGAAGGAGAAGGCCTTTTCGGCCGCCGTGATGGTGGCATTGGCAATTTGGGAGACGTCAGCACCGGCGGCGATCAGTTCGACGACCTCCTTCCACGCCTTCGTTCTTGGCAGTACCCCGAGCCGAACATGCCCCATCCAGGATTCCCCTCTATGAAATCAAAGCATCGCGGTCAGGCACCTTGGCTTTCCTCGACGCAGGCACCAACCCGCCAGGCAAACGAAGGAGTGAGAGACCATGAAGATCATCCGCAGCCGGGAGTTCCGGGCCGACCGTGCATGGGGTGCACTGGACATCGCGTCCATGAATGGCATCACCACACGCCTGCACTGGACCGACCAACCCTACCGCTGGCACGTCAACGATGGCGAAGAGGTGTTCGCCGTGCTCGACGGACAAGTCGAAATGCGCTACCGGCAGGACGGCGAGGAGCATCGCACGCTGCTGGGCCCGGGCGATGTGTTCTTCGCCGGTGTCGGCTGCGAGCACGTCGCGCATCCGCTGGGCGAGGCGCGCATTCTGGTGATTGAGAAAGAAGGCTCCGTGTGACAGCCTCTCGGCCCTGCGCAAGGTTCTGTCGCCCCTGCTACGGATAGAATCACGCGGTCATTGGGGAGTAGCCGCTCTTCTTCGCGAAGAGGCTTACGTCAACACACTTGACCCGCAGGTCATGGCGTAAGCGGTTTCCGAGCTTGGCAAGACCTTTGACCACAGCGCCTCCGTTCTTGGCCGGGGATGCGCTGTGGTCAACCGTCTTTGCACCGGCCTTGGACAATACTGATGGAATCTCTCCTCGTCTCCGCGGGGGTGGTCGCCCTTGCAGAAATCGGCGACAAGACCCAACTTCTGGCCTTCCTCCTCGCTGCCCGCTTCAAGAAGCCGATACCAATCGTTCTTGGCATTCTGGTGGCGACCATCGTCAATCACGGCCTTGCAGGCGCCCTCGGCGCCTGGATCACGGCCACGCTCAGCTCCGAGGTCCTGCGCTGGGTCCTGGGCATTTCCTTCCTCGGCATGGCGATCTGGACCATAGTGCCGGACAAGATCGAGGAAGAGGAAATCCAGGTCGCCAAGCGGTTCGGCGTCTTCGGGGCCACGGTGATCACCTTCTTTCTTGCCGAAATGGGCGACAAGACGCAGATCGCCACCGTCGCCATGGCGGCCCACTACGCCGCCCCGTTGATGGTGGTCATCGGCACCACGCTCGGGATGCTGCTGGCCGATGTTCCGGCCGTTTTCGTCGGTGACAAGCTGGGCAACAAGATCCCAATGAAGCTGGTGCATTCGGTGGCTGCTGCAGTCTTTGCACTGCTGGGCATAGCCACTTTGCTCGGCGCGGGCTCCCAGTTCGGGCTCTAGCCTCCCTGGCGCACAGATTCCATCGATGCGGTGGCTGCCCGTCGATGGTGTCCGCCCGGCATTTTGAATACCATACCCCCCTATCTTATTTTTTGCACCGCCATGAGCCACACCATCCGGGAAAAGTCCAGGCTAGTGGCCCGGGTGCGCCGTATCCGGGGCCAGGTGGAAGCCCTGGAGCGTGCCCTCGAAGCCGAAAAGGGCTGCGCCGAGATTCTTCACCAGATCGCCGCAGCCCGCGGGGCCATCAACGGATTGATGGCTGAGGTGCTGGAGGAGCACATCCGCACGCACATCGCCGACCCTGCCATCACCAGCGCCGCAGAGCGCACCCAGGGCGCCGACGAGCTGATCGCCGTTCTGCGCGCCTACGTCAAGTAAGGGACCGGGCCATGCATGCCGAAGACCTTTCCGCCTGTGCCATTTTCCTGCTGGGCGTGGCAGTGATGGTGCTGGTGGGCTCGGTGGAGCGGATTCTTGCACCGCAGCCCATCCAGTACCAGGAGGCCATCGCCATTGCCATCCTCGGTCTGGTGGTCAACGTGGTGTGTGCGCTGATCCTGGGCAGGGCGCAGCACCACGGGCACGGACCTGGACATGATCACGGGCACAGTCACGACGGACATCACCACGACCACCACCATGATCTCAACCTGAAATCAGCCTATGTGCACGTGATCGCCGATGCCGCCACGTCGGTGCTGGCCATCGCGGCACTGTGTGGCGGCTGGATTTTCGGCTGGGCGTGGCTGGACCCCTTGATGGGCATCGTTGGCGCGGTGCTCGTCGCCGTCTGGGCCAAGGGCCTGATGGCCAATACGGGCAAGGTACTGCTGGACCGCGAGATGGATCACCCGGTGGTCGATGAAATCTGCGCAGCCGTGGAAACCGGGGCGGGCGCCGGCGACACGCGGATCACCGACCTGCACGTCTGGCGCATGGGCAAGCAGGTCTATTCCTGCGCCATGACGGTGGTCACCCGCGCCCCATCGCTCATCCCGAAGCTGGTGCGCGAGCGTCTGTCCGTGCACGAGGAAATCGTCCACTCGACCCTTGAAATCCACCACCGCCCGCATGCCGGCGCCCAAAGGCCGGGAGCTGCAGCATGAGAACCATTGCGCTGTACCTCGTCACGGCCCTGGCAGAAATCATCGGCTGCTACCTGCCCTGGCTCTGGCTCAAGCACAACGGCTCCGCATGGTGGCTCGTGCCTGCCGCAGCCAGCCTGGCCGCATTCGCCTGGCTGCTGACCTTGCACGACAGCGCCTCCGGCCGGGTGTACGCGGCCTATGGCGGGGTTTATATTGGCGTAGCCATCCTGTGGCTGTGGGCCGTGGATGGCATCCGCCCATCCGGTTGGGATGTGGCGGGAGTCGCCGTGGCGCTGGCGGGCATGGGCATCATTGCCTTCCAGCCCCGCTAAGTCCTTCAGCAAGTTTGCCTCCATGCCCAGCCCAACGCCCGAGACGAAGTCCGGCACGCCGCTCCCAACGGCCCAAATCCCCGCCGGAATCTGGATTCTGGGATGCGTCAGCATGCTGATGGACATCTCGTCCGAGATGATTCACAGCCTGCTGCCCTTGTTCATGGTCGGCGCCCTGGGCGCCAGCGCGCTCGTGGTGGGCTTGATCGAAGGGCTGGCCGAAGCGACGGCACTGGTCGTGAAGGTGTTCTCGGGCGCGATCAGCGACTACCTGGGCCGGCGCAAGGGCCTGGCCGTGTTCGGCTACGCCCTGGGCGCATTGACCAAGCCCTTGTTCGCCATCGCACCGACGACCGGCATCGTGCTCACCGCGCGCCTGCTCGATCGCGTGGGCAAGGGTGTGCGCGGCGCCCCGCGTGATGCCCTGGTGGCCGACATCACGCCGCCCGAACTGCGCGGCGCCGCCTTTGGCCTGCGGCAGGCGCTGGACACGGTGGGCGCATTCCTCGGGCCGTTGCTGGCCGTGGGCCTGATGCTGCTGTGGGCCAATGACTTCCGCGCCGTCTTCTGGGTGGCCGTGGTGCCAGGACTGCTCGCCGTGGCCCTGCTGCTGTTTGGCATCCGCGAGCCCGAGCGCCCCGCCAGCGGCAAGCGCACCAACCCGATTCGCCGGGACAACCTGCGGCGCCTGGGCAACGACTACTGGTGGGTGGTAGGCGTGGGCGCGGTCTTCACGCTGGCGCGGTTCAGCGAGGCCTTTCTGGTCTTGCGCGCCCAGCAGGGCGGGATTGCCGTCGCGCTGGTGCCGCTGGTGATGGTAGCCATGAACGCCGTCTACGCGGCGTCCGCCTACCCGTTCGGAAAGCTGTCCGACCGCATAAGCCACAAGACGCTGCTGGCCTGGGGCCTGGTGGTGTTGATGGCCGCCGATATCGTCCTGGCGGTGGATGACCACTGGACCACCGTGCTGGCCGGTGTGGCACTGTGGGGCATTCACATGGGCATGACGCAAGGCCTGCTGGCAACCATGGTGGCCGCCACGGCACCGGCCGACCTGCGGGGCACGGCGTATGGATTTTTCAATCTGGTGAGCGGTGTGGCCCTGCTGCTCGCCAGCACCGTGGCGGGCCTGCTGTGGGACCGATATGGCGCGGCGTGGACCTTTTATGCGGGCGCTGCATTCAGCGCCCTGGCCTTGCTCGGATTGGCCCGGAAAACCTGAACCGCCGCCCTGCCCTCAACGCGGCTTGCGCGGGCGCAGGCCCATGGCTTCCTTGTGCTTGTTGACGCGGTCCTGCTTGCGCTTGTCGACTTTTTCCATCTCCTTGCGCTTGGTGTAGCCCGTGGCATCGGCCCAAGCCCACCACAGCAGCGTCAGCCCGAACGGGATGAGCACGACCCACCAGGACCACTGCGCCATGGGTCCGATTTCAAGGTACTTCAGCAGCGCCAGAAGAATGCCAAGGCCAAGCAGGTACATGATTTGCCTCAAATAAGAAAGTGTTGCCAAGGATATTTGTCAACGACTTTCACTACAATGACATTATCGACAATGTAACCCAACCCAAGGAGTACCACGATGAAGCGTTCCCTGATCGTCCTCGCAATGGCGGTATCTGTTGCAGCTCCGGCCATGGCTGACGAAGCGCTGGCCAAGTCCAAGAACTGCATGTCCTGCCATGCCATCGACAAGAAACTGGTCGGCCCCGCCTACAAGGAAGTGGCCAAGAAATACGCTGGCCAGAAGGACGCCGCCGCCACTCTGGTGACGCACGTCATGAAGGGCAGCAAGGGCGTGTGGGGCCCGGTTCCCATGCCCGCCAACCCCCAGGTGAACGACGCCGAAGCCAAGAAGCTCGTGGACTGGGTGCTGTCCCTCAAGTAAGCCCTGCCTCTTCCTGCCCTGGGGCAGGAACCGCGAGACCGCCGCCCTCCTTCGGGAATGCGGCGGTTTTTTCATGGCCGCCCGCAAACACGAAGAGCGCCTTGCGGCGCCCTTCGGGTTGGGGGTCAGGCAATGGCCCCGCGCGGGGGCGCCCGTTCAGTTGTTCTGGGCCAGTTGGTCCAGGATGGCCGGGTTCTCCAGCGTGCTGGTGTCCTGGGTGATGGACTCACCCTTGGCCAGGGAGCGCAGCAGGCGGCGCATGATCTTGCCGCTGCGCGTCTTGGGCAGGTTGTCGCCGAAGCGGATGTCCTTGGGCTTGGCGATGGGGCCGATTTCCTTGGCCACCCAATCGCGCAGCTCCTTGGCGATCTGCTTGGCCTCGTCGCCCACGGGGCGCGGGCGCTTCAAGACCACGAAGGCGCAGATGGCCTCGCCCGTCAGGTCGTCGGGGCGGCCGACCACGGCAGCCTCGGCGACGAGGTCGGACTTGGCCACCAGGGCGGACTCGATCTCCATGGTGCCCATACGGTGGCCCGAGACGTTGAGCACGTCGTCGATGCGGCCCGTGACGCGGAAGTAGCCCCGGTCGACGCTGCGCACCGCACCGTCGCCGGCAAGGTAGTAGCCCTTGAGCTCATCGGGGAAGTAGGACTTCTTGAAGCGCTCCGGATCATTCCAGATGGTGCGGATCATGCTGGGCCAGGGCCGCTTGATCACCAGCATGCCCCCCGAGCCATTGGGCATTTCCTGGCCGGTTTCATCGACGATGGCCGTGTAGATGCCGGGCAGCGGCAGGGTGCAGGAACCGGGAACCAGCGGCGTGGCGCCGGGCAGCGGGTTCATGATGTGGCCGCCGGTTTCCGTCTGCCACCAGGTGTCGATCACGGGGCAGCGCTCGCCGCCCACATGGCGGTAGTACCACATCCAGGCTTCGGGGTTGATGGGCTCGCCCACGCTGCCGAGGATGCGCAGGCTCGACAAATCCCAGTTCTTCGGGTGCACCGCAGCATCGGAGTCGGCCGCCTTGATGAGCGAACGGATGGCCGTGGGCGCGGTGTAGAACACCGTGCACTTGTGGCGCTCGATCATTTGCCAGAAGCGGCCGGCGTTGGGATAGGTCGGGATGCCCTCGAAGATGATCTCGGTGGCGCCTGCCGCCAGCGGGCCATAGGTCACGTAGCTGTGGCCCGTGACCCAGCCGATGTCGGCCGTGCACCAGAACACGTCCTCGGGCTTGAGGTCGAAGCTCCAGTCCATGGTCAGCTTGGCCCACAGCAGGTAGCCGCCCGTGCTGTGCTGCACACCCTTGGGCTTGCCCGTGGAGCCGCTGGTGTACAGGATGAACAGCGGGTGCTCGGCCCCCACAGGGGTGGGAGGGCATTCGGTGCTTTGGCCGGCCAGGGCCTCGTCCCAGGTCTTGTCGCGCCCGGGCACCATGGCGCAGGCCGTGGCCGTGCGCTGGTAGACGAAGATGCTGCGCACGCACTCGCAGCCGCCCATGGCCAGGCCTTCGTCCACGATGGCCTTGAGCGGGAGCTCCTTGCCGCCGCGCACCTGGTAGTTGGCGGTGATGACGGCCACGGCGCCGGCGTCGATGATGCGCTCGTTCAGGGCCTTGGCCGAAAAGCCGCCGAACACCACGCTGTGCGTGGCGCCGATGCGCGCGCAGGCCTGCATGGCGACGACGCCCTCCACGCCCATGGGCATGTAGATGAGCACGCGGTCACCCTTCTCCACGCCATGCGCCTTGAGGGCATTGGCGAACTGGCTCACGCGCGCCAGCAGTTCCTTGTAGGTGACCTTGGTGACGGCGCCGTCATCGGCCTCGAAGATGATGGCGGTCTTGTTCTCGACCGCGGTGCCCATGTGCCGGTCCAGGCAGTTGGCACTGGCGTTGAGTTCGCCATCGGCAAACCACTGGTAGAAGGGCGCGTTGGATTCGTCCAGGGTGCGCGTGAAGGGCTTGGTCCACTGCAGGTTTTCGCGCGCCAGCCGGGCCCAGAAGCCCTCGAAGTCCCGGTCGGCCTCGGCGCGCAAGGCCTCGTAGCCAGCCATGCCGGAAATCCGTGCTGCCTTGACCAGGGCCTCGGAGGGCGGAAAAACCCTGTTCTCCACCAGGTTGGATTCGATGGCAGTCGATGGCGCACTCATGTCTTGTCTCCTGAAGGTCGGTGGTATGAAAAAACCCCGACACTGTCAGCGCACGCACTTACATGCCACTGACTGGCACGAAGCTTACAGTGCGGCAGCGCGGCGCCGCGCGGGCGCACGCCGTCAGGGGCGCAGCAGGCGCTCACGCGCCGCCTGGTACTCGCGCCGCAGGCGCGCCACCAGATCAGCGGTGCTGGTGACCTCCTGGATGGCACCAATGCCCTGGCCGCAACCCCAGATGTCCTTCCAGGCCTTGGCGGCTGCGCCGCCGCCGAAGTTCATCTTGCTGGGGTCGGATTCGGGCAGGTGCTCCGGGTCCAGCCCGGCGGCGCGGATGGAGGGTGCCAGGTAGTTGCCATGCACCCCGGTGAAGAGGTTGGTGTAGACGATGTCGTCCGAGGTGCCGTCCACGATGGCCTGCTTGTACGCCTCGGCGGCGCGCGCCTCGTGCGTGGCAATGAAGGCCGAGCCGATGTAGGCGAAGTCGGCCCCCATGGCCTGGGCCGCCAGAATGCCGCCGCCCGTGGCAATGGCGCCCGACAGCGCCAGTGGGCCGTCGAACCAGGCGCGGATCTCCTGCACCAGCGCGAACGGGCTCTTGGTGCCCGCGTGGCCACCGGCGCCCGCGGCCACGGCGATCAGGCCGTCGGCGCCCTTCTCCACGGCCTTGTGGGCGAACTTGTTGTTGATGACATCGTGCAGCACGATGCCGCCCCAGGCGTGCACGGCCTGGTTCACGTCCTCGCGCGCGCCCAGGCTGGTGATGACGATGGGCACCTTGTACTTGGCGCAGACCTGCATGTCGTGCTCCAGGCGGTCATTGCTCTTGTGCACGATCTGGTTGATGGCAAACGGCGCTGCGGGCTGCTCGGGGTGCGCCCGGTCCCAGGCGGCCAGGGTTTCGGTGATTTCGGCGAGCCAGTCCTCGAGCTGCGCGGCCGGGCGCGCGTTGAGCGCAGGCATGGAGCCCACGATGCCGGCCTTGCACTGTTCGATCACGAGCTGCGGGTTGCTGATGATGAACAGGGGCGAGCCAATGACGGGCAGCGTGGGCTTGTGCAATACCGGGGGCAACGTCGACATGCGGGTCTCCAAATAGGGATCAAAAAAGCCTCTAGCGCTTTATTGACAAGCGCCAGCAGCTACTTTTTTTGTAGCATGGGCCGGTGCGATCCACACCGGCCCATGCATGCTCAGAACAGTTCCAGCGGCAGCGCGGTCACGCTGTCCGCGCCTTCGACGATGCCGTCGCGCAGGCCCTGCGCGCGCACCAGGATGTGCTCGGCATAGAACTGGGCGGTGGCGATCTTGGCACGCATGAAGGCTTCGTCCTGTCCCTTGTGCAACAGCTCCTGGGCCGCCAGCAGGGCACGGCCCATCTGCCAGCCCGCCACCAGGTTGCCCGCCAGCATGAGGTAGGGCACGCTGCCCGCGTACACGGCGTTGGGCGAGGCCTTGGCGCTGTTGCAGACGAAGTCCACCACGTCCAGGTAGGCCTGGCGTGCGGCCGCCAGGCGCCGGGCCACGGCCTGGGCCGCGGGCGTGCCGCTGGCGGTCAGCTCAGCTTCGGTCTTTTCGATCTGCGCAGCGATGGCCCGGGCCGTCTGGCCGCCGTCGCGCGCCGTCTTGCGACCCACCAGATCGTTGGCCTGGATGGCCGTCGTGCCTTCGTAGATGGTCAGGATCTTGGCATCGCGGTAGTACTGGGCAGCGCCCGTCTCCTCGATGAAGCCCATGCCGCCGTGCACCTGCACGCCCAGGCTGGTGACTTCCAGGCTCATCTCGGTGCTGTAGCCCTTGACCAGCGGCACCATGAACTCGTAGAACGTGGCGTTGTCCTTGCGCACCTGCGCATCGGGGTGGTGGTGCGCGGCGTCGTAGGCGGCAGCCGCCGTGCTGGCCATGGCGCGGCAGGCCTCGGTGGTGGCGCGCATGGTCATGAGCATGCGGCGCACGTCCGGGTGGTGGATGATGGCGGCGCTGGCGGCCACGCTGCCGTCCACGGGGCGGCTCTGCACGCGGTCGCGGGCGTACTGCACGGCCTTCTGGTAGGCGCGCTCGGCAATGGCGATGCCCTGGATGCCCACGCCGTAGCGCGCGGCGTTCATCATGATGAACATGTATTCGAGGCCGCGGTTCTCCTGGCCCACCAGGTAGCCCACGGCGCCGCCGTGGTCGCCGAACTGCAGCACGGCGGTGGGGCTGGCCTTGATGCCCATCTTGTGCTCGATGCTGACGCAGTGCACATCGTTGCGCGCGCCCAGGCTGCCGTCCTGGTGGACCATGAACTTGGGCACGACGAACAGGCTGATGCCCTTGACGCCCTCGGGCGCGCCCGCGACGCGGGCCAGCACGAGGTGGACGATGTTCTCGGCCATGTCGTGCTCGCCCCAGGTGATGAAGATCTTGGTGCCGAAAATCCTGTACGTGCCGTCAGGCTGCGGATCGGCCTTGGTGCGCACCAGCGCCAGGTCGGAGCCGGCCTGGGGCTCGGTCAGGTTCATGGTGCCGGTCCACTGGCCGGAGATGAGCTTTTCGAGGTAAATGGCCTTGAGCTCGTCGCTGCCCGCCGTGAGCAGCGCCTCGATGGCGCCGTCGGTCAGCAACGGGCACAGGGCAAAGCTCATGTTGGCGCTGTTGAGCATCTCCATGCAGGCCGCGCCAATGGTCTTGGGCAGGCCCTGGCCACCGAAGTCCTGCGGGTGCTGCAGGCCTTGCCAGCCGCCTTCGGTGAGCTGGCGGAAGGCGTCCTTGAAGCCCGGCGTGGCCGTGACCACGCCGTCCTTCCAGGACGAGGGGTTCTTGTCCCCCTCGAAGTTCAGCGGCGCCAGCACGCCCTCGGTGAACTTGGCGCACTCTTCGAGCACGGCGGTGGCCGTGTCCAGGCCTGCGTCCTCAAAGCCTGGAATCTGCGCGACCTGTTCGATATGGGCCAGATGCTGCATGTTGAACAGCATGTCCTTGACGGGGGCGGTGTAGCTCATGGGGTTCTCCGGGAGATGCAAAAGTCAAAAAAAAGGCATCGCAAGCGATGCCTTTTCGCGCACGACAGTGCTTACAGGGCCTTGACCAGTTCCGGCACGGCCGTGAACAGGTCGGCTTCCAGGCCGTAGTCGGCCACGCTGAAGATCGGCGCTTCGGGGTCCTTGTTGATCGCCACGATCACCTTGGAGTCCTTCATGCCGGCCAGGTGCTGGATGGCGCCCGAGATGCCGGCGGCGATGTAGAGCTGCGGCGCCACGATCTTGCCGGTCTGGCCGACCTGCAGGTCGTTGGGGGCGTAGCCGGCGTCCACGGCAGCGCGCGAGGCGCCGATGGCCGCGCCCAGCTTGTCGGCCAGGGGAGTCATCACTTCGTTGAACTTCTCGGCGCTGCCCAGGGCGCGGCCGCCGGAGACGATGATCTTGGCGGCGGTCAGCTCGGGGCGGTCGCTCTTGGTGACTTCGCGGCCGGCAAAGCTGCTCTTGCCCGAATCGGCCACGGCGGCCACGGATTCCACGGCGGCGCTGCCACCGGTGGCGGCTGCGGCGTCGAAGCCCGTGGTGCGCACGGTGATGACCTTGATGGCGTCAGCGCTTTGCACGGTGGCGATGGCGTTGCCGGCGTAGATGGGGCGCTCGAAGGTGTCGGCGCTGTCGACCTTGGTGATCTCGCTGATCTGGGCCACGTCGAGCTTGGCGGCCACGCGCGGGGCCACGTTCTTGCCGCCCGCGGTGGCGGGAAACAGGATGTGGCTGTAGTTGCCGGCAATGGCCAGCACCTGGGCGGCGAGGTTCTCGGCCAGGCCATCCTTGAGGCTGGCGCCGTCGGCGTGGATCACCTTGCTCACGCCGGCGATCTGCGCGGCGGCCTGGGCGGCGGCTGCGGCGCCCTCACCGGCGACCAGCACATGCACGTCGCCGCCGCAGGCCTTGGCTGCGGTGACGGTGTTGAGCGTGGCGCCCTTGAGGCTGGCGTTGTCGTGTTCTGCAATGACGAGTGCGGTCATGGGTATTACTCCTTCGGGCCTCAGATGACTTTGGCTTCGTTCTTGAGCTTGTCCACCAGGGTGGCGACGTCGGGCACCTTGATGCCGGCGCTGCGCTTGGGCGGCTCAGCCACTTTCAGGGTCTTGATGCGCGGGGCCACATCCACGCCCAGGTCGGCCGGCTTGACGGTGTCGAGCGGCTTCTTCTTGGCCTTCATGATGTTGGGCAGGGTGACGTAGCGCGGCTCGTTCAGGCGCAGGTCGGTGGTGACCACGGCGGGCAGGCTCAGCTGCACGGTCTCCAGGCCACCATCGACTTCGCGCGTCACGCTGGCCTTGCCGTCCGCCACTTCGACCTTGGAGGCGAAGGTGGCCTGGGGCAGGTCGCACAGGGCGGCGAGCATCTGGCCGGTCTGGTTGGCGTCGTCGTCAATGGCCTGCTTGCCCAGGATGATCAGGCCGGGCTGCTCCTTGTCCACCAGGGCCTTGAGCAGCTTGGCCACGGCCAGGGGCTGCAGCTCGGCGTCGGTCTCGACCAGGATGCCGCGGTCGGCACCGATGGCCATGGCCGTGCGCAGGGTTTCCTGGCACTGGGCCACGCCGCAGGAGACGGCGATGACTTCGGTCACCACGCCTTTTTCCTTCAGGCGCACGGCCTCTTCGACGGCGATTTCGTCAAAGGGGTTCATGCTCATCTTGACGTTGGCGATGTCCACGCCCGTGCCGTCCGACTTCACGCGGACCTTCACGTTGTAGTCCACCACGCGCTTGACAGGGACCAAAACCTTCATTGCAGCGACTCCTGGGGTTGAGAGATAAATTGACGTTACGTAAACCGGATCATTGTATGCTGCAGCGCAGCGAGCCGGGTTGAACGTGGATCAGCAAATAAAAACGAACGACCGTGCTTTTATGGATTATAGGCCAGCACCCACCCTGATTGTCCAGTGGTTTCCTGTCTCATACTGGACTGACGCCTCCAGAAGGCGCCTGGGGTGCGGCCATGTGCAGCACCCGCTGGGGGTAGGGAATGTCGATGCCATGCGCGCGCAAGGCGTGCAGTATGGCCAGGTTGATCTGCGAGCGCAGCCCCAGCAGGCCGTTTTCGGGATCGGCGATCCAGAAGCCGACGGTGAACTCCAGGCCATCGGCGCCAAAGGCCGACAGCGCGGCGCTGGGTGCGGGATCGCGCAGCACGCGCGGGCTGCTCAGGGCGGCCTCGGTCAGCAGGCGCATGACCAGGTCCACATCGCTGTCGTAGCCCACGCTCACCACGGTGGAATGCCACACGCGCGGATCGGCCAGGGAGAAGTTCTCGACCCGGCTGGTCACCAGCATGTCGTTGGGCACGATGGATTCGCGCCCCGAGCCCGAGCGCACCACGGTGTAGCGCCCGGTGATGTCGGTCACGCGGCCCTCGAAGCCGTCCACGCGCACGTTGTCGCCGATGCGCACGCTGCGCTCGGTCAGGATCACGAAGCCGCTCACGTAGCTGGCGGCCAGCCTTTGCAGGCCCAGGCCTATGCCCACGCCGATGGCGCCGCCCAGCACGGACAGCGCCGTGAGGTCTATGCCCACGGCCGTCAGCGCCACGATGAGCCCGATGAGGACGAGCAGCGCGCGCAGGGCGTTGCTCACGGCCTTGCGCAGCGACAGCTCGTCGCCCGTGGCCGCGCGCAGCAGCCGCGCCTCGATGGAGGCAGACACCCACAGGGCCAGCAGCAGGACGAAGCCGGCCGTCACCGTGCCCTCGATGAGGCTGCGCAGCGTCAGCGTCGCCCCGCCGACCTTCCAGCCCACGCCTTCGAGCTCGTGCAGCACCAGGGGCAGCAGGCCCGTCACCCACAGCACCATGGCCAGCCAGGCCAGCCACGAGACGCTGCGCTCGAGCGGCCGCACCCAGGCGGACTGCGGAAAGGCCACCTGCAAGACCTTGGCGCCCATGCGGATCGCGGCCAGGGCCACGAGCACGGGAATGGCGACGACGAACACGGCCAGCGGCGCCCACTGCTGCACCACCGTGCGCGCCACATAGGCCAGCGCCAGCAGCAGCAGGGGGAACAGCGCGCCATCGACCACGCTGCGCCCCAGCAGGATGGAGTTGGGGTTCTTCACCCCGCGGCGCAGCAAGGCCACCAGGCCGGCGGCCAGCAGCCCGCACAGGGCGAGCGCGGCGAGTTCGCCCAGCACCGTGGGCTGCATGAAGGCGCTGGCCCAGGCCTGCAGCCCGTCCTCGACGGGCGTCTGCACCGTGCGCGCCATCAGGGTTTCCAGGCGGGCTTGCGCTTTTCGGCGAAAGCGCGTGCGCCTTCCTGCGCGGCCGCGTCCATCATGTTCACGGCCATGGTCTGGCCGGCCAGCTGGTAGGCGGCCTCCAGACCCAGCTCGCGCTGGCTGTACACCAGGGCCTTGCCCATGGCCAGGGCGGCACGGGGTTTCTCCAGGATGGACTGCACGAGCTTCTCGACCTCGGCGTCGAGCGCGTCGGCGGGCACCACGCGGTTGACCAGGCCTTCCTGCAGCGCCGTGGCGGCGTCGATGAAGTCGCCCGTGAGCAGCATCTCCATGGCGCGCTTGGGCGGCACGTTGCGCACCAGCGGCACGCTGGGGGTGGCGCAGAACAGGCCGTAATGGATGCCGCTGGTGGCAAAGCGGGCGCAGTCTGCCGCCACAGCCAGGTCGCATTGCGCCACGAGCTGGCAGCCCGCGGCCGTGGCCATGCCGTGCACGCGCGCGATCACGGGCACGGGCAGCTTGTGGATGGACAGCATCATGCGCGAGCACTGGGCAAAGAGCTGCTGGTACCAGGCCAGGTCGGGGTGCTGGGCCATGTCCTTGAGGTTGTGGCCCGCGCAAAAGGCCTTGCCCGCGGCGGCGAGCACCAGCACGCGCAGCGTGTCGTCCTGCGCCAGGGTATCGAGGGCCTGCTGCAGGGCCGCGAGCATCTCGCTGCCCAGGGCGTTGAAGCGCGCCGGATCGTTGAGCGTGAGCGTGGCCACGCCGCGCGCGTCGTGCGCCACGTGTACCAGTTCGCCGGAAGGGGTGGGGTTGCTGGGTGTCATGGCCGGGGTTCCTGCAAATCAGATATCGGCAAGCACGCGCACATGGGCCTCCACGCTGCGCGCCAGCGGCCCCATGACGTAGCCCCCTTCGAGGCAGGAGACGATGCGCCCGGCGCAGAAGCGGCGCGCCACGTCCTTGATGCGCTGGGTGATCCAGGTGTAGTCCTGCTCGGTCAGGCCCAGTTGGCCCATGTCGTCCTCGCGGTGCGCGTCAAAGCCCGCGCTGATGAAGATCATCTCGGGCTTGAAGGCCTCCAGCCGCGGGATCCACATCATCTCGACGATCTCGCGGATGTCCATGCCGCGCGTGTACGCGGCCACCGGCACGTTGAGCATGTTGGAAGCGGGATTGTGGTCGCCGCTGTAGGGGTAGAACGGGTGCTGGAAGAAGCTCACCATCAGCGCGCGCTCGTCACCCGCGAGGATGTCCTCGGTGCCGTTGCCGTGGTGCACGTCGAAATCGACCACGGCCACGCGGCTCAGGTTGTGGCGCTGCAGCGCGTACTTGGCGGCCACGGCCACGTTGTTGAAGAAGCAAAAGCCCATGGCCTTGTCGCGCGTCGCATGGTGCCCGGGCGGGCGCACGGCGCAAAAGGCGTTCTCCAGCTCGCCGGCCAGCACCGCGTCGGTGGCCGCCATGGCCGCGCCGGCCGCGCGCAGGGCCGCGTTCCAGGTGTGCAGGTTCATGGAGGTGTCGGGGTCCACCTGCGTGTAGGGCGGGCCGCCGGCCTGCACCTCCTCGCGCAGCCAGTCCGTCAGGCCGCGCATGGCGGCGATGTGCAGGCGGTTGTGCGCCAGCTCGAGATCGGCGAGCGCGGCCTGCGGGGCCTCGCAGCGCTCCAGCGCGTCGGCCACGCCGGTCACGAGCAGCCGGTCCTCGATGGCGTCGAGCCGGCCGGGGCATTCGGGATGGCCCGGCCCCATCTCGTGCAGCCAGCAGTCGCGGTGGGAAAAATAACCCGTCTTGCCCATTGCCTTGACTCTCCGCCTGAAAATCTGGGTTAACTTCACGCCATGCAAGCGCATTTGAAAATCCAATCGATACTGGATCAGCTTAACACGGTGATCGTTGGCAAAACTGACAGCGTGCGGGACTGCGTGGCCTGCCTGCTCGCCGGCGGCCACCTGCTGATCGAGGACGTGCCCGGCGTGGGCAAGACGACGCTGGCCCATGCGCTGGCCCACACCTTCGGCCTGCGCTTTGCGCGCGTGCAGTTCACCGCCGACCTCATGCCCAGCGATCTGGTCGGCGTCTCCGTGTACGAGCGCGGCAAGGAGGCCTTCGTCTTCCACCCCGGCCCGGTGTTCGCCCAGGTGCTGCTGGCCGACGAGATCAACCGCGCCAGCCCCAAGACGCAAAGCGCCCTGCTCGAAGCCATGGAGGAAAAGCAGGTCTCGGTCGAGGGCGAGACGCGCGCCCTGCCCGAGCCCTTCTTCGTCATCGCCACGCAGAACCCGCACGACCAGCTCGGCACCTACGCGCTGCCCGAGTCGCAGCTCGACCGTTTCCTCATGCGCATCTCGCTGGGCTACCCCGACCGCGCTGCCGAGCGCCTGCTGCTGGCCGGGCAGGACCGGCGCGCGCTGGCGCACACCCTGCCGCCGCTGCTGTCGGCCGCGGAGCTCGCGGCGCTGCAGCAGCAGGTGCTCGCCGTGCATGCCAGCGCGCCGCTGCTGGACTATGTGCAGGACCTGATCGCGGCCACGCGCTCGGGGCGCTGGTTCCTGCAGGGCCTGTCGCCGCGCGCAGGTATTGCGCTGGTGCGTGCGGCCCAGGCCCAGGCGCTGATTGCCGGGCGCGACTACGTCGCGCCCGACGACGTGCAGGCCACCATCGCCCAGACCATCGCCCACCGCCTGGTGCCCGTGGGCGATGCCGGGCGCGGCGCGGTGGAGCAGGTGCGCGCCATGGTGGCCTCGGTCGCCCTGCCCTGACGCCCCATGCCGCTCGCCCTGCGCGCCTTCCATCCCCTGGCGCCGCTGCGCCGGCGCGTGCACCAGTGGATGCTGGCGCGCCTGCCCCTGACCGACACGCTGGAGCTGTCGCAGCGCAACGTCTACATCCTGCCCACGGGCGCGGGGTGGATGCTGGCGTTCACGCTGCTGCTGCTGCTCGTGGCGTCCATCAACTTCCAGCTCAACCTGGGCTATCTGCTCACCTTTTTGCTGGCCGGCAGCGCCGTCGCGGGCATGCATGTGTGCCACAGCCAGCTGCGCGGCCTCACGCTGCACCTAGTCACGCCCGAACCGCAGTTCGCCGGCCAGAGCGCGCCATTGCAGGTGCAACTGAGCCACACGCGGCGCACGCCGCGCCACGCCATCGCGCTGGCCGTGCACGGCAGCGGGCACTGGGCCTGGGCGGATGTGCCCGCCCAGGGCAGCACCAGCGTGCAGATCGGCTTTGCGCCGCCGCGGCGCGGGCTGCACCGCGTGCCCACGCTCACGGCGCAGACGCTGTACCCGCTGGGCAGCTTTCGCGTCTGGACGGTCTGGCGCCCGGCGGCCCAGGTGCTGATCTACCCCGCGCCCGAGCCGCACGCGCCCCCCCTGCCGCCGGGCGAGCCGCGCAGCGGCGGCACGGGCCGCGCTGCCGCGCAGGGCATGGCCGACTTCGAGGGCGTGCGCGGCTACCGCCGCGGCGACCCGCTCAAGCTCGTGGTCTGGAAGAAAGCCGCCCAGGCCCTGGCCAGCGGCAGCGGCAGCCTGCTCAGCCGCGACGCCCAGCAGCCGCAGCGCCACGAGCTGTGGCTGGACCACCGCCACACCGGCCTGGCCGACCCCGAGGCGCGCATCTCCCGCCTCACGGCCTGGGTGCTGCAGGCCGACCGCCTGGGGCTGGACTACGGCCTGCGCCTGCCGGGGCAGGAGATCGCCCAGGCCGGCGGCCCCGCCCAGCGCCGCCGCTGCCTGGAGGCCCTGGCCCTGTGCTGAAACATAGAATCAAAATGGCATCCAGCCCTTTACTGGCAAGCGCAAGCAGCTATTTTTTCAATAGCATGAGGAGGCCCAGGTGACGCTGCGCCAACGCCTGGAAGCCCTGCCGCGCGATGCGCGTGACACCCTGTTCCTGCTGCTGGTGATCGCCTGGGTGATCGCCCCGCAGGCCCGGGTGCTGCCGCTCTGGACCAGCGTGGCCGCGGCCCTGCTGCTGCTGTGGCGCGCCGGCCTGGCCTGGAGCGCCAGGCCGCTGCCCGGGCGCTGGACGCTGCGCCTGCTGCTGCTGGGCGCCGTGGCGGGCACGCTGCTGACGCACCACACCATCCTGGGGCGCGACCCCGGGCTCACCCTGCTGGTGATGCTGCTGGCCCTCAAGACGCTGGAGGCGCGCGCCCAGCGCGACGCCATGGTGATCTTCTTCCTGGCCTTCTTCACCATGCTCAGCAACTTCTTCTACTCGCAGTCGCTGGCCACGGCGGCGGCCATGCTGCTGGGCTTGCTGGGCCTGCTCACGGCGCTGGTCAATGCCCACTCGCCGCTGGGGCGCCCGCCGCTGGCGCAGTCGCTGCGCACGGCGGCCACCCTGGCGCTGTGGGGCACGCCGGTGATGCTGGCGCTGTTCCTGTTCTTTCCGCGCATCGCGCCGCTGTGGGGCGTGCCCAGCGACGCGCTGGCCGGGCGCACGGGCCTGTCGGGGCAGATGCGCGTGGGCAGCATTGCCGAGCTGGCGCTGGACGAGCGCATCGCCTTTCGCCTGCGTTTTGACGATCCGCAGTTCCGCCCCACGCAGGCGCAGCTCTATTTCCGCGGCCCGGTGCTGGCCAGCTTTGACGGGCGCGAGTGGCTGGCCGACCCGGTGCGCGAGGACGACGCGCACCGCAACCGCTACACCGTGCCCGCCGAGCTGCAGGTGCGCGGCCCGGCCCTGGGCTATGAAATCACCCTGGAGCCGAGCAACCGCCCCTGGCTGCTGGTGCTGGAGGCCGCCGCCCAGCCGCCGCAGGTGCCGCAGCGCCAGCCCTTCATGACGCAGGACCTGCAGTGGCTGGTGCGCCAACCGATCAACGAGCTGCTGCGCTACCGCGCCAGCAGCTACACCGACTTCCGCCACGGCCCCCTGCAACCCGTGCCCGCGCTGCGCACCTTCACCCTGCTGCCGCCGGACAGCAACCCGCGCACCCGCGAGTGGGCCGCACAGCTGCGCGCCGACCCGCAACTGACCGCGGGCGGCAGCATGGCGCTGGTGAACGCGGCGCTGCAGCGCCTGCGCAGCGGCGACTACACCTACACGCTGGAGCCCGGGCTCTACGGCGAGCACACGGCCGACGAATTCTGGTTCGACCACAAGCAGGGCTTTTGCGAGCACATCGCCTCGGCCTTCGTGGTGCTCATGCGCGCAGCCGGGGTGCCCGCGCGCATCGTCACCGGCTACCAGGGCGGCGAGCTCAACGCCGTGGACGGCTACTGGACCGTGCGCCAGAGCGACGCCCACGCCTGGGCCGAGGTCTGGATCGAGGACCGCGGCTGGGTGCGCGTGGACCCCACGGGCGCCGTCTCGCCCGGGCGCGTGGGCCAGTTCCAGCGCCTGCAGCCGCGCCCGGGCGCGCTGGCCAGCGCCATGGGCACCGTCATCAGCGCCAGCACGCTGCAGCGCCTGCGCGCCGTGTGGGAGGCCGCCAACAACCGCTGGAACCAGTGGGTGCTCAACTACTCGCAGGAGAGCCAGTTCAACCTGCTGCGCCACCTGGGCTTTGCCAGCCCCGACTGGCAGGACCTGGCCCGGCTGCTCGCCGCGCTCATCGCCGCCAGCGCCCTGGGGGGCGCGGCCTGGTCGCTGTGGGAGCGCCTGCAGCACGACCCCTGGCTGCGCCTGCTGCAACACGCGCGCACGCGCCTGGCGCGCGCCGGCCTGGAGCTGCCCGCCCACACCCCGCCACGCACCCTCGCCGCCCAGGCGCTGGCGCACTTCGGCCCCCCGGCCCAGGCCGTGGCCGACTGGCTGCTGCGCCTGGAGCGCCTGCGCTACGCCCCGCCTTCCCCCGCCCCGCGCACGGCCCTGCGCAGCCTGCAGCGCGAGATGCGCCAGCTCCCCTGGCCGGCCGCACCCACCCGCACACCATGATTCGCACCCTTGCAATAGCTACTTTTTTCATAGCTGCCAGCGCTCTATCCACGGGCGCTGAAGCCAAAAAACGCCCTAAACCACCCGCCGCCACCCAGGGCAGCAGCGCCTACGCCAGCCGGGCAGACGCCATGCAGTTCGCCGACGACGTGGCCGCGCGCCGCGACCTCGACCCCGCCTGGGTGCGCCAGGCCATAGGCCAGGCGCGCCTGCTGCCCGTGGCGCAGCGCCTGGTGCTGCCGCCGCCCAAGGGCACGGCCAAGAACTGGCAGGCCTACCGCGCGCGCTTCATCGAGCCGGTGCGCATCCGCGCCGGGCTGCGCTTCTGGCAGGCGCACGCCGCCGCCCTGGCGCGCGCCGAGCAGGAATACGGCGTGAACGCCGCGGTCATCGTCGGCATCCTGGGCGTGGAGACGCTCTACGGCCAGCAGATGGGCAACTTCCGCGTGCTGGACGCGCTCGCCACGCTGGCCTTCGACTTCCCCGAGGCGCACCCGCGCGCGGCCGAGCGCCGCGCCTTCTTCCAGCGCGAACTGGAGCAGTTCCTGAGCCTGGTGCACCGCACGGCGCAAGACCCGGCGGCGCCGCGCGGCAGCTTTGCCGGCGCCATGGGCTGGCCGCAGTTCATGCCCTCGAGCTGGGTGCGCTACGCCATCGACTTCGACGGCGACGGCCGCGTGGACCTGTTCACCAGCCCGCAGGACGCCATCGGCTCGGTGGCCCATTACCTTGCCGCCCACGGCTGGCAGCCCGGCATGCCCACGCACTACGCCGTGCAGCCCGCAGGCACGCCCGAACAGACCGAGGAGCTGCTGCTGCCCGACATCCTGCCCAGCTTCAGCGCCGCGCGCATGCAGGCGCTGGGCGCCCGGCTCGACGCCGCGGGCCAGCAGCACGCCGGCCCCCTGGCGCTGGTGGAGCTGCAAAACGGCGCCGAGCCGCCGAGCTACGTGGCGGGCACGGAGAACTTCTACGCCATCACGCGCTACAACTGGTCCAGCTACTACGCCATGGCCGTGATCGAGCTGGGCCAGGCCGTGCAGGCCGAGCGCGCCGCCGCCGCGCCCTGAGCAGGCGCCCTGGGCCGCCCCTCCACGCCAGCGGCTCAGGGAGCCGGCTGCAGCGCCAGAAATGCCGCGTAGGCCTGGGCGCTGGAGGCCGGCGCCTCCATCATGGGCAAATGCCCGGCCTCTCCCAGCACCTGGAGCTGCGCCGCCGGCAGCAGCTCGCGCAGCCGGGCCGCGCCGGAGACGTGGAAGACGCGGTCCTGCCCACCCCACAGCGCCAGCAGCGGCGTCTGCAGCCGCGCAAGCACGCCATCGAGCAGGTAGCGGTCGCGCAATTGCGCCCCCCACACCCGCTGGTCGGAGGCCGCCTGGGCCAGGGCCTGCGCCTGGGCCTGGGCGCGCACCGGGTACGGCAGAAACGGGCGCTGCGCAAACACCAGGTCGAGCATGGCCTCGAACTGGGCGGCATCCTGCGGCACCAAGGGCGCGCGCCCGGCGTCGATGGCGCGGTCCATGTCGCTGGCCTGGGCGCTGCGCAGGCCGTGCGGGGCGCCGATGAAGGCCAGGCTGCGCACGCGCTGCGGCGCGTGCAGCGCCAGCAGGGCCCCCAGGGTCGCCCCCATGGAGCTGCCGGCGATGTGCGCCTGCTGCACGTCCAGCGCATCCAGAAACGCCTGCAGGTACGCCCGTTGCGCGGCGTAGTCGTAGGGCCGTGCGGGGTCGCGCCCCGTCTGCCCGAAGCCCGGCAGGTCGGGAATGATCAGGCGGTAGCCCTCGGGAAAGGCGCGGGCAAAGTCCACCCAGTGGTCTTTCTCCGCAAAAATGCCGTGCAGCAGCACGACGACCGGCCCGCTGCCGCGCTGCAGGTAGTGCACGCGGTGCGTGCCGGTATCGACCACGGCGGCGTGCAGGCCGGCACTGTGGCGGTTCGCCGCCACCAGCCACGGCGCCACCTGGGCGGGCAGGCCGTACCAGGCGCCGCCGGCGAGCACGGCCAAGATGAGAGCCAAAGGCCAGGGTCTGAAAAATGAGCGCATGCGCACGACAATCTCCTGCAATGCAAAATGCCGCACATGCTGCCGGACCCGCGGGCGGCGTGCTGGTACGTTTGGGCTGCGTCCATGAAGAATGAACTGGTGATGGCCCGCGACCGGGCCCTGTATCTGGGCGAGCTGCCCGCCACGGGCATGCATTGCCACCCCTGCCCGGTGCTGCTGCTGGGACTGTCCGGCCGCTTTGCGCTGCACCGGGCGCAGCACGGCCACACCACCACGCACACGGCCAGCAGCGCCGTGGTGGCGGCAGGCGTGGAGCACCTCCTGGACCCGCAGGGCGAGTGCGTGGCGCTGATCTACCTGGAGCCCGATGCGCCCCCGGCCCGCGCCCTGACGGCCTGGCTGGCCCAGAACGGCGGCGTGCTGTGGGAGCCCTGCCCCAAGGTGCGCCAGCGCAGCCTCACCCACGACCGGCTGCGCCATTTCGACCTCGACGCCCTGCTGACCCGCCCCCTGCCGCCGCCCTGCGCCATGGAGCCGCGCGTGCAAAACGCCCTGCAGGCGCTGCGGCTGCATGCCGGCGATGGCGTGAGCCGCACCAGCGCCGCGGCCCGGCTGCACCTGTCGGCCTCGCGCTTCAACCACCTGTTCAGCGAGCACGCCGGCGTGAGCTTTCGCCGCTACAAGGTGTGGTGCCAGTTGCGCGCCGCCATCGGCGCGCTGGCCGCGCACCAGCGGCTGACCGACGCCGCCCTGGAAGGCGCCTTCACCGACGGCTCCCACTTCAGCCGGCAGTTCCGCAACACCTTCGGCATGACGCCCAGCAGCGTGCTGCGGCCGTTGCGCACGGTCACGCTGCTGGCTTGAGGCCGGCAGCCTGCGGCCCTCAGTAACGCTGCATCTGGCAGGTGGTGGGCATTTGCGCCTTGGCGGCGGGGATGTCGCGCACCACGCGGAAGCCGTAGCCCGAGCCCTCGACGTCGAACTTCACGCCCGGCGCGCCCTGCTTGTCCATCACGCCCACCACCAGCGGCTGCTGGAACTGGTGGTCGGCCGCGCGCATGCTGCCGCTGCGCCCGGCCAGTTGCACGCGCGCCTTCTCCATCTGGCGCGCCACGGCGGCGGCCTCCAGGCTGCCCGCGCCCTCGATGGACTGGGCCAGCGCCTCGACCATGAGCTGCATGCGCATGTGCACGTAGTCGTCCTGCGGCCGGGGGAAGCGCTCGCGGAAGGACTGGTAGAACGCCTCGCTCTGCGCGGCGGGCACGTTGGGCAGCCAGTCGGCCACGGCCACCACCTTGCCGATGCCCGCGTCGCCGATGGCGGCGGGCGCCCCGAGGGCGTTGCCGTAGAAGGTGTAGAAGCTGCCGCCGTAGCCCACCTCGCGCGCGGCCTTGACGAGCAGCGTGAGGTCATTGCCCCAGTTGCCGGTGATCACCGCCTGCGCGCCGCTGGCCTTGATCTTCACCGCGTAGGGGGCAAAGTCCTTCACCCGGCCCACGGGGTGCAGCTCGTCGCCCACGATGGCCACGTCCGGGCGCTGCGCGGCGAGCTGCTTCTTCGCCTCGCGCAGCACGGCCTGGCCGAAGCTGTAGTCCTGGCCGATGAGGTAGACGCTCTTGAGCGCCTTGTCGCTCTGCAGCACGTCCATGAGCGCGGCCATGCGCATGTCGGCGTGCGCATCGAAGCGGAAGTGCCAGAAGCTGCACTTCTCGTTGGTCAGGATGGGGTCCACCGCCGAATAGTTGAGGAACAGCACGCGCTTGCCGGGCTCGCGCTCGTTGTGCTTGTTGATGGCGTCGAGCAGCACCGCCGCCGTGGCCGAGGAGTTGCCCTGCATGACGACGCGCGCACCGTCGTCGATGGCCGCGCGCAGCGCCGAGAGCGCCTCCTCGTTCTGGCCCTTGCTGTCGTAGCGCTGCACCTGCAGCGCGCGCGCGCCGCCCTGGGCGGCCGGCAGCAGCACGCCGCCACGCGCGTTCACGCGCTCCACGGCCCAGAAGATGTTGCGAAACACCGCCTCGCCCGTATTGGCGAAGGGGCCCGAGAGGCTCTCGATGAGCGCCAGCTTGACCGGCGCTGCCGCCGGGGTGGCGGCGCTGGGCGCGCCCGCCGTCTGCGCTTGTGCGCCCGGCCCGGCCAGGGCGGCCGCTGCGGCCAGGCACAGCGCGCGCCATGGGGCGCAGGGCAGGAATCTCAAGCGCAGGGAGCGAAAAACATTCATCGGATTGCTTTCTTGAAAACCACAGGCACATGCCTATCTGCAGGGGCATGCGGCACATCCCCCGGCCGCGCAGTATAAGGAGTAACCCTGATGATCCCTACCGCCGTCATGCCTTACGCCACCTGGGCCGGAATGGCCCGCAATGCCGCCCTGCGGCGCTGGCTGCACAGCCGCCTGCATGAAGGCCAGCCCCAGCCCGCCGCGGGCGTACAGGTCACGCAGGACGACAAGGCGACCACGCTGCAACTGGACGTGCCCGGCCTGACGCGCGAGCAGCTCGACATCACCATCAACGGCCCGCGCGTGCGGGTGCGCAGCAAGGAGGGCGCGCCGCGCCGGGTGCACCGCGCCTGGGAGCTGCCCGCGCCCATCGACGCCGCCGCCAGCTCGGCCAAGCTGGAGCACGGCGTGCTCACCCTCTCCCTGGCCCGCCAGGCCCCCGGCGCGCGCGCCGTGGAGTTGACGGTGCATTGAGGCCCCCCGCACCGCCAGCTATTTTTTCGATAGCTGCTAGCGCCCGCTGCGTATACGCTGCGGGCGTTTTTTTATTCCATATTTCCGGTACGTGCCGCTCAGCTTTGCCAGCCCTTTTCGAGGACCGGGGGCAGCGGCGGGCATGGATACAGGGGTTCTTGCGCCGCAAGCCCGGCGCTCATTAAGCCTAGGCCCGTGCCGTAGAGCAATTGGGCGACCAAGCCCGCAGTGCCCTCCATGTGCATGAGGAGTTCGCGTACCTCCGACGGCGTGAGCACCACCGGCAGACGCCGAGGACGCTTGGCCTGGATCACTTCATTGAGCCAGGGCAATTCCATGCCCAGCACCTGCTTGTACAAATACAAAATCGCTGACTTGGCCTGATTCTGGGTCGATGCAGCCACCTGGCGATCGACGGCAAGATGGCTCAAAAACGCCTCCACTTCCTGGCGCCCATATCACGCGGATGGCGCTTGTGATGAAACAGAATAAACGCCGCGCCCAATCTATATACGCCTCTTCGGTGCGAATACTGTCATGGCGCGTGCGCAAATGAATGCTCATGCTCTCCAGCAGCTTGGGCGGCCGGTATGGGGGAGCAGGCGGGGCGGTTTCATCCGGTACCATCCGCGAAATTTCAGTTTTGCCTATTCATGCGTCTGTCGGGGTTTTCCTGGGGATAGACTCCATGACCTTGTCTTGGCGGATCAATCCGGCTAGCATGCTGGTCGTCTATTTCTAGTTATCCTTTTATCCCGGAGTGTTATGAAATACGCAAAACAAGTTTTTTTATTTTTATCGCAATAACACTGACCGCTTGCGGTGGTGGAGGAAGTGATGATGCGGATTGCTCAGATTTCGCATACCAACAAGATGCTCAAGCATGGCATCAAAGTAATCCAGGCTCAGATCTGGATGCTGATAATGATGGAATTGCATGTGAACATCTCCCTCGTCGTTAATTTTGCAGCGCTATGTGTCTGCGCAGCATTCTCGGTTTGGCCACTGTGGCTAACCGGTCAGTCAAGCCGACCCGCCTTCGGCGGTCGGCTTACCTCGCCCGTTAGGCATCATGAAAATAACCGTTCGGAAGCAAAGATACTGGCGCCTTTTATGCGTGGCCGTACTGCTTGCTGTCGTTCTGGGGGCACTCATGTTTGCTTCACGCTTCTTTGCCATAGACAGTTGCCTGGATCGCGGAGGTCGCTGGGACTACGAAACGAACGAATGTGAACTATGAGAGTTTGCTTGTCTAACCCTGCGGTCAAGCCGATCCGCCTACGGCGGCCGGCTTACCTTGTTCGTTAGGCTACACAAATGATTCGTCTCGCCGACACATCAATCAGGCTGTACCGGACGCGTGATTGGTCGGTGTCCGTGCGATTGCATAGCTATTTCATGATTCACAGCAAAGGTACCGGCTTTCGGTTGTCGACCTACTTGAATCGCTTCGACTGCTCTCTAACGCTCGAATCAGGAGAAGTTGTCGAACTGAACGAATACTCTTACACCGATGCGTGTATCCATCGGATGGATCACATGATCCACGAGTTCTGGGCATCAGGGCAAACAGAACTTGAGTCGATTCAGAATGGAGCAGCACGCCTTCAAGTTGTCTATAGGCTGTTCTCATTCGATGGACAAGGTGACCCCGATATCATTGAAACGGTCGTTCCCGTTTTGGCCAGAGGCAACTACAAAGATCGTTGGGCGCGGAATGGACGCAGCGCAGCCTAACCCTTCCATCGGGAGGATGCTGCCCGGCAAACCGGTCAGCGCCTCTCTTTTCAAACGTTGGGGCTGATATGACAGTTAATCTCAATCTGGTAGGGACGATTGCATCCGTAGTCAGTCTCATACTCGCCGTCGTTTTTTGGTGGCTCACCAGTCGGCAAGCAGAGCGCGCAGATTCCATACTTGCCGAAATCAGGGACAAGATGCTTTCATGGCAAAACGACATCAACAACGCCGCGATCAACTTGATCCAAGCGAGGCCTGAGGTCATAGCCCAAAAGGTCTCTCTTGAGGAGGCGAAGAGCCAAGCAGCCTTTGCAGAGCGTCTTGCGACTGTTGCTGAGTCACTTGCTACGGGCCTCACCGAAGATTCCGCTGGCTATCGGATTGCCGCCCTCAAGGAGATTCTTGATCATCAGCGCCAATCTTTGCTCGGGAGTGAGCAGATCAAAGCCACCGTGGTTGCCGCACAGCAAGCCACCACCTCCAAGGTTTCTGGGCATCAGCCCTAACAATTCATTCAAGCCGACGCCGTTTCGCGGCGCGGCTTAATTCAGGCGTTAGGGAAAATGTCGGTTAACTCGCAAATTCATGAATTCGACCGCTTTTGGAAGCAGACGCGACTTCCTGTGGTGTTTCAACGTCAACGCCCTTCCCCCTTATTGGTTCGCCTCCCTTACGCGCCAGACAACAAGGCATGGCTCCGAAATGGCGAAAGGAATAAGCCGACTTGGGACAAAAAGAATGGAGCTTGGGAAGTACCACAGGCGTGGTTTGAGCGAGTCATTCGCTTATCATTTGCGAGGTACGGTGCCTGCTACGTCATTCAGCTTTACCGAGAAAAGGAGATTTGTGCTCCAGCGTGCTGGAACGCCATAGGCGCAGACTGCGAATGCTCCTGCATGGGTGCAAATCACAGTTCAGGTCGTCCCGAGGGGCGCTGGTACGAAGTAAGCGACACGTTTGCAGTCATGTGGGGCGTACAGCGTTACTCGGCTCGTTTACTAAAATTGCCCTAACCCACTGGTCAAGCGGACTGGCCTACGGCCAGTCGCTTACCGTATTCTTAGACATTTAAATATGAAAAAAAACAAATCAGCAGATGTCAAAGTTATCGCAGGAGATCCATATGCCTATTATCTAAGCATATGGGATACAGAGGAATCTTTGCAAGAAAGAAATCGAACAATGTTTATAACCTTGCAAGGGATCCTCTTAACAGTGGCCTTACTTTATATTGAATCCAATAAAGGGATGGTTATATATTTCTCATTGATGGCAATTCTCCTATTTACCGAATGGCTTCCCGGCTCACTAGCAAGGTCAAAAAAAATTGCATTTGTAAAATGGTTAATAATAGAGCACGAAACAAACAACTACTCAACACTAAAAGTGTTTAGTGCCATTGACAGGCTTGAAAAAAAATGCATGCACAATAACATCTCGCTTCTAACCAACGAATCTTTCAGAAAAAATTTATATGAAGCCAGAAAAATTGAATTTACTGTTGCAGGTGGTTTTTTGTTTCTATGGTCAGCGCTTATCAGTTTTGCATTGAGTCCAAATTCAGAATCGAAAATGATGGGAGATTGGATTTTAAGCATTTTTGGTATTGGAACAATATAATTCTTATTAATCCTACATAAAAATCTTTTTTATTCAGGCCATGCTTTTCAAACGGCATTTAATTTCTCAGACGTTATGTATCGCCTAGTTTGCCGTTTCTCCGAGCTTCGCCTGCGAACGGTTTGTTTGTTTCAAGCCTTTTTGGTCGCTGGCCCTTGCATAGCAAGCGCAAGCAGCTATCATTTTAAAAGCGTTGCGCCGCCTTGGTGGCGCTTTGCTTTTTCGCAGTTTGCGCCCGTCGTCAAGTTGAGGTTTCCCGTTTTGGCATTCGGGTCTAACTTTTCATCGCAGCCGACCGCCTTCGGCGTCGGCTGAATTCAGGGCGTTAGTCCCTTCACCCGCCATATTCAGGCCATGCTTATTCAAAAGGCATTTAGTTTCTCAGGCGGCAGTGGTTGGGGTTTTGTGCGGCCTGGCGGGCTTCGCCTGCGAGTGGCTTGCTTTTTTCAAGCCTTTTTGGCCTCTAGCCCTTGCGTAGCAAGCGCCACCAGCTATCATTCTTGCAGCGCAGCGCCGCTCCCATGGCGCTGCGCTGTTTCACGGCTTGCGCCCGTCTTCAAGTCAGGGCGCTCCCTTTTGGCCTTCGGGTCTAACTGTTCGTTCAATCCGGACGGCTTCGCCGCCGGTTAATTTGGGCGTTGGGCCGCATAGGAAAGTGTGGGCATGCCTGATGAATTCGTGAGAATCTTGGCGCTCTGTATCGTGCTCGCCGGAGTCGAGACGCTCCACGGAATATTCAGGGCCACAGTCCTGGTCCCGAGGATCGGAAAGAGCCGGGCCCTAAAATTGAGCATTGTTACGGGTTCCGCGCTGGCGTTCGGCGTTTGCTATCTCCTGGTTCCTGGCATCGGGGTCGTCCAGCCGTTCGGCCTTCTTGTCATCGGACTGGCTCTGGCACTCTTCATGGCAGGCTTTGATATCGCTTTGGCGAAGATGCTGCTGAGGCAGCCTTGGGCCAAGGTATTCCAAGATTTCGACCCGCGAACCGGAAACTACTTGTCGTTCGGCCTGTTGCTGCTGGTCTTTTTTCCGTACGTTGTCATGCAGTTGCGTTGAGGGGCTCGCACCAGTGCTGCGCACCAAGCATTCGCTGCAGGCGCGACCACCCTGGTGAGCCGCTGCTTGCTTGCGCGTGGTTTTCAGGTGTTTTAGGCCTCTAGCCCTTACCCCACCTGCGCAGTCAGCTCCGGTTTTCATAGCGAATGGCCCGTGTGGCCATGCCCCATTTCGTACGCCGGGGTCCACCCAGGCGGTGCATTGAGGCCTCTGGGGCCGCGGGCCCGGACCCAGGGCGCGGCGGGCGGCCATTACCCCCGCATCATCCAGGGATTTGGCACTCGGTTTTGCCGCCGGGTTCATTTGCTCCATAATTCGTTTAAACATTTGAACAGATGAACTCCGCAACACCCCATTCCCCCGCCCCCACCGCGTCGCTGGACGACGTGTTGCTGAGCTTTCGCGCCTGTGCGCCGGTGTTCAATGCCCTGGGCGACAAGTTCCGGCAGGACATCGTCATGCTGCTGGCGCAGGATGAACGCCTCAATGTGAACCAGATTGCAGAGCGCATGCCGCTCTCGCGCCCTGCCATTTCGCACCACCTCAAGGTGCTGCTGCAGGCGGGTCTGGTCACTTTGGAGCGGGTATCCCGTGAGAACTTTTACCGCCTGAGCCTGGATACGGCGCTGGCGGATCTGCGCACCCTGGTGGAGCAGGCCGAGGCGTCCTGTACCTGAGCCTGCTCGATCGAGCCCCTGGCACTGCGGTGCCATTTTTCAACCCCTATCCGTCGAACGGATTAAACCATTAGGAATCAACCATGACCACCACCCCGCGCACCGCACTGATCACCGGCGCTTCTTCCGGCATCGGCAAGGCACTGGCCGCCGAATTTGCCCGCGATGGCTATGACCTGGTGCTGGCCGCCCGCAGCGTGCCCGCGATGCAGGCGCTGGCCGAGGAACTGCAGCAGCGCCACCAGGTGAGCGTGACGGTCATCGCCGCCGACCTGGCCACCGAGGACGGCGCGGCGCAACTGCACGCGGCCGTCAAGGCCCGCCATCTCACCATCAGCGCCCTGGTCAACAACGCGGGCTACGGCAGGTTTGGCGAATTCAAGGACTCTGCCCTGGAGCCCGAGCTGGCCATGATGCGGCTCAACATGAACACCGTCGTGGCGCTGACCAAATACTTTCTGCCCGACCTGATCGCCACCCGGGGCCGGCTGCTCAACGTGGCGTCCACCGCGGCCTTCCAGCCCGGCCCCTACATGGCGGTGTACTACGCCAGCAAGGCCTTTGTGCTGAGCTTCACCGAGGCCATCGCCGCCGAGCTCGCGCCCCAGGGCGTGAGCGTGACGGCCCTGTGCCCGGGGCCCACGGCATCGGGCTTTCAGGACGCCGCTGCGATGCAGGCCTCCGCCCTGGTGCGCGGGAAGAAGCTGCCCAGCGCGGAGGCCGTCGCTGCCCAGGGCTACCGCGCCTTGCAGCGCGGGCAACGGGTCTACATTCCCGGTGCCCTGAACTGGGTCATGGCCCAGAGCGTGCGCCTGACGCCGCGCAACATGGTCACGGCGCTGGTCCGGCACCTGTCGCGGCCCGCCACCGCCTGAGCCTGGGCGCTGCGGGCAGACCGGCGCCGTGGCCGCCGCTCATTCGTGCCGCAGGGCCTCGATGGGGTCCATGCGCGCCGCGCGCCGCGCCGGGAAGTAGCCGAACAGCACCCCGATGCCCGCCGAGAACACGAAGGACAGCAGGTTGACCCCCGGGCTGAACACGTAGGGCACCTGCATGAGTTGCGCCAGCAGCAGCGAGGCCGCCGTGGCCAGCACGATGCCGATGACACCGCCCAGCGCGGCCAGCACCACGGCCTCGATGAGGAACTGCAGCAGCACCTCGCGTTCGAGCGCACCTATGGCCAGGCGCAGCCCGATCTCGCGCGTGCGCTCGGTCACGCTCACGAGCATGATGTTCATGATGCCTATGCCGCCCACCAGCAGGCTCACGGCGGCCACCGCGCCCAGCAGCATGGTCATCACCTTGGTGGTGCCCGAGAGCGTGTCGGCCAGTTGCCGCGTGTCCAGGATGTTGAAGTTGTCCTCGTCGGTCTCGGCGAGCTTGCGCCGCTCGCGCAACAGCTCGCGCAGGCTGGCCTTCACGCGCTCGGGGTCGCTGCCATCCTGCATGGAGACGAGCAGGGTCTGCACGCGCGTGCTGCCCGTCACGCGCCGCTGCAGCGTGGCCAGGGGCAGCAGCACCACGTCGTCCTGGTCGTTGCCGAAGGCGCCCTGCCCTTTGCTCGCGAGCACGCCGATGACCTCGCAGGCAAAGGCCTTGACGCGCAGCAACTGGCCCAGCGGGTCCTGCCCGCCGAACAGCTCGCGCTGCAGGGTGGCGCCGATCAGGCACACGGCGGCGCCCGCGCGCAGCTCCTCGGGGCGGAAGGCGCGGCCCAGGCGCACCTGCCAGTTGCCCGTCTCCAGCCAGGCGTTGGTGCTGCCGATGATGCTGGTCGTCCAGTTGCGCCCGGCCGCCACCACGGTGCCGCCGGTGCGCCCCTCGGGCGCCACGGCCTGGATGCCGCCGATCTGCTGCGCGATGGCGTCGGCGTCCGCGTCCTTGAAGGCGGGGGCGCTGCCGCTGCCCGGCCCCAGGCGCTGGCCCGGGCGCACCTGCAGCAGGTTGGTGCCCAGGCTGGCAATCTGGTTCTGCACCGCCAGCGTGGCGCCGTTGCCCAGGGTGACCATGGTGATCACGGCGCTCACCCCGATGACGATGCCCAGGATGGTGAGGAAGGAGCGCAGCAGGTTGCGCCGGATGGAGCGCAGCGCCAGCAGCAGGGTGTTGAGCCACATCAGGCCGGCTCCTGCGCAGCCGCGGCCGCCGTGTGCGCATGGTGGCGGTCGCTCTCGACCACGCCATCGACGAAGCGCACCACGCGCCGCGCATAGGCGGCCATGTCGGGCTCGTGCGTGACCATGATGACGGTGATGCCGCGCTCGCGGTTCAGGCGTGCGATGAGCTCCATGATCTCCACGCTGCGCTGGGTGTCGAGGTTGCCCGTGGGCTCATCGGCGAGCAGCACGGCCGGTTCGGTGACGATGGCGCGCGCAATGGCCACGCGCTGCTGCTGCCCGCCCGAGAGCTCGCCCGGGGTGTGGTGCTCCCAGCCCTTGAGGCCCACGGCGTCGAGCGCGCGCGCGGCCGCCGCGTGGCGCTCGGCGGCGCTGGCGCCGCGGTAGAGCAGGGGCAGCTCCACGTTCTCCTGCGCCGTGGTGCGCGCCAGCAGGTTGAAGCCCTGGAACACGAAGCCGAAGAAGCGCCGCCGCAGGCGCGCGCGCTCGTCGCGCGCGAGCGCCTCCACATGCACGCCCTGGAACAGGTAGGCGCCCGCGCTGGGCCGGTCCAGGCAGCCGATCAGGTTCATGGCCGTGGACTTGCCCGAGCCGCTGGGCCCCATGATGGCCACGAACTCGCCGCGCGCGATGTCCAGGTCCACGCCGCGCAGGGCCTGGAAGGCGAGCGCGCCTTCGCCGTACACCTTGGTCACGCCGCGCAGGCGGATCAGGGGGGCGTCGGCCGTGGCCGCTGGCGCCGCCACGCTCATGGCGCGGCTCCGGCGCTGCGCTGGTCGGTGATCACGGCCATGCCGGGCTGCAGGCGCTCGCTGCGCACCTCGGTCATGCGGCCGTCGCTGATGCCGACCTCGACCGTCACCGCCTGGGGCTGGCCGTCCTGCAGCACCCAGACCTGCTTTTGCCGGCCCTCGGCCGGGCCCTTGTCCGCGGCGCTGCGCCGGGCCATGGCGCCGGGCGGGCGCGGCATGATCTGCGAGACGATGCCGCCGCTGCGCGCCGGCGCCGCCGCGCCCGCCTTGAAGGGCGCAAAGCGCAGCGCGGTATTGGGCACCAGCAACACGCCGCTGCGCTCGGTGGCCACGATGGTGGCCGCCGCCGTCATGCCCGGGCGCAGGCTCAGGTCGGCGTTGTCCACCTGCATCCAGGTGGTGTAGGTCACGACGTTGTCAGTCTTGGTCGAGCCGTAGGCCACGCGGGTGATGGTGGCCGGGTAGGCGCGCGCCGGGTAGGCGCTCACGGTGAAGCTGGCCTTCTGCCCCACGCGCACGGCGCCCACGTCGGCCTCGTCCACGTTCACCTGCAATTGCAGTTGCGCCAGGTCCTCGGCCACGGTGAACAGCGTGACCGCCTGCAGCGATGCCGCCACGGCGTTGCCCGGCTCCACGCTGCGCGTGAGCACCACGCCATCGATGGGCGAGCGGATGGAGGCCTTGGAGAGGTTGGTCTCGTCGGTGGAGAGCGCGGCGCGCGCATCGTCCACGCTGGCGCGCGCGCTCGCCTCGTCGGCCTGGGCGCGCGCCAGCGCGGCGCGGCCCGCGTCGAGTTCGGCGGCCGAGGGCACCTTGCCGCCCGACAGGCGCGCCACCTCCTGCAGGCGCTGCAGGGCGATCTGCGCCTCCTGCACGGTGGCCTGGGCCTGCGCCACGCGCGCATGCGCCGAGGCCAGCGCCGCACGCGAACGCTGCACCTGCGCGGCCAGCTTGGCCGTGTCCAGCTCCACCAGCACCTGGCCTTGGCGGATGCGGTCGTTCACATCGACGAGCACCTGGCGCACCGTGCCGGAGAGCTCGCTGCCTATGGTGACCGAGCGCGTGGGCTGCAGCGTGCCGGTGGCCGAGACGGTGAGCGTGAGGCCGCCGCGCCGCACCTCCTCGGTCACGTACTGCGGCGCCTGTGTGGCGCGCCGCTGCTGCAGCAGGTACAGCCCGAGCGCCACGGCAGCGCACAGGGCCAGGCCGCCCAGCCAGACGGCGGGGCGCCGCCACCAGCGCTGCGCGTGCTCCGGCCCGAGCAGGTCCTGCAGGCTGTGCGCCGCCGCGGCAAGGGCAGCGGGGGTGGCGGTTTCGTTCGTGGGTGTGGTCATGAAAAAATATCCCCCATGGG
Organism: Comamonas granuli NBRC 101663; assembly: GCF_000739995.1. Taxonomy (GTDB): domain Bacteria; phylum Pseudomonadota; class Gammaproteobacteria; order Burkholderiales; family Burkholderiaceae_C; genus Simplicispira; species Simplicispira granuli. Next base: position 21,870 of record NZ_BBJX01000009.1, on the reverse strand, counting down.
GCGCACAGGCGCGGCCCGGCTCACGGCCAGCCCCCGCCCAGGGCCTTGTACAGCCGCACATGGCCCGTGCCCAGGCTGGCCTGAGAGACGGCCACGGCGTCCTGCGTGGCCAGCAGGGTGCGCTGGGTCTCCAGCACCGCGGCAAAATCGATCAGCCCGCTGGCGTAGCGCTGGCCCGCCAGCAGGGCCGCCTGGTCCGCGGCCTGCGCAGCCTCCTGCAGGCGGGCCAGGCGGGCGCGCTCGCCCTGCAGGACGGCCAGGGCATCCTCCACCTCCTGCAGCGCCGCGAGCACCGCGGACTGGTAGGCGCTGCGCGCCTGCTCCAGCGCCTCCTGCTGCACATCCACGCGCGCCTGGGCCGCGCCGCCGTCGAACACGGGCACGGCCAGGCTGCCCAGCAGCGTCTGGACCACGGAGGCGCCGTCACCCAGCGCCCCCAGCGTGAGGGCGCGCAGCCCCAGGCTGCCCGACAGGCGCAGGCTGGGGTAGCGCGCCGCATCGGCCTGCGAGACGCGCGCCAGCGCCGCCTGCACGCGCTCCTGGGCGGCGCGCACATCGGGGCGCTGGCGCAGGGTGTCGGCCGGTATGTCCAGCAGCACGGCCTCCGAGGGCAGGGGCACGGGGCCGGGCGCGGCCAGCGCGGCGTCGAGTGCGGCCGGCGCCTGGCCCGTGAGCACGGCCAGGGCATGGCGCGCCTGCGCCAGGCTGGCCTGCAACTGGGGCACCTGCGCCGCGGTCTGCGCCGCGGCCGCGCGGGCCTGCTCGGCCACGAGCGCGGTGGCCAGCCCGGCCTGCACGCGCCAATCGGTGATCTGCAGGGTCTGCTGCTGGCTTTCGAGGTTGCGCTGCGCAATCGCCAGGCGCTGCTGCAGGCCGCGCACGCTGATGTACTGCAGAGCCACTTCCGCGGCGAGCGACACCTGCACCTGCTCCAGGCTGGCCTGGGCGGCGCGCGCGTCGGCCGCGCTGGCCTGCAGGCCGGCATCGAGGCGACCGAAGAGGTCCGGCTCCCAGAGCGCATCGAAGCCGGCCTGGAAGCTGTTGCCCGCCGTGCCGCCGCTGCGGCTGCGCTGGGCCGAGGCGGACGCATCGACCTGCGGCAGCAGGCCCGCCTGCTGGACGCGCACCTGGGCGCGGGCCTGGCGCAGCGCGGACTGCGCCGCCTGCACGCTAGGCTGGGCCTGCAGGGCCTGGGCCACCAGGGCGGCCAGTTGCGCGTCCCCCAGGCCCTCCCACCAGCGCGCCAGGGCGCCTGCCTGGGCCGGCCCCGCGGCGCCGGGCGCGGCCGTGCTCCATTGGGCAGGAACATCCACCGGGGGCAGCGCGCCGGCCGGGGGCGGCGCGCTGGCGCAAGCCGCCAGCAGCGCCAGGCCGCAGCCCAGCGCCGCGGCACGCCAGGGCCGCCAACGCCCCGGACGGGCAGGAATACACGCTGCGCAATGCATGCCGCCATGGTACCCAGCCACGGCAAGCGCCGGGTGAAGCTGCGGTAAAGGCGGCACTGAACAAGCCCCCCGGGAGGGCCTGCCTCAGCGCTGCCGCAAGCCGCCGGCGCGGCTCAATGTTGCTGGCGTGCCAGCGCCCGCATGGCCTGCTGCGCCGGCCGCTCCAGGCAGCGCGCCAGCCAGGCCTGGGTGGCGGGAAAGGACTCCAGCAGGTCGCGCGCCGGCTTGGTCCAGCCCAGCACGCTGGCCGTGCACAGGTCGGCCACGGTGAAGCGTGCGGCCGCCAGGTGCTCCTGGCCGCGCGCGGCCTGGCGCTGCAGGTGCTGCTCCAGCACGCGCAGCGGCACGTGCAGGCGCTTCTCGGCGGCTTCGGCCAGGTGGGCCTTGCGCTGCTCGGGCGGCATGGCCAGGCGGTGCATGAGCACGGTCAGCGCGTCGGCCTCCAGCGCGTTCACCGTCCAGAAGCTCCAGCGCAGGGCCTCGGCGTCCTCGTGCGCATTGGCGGGCGCGAGGTCGGTGCCATCGCCCTTGCCATGGTGGCGCGCGATGTACAGCGTGCAGGCCATGCTCTCCCACAGCACCACCTCGCCGTCGGGGCGGCGGTCCACCAGCACCGGGATGTGGCCGTTGGGGTTGAGGGCGAGGAACTCGGCCGTGCGCGTGCCGCCGTGCTGGTAGGGCGTGGGCACATGCTCGAACTGGAGCCCCAGTTCCGTGGCGGCCCACAGGGGGCGCACGGCGCGCGAGGCGGCAATGCCGTAGATGGTCAGACCCATGGTGCAATGAACTCCCGTAGTACAGAACAGCGAGGGTGGCTATTTTTCCAGCCACCACTGGATGAGGTATTTGGCCAGAAAACCCAGAAAGCCCACCCCCAGGCCCATGTAGAGCACGAAGGTGCCGAAGCGCCCGGCCTTGGACTCCCAGGCCAGGTGCCCGATGATGAACAGCATGAACAGGATGAAGGCGCCCACGCCATAGGAGAGAAAGAAAGCCGATATCTCGGCTTCGGTGTAGCCAAAAATCACGATGCCATTGCCTTGTGGTGGGATGGCCCTGCTGCTGCGCCCACGGGGGGCTCGCGCTCGGGCAGAGCGGATGCATCAACGAGTTCGCGGTACGCATGCCAGCTCGCGTGGCCCAGCACGGGCACGGCCAGCGCCAGGCCCCACATCCATGCGGCCATGCCCAGCAGAGTGAGGGCCAGGATGAGCGCCGTCCACATCGCCATCGTGGCCGGGTTGGCCAGCACCGCCTGCCAGCTCGTGTACACGGCCTGCCACAGGCCGATGCGGCGGTCGAGCAGCAGCGGGATGGACACCACGCTGGAGGCGAACATCGGTGCCGCGAGCAGGCTGCCCAGCAGCAGCCACAGGGTAAACAGCGTGCTGTCGGGCGCCAGCACCACGTGCTGCAGGAAGTCCTGCGGCGAGCGCACAGGCGCGGGCGCCAGCAGGGTGATGAGCGCGGCCGAGATCAGCACCCAGCCCGTGCCCGCCAGCGCCAGCAGCAGGCCGAAGCGCACCAGGCTCCAGTAATCATGGTCCCAGCGGCTGCGGTAATGGCTCTGCCAGAACAGCCAGGTGCGCAGCACCACGCCAGGGCCGGCCCGCTCGCCGCGCTCGAGCGCGCGGCTGAGCACGTAAAACCCCGTGGCCAGCACCGGCGCGACCACCAGAAACCCCGACAGCGCCCCGGCCAGCAGCCAGAAGCGCTCCTGGCCCACGCGCCACAGCAGGGCGCTGGCAACGGCCAGCGCCAGGCCCTGGGCCAGGCTGGCGAGCCGGCTGCGCCACAGATCCTGCCAGCCCAGGGCCAGCCAGGCCAGGGGGCGGGTGAAGCGGATGGAACGCACCGGGGGCAGGGCATTGGGGGGATGGGTCATGGCTGCGGTACGGGTGAAGGGGGGACGGCACGGCCCGCGCGGGGCGACGCAGAATACCCCAGCCCCCATTCCCTTGTCCGGCGCAAGCTTGATGCACGACAAGACGCACCCCCACCCGCCGGGGTGACAATGCCCAGCGTGAAAGCCGCCGCCCCCTCCTCCCTGCACGGCCGCCTGGGCATGGCCCTGGCGCTGCTGGCCCTGCTGGCCCAGTTCTGGATGGGGCAGGTCAGCAGTGCGCACATGGCGCGCATCCTCACGGCCCCGGCCCTCGCAGGCGACATCTGCACGGTGCAGGACGGCCCGGCCCTGCCGGATGCGGGCGCGACCGGCCACCCCGCCGCCCAGGCGCTGCTCAACTGCCCGGTCTGCGCCGTGGCCACGGCCAGTTCGGCCCTGGGCAGCAGCGCCACGCGCCAGGCCACGCTGGCGCACCAGCCCTCCACCGCCTTCCGCCATGTGCCGGCAACGCCACGCGCGCTGCGGCATGCCAGCCTCTACCCGCCCGCGCACGCGCCGCCGCGGGCCTGAACGGTATTTCTCTCTCTTGGTAACTGGCCCGCAGCCCCGGCTGCGGGCCGGACTGTCTGTGCGCCGCAGCGCCAGAACCCCTCCCTCTTCCCGACCGCTTTCCGACCATGACTCCCGCATTCCGCGCGCCTGTCCGCGCCCGCCACCGCTTTGCCCTGCAACCCCTGTGCGCCCTGCTGGCCAGCCTGCCCTTGGCGGCCCTGGCGCAGGAGGCCGCGCTGCAGCCCGTCACCGTCAAGGCCGCCAGGCCCGCCGCCCAGGGCCTGGACACGAGCGAGCTGCCGGCCGACCGGATCGAGGCCGCACGCGCCGGCACCAGCGATACCGCCCGCCTGCTGCTGGGCCTGCCCGGCGTGAGCCTGTACGGCACCGGCGGCGTCTCCAGCCTGCCGAGCGTGCACGGCCTGGCCGATGACCGGCTGCGCATCCAGGTCGACGGCATGGACCTGGTCTCCGCCTGCGGCAACCACATGAACCCGCCGCTGTCGTACATCGACCCCACGCGCGTGGGCAGCGTACGCCTGTTCGCCGGCATCACGCCCGTGAGCGTGGGCGGCGACAGCATTGGCGCGACCATCCAGGTCGATTCGCCCGCCCCCGAATTCGCCGCGCCGGGCCAGGGCCGGCTGCTCCAGGGCCAGGCCGGCACGCACTACCGCAGCAACGGCGATGGCACGGGCGTGAACCTCTCGGCCACCTACGCCACCGAGCAGACCAGCCTGCGCTACGACGGCTCGACCGCACGCGCCGGCAACTACCGCGCGGGCGCCGCCTTCAAGCCCGCGGGCCCGGCGGCGAGCAACAAGCCCGAGCGCTGGCTCGCGGGCGACGTTGTGGGCTCGTCGAGCTACCAGACCACGAACCACGCCCTGGCCTACGCCCTGCGCAACGAGGACCACCTGCTCGAAATGCGCGTGGGCCTGCAGGACATTCCCTACCAGAACTTCCCCAACCAGCGCATGGACATGACGGGCAACGACAGCCACCAGTTCAACCTGCGCTACCAGGGCCAGTACGCCTGGGGCCAGCTCCAGGCACGCGCCTACCACGAGAACACGCGCCACCGCATGAACTTCGGCGAGGACAAGCAGTTCTGGTACGGCCCCGCCAACAACGTGCCCGGCATGCCCATGGACACCGAGGGCCGGACCACGGGCCTGCGCGTGCAGGCCGCGCTGCCGCTGTCGGCACGCGACACGCTGCGCGTGGGCAGCGAGCTGCAGCGCTACCGCCTGGACGACTGGTGGCTGCCCTCGGGCGGCGGCATGGCGCCCAACACCTTCTGGAACATCCGCGACGGCCAGCGCGACCGCTTCGACGTCTACGGGGAATGGGAGGCGCGCTGGAACCCGCAGTGGCTCTCGCAGGTGGGCCTGCGCGCCGGCCAGGTGCGCAGCAACAGCGGCCCGGTGCAGGGCTACAACAGCAGCTACGACATGGAGGCCAACGCCTTCAACGCCAAGGACCGCAAGCGCAGCGACGGCTCCGTCGACCTGACCGCGCTGGCGCGCTACACGCCCAGCGCCAACGCCAGCTACGAGTTCGGCTTCGCGCACAAGACGCGCTCACCCAACCTGTACGAGCGCTACACCTGGTCCACCGGCGGCATGGCCATGCGCATGGTCAACCTCGTGGGCGACGGCAACGGCTATGTGGGCAACGCCGACCTCCGGCCCGAAACCGCCAACACCTTGAGCGCCACGGCCGACTGGCACGACGCCACGGGCGAGCAATGGGGCGTGAAGTTCACGCCCTACCTGAGCTACGTGCAGAACTACATCGACGCAAAGCGCTGCAGCGGCAGCGGCAGCGGCGCGATGACGGCCTGCACCGCCGCCAACCGCACGGCCACCACGGGCTTCGTCTACCTGCAGTTCGCCAACCAGGACGCGCGCCTGCACGGTTTCGACCTCTCGGGCTTTGCCGACCTGGGCAAGACCGAACGCTGGGGCCAGTTCACGCTCCACGGCATGCTCAGCTACGTGCAGGGCAAGAACCGCAGCACGGGCGACAACCTCTACGGCATCATGCCGCTCCACGCGCGCCTGGCCCTCACCCAGCGCCTGGGCGCCTGGAGCGGCACGGCCGAGCTGCTGATGGTCAGCGGCAAGACCCGCGTCTCGGCAGTGCGCAACGAACTGCCCACCGCCGGCTACGGCCTGGTGAACCTGCGCGCCAGCTACGAATGGAAGCAGGTGCGGCTGGATGTGGGCATCGACAACCTGTTCGACCGCTTCTACCACCACCCGCAAGGCGGCGCCTACCTGGGCCAGGGCATGACCATGGCCGGCACCGCCGTGCCCTGGGGCGTGCGCGTGCCCGGCATGGGCCGCTCGGTGAACGTGGGTGTGACCGTGAAGTTCTGAAGCCACGAGGCCCGGGCGGCGGGGCCGGCACCATCGCCGCCGCTTTACTCCGTTTTTGATAGCACCTTGCGCTGACTCCATCAGCCCAAGGTGCTTTTTTATTCATGGGCTATAGTGCCTGGCCATGGAGTTCCGCCTGATCTACGAAGGCCCCCTGCACGGCCAGGGCGCCAAGTCCTCGCACAAGTGGGAAATCCGCCGCGCCCTGCACCCGCAACTGCAGCGCCTGTGGCGCGAGCGCCCGCTCAAGGACGCCGCGCCGGCGCTGCTGGCGCATCCGGCGCGGCCGGGCAAGGCCTCGGTCATCGTGGAGAAGGGCGGCCTGCTGTTCGCGCCCCTGGTCACCCAGCGGCTGGACCTCTACGCCGAGCTGTCGGTGCTGCTGTTTCGCCAGCAGCCGCGCGGCACGCTGATCACCGACGGCGGCGACATCGACAATCGGCTCAAGACCCTGCTCGACGGCCTGCGCGTGCCGCACGGCTCGCTGGAGGGCCGCACCGAGCTGCCGCTGGAGCCCGACCCGCAGCCCTTCTTCTGCCTGCTGGAGGACGACTCCCTGGTCACCAAGGTGTCCGTCGAATCCGAGCAGCTCCTGCGCCCGGCCAAGCCCGACGAGGTGGTCGCCATCATCTCGGTGCACGTGAAGAAGACCGTGCTCTCGCCCGAGAACATGACGCTGTAGCGCCGCCTCAGGCGGTGAACACGGCCGTCTCGCCCGGCCGGCGCAGCATCTTGTTGACCTCGTCCTGGTGCAGTTCTTCGGCGACGATCATCTCGCGCGCGTACTCCTCCAGCAGCACGGAATGGCCCTCGGCGATGCGCAGCAGGTCGTAGTAGGCCGCCAGGGCGGTCTTCTCGTGGTCCAGGCTTTCGCGCAGGATGTCGCCGATGTCGTGCTGCTCGGTCTCCAGCAGCGGGCCGATCTTGAGCGAGGGGTGCCCACCCAGCAGGGTGACCAGTTCACCGGCCTTGTGCGCATGGGCCAGGCTCTCGTCGGCATTGCCCTTGAGCCAGGAGACGATGGGGATGCGGTTGTAGCCGTACACCATCAGCGCATAGTGGGTGTACTTGACCACGCCCGCGAGCTCCAGCTCCATGATGCGGTTGAGGGCATCGATCGCGGTCTTTTTCTTTGCATCATCCATGGCACGCTCCTTCTTGAATGGTGGGATGAGGGCCCGTCACGCCGGTCCGCTGCATTCTCCGCCCGTTGCGGGGCAGCGCGAGCGCCCGCGGCCCGCATTCCCCCTGCCGGCATTGGGGTATTGGCCGCAGGCCGCGCCCCGCCCTGCCCGGCCCCGGAGAAGGGCTGGCGGAATGCTATTCTGCGGGCATCCCCCGGCAGCGCCCCGAGCCCGCCCTGCCCCAGCAACCACGGCCCCATCCAGGAGTAAGACATGACGCAAGCATTGACCCCAGCCCAGCGCGAGGAACTCAAGGCGCTGCTGCTCGTGCGCCAGCGCGAACTGCTGGCGCAAATGCAGCAAAACCGGGAAAACCTGGCACCGCCCGCCGCCGACCAGGACGGCATCGTCCAGGGCAACGTCGGCCGCGAGGTGGACCAGGTGCTCACCGACATCGACACCGCCGACCTGGCGCGCATCCGCCTGGCGCTCGACGCCATGGAGGACGGCAGCTACGGCCTGTGCGCTGAATGCGGCTGCGACATCCCCTTCGAGCGCCTGCGCGCCGAGCCGCAAACGCAGCACTGCGTACCCTGCAAGTCGCGCTGGGAGGCCGCCCAGGGCGCGGCGCGCTGACGCACACATACATGCCCCGCGCTCGCGGGCGGACGCCCGCGTGCGCGAGAATGCGGCATGCCATTCGCCACCGAACCCGCCTACACCCACGGCAGCGCCGAGCGCACCGCCGTGCTGCTGTGCAACCTGGGCACCCCCGACGCCCCCACCGCCCCGGCGCTGCGCCGCTACCTGGGGCAGTTCCTGTCCGACCCGCGCGTGGTCGAGATCCCGCGCGCCCTGTGGCTGCCGCTGCTGCACGGCGTGATCCTGCGCACGCGCCCCGCCAAGTCGGCCGCCAAGTACGCCAGCATCTGGACCCCCGAGGGCTCGCCCCTGGCCACCTGGACCGACAAGCAGGCCAAGCTGCTGCGCGGCTGGCTGGGCGAGTCCGGCTGCAACGTGCTGGTGCGCGCCGCCATGCGCTACGGCCAGCCCTCCATCGCCAGCGGGCTTGACGCCCTCAAGGCCGAGGGCGCGACGCGCATCCTCATCCTGCCGCTGTACCCCCAGTATTCGGGCACGACCACGGCCAGCGTGTTCGACGCCGTGTACGCCTGGGCCGGGCGCCAGCGCCGCGTGCCCGAGCTGCGCTTCGTCAACCACTACCACGACGAGCCGCTCTACATCGAAGCGCTGGCGCGCCGCGTGGAGGCGCACTGGAAGGAGCACGGCCCGGCCGAACAACTGGTGATGAGCTTTCACGGCGTGCCCGAGCGCACCCTGCACCTGGGCGACCCCTACCACTGCGAAAGCCGCAAGACGGCGCGCCTGCTGGCCGAGCGCCTGGGCCTGCGCGCCGGGCGCTACCAGGTGACCTTCCAGTCGCGCTTTGGCAAGGCCAAGTGGCTGCAGCCCTACACCGAGCCCACGCTCATCCAACTGGCCCAGGGCGGCACGCGCCGCGTGGACGTGGTGTGCCCGGGCTTTACCAGCGACTGCCTGGAGACGCTGGAGGAAATCGCCCAGGAGGCGCGCGCGGCCTTTCTGCAGGCGGGCGGCCAGGAGTTCCACTACATCCCCTGCCTCAACGACAGCCCGGCCTGGATCGCCGCGCTCAGCCAGGTCGCCCGCCAGCACCTGGCGGGCTGGCCGGTGCAGCCCGCGGACGGCGCCGCCTGCGCACGCGCCCGCGAGCATGCCCTGGCGGGCGGTGCGCCCTCTTGATGCGCCGGCCGAATGCTATTGATTTGGTAGCCTCCAGCGCTTGCTGAACAAGCCCTGGAAGCCGATTTGACCCCAAACTACAGCCCGCCATGCACGCCACCGCCCTCGCCCCCGAACAACTGCGCCTGACCATCAGCCCCGCCAGCCTGGGCTTTGCCAGCACGGCCGAGCTGCACGACCAGAGCCTGCCCTGGATAGGCCAGGAGCGCGCCGAGGCGGCCGCGCACTTCGGCCTCGCGCTGGAGCACCCGAACTACAACCTGTTCGTGCTCGGCGAGCTGGGCAGCGGGCGCGTCTCGCTGCTGCTGCAGGCCATGCGCCAGGCGGCGGCGCAGCGCGCCGTGCCGCCCGACCTGTGCTACCTGCACCACTTCGACCAGCCCGAGCGCCCGCGCGCGCTGCGCCTGCCCGCGGGCCAGGGGCGCGTGCTGCGCCAGGGCATGGAGCAGTTCGCGCGCACGCTGCAGGGCGACATTCCCAAGCGCCTGGACGGGGCGGACTTCCGCTCCGAGAGCGAGCGCATCGACAAGGCCTACCAGGCGCAGGAGGCGCAGGCCTTTGCCGCCCTCGATGCGCTGGCCGAGTCGCTGCACTTTCGCCTGACGCGCGAGGAAGGGCACATGGTCTTCACCCTGCTCGGCGCCCAGGGCGAGCCGCTGACCGAGGATGAGGCCCGCGCGCTCACGCGCGAGCAGCGCGCCGCCATCGACGCCGCCGAGCAGCGGCTGCGCGCCGAGATCGCCCGCTTTCTCGACGCCATGCGCCCGCTCGAGCGCCAGCGCGACGAGGCCTTTGCGCAACTGCGCCGCCAGGTCGTGCGCCCGCTCATCGACCATGCCCTGCAGGAGGTGCGCAGCAGCCTGCGCAAGCAGATCAAGGACACGATGAAGATCGGCAAATGGCTGGACCGCGTGCGCCAGCAGGTGCTCGACCGGCTGGACCTGTTCACGCCCGCCCAGGCCGGCGACGAGGGCGGCGAGGAGCGCAAGGCGCAGCTCGAGACCCTGCTCGCGCGCTGCCACGTGAACCTGGTGGTGGACAACGCCGACCTCACCAGCGCGCCCGTGCTCACCGAGGACAACCCGCAGTTGCGCAGCCTGTTCGGCAGCATCGACTACCAGGCCGACGACGACGCGGTCAGCGCCGACGTCAGCAGCATCCACGCCGGCAGCCTGCTCAAGGCGCACGGGGGCTTTCTACTGCTGCACCTGCGCGACCTGCTGGGCAACGAGGGCCTGTGGGAGCGCATGCGGCGCTTTCTGCGCTGCGGGCGCCTGCAGATCGAGGAAGGCGCGAGCGCGCACGGCGCCGTGGTGGGCGCGGCGCTGCAGCCCGAGGCCGTGGACGTGGACGTCAAGCTCGTGCTCATCGGCTCGGTGGAGGAGTACTACGCCCTGCAGGAGGGCGACCCCGAGGTGGCGCAGCGCTTTCGCGTCAAGGTGGACTTCGCCGAGTCCTTCAGCGCCAGCGCGGCGTCGCGCCACGCCAGCAGCGTGTTCATTGCCCGCGCCTGCCAGCGCTTTGGTCTGCCGCACTTCGGCGCCGACGCCGTGGCGCGCGTGATCGAGCAGACCCACCGCGAGGCCGACGACCAGGCGCGCCAGAGCGCCCTGTTCGGCCACACCGAGGCCCTGGTCATCGAGGCCGCGGCCCTGTGCCGCGCACGCGGCGCCAGCATGGTGGCGGCGCAGGACGTGCAGGCCGCCCTGCAGGCGCGCACCGAGCGCCACAACTACCCCGAGCAGCGCCTGCACGAGAGCATTGCCGACGGCGAGCGCCTGCTCGCCCTGCACGGCGCGCACGTGGGGCAGATCAACGCGCTCACGCAGATCGACCTGGGCGACTACCGCTTCGGCTTTCCCGTGCGCATCACGGCGCGCACCTACGCGGGCCAGGAGGGGCTGATCAACATCGAGCGCGAGGTCGAGATGTCCGGCCCCATCCACGACAAGGGCGTGCTCATCCTGCACAGCTACCTCACCGCCCTGTTCGGCCACCTGGCGCCGCTGGCGCTCAACGCCTCCATCGTGTTCGAGCAGGAATACAGCGGCGTGGAAGGCGACTCGGCCTCCTGCGCCGAGCTGTACGCGCTGCTGTCCTCGCTCTCGGGCCTGCCGCTGGCGCAGGGCATCGCCGTCACGGGCGCGCTCAACCAGCACGGCGAGGTGCTGCCCGTGGGCGGCATCAACGAAAAAATCGAGGGCTGGTTCAAGACCTGCGAGGCCGCCGGTCTCAACGGCACGCAGGGCGCGCTCATCCCCGCGCGCAACCAGCGCCATCTGATGCTGGAGCCGCGCATCGTCGAGGCCGTGCGGCAGGGGCGCTTTCACCTCTGGAGCGTCTCCCACGTGGCCGAGGGCATTGCCCTGCTGACCGGCCAGCCCCCCGGCATCCACACCGACGGCCGCCCGGCCGAGCCGGACAGCGTGGCCGCGCGTGCCGCCCTGCAGTTGCGCGCCTACCGCCGCGCCTGCCAGGCCGCCGCCCATGCCCGCGCACGCCCGGGCCCGCGGCTGCGCTCCTTCACCAATCCACAAGACCCCATGGCATGACCCCCACCACGACCCCCCCCGCCGACCCGCGCGCCTTTCTGCGCGCCCTGTTCGACGCCGCCGTCGCCCGCGCCCAGCCGGCGCAGGTGCTGGCGCCCTATCTGCCGGCGCCGCCGCGCGGGCGCACCGTGGTGGTGGGCGCAGGCAAGGCGGCCGCGGCCATGGCCGCAGCCGTCGATGCGCTGTGGCCCGCAGACGCGCCGCTCAGCGGCCTGGTGGTCACGCGCTACGGGCACGTGCCCGCCGGCCAGCCCGCGCCCGGCGCGCGCATCGCCGTGGCAGAGGCGGCCCACCCGGTGCCCGATGCGGCGGGCGCCCAGGCCGCCGCGCGCATCGCCGCCCTGGTGCAGGGCCTGGGCCCGGACGATCTGGTGCTGGCGCTGATCTCGGGCGGCGGCTCGGCCCTGCTGGCCCAGCCCGCCCCCGGCATCACCTTGGCGGACAAGCAGGCCATCAACCAGGCCCTGCTGCGCAGCGGCGCGACGATTGCCGAGATGAACTGCGTGCGCAAGCACCTCTCGGCGCTCAAGGGCGGGCGGCTGGCCCGGTTGGCCGCGCCCGCGCGCGTGGCCGCGCTCGTCATCAGCGACGTGCCGGGCGACGATCCGGCCGTCATCGCCAGCGGCCCCACGGTGCCCGATGCCAGCACCTGCGCCGACGCCCTGGCCATCTGCGCGCGCTACCAGCTCGCCCTGCCCGCGGCGGCGCTCGCCGGGCTGCAGAGCGGCGCCTTCGAGACGCCCAAGCCCGGCGACCCGCAGTTCGCGGGCCACACGGTCGCGCTCATCGCCACGCCGCAGCAAAGCCTGGAGGCCGCTGCCGCGCTGGCGCGCGCCCAGGGCGTGGCGGCGCACATCCTGTCCGACGCCATCGAGGGCGAGAGCCGCGAGGTGGCCAAGGTGCACGCCGCCCTGGCGCTGCAGGTGGCGCAGCGCGGCCAGCCGTTCGCGCGCCCCTGCGTGCTGCTCTCGGGCGGCGAGACCACGGTCACGCTGGGGCCGGGCGCGGCACGCGGGCGCGGGGGCCGGGCGAGCGAGTTCCTGCTCGCCTGCGCCCTGCAATTGCAGGGGGCGCCCGGCATCCATGGCCTGGCGGCCGACACCGACGGCATCGACGGCGTGGAGGACAACGCGGGCGCGCTCATCGGCCCGGACACGCTGGCGCGCGCCCAGGCCCGCGGCCTGTCTGCGGCGCAATTGCTGGCGCAGCACGATGCCTACGGCTTTTTCGCCGCGCTGGACGACCTGGTGGTGACGGGGCCGACGCACACCAATGTGAACGACTTCCGCGCCCTGTACGTTGCCTAGGCTTTGTCGCCCAGGCGACGTTCGCGCCCGCTTGGCCCGCGCTTGCCCGATTGACACAAAAACTCGGCGGCCAATACTGCAGCCCACCTCAGCTGCCAAGGACCGCCATGCCCCGCAACGCCCCCGCCACCCCGCTGCTGCACCGCCGCCGCCTGCTCCAGGGCACGGCCGCTCTGGCCACCCTGGGCCCGGCCGCCTGGACGCGCGCCCAGGGCGATGCCTGGCGCATCGGCCAGACGGCAGCCCTGACCGGGCCGCTGGCCTACCCCTTCGTCGAGATGAACAAGGGCATTGCGGCGGCGTTCAAGGAAGTGAATGAGCGCGGCGGCATCGACGGCAGGCCCCTGGAATTCCTCGCCCTGGATGACGGCGGCGCCCCCGAGAAGGCGGCCGAGAACACCGCCGTGCTGCTGCGCAAGGAGCAGGCCTTCACGCTGTTCGCCTGCGGCGGCACCACCAGCGTGATGGGCGCGCTCAAGGTGCTGACCGAGGCCAGGGTGCCGCTGATCGCCCCGGCCACGGGCTCGGACGCGCTGCGCCCCTTCCACCCGCTGGTGTTCCACAGCCGGGCCAGCTATGCGCACGAACTGCGCCAGATCGCGCGCCAGCTCAAGTCCACGGGTTTCACGCGCATCGCCATTCCCTACTTCGACAACCCGTTCGGCAAGGCCACCTTGGCGGCCTTCGAGGCGGCCGCCCAGGCGACGGGCAACACCGACTGGAAGGCCTTTCTCGTGGCCGAGTCCGCCGAGGGCATCGCCCAGGCGGTGCAGGAGATCGCCCAGTTCCAGCCCACGGCGCTGATGTCGCTGGCCATAGGCAGCCAGGGCATTCCGCTGTTCAAGGCCATACGCCAGCGCGTGAAGGCGCAGGCGTTCTCGATCTCCTTCCTCGGCTCGCGCCCGCTGCTGGCGGCGCTGGGCGAGGCGGCCACCGGCATCACGGTGGCGCAGGTGGTGCCCAACCCGAGCAACCCGGCCATCCCCGTGGTGCGCGCCTACCAGGAGGCGATCAAGAAGCTCGGCGGGGTGGACATTGGCTACTCCTCGCTCGAAGGCTATGTGAATGCGCGCATCCTCATCGAGGGGCTGCGGCGCGCGGGCAGGAACGCCACGCGCGAGAAATTCATCGACGCCCTGCAGAGCATGCGCCCCTACGACATGGGCGGCTTCGAGGTGCGCTATGGCCCGAACGACCACGACGGCACGGATTTCGTGGAGCTGACCTACTTCAACGGCGAGCGCTTCCGAAGGTAGAGGGCGCGCCCCCCCGAGCGGCTGCGCAGGAGGGGCGAGGCATCAATGGGCCTGCGCGAGGAAGGCGTCCACCAGCGCGTAGTGCGCGGGCACGTTGAGCGCGGGCGCGTGGCCGCAGCCGGGCACCTCGATGACCTGCAGCAGGCCGCGCGCGCCCGGGCCGCGCGTGGCCATCTCGGCCGTGGTCTCGCGCAGCACCAGGTCGGAGTCGGCGCCGCGCAGGCACAGCACGGGGATGTCAAGCCGGTCGTAGTGGTCCCAGATCAGGTAGTCGTTCGCGTGCTGCGTGAACTGCTGCACCATGGCCGGGTCGTAGTGCGGCGTCACGCGCCCGTCGGGTAGGCGCCGGGTGGAGGTCTCGGTCAGCAGGCGCCACTGCGCGTCGCTGAGCCAGCCGTAGGGTGCATACACCTGGCGGAAGAAGGCCTCCAGTTCGCGCACCGTGTCGAAGGCGGGCGGCTGGCCCGCATAGGCCTTGATGCGCTCGAGCGCCGCATCGGCCAGGCGCGGGGCGTTGTCGTTGAGCAGCAGGCTGCGGATGCGCCCGCGCAGGCCCGGCTCGAACAGGCCCGAAGCGCACACCATGCCGATGGCGCCGCCCATGGAGGTGCCTATCCAGTGCGCCTGGCCGATGCCGAGCTGGTCGAACAGGTCGGCCGCGATGCGCGCATAGAACTGCAGGCGGTACTCCGCGCCCGGCGCGCGGCTCCACTGGCTCAGGCCGCGGCCCAGGGTGTCGGGGCAGATGACGCGGTAGCGCCCCGCCAGGTGGGCGGCCAGCGCATCCATGTCGCGCCCCGTGCGCGCCAGGCCATGCCACGCAATCACCACCGGGGCGTCGGGCGCACCCCATTCGGTGTAGTGGATTTCATAACCGGCGCAGGTCGCGTAGCAGGAGGAGGGAGACATGGTCATGGGCCTGGAAAAGCATGGAAAGGCGCCGGGCGCGGCCCTGCGGCAGCGCCCGGCGTGCGAGCCGTCAGTCCGGGATGGCGATGGCGCCCGCCGTGACGGCGATGGCATCGCCCGCAGCAGGCGCAGCGGCAAGGGCCGGCAGATGGGCTGCCGTGATGGCGGGCGCATTGCCCGGCGTGCCGCCGCGCGGCAGGGTGCGCACCACCTGGCTGGCCGGCAGGGGCTTGCCACTGGCCAGGTGGTCGTACACGGCGTCCAGCGCACGGTTCAGGTACACATGCAGGGGGATGAAGCGCGTGTCATAGCCCGGCAGCACTGTGGGCAGGCCGATGAAGCTGTCGAAATGCTGGGCGTTGGCCACCTCGATGTAGCTCAGGCGGCTGGCCGCGCCTTCGACCTTCTTGTTGAGCGCGGCGTAGGGGCGCGAGGTGTGGTTCACGGGCAAGAGCGCGTCCGAGCGGCCGTGCACGATGATGGCCGGCTTGCCGCGCAGGTTGCCGTTGCGCTGCGTCTCGCGCATGCCCGCCTGCAGGCTTTGCGCCGCGGCGCTGGTGCCGGTCACCAGGTTGCGCAGGCACAGGGCGCCTTCGGTGTTCCAGTCGGCCAGGCCGTTGGACGAGACCGACAGGAAGTCGCGCGCCGCGCCCAGCTTGCCGTTGTTGTTGATGAGCTGGATGCCCCCCGAGGGCGGCACGCCATTGCCCGTGGCGAACATGCCGGCCAGCGCCGCCGGCGCCAGCGGCGCCACCGCGCCCGCCGCCGTGGTGGCGGCATAGCTGAAGCCGCAGAGGTGGTCCTTCACGCTGGCGCGCGCGAGGCTGTTGGCAAAGGTGATGGAGACGGCCGGCGCGATCTCGAACGCAGCGTGCGAGGCGTGCAGATCGTTGGCCTCGGGCTCCCAGCCGTAGGCGCGCAGCTTCTGCAGGGCTTCCTCGGCCTGGGTGGCCGTGGTGCTGGCCGTGAGCAGGCCCGCGGTCTTGAGCGCCGCGCAGCGGTTGGGCGCGATGGGCAGGGCCGGCGCCGCAAAGCCCGCGGCAAAGGCCGCGGCGTAGGGGCTGGCGGCAACGGACGGCGCCAGCGCGGCGCAGGCCTGGTACAGGTTGGCGTAGGTGGTGAAGTCCACCAGGTTGCGGCCCGTGACGGCCACCGTGCCCGTGCCGCGCTGCACCGTCACGCCCGCGTTGGCCGGCAGCTCCACGGCGGGCTCGGAGACGGCCACGCCGCTGATCAGGCCCTGCGTGTCCTGCTCGGCCGCAGCGATGGCCGCACCGCCGCCGTTGGAGATGCTGGACGCGATGACGATGGTGTTCGCCGGCGTGAGCGATTTCAGGCGCTGGCCGTTGTCCAGCGCGCCAAAGCGTTCGTTGAGCACGTAGTAGGCGAACTCCACCGCCTGCAGCGTGGTCTTGCCCCAGTCCTTCTCGGCGTTCTGCTGCGAATGCGCGTGCTTGAAGGCGAAGCGGTTGGGGGTGGCCGTGTTGAAGGCCGCCAGCTCGCTGGCCGTGAGGCCGGCATTAAAGGCCGCGCTCTTGCCCGCGGCGGCGGCGCTGGCGCGCGTGCCGTCGATCAGCGGCACCGTGTCGTTCATGAGGTCGTGCGGCGCACCGCCCGTGCCCTTGTCGGAATAGGCCACGGCGCAGCCGCGCTTGAGGCCCCACTCGCCCGTGCTGATGGCGCCGTACACGCCGCGCGAACCCGAGGCCGTGGCGGTGATGATGCAGGGCTTCTGCGGGTTGAAGCTGGCAGGCACCTGCACCATGAGCGTGACGTTCTGGCGCCCGCTGCCGTCGTCGGCGTAGGCGATGTACTCGGTACCGGGCACCCGGCCCTCGCTGGCCGTGACCGTGCCCTGCGCGTCCACGTTCGGGCCGTACAGGCTGCCGTAGCCCCCGGCGGCCGTCATGTCGAGCATGGCGCGGTAGTTGGTGTGGATGGCGCTGCGGCGCAGCTCGGCCGCCGTGGGCTTGAGCGGATCGGCATAGGCGGGCGGCAGGGCGGCGGCCAGGCCGGTCTTGCCCAGGCCGGCGGTGAGCAGGTCGTCCGCCATGCCGTCGTAGGCCGTGGCCTGGACGGCGCCCAGCCACACGGGCTTGGCGTTGAGCTGGGGGTTGTCGCCGCCGCCGCAGGCAGCCAGGGCCGCCGCGGCGAGCGCGGCGGGAAGGAACGGGCGAATACAGGTCTTCATGCGCTTGTCTCCAGAGTGTTGTGGTTGCAGGACCTTCAGGAAAAGCATTCAGCCGGGCCGGTGCGCCGCCGCAGCGCGCAGGCGCCCCACCACGCCGGTGGGGAAGTAGTAGACCGAGAGCACGAACAGCAGGCCGAGCCAGAGCAGCCAGCGGTCGGGCGAGAGCAGCGCCGCCAGCCAGGGCAGGCCGGATGCGGCCTCGCTCCCCAGGCGCAGCAAGTCCTGCAGGTAGCTTTGCGCCACAAGGAACAGCACGGCGCCGATGGCCGCGCCATAAATGGTGCCCATGCCGCCGATGACGACGATGAGCAGGCAGTCCATCATGATCTCGAACGACAGCGAGGTGTCCGGCCCGTTGTAGCGCAGCCAGAGCGCCAGCATGCAGCCCGCAGCGCAGGCGAACAGGGCCGACAGCACGCTGGACGTGGTGCGGTACACCACCACGCGGTAGCCGATGGCTTCGGCGCGGAACTCGTTCTCGCGGATGGCCTGCAGCACGCGGCCGAACGGCGAGTTGACGATGCGCAGCAGCGCCAGCACCAGCGCCACGGCGCAGACGAACAGCAGGTAGTAGCAGATCAGCTTGCCGTCGATGGCCACGCCCAGGAAGGGCTCGTCGAAGGGCTCGAAACTGGGCGAGAGCAGCTCCGGGATCTTGAAGGTCAGGCCGTCCTCGCCGCCCGTGAGGTCCGACAGTTGCGAGGCCAGGGTCTGGAAGGCCGCCGCCACGGCCAGCGTGATCATGGCGAAGAAGATGGCGCGCACGCGCAGCGAGAACAGGCCCACGGCCAGCGAGAGCAGCAGCGACAGCAGCAGCGCGCCGCCCACGCCCGCCGCCAGCGCGCTCCAGGTGGGCCCCAGGCGCGTGGTGGCCACGGCGATGCCGTAGGCGCCGATGCCGAAGAACATGGTGTGCGCAAAGCTCACGATGCCGGTGTAGCCCAGCAGCAGGTCGAAGCTGGCCACGAGCACCACAAACACCAGCACCTTGGCCGCGACGTTGAGCGCCTTGACGCCGGGGAACAGGAAGGGCGCGAACGCCAGGCCCAGCAGCACGGCCAGGAGGATGGCCGCGAGCCACTTGCTGCGCGGGTAGTCGCCGGAGAGAAGTCGATTCAGCATGGTGTGGCGCTCCTCTTCAACGGTTCGCGACGGGGTAGACGCCCTGCGGGCGCCACAGCAGCACCGCGACCATGAGCGCGATGTTGGAGAACAGCGCCACCTTGGGCACCAGAAAGCCGGTGTAGTTGGCCATCAGGCCCACCAGCAGCGCGCCGATCAAGGCCCCGCCGGTCGAGCCCAGGCCGCCGATGATGATGACGATGAAGATCAGCACGTTGACCTGCGCGCCCATCTGCGGGACCACGTTCTGCTGGTACAGGCCCCACATCACGCCGCCCAGGCCGGCCAGCGCCGAGCCCGCCACGAACACGCCCACGAACAGGCGCCGGATGCGGTAGCCGAGCGCCTCGACCATCTCGCGGTCCTGCACGCCGGCGCGGATCAGCAGGCCCACCTTGGTGCGCGAGAGCGTCCAGGCCAGCAGGCCGAACACCAGCAGGCCCACGGCCACGGCCACCAGCCGGTATTTCTCGATGGCGGCGTCGCCCACCAGCAGCGAGCCGCGCATGCCCTCGGGCAGCGGCAGCGGAATCTGCTGCGGCCCCCAGATGACCTTGATGAGCTCCTCACCGATGATCATCCCGCCCATGGTGATGAGGATCTGCTTGAGGTGCTGGCCGTACACCGGGCGCACGATGAAGCGCTCGAACGCCAGGCCCACGGCGCCCGCCACCAGCATGGCCACGACCATGGCGGGCAGCACGGCCACGAGGTTGCGCCACAGCTCGTTGGATCCCGTCCAGTCGCCCATGGCGCCGAGCACGCTGGTGGCGACGAAGGCGCCCAGCGCGATGAACACGCCGTGACCGAAGTTGAGCACGTCCATGAGGCCGAACACCAGGGTGAGGCCCGAGGCGATGATGAAGATGATCATGCCCATGGCCAGGCCCGCCACGGTGAGCGTGAGCCAGGTGGAGGGCGAACCGATGAGCGGCAGCACCAGCAGCGCCAGCAGCGGCACCAGCGCCAGGGGTTTCCAGTCGAGGTCGCGGGCAATCATGGCGCGGCCCTTTCATTCACTATTGTTTTGATAGCTGCTTGCGCCTGATGGATAAGCGTTGGAGGCATTTTTTTCATAGATCCTCCTTACAGCGCCAGGCCCAGCAGCGACTGCTGCAGCGCCTCGTCGGCGGCCAGGTCGGCCATGCGGCCGGCGTGCACCACGCGGCCGTTGTCCATCACGGCCACGGTGTCGCCCAGGCGTTTGGCGAAGTGGATGTTCTGCTCGACCAGCAGAATGCTCACGCCGCTCTTCTTGAGCTGGTCGAAGGCCTCGATCATGTTGTTGATGATGGCCGGCGCCAGGCCCTTGCTGGGCTCGTCCACGATGAGCAGGTCGCGCGGCTCGACGATGGCGCGCGCCACGGCCACCATCTGCTTCTGCCCGCCCGAGAGCTTGCCCGCGGGGTGGTTCCAGAACTTCTCCACGGCCGGGAACAGCTTGAAGATCCACTGCAGGCGCGCCTCGTCCATCTGCCCGGCATGGCTGGCCTTGCGTGCGGCCAGCAGCAGGTTCTCCTTCACCGTGAGGTCGGCGAAGATGCCCATGTTCTCGGGCACATAGGCGATGTTCAGGCCGGCGATCTGCGGCGTGTGCAGGCGCGTGATGTCCTGCCCGCCAAAGTGGATGCTGCCCTGCGACGCATGCCACAGGCCCATGATGGTGCGCAGCGTGGTCGTCTTGCCCGCGCCGTTGCGGCCCAGCAGCATGGTGAGCTGTCCCTTGGGTACGGCCAGGTCCACGCCGTGCAGGATGTGGTACGCGCCGATGTGCGTGTGCACGCCCCTGAGCTCCAGAAGATGGGTGGTGCTCATGCGGCCTCCTTGTCTGCGTCCTTGGAGACGCCCAGGTAGGCTTCCTGCACCACGGGCGATGCAATCACCTCGGCCGGCGGGCCGTCGGCCACCAGCGTGCCGTTGGTCAGCACGATGATGCGGTCGGCCAGTTCGCGCACCACGTCCATCTTGTGCTCGACCAGCAGGATGATCTTGCTCTTGTCCTTCTTCAGTTCGCGGATCAGGTTCAGGATCACGGGCGCCTCGTCGTGGCTCATGCCGGCCGTGGGCTCGTCGAACATGTAGACCTGCGGCTCCAGGGCCATGAGCAGGGCCACCTCGAGCTTGCGCTGGTCGCCGTGCGGCAGGCTGGCCACGGGCGTGTCGCGCCGCTCGAACATGGCGACCTGGCGCAGGATGGACTCGGCGCGCTCGGTGAGCTGGCGGTGGTCGCTCCAGATGCTCCAGAGGTTGAGCCCGCGGCGGTGCCGGCCCTCCTGCGTGGCCTGCACGGCCAGGCGCACGTTCTCCAGCACCGAGAGGTTGGGGAACAGGTTGGTGAGCTGGAAGGCCCGCCCCAGGCCGGCGCGGGTGCGCGCCGAGGGGCTCAGGCCCGTCAGCTCACTCGCGCCCAGGCGCACCGTGCCGGCGCTGGCCTTGAGCTGGCCCGAGATGAGGTTGAAGTACGTGGTCTTGCCCGCGCCGTTGGGGCCCACGATGGCGGTCAGCGTGCCCGGCTCGAAGGCGCAGGTCACGGCGTTGACCGCCACGTGGCCGCCAAAGCGGATGGTCAAGTCTTGGGTTGCCAGCATCCGGGGTCCAGGCTCCACAAAATTGAAGAAAAAGTGCTCCCAGCGCTTGCACAGCAAGCGTCAGCAGCTATGAAATCAGTAACAACCGAGCGCTGCGATCGCAGCGGGCGCGGCCCGGGCCCGCTGCCACCGCGCGGGTGGCATCCCCCTTCCCGGCCCGCGCAGCGAGGCGAGAGAAGGGGGGAAGCGGCGCCGCCGCTCGGGGGGATGCCCTTACCTCTTGTTGCGGATCGGCACCTGCATTTCCTCGGCCTTGATCTCGCGCACCAGCTCGGGCACGCCCCAGGCGAAGGCCGGGTCCACCTTGATCTTGAAGTGGTACATGCTCTGCATGGCCTGGTGGTCTTCCTTGCGGAAGGTCATCTTGCCCTTGGGCGTGTCAAAGCTCATGCCTTCCATGGTCTTGATGAGCTTGTTGGTGTTGGTGTCGCCATTGGTGGCCTTGAGGGCCGTGACCAGCGCCATGGCCGCCGAGAAGCCGCCCGCGGTGAAGAAGTCCGGCGGCGTCTGGAACTGCTTGTAGTGCATGGACACCATCGCCTCGTTCGCCGGATTCTTGGGGATGCCGAAGTAGTAGTACGTCGCACCCTCCATGCCGGGGAAGTTCTTGTAGCTGGCCATGGCGGGCAGGATGTTGCCGCCCGTGGCGATCTCGATGCCGTAGCGCTTCAAGTCCAGGTCGGCGATCTTGAACGGGTTGCCCGCCCCCGCCCAGATGATGAAGATGATCTTGCGCCCCGGCTGGTCCTTGAGTTTGTCGATCAGGCGCTGCGCCCCGGCCGTGAAGTCCGTGGTGTTCGTCGGCAGGTATT
>NZ_BBJX01000010.1 GCF_000739995.1 Comamonas granuli NBRC 101663 | reverse complement strand
GGGGGAGCAAGAAGTCGAAGAATTTTCTTGCACGCCCTCGCAAATGCCTTCGCTGCGTCCGGCGCCCTAAGTCCCCGGCCGCCCCGCATCCAGCTCTGCCTCCAGGGCATCTATGAACAAGGCGGCCACGTCGCAGCCGGTCTGTTGCTGGATTTCCTGGAAGCAGGTCGGGCTCGTCACATTGATCTCCGTGACGTAATCGCCGATCACATCCACCCCCACCAGCAGCAGGCCCCGGGCATGCAGGATGGGGCCCAGTGCTTCGGCGATTTCGCGGTCGCGCGCCGACAGCGGCTGCGCAACGCCCTTGCCGCCCGCAGCCAGATTGCCCCGGACTTCGTCGCCTTGCGGGATACGCGCCAGGCAGAAGGGCACCGGCTTGCCGCCGATGATGAGCACGCGCTTGTCGCCCTGGGCGATCTCCGGCAGGAATTTCTGCACCATCAGGCTTTGTGCGCCGCCCCGATTGAGCGTTTCGGTGATGCTGCCGAGATTCAACCCATCGGCGCCCACGCGGAAGATGCCCATGCCGCCCATGCCATCGAGCGGCTTGAGAATGATATCCCGGTGCTCGGCATGGAAGCGCCGGATGTCGCGCGCATCGCGCGTGACCAGCGTCGGGCCGATGAACTGCGCAAATTCCATGATGGCGAGCTTCTCCGGGTGGTCGCGCAAGGCACGGGGACGGTTGAAGACGCGCGCCCCCTCGCGCTCGGCCTGCTCCAGCAGGTGGGTGGCATAGAAGTACTCGCTGTCAAACGGCGGGTCCTTGCGCATGAGCACGGCAGAAAAGCCGGCCAGCGCCTCGGCGCGCTCCTGCCGCACCCGGTACCACTCCTGCGCCTGCCCGGTCAGTTCGATATCGCGCACATGGGCGCGCACGGGCGCCCCGCGCTCCCACATCACATCCTGCGGCAGGCACGCACTGATGGTGTGGCCGCGGCGCTGGGCCTCGCGCATCATCGCGAACGTCGTGTCCTTGTAGGTCTTGAAGGATTCAAGAGGATCGGCAATGAACAGCAGTTGCATGGAGGACATCCTGAAAAAAGGTTTCGGGCGGGCGCCAGCCCACCTCAGCGGACGCGCGCCGCGGGGCGGCGCGCGAACTCCTGCACCAGCAGGGCCAGGCTGCCCGCGACCACACCCCAGAAGGCGGAGCCGACGCCGGCGATGACCACGCCGCTGAGCGTGACCAGAAAGGTGATCAGCGCGGCCTCCCGGTGGGGCTCTTCACGCAGCGCGGCATGCAAGCCGCTGCCGATGGTGCTGAGCAGGGCCAGGCCGGCAATGGCCACCACCAGTTCGCGGGGGAACGCGGTCAGCAGGCCCGTGACCACGGCACCGAAAATGCCAATGACCACATACAAGGCACCGCACGAGACGGCGGCCGTGTACCGGCGGTGCGGGTTCTCGTGCGCCTCCGGCCCCATGCAGATGGCTGCAGTGATGGCGCTGAAGTTGAGCGCAAACGCCCCGAAAGGCGCCAGCACCAGGGTCGCCAGGCCGGTCACGGTGATCAGGCGCGATACCGGCATCTGGTAGCCCGTGGCGCGCATCACGGCGACACCCGGCAGGTTTTGCGACGCCATGGTGACGACGAACAGCGGCAGCGCCAGACTCACGGCCGCGCTCCACGTGAACTGCGGTGCCGTGAACTGCGGCAGGGCGAACTCGAAGGCCACGGCCGACCAGGCCATCTGGCCGCGCGCGGCAGCGTAGGCCACTGCGGCAGCGAGCGTGAGCACCACGGCATAGCGCGGCGCCAGTCTGCGCGCCACCAGGTACGTGCCCAGCATGAGCAGCACCAGGGGCAGCGCCGTCTGCGCCGCCGCGAACGCCTCGATCCCGAAGCGCGCCAGCACCCCGGCCAGCAGGGCCGACGCAATCTCCATGGGAATGCGGTTCATCACCCGCTCGAACCAGCCCGTGGCCCCCGCCAGGGTGATGAGCGCAGCGCATACCAGGAAGGCGCCTA
This sequence comes from Comamonas granuli NBRC 101663, assembly GCF_000739995.1. GTDB lineage: Bacteria > Pseudomonadota > Gammaproteobacteria > Burkholderiales > Burkholderiaceae_C > Simplicispira > Simplicispira granuli. Next base: position 165,015 of record NZ_BBJX01000010.1, on the reverse strand, counting down.
CCGCTTCGGCCATGCTGAACCCGCCGGCCAGGCCGGCGGTGGCCAGCACGGCCGCGCCAGGGGTGGACCACGCCACCATCACCGGCTTGCGCAGCCACAGCGAGGGAATGGCCGAACACAGCCCCATGCCCAGGCCCAGGGCCCACATCCAGGAGGTGATCTGCTCCGGGGTCGCCTGGAAGGCCTGCGCTGCCTGGAACACGATGGCCACCGAACTGGTGAAGCCGACCAGCACAGCCACAAAGCCGGCCGTCAGTGCCGAGAGGCTCAAGTCTTGGAAAAATCGCATGGGCGGATTCTCGCACCGCCGGGTCGGCGGCACCCGGGACGGGCGCGCACGGCGCTGCCCAACCCCTCCGGGCAACCCGGCCTGGGGTGTACAAGGGGCGGCACAGGCAAAAAAAAACCAACCGGGAAGGGTTGGTTTTTTTCAAATCTGGTGGCGTAGTTTAACAAGAAACGAAACCCGCTTCTCCGCTGTGCCTCGCCACGGGTCGGAAACCCCGCCATATGCGCGCGATTCCGGGGAAGGATTCCGCGCCCCCGCACATGCCCACGACCGGAAGTTCAGAGAGGCCGATTGGCACTCGCAGCCGTCGCCAATGCCGGGCGCTTCCGGGCCTGCAACTTGGCTTTCGTCGCGATCGCCGCCGTAATGCCCGGCACGAACGACGAAAGGAGCGCCATGTTGACCGAACCCGCCTTCACCGAAACCGAACTTGCCTTGCGCTGGAACATCAGCATCAAGACCTTGCAACGCTGGCGCAGCGAAGAGCGCGGCCCACCGTACTTCAAGCTCTCCAAGGCCGTCCGCTACGCGGTGGCTGAAATCGTGGCCTATGAGCAGGCAAACCGCCAGGGGATGCCCAACGACGCTGCCTTGCCGCCATTGACGACGGCGACGCCCGTCGTCGAACCTCAGGTGCCAGCCGCGCCCGAGCCGAAGCGGTACTACCTCAACGAGGCCTTCGCGCTCATCGCGCAGTACGGCAGCCTTGCGGCGGCCGAGGCCGCCCTGACGGAGGCGCATGATGAAACCCAAGGCTGACTCCACTGCCCGCCGCGCCGACACCGGCCCGGATGAACCGCCAATCAAGTATCCGGTTCTCAACGAAACGCAGCTGTGCTCGAGGTGGAACCTCTCGCCCAAGACGCTCCAACGCTGGCGTTCGGAGGGCATCGGCCCGCCCGCATGGCACATCGGCAGGTCTGTCCGCTACCTCCTGATGGAGGTCGAGGCCTTCGAGCGCAAGGCGCAGGTGACGTGGAGATCCAGCGCCGGACGCGCCTTGTCCGAATCCTCGCCCACCGCGCGCGAAGACGCCATCGAGCAGATGATGCAGCAGCGACCCGGTCGGCGCGATCAGATTTTCTACTCCGCCAAGGAGGTGGCCGACATCACTGGATTGCCCGCTCACTGGCTTCACCAGAATCAGGAACGCCACCGGCTCGGCATTCCTTTCTACAGGATGGCGAACGGTGACGTCATCCGTTTCAGCATCGAAGAAATCTTCCGCTGGGAGGTGCATCACTTGCGCCCGTGCCGCAGCGGTGCGGGCATACCCATCGATGCACTTCAGTCCGCCAGCTCGTAGCCGGTGCTGCGCCCGCCGCCGGGCGATTTTTTCAACACGCCCAGGTCCAGCAACTGCGTGATGTCGCGCAGCGCGGTGTCGGACGAGCACTTGGCGATGGTCGCCCACTTGCTGCTGGTGAGCTTGCCCTCGAAGCCGTCGAGCAGGCGGTTGAGCAGTTTCACCTGCCGTTCGTTCAACGACGTGCCAGCCCAGCGTTGCCAGAAGCGCGCCTTGACCAGCACGGCGTCCAACGTGGACTGCGCGCTGGCGACCGCGCGCCCGAGTGTGTCGAGGAACCACGACAGCCAGCCGGTGGCGTCAAGCGTGCCCTTCTGCGTGCGCTCCAGCACGTCGTAGTAGTCCTTGCGCTCGCGCTGGATTTGCGCCGACAGGCTGTAGAAGCGTTGCGGGCTGCCGTCGGCGCGGGCCAGGAACAGATCGCCCACGGCGCGCGCGATGCGGCCGTTGCCATCGTCGAAGGGGTGCAGCGTCACGAACCACAGATGCGCCAGCCCGGCCTTGATGAGCGCGGGCTCGCCGGTGTCCGCGTTGGCCCACGCCAAGAAGCGCGCTGTTTCGGCGGGCAGCGCATCGGCGGGCGGTGCCTGGAAGTGAACCTTGCGTCGCCCCACCGGGCCGGAAACCACCTGCATCGGCCCGGCGGCATCGTCACGCCACTGGCCCACGGTGAGCCTATTCATGCCCGAGTACCCGGTCGGGAACAGGGCGGCGTGCCAGCCGAACAGGCGCTCGGCGGTCAGTGGGGAGGCAGCGCGCGAAGTGGCATCGAGCACCATCTCCACGACGCCTTCGACGTGCCGATCCACCGGGGCCACCGCGCCGATGTCCACGCCCAGACGGCGAGCAATCGACGAACGCACCGATTCGACGTTCAGCACTTCGCCTTCGATTTCGCTGGTCTTGACCACGTCCTCCGTCAGCGCGGCGAGGCTGGCCTGGTCGCGCAGCGCCAACCCCACGTCGGCCAGGCGACCCAGCAGCACGCCCTGGGCACGGCTGACCTCGGTCAGCGGCCCGGTCAGCGCGGCCAGGTCGTAGCGCCATTTCGGCCAGTCGTCGGCCTGCCAGATGTAAAGTTTTTCTCCGCTATCCATGCGGAGATTAAACACCTTATTCGTCGCAAGGGCAAGTCATTCTCCGCGTGATGTGCGGCGAATGTGGCGACCAATCGCCGCATCCGGCAGTTGCGATGTTCCTATTTTTCTCCAAACTGCTACATTTGAAGAATATATGGAACACGAAACGGCCATACCCGCTAACACCCACAGCCAGCGCGTGCTCGATTTGGCCAGCCAGAAGGGATTGCTGCGCGCCAGCGATCTGGACGCCATCGACGCGCCCCGGGTTGTCCTGACGCGCTTGATCGCCGCTGGCCTGCTGGACAGGGTCGGGCGCGGCCTCTATCGCCTGCCCGGTCATCCGATCTCGGAACACGAAGGCCTCATGGTGGTGGCGGCCAAGGCGCCGCAGGCCGTGTTCTGCCTGCTGACGGCGCTGCAATTCCACGGGCTGACCACCCAACTGCCACGCCATGTCTGGATCGCCATGCCGCGCGGCTGCCACGCGCCCCGCATCGATTGGCCGCCGATCAGGATGACGCAGATGACGGGCGATGCCCACGCAGCAGGCATCGAGGAACACCGGGGCGACGGCGTGACGCTGCGGGTCTACAGCGCGGCCAAGACGGTCGTGGACTGCTTCAAGCACCGCAACAAGATCGGCCTGGATGTGGCGATGGAGGCGCTGAAAGATGCCTGGATGGCGCGCAAGGCGTCGGCGGACGATCTGTGGCGGTACGCCAAGGTGTGCCGGGTCGCCAATGTGATGCGGCCCTATATGGAAGTGGTCGCCCATGAGTAATCGCGCGGCCTCGCTCCCATGAGCGCCTGATCGCCCGCGTGATCATCCGGCGACGGTGATCGGTCGCGGCTTCCGTGCGGATTTGCATGGAGACCCGACGATGACCCGACACTGCACCTGCTGCGGCAAACCCTTCGAACCACGCCCGCAAGTTCCCGACCAATCCTTTTGTTCCGCGCCCGACTGCCAGCGCGCTCGCAAGCGCCAATGGCAGCGGGCCAAGCTCCAGTCCGATCTCGACTACCGGATCAACCAGCGCGCCGCGCAGCAGGCGTGGTCGCAGCGCAATCAGGACTACTGGCGCAACTACCGTGACGCTCGGCCCGAATACGCACAACGCAACCACGAGCAGCAGCGGTCGCGGGATCAAGGCCGAAACGGGGATCTTGCAAAGATGGACGCGTGCGACCTGCCGAGCGGTCTGTACCGCATCACGCGGCATCCGGCATTGCCGAGGGAAAACGGCGACTCGTGGGTCGTCGAGATCACGCCGGTCTGCGTGACGTGTCCGTGCAAGATGGACGTGTCAAGAGAGGACGTGATCGACGCCTCGTCGATTCGTCCGTAACTTTGCTTCCAAAACGGGCTCTCTCGAACATCCTGCATGGCAACGATTCCAACCGTGTGCGTTGCCGCCGTGCGGCGGCGGCGCGTCCATTGAAGGGGCGGCAGACCCGAGATCGCCAATCACGGAGTGACCGGGTCTATGCAATCGAACGAATCGCCTATAAGCCCGCCGGGGCCGGTGTTCCGCGCCGCGCAGTACGTGCGCATGTCCACCGAGCACCAGCAATACTCGACGGAGAACCAGGCCGACAAAATCCGCGAGTACGCCGCCCGGCGCAACATCGACATCGTTCGCACCTACGCCGACGAGGGCAAGAGCGGTCTGCGCATCGACGGTCGGCAGGCGCTCCAGCAACTGATCGGCGACGTCCAGGCGGGCAAGGCCGACTTCCAGATCATCCTCGTCTACGACGTGAGCCGCTGGGGCCGGTTCCAGGACGCCGACGAAAGCGCCTACTACGAATACATCTGCCGCCGCGCCGGCATCCAGGTCGCCTACTGCGCCGAGCAGTTCGAGAACGACGGCTCGCCGGTGTCCACCATCGTCAAGGGCGTCAAGCGCGCGATGGCAGGCGAATACAGCCGCGAGCTGTCCGCCAAGGTGTTCGCCGGGCAGTGCCGCCTGATCGAACTCGGATTCCGCCAAGGCGGGCCAGCGGGCTACGGTCTACGACGCGTGCTGATCGACCAGTCCGGCTCGGTGAAGGGGCAGCTTTCCCGTGGTGAGCACAAGAGCCTGCAAACCGACCGCGTGATCCTGCAGCCTGGCCCGGACGAGGAAGTGGCCGTCGTGAACCAGATCTACCGCTGGTTCGTCGAGGACGGCCTGTTCGAATCCGAAATCGCCGACCGGCTCAACACCCGTGGCATCCAGACCGACCTCGGGCGCGACTGGACGCGGGCCTCGGTGCGCGAGGTGTTGTCCAACGAGAAATACATCGGCAACAACATCTACAACCGGCGCTCCTTCAAGCTCAAGAAGGTACGCGTGGTGAACCGCCCGGAGATGTGGATCAAGAAGGAAGGCGCGTTCGAGGGCATCGTGCCGCCCGACCTGTTCTACACGGCGCAAGGCATCCTGCGCGAACGCGCCCACCGCTTCAGCGACGAGGAACTGATCGAGAAGCTGCGGCGGCTCTTCCAGCAGCACGGCTACCTGTCCGGCCTGATCATCGACGAGGCCGAGGGGATGCCGTCGGCGGCGGCCTACGCGCATCGCTTCGGCAGCCTGATCCGCGCCTACCAGACGGTGGGCTTCACGCCGGATCGGGACTACCAGTATCTGGAGGTCAACCAGTTCCTGCGCCGCCTCCACCCAGAGATCGTCGGCCAAACCGAGCGGATGATCGCCGAGGTCGGCGGCGCGGTCATGCGCGATCCGGCGACCGACCTGCTCACGGTCAACCGCGAGTTCACCGTCTCGCTGGTGCTATCGCGCTGCCAGTTGCTGGACAACGACCGCCGCCGCTGGAAGGTGCGCTTCGATACCAGCCTGACGCCCGACATCACGGTCGCCGTGCGTCTGGATGACAGCAATCAGGCTGCGTTGGATTACTACCTGCTGCCGCGTCTGGACTTCGGCCAGCCGCGCATTCACCTGGCCGATCACAACGGCCTCGAATTCGAGAGCTACCGCTTCGACAGCCTGGACTACCTCTACGGCATGGCCGAGCGCAGCCGTCTGAGGAGAGTCGCATGAGCAAAATGCACCACGCCACCGAGCTGCAAATGATCCCGGTCGATCAGATCGCGGTGCTCAACCCACGCGACCGCAACGGCCGCGTGTTCGAGGAGATCGTCGGCAACATCAAGAACATCGGCCTGAAGAAGCCGGTCACGGTCACGCCGCGCGACGATCTCGAAGACGGCAAACGCTACCTGCTGATCTGCGGTGAGGGACGGCTCAAGGCGTTCAAGTCGCTCGGCGAGAAAGAGATTCCGGCACTTGTGGTGCGGGTCAATGACGAAGACGCCTTCATCATGAGCCTGACCGAGAACATCGCCCGCAGGAAATACAGTGCGCTGGAACTGCTGATGAGCATCGAACAGTTGAGCCAGCAGGGCTACGACAAGCGCGTCATCGCCCAGAAAACCGGCCTGAGCCTCGACTACATCAAAGGCATCCTGCTCCTCTTCGAGAAGAGCGAGGAACGCCTACTGGCCGCCGTCGAGGCCGGAAGGGTTCCACTCAATGTCGCCATCACCATCGCGGGCGCAAGCGACGAAGAAGAGGTGCAGGCCGCGCTGCAGGATGCCTACGAAACCGGCCAACTGCGCGGCGGACAACTGATGCAGGCGCGGCGCGTCCTTCAGCGGCGCAGCACCTTGGGCAAAACGCTGGCCCATCGGCCCACGCGCAAGGGCGCGTCCGTCACCACCTCCAGCCTCGTGCGCAACTACCAGCACGAGGTCGAGCGGCAAAAGCTGATGGTCAAGAAGGCCGAATTCACCCAGCAGCGCCTGCTGTTCGTGATCGAGGCGCTGCGCCAGTTGCTGGCCGACGAGCACTTCTCCAACCTACTTCGCGCCGAAGGACTGGACACCTTGCCCAAGCAACTGGCCGAGCGCGTCTGGGCCGGAGGCCACGCGGCATGAGCCGACCACCACTGGGGTTCATCCCAGAACCGATCACGCTTGCGCTGGATCGGATTCTGCCGTCGCGCAAGACGCCGGAGGGTTTGAATACCTCGCGAAAGTTCAAGCAGATCATGGCCTCGATGGAAGCAGTCGGACTGATCGAACCCTTGAGCGTGGGCAAAGCCGATAAGGCCACCGGCCAGCACATCCTGCTCGACGGGCACATGCGCCTGCTGGCGCTGCGGCAGCTCGGCTACGTCGACGCACCGTGCCTGATCGCTACCGACGACGAAAGCTACACCTACAACAACCGGATCAACCGCATCTCGTCCATTCAGGAGCACCACATGCTTCGGCGAGCGGTCGAGCGTGGCGTTTCGCCCGAGCGGCTGGCCAAGGCGCTGAACGTGGACATCAGCCAGATCCACAAGAAGGTGAGCCTGCTCGAAGGCATCTGCCCGGAGGCGGTCGAGATGCTGAAGGATCAGCACTTCTCTGCCAACCTCGGTTCGGTGCTGCGCAAACTCAAACCGACCCGGCAGGTCGAGTGCGTGGAATTGATGCTCACTGCCAACAACATGACGGTCGCCTACGCCGAAGCCCTTCTCGCAGCCACGCCGCCGCACCTGCTGGTCAGCGAGAAGCGGCCCCGGAAGATATCCGGCGTCACGGCGGAACAGATGGTGAAGATGGAGCGCGAGATGGGAAACATCCAAGGGCAACTGAAGCTGGTCGAAAAATCCTACGGTCAGGACGTGCTGCTGCTCGTGCTGGCGCGCGGTTATCTCGGCAAGCTGATCGACAACAAGGCGGTGTTCCGCTTCCTGTCGCAGCGCCAGCCCGACGTGCTGGCCGAGTTCGAAAACATCATCCAGACCGTGGCGCTGGACGGAAAGTGAATGCGACGGATCGGCGATGCCATTCACCGACCGCACGCCACATCACCGCCGGACGATGCCGATGACGGCGGAGAGGCGGCGATGGTCGCGCATCGCAACGCGCCCGTGGCCGATCCGGCGTGCATGCATGGCCTGACCGGCGACGTGGCCCATGCCGGCAGCGAAGGCACGGAAACCAACGCAGTCGCCATCGCCGCCAACTTCATGGCCTATCTGTCCTGCGCGGTCGGGCGCGGCGTGTACCTGCCTGTCGGCAACACCCGCCACCACGCGCGGCTGTTCTGCTTGCATGTCGGGCGCTCGGGCCGTGGCCGCAAGGGCGACGCGGTGTCGCTGGTGCTGCGCATCGATCAGGCGCTGCGCGCGATGGACGAGGCCTTCGCGCCGCAGATTCATCGCGGCGGCCTGTCCAGCCGCGAAGGACTGGTGGCGCTGATGCACGACGGCTACCGGCAAGGTCGGCAGGACGTGCCCGCCATCGAGGACAAGCGGCTGTGGGTGGTCGAGTCGGAGTTCGCCAACGTGCTGCATCAGGGGCGGCGCGACGGCAACACGTTGTCGGCGGCGCTGCGCGATTGTTGGGATGGTGTCGATCTCAAGCCCGCCACCAAGTCGAACCGCCTCTACGCCAGCCAGCCGCACCTCTGCCTGAGCGGTGCGATCTCGCCCAGCGAACTGACCGGCCTGATGAGCGCGCGCGAACTCACCAACGGCTTCGCCAATCGCTTCCTGATGATCTGGGCCGAGCGCACGCGGATGCTGCCGTTCCCGAAGGAAACGCCGCAGGCAGTGGTCGAGGATTTGGCGCGTCGAACATTGGAGGTGCTGGCCTTCGTCCGCGCCGACCGGCACGTTGAGCGCGACCATCTTCGGATGGAACTCTCGCCGCAGGCCCACTGGCGCTACGCCCAGTTCTACCGTGGTGAGCTGAGCGACGATCTCGGCGATGGCGTCGTCGGCGCGGTGCTGGAGCGCCGCGCCCCGATGCTGCTGCGGTTGGCGATGCTGATGGCGCTGACCGATCTGCAGACCCGGATCGACGCCCGGCACGTCGACGCGGCGATGGCGTGGATTCGCCACGCCACGGCCTCCGTCCGATTCGTGTTCGTCAGCGCCGCCGAGGAAGCGAAACTGACGCAGGTGCTGGAACTGTCGAACCGCGTGCTGGCTTTCCTCCGCGAGCGTGGCCAGGCCACGCGCAGCCAGATCAGCGCGGAGTGCTTCCGGGGCAAGGTGTCCAAGGCGCGGATCGACGCCAGCCTGGAGCACCTGTTGGGCAGCACGCCGCCCAAAATCAGCGTGCAGTGGGTCGAGCGGCCAGCCGACGCGCCGGGCACGCCAACGCGGGTGTACCGGCCCGCGTAGCGGTGAAGCTCATTTCGCTCGTTTCGCCGCATCGAATCGCCCGCAAGTGCTTGTCGGGCTTCTCATTTCGCTGATTTCGCTCTTTTCGCCCAGCGGTTCGACCCATTACTTGGCTCTTCGACGGAATAGCGCGTTCATACGCGCACCTGCCAACGACCAGCCACCATGATGCTTCCCGCCTCCGACGACTCCCGCCAAGTGCCCCGCGCGCCGCTCCGGCCCGGACTGGTCACCCTGGCGGATGGGCGCGCAGGCCGGAGCCACTCCGCATTGCGGGAAACGCTGCGATACTGTAAAGTGCAGTACATTTGCAGTGGTTTCTGGAGAGGCTATGGCCAACATCAAGACTGCCACGCTGACTTTTCGCATCGACCCCGGGTTGAAGGAGGCCCTTCGCATCGCAGCGGATCAGGAACACCGATCCATAGCGAACATGGTCGAGGTTCTGATTCGGGACTACTGCGAGCAGCGCGGCATTGCAATTCCGTCCTCCGAGGAAACCAAGAACAACCACGGAGTGCGCTCATGATCAAGACGGTCAAGCAAGCCTGCCGGTTCAATCCCATCATCCGCGACTACCGGATGAGCCAGGGGATCGAGAACCTCGCAGAGCTCATCAATGACGCGGGGGACGGCCGCGAGTTCTTCTCGCGCAACTATGTCACCCACGGCATGGATCAGCTTTTCCGTGAGGGTCTGCTGCGCCTGTCCGGCAAGTCCGACCAAGCCGTCTTCGAACTGACGCAGGCAATGGGCGGCGGTAAGACGCACATGATGATCGCGCTTGGCCTGCTCGCGCGGCATCCACATCTGCGCAAGGACGTCTTGCCCGCTGACTTGGCTTCGCGCATCGAATTCGGCAATGCGCGCATTGCCGCGTTCAACGGCCGCAACAGTCCTGACAACTACATCTGGGGCGAAATCGCCACCCAACTCGGCGCCGCCGAAGCCATCAAGCCGTACTGGGCCAACGGGCCGAAGGCGGTCGATCAGCGCGTTTGGAAGGAAATCATCGGCGACAAGCCGACGCTGATCCTTTTGGACGAGCTTCCGCCTTACCTCGACAACGCCAGCACGCAAGTGTTCGGTCAGGGCACGCTGGCCAACATGGTGGTCTACAGCCTCTCCAGCCTGATGAGCGCCGCGCTGGAGCTGCCGAATTGCGCCATCGTGGTCGCCAACCTCTCGGGCAGTTACAAGGCCCAGACCAAGGCGCTCGCCGATGCCATTTCCAACTTGCAGCAGGAAACCCGCCGTCAGGCGATGACCATCACGCCGGTGCAACTGGCGGGCAACGAAATCTACGAAATCCTCAAGAAGCGCCTTATCGACGAACTGCCGGACGAGCGCGTCGTCTCCGACATCGCGGAGGAATACGCGCAGCAAGTCAAGAAGGCCGAGGACGGCGGTTACATCGTGGCCAGCAGCATCGAGCAGATCGCCGAGCAGGTCAGGGAAACCTACCCCTTCCATCCGTCCTTCAAGCACCTCGTCGCGCTGTTCAAGGAGAACGAAGGTTTCCGCCAGACCCGTGGCCTGATGCAGTTCACCGCACGCCTGCTCAAGAGCGTGGACGAGCGCGAAGCCGACGATGTCTTTCTGGTCGGCACACAGCACCTCAACCTCAACGACGAACAGGTCAAAGACGAGATCGAGCGTATCGCGCCGAAGCTGATGCCTGCGGTGACGCGGGACATCGCCGACAAGAGCAACGCCATCGCCGAACACATCGATGTCGAGCTGGCTGGCGATTCCGCGCAGCAGGTCATGACCTTGCTGCTGGCTTCCAGCTTGTCGCGCGCCGTCGGCGGGCGCATCGGCCTGTCCGAAAGCGAGCTGATCGAGTTCCTTGCCGCACCGCAGCGGAAGCCAGACGAGTTCCTTCAGGCATTGCAGCGGCTGCGTGAATCGGCGTGGTATCTCCACCGCGAAGAGCAACGCTTCTTCATCAAGGAAACCGAGAACCTGTCGCGCCAGATCGAGCGCAACGCCAAGGAGGTTCCGCAGCCCAAGGTCGATCAGGCGCTCATCAACCGCCTCGCGGGCATCCTCGATCCAGTCCGCAAGATCGCCTATCAGGACGTGCAGGTGCTGCCCAAGCTGGACGAACTCAAGCTCGGCGGCCCGCGCACGCTGATCGTCATTAAGCCTGATGGCAAGGTGCCGCCCAGCGAATTGCAGAACTTCTTCGACTATCAGCAGGAGAAGAACAACCTTCTGGTGCTGACGGGCCAGGACAGCCTGCTGGCCGACGCGGTGGAGGAACGGTTGCGCGAGCTGTACGCCATCGAGCAGATTCACAAGCGGCTCAAGCCCGGCGATACCTTGTTCGAGGAGGCCCGCGACCGCCTCGAGGAGGCCGAGGATCGGTTCGGCAAGGCACTGTCGGCGGCCTACAACTGCCTTTACATCCCCACGAATGACGCCTCCGACGGGCGTGATGTGCTCGGCAAGGTAAGCATTGACCAGGGGTTAAAGCTCGGCCAAGGCGACCAGTCCGCTGAGACGCAGATCGAGAAACTGCTGTCCAGTCCGCGCGCCGACTACAAGCTCGTGGCCGAACTCAGCAAGGACAACCTCGACGAATACTTCGCGCAGGCCGAGGAATATCTGTGGCCGTCTGGCAAGGACAACCGCCGCACACCGTGGAAGGACGTAGCCACCCGGGCCAAGTGCTCGCCCATCTGGCCGTGGATGCCGGGCTCGAGCGGACTGGACGCCCTCAAGACCGAAGCCCTGAAGCAAGGCCGCTGGCGCTTGGGCGAGGACGGCTACATCGAGAAGGGGCCGTTCCCCAAAGACAAGGCCACCGTCAACGTCTCCGTCGTGAACGTCAAGCCGGACACGGGCGAAACGGTTCTCAGCCTCACGCCGCGCCACGCGGGCGAAAGCCCCGTCGTTTATTGGTCGACCAAGCCCGACGTGTCGGACAAGGATCACAAGATCGAGGATCTAGAGAACTTTGCCACAGGCGAGGGCACGGTCTACTTCATGGTGAAGGAGCCGACAGGTCGCTACGAGAGCGGCCCTGCCACGCGCTGGCTCGCCGACTTAAAGATTCGCCATCAGGTCGAGCCTGCCGCCGACAAGCGCCGTGTCGTCCTAGCCGCTACGCCGCGCGCCGACCTCTTCTACACCCTGGACGGTTCCAATCCCAAGGACGGAACCCGCTACGAGGGGCCGTTCGAGATCGGTGCCGCGAGCTACCGACTGCTGGTGTTCGCTCGTGCGGGCGAAGCCAACAAGACGGCGGACTTTCAGATTCCCGCTAGTGGGGACAAGACGGTTCAGATCGTCGACAGCAAGCCCGCGCGTCTGCAAAGCAAGCGCGTCGCTCTCGACACGACCGACCGCGTCTTCGGCGTCATCAACCGTTTCCGCGATCAACCGGGCACGCGCTTCAAGGGCGTGCGCGTCGAAATCGGCGAAGGCGAGAACACCGTGACCGTTCGCTTTCAGGAGCGCGAGGTCACGGCGGCCATCATCGAAGGGGTCGTCAACAGCCTGCGCGAGGTGCTCAAAGAGCCCGACGCACCGCTCAACATTGCCATTGCCGACGGCGTTCACTTCGATACCGGCTTCGCGCTGAAGGAGTTTGCCAAGCTCGCCGGGATTGAGTTGAAACCAGGCGAAGTGAGTCAGGAGGATTGACGATGGCCAAGGCCGCAGCAAACACCGAATCACCCAAGGCGCGCGCGCAAGTGCCGCACACGCTGGGCTTCGGTGTGCCTGCGACCTCCGACCCGCATCACTTCAAGGTCGTCATCCCCAAGAGCAGCACCGGCAAGGTCCAGATCAGCGAACACCTCGGCTTGCAGGCCGCCAGCGCCGACAGCGCGGTCATCGACCGCGTCCTGCTGGATCGCCCGCGCTGGACGGCGATCCGCGCCGAGGTGCAACGAGCCTTCAACGCGCGCTTGTCCGCGCACGGCTTGAGGCCCGGTGCGTGGAAGGTCGGCGACAACCCGGTGGACCGCCTGCTCGGCAAGGAACTGTGCGTGCTGGCGTGGGCCGTCGAGCAGATGGATACGGAGAAGATTCCGGTCGCCGTCCGCAACTGGCTGGCGCTGCGCCCGGAAGAACGTTGGTGGCTCTTCGGTATGACCGCGATGAGCACGGGCGGCCTTATGGACGCGGGCAAGGGCTGGCGCGCCGCCCTGAAACATGCCTTGGGCGACGTGGCGCAAAGCGACTTGCTCGCCCCGCGCGCACGCCGCAGCAGCCGTGGCAAGGACGACATCCGCCCCTCGCTTGACCTGTTCGGGGACGAGACGTCATGAACGCCGTGCTCGTGCCGCCGCAGCCAAAGATCTACCACATCGCCCATGTAGATCGTCTGCCCTCCATCGTGGCTGACGGTTTCCTGTGGTGCGATGCGGAGGTCATCAGGCGCGGGCCTGCGGGCACGACCATCGGCATGAGCAGCATCAAGCAGCGGCGGCTGACGCTGCCCTTGGGCAGCTACGCCGACCTGCACGTCGGCGACTGTGTGCCGTTCTATTTCTGCCCGCGCTCCGTGATGCTCTACCTGATTTACCAGGGTAACCATCAGGAGTTGGCCTATCGTGGCGGGCAAGGGCCGATCCTGCACTTCGAGGCCGACCTGCACGCCGTCGTTGCATGGGCCAACGCGCAGCCCGCGCGCTGGGCTTTCACGCTCTCGAATGCAGGCTCATATTTTTTCGAGGACCGCAGCGATCTTGCGCATCTGGGCGAGATCAATTGGACTGCCGTGCAGGCCCGTGACTGGCGGGCGCACAAGGAAGGCAAGCAAGCGGAGTTTCTGCTGGAGCACCGCTTCCCTTGGCACCTGATCGAACGTATCGGTGTTCACTCGGCCGCCGTCTACGGCCAAGTGGTCAACGCCCTTCCCGCGCACGGGCATCGGCCCACGGTCGAAGTCCGCGCGGACTGGTATTACTGAAATGAGAGGAGCACAGCCATGATCGAGTACACCTCGGGCGACATCCTCAAATGTGAGGCCGACGCGCTGGTCAACACCGTCAACTGCGTTGGTGTGATGGGGCGCGGCATCGCCTTGCAGTTCAAGAACGTCTACCCCGAAAACTTCAAGGCTTACGAGGCTGCCTGCAAGCGCGAAGCCGTACAGCCGGGCCGCATGTTCGTCTACGAGACGGGCCAGCTCACGCCGCCGCGCTTCATCATCAACTTTCCCACTAAGCGCCACTGGCGCGGCAAGAGCCGCATCGAGGACATCGAGTCGGGCCTTGCCGATCTCGTCAAGGTCATCCGCGACAAAGGCATTCGCTCCATTGCCATCCCCCCGCTGGGCAGTGGCCTGGGTGGGCTGGACTGGAACGAGGTGCGCCCCCGCATCGAGCGGGCCCTGACGGACCTTGCCGATGTGCAGGTGCTCGTGTTCGAACCTAACGGCGCCCCTGCCAGCGACAAAATGTCCCACGTTCGGGAAGTGCCCAAGATGACGGCGGGCCGTGCTGCTTTGGTTGAACTCATTCAACGTTACCTCGGTGGCTTGCTCGACCCCTTCGTCACTCTGCTGGAAGTCCACAAGCTCATGTACTTCATGCAGGAAGCCGGTGAGCCACTGCGGCTCAATTACGTCAAGCATCACTACGGTCCCTACGCGGGAAACCTTCGCCATGTGCTGCGCGCGGTCGAGGGCCATCTGATCGCGGGTTACGCCGACGGCGGCGACGCGCCCGACAAACCCTTGAGCCTCGTGCCGGGCGCAGCGGAGGAAGCCAAGGACTACCTCGACCAGCACGAAATCAGCCGCGCCCGCTTCGAGCGCGTCACGCGCCTGGTCGAAGGTTTCGAATCGCCCTACGGCCTGGAGTTGCTGGCCACAGTGCATTGGGTGATGAGCCGCGAAGGCGCGACCCAACCCGACAGCGTGGCGCGTCAGGTCTATGACTGGAACGCCCGCAAGCAGCAGTTCACGCCCCGCCAGCTCGCCATCGCGGAGGAGCGGCTGAGGTCGCAGGGCTGGCTGTCGCCCGAACCCGTGGCGACCCATTGAAGAAGAACACGCGATGCATGCAAAGACAAAAACGACAACGCTCACGCCACTGGCACTGAAAGATGCACCCGCGCTGATCGAGACGGTATTCCCGGCGCAGAAGGTTTCTTTCGAGGCGCAAGAAGAACGGACGGCCGTGCAAAGCCAGACCCTTACTGGTCTCGGTTCGTACTGGAAAGGCCGTAAGCCGCTGATTCTGGTACGGGCCATCGTGCTGGGATGCCTGCTGCCGCCCACCGACGATGCAGAGGCCGATCTCTCCATCTTCGAGAAGTTGATGGCCTTCGACGATGAAGGCTTGGCTCGCCGCGCACTGGCCGCCAATGCCTACTCAGCCACGACGCTTCAGGAAGTCATCCCGATCTCCGATCCTGAACGCTACTTCAGCGGGCGCGGCTGGCGGCGTGACGTCACCGACGACGAAAAGCTCGTCCTGTACCGGCGCGCGCTGGCCACGCTGTCGAGCTACGAAGAAAAGGCCAGCTTGGGCAAGCGTCCGGAAGAATTGGATCAGGATTGGCTCTTTGCCCCGGTATGGCCGGAAGTCAATCGCCACTACGCGCACTTGGGCGTGAACGTGCAGTCTTTGCCGGAGTTGGTCGAGCAATTCGGCATCCTGCGCTATGGCCATCGTCCGCGCGTGGGCGACACGTTTTGCGGCGGCGGCTCCATTCCGTTCGAGGCCGCGCGCCTCGGTTGCGACGCCTACGCCTCCGACCTCAATCCCGTTGCCTGCATGCTGACTTGGGGTGGCGCAAAGATCATTGGTGCACCAAGCGATCGGCGTGCTGAGATTTCGGAAGCGCAGTCGGCATTGGCGAAAGCCGTCGATGAACGTATCACGAAGCTGGGCATCGAGCATGATGCCAAGGGCAATCGAGCCAAGGCCTATCTCTGGTGCCTCGAAGCGCGTTGCCCCGAAACCGGATGGATGGTGCCGTTGTCATCGAGCTGGGTTGTTTCAAAGACGCGCAACGCCATCGCCCGCCTGAAACCAGACCCCAAGAACAAGCGGTTCGCCATCGAAGTCGTCTCGGGCGCATCGAAGGCCGAAATGAGCGCCGCCGAACAGGGCACAGTGCAGGACGGCGACATGGTCTATGCGCTGGACGGTAAGACCTATCGCACGCCCATCAAAACGCTGCGTGGCGACTTCCGGCAAGCGGATGGCGTGACGGGCAACCGGCTGCGCCGTTGGGAGAGGAACGAATTCAAGCCGCGTTCGGACGATGTTTTTCAGGAGCGGCTGTACGCGATTCAGTGGATCACCAAGGCCACGCTGAATGCTGGTCGTCAGGAAACCTACTTTGCCGCGCCGAACGACGATGATCTAAAGCGCGAGCAGCGCGTGGAGGAGATCGTCGCCGAGAACCTGACCCGCTGGCAGGAGGAAGGCTTGGTGCCAGACATGGCTATTGAGCCGGGCGACAAAACCGACGAGCCGATCCGAACGCGCGGCTGGACACACTGGCATCACTTGTTCAGCCCCCGACAGCTTCTGGTTGCTGCTGTGGTGCATGAGCAAATCAAGGCCATGCCCGCTGAGGTGCAACCGGTACTGTGCCTGTCGTTGGCGAAGATGCTGGATTGGTCGAGCAAGCTCTGCCGCTATGGCACTGGTGCGGCGCGTGAATCAATCACGCAGACCTTCTACAACCAAGCCTACAACACCAACTACTTCTACGGGGTCCGGTCGTTCGTCACCGGACAGAATTACCTGTTCCTGACCGATGCGTCGAGCGGCATTGCTGGCGGCCTGACCGTCAGGAATAAGGAAGCGTCCGATCTCCAGCACGATGCCGATTTCTGGATCACCGATCCGCCCTACGCAGATGCGGTGAACTACCATGAGATCGCTGAGTTCTTCATTGCGTGGCTGCGCAAGAACCCGCCCGATCCTTTCGACGAATGGGTGTGGGATTCCCGGCGCGCGCTGGCGGTCAGAGGCTCCGGTGAGGACTTCCGGCGCGGCATGGTGTCCGCCTACAAGGCGATGGCCGAGCATATGCCGGACAACGGCATGCAATGCGTGATGTTCACGCATCAGGACACCGGCGTCTGGGGCGACCTGATCGGCATTTTCTGGGCTGCTGGCCTGCAAGTGGTGGCCGCGTGGTACATCGCGACCGAAACCACCTCGGAACTCAAGAAAGGCGGCTACGTCCAGGGCACGGTCATCCTGATGCTGAAGAAGCGCGCCGCTGGCGAGCGCACCGGCTTCAAGCAGCGCCTGCTGCCCGCCGTGCGGCAGGAGGTGGCCCGTCAGATCGAAAGCATGATGCACCTGAACGACACAGTGAAGGCGCATCACGGCGAGCCGGTGTTCAACGACTCTGACTTGCAGATGGCAGGATACGCGGCGGCGCTGAAGGTGCTGACCGCCTACACCCACATCGGCGGCGAGGATGTCACCAGCTTCGCGCTGCGCCCGCGCGCGCGGGGGGAAGTCACCGTGGTGGATGAGATCGTGCAGCAGGCGGCGGAAACCGCGTCCAGTCTGCTGGTGCCCGAAGGATTGACGGCGGATGCGTGGGCCAAGCTCACGGGCATCGAGCGCTTCGTGCTGCGGATGCTGGACATGGAGACCACCGGCTCGGCCAAGCTGGACAACTACCAGAACTTCGCCAAAGCCTTCCACGTCGAGGACTACGCCCGCGTGATGGGCGACATGCGGCCCAACCACGCGCGCCTGAAGCGCATGAGCGAGTACGCCTCGCGCGAGCTGACCGACGCCACCGAGATCGGTGCCACCCGGCTGGGGCGGCTGATCATCGCCTTGCAGCAACTGCTGAAGGACGCCGAGCCGCAGGTCATCGTCGATCAGATTCGCAGCGAGATGGCGGACTTCCTCGAAATCCGGCCCTTGCTGGTGGATGTGCTGACCTTCATCGAGCGCAAATCGTCGGAGCCGGAGGTTCGCAACGCCGCCGAGGTGCTGGGCGCGCGCTTGAAGAACCTGCGCTTCGGCGACTGAGGGCCTGAAGCATGAGCATCCGGCGCTTTTCTTCGCGTACTCACCGGCTGGATGCGAGCTTCCTGATGCAGCATCTGATTGGCGCGAAGAGCTACAAGCGCATTGCGGGCTACTTCACCAGTTCGCTGTTCGAGGTAGCAGGCGAAGCCTTGGAGCACATTCCGGAGGTCAAGATCGTCTGCAATGTGGACATCCACCCGGACGACTTGAAGGTGGCGCAACTGCGCGAGAGCAAGATGCTGGGCCGCTGGAACGAGCGCGGCCTGGAAGCTGAGGCGCTGCTGAACCGCGAACGCTACCGGTGTCTGGATTCCTTCCTCCAGAAGCACGGGCCAGCGGTGCGCGTCGCGCCCGACGACATCTGCGGCTTCGTGCATGGCAAGGCAGGCGTGATCACGCTGGCCGATGGCCGCAGGCTGGGTTTTATCGGCTCGATGAACGAGACACGCAGCGGCTGGCAGCGCCACTACGAAATCCTGTGGGAAGACGAGTCGCAGGAAGGCGTAGCGTGGATCGAGGAGGAATTCGACTTCCTCTGGAACGCCGCCAAGCCGCTGCCGCAGGCCGTGATCCGCGAGGTGCATCGTCGCGGCTATCGGCGTGAGATCGAGTTCACCGAGATCGAGGACGATGAGAACCTTGCGCCTGCGGCGCTGATCGAGTCGCCGCTGTACCGCGAGGGACAGCAGCTTCAGCCGTGGCAGCAGGGCTTCCTGACCGAGTGTCTTCGCCACCAGCGTCTGTACGGCACGGTGCGCCTGCTGCTGGCCGACGAGGTGGGCTTGGGCAAGACGCTCTCGCTGGCCACCGCCGCGCTGACGCTGTGCCTGCTGTCTGACAAGGAAAATGGCCCGCGCCGTCCGGTGGTGATCTTCGCCCCTGCCACGCTGACCGAGCAATGGCAGACCGAGATGCTGGACAAGCTCGGTATCCCGACCGCACGTTGGGATACCGTGGGCAAGGTCTGGCTGGACGCGGAGGAGCGAGTTATTTCCCCTGCGGGGCGCGAGCAGATCGCCCATTGCCCGCTGCGGATCGGCATCGTCTCCACCGGGCTGATGATGCGTGATTCGCTGGAAAAGCAGCATTTGCTGGGTATGCATTTTGGCGTCGTCATTCTGGATGAGGCGCACAAGGCGAGAACGCGCCAGGGCTTCGGCAAGGAGGCCGGCACGCCGAACGAGCTGCTAGCTTTCATGCGCGAGATCGCTGCGCGCGCAGACCATGTGCTGTTGGGAACGGCCACGCCGATTCAGACCAACCCCGCCGATCTGTGGGATTTGCTGGGCATCTTGCATCAAGGCCCGGGACGCTTCGTGCTGGGTCATGACCTCGCCCCCTGGCATCGTCCCGACGACGTGCTTGACGTTCTCGCGGGCCGCGTGGAGGTGGAGACTCTCGCCCATGCTTGGGAGCTGCTGCGCTCGCCGCTGCCGCGCACGGAGTCGACCACTGAACCTCGCGCCCGGCGCTTGTTCTCCGCTATCCGGCAAGACTTGGGCTTGCAGAACGGCGAGTGGCAGACCAATCGTTCGCTCGCCGACTTGACGGAGGAGACGCGGGAGATTCTGGAAGAGGAATTGGAGCGCCGCATCGCCGGAGCCACCCTTTTCCAGCGCGAGAACCCTTTGGTGCGCCATGTCGTGCTGCGCAAGCGCCAGCAGCTCGAGGAAACGAAAGACAAGGACGGCAAACCCTTGTTGACCCCCGTGGGTGTGGATGTTCATCCCGAACGCGAGCAGGTCACGGAGCAGCGTGCCTTCGACATGTT
The DNA here is from genome assembly GCF_000739995.1 of Comamonas granuli NBRC 101663. Lineage (GTDB taxonomy): Bacteria > Pseudomonadota > Gammaproteobacteria > Burkholderiales > Burkholderiaceae_C > Simplicispira > Simplicispira granuli. Next base: position 145,403 of record NZ_BBJX01000010.1, on the reverse strand, counting down.
GTTCGAAGGCAAGGCGCTGCGCACCTCGGAGGACTTCCGCCAGGCGTATGGCGAGGCCCGCGCTTTTGGCAAGGCGCTGGCGAAGCGCGGCAAGGGCAGCGGCTTCATGAAGAACCTGATGGAGCAGCGCATCTGCTCCAGCATTCATGCGGGCTTGGCAACCGCGCGGCGCTTGCTGCAAGGCGACGCAGTGCATGAGGAAGACGAAGAGCAAGAAGCTGACCTCAAGGTCGAGACGGGCGAGGAGCGCGAGGTGCTGCAACGCCTGATCGCCCGGCTGGAACGGCTGGACGCCGACCCGAAGATGGAGGCCGTCGTCCACTTCCTCGACAAAGAGAAGTGGCTGGGATTGGGCGTCATCATCTTCAGCCAGTACTACGACACGGCGAAGTGGCTGGCCGATTCGCTGGCGGCCCGCTATCCCGAAGAGGCGGTCGGCCTATACGCAGGCGCGGGTCGCAGCCGCCTGTATCAGCGCGGCGATAGCGTGACCGTCGAACGCGAGACGCTCAAGCGCATGGTGGCCGAGCACCAGATTCGCGTGATGGTGGCCACCGACGCCGCGTGCGAGGGCCTGAACCTGCAAACCCTCGGCACACTGATCAACGTCGATCTGCCGTGGAATCCCACGCGGCTCGAACAGCGCATCGGCCGCATCAAGCGCTTCGGGCAACGGCGCGAAACCGTTGACATGCTGAACCTCGTGTTCGAACAGACCGTGGACGAGAAGATCTACGAGCGCCTGTCCGAGCGCATGAAGAACCGCTACGACCTCTTCGGCTCGCTGCCGGACACCATCAAGGACGAGTGGATCGATGACATCGAAACGCTCGGTGAGAGGCTGGACGAATACATCAACGCGCAGAAGACCGCGACGGGCTTCGACCTGCGCTACACCGGCACGATGATGCCGCCGGAGAAGGACTGGCGCGAATTTACAGAAGTGCTCTCGCGACGGGATCTCGCCACGCTGATGAGCGCGGCTTGGGGTTGACGGCCAGCCAAATGGGGGAGGAACCCGATGGGAAAGTTGATCGATGGGGACGATGGACTGCCTGCCGAAGAAGTGGGCGTCTGGGCCAAGGAGAAGCACGACTACCTGTGCCGCTACATCGACATTTCGCGCAGCACCCGCGCGAAGTATCTTGGCCCCGGCAAGGCAGGCGCGACCTATATCGACCTGTTCTGTGGCCCGGGCCGATGCAAGGTGCGGGACTCCGGTGAATGGATTGACGGCGGTGTCGTCGCTGCGTGGAAGAAGAGCCAGGAAGGCAACGCGCCGTTCTCGCAGGTCTTCATCGGCGACCTCGATACCCAGCGGCGTCAAGCCGCCGCAACCCGCCTGCGGAATCTGGGCGCACCGGTGGTCGAGATCGACGGTGGCGCAGTCGATGCAGTGAAACAGGTCATCGCCCAGCTAAACGCCTACGGCCTGCATTTCGCGTTTCTCGATCCCTTCGATCTGGCGGCGCTGAACTTTGACATCATCGTCGCCCTGTCAGCGCTCAAGCGCATCGACATGCTGGTTCACATCAGCCAGATGGACTTGCAGCGCAACGTCGTGACCTACGCGACCACCGACAACTCGCCGTTCGACACCTTCGCGCCCGGATGGCGTGAGAAGGTGTCCATCATTCAGGGCCAGCAGGAACTCCGGCAGCAGATATTCCAGTTCTGGCGCGACAAGGTCGCAGGCCTTGGCGTGTGGCCTTCCACCGACATGCGCTTGCTCACGGGCAGTAATAACCAGCCGCTGTACTGGTTGCTGATGGCGGCCAAGCATTCGCTGCCGCACAAGTTCTGGGCCACGGCCTCCAACGTCGAGGGCCAAGGCGCGTTCAATTTCTAGGGTTGTGCCACCGCTTCCGGGTAGTCGTCCCATGTGCGGCCACGGAAGATGCGCCCGTTCGCCTTCTTGTGGCGCTTGACGCCGTCCGAACCCCAGCCACCCCACTGCTTGAAGAAGAATGCCGCGCCAGCGGCCTCGGCCTGCGCCTGCACGTTTGCCACCCACTCCTCGCGCATCGGTCGGGCCTTGTGACCTGACTCGCCGCCGACTATTACCCAGTGGATGTCGCGCAGGTTGATGCGGCCCAAGTCCTCCAGCAACGGCTCGACCGAGAGGAAGCGGATGTGCGCATCCACCTTGCGCAGATGGTCGATGCGCGGCACGCCGTACTTCTTGTCCTCCACCGAGACGCCCAGCCACACGTTCTGTGGGCAGGCCCGCCGCGCGAAATACTCCGGCAGGCGCTCTGCGCGCTTGGTGAGGATTTGGTAGGTGTGCTGCGGCGTGGCCTCGATGATCGAGAACACGCGGTCGAGGAACTTGTCCGGCACGGCCTCGTGGAACAGGTCGCTCATGCTGTTCACGAAGTACGTAGTCGGCTTCTTGCGCAACAACGGCTGCTCCAGCCGGTTCTCATGCACGGTGAGCTTGAACTCGTTTTCGTAGCCGGGCGCGCCCATCGCGTGCAACCGTCGCGCCATCACTTCGGCGTAACAGTGCTTGCACCCCGGAGAGACTTTGGTGCAGCCGGTGGTCGGATTCCAGGTCTGCTCCGTCCACTCGATGGTCGATTGCGTCGCCATACGGCCTCCTATGTCATTGCGGCGCAGCGTCCGTCGTGCGGGTCTGCGCATGTTCGGACGCGAAGGCGTCCACCAAGCGGGATAGCGCCGAGCGCACCTGTCCCAAGTCCGGATCGGCCAAGGTCACGCGCACCCGTTCGGCGAGCTGTTCCGCCGACGGAGCCGTTTCGCCTTCCGCCGTATGCACCAGACGCATACAGCGGTTGATGACGCTGATCGGCGGGCTGGCCTTGCCCCGTTCGTACTTGCTCACCATCGACTGATCGACCTCCAGCAGGTCGGCGAATTCCTTCTGGCTGCGCCCATTGCGCGCCGCCCGGATGAGTTCTTCAACGCTCTCGAAGGCCACGATCTTGTCATCCACAAAATGCACTTAAAGCCTATTTAACCATGAATATGCTTCTTGTGCCTAGCTTTTGCCGATCAGCTAGCCGTGGCTCGCAGGATCAGGGGCACTTCTGCTTCACGCCGGGCTACGAGGCCCGGCAACACGCGGCCGCCACCGTACACCCAGCGCCGCAGCTCCATCGCGGCAGCGGCCCAGTCCCGCTGGTTCACCCGCCGCCGCAGCGTCGAGGTCTGCAAGCGCCCGCCGCCGAGGTTGAATGTGAAGTCCACGATGGCCGCCAGCCGCCCTTCGGGTTCGGAGGCCAACACTGGGCAGTAGCGCAGCGTGGCGGCCAGCGCCGTACTCAGGTCACGTGCCAGATAGGCTTCCGCTTCCGTCTCGATGATCGGCGGGTGCTGGGCGTCGCAGAGGTGGCCGTAGCCAATCGTCCAGAACCCTGCCGGGCAGATGTACGGATGTGCACGACCCGGATCGGTCTTCGGCACGCGGTGAAACCCCTCGAAGCGCTTGGCCAGTTCGATGGCCGTTTTCGGCACTTCGATCACTGACGCACCCGGTCGAACACTCGTCCGAGGAACCAGAAATTCAGCACGCCGGCCCACAGCGCTTGGTCGGCCTCAGTCCAGGCGTGCAGGATGGCCGCACCCCATCCTGCGCCAGCGGTCACGGCGGCCGCGAACGCCGCCGTCTTGGCCGCGCAGTACAGCGCCATGAACCAGTAGGTGATGACGGGACGCACACTGCACGACAGCGCGTCAGCCCAGCGCACGCCGGTTTTCTCGCCCTGCGTGCGGACGGCTTCCCGCAACGTCTCGATGGCACCGACGTTCCACGCCGCGTCCGCGCTCGCGCCGATCTCCGCCATCCGCTGCGCGCCGCGCAGTTTCTCGAACTCCAGCGCCTTGTCCTGCATTGCCAGCTCGTGGCCGCGCTCGCCCTTGCGGTCGAGCCATTTCAGGATTTCCGGCGCGAGACGGAAGGCCCCGCCAAGGAGGCCACCGAGCAAGGTTTCGATCATTGCGAGCCTCCCATCAGCTTGAGCTTGATGGCGGCACCCACCAGCAGCGCGGCCAGGATGCCGGTCGTGACGACCTTGATGGTGGTCTGCCACGCAGTGCGCCGGGCATCGCGCCACGCATCCAGCAGATCGCGCAGTTCGCGGATGTCGCGGGCGGCGCTGCCGTTCTCCAAGCCTAGATGGGCGAGGCAACGCTCGGCTCCGCGTTGGGCGGCGCGGTCGAGCAGCTCGTCGAAGTCTTCGCGGCGCAAGAGCAGCATGTTCTCGACGAGCGCAGGCTGTTGGTGTTCGGGTTCGGTCATTGGCTTTCTCCAGAAATGCGAAACCCGCCTGATGCGTCGGCATCAAGGCGGGTCTCAGGGGTGAATTGGTGAAACGGCGGTGCTTTAGATTTCGATGATCTCCAGCGTCAGGCTGGGCGCGATGCCCTCGATGGCGTCGTCCCGGACGAACACCTTCTGGCCGACGGCCGCATTGCCGCGCGCCCGGATCAGGCCGCCACCGGGCAATGCGACGGTGACCACGCCAGATCCGACGTTGACCACCGTGCCCGCCTGCAACGGTGGGTCGGGAATGAGTTGGCGGAACTGTTCATAGAGGTTATGCATAGCCCTGCACCCCCAGCGTCTGCCAGACCTCCGGCATCCCGGCCTCGATCTGCGTCGAGCGCACGAGGCCCAGCCGCGTGACGCTGCCATCCTGGTACTCGACGAAGGCCCCGGGTTCGATGATCCCGGTCTCGGCGAGCACGGGCAGACGCAGGCTGACCTCGATCTGTTGGCCGGTATCGGCCAGCACGGCGATGCCACGCTGGCGCGCCGCAGCCGCCTCGGTGATGAGCGAGTCGACCACCATCGGGGCCAGCACATCTCCGGCAGTGCCCGCACGCGTGACCTGCCCGAGCACGCCGATGTCCTGCCCGGACACGAATACGCGGTTGTAGGCGGGCTTCTCAACCCAGCGCAGCGACTCACGGGCGACCGCATCGACAGGCAGCACGAAGTCGGGCGCGACAGTGCTCCAGTTCCACGGCGCAACCGGATACCGGTGGCGCACGCAGAAGCCCTGATCGGAGGGATGCGGGATCAGGTAGCCCCCGACCGCACTGGCGATGGCGGTTAGCGCCTCGATCCACGTTCCCTGCTGCGCGAACACCCCGGCCGGGACGTTCCAATCCGTGAGGCCCCAATCGACCGTCCAGCCCAGCGGGATGCCGTTGAGCGTGAGCACGTCGTCCATCAGCTGCCGCGCTGTGCGCGCCTCAGCGTTGCCGAAGGTCATCACCGGCGCATAGGGCGCGGCCAGCACGGCGTTGCGTCCACGACCGGAGATGCGGATGCTCGCGTCACCGAAGATGCGCTCGCGGCTGATGTTCTCGGCCAGCACGCGGAAGGCCGAGCCGTTGACGCTGGCGACCAGTTCGACCGGACCAGTGGCGCTGCCGGGTGCCACCAAGCTTTCCGCCTTGGCGGGCAGTTGCGCCTCGAAGCCCCACGTCCAAGACGCGGCGTCGAGCGACAGCGAGAGGTTGAACACCGGCACCGGCAGGCCATCGGGCAATCGGTGCAGGGTCACGTTGTTGATCACGAAATACACCCTCCGGACGGAAACGACCACGGGCTCTCCATCCGGAGGCGGCGGGTCGGCGTGGTTTTCACAGACGAACAGCAAGTGGCCGTCCGCTGAGGCCAATGCGGCGAACAGCAGATGCGCGCTCGGCGTGTAGCAAGGCTGCGGCGCGGGCGGCACGGGAACCACCCAAACGCTGATCCCCGGCGGTGGCGAAACCGCTTCCTGATACCGACCGCACCATCCTTTCGGCGCAGGGCGGGCGCTCTGGAAGTCGGTGCCTTGACGCTGAATGAGCAGCCGCGCGACTTGCCAGAAAGTGGCCCGACCGGCGCGCTTGGTGCGATCACCGTCCTGATGCCGAAAGCGCGTGGCGCCGCGCAAGCGCACGGCGTTCTGGAACGAGCCCTGTCGGGCCAGTTCGAGGTGAGTGCCACCCTGGTGGGCGAACCACGTCACGTCGTGCAGACGCGTGGCCTGCTGTTGGCCCGTGCGGCGTTGCTCCGGCGCGGCCGCCAAGACGGGAGGTAGTCGGTGCACGATGCCTTGTGGCGAAGCGAGCGTGCGCCGCCAGAGCGTCTCCCAGCCTGCGGGCGTCGCGGCCGCATCCTGCTGGACGTGATCCGCGCCGTCCTCCGTCTGCCGCGCCACCTGCCAGTGATGCGAGGTCTGGCCGACCGTGGGGCGCTGCGTGTGCGAGGCGTACCTGACTTCGCCGGTGAACACCACGCCGGGGAGGCTCGCGCCCGCGCCAGTCCCCACGTTCAATGGCACGCTCGGGCGCAAGACCAGCGACCGCACCGTCAGGCCCGGGAGTTCGGCCAGCAGCTCGGCGCGGGCCGGGGGAATGAACTTGATCGCAACGACCGGCAGCGGCAGCGTGGCCCGCACCGTCACATCGTCGCGCGGCGCGATGTAGTTAGCCCCGAACACCAAGTTGGCATCGGTGGCAGCGGGCTGGTCGAACAGCAATTCGATCAACGGTGGGCCAACCACTACGTCAGCAATGAGCACGGGCAACGCGGCGACCAAGGTCACCTCGTTGAGATCGACAGGCACGGCCTATCCCAGGATCGCCGACACCATCCGTGCATCTCCACCGAGATACAGATTGGTGCTGGCCAGCTTCACGTCGCCACTGCCATCGGTGCCGCTGCAGTCCAGATCCAGGGCGGTCACGTCGTTGCCGTTCACCAGCCGCGCCCAGGTGGCCACACCCGTGGCCGTGATCAGCCCGTCTTCCTGCTGCGTGAGCGTCAGTAGCCCGCCCGAGATCGTGCCTGCGGGCTTGGTCAGCTTGATCTCGACCAGCATCGCACTGGTCGGCGTCGTGGCAGGAGTGGCGGGCCGCGTCCCGCCGTAGATGCGCAGACGCGCCGGGGTGCTGCCCGCATCGAGGAACGCAAGAGTGCCCGCCAGCCGCGCCTCGTTGTGTTCGACAGTGATGGCAACGGTCATGGCATGGGCTCCGGGCGTAGGTTGTCCGCGATCACGGCGCGGTACATCTGCTTGTAGTCGTAGCTGACCACGGTGTATCTCTGGGCCGGGTCCAGCACTTCGAATCGGTAGTTGCCACCGGCGTCAGACCAGGTCTCGGCAACCAGGACACGGGTGTTCTCGCTGATGAGTTGCACCCGCCGCACCAGCGGTTGGTCGGGCTGCCCCTTCTCCTTCACCGTCCCGGCGATCACGCCGTGGCCGCTGAAGTGAATGTCCTTGCGCGCGCTGGGAATCGTGCGCAAGCGCCAGTCGTAGCCGCCATCCCGGTTCCACAACTCGCTCGATGGGCTGTTGCGGCGGATCAGGTCGACGTGGGCGTTGACGCCGATGTTGGCAGCGGGATCGGGCAACACCGAGGTCGAGCCACCGGCCAGCCGCACCAGCTCGTCGTCGGCGTTCACGCCCACGGTCGCGGGAAACGCGGGCAGACCGGAAGGCGTGTCGCCGACGATGGCGTGAACACGCGCCGTGCCCCCGTAGAGGAACACGCCCGGGATCAGCTTGCCCCGGTAGCTCGCATCGCCGACCTGGAACATCAGCACGCCGCCGGCCTTGAACTGGATCAGTCGCGCCCACGGCACGCCGTTGGCATCGAAGGCACCGACGATGACTTCGCAGCGCAGGATCATCCGCTGGCCAACGTTGAAGGTCGGAGCCACGTCGGACAGGCCGGCGATGGGCTTCGCGCCGTCATTGACGCCGCCCGTCACCGCCGCCCCGTCGCCGAAGCCGTTGTTCCAGCGCGAAACGCTCCACGCGCCATCCAGATGCGCGAACCGGTAGCCCTCGGCTCCGTTGCCGGTGGTCATCCACAGGCCGATGTGTTTGCGAGCACTCGGGTCGGTCAGGAACTCGACATCGACCTCGAACCAGAAGTCACCGTGCGCCGTCTCGTTGAAACGCAGGATCGACTGTCCATTGGGCGCCGAGATGTCGATGGCCTGCTGGGCGCCGTTGTAGCTGGCGGACATGCTGCCGAGCGCCGTGGTGTATCCGTTCGCCGGGGCCGTGGCGAAGGTGTCGGAGAGCGGGTAGGTCACGAATCACCTCCACGGCCCGGTGATGTCGAACGCGATCTGCGCCCCCTCGGTTTCCGAGCTGTACTGCGTCCTGACCAGCAGGAACTTCTTGCCCGCCAGTCCGACCACGTTGTCGACGATGGTCTGGTCGCTGTACGGGCGATCCTGGGGCATCCACAGCATTCCCGGCATCAGGCCGCGCATGTGGCCGTCCTCCTGCCGCACGTAGGTCGGCAGCAGCCACAGGCTGTAGTCCGCCCCGTTCGGAAACGGCATCGGGCCGCGCCCGCAGATCTGCTGGCCGTTGTTCGTGTTCAGCGACGTCGTCGCCCAGCGCACCGGATTGCCAAGCTGAGTGTGATTGCGCAGCAGCACCTTGCCAGTGAAGTCGAGCGAAGAGACCAGTCCGTAGCCGTTGTACTGACCCGGGTAGCTCTCATGCTGGTTGCTGTTGCTCCAGTAGATGTCCTCGGCGCACAGCACGGTGGCGTAGTTGTCGCCCGGCTTGAAGCTGATGAGGTCGCCGAAGCAGTAGCAACTGCGTCCGTACCAGTTGTATCCGGCCTGGTACGTGCAAAACAGGTAGAACAGCCGGTCGTCACCGATCAGAACCCAGTTGCGATTGCCACCGCCACCGTCGCCGGAGTTGTCATAGGCGTTTTGCCGGGCGTGGTACCACTTGTACCAGCCCCACTGATTGGCCTCGAACTGCTTCCAGTTCTGCGTGGGCTTGTTCGGATCGTAGGGAGCCTGCGCGCCGACGATGGTATCGATGTCCGACAGATCTTCGACGATGCCGACGTTGGCCCACTTCGCCCAGCTCGTGGTGTAGTTGGGCGTCTTGAGGCTGTCGTCGATCAGCAGAATGTTCTGCGGCGAAGCCGGGTTCTTGCTGCGGTACGCCGCCTTGTTCGAGCTGGCGAAGAGCTTCTCCCAGCCCAGCGGCGCGACCTTGGCGGAAAGGCTCGTCGCGGTCGTCGCGGGCGATACGGGCGTGCCGGTCACCGCATAGGTGAACGTGGTCGTGGTTGTCGCGATCACCCGGAACAGCCCGTTGTACTCGGGCTGATCAGCCCCGGCGATCAACACCACCTGATCACGCAGATAGGCGTGCCCGGAGGTGATGGTGGCGGTGGCAACGCCATTTGCGAAGGTCAGCGAGTCGATAGCCTTCAGGGCGAAGCCGTTGACGAGACAGGCATCGAGCATCGTCACCAGATCGCCCCAGTTGTTGGCGATCTGCGGCGCACCCACCATGCCGCTGCTGAAGTATTTGACGGTCAGATCGGTCATTGGAATTCCTGCGGAGAGGTTTCAGAAATCAGGATGTGTCCACCCACGCCATTCATGTGGCTTCAGGGCGTGTCGACATCCCCGCGAATCAGCAGCGTGAAGTTGTCGTCGGGCACGGACTCCGGCCCCTGCTGGACGGTGCGCACCACCCAGACCGGGAACTGCGCGCCGATGGTGTTGAAGCGCAGTACGTTGCCGGTGGCCCAGCCGTTGCCCCATCCGAGGGCAGGCAGATGGAAGTACGGCACGCCGGTCGCCGGGTTATTGGGGGCGCAGTCGGTGCTGGTGTTGCCGGTGGCGATCACGCCGACGTTCTCGCCGATGACATCGAACGAGGTGCTGTTGGTGAAGCGCACGATCCAGCGTTCGGTCAGCGCGCCCCGGTTCGTGACCAAGATCGGGTACTGCGTGTTGTTGAAGGTCGCGGTCGCCGAGCTGCCCGACAACGCGTCCGACCACGCGCCGCTCCAGGTCGCCTGATCGAACACCAGGCTGACGCGGGCGAACAGGTCGCCCGCTACCAGCGCGCTGGAGACGAAACTCCCGGACGCGGGATCACCGGGATTGGCGAGCGGGTACTCGTGGGTCAGCGGGCGCGTGAAGCTGATCTCGCCGTTGATCTGCACGTCGCGCACCACCGCCATGTCCTCGATGCGGTGCTCGACGGTCACGGGCTGGCTGTAGCCGGTCACGTTGGTGAAGGTGACGGTGCCCGCTTCCAAATCGGCGGTGTAGCCGGTGTGGATCACCAAGCCGTCATGGCCGACCACACGCACGCGCGACAGCCGAACCCGCGCACAGTCGATGGTCTGGCCGTTGCTGACCGGGGCGGTGATCTTGCCGGTGTGGCCGACGACGGCGAAGCCACCCGGACGGAAGATCGGCACTCGCCCATCGCTGGGCAGCCGCACGGGATCGATGCCGAGCAGATCGGCATCCAGCGGCAGGTAGCTGTAGGCCACCGCGCTGTAGCGCACACTGGAGGCAGCCACCGGTTCGGGCCGGAAGATCTTGCCGTCCGTGCCCACGCGGTCGGCGGCGTACCAGGGCTGGCTCTCGTTGCCGGCCGCCGTGACCATCGTGCCGAAGCGCACGCGCACAAGACCGCTCTCGTAGTCCACGCTGCCGCTGATGCCGGTCGCCTCGATCTTGCCGTCGATGCCCGCCGTCACGTTTTGCGTGCCGCCGACCGCGCGGGCGTATTGGATCGAGAGCGACCCCGGACGCAACGGAGCCGCGCCGGTGCGGAACACGAACTCGCTGGAGATGTTCTCGCCGACCGTGGTCACGCAACTGGCGCGGGTGATGGCGTTGGCTGTTCCCGCTGTCCACGACGTGAGGGTGACGTCGCCCGAGAGGTAGTTGATCGCGCCGCGCGTGACCCAGCCGCTGGGCGTGAATTCGCGCAACGTGCCCTGGCCGTTGTCGCCCCAGGGTTGCGCGCCGCTGATCGTCAGCAGCACCGTGCCGGTCACCACCTGCGCATTCACGCCCGGCACCAGCTTGAAGCTGGGCGCGAACTGGAAGGTCTCCGTGTGGTTGCTGGTGGAGCCCGCGCTGTTGTAGCGCAGCTTCACGTAGCCCGACTCGTCGTTCGGGTACAGCGACGGCGCGGTGACGTAGCTGATGCCACCGTAATTGAGACGCCAGCGCCCGGTGCCGGCGATGGCCGCGCCGAGGCTGTAGTTCGGGCGTGGAATCCGGATCGTCACGTCCGGGTTGAAGATCACTTCACCGGTCGCGTAGTTGACCGTGCCGATGCTCGCGCCGTTGAGGACGACGTTGCCGCCACCATCGTCGCGGGCGATCTGCGTCGGGTCGCGCCAGATCGAGATGGCAATCCCCATCTCCTGCAACTGCGCGAAGGTGTACGCGCCCAGCCCCGCCGTGTCGGTCAGCGTGTTCCACTCGACCTCCAGCGAACCCGGTTCGATGGCACCGAGCGTCGCCGTCACCGGCAACGTCCCCGCACCATTGCGGGATGGGTGCGCGAAGGCATCCTCCTGCTTGGGGCCCGCCACATAGCTCACGGTGAGCTGCGTGCCGACCGACGGCAGCACGTTGGGCGCGAAGTCGAGCCGGCTCTGCGCGACGCTCAGACTGCCGGTGGCCGCCCCGGACAGTACGCCCGAGGTGGCCGCCGTTGCCGTCTTGGTGCCGCCGTACTCCCAGGACACGGTCAGCGATCCGGGTTGCACCGCCGTCCCTGCGGGCGGGTTCAATGCGAGGCTCTGGGCGGCCATCAGGGTGGTGGATGGCTGCTGCGTTTCCTGCGTCGGGACGTTCCAGGACAGGACGAGCGAACTGCCCACGTCGGGCAAGGCCCCCAGCGTCACGACGAACGCGCCGGTGTTCCGGTTGAAGGTGCCCGCGCCGTAGCTGGCATCCAGCCCCTTGAGCGAGCCGTTTCCGCCATCGGACAGTACGTACCAGCGGCCCTGGGCCATGTAGCTGATCGACAGCGTGCCGGGCTGCGGCACCGGGTTGACCGTGCCGACGTAGGACTGACTGCGCGACTCCGGCGTGACCGCGATCTCCGAGCTTTGCGGCGCACGCAGAATCTGCGCGGCGGGCGTGTAGGTGACCGCCTTCGCGTTCGACATCGAGCCGGAGTTGAGGCTCAGGATGCCGTTGGCGTAATCAATGGTGCCCATCGTGCCGCTGGCGGTCTTGAGCAGGCCCGCGTCGTCGAAGATCGTGATGCCGTCCGTGACGATGGTCAGCGAGCCTGGCAGGCAGCCACCTGGCAGGTTGAACTTGGTGCTCGTCGTCCACGCGTGGCTGGCGGTGTAGCTGACCGGCACCGCGCCGGGCACCGGCAATCCGGCGGCCGCATAGGGTGGCACGAAGGAGATCGGCGTCTCGGTCTGGGCGCTGGGCACGAGCTGCGTGTAGATGGACGCGCCCTTGATCGTGAAATCACCGACGGACGCGCCTTGCGTCAGCGGCACCACGCCGACATAGGTGCCGGCATCGGCCACGACCGTGTCACGCACCTTCGTACTGTTGCTGGCGCGCGTGAAGGTGCGCGTAGCGGGTGAGCCGGTGAAGTCGTAGCGCAGCGCGTCGCTGATGTCGACCGTGACGATGCTGGCCTTGTAATCCTTGTCGCCGTCGTAGGTGAAGGTGCGCTCGACGACCGACACCGAGGTGGCACGGATGTACTGCTCCTTCTGCGTGCCCAATCCCTCGTTTTCGATCAAGACCAGCGTCTGGCCGACGTTGGGGATGGTGTCGGTGGTGCGCTGGAAGAGTTGGATGACGCGCTGGCCCGCGATGTGGTTCTCGAACAGGTAGCCCGCCCACTCGGGGCCCTTGTTGAGGTAGGCCTCGATGCGGACCTGTGCCTGCTCGCGGGTATCGAAGGTTTTCTCGGTGGAGAACAGCGTGACGCTGACGCGGGCATCCTGCGGCGGCTCGGCCACGATCACGTTGGCACCGAAGTAGGTGTCGGTGTCGTCGGTCTGCACCGAGACGAAGGTCTTGCGCAGGTTGACCCGACCGCCGGCACGATCCAGTTCGGAGATGTCGGGAAAGATGGCGTTGGAGACGCCATCGGCGATGGTGATGCCGGTGGGCGCGCCGCCTCCCTCGGGCACGTCCGCCATCACGGCGGACTTCAGCAGTTTCACGTCGCCGGATTGGATCGGCATCTTAGATCTCCAGGAATCGAAGGGTCAGGCGGTAGAAGTCGGTGTCGGCGCGGGCCGGGATGCCCAGCACGGGTTCGGCCTCGATGGCGGTTTCCGCGTGGCGGAAGGCGACCGTGAAGACACGGCCATCGGTGACAGCGAGTTCGAAGCGGCCTGTGGTGCCGCCCACCGGAATCGCCGCCCACCCGCGCAACTGCTCCACGGCGGCACGTGTCACCCAAGCCATATCGGGCGCGCCCACCAGGGTGATCGGGCGACCTGCCTGCCGGGTGGCCGACTGGATTAGCAAGGCCCCGGTGATCAGGTAGGACGCATTGGCGACCGCAGGCGACCACGCGTGTTCGTCGCTCCACAGCAAATCGTCGGGCAATGGCAGAGCCACCCCGGTGTCGAGGTTCTTCAGTTGCATCGGGAAACCTTGGGTTTAGGGATCAGGCAGAACAGCAGGAGCGCACGGTCAAGCCGTGCGGGCGCGGGCGGCGTCCAGCAGTTGCAGCAGCCGCGCTTCGTCGCGCGCATCGACGGTGGCGTTGACCGTCTGCTGTCCCGAGGACAGTTCCACGCGCACGGTGCGGGTGGGTGTGCCATCGGGCAACGATGGACGTGGCAGGCTACGGCTTGCGGGCTGTACCAGACCGCCCGAGGCGAAGCCCTGAATGCCTGCCAGCGCGCGCCCGGCCAGTGCCTGCGCCGGAGCGCTCAGGTTGTTGATGGCCTCGAAGAAGCCCGCGCCGTAGCGGGAGACGGCCTGCCGGTTCACGACGAATTCGCCGGGGGTGAGCATCGCCGGGACGGTGTCGGATTTCGCCAAGCCGCCGCGCCGGTAGAACTCGCCCTGGTTCTGCTCCATGTAGTCGATCAGCTCGCGCTCCAGGTCTTTGCCCCAGAGCAGCGGCTGGGCCATCGCCTGCCGCCACGTCTGCTTGATGCGTTCGAGGTTCTGGCGCTCGTTGCCGGTCAGCGTCTTGCGGCCGATGAAGTCTTCCAGCGTGCGCCGATCCTGCTGCGCCTGCTTGCCGTAGCTCTCCATCGTTTTCCAGCGCATGTCGAGGCTGACCGACGCACCGTAGTTCCACTCCAGCCAGCGCGTGTACTCGTCCATGCCCTGCAGGCCGAGGTCGATCATCTTCAATGCCTCGACCGCCTCGCGGTTGCGTTTCGGCGCGCTGGGCTTGCCGTCCGGATCGGTGCCGGTGGAGCCGGTGCTGCCCAATGAGGCGACGCGCCCGCCGACCGCGAAGTGGGCGACGCCATTGGCCAGACGCGCCAGCGCGCCGCTGCCGTACTTGCGCACCGCCGCCTTGCGGATGACGAACGCGCCGGCGTCCAGCGTGCGCGGAACGGTGTCGTGGTAGCCGGAGCCGGGAACCGTGCCGCCGGTCATCCGGGGAAAGGCAGGGGCCACCGCGCCGCCGTCGGCGAAGCGCCGCACGCCACCACCAACCAGACCGCCGGTGGCGTTGACCTCGACCTTCTGCACGTAAATCGTGTGCGTGCTCGAGGTGTTGGCACCGTTCAGGCTCATGATCTCGGCGCGGGCCGCATCGGCATTGGTGCTGACCACGTGCCTGGATTCGGTCTGGATGCGATCCAGTGCCTTGATCATCCCCTCGACGTTGGTGATCGCCGCCTGCGCCTTCTCGGTTGCCACCTTCAGTTCGAGCTGCGAGTTCTGGTCGGCGTAGGTCTTGAGCTTGGCCAGCGCGTCCTTCGCCTTGGACACATCTGCATCCACCGGCAGGGTCTTGCCTTCCTTGAGCAGTTGCTCGTACTGCTGCAGCTTCTTCTCGGCCTCCTGCAGATCGGCCTGGATCTTGAGCAGCACCTCCTTCTCGGCGAGCGCCTTGTCCAGATCGGCGATGGCCTTGTCGAAGCGCGCGGTGTCGGCGTCGATGGTGACCTTCAGGCCGTCCTTCAGCTTGGCGGTGATCTGGTCGATCTCGACTGAAGTCTGCGCGAGCGTGCGGCTGATCTCTTCCCGCGCCGAGAGTGCCGACTGCGCCGCCGTCTGGTGCGCCTTGGCCTCGGCGTCCAGCGCGCGGTTGAGGATTTCCTCTGAGTCGCGGATGCGCTGGATGGCCTGATTGACGCCGTCCTTGCCTTGCGCGATCTGCGCGTCGGCATCCTTGGCCTTCTGGGCCAGTTCGGTGCGCAACTGGTCGGCCTGACGCATCAGGGCCTCGGCCTGCGCATACTCCTGCTTGCGATAGGCCTCGCGCGACTGGGCCTCCAGTTGGGTGACCTGCGACACCGCCTGTTCGGACTGCTTGCGGGCGTCTTCCCCGCGCTTGGCCTCGCTGGTCTGGCTGCTCGCAACCTGCGCGGCCAGATCCATCGCCTTCTGTGCCAGTTGCCGAGCCTGCTCGAACTCGCCATTGGCCAGCGCCTCGCGCGCCTTCTCCTGGTACTCGGCAACCTGGCGCTTGCGATCCTCGGTCGCCTCGAACTCGGTCATACCCTGACGGCGGATGTCGCGGATGCGCTCTTCCGTCGTCATCGAGAGCTGGCGCTTCTCCTCCTCGATGCGCTTGATCTCGGCCAGATGCCGGTTGGCCTCGGCATTGAGCGCGTCGATGTGCTGGCGGTACTCGGACAGCGCCTGCATCATCGTCTGGCGCTTGGTGGCCAGGATTTCGTTCTCGACACGGGTGACGTTGGCCGCGCGTTCGGCCTCGGTCTGCCCGTCGCGGCGCGCCGCTTCGATCTTGGCCCGGGACTCGTCGTCGATCAGCTTCAGCGCGTCGGCGGTGGCTTGGCGTCGCAGCGTGGTCTGCTGCGTCAGCGCATCGGTCAGCAGTTGCGTCGACTTGGTGATCAGCGCCGCTTCGGACTGCTTGGAGAGTTCCAGCGCGCTCTTCTCCTGCTCGTAGCGCGCCTTCACGGCATCGACCTGCCGCTGCAGACTGGCCTCGACGATGGCGGTCAGGCCCTTGTAGGCCTCGGCCATCTTCGCGGTCGCGTCGTTGACGGTCTGATTGGCCTTGCCGACGGCCTGCTCCACCTCGCCGAGGCGGGACTTCAGTTTCTCCAGCGCCGCGTGCACCGCTTCGATTCCGCGTCCGACCGCTTCCTGCGTGCCTTGGCGCACGGCTTCGAGCCGCTTGGCGATCTCCTCGGCGGCGGTCGCGGCGGTGTTCATCGCGCCCTTGGCGGCATCGGCCCCCTTGGAGGCGTCGGCGTACATCTCGGCGAAGATGCGGTTCATTTCGACGAGGCGGGCCTGATGCCGCTTGGCGGCCTCGGCGATGGTGTCGGAGGTGAAGATGGCGGCGAACACTTCCCAGTGGAAGCGAAGCTGCTCGATGCCCTTCATCAGCACTTCGACCATGAAGATGCCGGCCTTGCGGACGATCTCGAACTTCTCCGACAGCCATGTCCCGATCTCCCAGCCGACCAGGAAGGCCCCCAGCACGGCAAACGCCGTCTTGAGCACGCCCACGCTGGCCATGGCCGCCGACACCGACAGATTCGCGGTCGCCCACGCGGCCGAGGTGGCGCTGGCTGCTGCGACGGCTGCCGCCCCGGCGGTCTGCCAAGCAGTGATCAGCGCCGGGATGAGGCGGTAGATCAACACCGCCAGCCCCACCTCGGCGATGCGCTTCAACCACTGCATCACCGTGTCGAGGTTCTGCGCCAGCCACGTCAAGGCTTCGGCCAGCTTCTTGGTGAAGCCGGTCGATTCGTCGAGCTTGTTGATCCACTGCCCGAAGGCGTTCTTCAGGCGCTCGAACGATTGGCTGACGGTCTGCGGCAGTTGGGCGTACTCGCTGGCCAGCTTGTCCTTCTGCGAGAGCAAGGCGTTCACCACCACGTCGGCGGTGAGCCGTCCTTCCTCGGCCAGTTTGCGCAGCCGACCGATGGGCACGTTCAGGCCGTCCGCCAATGCCTGCGCCAGACGCGGACTGTTCTCGACGACGGAGTTGAATTCCTCGCCGCGCAGCACGCCGGAGGCGAGCGCCTGCCCGAACTGCAGCAAGGCGGAACGCGACTCCTCTGCGGACGCTCCCGACAGGCGCAGCGCCTGCGAGATGCTCTCGGTGATCGTGAGCGCGTCCTTCTGCTCGCCGCCCAGCATCCGTACCGCCTGCTGCAACTTGCCGTACAGCGTGGCGGTTTCCTGGATCGGCACGCCGATGCGCTGGGCGATGTCGAACAGCTCCTTCTGCGCGACCGCGTACTCGCGCTGCCCGGCGGTCGCCAGCTTCAGGCGTGCGGACATCATGTTCCAGGCGTCGGCGATCTGGACGATCTCCTGCACCTTGCCCGCCGCCCAGTTGATCGACAGGAAGGCCAGCAACTGCGTCTTGGCCGTCGCCACCTGATCGCCGAAGGCCGACATCCCGGCTTTGACCTCGGCCATGCCGGCGGCCGCCTTCTCCCCGGCGCTCTTGGCGGTGCTTGAGAGCTCGCCGAGGCTGCGCTCGGCGGACGTGATGGCGCGCTTGAGCCCGTCGTCGGCCCCTTCGAGCGCGACGAGGACGGAGATTCGGTTCGCCATGGCTCAGTCCACCGTCCGGATCTGCTTCTCAACTGCAGCCGACAGGCGCGGGATGCGGCCCGCGACCAGACGCTCGACATCGAGGCGCTTACGGAGCACGACCTTGGGCACCAGCACGGCAATCGGGATGTCCGCGCCGCGCTTGAGGCGCTTGATGCCCTCGGCCTTGCGATAACGGCGCTTGAAGCCCGCCAGTGGCCGGTCGTGTTCCTTGATGTTCTCGGCCATCAGGACGATGTTCCCCCTTGCGTTCTTGATGAAATAGGCATTGCCGCCGCGCATCAGCTCGGCGATCTGGGCCTTGAAGCGTTTCCTGCCGACCCGCCCGTGCAGCGGGATCAGCATCCGACCGGCGATCAGGCCGCCGCGCTCGTGCATCCCCGACCATGGAATCCGCGAGCCCACGTACAGCGCGGGCAGGCGGTTCGGGTCCTTGTCCAGCACCTTGGCGGTGAAGCCCTTGAGGAAGGATTTCTTGACCACCGCCATCTGGCCCGCGACGTGGCCGCGAACGTCCTGCTTGAGCTCGGTCGCCTCGCTGGCAATCGCCCGCGCCACCGCCTTCTTGACCTTGTCGCGGAACTCGCCGCCCCAGCGGCGCAGTTGCGCTTGGGCTGCTGCGCTATCGATGCGGACGGAGATGCGCATGGTCAGTGGCCCGATGGGTGAGCTGGTCGAGGGTCTGGTCGAGATGGCGGGCATCGCCGCGCGTGCCAATGGCGACGAGCGACAGCAGCCGCGCATCGCGGGCAGCGTCGGTACGTGCCGTGGCGGCGACGAAGCCGCGCACCTGCGCCAGGGTGTAGTCGAGGATGTCGGGCAGGCGGTGCCCGTGTTCGATCAGGTGCTGGACGGTGTCGAACCAGCAGCCGTCACGGGCGGCAGCTTCGCCGCCGCGAACAGACCGTCGAGCTTCGGGATCACCGTCCGGGCGAAAAAATCGGCGTTCACCTCGATCACCTTGGCCGCCAGCAGGATCGCTTCGTCGGCGGCCAGTTCATCGACCCACGCGCGGGGCTTGCCGACCGCGATGGCGATGGCCGACAGCAGATCGTCGCCACGTTCGCCAAACAGCGCCAGCCAGTCGATCTCGCTGGCGGTGAGCTGCTGCATCACCGGCGAAATCGCGCGCAGGAAGGCGGGCATCTGCCCGACCTTCAGCGGCTTGATGGCCAGCGGTTCGCCGTCGATCACCAGTTCGATGCTTTGCGGAATCAGCGCTTCCAGGTCACTCATGGCGGCTCCCATCAGAGTTGCACGATGCGGCCGAACTGGCCGAGCACCGCGTCATAGGGCTTCGTGGTGTCGGCCAGCAGCGACCCTTCCAGTTCGAACTTGTTGTACTCGTCCGAGATGAAGGAGATTTCCTTCAGCGGATCGAAGGCCACGCGGTAGAGCTCGACCAGCACCTTGGCGTTGCCCTGCGCGGTGTTGATGCCTTCCAGCCGCAGGTAACGCTCGGGCAGCGCCTGCGTGAAGATGCCGATCTCGGTGGCCACACCGTAGGCATAGCTGGCCTTGAACGGCGCTGTGAAGCCGGTGGTATCCAGAAACTGGAGGGCACCGAAGTCGGTGTCGGCGGTGTAGTTCGTGCCCAGGGCCAGGGTGGCAGGCGTGCCCGCCGAATCGACCACGACGAGGGACGACACCTTCGGGTGGGCCAGGAAGTAGCGGTCGCCCGGGGTCGGTGTCGCACCGCCCAACGGTTCGCCAGTGACCGTGCCCGGCGTGCCGACGACGTGGTTGCCGTAGAGGGCCAGCGCGAGGTTTTCCTTGGTGAATTCCTCGATGGTGAGGTTCACGGTGGCCGACTTCTGCTTGACCATCCGGTGATCCAGCGAGCGCTGGCCGGTCTGGCTTTCGTAGTGCTCCAGCACATCGGTCTTGAGGGAGAGCTTCAGCTCGGCGACGTTGCCGGGCGAGCGCACTTCGATGGGAAGGCCGTCGGTGTCGCGTTTGCCGAGGAAGACGCGCCCTTGAAAACTGGCGTAGGTGCTCATTGCTTGGGTTCCTTGCGTTGAATGGGAGGAAGGTCGGTTTCAGTCCGGGCAGGCTTGGGTTCCCGCGTGGCGATGTCGTGCGCCAGCAGCCATTCGGCGGTGTCGGCGTCGACCTCGATGCGGTCACGGGGCCCGTAGGACTTGCCAGCGTGGGTGTGCGGGCGGGTCAGAACGAGTCGGGTCATGGGTGGTCATCCAGGGGTTGAGAGGTCATTGGCCAGCGTCCGGTACGTGATGCGGTAGCGCGCCGGGAGCGCCACGGCCACCGCGTCGGCGTCCTCCACCTCCCACTCGCATTCCTGCTCGCGGATGCTTAAGCACAGCCCGCCGAGATTCCCGTCCGCCATCAAGGCGGCGTGGGCGGCGGTGAGCAGCCGGTCGGCTTCGGTTTCCGGGACGGCGGGCGGAACGGCGCGGGCCAGCGCCACGACGCGGACGGTGAGTTCGCGGGTGACGCGGTCGTTGGCGCGTTCGGTGATGGACTCCGACTCGGGGAACAGCGCCAGCGCCGGGCACTGCTCCCGGCTGATGGCCACCGTGGGCGAGCGGTGCAGCGTTGCCCCGAGAGATTCCGCGTGTGGACGGACAGCCGCCAGCGCCGCGAGCAGGATCTGTTCGCGGATCGAGTTGCCAGCCATCGCGCTACATCCGGGTGAGATGGGCGCGCATCTCGGTGCCGTCGCCCACGGCCCGGATGTCACGCACCAGGAAGGTCACGCCATCGATCTCGACCGGCTCGCGCTGTGCGAGCCCAACGAAGATGGACGCGGGATAGGTCATCACGTACTCGGTGCTCAGCGTCAGGCCGTCGAGCACCGTGTCGTCCGGCGCGGCGAAGCCAACCGGGTGGCTCTGCGGCGGCGAGCCGTCCGAAGGACGCCACTGGCAGTCCTTCAGGAGCCCGGCGTTGGCGGCCGACGCGTAGATCTGCTCGACGATGCCCATCACGCCACCGTCAACTTCACCAGCACGCCGGGGCGGTGGCACATCGGCAGCGGGTTGGACTGCGTGTGCAGATCGGTACCACGGTCGAACTTGCGCGGCTCCTGCCTGGCGTACAGCGGCTGGCCGACCGTGTTCACGGTCTCGTTGAAGTCCGCCGGCGCGAAGTAGGTGCCGAAGGTATCGATGGTGCCCAGAGGGAAGGCATGGGCCTCACCAGCGGCGATGAAGCGGCGCGCGGTGCCGTTGGCATCGGTGGCCTGACCCCGGTACTCCTCGAATGTGATGCCGCCGTAGGTGAAGCCGCGCCGCACGTCGTTGATGAGGATGGCGCCGTTCTGCCAGTTCTCGAAGGCCTTCTCGACCTTGGCGTGGCCGGTGAGCGCGGCGAAGAACTCCGGCGAGCACAGACAATGGACGCCGTTCATGAACTCGCCCTTGAGGTTCTCCTCGATGGTCGCCAGCACGGTGCCGCACTTGGCCTTGACGTTGGTGCCCGCCGTGCCCAGCTCGAAAGCCACCGTCTGCTGCGCGATCTCGAAGGCGTCGAACAGGTCGTAGAGCACCGAGCCGTCCGCATCGAGGATCACGCCCTTGAGCGCGCCGACACGCAGGTGCTCCAGCGTGATCGCATGCTTGTTGCGCATCGTCTCCAAATGGCGTGCGACCACGCCCGCGACCGTCTCGGTTTCCGTTTCCGAACCGAAGGCGCGGATGCCTTGCACTTCCTCGGGCAGCACCACGTCGTCGTGCGGGATGTGCGGCACGACGAAGGAGCGCAGCTTGCGCTTGCCACGCACGCCGACCGTACCGGGCGAGCCCGGCGGCAGCGTGGGCAGCAGGTTGAGCACGCCGTTCATTTCCTCGACGACGATCTGGCGCTGACGCACCGGCTTGGGCGGCATCAGGTTCAGTTCTTCCAGACGCCCGTAGCGATTGGGCAGGATGTTGATGGCAGCGGTCAGCGCGGCCATCGAGAACGCGGGATTGCTGAAGGGGTTGTTCATGGTCAGGCTCCTTGACGGACGAGCACGCCCAGCGCCTTGAGCTGCGCAATCGCGGTGAGTTGTTCGGCGGTGGTGATGGCGTCGGGCCACGCAAGTGCGTGGTTGGCGACGATGGCGTGGCGCGCGACGACGAGGCCGTCATCACGGTCGATCAATGCCGCGTCGCAGGCTTGCAGCAGCACGCCTGCGGCGACCTGCGTGCCGTCCTCGGCGGATGGATCGAGCTGCTTGTACTTGCCGGTGGCGGTGACGATGCCGACGACGGTGCCCAGCGACAGGTTCTGACCGGAAGCGACCGTGACGCGGTCGCGCGAGTAGAGGTTCGGCGCTTCGTACTTGAGCAGGTCACCCAGATTCAGCGGTTCGGCGAGAACGGACATTTCAGATCTCCTTCTTGAAGGCGGTGGACTGCGCCGCGAGCTGCTTGGCCGCGTCGATCAGCGGATTGCTGGCCGCAGGACGCGCGGCGTCGGGCGCGATGCGGCTGACGATTTCGGGGCTGGCCTCGGCCTGCGCCGCGAGCAGTCGGCCGCGTACCGTGGCAGGTGCAGTGTTGGTTTCGAGGAAGCCCGCGATCAGGTCGGCGCGACCGGCGAGCGTGCAGGTCTGCGCGATCTCGATGGCGTCGGCCACACTCAACGTGGTGGCGGCGGACGGTTGAGGAGGACTGCCAGCAGGATCAGCAACAGGCCGATCAAGAGCAGCGGGGTCGGATCGTTCATTCATGGATGACTCCATCTGGTGGTTACGAAGAAAGCCCGCTTGGCTGGCCGGAGCCACCTGAGTCGGGAGTGGGGAAAGCGATTGCGTGAGCTGGGCGAGCGCGTCGTCGAAACCGCCGACCGCATCGGCCAGTCCGGTGGCGACGGCATTCGGGCCGAAGAACAGGCCGGCTTCGGTGGCGCGCACGACGTCCGCGTCGAGGCCGCGATGGCGCGCGACGGTCTCGACGAACAGCTCGTAGACGCGATCCACCTCGGCCTTGAGCACCGCGTGCGCGGCGTCGGAGATCGGCTCGTGCGGGTTGAGGTCGTTCTTGCGTTCGCCCGCGAACACGGCGGTGTAGCGAACGCCGTCCTTCGCGTCCTTCGCCGACTGATCGACGTGCATGGCGATGACGCCAATCGAGCCGACGCCGCCGGTGCGCGCGACGAACACGCGTGTGGCGGCGGACGCCAGCGCGTAGGCCGCCGAGAACGCCATGTCGTTGGCCACGGCCCAGACCGGCTTCGCCTGCGCCGCCGCCCGGATGCGGTCGGCCAGATCAAACACGCCACCTGATTCACCGCCGGGCGAATCGACGTCGAGCAGGATGGCCGCGACCTCGGGGCTGGCGAGCGCGGCGTCCAGTTGCGCGGCGATGCCGGTATAGCTGGCGAGGCCTGATTCGGCCTCGAGACCAGAGGTGCGGCGCACCAGCGTGCCGTGGATCGGGATGACGGCGACCTTGCCGCTGGCGGGCGTCGGCGCGCGCGTCACCGGCGTGTAGCCCACGGGTGCGGCGAGATCGGTGAGGCCGATGCGCGCGCCGAGCACGGAGAGGATGACGTCGAGTTTCGGGCGATGGATCGCCAGCGGCACGCCAAACAGGCGCGCCGCCAGATGAGGCAGCACGGTCATGGGAATCCTTCTGGAAGAACGGTCAGGCGATGGAATCGCCGCTGGTGGCGTCGGGCGTGACGGCGTTGCGGTTGGGTTCCGCCCCATCACGCACATTCGCGCCGTCCTTCGACGTATGGCGAGGGTCGGAATCGAAGATCAGGCCGAGGTCGTCGGCGCGCTGGTTGTCGGCGGCGATCTCGCGGTCGACGTCTTCGGCGTCGTAGCCGTTGGCCGAGATGGCTTCCGAGCGGCTCATCAAGCCCGCGCGGATCGCCATCAGCATGGCCTTGTATTCCTTCTCCGGATCGACCCACTGCCAGCCTTGCGGAATCCACTTCACCGCGAGGCACTGGCGGCGGCGCGTGGGCCCGCCGCGCGCGAAACCCGGTGCATCGAGCGCGCCCGCGAGCACGGCCTGCTTCATCCACGCGGCCCACACCGGACGACACATCTGATGCACCAGCACCGAGTGCTGCACCATCTCGCAGCGGCGGCGGAACTCCAGCAGCCCGGCCCGGATGGACGAGTAGTTCACGCCCGTCAGGTCGCCGGTCAGTTGCTCGTAGGTGATGCCGATGGCGGCGGCGACCGCGCGGAACTGCGTGCGCAGGAACTCGGAATACGAACTGCCCACGTCGGCCGGATCGGAGAACTTGATGTCCTCGCCCGGCTCCAGGATCTGCAAGGTGCCCGGTTCCAGTCCGGCGAGCGCGATGCCGTCGCCGTTGGCCGCGCCTTCGCCCATCAGGTTGTCTTCGGGGTTCTGGCGCGTGACGAAGCCCGCGAACATCGCGGCCGTTTTCTTGCGCACCAGCTCGGCGTCGTCGTACTGGTCGAGTTCGTTGAGCTTGACCAGCGCCCGCGACAGCCACGGCTCGCCGCGAATCTGGCCGGGGCGCAGCACGCGGTACAGGTGGATGACTTCGCGCGCATCCACGCGCACGGTCTCCATGCCGCCCTGGCCCGACATCGGCGCGAGCCGCCCGTCCTCCGGATGCGAGCGGTACAGGTGGTAGGCGACGCGCCGACCCAGCGCATCGAACTCGATGCCCGAGCGCACGACGTTGCCAGACGGCAGGTCTGTGTTGAGGTGGATCGGCAGGTGCTCGGACTCCAGCAGTTGAAGCTGCAAGGGCACGGCCAAGCCGTCCTCGACACGGCGCGGACGCAGCCGGATCAGGCATTCGCCGCCTTCGAGCATCGAGCGGCAGGCCAAGGCTTGCAGGCCGTAGAAATCGGTCTGGCCCGCCGCGTCGGCTTCCTCCGTCCAATCGCGCCACAGCGCCTGCACGTCGGCCTTGAAGTGCTCGTCATCCGACAGGCTCTGCGGCTTGATGCCGGTGCCGACGGCGTTGGCGACGAAGGCGTCGAGCGCGGCCTGCGCCCACGCATTGCGACGCACGAGGTCGCGGCTCTTGATGCGCAGGTCGGTGTGGGTGGCCAGCATCGCGGCCACCGCGCCCGGATTGCCGGGCATCCACGCCAGCGAACGTCGGCCCCGGCCTGCGGCTTCGTGGACTGGCGACTGGCCGAACAGGCGGCGCACGGTTTGGGCGAACCACGCCATGTCAGAACCCCTTGCCCGTGGTGATGCGGATCTGGCGCGGCGCGCCCGGCCACAGTCCGCTGGCGGCGGCTTGCTCCAGCAGGCCGCGCTTGACCTCGCGGATCGCGTCCTTCAGTTCCTCGACCGAGCGGTACTCCACGGTCTTGTCGCCGAAGCTCACGCGCTTCTCGCCCTTGGCGAGCGCGGTTTCCAGCGCCTGGAGTTGGACTTCTGTGTAGGCCATCAGCGGTACACCACGAGGTTGATTTCGGAGGAGTCGTCGAACGACGCAGCGGTCGTCGCGCAGGAGAGGTCGACGTACTGGGCCGTCTTGAGGTCGGAGCTGGCGCGCACGATGGCCACGCGCTGCTGACCGCTGTTGGTGCTGCTGCGCGCGAGCGCCGTCCAGCAGTAGTTCGCATCCGGCATTGGCACCGCGAAATGCACGCGGTACCGGCCCGCCGCCGTGCGCACGACACTGGCCACGTTGCGTGCGCTGCCGATCACGACCTGACCGCCCACGTAGCCGAAGCTCACCCACACCCGGGCGACGCCCGGATGCGTGGCGTCGATCTTGGTTTTCACCTCGAAGCCGATGCGCGCGGCCAGCGCGGCGATGCTGGACGCCAGACTCATCAGGCCAGCGCCCCGTCGAAGATCACGACGAAGTCGGTGTCGGTGTTGCCGACATCGGCGGCAGCGACTGCGCCGATGTTGGTGCGGGCCTGCAGCTGCTCGGCCACAGTGAGGGTCTGCGCCGCGTCGAAGCGCACGCGCAGATTGACTGCGGCCAGGAGCGCGTCCAGTCCGCTCGTGCCGTTCTGCAGCAGCTGCTGGATCTCGACCAGGGTGTCGTAGGCGGCGTCCGCTCCACCCAAGATGTCGGCCTTGAGCGCATCGAGCAGCGACACGATCTTGTTCGACGAGTAGGTGGTAGAGGTTCCGATCTGGTTGTCGTCGATGGCCGTCGCGGACAGCACCGCCGCCTTCAACTCGTTGATCGCCGCGACCAGACTCGATTTGTCGGTGGTGGACAGGCTGGCGAGATTGCCTGCCGTCGCCCGGACGTCGTTGAACTCCTGGGCGACCCGGATGACCAGGCTCTCGATGCGGGTGGCAAGACTCATGAAAACTCCTCGATGTGTCAGGACAGCCAGCGGCTCTTGATGACCCGCCGACGTGATGGGGTTGCAGAAACAGCGAGGCCACCGCGTTGGGTGGCCTCGTCTGGGTCGAAGGTTTGAATCGGGGGCGGCTCATCCGGTGGCCGCTCCATCCCGAGTTGGCGCTCCAATTCCCGCCAGTGGCGTTCCTCGAAGCGATCCAGTCCCGCCGCCGCTGCTGCGGCGCGGGCGTAGACGTAGCAGTCGAGCGCCTCGTTGCGCTCGCGCATCTTTTGCCACTCGCGCACAGGGAAACCGTTGCGGTCGCGGCGGGTGATCAGTTGCTCGGCACAGAGCTGCTGGATGAACTCGGCGTCGATCTTGGGCAAGTGGACGAACCCCGTCGGGTAGACCGTGGTCACGTCGTCCTCGCTGACATCCGCGCTCTTGCGCAGGTTGTTGTAGAACTCCAGCTTGGCGATGCCGACCGCCACCGTGAACACCTTGATGCCCCGGCGCAGCTTCTTGCCGCCCTGCGAGACATCGATGGCCGTTGGTGTGCCGATCAGCGCTGCGCCACGCGGCACGCCCTTGACCGCCATCACGCGGGGATCGCGGCAGGCCCGCACGAACGCGTAGGCCTCCTGCGTCGCAAAGCCCGTGTCCAGCGCCAATCGGGCCAACGGCATCGCCGCGCCCGACGCGTGCGTCCAGTTCTCGGCGATCAACTCGCCGAGGCGCTTCCACACCGCGTCGCGGGCGGTATCGCCCATCAGCACGCGATGTTCGACGAGCCACGCTTCCTTGCCGCGACCGAAGGCCCAGATGGATGCTTCGATGCGATCCTTCTGCACGTCCGCGCCGCCGACCAGCAGCAGGCCGCCCAGCGGCACGCTGCCGACGCGGTAATCCTCGCGGCGTTCGACCAGTCGTTGCCAATCGGGTGCTTCGCCTTCCTCGACCCAGGTATCACCCAGTTCGGTGTTCTTGAAGGTCTTGATCGCCGCCGCCGAGCCGGATTCCTTGCTGACGGCGGCTTCCCACGCGGCGGCGATGTCGCACCACGCGCGCCAGCCGACCGGGCTGTAGAGCGAGGAGAGATGAAATCCCGTGGTCTTGCCCGTGCCTTCGGCCATCGCGCGCCACTCGCCGTGTTCGAGCATCCACGTCTTATGGTGCTCGGCAATCGCGGTGTCGCAGGACTCACAGATGTAGGCCGCCGTCTCCGGCGCGCCCTTGTCCCAGCGCAACTGTTCGAAGCGCAGCCATTGCCGGTGCGAGCAATGCGGGCACGGCACGAAGTAGCGACGCTGGTCGCTGGCTTCGTACTCACGCTCGATGGCCGACGCGCCCGAGATCGTCGGCGTCGAGACGATGAAGATCTTGCGCCGCGCGAAGGTGCGCGTGCGCGCCTCCGCCAGCGAAATCGCGTCGCCTTCGCCCTCGACGTCCAGCGGGTAGCCGTCCACCTCGTCGAGGAACAGATACCGCACCGGCATCGAGCGCAGGCCCACGGCGCTGTTCGCGCCCGTCATCACCAGCACGCCGCCGCGAAACTCCTTCGCCAGAATCGTGTTGCCCGAATCACGCGAGCGTGCCGGAGCGATCAATTCGGCCAGCGCGGGTGATTCCTCGATCAACGGGTCGATCCGCTGCTTGGAGTTGCGCTTGGCCATCTCCACCGTCGGCCACACGGCCATCATCGGCCCCGGCGCGTGATGAATCACGTAGCCGATCCAGTTCGATCCCATTTCGGTCGCGCCGAGCTGGGCGGCCTTCATGAACACCACGCGCTCGACCGGCGAGGTCGGCGACAGGCAATCCATGATGGCCTTCAGGTATGGCGTGCGGCTGGTGCGCCAGCGGCCCGGCTCGGCGGACGCCTTGCTGGAAAGCATCCGGTGCCGATCCGACCATTCCGACACGGTGAGCAGCGGATCGGGCGTCAAGCCTTCGCGCCACGCACGTTCGATTTCGGCAGCACCTTCGTAGTCGACGTCCATCAGTTCCCGATCAGTCCACGCGCGGGCGCAGATCGCCCAATTCCTGCAAGTGCTCGCGCACGGCGGCTTCCAGCGCGACGTGCATCGTGTGCGGATCGACCGCCAGCCGCGCCGCCATCTGCGCCGAGATACGCGCGGGCCAGTTCAGCCACGCATCGCGCTCGGCGCGCGCCAGCTTGAAGACGTGGGCGATGGCCTGGTTGCGGTCGACCAGCTCGCCCTTGAGGCGGGCCAGCCGCACCTTGTTCGTCTGGGCCTTGACCACCTCGTTGACAGTGCGCGCTTGCAGCAGCGACGCACCGCCGGTGGGCAAGGCGGCCTGACCGTCGCCCACAGGCGCGACGGTGGCGGTTTCCGGCGGCACCGCAGCCTTAACGGCGCGAGCGCGCGTGCCGGTGCGTGGCGCTTCTGTGTTGCGCGCCCACTCGGCGTCGGCGCGCTGCGGGTCAAGGGTTCCGTCCGCTTTTGGCGTGATGCGCCCGGCTGCGATGGCCTTGCGCACCGCCGCGTCGGAAACGCCACGGTGACGCGCGTAGGCGCGAATCGAGATTCCCATCGGCACCTTCAATCATGTGTTCGTCCTTCGTCGAGAAAGAGCTTGGCTTCCATCGGGAACAGCGCGTTCATCACGTCACGCCATCAATCACGTCGAAAGGACAAACGATGAACAACCCAGCCCCCGACACCCTTGCAGTCAAGCTCGCCGAAGCCGCCATGACGGTCTTGGTGCGCGCCTGCCGCAACGAGGTGGCTACCGCCAGCAATGCCGAACTCGAAGCCGCATGCGCTTCGATGCGCGCACGAGCCAAGGCGGTAATCGATCAACTCCTGGATGACGCTCGGGACGCGCCCTGGATCGCGGAAACCGCGTTCCATGCCGCAGCCCTTGAACTGGCCGAAGCGGGCATCTCGTCGCTCCGCAGGCGTTGAAGCACAAAGAGCTTGGCTTCACCGGCGAACAGCGCGTTCATCACGATCCCAATCAACCACTGCAAAGGAACTGACCATGAGCACCATCCAACTGACCCCGGCCCAACACGCCATCCTCGCCAAGGCCATCCACTCCAGCGACGGCAAGCTCGATTGGTTCCCCGACAACGTCAAAGGCGGCGCGCGCAAGAAAGTGCTGGAGAGCATGTTCAACCGCGCCCTCATCACGCCCGACGGCGAGGGCTGGCGCATTGCCGCCGAGGGTTACGACGCGCTGGGCATGCCGCGCCCCGGCGTCCAGCAGCCGACGCCCGAGTTCGATGCCGAACTGGAGCAGGACGTCGCTGCCGCCGAAGCCACGTGGAAGCAGGAGGCCAAGGCCACGCCGCGCACCCGCGAGAACAGCAAGCAGGCCGAGGTCATCCGGATGCTCAAGCGCACCGAGGGCGCGACCATCCGCCAGATTTGCGAAGCCACCGGCTGGCAGGCGCACACGGTGCGCGGCACCTTCGCCGGAGCCTTCAAGAAGAAGCTGGGCCTGACCATCACCTCGGACAAAGAACAGGGCGGCGAGCGCGTGTATCGGATTGCGTGATCAGCGCCGGGGTGCCGGCCCTGCCTGCACCCCGGAAAAATCCATCGCCACCACCCTTGAAACGCTTGGCTTCCCAGGCGAACAGCGCGTTCATGCTGGTGTCGTGATTGACCCATCCCAAGGAGAACAGCCATGAGCACCATGACCATCACCCTCGAACGCACCCCTCGCACTCTCCAAATCGGCGACAACGCCATCGAGGTCGCGGAGTTGAGCATCCGCCTGCCGTTCGCGCGCAAGCCTGCCGATCTTGGCGAAGTCGGCGGCCAGGGGCAGACCAAGATCTACATCACCGAGACCAAGGAACTGACCCCGGCCGAGTTCGACGCCTTTGCCAGCAGCCTGTTGGTATCGCGCGATTGGCTACGCGGCAAAGGCGGCGGTGCGGGCGACGGCTACCTCTGCGTGGAGGTCAAGGCGCCGGGTCGCCCCTATCTGTACGTCAACCCGGAGGGCGGCGATTACGCCCGCTACGTGGCCCGCCTCGGGTAATCGAAAAGATCGAGAAAGAAGCCGAGAACAGCTTGGCTTCTCAATCGAACAGCGCGTTACTACGGGTGTCGCAACGATCAACCACAAGGAGCCCACGATGAACAACACCAACCAGATCCCCGCCACCCGAAACGACGCCTGGGGCTTTTGGGGCACGATGAACGAGAACGCCACCGCAGCCTGGCCGACGGCGATGACCGCGATCTCGGATGCCACACACCAGCCCCTCGACTCAGTCCGGGCCTTCCTCGACAGCCGGCACGGACGCCACTTCGCGGACGATGTCCTGAACCAGATGCACGCGGGTCGCGCCCTGACGGACGCGATCCACGCCGCCACCGAGCAGTGGATGGGCTGGAAGATCGGACGCCAGACCAGCAAAGACTACGGCATCCCGCGCGGCCTGCCTTACCTGACGGGCTTCGTGATTCACTGCGAGATCGTCGAAGAAGAACTCGCCGCCTGAGGAGAGCGACATGGCCGCAGTCGCCACCAACCTGACCATCGAAGCCAACTACGACGAGTTCGTCGCCGAATTGACCGCGCTCACCCGCAAGTACGGGGTGGCAATCAAGTCAGTCGGCGGCGTCATCCTTGCCGACCACGCCGACGAGTTCCGCAACGTCACTTACGTTGCCGATATCAGCAGCGGCGACCTCTACCCGAGTTTCCCCGAGTCCTGACAGATCGTCGAACGCCACCCCATCGGATTCGCGGGTGGCTTGTTGTCCGGTCCAGTCCTGCCAGCGGCGCACGATCACATCGACGTACTTCGGGTCGAGCTCGATCAGCCGCGCCAGCCGTCCCGATTTCTCGGCGGCGATCAGCGTCGTGCCTGAGCCGCCGAAGGGATCGAGCACCACGTTGCCAGGGCGGCTCGAATTTCGGATCGCGCGCTCGACCAGCTCCACCGGCTTCATCGTCGGGTGCAGGTCGTTCTTCTGCGGCTTCTTGATCTGCCACACGTCGCCCTGGTCGCGGTCGCCACACCAGTGGCGTTCGCCGCCCTCGGGCCATCCGTACAGGATCGGCTCGTACTGCCGCTGGTAGTCGGCGCGACCGAGCGTGAAGGTGTTCTTCGCCCAGATGATGAACGTCGACCACTTGCCACCGGCAGCGCGAAAGGCGGCCTGCAGCACATCCAGTTCGCTGGACGACATCGCCACGTAGATCGCGCCACGACAGTGGGCGATGGTCGGCGTCAGCGCCGCCAGCAGAAAGTCGTAGAAGCCATCGCCCAGGTTGTCGTTCAGGATCGCGCGATCCTTGCCGCGCATCTTGTCCTTGGCGCTGTTGGCGTAGTTCACGTTGTACGGCGGGTCGGTGAACACCATGTCCACCGGCTCGCCGGCGAGCAAGGTGCGATAGCTGGCGGCCACGGTGGCGTCGCCGCACAGCAGTCGATGGCCGCCGAGCAGCCAGACGTCGCCCGGGCGCGAGACCGGCGTCTCGCTAACCTCGGGCACCGCATCGTCATCGGTTTCGCCTTCGCCATCCGGTTCATCGCCCGCCAGCAAGTCGGCCAGCGCATCGGCGTCGAAGCCGGTCAGATCGAGGTCGAAGCCTTCGTCCTGCAAGGCTTCCAGCTCGACGCGCAGCAGTTCATCGTCCCACCCGGCGTTCTCGGCGATGCGGTTGTCCGCGATCACCAGCGCGCGGCGCTGTGTCGGCGTCAGATGATCGAGCACGACCACCGGCACCATTTCGAGGCCGAGTTTCTGCGCGGCAGCGAGCCGCCCATGACCGGCGACGATCACGCCGTCGCTGCCCGCGAGGATGGGGTTGGTGAAGCCGAACTCGGCGATGCTGGCGGCGATCTGCGCCACCTGCGCGTCGCTGTGTGTGCGCGCATTGCGTGCATAGGGCACGAGCTTGGCGGTCGGCCACTGCTCGATCTTGTCGGCGAGCCACGAGCTGGTCATGCCGCAACCTCCTCGATGCGCTCGCCCTCGACCTCGTCGAAGGTCTGACCCGTGGCCAGCAGCGTGATGGCGACTTCGGGATGGTTCTGCCGGAAGCGCCGGATGGCGACATCGACGTACTCCGGCGCGATCTCGACCGAGCGGCAGACGCGCCCGGTGCGCTGCGCGGCCAGCATCGTGCTGCCGCTGCCGCCGAACGGCTCGAACACCAGATCGCCGATGTTGCTGAACGCCTCGATGACGAACTGCGGCAGCGCCACCGGGAACACGGCAGGATGGTCGATGCCTTCGCCGATCTTGCCCTTGTGGCGCATCACGCGGATCACCGAATCGGGAATGCGCATGTCCTGCGTCGGCTGGCCCGCGTGCGTCCAGCCGTTGACTTCGCCATCCTTCCCGCGCATCGCGGTGGATGAGCCATCGGCGCGCAGGTGCGTTTCCTGCCCGGCGAACTTGCAGGGCACGATCTTGTTGGGCTTGCGACTGGCGCGGTTGAAATGGAACACGAACTCGAAGCTGGGCGCGAAGCGGCCCTGCCAGTCGCCGGGCATTCCCGGCCCCTGATCCCAGACATACCAGCCGAAGCGCCGCCAACCCTTCGTCCGCATCCAGCCGAGCCACGCTTCCCAATACGGGACGAACTCGTTGTCGCGGTGGATCAGGCCGAGGTTGACCAGCACCTGGCCGTCGTCGGCCATCGGCAACTGAGCGAACACGCCGCGCATCAACGCATCCCAATCGGCGATGCCGCCGGTGGTGTAGTCGCGCTGGTTGCCGTAGGGCGGCGAGGTGAAGCACAGCGCCGCTCGCTCGCCCGCCATCAGCGTGGCGACCACGTCGGCATCGGCGGCGTCGCCGCAGATCAGGCGATGCGCGCCGATGGCCCAGACGTCGCCCACGCGGGACACCGGCGTGGCCGGAGCATCGGGCACGTCATCGGCGTCGTCCGCCGCGTCGTCCTGTTGTTCGCCCGCGTCCGAGACTTCGGCGCTTGCCAGCAGGTTTCGCAGCTCGGACTCCTCGAAGCCGGTGAGCGCCAGCTCGTGTCCGGCCTCGGACAACTCGGCCAGCTCCAGCGCCAGCATTTCCTCGTCCCAGCCCGCGTCCAGCGCCAGCCGGTTGTCGGCGATGACGTAGGCGCGCTTCTGCGCCGTGCTCAGGTGCGCCAGTTCGATCACCGGCACCTCGGCCAAGCCGAGCTTGTGCGCGGCGGCAAGACGCCCGTGGCCCGCGATGATGCCGTTGCCGCCATCGACCAGGATCGGGTTCGTCCAGCCGTACTCGACGATGCTGGCCGCGATCTTGGCAATCTGCGCCTCGGTGTGCGTGCGCGGGTTGCGGGCGTAGGGGATCAGCGTCTCGACCTTGCGGTACTCGACGTTCAGAGGATTCAAGGGTGTCGGTTCCAGAAAAAACGAAACCCGCCGACGGACGACGCCGTGGGCGGGTTGGAGTGTGAAGTGCGAACTGGACGGGGTGCGAACCTGCGAACCTGTGCGAACCTCGGTTCGCACCCTGACGCTAGAAAAGCGCCGCGCTCGCGCCCCCCGCATTGCGATTTCGGCAGGAAGGACCCCTTTTGCCTCGGGCCGCTCGCCGCGCCGTCGCCGCTGTCCAGAAGATAGCTGAAATACTACCCCCGACCGGGCTGATTTGTTGCGGGGTCAAAAACCGCTCAATGCCGCCGATGCCCGCGCATTGCCGACCACCTGCGCCAAATCACGCCAAATCCCTACGCAGTGACGACGCCATTGAGCTGGTCGGTGACCGTCTGCAAGGCGCGCTGCCAGCGCCGCCATGCCGTCGTGCGGTCGCAGGCGAAGCGGATCGTGATGTCGCGCCAGCCGTAGCGCTTGGCCCGCATCCACACGAGGTGGCGCTGCTCGACCTCCAGCCACTGCACCCACTTCATCGTCTCCAGCATCCGCTCGATGGCGTCCGGGCTGGGCGGGTACGGTCGATAGACCGTCTCGTCGGCCGCGAAGGCTTCCCACTCCTTGCGCACGATGATCGGCCAGGTGTTGAAGTAGCCCTGCACGCGCACGGGCGGCAGGCGTCGTCCGGTGCTGGCCGCTTCCTCGAAGCGCGCGGCGACGTCTTCGATTGTCCAAGCAGCGCGACGATCAGCCATGACGTGCGCCTCCCTGTCCGTAGAGGCGTTCGCCGATGCGCCGCACGAACTCGCGCTCGATGAAGTCGAGGCGTTCGTCGGCGGCGTTGACGACAAGGATGTGCTGGTCGCGCCAGCCGCGTTGCTTCATCGCCTCGAGGTCGGTGATCTCGGGTTGCACGCGGCCCAACGGGCAGCGATAGGTGGGCGTGGGAATCTTCATCTCAATCCTCCCGTTCCAGATCGTGCTGTGCGATGGCCCAGTGCAGCAGCGCCAGTGCGTCGGCTTCGTTGTCATCGCCGGGCGCGTGGCCGCGCGCGGTGACGGAGGCAGTCACCTCGTCTTTGCCCGCGTTGCCTTTGCCGGTGGCGTGCTTCTTGATCGTGCCGACCGGCACGCCCTGATACGGAATCTGGTGGTGCTCGCACCACGCGGTGAGCGTGGCGAGGAAGCCGCCGTAGGCGTGCGCCGCGTCGGTCGAAACGTGGCGGCGCACCTCCTCGAAGTGCAGCGTGTCGATGCCGTCGGCCACGGCCTTCAGTTCCGTGAGCCAACGCTTGAAGCGCAGGAAGCGCATGCCGCCGCCTTCGAAGCGTTGCGGACGGAAGCTCTCGCTGCCGCTGGTGATGCTGCCGTCGCTGCCGCGCAGCGCCCAGCCCGTGATGGTGCCCAAGTCGAGGGCGAGGATGGTCGTGGTCATGTTTGCAGTCCTTGTTCGGTGCGGACTGACGGATCGGACGGATCACATCGAAACTCCCCGTGAGGTGCGTGTGCGCGCACGCGCGCGTAGGAGTTACGACGTAGTCCGTCAAATCCGTCAGTCGGGTGTGTCGGCATGGCGGTCAGTTGTCGGCGTAAGGGGTGTAAGCGGCCGTGGGCGGATGTTTGAGGCCCACGCCACGGAAGCCGCGCAGGCCCGCTGTGTTGCGCCACTTCTCGACGCCACGGGTGATGAGCAGATCGGAGAACCGCTTCTGCGAGCCGATGAACTCGCCAGCGGAATCGGCCCACTGCTTCCAGTCGTTGAACAGTTCGGCGGTCAGCGACTTCGCGTTGGCTTCGCGCACGCAGCGTTCGTCAAGCCAGCGGCCCAGCGCGTCCTCGGCCTCGAAATACTCCTCGGTCGCTTCGAGCACCTGCTGCGGCGGATCGAGGCGGCCCAGACGCTGCCAGTCCAGACAGCCCTGAACCGCCCACGCCAAGATGCCGTCGCGCTCGGCCAAAAGCTTCTGCTGGAGATGCTTGTCGCGGCGCTCGGGCGGCACGGTGATCGTGAACGGGATCAGGTGCAGCCGCCGCTTCATCGCTTCGTCGATGTTGCGAATGGCGGGCTTGTGGTTGCCCGCCACGACCAGCTTGAACTGCGGGAAGAACTCGAAGAAGTCCTGCCGCATGAAGCGCGCGGAGATCTTGTCTCCGCCTGTGAGGTTCTTGACCTTCGATTCGGCCCAGCGCCGCCCTTGCTCGGTTTCGATGGCGGCCACGAAGCGCGCGCCGCGCAGGCCCGCCATGTCGGTCGGGTGCCGGTCGGTGCGCGTCTCCATGAAAGTGTCCATCGGCGCGTTGGCCGCGTAGTCGCCGAGGATCGTGGCCAGCGTGTTGACGAACACCGACTTGCCGTTCGCGCCCGTGCCGTACAGGAAGAACAGCGCATGTTCCTGCGTCGAGCCGGTGAGCGTGTAGCCCGCCATCCGTTGCAGGTAGGCTTGCAGCTCGGCGTCGTCGCCGGTGATCTCCACCAGGAACTGCCGCCAGATCGGGCAGTCGCCACCAGGCGTGGCCGTGGTGACCTTGGTCATCCGGTCGGCGCGGTCGTGCGCACGCTGCCTGCCAGTCTTGAGATCGACCACGCCGCCGGGCGTGTTGAGCAGCCACGGATCGGCATCCCATTCGGCGGTAGTTGCCGCGTGTCTGCGATCAGCGCGCGCCAGCCGTTCCACGCCGCCGACCGTGCCCGAGCTGGCCAGCTTGGCGGCAATCTTGGGGTTGTCGGCGTGGACGGCGGCGTGACGGCAGACGCTGCGGATCAGGTCGGTGGCTGCGAGCGTGTCCTCGGTGCGCCAGCGGTGCCCGTCCCACACCAGCCAGCGGCCCCACGCCGCGACGTAGCGCCAGTCGCGGTGGTAGCGCCGCGTGAAGGCCAACGCCAGCGCATCCTCCGTGCCCCACACCGATTCGTCGCTGCTGACCACCGGCTCGGCGTCGTCGGCGACGTCGTGCATCTGGAGACGCGGGCCGTGGGTGAGGAAGGCCGCGACGTCAAAGCCCTCCATCACGGCGTCCGCCGCGTCCCAGCCGTCCGCCGCTTCCTCGGGCGGGTACAGGATGTGGCAGGTCTTCGCGCCGGCCGACAGGATGGCCTGCGCCGCTTGCGTCGCGTACTCCCAGCCCGGCTTGTCGCGGTCGGGCCAGACCAGCACGGCCTTGCCCGCCAGTGGCGACCAGTCGGTTTTCTCGACCGGGGCGTTCGCCCCGTGCATCGCCGTCGTCGCAACGACACCCGCCTCGATCAGCGCCTGCGCGCATTTCTCGCCTTCGACCAAGACCACCTGCGTGGCGCTGGTCATGCCCGGCTGGTTGTAGAGCGGGCGCGGATCGGGCGGAGCCATCTTGCGGCGGCGCGCGTCCCACGGGCGGAACTCCTTCTTGCGTCCGGGCGGGTCGTAGCGGTAGACGACCGCGATCAGCTTGCCGGAGGCGTCGAGGTAGTCCCACTTCGCGGTGGCTGGGCCGAGGTCGTCGACGGGGGCTTCCTTTTTCGATTTGCGCGCCGGTGCCGCCGGAGCGCGTCCGAGCAGTTCGGTCGCCGCATCGAGCACGCGCGGGAAGTCGGTGTGGGCATCGATGCCGAGGTGCGCGGCGATCAGCGTGAAGATGTCGCCGCCGTCGCCCGTGGCGCGATCCGTCCACAGGCCCGCCTTGTCGCCGGTGAGCACGATCTCCAGGCTGTCGCCCGGGCTGCCGAGCACGTCGCCGACGAGGAACTTGCCACCGCGCTTCTTGCCTGCCGGGAACAGCGCGGCCAGCACCGATTCCAGCCGGACGAGTAGTTCGACGCGGATCGCTTCGCGTTCAGCATCGAGGTCACGAGGAACGGGCGTCTGCGTGTCGTTGAAATCAAGCATCCACAGCCTCCTCGCCGGGCTGCTGCGCGACGATCCACGCTTCCAGCTCCGCAGGCTTGAAGCGAACGAGCTTGCCGACACGGTAGTGCGGGATGCGGCGTGCCTTGCGTTCCTTGGCTTGGGAGAGCCAGTACGACGGCAGGTTGAACATCAGCGCGGCCTGGCGCACGTCGATCAGTTGCTCTCCGAGCAACTGGTTCATCGGGGATTGGCTCATGCCGGTGTCCTCCAGCAGCGGTCTTGCCACGCGCACATGCGGCACTCGAAGTGGGTGGCGTCGTTGAAGCCTCGTGGCAGTAGTTCTCCGGCTTCGGTCGCGGAGATGACCTTGACCGCACGGTCGGTCATGCGCTGTGCGAGCGCGGCGTCGAAGGGCACCAACTCGACGTAGATCTCCATCGAGTCGGCATTGATCGCGGTGAACAGCGCCGGGTGTTCATGCAGTTGCAGATGCGCCTGATACAGCGCGACCTGCGCCGCGTACACCGGCTTGGCCACCGCGAGGCCTTTGGTCTCCAGCTCGCGCCACGACTTCGTGCCGAGGCATTTGTTCTCCCACAGCGCGGGATAGCGAAAGCCTTCCGGCCCGCCGACGATCACGCCATCGACGTGACCGCGCAGCCGACCGTGCGCGTCGGAGAAGCCGAACTGCCCGCCGTCGGGCTTGCGCGTGCGCAGGTCGAAGCCCGCGTCGCGCAGCCACGCCACCATGCAGTCCTCCATGACGTGGCCACGCTCGAAGATGCGCAGCATCCGGCCTTCGGTGTCGCGCCCATGATCGACCGGAGCCTTGGCGTACTCGAACTGCAAGGCGCGCTCGCACGCCGCGCCCAGACGCGACGCGCCGAGGTAGTCGCGCGCGGGCTGCTGCGCGCGGACGCGTTGCATGCCGAGATCGACCAGTGCCGTGATCTGGCCGGACAGGCTGGACGAGGAATTGAAATCCATCATGGCTTCCTCCCTTTCGGCTCTTCCCAGGGAAGGTCGTCCTCCAGATCGGCCAAGGGATTGGCCATCGGGTCGCGCGTCGGAACCATGCCGCGCACGGGCGGGAACTTGGTTGCCTCGTGGTGCTCGACCATCGCTTCCGTGTAGCAGGTGACGATGGCGTCGATGACGCGCATCGCCTCGGCTTCCGCGTAGTCGCCCAGGGGCTTGCCGAAGCCGATCTCGTCCGCCGCCTCGCCGAAGGCCTTGAGGCATTTGCGCATCGCGGCCAGTTCGACATCAGAGGGATCGATCATGGAGACCTCCCCGATGCCGACGCGGCCTTCCTTCGCGCGCGTCCAGTTGCCGTAGAGCATGTGAAAGGCGTCCTGGCAGCGGCGCGAGCAGAACACCCAGTCGATCACGTAGCGGCGCGGATCGGCGGTCTTGAACCGGCCATCGGTGTGGCCGTAGCCGCGCGCCTGTCGTTTGCAGACCCAGCATTTCATCCACCCCCCTCACTGCGCCCAAGCGGGCTTGCCGGTCACCGGCGCGCGCTGAGGCGCGGGCGTGGTAGCTGCATGGGGAGGCGTGGCTTGCGCCGGAGCGCCCGAGGTGCCGCCGCCGGTCTTGGCCTTGGGCGGCACGCCCATGAGCTTGGCGTACTCGGGGTGGTCGGGTTCGACCGCGAGCTTGACGACGTTGCGATCCAGACCCTTGGTGTCCTTCTCGACGTCCACGCGGGCGAGGAACTCGATGCCGTCCAGTTCGTGGAAGCCCTGGATGCGGCGCGCGGCGGCGGCTTGCGGGCTGTTGTCCTGCGGATGGACGTTGCGCGCGCTGTTGAGGACGGCGCGGATGAAGCTGCGCCCCATCTGGCCCCAGGTCGGGCCCTTCTTCGAGTGCAGGCCGATGTTCGACCACATCTTGCGTTTGGCATGCTCGCCGCCAGTGACGACGAACTCGGCGGCGAGGTAGATCGCGCCGGTCTCGAAGGATTCGGTGGCGTAGCCGCCCGTCCAGCCCTGCGCCGGATCGTCGTGGCCACCGGGCTTGATGGTCATGCGCACAGGCACCAGCGTGCCCTTGGGGATGAGGTCGAAGCCCTGTTGCTGTTCGGCGTCGTTGAAGTCGTTCCAGTTCTGCGTGGTCATGGCGATTACTCCTGAGATTCGTGAGATGCGGGAATGGCGGAATGGGCGGCGGCGCTTGCGGACATGGCTGCGCCCGCGCACTTGGCGATCAGCGCGCTCAGGTCCGGCGGTTCGAGCAGTTCGAGACGACCGCTGCGGTCTTTTGCCGGGTAGCCGTAGGGATTGACGGTGTGGGTGACGAAGGCGCGGTAGGCGCTGCCGTCCTCGGCCTTGATCTCGGCCAGCGTCACGACCTCGTCGACGATGCCGGGCAGTTCGAGGCTGGTCTTGCTGCCCTCGATCTGCGGCACGAACACCTTGCGGTTGTAGTCGTCGAGCCGTTCGTCGAGGATGGCGACGAACACCACGTTCTTGCCGCGCGCGTGTTGCAGGTGGGTCAAGGCGCTGACCATCTCCTGACCGAGCAGGCCGTAAGCGCCGCGCATGTCGGGCTTGCCGGTTCGGTCGCTGACCGCCCCCGGTTGCGTCTTGCACCACGCGAAGCACTGACGCGAGAGCTGCGTGATCGAGTCGAGGAAGAAGGTCTGGTAGCGGTCGAGCTGCGCCGGATCGCCGAACTTCTCGACGACGTGGTCGTAGTGCGCCTGCGAGAACGCGGCCTCCGGCGGCAGGGCCTTGTCCGGCCCGGCGAGGAACACGAAGAAATCGCGCGACTCCGGCCACGATGCCGGACGGATGGTGTCGCCCGGCCAGTCGGCCACGGCGAGATCACCGGCCTCGATGTCGAGGAACAGGGTGGTGGCCGGATCGAGATCTTTGAGCCGGGTGGTCTTGCCGATGCCGGATTTGCCGAGCATCAGGAGCTTGACGCCCTTGCGTTCGGCCATGCGCTGCTGCGCGGAGATGATCGGGAGGCTCATCACGCCACCTCCTTCAACTGCTCGGCGACGGCGGGATTCCAGAGAATCTGGTAGCCGCTGTGGCCGTTGCGCGAGTACGGCATGGCCTCGGCCCATGCTTCACCGACCTCGGTCAGTTCCCATTCGTCGCGGTCGTTGCGGAACTGGAAGCCGTGTGATGCCAGCAACTGGTTCGTGGCCTTGGCCGAGCGGTTGAGCAGCTTGCCGAGCTGGGTGGCGTTGAGCGAGCAGATCGGCTCGTTGGCGGCAGCGCTCTTGGCTGGAAGGGCGCGGCGCAGCACCTCAGTGGTGAGGCCAGTGTTCTCCTGAATGCAGGTCAACGTCGCCGCCATCGCAATGCCGGTCTTCACGCCCGGCACCTTGGCGACCGCCTCGCCGATCAGCAGGATCGCGCTCACGCGGTCGTGGGTCGGCGCGGGCAAGGAAGCCAGCGTGCCGGGGGTGGAGTACGCGCCGGTCTTGCGGATCGCGGGCAGCACCTCGCCGGTCACCCAGCGTTTGAAGCGTTTCGCGGCGTCCTTGGTGCTGCCGAGGATCAGGGCGTAGAGGCCCGATTCGTTGACGTGGTTGGCGCGCTGCGTGCGCCCGAGGTTGTCGATGACCTCCAATTTCTGGAGGTCATCGGCATCGACGTGCGACTTGATCGCCTGAGACGGGTTGCCCATCTCCAATGCGTCGCAGACGTCGCTGGCGTTGAACCATGGCAGGCCCGCGTCGTCGACCTGCACGCGCATGGCGTGCGCCTCGAACTGGAAGGGAATGATCGCGCTCATGATCAGTCCTCCCACGCGACGTCGACGATGCGGTCGGCCCCGCGCGCGGCGCGCTTGCGCGCCTCGGTGTGGAGTTCCTCCAGTGCGGTGCGGCGGCGGCCGAGCGCCAGGGCTTCGGCGTTGGCGGTCTGGATGGCGAAGGCCAGTTCGTCCACCGTGGCCGCGTCGAGCGCCACGACGACGTCGTGGCCGTCGGCATCGCGGTAGCGGATGTCGTCGGGAAGGTATTCGCCGTAGATGGACGGCAGCTGCTTGCGCAGCGAAGCGATGAGGCTGGTGCTCATGATCAGTGCTCCGAATCGAGAGAAAGGGTGAAGGACGGCTTGCCGGAATCCACGGTGCGAGCGGCGGCGAACTGCTGCTGGAGCGCCGGAGGCCAGTTCGTGAAGCGGGATTCGGAGACGGACAACTTGATGTCGAGGTAGCCCTCGACCTTCTCGCCCGAGGCCACGATGCGCTCGGCGATTTCTGCCAGTTGCTTCTGATCCCAACTGACCTTCTTGGGCAGCTCGAACTTGATGCGCAGCTGGCCGTCGTCGAGGTGCACGGTGCCGAAGTCGCGGCCCGAATCGCGCAGTGCCGTGCGGGCCTGCTCGCCGTAGGCGGCATCGAGCGCCGCGTCGAACTTGGTGCGGGCCTTCTTGAGCCAGTCGAGGGCCTCGTCGAGGTTCTTGTCGATCTCGGCCTTCTGCACGGCGGGCAACGCGGCCAGTTGGCCGACGGACATCGCGGCGATGTCGGCGGGAAAGAGGGTGATGTCGTTCATGGCATCGCTCCTCAGACCGCCGCGCGCTCGGACGTCGAGTCGTGCAGCGCCTGACGCTCGAACTCGATGACCGCGTCCACGGGATAGCCGACGCGCTTGGACAGCTTCAGGTAACGCGGGCCGCGGCCTTCGCTGCGCCAGCGTTGCAGGGTCTTGGGGCTGACGCCCCACCGCTGGGCCAGTTCGTTTTCGTTGAGCACCCGGCGGTCGCCGGGTGAGAGGCTGTTGATCGCCTGCTGTGGCGACCGGGGGATACTGCTTGCTGCTGTCTGCATGGAACGCTCCTGTTGCGTTGTTGAGGAACAGGTGTCATTCCAGACTTCGGGTGGCGAACCTTTAAGGGACGCAATGGCGAACCACGCGGGAACTTCGGGTTCGCCAAAGTTCTCGCTGGATACGAAAACGGCGGGCACAAGGCCCGCCGTCATCGTCGAGGATCAGTCAAGGGATGGCTGCGTGTCACTCCGTCTGCAAGGCGGCGATCAAGGGGCAGCGCACCCGGCCACGGACGGCATCGCAGCGCTGCACGAGCTCGGACAGCACCGCTTCGATGCGCTGCAGGTCATTCAGTCGCTCGCGAACGTCAACGAGTTTGCGCTGAGCCTGCGCACGCGCCTCGGCGCAGTGCGATCCGTCCTCGAGCTTGAGCAGTTCGGATACCTCGTCGAGACTGAAGCCCAGCCGCTGCGCCGACTTGATGAAGCGGACGCGGCCAAGCTCGTTCGCGCCGTAACGGCGGATACTTCCCTGCGGCCGATCTGGTTCGGGCAGCAGCCCCTTGCGCTGGTAGAAGCGGATGGTTTCGACATTGACGCCAGCCGCGCGCGCCAGCGCGCCGATCGTCATCGCCTCGATCTCGGGCGTGCTGTTCATGGTCTTGACTCCGTACTTAAGTACGGAAGTAAGCTTACTCCATGAAACCAGTCACCCCAACTGCGCAAGGCAGTACCGGAGGCGGCCGTGCGGCGCTCGCGGCCGGATTCGTCTCGGCCATCCTCGCCTCGACCTGCTGTCTCGGGCCATTGGTGCTGATCTCCCTGGGTTTCTCGGGCGCTTGGATCAGCAATCTCACAGCGCTCGAACCTTACCGCCCCGTCTTCATCGGCGCAGCGCTCATCGCGTTGTTTCTCGCAGGCAGACGCATCTGGGCCAAAACCCCGGCCTGCGAGCCCGGGCAAGTGTGCGCGGTGCCGCGCGTACAGCGTGGCTACAAGCTGCTGTTCGGGATCGTGGTCGCCCTGGTGATCGTGGCGCTCGGCTTCCCGCTGGTCGCGCCCTGGTTTTACTGAACGGAGATTTTATGAAGAGACTGCTTGGACTTCCAACGCTGACGCTCGCCCTGATCGTGAGCGTGCCAGCCATCGCCGCGACAAAGACCGTCACCCTGTCAGTGCCGGGCATGAACTGCGCCGCCTGCCCGATTACGGTCAAGAAGGCGCTCGGCAAGGTGCCTGGCGTGGCCAATACGGACGTGAACCTCGACAAACGAGAGGCGACCGTGACATTCGACGACGCGCGAGCCAATGTAGAGGCGCTGACGCGGGCGACCCGGGATGCTGGCTACCCCTCGACGGTGGTCGGGAGCGTGAAGTGAGTGCCGTCGTCCTGGAATCGACGTTGACCTGTCCGGATTGCGGTCACACCAAAACCGAGACCATGCCTACCGATGCGTGCCAGTGGTTCTATGAGTGCGAGGCCTGCCACGCCATACTCAAGCCCAAGCCCGGGGACTGCTGCGTCTATTGCTCCTACGGCACTGTGCCGTGCCCACCAATCCAGGAGCGTGGCAGAGGTAGTTGTTGCGCCAGCTGAGCGCCAGTCTCAAGCTGAAGGAAAGCCCAGCAGCCGACGCTGCTCGCCCCAGTCGCGAGGCAGCAGGTCTTGGCGGCCACGCAGCGTGTGCAGATTCAGATGCCGGGGCTGGCGGCCCTCGAAAATCGCCTCGACGATGTCCGGCGCCAGCATGGTCATGCGCAGCACCTCGGCCGCCCAGCCTGGCTCCAGTTTCAGCGCGCGCGCCAGGTCGGCGGTCGTCGGATAGACGCCTTCGTCGATCAGCCGCTTCCAGTAGAACGCCTTGCCGAGCGTCTTGATCATCGGCACGTCGAAGCCGCCCGCCGCTGTGGCAGCATCGGGCGCGGGCGGGATCAGCAGTTTGCGGTTCTGGCGGCGCTTGATCGTCAGCGGTACCAGCGTGACGCGCTGGCCGTCGCTGACGTAGCTGCGGGCGTCGGCTCCGACCTCGATGCGGACGGTGCGCTTGCGCGGATTGGTCTCGGCGCTCATGCCAGCGTTTCCTCGGCCTGCTCGCTGGATTCCTCGACCAGCGGATGCGCGCCGATGTCGGCACCGAATCCGATCCAGCCGTCCTCGCGCCAGACGATGTCCAGCCCGTGCCCGTGCAGTTGCACCCGCTCGATCAGCAGCCGCGTGATGCGCTGCTGCTCGGCGGGGAACAACTGCGCCCACACGTCGCCGATGCGCTGCATCGCCACCACCACCTGCGCTTCGTCGAGCGTGCTACCTGCGGGATGTTGCTGGCAGGCGCGCCAGACCGCGATCAGCATCTGCGGAGCCGACAGTGCCGCGTGGATTTGCGCCAGCACCGCGTTCTCGATTTCGGCGGCGGGCAGATGACCCACGTCCGACGCACCGGGCGACAGACTCGCGCCCGCATTGCGCCGCTTGTGCAGGTAGGGAACGTAGTAGCGGTACTGCCGCCCGTTCTTCTTTTTGACGAAGGAGTGCAGCATGCGCTGCCCGTCGGGCGCGAACAGCAGGCCCGCCAGCAGCGCCGGATGCTTGGCGGCGTGCTCGCGCGGCGCTTGCTTGCGCCGTTCGATGAAGGCATGCGCCGCGTCCCACAAACCCTGTGGCACGATCGCTTCGTGCTGGGCGGGATACCAGGTGCCGTGGTTGCGGATTTCCCCCAGGTAGATGCGGTTGCGCAGCATCGAGAAGAGGTACTGCTGGTCGATGGTGCGGCCCGAGCGTTCGCGCCCGGTCTGCGTCACCCAGGCCTTGGTTGTATGGCCTTCGATGTCCAGTTCGCGCACCAGCCGCGCCGCCGAGCCATGCTCGGCGTAGCGCCGGAAGATGTCGCGCACCAGAGCCGCCTCGCGTTCGTTGACGACGAGCTTGCGCTCGACCACGTCGTAGCCCAGGGGCGGGATGCCACCCATCCACA
This sequence comes from Comamonas granuli NBRC 101663, assembly GCF_000739995.1. Taxonomy (GTDB): domain Bacteria; phylum Pseudomonadota; class Gammaproteobacteria; order Burkholderiales; family Burkholderiaceae_C; genus Simplicispira; species Simplicispira granuli. The sequence continues at coordinate 100,867 of NZ_BBJX01000010.1, read as the reverse complement.
TGCCTTTGGCCTTGCTGGCGGCGATCTTGTCGCGGATGCGCTCGCCGGTGACTTCGCGCTCGAACTGCGCGAAGGACAGCAGGATGTTGAGCGTCAGCCGCCCCATCGAGGTCGTCGTGTTGAACTGCTGGGTGACGGAGACGAAGGACACGCCGTTGCGGTCGAACACCTCGACCAGCTTGGCGAAGTCCGGCAGGCTGCGCGTGAGGCGGTCGATCTTGTAGACGACCACGGTGTCGATCTTCCCGGCCTCGATGTCGACCATCAGGCGGCGCAAGGCGGGACGATCCATGTTGCCGCCGGAGTAGCCGCCGTCGTCGTAGCCGTCGCCGACGGCGATCCAGCCTTCGTGTCGCTGACTGGCGATGAAGGCGAGGCCCGCGTCGCGCTGCGCTTCGAGACTGTTGTATTCCTGATCCAGCCCTTCGTCGGTGGATTTGCGGGTGTAGACGGCGCAACGCTTCTTCGGCGTGACCGGCGGCAGCGGGTTGGCGCGCGGCGAACTCATGCCGTCACCTTCTTCGATGCGGGCAATTTGAGGCCGAAGAACACCGGGCCAGACCAATGGCTGCCGGTGATGTGGCCTGCAATCGCGGACAGGCTCTTGAAGCGTTGCCCCTGATACTCGAAGTCGCCCGTGCCGCGCACCAGCACGCGATGCTCGACGTCGTCGTAGATGCGCGTGAGGATGGTGCCGGGCAGCAGACGTTGGCTGTCGCCGCGCAGTTGCTTGGGCAAGATGCCGGTTTCGCCGACCTCTTCGAGCTTCTTGCACAGCGAGGGTTTCAGGCCGCCGAAGGCGCGCTCCTGAATCCGGTAGGCCAGTCGGCTCTCCAGCCAGCCGCGATGATGGTGGCCGGGCCGCTCGTCGAAATGCTCGTCCCACAGTTTCCAGAGATCATCCATCGAGAGATGGGGAAGACCGGCGACCTGGGCGGCGACCGAGGTGGTGGTGGATGGTGCGTGTGCCTTCATGGGCGAACTCCGTGGTGGTGATCGGGGTTCGCATTCACGCGCTGTTGGCGGGAGAAGCCAAGGCGAACGCACTCGCTGTTTTTGGGGTCGCGCGGCGGACGCGCGCGCAGGCGCAGCAGTGCTGCGGCCAGCAGATCGGCGATTTCCTGATGCGCGTGCCGGGGTCGGTCAGACGGCGGGGAAATGGAGATGGGTTCGAGTTCGGACATGGCAGGCGTTTCGATGGAAAACGCTGCTCATGCTATTAACCGAGGGCACTTCGCGTAACGTGATTTAGCGGGTGTGAGCGGGGCTGGCGCTATGCTTGTTTGGGCCGATACCAAGCCGCGCGCTGGCCGCCCGCATCACGATATCGAAGCTCGAACAGGCGAGATTCGTGCACGACCTGCCGCCAACTGCTGCAGCCGTACTTGGCGGGCAGGTGTTCAGGGAGCCGCTCTGCGATCCAGCGTCCTGCCGAGGCAACCGGCGTCCAGCCCTCGACGGCCAATTCAGCGGTGGCTTCCCGCAGCGCGCGCACGATCCCTGCGGCAGGCCAATCCACCGAACCATCCGGCGCGATGCCGTGGATCACCAGATCGTGAAAGGCATCGGACTGGGCGAATTCCGCCGCCAAACGTCGGGCCTGATCCATGTGCTCGGCCCAGCCCCGCAGTTGCTCGAAGCGCTGATCGATGCGACCGTAGGCGACCGTCAGGGTGTCATGCGCGCCACGGCATCCGTCCAGGCTCCAAAGGTCGTGCTGGTCGATGAAATGGTGCACCAGGTTGTTCCGTAGCAGCACCAGTTCCTTCAAGTCATTCTGCGTCCTGTCGTAATCCTCGGCCGACATGCGCAGGCTCATCTTTACCTTGAACGAGATGATGTCGTCGCGTGCATCGGGCTCGGAAGCATCCTCCACCTCATCGGTGGTGACATACGAACCGAGGAGTGTGCCGACCAAGGTGCCCAGCGTTTTGCTGGCGGCATCCGCGATGCGCTGCTCCTGATTCGACGCCAGCGGTGATCCAGCAGCCGAGATTTCGTGGTGGGCCACGATGGCTTTCATCAACTTCTCGTACTGCTGCAGACGCAGCAGGCAGCGCCCCAGCAATCGCTGAACCTCACGTTGCTGCATCGGCAGCGCGTCATCAGCGGGCAATGTCGTCATGTATGGATCGACCGCGATTACCGATCAGACGTCGATGGGCGACGTCTTCCAGACATCCTGCGCCAAAGTGATCAGCAGCCCGTGGCGAGCCTCGATGGCCTTGGCGTCCCAAGCAGGAAACGCCTTCAGCTTCTCGTTGATTCTGGATATCGACGTGTTCTGCCCGACGCTGGTCAGTTCAACCAGGCTTCGGGTCAGATAGTTGCCGCTCTTTCGGTACTCCGCCTGCTTCTCCGTGTAGAAATCGTTGCCCGCGACGATGTTGATGGGCTTCTCCAGCAAGGTCAGGTTGCCCAGCCGGTTCTTGTAGTCGTCGTAGGCTGTGCCGGGATTCTCGGTGGCCCATTTCCCACGCAGTTCAGCCGTTGGGTTGTCGGGCAGGATGTGTTCGATCTCCAGCTTGGTGAACGGCTCCAAGCTGCCCGGCGTCTTCAAGCCGCTGAAAGCCATCTCGACGTGCTGCGTCAGTCGCGCCAGCAAATAGCGCGTGCGGTACTGCTGCATCGAATACAGCGTGAAGCGCCGCAGCGCATCGACCAGCTCCTGCGACTTCCCGGCCATATTTGTGTCGAAACGGTCGGCGATGAAGGCATTGAGCTGTACCTTCTGCTTGACTGGGTCGGTGGCGGCGGCAATCGCGCGCAGCTCGTCAGCCCATTGGGAGAAGCTGCGCTCCAGATCTTTGGTCGGCGTCTTGGTGAAGATGTAGTAGAAGAGAAAGCTCTCCAACTGCGCCACGAAGTGGTCGAACAGCGGCTTCGGGAAATTGGCCGCAGCCAAGAGCAGGACGTAGTGCAAGCTGAAGGCACCGCCCGCCAGTCGCTTGAGGCTGTCCATCGCAAGGCTGGGCTTGCCGTCGTTGCCCAGCCCGTTCGAGAACGCGAGATAGTGCTCGACGTTGCGGATGACCTTGCGGACGAACTCGAAGGGCTTGTTGGCGTAGTCGCACAGCGCCGCGTTGTCCTTGTCCACGAACCAGTCGTAGATTTCGTCCTCGCGCACCACGGCGTCGCCACGGTCGTTCTTGATGACGTAGTTCGCCATCAGGAAGTAGCGCAGAAAGCGCAGTGGCTTTTCCTTTTCCTTCTCCAGCGGCTTGGTGATCTTCTTCCACTCATCCTTGAGCTGGGTGAACTGCGCCTGCTTCACCTGCGTGAACAGCAGGTTCTTGAGCAAGTCCATCGGGTTGAGGCCGACGCCACGCTCGTTGATGGTCTCGAAGATTTTCAGGGCGCTGCTCACGTCCGTGGAGATCTGGATGAACACCACGTTGTTGGCCAGATAGCCCCAATACTTCTTCAGCTTGGGCGCGTCCTCGTAGTTGTCCTTCAGGTAGCGGTACAGCGTGCTGTAGGCGCTGACCAAGTTCTCCAGCGATCCGAAGCTGGCGATGCCCGCCGACTGAATGCCCGCCCGCGCGGTTTGAGGATCTGCGTCGAGTTCCACCAACTTCGTGACGACCTCGCCCGCGTTTTCGTAACGCGGCTCCAGCTTCAAGCTGGTTCGCGTTTCCCCGTCGCTGTCCGTGTAGCTGGTCGAGATCAGGCCGCTGACGGTCTGCCGCTGTGGCTCTCCTTGAAACAGATGCTTGAGAGCGCAAAGCAGCAGGAAGAACGTGGTCAGGCGTTGCTGGCCGTCGATGACCTCGTAGTGGTTCTTCTGGTCGGTCGGCGACACCAGCACGGTGCCGATGAAGTATTCCCGCGTCGTCCCCGCATCGATCTGCTCGTCGATGTCTTCGAGCAACTGATGCACTTCCTTATCCGTCCAGACGTACTCGCGCTGGTAGTCCGGCACGATGTAGAAGCACTCCCTGAAGGCTTCCTCGATGCTGTATTTGTGGTTCTCGATGCGGGCCATTTTCTTTTTTCCTGATTCGTTCAAAACTATCGCCGATCCGGCAACTGCCCGCTCGAGACGAATTGATCGTAGCTGTCGAAACTCTCGCCGTCCTGCCACGACCGATCCCATGAGCGCGGTTCGGCGCTTTCGAGCAGCAGCAGTGTGAGGACGCGATCACGCGCGCCGAAGCTGTGCTTGAACTCGCGCAGCTTCATGTGCTGTGCCTCCTCCGGGCACCAGATCGCGGCCGACATCTCCGTGCCATCCCATTCCTGTGTGACGCTGGCGTCGGCGGCCAGCGTGCCCGGCAGTGGTTCCTGCGGATCGTCAGTGCGCCGGATGCGCGCCCGCGTCTTGATGGCACTGCTGCTGCGCCATTCGTACTTCACGAAGCCGTTGTCCCAATAGACGAGGATCGCGCGCTGCGTGGTGAACTTGATGAAGCGGATGCACAGAGCCTCGAACGAAACCTGGAACCGCTTGGCGATGGCGCTGAGGACGCGCAGGTCGATGCGCTGGTTCGAAATCCAGTCGCGCAGCAGATCGCCGGGCATCAGGAGGTTGCTGGCGAAGTCGTCGGCTTCACGCTCGATGGTACGGATGGTGTCGATGCCGGAGTAGACGCTTTCCTTGTCGCAGTTGAAACTCTGCTGCTGACCGCGATGCAGGATGAGGTGCCCCAGCTCGTGGGCGATGGTGAAGCGTCGGCGCTCCGGACTGGCCTTGCCGTTGTAGAAGATGCCCCACTCGGCGACGTCCTTCGGGTTGCGCACCAGCATGCCTTCGCAGCTGTCGACGTCGAGCACCATCGGTGCCTTGATCTCCCGCACGTCCTTGCCGTAGGGCGTGGTTGGCAGCATCTGGCGCAGGATGTCCAGATCGACGGCATCGGGCATGCCGCTCTCACGGTGATACGCCCGCAACCACTTCAGGACGGTGCTGGCGGCAATGGAGCCAGTGAGAGCTTGCGGCGCGCTCAATCCTCAGTCCCCGCCGTCGCCCTTGTCGGGGAACATGATTTTGAGCGCCTTCCGGTAGCGATCCTTCTCTTCGTCCGTCATCCCGGCGTACTCGCGGAAGAAGGCCACGTCCTCGGGACTGGCTTCGGGTGCCTGCTGCATGGGCGTGCCCATCACATCCTCCATCGTCACGCCCAGCACCTTGGCTATCGCCTGAATCCGCTCTGCGGACGGACGCTGCCCGTCCTTCATCTCCAGTTCCCAGATGTATGCCTTGGTGCAGCCGACCGCGTCGGCCACCTGTTGCAAGGTCAACTTCTTCGCCTCGCGCAAGCGCCGCAGGCGTGTTCCGAACGCCGAAGCCATGGCGATGCTCCTGTAGTGGAAAAACAGTCAGTGAATGGAAGCTAGACCGATAGTATAGCCACGAGATACCAGCTAGGTCTAGATGTGCCCCGTTGATTGACAAGCGGGAATCTGAGGGGCAGAATCGCTTGTATCTCGTTGCTTTACTTACACGAGATGCGTGTTCAGTAACCCTGTCGCTGGCCCAAGCAGCCCGATTCCCGGTCGCAGACCTCCGACGCCGATCCAGAAAGGACGAACAAGATGAAGAAAACCTTTGTCGACGTGATGCTCGAGCTGCCGGTGGATGCCACGCTGCGCGACTTCCTGACCTCGCACGGTCTGCCCGTGCCGCACGGGTTCGTGTGGGAAGACACGCCGGAAACCAGCCAATTCTTGGTGGAGGCGGTCAAAGTCTGGCCCGACACCGCAGCCCGCGACCAGATGATCGCCAACCTCATGGCCAGCGTTCAGCTGGGCGACGCGGCGGGCAAGCAGGCGATGTTCGAGGCCGTGGTGGCGGACGGCGCCGCGCTGGCAGGACTGACGCTGTGCGGCAGCGACATCCACCGCTCGTTCTGGCTGTACGTCAACCACCCGGCGCTGTTCGAGCGCGCCTACGACTTCAGCTTCTGGGAGCACCACGGTCCGCAGACGCAGCAATACGATCTGGGCCTGAAGCGCCAGCCGAACGGCGCTGACCACAATCTGGCTGCACTGCGCAACGCGATCTCGGCCTTCTACAAGCGCGAGATGCAGTGCGGTGACAGCAGCGTGGCGCATCTGGTTGAACGCAGTCCCGGCGTGTTCCTGCTGACCGTCCACGTCAAGGATATGGCCATGCTACGGCTGGAGTTCGAGGGTTCGACCCTCAAGCGCCGCGTCGGCAACCCCAACATCCACATGGTGCTGGAGTACGCCAAGACCACCGGCGTGGTGCGCACGCTGGTGCGGGGCGGCCAGAAATACCAACAGATGCTGGTCGAGGCCTTCGCCGAGCATGTGCTGGGCGTCAAGGCGAGCGCGCACCGGATCAAGTCACCGACGCTGGATTTGTCGATGCTGCGCACTGGCTTCGACGCGCCGGAGGCGTTCGAGGACGGTTTCTCGATGGTGCAGCTGAAGGCGCTCACGCTCCTCAGCCCGGACACCGCGCTGAAGATCGAATGCACCGCGATGCAGTCCAGCCAGCAACGCTCCGTGCATGAGCTGCTGAAAGAGAAGCTGCCCGGCCCGCTGGAAGGCAAATGGGCAGTGACGGCGGCGCAGGTCAATCTCTACTATCCGCCCGAGCCGGGCCGCACGCGCGCCAAGGTGGTCACCATCGAGGTGACCAGCAAGGGGCGGCTGAACCTGCACAAGTTCGACGCCAAGATGCAGGCGCAACTGGAGGGCTATCTCGTCGCGGTGGGCATCTTGCAGAAGGGCCAGACCCTGAGCGCGCACGAAGTGCCGCCGGAAGCGGATGCGATCAGTTCGTCGCCGGTGATCGAGGACTGATCGATGGCGGCGCACGACGCCTGGGCCTTGGTCTGCCGCCTGTTCGCGGGCGGCACGCCCGTGCTGCGCGCCACGCTGTCGCTGCATGAGGCTGCGGCGCTGACCCTCCTCGGCAAGGCGGTCAAGCCGACGGTCGTGGATCAGTCGTTCGTGCTCTGCCCGCACTGTCAGCAGCATCGGGCGCAGGTGTGGGGCGATGGTCGCGGCGGGCGCATGTGCCGATGCCCGGACTGCGGGCCGGTGGCCGTCGAAGCGAATGACGGTGCGGCGTTTGCCTTGGACGAGGACTGGTTGCGCCAGAAAATGCGCCTCGCGCTCGGCATCGAAAGCCGCGACGGCGTCGATGATCTGGGCGGCGGCGTGTGGCGGCTCGGCGATGCCCGCCGTTCGCCCGTCCTGCTGGCCCGCGACCTGACACGGGTGCTGCACGAACCCGCGTTGCTGGATCGCGTGCGCGTGGCGGGCGGCGACATCCGGGTGATCACGCCGAGGCCAAGCGCAACGCGCGGCTCGCCCTTCGGCACGGGCATCGAGTGGCTGGTGCTGGAAGAACGCTTCACTTTCTATGGCGGCAGCATCACGCTCCTCGGCACGCCGGCACCATCCATGACGCCAGCGGTCGCCGATCCGGCCACGCCGGTGAACGGGCCGTTCTCGGCGGACTTCAAGTGGGCGACGCTGCCTGACATCAGCAGCGCGCCGATCCAGTTCACCGACGGTCAGGCCAAGGTGTTCGAGTCACTGTGGTCATTCAAGGGGGAAGCCACGACGGCGGATCGGATCATGCCGCGCGCCGGGCTGGACAGCGCCAAGCCGAGCGATCTGTTCAAGATCAAGGCGAAGGACAAGGGCAAGCCGGAGCCTGCGGCGCAGCATGCGGCCTACGGTGCGCTCGTGGTCACGCAGAAGCGCGCAGGCATGTATTCGATGCCGTGCGCGGCGGGCGCGTCGGCGTCCCTACGCCAAACATCGGGAAAGGAGGGGACGTTCATGACATGAGTTCCATGCCTGAAGCGCCTGGGCTCGCGCCGACTTCAAGAGTCTGTCCTTTTCAATTTTTTGGAGTGCTTGAAATGAGCGGAAAGAACCAATGGGTTGTACCCATCAACGGTGGCGATCAGTGGGGTGTGCGGGGAGAAGGCAACGATCGCCTCACCTCCGTCCACGACACGCAGCAAGAGGCGATTGACCGTGCGCGGGGCATCGCCATCAACCAGCAGAGTGAGATGTTCATCCAAGGGCGTGATGGGCAAATCCGTGAGCGCAACAGCTACGGTGACGATCCGTTCCCGCCCAAGGGCTGACTCTGAGGCCGTTGCCGTTCCACTCTGCTCGTGCAAACCCGTGAGCCAACCATTCCCGTCGGCACACGCACAAGTGGCTGACGAACAACACCGTCTGCGTGTGCCACGGCGAAGAAGTTGGCGCAGGTTTCGAGAGAAGATAGGGCGGAACAGGGGCGAACCGGGCGGGTCATGCCGCCCGTGCTCGGAACGGCTGGCACACGCAGAACGGCCCGGAAGCCCGCGTGGTGCGCCGAACCCGCAAATGAAAACGCCCAACCGAGAACGGTTGGGCGCTGAATAGTGGTGGTGGATTCTACCGGAACCGTGAACCCGTTATCTTCAACCATGCCGAAACGTCCCCATAGGAGTGGGTTTCTGCGTAAAGAGCAGGGACATATGCGTGACCCGCTGATGCGCCCATTGTGCTAAATCAGCACGAATGTCGTGCCGAGGACTTGGCGTCACTGCCTGTTGACAGCGCCTGCGCTCTCGCGTTAATTCACCTTCAACTGCTTGCAGGCGCAGCACCCGCAGCCCATTGTGGAATATGTGTCAGGAGGAAGCGCGGGCGGCCATTGCCAACCTGCGTTCGCATAGCCTCAACGCGAACACGCTGATGCAGATGATCATTGAGCATTCCCACGTCGCCCACTTTGGGCGAAATTTTGCCGCGCACGATTTCGTCGCTGCCTGACAGCTTGAACTCGAAGCTGCGCGCCACCGGCAGCACGCCGACGAATTCGCCCTCTAGCGTTTCCTGACTTTCGCGCAGGTTGTCGGCGGCCAGACGATCCAGACTGCGCCGCACCTGTCCGGGGTCGGCGAAGCGCATGGCCTTGTCGCCGTATTGCAGGGTGCAGATGGCTTCGTTGTCGGCCAGCACGCGCAGGAAACCACGCACCTTGTCCAACGCGCGAGGGTCTGTTTCCGAGGCGATGTCGGCCAGTTCGTCGTCCTGTCCCAGTGTGGCTTGCAACAGGCTCTGGGTGCGATCCAACGCGACGGCGACGGCGCTTTCGTCATCCAGCAGTTCCTGCGCGCGGTATTCCTCCAATTCGAAACCAAACGAGCCGACAGCGGTGTTGGTGATCAGCAACTGGTTCTGGTCGCGGTTGGGAATCGGGCCCATCGCCGCCAAAGGCGCGGACAGGGATGCCGCCACGGTCGCCACCGCGTCGGTGAAGCTGCTTACGGCCTTCATGCCGAAGTCGGCAAAGATGCCGTGGCTGCCGATCACCGGCAGGCCGTTGAAGGTCAGGCGGGCACGAGCAGGACTGCGCCCGTCCGCAGGCAAAGCTGCCAGTTCGGCTTCGATATTACGCAGCCGCGCTTCGTCGCTCATTCGGGTCAGGAGTGCCGTGGCAGGCGTTTTTGCCAACATCCGCTTAACGGTTTCGCGCTCGGCCAGCAGGAAATTGCGTTGGTCTGTGTTCATGGCTGCGCCCCCAAAGCGTCTTGCTGATTCAAATAGTCGGTGGCCTGCTGGTCGTGTGCCGGGTTCAGGTCAACTTCAAGATACCCTTTCCAAACCTGATTGCGGCGGTGCGACCACATGCTGTACCAGTAGGCGCTGCGTTCGACCAGTTCATTGGCAGGCAAGTTAAGGTCAACGAAGTAGCTGTCCACGCGGAAAGCCTGCTTCGCCGCCTGATTGTCCAGCGTGGCAATTTGCTGTTGTGTTGGCGCAAAACCAGCAGGTGGATTCAGGAACGTGACCACATCCATGTCCTGCGGTGGACGGTTTTCCAGCGTTTCCACCTGCTCCAGAAAGCTGCCGTCGAGCCATTGGAAGCCATCGGTCAGTCCCATGCCGTGCAATGCTGCGCGATAGCCCAGCCAGCCGCGCAGGATTTGCCGACGCTGCGGCGAGGTGGCGAAGCGCACCATCACATCCGTCAGCACCACGCGATACGGCGAACGCTCGACACTGGTCGGATTCAGCACGTCGATGGGCGGCAGCAAGCCCTGCGGATTCCAAGCGGGGATGGCGACGGTGGTCATGCGAGGGTTTCCACGGGTTCGGGTTCTTCCATTTTCACCGGCATCTTGTCGGGGAGCAGATCTTGCATCAGGCCGAATTTCTGAGATTTCAACCTGCTCAACACAGCCCCTTCCGAGGGTAACTGCCGTGGTGCATCCGCTCCAGCGCACAAGCGCGTGATCAGCAGGTTGAAGTCCAGCTTTTCGGCACAGTCCTTGTTGATCTGCCGGGTGCGAACCGACGCGGCGATGTTGCGTTGGTTCATGCAAGGCTTTCCAGATAGGGGCGCATCACGTTGGCGACGCGGTCGATCTTGGCGTAGTGCCAGATCTGGTCGCTGGTCATACGCTTGGCATTCCATGCCTCACGAAGCGCCTCCAGCGCCACGTCGAGGCCGATCTTGTTGCGATACTTGAAGCAATCGGTCACCGTCTTGGCGACGCCAGTGACGCAGACGGTAACGCCGTCCACGACGTGCTCCTCGACGCCTTCGGTCAGCGCCGCGCCGGAGAAGCGCACGAGGCGCAGCGGGGGGTAGTCCAGTTTCGGCGTGGCGGCCTTGTTGTCGATGGCGAGCCAGACCTCGAACGGAGCCTGCGTCGTCAGGCCATGAAACCGCAGCGCCGACAGCAGGCACACGACACCCTTGGGCACGCGCCGGGCGACCTCGGCCAGTGTGCCGTGTGCCGACACGGGTCGTTCCGTGAGGCCGTACAGCCCGCGCCCGATGCGCTCCAGTTGCCCGCGCCGCACCGCCCGCGTCAGGGCCACCCGTGGGATGCCCAGCGGGGCCAGCGCGTTTGGGCGTACCAGTCCCTGCGTGCGCACCAGTTCCAGCAGCTTGTCGGTGGTCGTTTCCATGATCCGGTATATTGTTCCATAATATCGGTAAATGTCAATGACAACCGATGAATAGGAACTCGCGCCACTGGTGCGCACCCACGAACCGTGGCGACCTCATGTCCCAGGTGTGCAGCAGAGGGTTGCGCCATTCGCGGCACAGCTCCATCGCGCCGGTGAACCATTCGAATAGCGATGTCAGCTGCGCCAATCCTCGAACGCGCTGTAATTCGGCCTCCCCTTTGCCCGGTTCAGCTTGCCCAGAATCGTCGCATCGATCCGCTGCTGCAAGAGGGCAACGACGTCGTCGAAGCGTTCTTCCCCAAGCAATTTCCACGAGGTACCGAACTTTCGCGCGAGCGCTTGGTGGATGGCCATGTATTTGTAGTCGCTCTTCCCGGTCTTGTCCGCCTTCTGATACTCCTGGTAGCGATCAATCAGATGTTGGCAATAAGCGACCTTTGCCTGCGCTGCGCCGATTGACCCCGCGGGCGGTTGAATCGATGGGCCTTTGGTTTTGGTGTTCTTGATGGTGACGGTGTGCGCCTGGATCGCTCCCGGGCTCTGGATGGCCACATTGCCAAGATTCCCGACGATGGTCACGTCTCCGCAGCTGGCCTGGAGTTGTTGGGCAATTCGCGCAGCGGCCGGGGAGATTTCCGCGACACCCTGTTCTTCATGGGCACGCTTGATGGACTGCAACCGAGCAGCAGTAAATGTTCCCGTTTCGGTATCGATGATCTTGTGATGCCTGCCACACATCAAAACCAGGTTCGCCGCTGCATTGCGTTCCTGCGGTGTTTGGCTCGGATCGTATCGGGGGCCACCGACGTTCAAGGCTCGAATATGGCAAACCTCCCCGGTCACAGTTCCACTGTCTTCCGCGATGGGGGCTGTGCATTCTGGAAAAGCACACTGATTTTTCGAGCGCGCAAACAAGGCTTTGATGGTCGGCAACGAAGGGGCGGTCATGAGGGGCAATGGGCATCTGTGCGTCGGATTGCAGATAGTTTGCAGCAGGATGTACAGCCAGTGAGGAATAACTGCCCGTCGTAAACGCGAAGCGTTTGTCTCTCACCAAGAGCGGCCTCGGTTTTCATGCAAATTTGCATGAAGACCTCCAGTGATGACACGACCCTGTGCCTGCTGCGGCAACCTCTTCGAGCCACGCCCGCAAGTTCCCAACCAGGCCTTCTGCTTCTCGCCCGACTGCCAGCGTGCCCGCAAGCGCCAGTGGCAGCGGGCCAAGCGCCAGTCCGATCCCGACTACCGGGACAACCAGCGCGCCGCGCAGCAGGCGTGGTCGCAGCGCAATCCGGACTACTGGCGCAGCTACCGCGACGCCCAGCCCGACTATGTGCAGCGCAACCGCGAGCAGCAGAAGTCGCGCGATCAGGCCCGAAACGACGATCTTGCAAAGATGGACGTGTGCGACCTGCCGCCGGGCCTCTACCGCATCACACGCCACCCGGCGTTTCCGAGGGAAAGCGGCGCTTCGTGGGTCGTCGAGATCACGCCGGTGGCCGTGACGTGTCCGCGCAAGATGGACGTGTCAAGAGAGGACGTGATCGACGCCTCGGCGATCTCCCCTTAACTTCGCCTCCAAACGGGTTCTCGAACATCCTGCATGGCAACGATTCCAACCGTCTGCGCGACCGTTCTCGTGATCTTCACGGAGCGGCAGCGCAGCCAATGAAGGGAGCGGCAGACCCGAAACGTCAACCATCGAAGTGGCCGGGTCTATGCAATCGAACGAATCGCCTCAAAGCCCGACAGGATCGGGGCCGGTGTACCGGGCCGCGCAGTACGTGCGCATGTCCACCGAGCACCAGCAATACTCGACGGAGAACCAGGGCGACAAAATCCGCGAGTACGCCGCCCGGCGCAACATCGAGATCGTCCGCACCTACGCCGACGAGGGCAAGAGTGGCCTGCGCATCGATGGCAGGCAGGCGCTCCAACAACTGATCTCGGACGTGCAGGCGGGCAAGGCCGACTTCCAGATCATCCTCGTCTACGACGTCAGCCGCTGGGGCCGGTTCCAAGACGCCGACGAGAGCGCCTACTACGAATACATCTGCCGCCGCGCCGGGATTCAGGTCGCCTACTGCGCCGAACAGTTCGAAAACGACGGCTCGCCGGTGTCCACCATCGTCAAGGGCGTCAAGCGCGCGATGGCGGGCGAATACAGCCGCGAGCTGTCGGCGAAGGTGTTTGCGGGCCAGTGCCGCCTGATCGAGTTGGGATTCCGCCAAGGCGGGCCAGCGGGCTACGGCCTGCGTCGCGTGCTGATCGACCAGTCCGGTTCGGTGAAAGGCGAGCTTTCGCGCGGCGAGCACAAGAGCCTGCAAACCGACCGCGTGATCTTGCAGCCAGGCCCGGATGCCGAGGTCGCCGTCGTGAACCAGATCTATCGCTGGTTCGTCGAGGACGCGCTGTTCGAGTCGGAGATCGCCGAACGGCTCAACGCCAAGGGCATCCAGACCGACCTCGGGCGCGACTGGACGCGGGCCACGGTGCGGGAAGTCCTCTCCAACGAAAAGTACATCGGCAACAACGTCTACAACCGGCGCTCCTTCAAGCTCAAGAAGGTGCGGGTCGTGAACCAGCCGGAGATGTGGATCAAGAAAGAAGGCGCGTTCGAGGGCATCGTGCCGCCCGACCTGTTTTACACCGCGCAGGGCATCTTGCGCGCACGGGCATACCGCTTCAGCAACGAGGAATTGATCGAGAAGCTGCGGCGGCTGTTCCAGCAGCACGGCTACCTCTCCGGCCTGATCATCGACGAAGCGGAAGGCATGCCGTCGTCGGCGGCCTACGCGCACCGCTTCGGAAGCCTCATTCGCGCCTACCAGACGGTCGGGTTCACGCCGGATCGGGACTATCAGTATCTGGAGGTCAACCAGTTTCTGCGCCGCCTGCACCCGGAGATCGTCGGTCAGACCGAGCGGATGATCGCCGAGGTCGGCGGCGCGGTCGTGCGCGATCCGGCGAGCGACCTGCTCACCGTCAACCGCGAGTTCACGGTCTCGCTCGTGCTCTCGCGCTGCCAGTTGCAGGACAACGGACGCAGGCGGTGGAAAGTGCGCTTCGACACCAGCCTGACGCCGGACATCACCGTCGCCGTCCGGCTCGACGAAACGAACCAAGCACCCCTGGACTACTACCTGCTGCCGCGTCTGGACTTCGGCCAGTCGGGCATCCATCTGGCCGATCACAACGGCCTTGAATTCGAGAGCTACCGCTTCGACAGCCTGGACTATCTCTACAGCATGGCCGAGCGCAGCCGCTTGAGGAGAGTCGCATGACGAAGAAGCACCACGCCACCGATCTGCAAATGATCCCGGTCGATCAGATCGCCGTGCTCAACCCGCGTGACCGGAATGGCCGTGTGTTCGAGGAGATCGTCGGCAACATCAAAAGCCTTGGCCTGAAAAAGCCCGTCACGGTCACGCAGCGTAACGATCTGGAGGACGGCAAACGCTACTTGCTGATCTGCGGCGAAGGCAGGCTCAAGGCTTTCAAGTCGCTTGGCGAGAAGGAAATCCCGGCGCTGGTCGTTGCGGTCAACGATGAGGACGCCTTCATCATGAGCCTGACCGAAAACATCGCCCGCAGGAAATACAGCGCGCTGGAACTGCTGATGAGCATCCAGCAGTTGAGCGAACAGGGCTACGACAAGCGCGTCATCGCCCAGAAGACCGGTCTGAGCCTCGACTACATCAAGGGCATCCTGCTTCTTTTTGAGAAAGGTGAGGAACGGCTGCTGGCTGCCGTGGAGTCCGGACGGGTTCCGCTCAACGTCGCCATCACCATCGCGGGGGCCAGCGACGAGGAATCCGTCCAGACCGCCTTGCAGGATGCCTACGAAAGCGGCCAGTTGCGCGGCGGGCAGTTGATGCAGGTGCGGCGCGTGCTTCAGCGGCGCAGCACTCTCGGAAAGACGCTGAAACACCGGCCCGCGCGCAAGGGAGCGGCCGTCACGACCTCCAGTCTGGTGCGCAACTACCAGAACGAGGTCGAGCGGCAGAAACTGACCATCAAAAAAGCTGAGTTCACGCAGCAGCGCATGTTGTTCGTGATCGAAGCGCTGCGCCAGTTGCTGGCCGACGAGCATTTTTCCAACCTGCTGCGTGCCGAAGGGCTGGACACCTTGCCCAAGCAGCTGGCGGAACGCGTCTGGGGCGGAGGCCACGCGGCATGAGCAAACCACCGCTGGGGTTCATTCCGGAGCCAATCACACTGGCGCTGGATCGGATTCTGCCGTCCCGCAAACCGCCGGAAGGTCTGCAGGCATCGCGGAAGTTCAAGCAGATCGTGGCCTCGATGGAAGCTGTCGGGCTGATCGAACCCCTGAGCGTGGGCAAGGCCGACAAGAAAACCGGTCAGCACATTCTGCTCGACGGGCACATGCGGTTGCTGGCGTTGCAGCAGCTCGGCTACACCGACGCGCCGTGCCTGATCGCCACTGACGATGAAAGCTACACCTATAACAACCGGATCAACCGCATCTCGTCCATTCAGGAGCACCACATGCTCCGGCGCGCGGTCGAGCGTGGCGTGACGCAAGATCGGCTGGCGAAGGCGCTGAACGTGGACATCAGCCAGATCCACAAGAAGGTCGGCCTGCTTGAAGGCATCTGCCCGGAGGCGGTCGAGATGCTCAAGGATCAGCATTTTTCGGCCAACCTCGGCTCGGTGCTGCGCAAGATGAAGCCCACGCGGCAGGTCGAGTGCGTGGAACTGATGCTGACCGCCAACAACATGACCGTCGCTTACGCCGAAGCCTTGCTGGCGGCAACGCCCCCACATCTGCTGGTCAGCGAAAAGCGACCCCGGAAGCTCTCCGGCGTCACGGCGGAACAGATGGTAAAGATGGAGCGCGAAATGGGAAACATCCAAAACCAATTGAAGCTGGTCGAGAAGTCCTACGGTCAGGACGTGCTGCTCCTGACGCTGGCGCGCGGCTACCTTGGCAAGCTGATCGGCAACAAAGCCGTGTTCCGCTTCCTGTCACAACGCCAGCCGGACGTTCTGGCCGAGTTCGAGAATATCGTCCAGACCGTGGCGCTGGACGGCAAATGACGAATGCCTCGGATCGTCGATGTCACCCCGGCATCTCATGCCACGTCACCGCTTGACGCCACCGATGACGACGACGGCGCATCCGTGGCCGCTCACCGCAATGCCCCGGACGCTGATCCGGCCTGCCTCTACGGCCTGATCGGCGACGTCGCCCGCGCGGGCAGCGAAGGCACGGAAACCAACGCCTTCGCCATCGCCGCCAACTTCATGGCCTACCTGTCCTGCGCGGTCGGGCGCGGCGTGTACCTGCCCATCGGCAATACCCGGCACCACGCACGACTGTTCTGCCTGCACATCGGGCGTTCGGGTCGTGGCCGCAAGGGCGACGCGGTGTCGCTGGTGCTGCGCATCGATCAGGCGCTGCGGGCGATGGACGACGCCTTCGCGCCGCAGATTCACCGTGGCGGCCTGTCCACGCGCGAGGGATTGGCGGCATTGATCCACGACGGCTACCGGCAAGGTCGGCAGGACGTACCTGACATCGAGGACAAGCGGCTGTGGGTGGTCGAATCCGAGTTCGCCAACGTGCTGCACCAAGGGCGGCGCGACGGCAACACGCTGTCGGCGGCGCTGCGCGATTGTTGGGATGGCGTCGATCTCAAACCCGCCACCAAATCGAACCGGCTCTACGCCAGCGACCCGCACGTCTGCCTGAGCGGCGCGATCTCACCGGGCGAGCTGACCGGCCTGATGAGCACGCGCGAACTCACCAACGGCTTCGCCAACCGTTTCCTGATGCTCTGGGCCGAGCGGTCACGGATGCTGCCGTTCCCGAAAGAGACGCCGCAGGCGGTAGTCGAGCAGTTGGCGCGCAGGACGCTGGAGGTGCTGGCCTTCGTCCGCGCCGACCAGCACGACGAGCGCGACCACCTGCGGATGGAACTGTCGCCGCAGGCGCAGTGGCGCTACGCCCAGCTCTATCGGGGTGAGCTGAACGACGACCTCGGTGATGGCGTCATCGGCGCGCTGCTGGAACGCCGCGCCCCAATGCTGCTGCGGTTGGCCATGCTGATGGCGTTGACCAACCTGCAAACCCGCGTCGACGCCCAGCACATCGATGCGGCGATGGCGTGGATTCGGCATGCCACGGCGTCTGTCCGCTTCGTGTTCGTCAGCGCGGCCGAGGAAGCGAAGCTCGCACAGGTGCTGGAACTGTCGAGCCGGGTGCTGGCCTTCCTGCGCGAACGAGGTCAGGCCACGCGCAGCCAGATCAGCACCGAGTGTTTCAAGGGCAAGGTGCCGAAGACGCGGCTCGACGCCTGTCTGGAGCACCTGCTGGCGGCCACGCCGCCGAAGATCGCCGTGCAGTGGGTCGAGCGTCCCATCGACGCGCCGGGCACGCCAACACGGGTATATCGGCCTGCGTAGACCGGAAGCTCATTTCGCTCGTTTCGCCGCGCCGGATCGCCCGCAAGTGCTTGTCGGGCTTCTCATTTCGCTGGTTTCGCTCATTTCGCCGCCCTCTCTCTGGAGAGGCGAGTGACCGGCGACCCTCGTTCCAGATCGGAGCCATATCGCCGCATCGCCAGAAAGTCATCATCATTTTACGACTGATACAGAATTATTTTCATTCTGTTTGACGAACTGTTTTGATGCGTGTATGCTCCGCCAAAACATAGGAAAACTCCCACGCCACCATGTCCAGCGACCGCCTCTCAGGAATGTCTCAAGCGCAACGCGACCGGCTCGCGTTCGTCGAGCTGCGCCTGCGCTTCATGGGCGAAATCCGCCGTCAGGATTTGGTTGCGCGCTTCGATATCCAAGCGGCGGCGGCTACGCGGGACATTGCCCAGTACAAGGAACTGGCCCCGGGCAACATGGAGTACGACACCAAGGGCAAGGTCTACGTGCGAGCCGCGTGGTTCCGGCCCTTGTTCGACTTCCCGGTCGAGCGGGTCTTCACATGGCTGTCCCAAAGCTACGGCGATGCCGAGCCTGCGCGCTTTCGGGGTGTCATCGCCACCGAAGGCACCAGCTTGCCGGGCCGGGTCGATCTGGAATTGCTTTCGACTTTGACGCGCGCCATCCACCGGGGCGCAGCCGTCAAGATTTCCTACCGCGCCCTGTCCAGCGGCCTCACCACCCGCGAGATCGTGCCCTTCGCCTTGGCTGACAGCGGCCTGCGCTGGCACCTGCGGGCCTTCGACCGCCGTAGCGGCGAGTTCCGCGACTTCGTGCTGGGCCGCTTCGACGACGCCAGCATCTTGCCGGGCGAGGTCGCCGACCACGAAACCGCCGCTCAGGACATCCAGTGGAACCGCATCACCGAGCTGGAGCTTGTGCCGCATCCGGCCAATGTGCAGCACCCCGACACCATCGAAGCCGAGTACGGCATGGAAGGCGGCGTGCTCAAGGTGCGCACCCGCGCGGCAATGGCGGGCTACCTGCTGCGCCGTTGGAACGTGGACTGCACCGACGACCACAGCCTCAAGGGCGGCGAACACCACCTGTGGCTGCGCAACCGGCAGGCGCTCTATGGCGTCACCAACCTCGTTCTCGCGCCGGGCTACGACGCAACCAGCAAGGAATGGTGATGAACATGGCGCTCTGCTTCAACCCCGCCCCCAAGCACGCTTACGCCCGAAAGGAGTTCCATCATGGCTAAGACCCTGTCCAATCACGGCAAGCAGTGGTCGCCTGCCGACGTTTCGCAGCTTAAGCAGCTCGCCAAGCAGAACACGCCCACGCGCGTCATCGGCCTCAAGATGGGCCGCACGGAAGATGCCGTGCGCGCCAAGGCGAGCGAAACGGATGTTTCCCTCAAGCCCACCAACCAGTCGCCCTACAACCGGCGCAAGCCCTGAGCGACAGCCGGAACGAAGACGAAGGGGCGCGCCGTGTTGAAGCTCGAACAGATCCAGAAGAACGCAGCCATCTCGGGCTTGGAGCCCGGACAGGTGGTGCGCATCGTCACGACCGAGCCTGTCGGCGACAACGCCCTGACCGTTTACTACAAGACCGCCGACGGCACGCTGCGCGAGCGGATGCTGTTCCGCACCGACGAAGCGAACCTGTCGCTGGCCGAGTCGGGCCGCCCGTGGGCCTTCGATGCGCCGGGCGACGCCTTCAAGCTCGCCGCCGAGGCCTACCGCATCAATCTGGCCCACCTGTTCGATCCGATGATGGCCGTCCACACCTCGAACGTGGAGCCGTTGCCGCACCAGATCACGGCGGTCTATGAGTCCATGCTGCCGCGCCAACCGCTGCGCTACGTGCTGGCCGACGACCCCGGCGCGGGCAAGACCATCATGGCCGGGCTGTTCATCCGCGAGCTGTTGATGCGCGCCGACGCCAAGCGCGTGCTCATCGTCGCGCCCGGCTCGCTGGTGGAACAGTGGCAGGACGAAATGTTCGAGAAGTTCGGCCTCTCGTTCACGCTGTTCTCGCGTGAGCAGGTCGAGCAATCGCGCAGCGGCAACCCCTTCGACGACTTCGACCTGCTGATCGCCCGCGTCGATCAACTGGCGCGATCCGAAGACCTGCAAGAAAAGCTCATGCTCACGCAGTGGGACTTGGTCGTCGTGGACGAAGCCCACAAGCTCTCGGCCAGCTACTTCGGCAACAAGGTCAACAAGACCAAGCGCTTCCTGCTTGGCGAGACGCTGGGAGCCATCACCCGCCACTTTCTGCTGATGACGGCCACGCCCCACAACGGCAAGGAAGAGGACTTCCAGCTCTTCCTGTCGCTGCTGGATGCAGACCGCTTCTACGGCAAGTTCCGCGACGGCGCGCACAAGGTGGACGTGGCCGACCTGATGCGCCGCATGGTCAAGGAGGACATGTTGCGTTTCGACGGCACGCGCCTGTTTCCCGAACGGCGCGCCTATACCGTCAACTACAAGCTCTCCGACCCGGAGGCTGCCTTGTACGCAGCGGTCACGGACTACGTGAAGACCGAGTTCGCCCGCGCTGACCAACTGGCTGATGGTGGCCGCAAAGGCACGGTCGGTTTTGCTTTGACCGCGCTGCAACGGCGGCTTGCCTCCAGTCCCGAGGCCATCTACCAGTCGCTCAAGCGACGCCGCAACAAGCTCAAGCGCCGCGTCGAGGACGAAAAATTGCGCCAGCGTGGTCAGGCGCTGGCAGAGACATTGAATGGCAGCAACGGCCTGCCCGAGGACATCTGGGACTCCGCCGATGACCTTCCATCCGAGGACTATGAAGCGCTGGAAGAACGGTTGGTCGATCAGGCCACGGCCTCCCAAACCATCCCCGAACTCGAAGCCGAAATCATCATCCTCGAAGGGCTGGAAGAGCAGGCCCGGCAGGTCGTCCATTCCGGCCAAGACCGCAAGTGGGACGAACTCTCCCGCCTGCTACAAGACACGCCGGAGATGCACGACGACGCCGGACGTCAGCGCAAGCTCATCATCTTCACCGAGCACCGTGACACGCTGAACTACCTTGCGGTCAAGATTCGCGGCCTCATCGGCAGCGAGGAAGCCGTGGTGATGATCCACGGCGGCGTCAAGCGCGAGGAACGGCGCAAGGTGCAGGAACTGTTCCGCAACGATCCGACCGCGCGCGTGCTCATTGCCACCGACGCGGCGGGCGAAGGCGTGAACCTGCAAAACGCCAACCTGATGGTCAACTACGACCTGCCGTGGAACCCCAACCGGCTGGAGCAACGCTTCGGTCGCATCCACCGCATCGGCCAGACCGAGGTCTGCCACCTCTGGAACATGGTCGCCTCCGAAACCCGCGAGGGCGACGTCTTCCAGCGCCTGTTCGAGAAGCTCGAAGTGGAGCGTGCGGCGCTGGGCGGTCGCGTGTTCGACATCCTCGGCGAGGTGTTCGAGGAGAAGAGCCTCAAGGACTTGCTGATCGAGGCCATCCGCTACGGGGCCGACCCCGAGGTACGCGCCCGCCTGCTCAAGAAGATCGAAGGCGCGCTCGATACCGATCACCTCGAAAACATCATCAAGCGCAATGCCCTGTGCGAAGAGGTGATGGATGAGAAGCGCCTATTCGCCGTCAAGGAGGAAATGGAAAAGGCCGAGGCCCGCAAGCTCCAGCCCTTCTTCATCCGCGCATTCTTCAACCAATCCTTCGCGGCCCTGGGCGGCGAGCTGCGCCCCCGCGAGCCGGGCCGCTTCGAGATCACCAACGTCCCCGCCATCATCCGCGAGCGCGACCGTCAGATCACGGGCCGGGATCGCCGCAACGCCGACCCCGTGCTGCGTCGCTACGAGCGCGTCTGCTTCGAGAAGCAGTACGTGCGCTTGACCGACCGTGTGGGCGCGCCGATGGCCAGCCTGCTGCATCCGGGCCATCCTTTGATGCAGTCGGTCACCGACATCGTGCTGGAGCAGCACCGCAACAAGCTGAAGCAGGGCGCGGTGCTGGTCGATCCGAGCGACTTGGGGTTAGCGCCCAAGGTCATGTTCATCATCGACCACCGGGTCTTGGAAGGCCAAGACCCCAGCCGCGTCGCCTCGCGGCGCATGCAGTTCGTCGAGATCGATGCCGCAGGCACCACCATCAACGCCGGCTGGGCTCCGCATCTGGACTTGGAGCCGCTCGACGCTTCCGACATGGCGTTGATCCAAGATGTGCTGGCCGCACCGTGGATCGCCAAAGATCTGGAGCACGCCGCGCTTGCTCATGCGGGCAGCCACCTCGTGCCCGAACACTTCGACGAAGTGCGCTCGCGGCGCGAGAAGTCCGTGGACAAGACCTTGGCCGCCGTCCACGAACGGCTGGTCAGGGAGATCAACTTCTGGTCAGACCGCTACATCAAGCTGCAAGACGACCTGGCCGCAGGCAAGGACGTGCGCCTGACACTGGAGAACGTGCGCCGCACCATCGACGACCTCACGGCGCGCCGCGAGTCGCGCGAGAAGGAACTGCTGGCCATGCGCCATGTGGTCTCGGCCACGCCGGTCGTGCTCGGCGGCGCGCTCGTCATCCCGGCAGGGCTGCTGATGCAGCGCAAGGGCGTCCCCGCCGAACAAGGCGGCTGGTCGGCGGACGCCGCTGCCCGCGCCCGTGTCGAACAGATGGCCATGCGCGCGGTCATGGAGGCCGAACGCGCCCTTGGTCACGACGTCATCGACGTGTCGGCGCAGAAGTGCGGCTGGGACGTGACCAGCCAGCCACAACCCGTGGATGGCCGCCTGACGACCTCGCGCCACATCGAGGTGAAGGGCCGCGCCAAGGGGCAGTCCACCATCACGGTGACCCGCAACGAAATCCTCTACGGCCTGAACCAGGCGGACAAATTCATCCTCGCCATCGTGCTGGTGGACGGGGACAGGCACGAAGGCCCGTTCTACGTGTGCCAGCCCTTCACGCAGGAGCCGGACTGGGCGGAAACCAGCAAGAACCTCGATCTGGGCCAGTTGCTGGCCAAGGCCGTCGCGCCGGGGGCTTCGCTGTGATGGCCTTCCGGACGCCCCAAGAGAAACGCCTCCGCGTGGGAGGCGTCGGGCCAAGGCTGCTCGCCTTGGCGGGGCACAAAGGAAAACGCCTCCACGAGGGAGGCGTTGGGCCGGAGATGCGATCTCCGGTGGGGTTTATGGCGCGAATCCTACACGCAACCCGTGCCTCTGTCAAGGTGGACTTGGCCTGTCGGGAGCAACGCCGATGAGCCGGGTTGTCGCCTACGTGGATGGATTCAACCTCTACTTCGGCCTGCGCAGCAAGGGCTGGAAGAAGTATTACTGGCTGGACTTGTGTGCCTTGGCAACCACGCTGCTCAGGCCCGGCCAGACGTTGGAGGGCGTCCACTACTTCACCTCGCGCATCCGTGCCAACGGGCGCAACGTCTCCGACATGCAGCGCCAGACCGCCTACCTCGAGGCGCTGGACACCATGTCCAAGCTCCAGTCGCACTTCGGCCACTACCTCGAAAAGCCCAAGCAGTGCCGCCAGTGTGGCGCGCAGTGGATGGACTACGAGGAAAAGATGACCGACGTGAACATCGCCATGCAACTGCTGGCCGATGCCTATGACGACCGCTTCGACACGGCGCTCCTGATCTCTGCCGACAGCGACCTCACCACGCCGGTCAGCGTCGCTCGCGCCAAGTTTCCCGGCAAGAACATCATCGTCGCCTTGCCGCCCAATCGCCGCTCGCACCAGCTCACACAGGCCGCCAGCGGCAGTTTCATCATCAACGAAACCGCTTACCGCCACAGCCAGCTTCCGGCTCAAGTGCAGCGCGCGGACGGCTTTGTGCTCCAGCGCCCTGCGCATTGGCGATAGGAGGATGTCATGACCTACCACGACATCTTCGACTCGCTGACCCGCAACGCCTTCGACTTCCTGGAGCGCGGCATCGCGGAGTTCGACAAGACGCCCAAGTATTCCGTCATCCACTTCTGCGCGGCAGTCGAGATGCTGCTCAAGGCGCGGCTGATGAAGGAGCACTGGTCGTTGATCGTCTCCAAGCCCGATCAGGCCAACCTCGCCAAGTTCATGGCCGGGGACTTTATCTCGGTCACGCTGGAAGATGCCAGGGTGCGGATTCGGGACGTCGCGGGCGAGGACATTGGCGACGACGCCTACGCCAGCTTCCGCGCGCTGGCGAACCATCGCAACAAGATGGTTCACTTCTTCCACAACGGGCTGGAAAGCGACGAAAAGGCCAAGACGCAGATCGTCGCCGAGCATTGCCGCTCGTGGTTTCACCTCCAACGCCTGTTGACCCAGTGGGGCAACTACTTCCACGACTTCAGCAGTGAGATCGCCTATGCAGATCGCGCGATGAAGGGGCACCGGAAATACTTGGCCGCTAAGTTCAAGGCGCTCAAGCCCGAACTGGACGCCGCGCGCAAGGCAGGCCATGCGCCGAAAGCATGCAGCGCCTGTGGCTTCGACGCCGCCATTCCCGACGCCCTTGACGACCAGATCGCCTCGCTGCGCTGCCTGGTGTGCGATCACACCGAAACCCAAGTAGAACTCGATTGCCCGCATTGCGGCGAACCCATCGTCATTGCGACCGAGGGCTATGCGACGTGCGAGCACTGCGAGGAATGCATCGAGCCGGAGCATCTGGCGGATGCGCTGACGGATCACGATGCAGCGCACATCGGCATCAAGGATGGCGATGACCGCTGGGAGCCTGCCAACTGCGGCAACTGCGAGGGCTATCACACCGTGGTCAGGCGCGGCGATCACTACTTCTGCGCCAACTGCTTCGACATCTCCAATGGCATCGAGCAGTGCCAGTGGTGCAACGAATACAACACCGGCGATATGGAACACAGTTACTCGGTCGGCTGTAGCCAATGCGATGGCAAAGTCGGCTGGGAGAAGGACGACTAAATGAACAACAACATCAAAACACCCAAGAAGCTCATCGAAGTCGCCCTGCCGCTCGATGCCATCAACGCTGCCGCAACTTATGAAAAGCTCGTCAAAGTAGGGAAACCGCAAAGCATCCACCTTTGGTGGGCACGTCGTCCGCTGGCGGCGGCTCGGGCAGTCATCTTCGCCCAGATGGTCAATGATCCCGGTTACCAGCAGGGTGGCGGGTTCCGCTATGGCGTCAACAAGGAAAAGGCGCAGGCCGAGCGCGAGCGGCTGTTCAAGATCATCGAAGACCTGGTGCAGTGGGGAAACACCAACAACGAGGAAGTGCTGGAACGCGCCCGCGCCGAAATCCGACGCTCGTGGCGCGAGGTCTGCGAACTGAACAGGGCGCACCCGCAGGCTGCCGAACTGCTCAACCCCGACAAGCTGCCCGCCTTCCACGACCCCTTCGCGGGCGGCGGCGCGTTGCCGCTGGAAGCGCAGCGTCTGGGCCTGGAGAGCTACGCCAGCGACCTCAATCCCGTGGCTGTCACCATCAACAAGGCCATGATCGAAATCCCGCCGCGCTTCGCCGGTCGCGCGCCGGTGGGGCCGCGCGTGCCGGGCGACAAGCAGGGCAAGTTGAGCGAGGACTGGTCGGGCGCGAAAGGGCTGGCCGAAGACGTGCGCCGCTACGGCGCGTGGATGCGCGCCGAGGCTGAAAAGCGCATCGGTCATCTGTATCCGCAGGTGGAAATCACTGCCGAGATCGTGAAGGAGCGGCCCGACCTCAAACCGTTGCTGGGCCAGAAGCTCACGGTCATCGCTTGGCTGTGGGCGCGCACGGTCAAAAGCCCCAACCCGGCGTTCAGCCATGTGGACGTGCCGCTGGCTTCCACCTTCATCCTCAGCAGCAAGGCGGGCAAGGAAAGCTGGGTGCAGCCGGTGGTCGAGGGCGACAGGTACCGCTTCACGGTGAAGGTGGGTGCCCCGCCGGAGAAAGCGAAGGAAGGCACCAAGGCTGCCGGTCGCGGCGCGAACTTCCGCTGCGTGCTTTCGGACGCGCCCATCGGTGGCGACTACATCAAGGCCGAGGGGCAGGCCGGGCGTATGGGCGCGAGGCTCATGGCCATCGTCGCCGAAGGCGCGCGTGGCCGCGTCTATCTCGCGCCGACTGCCGAACACGAAGCCATTGCGCGGCAGGCGCGGCCCGAATGGAAGCCATCCGGCAAGGTGCCTGCCCGGCTCACCGGCGGCACGTGCGTTCCCTATGGCCTGACCGAGTGGGGCGACCTCTTCACCCCGCGCCAACTGGTGGCGCTGACCACCTTCTCCGATCTGGTGGTCGAGGCCATTGCCAAGGTCAAGACCGACGCCCTGGCCGCCGGCCTGCCCGACGAAGGCCGCGGCCTCGATGAAGGCGGCACCGGCGCAACGGCGTATGCCGAGGCCGTCGGGACGTACTTGGCATTTGCGATTAGTCGTGGAACAGATTGGGGCAACTCGCTATCTCGTTGGGAATCAAAAGCGCAGGTTCCACAGCAGCTTTTTGGACGTCACGCGATCCCGATGGTTTGGGATTACTCGGAGGTCAATCCACTTTGCACCAGCACGGGTTCCGTTGACGCGTCGATAGAGAATATTTTCAAGAGCTTTGGCAAGAGTTCAGCAGGCAAGGTAAATGTGGGGTTTGCATTTCAAGCTGATGCACAAACTCAAACCATAAGCAGCAGCAAACTCGTTTCAACTGATCCACCTTACTATGACAACATCGGATACGCCGATTTGTCAGACTTCTTTTATGTTTGGCTGCGCCGGTCGCTCCGCACCATTTATCCGGACTTGTTCGCTACTCTGGCGGTTCCCAAGGCCGAAGAGCTGGTCGCCACGCCTTATCGCCACGGTGGCAAGGAACAAGCCGAAACATTCTTCCTTGACGGCATGACAGAGGCGCTGCGCAATCTGGCGCAGCAGGCGCATCCAGCCTTCCCGGTCACCATCTACTACGCTTTCAAGCAGTCCGAGACGAAGGGCGAGGCCGGCACCTCCAGTACCGGCTGGGAAACTTTCCTCGAAGCCGTGCTCAAGGCTGGTTTCGCGCTTACCGGCACTTGGCCGATGCGCACAGAAATGAGTAGCCGCATGATCGGCGCTGGAACCAATGCCTTGGCTTCCAGCATCGTCCTCGTCTGCCGCCAACGCCCCGCCGACGCGCCCACCGTCTCGCGCCGCGAGTTCATCCGCGAACTCAACGCCGTGCTGCCCGAGGCGCTGGACGAGATGACACGCGGCGGCGTCAATTCGCCCGTCGCGCCGGTGGACTTGTCGCAAGCCATCATCGGCCCCGGTATGGCCATCTTCAGCCAATACGCCGCAGTGCTCGAAGCTGACGGTACGCCCATGAGCGTGCGCACGGCGCTGCAACTCATCAACCGCTTCCTGGCCGAAGACGACTTCGACCACGACACGCAGTTCTGCCTGCACTGGTTCGAGCAGCAAGGCTGGGCCACCGGCAAATACGGTGACGCTGACGTGCTAGCCCGTGCCAAGGGCACCAGCGTCGGCGGCCTGCAAGCCAGCGGCGTGGTGGAGTCGAGCAAGGGCGATTTGCGCCTGCTCAAGTGGGCCGAGATGCCGCGCGACTGGCAGCCGGAGAAAGACGCACGGCTGCCGGTGTGGGAGGCACTGCACCAGTTGATCCGCGCCCTGAACCAGGACGGCGAATCCGCCGCAGGCGGCCTGCTGGCCCGTATGCCCGCCCGCGCCGAACCCATCCGCGCGCTGGCCTACCGCCTCTACACCCTGTGCGAACGCAAGGGTTGGGCTGAGGAGGCGCGCGCCTACAACGAACTCGTTACCGCGTGGAGCGCCATCGAACAGGCAGCCGGAGAAGTGGGCATGCTGGGCTCGCAAGGCAGCTTCGATCTGTGAATGGAGGGCTTGTCATGACCGCTGATACACCAAGCACCACCGAATCTCTATCAGCTTTTGCCAATGCGGCCACGCCTCCGGCAGAGCGTCGGGCCGCGTTGACCGCATTGATCACAGCAAAGGTGCTGCCCAAGCAGGCGGACGACCCCGCCGTGACGGATGGTCGCGCGCATCTGCTGGCGCAGGTCTTTGCATTGGATGCTGCGCCAGAGCATCGGCTGCTGTCTATCGCAGAGTGCATACGCCTTGGGCAAGTGGTCAAACGGTGGGCACCAGAAATTGCCGAACAGTTGCGCCCCGCGTTTGCGGAGGAACTGCCTTCGATGCAACTGCTAAATGAAGCCGATGACCGTCTGAATCTGGCCCGAGCCTGCGCGCTTATGTCTTCTGCCTGGTTGCCAGCCTATCTGGCAAGAGCGATTGCAGAGGAGGAGACGGGCGAGAAAGCGCGCGGAGAGGTGGTGGCCGCTCTGCTGGCGCGCTCACCTGATCTCGCAACAGCGTTGCGGCAGCTAGCAAGCGCATTCCAAGCCTTACGGCCCAATACTGAAGAGCCGGGTGAAACGGTCGCGAGGCGGCTGGCTCGCACCTTGGTCACGCTGCGCAATTCCCTTCTAGAAGTGGAACTGGACGCCGGAGACGAACCGGGAAAAGCGTTGCACGAGCTGCTGGCTTTGCCTTTGTCTACTCTAGGCAAGCCGCAGAATGAAAAGGTGCAGATCGACTTGGTGCGCGAAGCTTTGCTGACGGTGCATGACATCGTTCGCACACGTATCTCAGTGGTTGCCGACCCCCAGATGTACAGCGTGGTTGCCTACTGCCGCAGACTGCTTGGCAGTACGTCCTGGCCCAAAGACTTGACCAGCCCGCTGGAGCGGTTGATTACGGATGTCTCAGAGGCGCTGATTTTGTTGGGTCGCCAAGGTCAATGCGACCAGACATTGCTGGGCCAGTTGGATGTTCTGTGCAGTCACCCAGAACGCGCCCGCGCATTGGCACGCGATCTGGCCAAGAAACACCCCGAACTGCCCGAAGACGTGCGGGACTGGTTGGAGCGAGGGCGCGTACGCGTCGCTCGCCAAGCCAGTGAGTCTGCTATTGAGGCAGCAGCCAGCAATGCCGATGAAAGTATCGGCCTGGCCTTGCAGGCTGCCCGGCGAGCTAGAGCCATGCGTGACAACTTGCACGATCCACTGTTGGCCAATCTGGAAATTTACGAACCCACTATGGCACCCGCAGCACGGGATCTTTTGGACCGCGTGCAAACCTTAGCTGTACAGGTCGAACAGGCCGCAAGCCTGCGCGCACTGGATTTGTACGGGATTCCGGGTGAGGAAATCGAGATGTCGCCAAAGTTCTTCACCGCCGTGGGTGGTGCGCCTAAGCAGCGCATGCTGGTCAAACAACCCGCCATCGTGCGCAAGCGGCACGATGGCAGTGTGGGTGATGTGGTTGCCAAGGGAATTGTCGAGTAACTGAGAGGACGAAATGGACAAGAAAACCGCAGCCATTTTGCTGGCAAGCTTGCTGGAGCGCATTGAGCGCGATCACGCCATTGGCGCAGCTTCGTCACACGAGCGGCAGGCGCTACGGCTTGCCGTACAAGCGCTGGGTGGGGAGGATGTCCCCCCTGTATTACCACCACCTGCGCCCCACATCGTTGTCGTTCCGCCCGTAGAGCCGCCTCGCATTGACCTGGTGCTTTCGTCCATCCAGAGGGAAGAGAAAACCGAACCGGATGCACTAATGTGCTTGGACTTCGGGACTGCCATGTCCAAAGCCTTTGCCTCGATCTTCCCTGACCAGCATTTGGATTTGGCGTTAGGAGTGGCAGTTGGTAGAGAGGGCTACGCTCTGCCATCTTCAATATTCATTGCTGATGACTGCAAAGTCTATTTCGGCTTCGAGGCCATTGAAATGAGCCAGGGGCTGGAGAGTTCTGGGAGGGAACGACTGGACTCCATCAAAGGTTGGATCAGTCTTCAGCAGGAAGGCTCTCTTGACGGAGATGCGAATATCTTGTCGAAAGCCATGAACCCCTCTGGCGTCAAGTTGACCCAGGGAGATCTGCTGCGCATCTATTTGGCTTACTTCACTGATGTCGCGGAGCATGCTTTAAAGGAGCACGTTACTGAGCCAAGGTATGTGAAGCGCCGGTACGCCCGTCCATGTTGGCCAGACAGCAAGGCACAGTGGGGCAATAACTTGATGCGCCGGATGTTGGCAGAAGCCCAGGTGCTTGCCGACACGTTCAGTGGCTATTGGTCAGGCGGGATCAATGTCGCAGAACTCAAAGCAGCCGTTGAACAAGTCAAGAAGCTCGAAAAACGACCGGACTACCTGATTGGTGAGGGCGTCCCTGAGCCTGTGGCTGTTGCCGCAGGCGCAATTGCCGACAGCGAGAACTTGCGCGACGCATTCATGGTTGTGGATGTAGGTGCTGGTACAACAGATTTTGGCCTTTTCATCTCAACCAGGAGGTCGGAAGAGGATGAGCCTCGCGTCTTCCAGAATTCAAAATCCATTCAAGGCTTGATGCAGGCCGGTGACAAGGTTGATGGTTTGCTTCGTGGATTTATCGCGCAGAAGGAGTCTATCGATCCGAGTGACAACTCAGGCAAGCTCATCCTTGCCGACCTGTCGAGAAGAATCCGGAGCCTTAAAGAGGTACTTTTCAAAACCGGAACCTTGGAATACACGCTGTCAGATGACACGGTTGGCAAGATCATGCTGGACGATTTTCTCGCTGATCCCAAAGTCATTCGGTTTGGTCAAGCCGTGGAGGATGGCTTCAAGAAAGCACTCGGCGCGGTCGATGAATCCTGGCTGCGCTGGCTGGCGATGGACGGTGTGCGCTTGCATGTGGTGTTGACAGGCGGTAGTTCTCCACTGCCGATGATGCAAGCCCTGGGCAAGGGCCTCATCGAAGTGAATGGGCATCGAATCGTGCGGCAATCCGTTGACCCTAGTCCTAGCTGGATGGATGACATGCCCGATGAATTGTTGACCGTCTACCCTCAGCTGGCCGTGGCCATTGGAGGTGCAGCCGAAACCATGCCCGAGACCAATGATGCACCGCTTGTATTTGGCGGTGGCGTGCGGGCCCCCAGCTATGTTGCTGGAAATATCCATGTTGGAGGGAAATAGCAGCATGACCATCAAACCTTGGCGCGAAATCGCGGAACCGCACTCCGATGTGCGGGAAGGCAAGTTCCAGCAGGCCGAATTCGCCGCTGACCTGTCGCGCGTGCATGCGGGCTCGGCCAACGCGGAATACCAGAACCCGGCGCTGTTCTTCCAGCGCACCTTCATCACCGAAGGCATGGGGCTGTTGCTGGACTCGGTGGTCAAGCGCCTTGCGGGCAAGGGCGGCGACCCGGTGATCCAGCTTCAAACCGCGTTCGGCGGCGGCAAGACGCACACTATGCTGGCGGTCTATCACCTCGCCAAGGGCGAAGCGCCCGCCAGCGACTTGCAGGGCGTTCCCGCCATCCTCGACGCGGCGGGCGTGACGGAACTGCCCAAGGCGCGCATCGCGGTGCTCGACGGCATCAAGTCCTCGCCCAACCAGCCCGTCCTGAAAAACGGACAGAGCATCCGCACGCTGTGGGGCGACTTGGCATGGCAACTGGGCGGGGCCGAGGGTTACGCTCTGGTGGCGGAGGCCGACGCATCGGGCACGTCGCCGGGCAAGGATGTGCTGGCCGATCTGCTGGGCCGCTATGCGCCCTGCGTCATCCTGATCGACGAGCTGGTGGCCTATGTGCGCCAGTTCGAGGAAGGCAAGGCGCTGTCGGGCGGCACCTTCGACTCCAACCTCAGCTTCGTGCAGGCACTGACGGAAGCCTTGAAGGCCGTTCCGACCGCCGTGTTGCTGGCCTCGCTGCCGGAATCCGCCAAGGAAGCGGGCAGCCAGCGCGGCGAGAAGGCTCTGGCTTCTCTTTCGCACTACTTCGGGCGCATCCAGGCGCTGTGGAAGCCGGTGGCCACCGAAGAAGCATTCGAGATCGTGCGCCGCCGCCTGTTCAGCAACATCAACGACAAGCTGGTGATGGAGTCTGTCTGCCGGTCGTTCGCGGACTACTACATCGAGAACCGCGACGACTTCCCGCAGGAGACGCAGGACAGCAAGTACCTGGAGCGGCTGGCGCACGCCTATCCGATCCACCCCGAGGTGTTCGACCGTCTCTACGAGGACTGGTCAACGCTGGACAACTTCCAGCGCACGCGCGGCGTGCTGAAGTTGATGGCGAAGGTGATCCACCGCCTGTGGAAGGACGGCAACAACGACCCGCTGATCATGCCCGGCAGCTTTCCACTGATGGATGCCGACACACTGAACGAAGTGCTGTACTACCTGCCGCAGGGCTGGACGCCGGTGATCGAGCGCGACGTGGATGGTGAGCGTTCGGAGACCTGGGAGATCGAGAACAAGGACACCCGTTTCGGCAGCGTGCAAGCCTGCCGCCGCGCCGCGCGCGCCATCTTTCTGGGCAGCGCGCCCAGCACATCCAACCAGGGCGTGCGCGGCCTAGAGCTGGAGCGTGTGATCTTGGGCGTGGCCCAGCCCGGCCAGCAGCCCAACCTGTTCAAGGATGCACTGCGGCGCTTGGGCGACCGGCTGCACTATCTGAACGCCGCCAACAACCGCTTCTGGCTGGACACGCGCCCGAACCTGCGGCGCGAGATGGAAGAGCGCAAGCGCCGCTTTCAGGACAAGGAGGACGTGTTCCCCGCCATCCGCGACCGCGTGCAGAAGAGCTTTGCCAGCGGGGTGTTCGGCGGCATCCACATCTTCACCGGCAGCGGCGACGTGCCCGACGACTGGGCGCTGCGGCTGGTGGTGCTGCCGCCGGATGCGGCCTTCAGCAAGAGCGGCCAGAGCCTGGCCATTGATCGCGCGACCGAGATTCTGAAGAAGCGCGGCGACCAGCCCCGCTTCAAGCAGAACCGCCTGATCTTCGTGGCGGCAGACTACGACAGCGTGAGCCGCCTGAAGGATCATGTCCGCTCGCACCTCGCGTGGCGCAGTATCGTCGGCGACTACAAGGACAACCGCATCGTCCTCGACAACCTGATGGCCAAGCAGGCGCAAGCCAGCCTGGATCAGGCCGAGGAAACGGCGCGGCGCATGATCCGCGAAACCTACAAATGGCTGGTCGCGCCGGTGCAGGAAGCCCGCCCTGGCAAGGGGCTGTCCGAAGTGAAGTGGGAGCACTTCCCGCTCAACCCCGGCGCGCAGAACTGGTCGCAGGAAATCGAGCGCGTGCTCAAGGAAAACGAACTGCTCATCAGCGAATGGGCACCGATCCATCTGGCCAAGGTGCTGAAGGACTGGTTCTGGAAGGACGATGCCAAGGACGCCAGCGCCCTCAACGTGTGGCAGCAGAGTTGCCAGCAGCTCTACTTGCCGCGCCTAAAGGACGACGCGGTGTTCCAGACTACGATGGGCGCTGGCGCGGACAGCCGAGAGTTCTTCGGCTTCGCGCAGGGCAAGGAGCCGGACGGCGACAAGGTGCGCTACGTGGGCTTCAGCTACGGCAAGCGCACGTCGCTGATCATGGATTCGTCGCTGCTGCTGATTGAACCGCTCACCGCAGCCGCTTACATGGAGAGCCTGCGTGCGGCCGAGGAAGCATCTCGTGCCAGTGTCGCCAATGCAGGAGGCTCTGCGACGACGGTCTTGGTGACGGGTGACGGAAAAATTCCGCCGCGCGTCGAGGACTCCGGCCAGAGCGGCACTTCGACCGGCAGCGGTGCACCGAGCGCCAAGAAGCAGTTCTACGCCAGCATCGACCTCGACCCGATTCAGGCCAAGCGGCAGTTCGCCGATCTGGTGGACGAGGTGGTGCAGCAGTTCACCCTACGCCCCGGCGTGAAGGTGCGGATCGCCATTGAGATTCAGGCGGAATCGCCAACCGGCTTCGATGATGGCCTTCAGCGCGCGGTGAAGGAGAACTGCAACGTGCTGAAGTTCAAGAGCGCGGAATTCGAGGCGGGCGAATGAGCGCGCCCAAGGTCTTCGTCAGCCACGCTAGCGAGGACAAGGATCGCTTCGTCGTCGAGTTCGCGCGGCGCTTGCGCAAGAATGGCGTCGATGCGTGGCTCGACCAGTGGGAGATGAAACCGGGCGACAGTCTGGTGGACAAGATCTTCGAGGAAGGACTGAAAGAGGCGCGAGCCGTGATCGTTGTCTTGTCCAAGGTCAGTGTCCAGAAGCCTTGGGTTCGAGAGGAACTGAACACCTCGGTGGTCAACAGGATCAGTCGTGGAACGCGGCTGATCCCCGTCGTCATCGACGATTGCGAAGTACCCGAAAGCCTGCGATCCACCCTATGGCAGAAGGTCGATGACCTCGCCGACTACGACCAGAGCTTGCAGCGCATCCTGTCGGCCATCTTCGACGTGGACGACAAGCCGACCATCGGCCAGCCGCCCGCCCGGTTCTCCGGGTCTGCACCCTTGATCTCCGGCCTGACGCGGGTTGATGACTTGGCCTTGCGCGTCATTGCGAGAGTGCAGATCGACGAGGACGCAGGTCTTGTGGATTGGGATCGGCTGCGCGCCGAACCCGCGCTTCAAGATGTGCCGCAACAGGAACTGCTCGACTCGCTGGACATTCTCGAACAGCACGACTACATCAAGATCGGGCGCGTTCTCGGCGCGCCGCTGTCGCATGTCGTTCTGACGGACTACGGCTTTCAGGAGTTCGCGCAGGCGTATGTCGATGGCTATCAGGATGTGGTTGGCCGGATTGCCGCGCTGCTGGTCAACGAGGATGTCCGCCAGAATGAAGAACTGGCAACGCGAGTCGGCAAGCCCCGCGCCTTCGTCGACTTCGTGCTGAACCTGCTGGAAAGCAATAATCACATCAAGGTTTCCAAGTACATAGGCGGCCAGTCCCATGTGTGGGATGTCTCTGCATCGCTGCGTCGGGCGATCCAGCAGGCGCAATAAACCGATGCGGGGGAGACACGATGGGAAAACTGATCGATGGGGACGATGGCCTGCTTGACGACGATCTCGAAAGGAGTTCAGAGGATCAGCATTCTTTTGGGGGTGTCTGGACGCGCATCAAGCTGGAGGCGCTGGAGAAGTACCTCGTGGCTTTCAACACGGCCCTCAGCAAGCAGAGCTTTACTCGGCTCTACATCGATGCTTTCGCTGGTACGGGCCGTTGCGACATCAAGGTGGACGGCGAGAAGAAGAGCATCGATGGTTCCGCGCGCAGGGCATTGACGGCCAACCCATCGTTCCACAAGTTCTGCTTCATCGAATTGCGCCCGAAGAAGCTGGCTGCCCTGAATGCGCTTGGTGCGGAATTTCCGGGTAAGACCATCGAAGTGATCCAAAGCGATGCCAACACAGCGTTGAAAACGCTGTGCAGCCAGCATCAGTGGAACAGTGAACGGGCCGTGCTGTTTCTTGATCCGTTCGGAATGCACGTTGAGTGGTCGACGCTGGAAGCGATTTCCAAGACTGGCGCAATAGATGTCTGGTACCTATTCCCGTATGCCGGGCTGTACCGACAAGCCGCCAAGAATGCCGACGCGCTGGATGCCGACAAGGAAGCGTCATTGACGCGCGTGCTCGGCACCGATGAATGGCGTCAGGTATTTTACGCTCAGAATCGGCAGACCGATCTGTTCGGTGGCAGCAATGGCGATGTGCGCGAAACCGATCACCGGCAGATGCTGGAGTTCGTGTCCAAGCGATTGAAGGGGCTGTTTCCCGCTGTCACCGAACCCAAGGTGCTGTATCAGGGAGGCGATTCAAAGAACCCGAGCGGCGCGCCACTTTTCGCGCTCTACTTCGCGGCGTCCAATCCAACACCGAAGGCGTACGGGTTGGCGATGAAGATCGCCAAAGACATTCTGGACACGTTATAGCTGCGTTTCCGCAGCCTGCTGCGGGTAGTCGTCCCATGTGCGGCCACGGAAGACGCGACCGTTCGCCTTCTTGTGGCGCTTGACGCCGTCCGCGCCCCAACCGCCCCACTGCTTGAAGAAGAACGCCGCGCCAGCGGCCTCGGCCTGCACCTGCACGTTGGCCACCCACTCCTCGCGCATCGGGCGCGCCTTGTGGCCTGATTCACCGCCGACGATGACCCAGTGGATGTCGCTCAGGTTGATGCGGCCCAAGTCCTCCAGCAGCGGCTCCACCGAGAGGAAACGGATGTGCGCGTCCACCTTGCGCAGATGGTCGATGCGCGGCACGCCGTACTTCTTGTCCTCCACCGATACGCCCAGCCACACGTTCTGCGGGCAAGCCCGGCGCGCGAAATACTCCGGCAGGCGCTCGGCGCGCTTGGTGAGGATTTGGTAGGTGTGGTGCGGCGTGGTCTCGATGATCGAGAACACGCGGTCGAGGAACTTGTCCGAAACAGCCTCGTGGAACAGGTCGCTCATGCTGTTCACGAAGTACGTGGTGGGCTTCTTGCGCAGCAGTGGCTGCTCTAGTCGGTTCTCATGCACGGTGAGCTTGAACTCGTTCTCGTAACCGGGCGCGCCCATCGCGTGCAGCCGCCGCGCCATCACTTCGGCATAGCAGTTCTTACAACCCGGAGAGACCTTGGTGCAGCCGGTGGTGGGATTCCACGTCTGCTCCGTCCATTCGATGGTTGATTGCGTTGCCATACGGCCTCCTATGTCATTGCGGCGCAGCGCCCGACGAACGGGCCTGCGCGTTTTCGGACGCGAAGGCGTCCACCAAGCGGGATAGCGCCGAGCGCACTTGACCCAATTTCGGATCGGCCAAGGATTCGCGCACGCGGTCGGCGAGCTGTTCCGCCGACGGCGCCGCCTCGCCCTGGGCGGTATGCACCAGACGCATACAGCGGTTGATGACGCTGATCGGCGGACTGGCCTTGCCCCGTTCGTACTTGCTCACCATCGACTGATCGACCTCCAGCAGATCGGCGAATTCCTTCTGACTGCGCCCATTGCGCGCCGCCCGGATGAGTTCTTCAACGCTCTCGAAAGCCACGATCTTGCCTATTCTGATAATTCATCTAAAGCATATTTTATCATGAATATGCTTGTTGTGCCTAGATATGGGCCATCAGCCAGCCGTGGCTTGCAGGATCAGGGGCGTCTCAGCCTCGCGCCGCGCCACGAGGCCGAGCAACACCTTCCCGCTGCCATAGACTCAGCGCCGCAGTTCAGGCTCAATGGTCTGCCCCACGGATTTCTCACCTCGCGGGGGCAGCCATCTCCCTGACCCACGCCTGCAACGCCCTCAGTTGCTCGGCGTTTTCGTGGCAGGACTGGTAGTTGCCTGCGACGGTTCCGGCGACGGCAGAGAGCGCAAGGCCTGCGGCGGGCGCATCAGCATCTCCGGCGGGCTTGAGCAGCTCACCGGCGGCGGCAGCGTCGTGCAGGCGCACAAAGCCACGGTTGATAGTGCAAGCAGCATCGGCTTCAACGGGCACATAGACGAGAACTTCCTTGATGATGGTGTCGCCCTTTTCGCGGACGACGCGGACGCGGTCGACGTACTCGGTGACGACCTTGACGGTGGTTTGCGCCTGACGTTGGCGAGTGGCAGCGGTCTGCAGGGTTTGTTGCTGGACGGCGGCATCCCACTGCGCTTGAACGCGGCTCGCGCCCTTCACCCAGCCGAATCCGATCAGCGCAACCGCCAGCGCAGCCAAGGCCAGTGGGCGATAAGGCCAAGGGATCAGCGTCATGGGGCACCTTCCCCGAGACATTGGCGGTACTCGGCTTGCCGACGTATGGCCAGCCCGCCGCAGAGCCGGGCATTGGCAGGCAGTGCACAGTCCTTGCCCTGGAAGAAGCGCCAGCGCAGTAGCTCGGCGCAGGCTCCGGCGTAGTCCTCGGCGTTGAGCTTTTTGACCAGCGTGGACTTGCAGAACGCGCTGCTGCCGACGTTGTA
This sequence comes from Comamonas granuli NBRC 101663, assembly GCF_000739995.1. Classification (GTDB taxonomy): domain Bacteria; phylum Pseudomonadota; class Gammaproteobacteria; order Burkholderiales; family Burkholderiaceae_C; genus Simplicispira; species Simplicispira granuli. Next base: position 63,844 of record NZ_BBJX01000010.1, on the reverse strand, counting down.
GGAGAAGCTCACCAGCGCGTCGTACTCGTGCTGGGCCAGGGGCACGGTGACGCATTGCTTCAATGCGCCCTCGAACTGCTGCATGTCGGTGAGCGCCCGGGCCAGCGCCTTCGGCGGCGTGATGGTGTCACCGATCTTCACGCCCGAAGTCGTGCCGAAGCCGATGGTCGGCACATCACCCTTGACCGGGATCACCGCGCGGTCGGTGTATCCCTCGTGCAGCACGATGCCGACCAGCGCGGCGGCGGACAGCGTCAGCGCGGCCACGGTTCTGCGTTGCGGTGGCCGGATCATCGGTACATCTCCGGCTGGGCGACGAGCCGTGCGATGGCCGCGCCGATGCTGGCGCTGAAGGCCAGCAGCACGAACACCCCACGCGGCAGCACGTCGCCGAACAGTGGAACCACCACTTCCGCCACCGTGAAGACGGCCGCGACGAGAGAGAAGCGAAAGCTCCATGCCCGACGCGCGACTCGCCGCCAGTCGTCCAACAGGCACAGTTGGCGCCGGGCACTCATGGCGCACCGCCCAGCAGCTTGAGCTTGATGGCGGCACCGACCAGCAACGCCGCCAGCAGGCCCGTGGTCAGCGCCTTGATGGTGGTCTGCCATGCGGTGCGGCGCGCATCGCGCCACGCTTCCAGCAGGTCACGCAGCTCGTGGATGTCTTTCGCGGCGTGGCCGTTTTCGAGGCCGAGATGGGCGAGGCAACGCTCGGCTCCACGCTCGGCGGCGCGTTCGAGCAGTTCGTCAAAGTCCTCGCGGCGCAAGAGCAGCATGTTTTCCACGAAGGCAGCGGGTTGGTTTTCTTCGGTCATTGGGGGGTCTCCAGAAATACGAAACCCGCCTGATGCACAGGGCACCAAGGCGGGTTCGGGGTTGAACAGAATGATGTGTGGGATTCAGATTTCGATGATCTCCAGCGTCAGGCTGGGCGCGACGCCCTCGATGGCGTCGTCGCGGACAAACACCTGCTGACCGACGACGGCACTGCCGCGCGCGCGGATCAGGCCGCCACCGGGCAAGGCCACGGTCGCCACGCCGTTGCCAACGTTGACCACCGTGCCCGCCTGCAGCGGAGGATCGGGGATGAGTTGGCGGAACTGGTCGTACAGGTTATGCATGGCTCTGCACCCCCAGCGTCTGCCAGACTTCGGGCATCCCGGCCTCGACCTGCGTGGAACGCACGACGCCCAGCCGGGTGACGCTGCCGTCCTGGTACTCGACGAAGGCCCCCGGCTCGATGATCCCCGTCTCAGTCAGCACCGGCAGGCGCAGGCTGACTTCGATCTGCGGCCCGGTGTCGGCCAGCAGCGCGATGCCACGCTGGCGCGCAGCCACCACATCGGTGATCAGCGCATCGACCACCATCGGGGCCAGAACGTCACCGGCTGTTCCTGCGCGCGTGACTTGGCCGAGCACGCCCACGTCCTGGCCCGAGACGAACACCCGGTTGTACGCAGGCTTCTCGATCCAGCGCAGCGACTCGCGGGCGACGGCGTCCACCGGCAGCACGAAATCCGGTGTGACGCTGGCCCACTCCCACGGTGCGACCGGATAGCGGTGCCGCACGCGGATGCTCTGCGCGGACGGATGCGGGATCAGGTAGCCGCCGACGGCACCGGCAATGGTGGTCAGTGCCTCGATCCACGTTCCTTGCTGGACGAACACGCCTGCCGGGACGTTCCAGTCCGCGAGACCCCAATCGATGTCCCAGCCCAGCGGGATGCCGTTGAGCGTGAGCACGTCGTCCATCATCTGCCGGGCGGTGCGCGCCTGCGGCTGCTGGAAGTTCATCACTGGGGCGTAAGGCGCGGCCAGCACGGCGTTGCGGCCCCGGCCCGAGACGCGGATGCTGGCGTCGCCGAAGCTGCGCTCGCGGCTGATGCTCTCGGCCAGCACGCGGAACTGCGTTCCGTTGACGCTGGCCAGCAGTTCGACCGGGCCGGAGGCGTTGCCGGGCGCGACCAGGGTTTCCGCCGTGGCGGGCAGTTGCGCGTCGAACCCCCACGTCCAGGACGCGGCGTCGAGCGACAGTGACAGGTTGAACACCGGCACCGGCAGACCATCGGGCAGCCGGTGCAGGGTCACGTTGTTGATCACGAAGTACACCCTCCGAATGGGAACGACCACCGGCTCCCCATCGGGCGGGTCGCTGTGGTTTGCGCAGAAGAACAGCAGGTGTGCGTCGGACGGGGCCAGTGCGGCGAACAGTAGATGGCCGTTCGGCGTGTAGCAGTGCGGCGGCTCGGGCGGCTCCGGCACGATCCAGACGCTGATGCCCGGTGGCGGGCGCATCGCTTCCTGGTACCTGCCGCGCCAGCCTACCGGCCACTGAGTCGCGCTCTGGAAAGCGCTGGCCCGGCACTGGGTCAGTAGATTCGCGTTCTGCCAGCGGGCCAGCCGACCCACGCGCTTGGTGCGATCACCGTCCTGATGCGCAAACCGAGTGGCGTCGCGCAGCCCGGTGGCGTTCTGGAACAAGCCCGTCCGGATCTGCGCGGTGGCGGTCGCGTCCTGATGGCCGAACCCAGTTGCGCCGTGCAGCCGCGTCGCCTGCTGCTGGCCCGCACGGCGCTGCATCGGCAAGGCTAGCAAGACCGGCGGCAGCCGGTGCGCGATGCCATGCGCCGACACGTTGCCGCGCTGCCAGCGCGCGCCCCAGCCTGCGATCGCAGCCGTGGCGTCTTGTTGGCCCCACGTCGCGCCGTCTTCCGTTTGCGTGGCCTGTTGCCACGGGTGCACCGTCTGGCCCACCGTGGGGCGCTGGGTGCGGGAGGCGTAGCGCACCTCGCCGGTCAGCACCACGCCGGGCAGACTGGCGGTGCCGACGTGCAGCGGAACGCTGGGTCGTAGGATCAGCGTACTGACCGTGAGGCTTGGCAGCGCTGCCAGCACCTCCAGCCGCGCAGGCGGGATGAAGTGGATGCTGCCGACTGGCAGCGGCAGCGTGGCCTGCACCGCCATATCGTTGCGCGGCGGCACATAGTCTGCGCCAAAGACCAGATCGGCATCCTGCGCGGCGGGCCGGTCGAACGGCAGATCGACGTTCTGCCCGGAGTTCGTTGGCATCATTCATCCCACGCATTCAGCCGAGGATCGCCGACACCATCCGGGCGTCGCCGCCCAGATAGAGATTGGCACTGGCCAGCTTCACGTCGCCGTCGCCATCGGTGCCGCTGCAATCGAGGTCGAGCGCCGTCATCTCGTCGCCGTTGACCAGCCGTGCCCAGGTGGCGATGCCCGTGACCATGATGAGGCCGTCTTCCTGCTGCGTGAGCGTCAGCAGTCCGCCTGCCACCGTGCCTGCGGGCTTGGTGAGCGCGATCTCGACCAGCATCGCGCTCGTGGGTGTCGCGGACGGATTGGGCGGCCGCGCCCCACCGTAGATGCGCAGGCGTGCCGGGTTGCTGCCCGCGTCGAGGAAGGACAACGTGCCCGCCAGCCGCGCCTCGTTGTGTTCCTGCGTGATGGCGACGGTCATGGCATGGCCTCCGGCCGGAGCCTGTCGGCGATGACGGCGCGGTACATCTGCTGGTAGTCGGTGCTGATCACGGTATAGGTCTGCGCGCGGTCGAGCCGCTCGAAGCGGTAGTTGCCTGAGGCGTCCGACCAGGTGTCGGCCACCAGCGTGTGCGTGTTCTCGCTGTAGAGCAGCACCTGACGCACCAGCGGTTGGTCGGGTGAACCCTTCTCCTTGACGGTGCCGCTGATCTGGCCGTCACCGCCGAAATGGATGTTCCGGCGTGCGCCGGGTAGGCCGCGAAACTGGCGCGGATGACTGCCCGGCTGATTCCACTGATCGGAGTTCGGGCTGTGCCAGCGGGCCAAGGCAGCGGCATGAACGCCGACTGGCGGGCCTGCGAGCGCAGCGCGGCAGGCGGTCTCCAACGCACGCAGGTCGGCAAGGCTCGGTGTCCCCGACCAGAGCCCGGCGGCGTAGAAGCGCTCGCTACCGCCGATGTTGTATTCGTTGCCGTCGGCGTAGTAGCCGATGCCGCCTACGGTGTCCGCCACCCACGCGCGTGCGAAGGCCGCTCCTGCCCAGTCGTTGTTCAGATAGACGCGGGCGCTGGACGGGCTGACCACCAGCGCCATGAACTTGGGCGTACCCCAGGCTGGCCCGCTGCCCACCTGGCCGCCCGTGCCATTGGCGTACTGGTAGATCGCCCCGTTGGATTCCTGATCCAGAAAGTAGCTGCTGCTGTCGCCGAGGGTCTTGTAGAACACCAGCCCCCGGCTGACGTGCATCACGAAGCCCATCAGCACGAAATCGCCGGACAAAGACATCGACATCGCCAGCGGCCACGGTTTGTCCTGCCCATACAGCCCGTGCAGGGGAAATGGCGTGGCCACGCCGCCTTGCACGGTGATGGTGTTGCCGCCGACCTGATCCTGCAGTTGCCCATCTGAAAAATGCAGCGCGTCCCACGCCGCGACCGGCGTCAAGGACGCCACGCTGTCCCACCACGCCACGGCTTACCTCCACGGCCCGGTGATGTCGAAGGCGATCTGCGCCCCTTCGGTTTCCGAGCTGTACTGCGTCCTGACCAGCAGGAACTTCTTGCCTGCCTGGCCCACCACGTTGTCGACGATGGTCTGGTCGCTGTAGGGCCGATCCTGCGGCATCCAGTGCATTCCCGGCATCAGGCCGCGCATATGGCCCGACTCCTCGCGCACGTAGGTCGGCAACAGCCACAGGCTGAAGTCTGGCCCGTTCGGAAACGGCATCGGCCCGTGTCCGCAGACTTGGCTGGAGTTGTTGGTGTTCAGAGATGTCAGCCCGAAACGCACCGGGTTGCCGAGCTGGGTGTGATTGCGCAGCAGCGTCTTGCCTGTGAACTCTAGCGACTGCGTGAGTCCGTAGCCGTTGAACTGGCCGGGATAGCTCCAGTAGTTGCTCATGCCCGAGTAGTTGTCGTCGGCACACAGCACCGTGGCGTATGCGTCACCGGGTTTGAAACTGATGAGGTCGCCGAAGCAATAAGCGTTGCGCCCGTACCAGTTGTATCCGGCGGCATTGGTGACGAACAGGAAGAACAGCCGGTCGTCGCCAATGAGCACCCAATTGCGACCACCCGTGCCGCCGTCGCCGTTGCTCTCGTACTGGTTGCTCCGAGCGTGGTACCACTTGTACCAACCCCACTGATTGGCCGCGACCTGTTTCCAGTTCTGCGTCGGGTTGTTCGGGTCGAACGGGGCCTGCGCGCCGACGATGGTGTCGATGTCCGACAGCCCTTCGACGATACCGACGTTGGCCCACTTGGCCCAGGTCGTCGTGTAGCCGGGCGTCTTGAGGTCGTCGTCGATCAGCAGCAGGTTCTGCGGCGAGGCCGGGTTCTGACTGCGGTAAGCCGCCTTGTTCATTCCCGCAAACGCCTTTTCCCAGCCCAGCGGCGCGACCTTGGCCGAGAGGCTGGTGGCGCTGGTCGCGGGCGATGCAGGCGTGCCGGTCACCGCGTAGGTGAAGGTGGTCGCAGTAGTGGCGATCACCCTCACCTCGCCGTTGTATTCCGGCTGGTCGGCCCCGGCGATTTCCACCACCTGCTCGGGCCGGTAGGCATGGCCCGCGCTGATGCTGGCAGTGGCAACGCCATCGGCGCAGGTCAGCGTGTCGATGGCCTTGAGCGCGAAGCCGTTGACGAGGCAAGCGTCGAGCATCGTCACCAGATCGCCCCAGTTGTTGGCGATCTGCGGCGCACCCGTCATGCCGCTGTTGAAGTATTTGACGGTGAGGTCGGTCATTGCGATGGCTCCCCTGGATCAAGGCGTATCCACGTCGCCACGGATCAGCAGCGTGAAGTGGTCGTCGGGCACGGATTCCGGCCCCTGCTGGACGGTGCGCACCACCCAGACCGGGAACTGGCTGCCGATGGTGTTGAAGCGCAGCACGTTCCCCGTGGCCCAGCCGTTGCCCCAGCCCAGCGCGGGCAGACGGAAGTACGGCACCCCGGTGGCCGGGTTGTTGGGCGCGCAGTCGGCGCTGGTGTTTCCGGTGGCGATGACGCCTACGTTCTCGCCGATCACCTCGAACGAAGTGCTGTTGGTCATGCGCACCACCCAGCGCTCCGTGAGCGCGCCGCGATTGGTGACGGTGATCGGGTATTGCGTGTGATTGAAGGTCGCGGTGGCGGCGCTGCCCACGAGGTCGTCCGACCAGCCGCCGTTCCAGCTGCTCTGGTCGAACACGAGGTTCACGCGGGCGAACAGGTCACCGGCCACCAGCGCGCTGGACACGAAGCTGCCGGACAGCGGATCGCCCACACTGGCCAGCGGGTACTGGTGCGTCAAAGGCCGCGTGAAGCTGATTTCGCCGCTGATCTGCACGTCGCGCACCACGGCCATGTCCTCGATGCGGTGCTCGACCGTCACGGGCTGGCTGTAGCCCGCGACATTGGTGAAGGTGACGGTTCCCGCTTCCAGATCGGTGGTGTAGCCGCTGTGGATCACCACGCCGTCGTGGCCGACCACGCGCACGCGCGACAGGCGCACGCGAGCGCAATCGATGGTCTGGCCGTTGCTGACCGACGCGGTGATGCGCCCGGTGTGGCCGACCACCGCGAAGCCCCCGGGCCGGAAGATCGGTACACGTCCATCGCTGGGCAGGCGCACGGGGTCGATGCCCAGCAGCGCCGCGTCCAGCGGCAGATAGCTGTAGGCGACGGCGCTGTAGCGCAGGCTGCTTGCCGCCACCGGCTCGGGCCGGAACACCTTGCCGTCCGGGCGCACGTTCTCGGCGTCGAACCACGGCTCGCTTTCATGGCCCGCCGCCGTGACCAGGGTACCGAAACGCACCCGCACGAGGCCGGTGTCGTAGTCCACGCTGCCGCTGACGCCGGATGCGGAGATCGTGCCGTCGATGCCTGCGGTGACCGTCTGCGTGCCGCCCACCGCACGGGCGAACTGAATCGACAGCGACCCGGGCCGCAGCGGAGCCGCGCCAGTGCGAAACACATACTCGCTGGAGATGTTCTCGCCGACCGTGGTCACGCAGCTGGCGCGCGTGATGCTGTTGGCCGCGCCCGCCGACCAGGACGTGAGCGCGACCGTGCCCGACAGGTAGTTGATGCTGCCGCGCGTGACCCAGCCGCTGGGCGTGAACTCGCGCAGCGTGCCTTGGCCGTTGTCGCCCCAGGGCTGGCTGCCTGCGATGGCGAGCAGCACGCTGCCCGTCACCACTTGCGCGTTGACACCGGGCACGAGACGGAAGCTGGGCGCGAAGGGAAAGGTGTCGGTGTGATTGCTGGTCGAACCCGCGCTGTTGTAGCGCAGCTTGACGTAGCCGGACTCGTCGTTCGGGTACAGCGACGGCGCATCCACGTAGGTGATGCCGCTGTAGTTCAGGCGGAACATCTGGCCCACGCCGTTCGCCCAGCCCAGTTGCTGCGTGCCATAGACGGGGCGCGGAATCTTGACCGTGACGTCCGGCTGGAACTGCACCGCGCCAGTGGCGTAGTTGACACTGCCGATGACGACGCCGGAGCGCAGCACGTTGCCCGCGCCGTCGTCACGCGCGTACTGCGTGGGATCGACGCCGTTCCACAGGCCCAGGCCCATCGCCTGAATCTGCTGCTGCGTGTAGACGCCCAGCACGGTGGTGTCGGTCAGCGTGTTCCATTCGATCTCCAGCGAACCCGGCTCGATGGAACCCAGCGTGGCCGCCACCGGCACACGGCCCAGCCCGTCGCGCGAGGGGTGTGCGAAAGCGTCCTCCTGCTTGGGGCCCGCGACGTAGTCCACCGTCAGCAGCGCGCCGACCGGCGGCAGCACGTTGGGCGCGAAGCTCAGGAGGTTCTGCGCGACGTTGAGTTCGCCGGTGGCGCTGGCCGTCAGCGCGCCGGAGGTGGTGGCAGAAGCCGTGCGCGTGCCGGTTCCGCTTTCGTGAGGCCATGTGACGGTCAACGTTCCCGGCTGCACGCTCTTACCCTCGGGCGGTGCAAGCAGCATGGTCTGCGACGCCTTGAGCGTGGCGGTCGGCTGCTGGGTCTCCTGCGTCGGCACGTTCCAGGTCAGGATCAGCGACGAGCCCACGTCGGGCAGCGCGCCCAGCGTGACGACGAACGCGCCGGTGTTCTTGTTGAAGGTGCCCGCGCCGTAGCTGGCATCCAGCCCCTTGAGCGAGCCGTTGCCGCTATCCGACAACACGTACCAGCGGCCCTGCGCCATGTAGCTGATCGTGAGCGTGCCCGGTTGCGGCACCGGGTTCACGGTGCCGACGTAAGATTGGCTGCGCGACTCGGGCGTGACCGGGATCTCCGAGCTTTGCGGCGCACGCTGCAACTGCGCGGCAGGCGTGTAGGTGATGGACTTGCTGCCCGACATCGCGCCGGAGTTCAGGCTCAGGATGCCGTTGGCGTAGTCGATGGTGCCGAGCGTGCCGCTGGCGGTCTTGAGCAGGCCCGCGTCGTCGAAGATGGTGACGCCGCCGGTGACGATGGACAGCGACCCCGGCAAGCAGCCGCCCGGCAGGTTGAAGTTGATGCTTGTCGTCCAGGCGTGGCTGGCGCTGTAGCTCACCGGCGCGGCACCGGGCACGGGCAGTCCGGCTGCCGCATACGGAGGCGCGAACGAGATCGGTGTCTCGGTCTGCGCACTGGGCACGAGCTGCGTGTAGATGGACGCGCCCTTGACGGTGAAGTCGCCCACGGCAGCGGCCTGCACCAGCGGCACCACGCCGACGTAGGTGCCCGCGTCGGCGACGACCGTGTCGCGCGTCTTGGTGGCGTTGGCCACCCGGGTGAACGTGCGGCTGGCGGGCGAGCCGGTGAAGTCGAAGCGCAGCGCGTCGCTGATCGCCACCGTCACGACGGCGGCGCGGTAGTCCTGATCGGTGTTGTAGGTGAAGCTGCGCTCGACCACCGACACGGCGGTGGCGCGCACGTACTGCTCCTTCTGCGTGGGCAGGTTTTCGTTTTCGATGAGGACGAGGGTCTGGCCGACGTTGGGCACGGCGTCGCTCAGGCGCTGGAACAGCTGCACCACGCGCTGGCCCGCGATGTGGTTCTCGAACAGGTAGCCCGCCCATTCGGGGCCCTTGTTGAGATAGGCTTCGATGCGCGTCTGCGCCTGCTCGCGGGTGTCGAAGGTCTTCTTGGTGGAGAACAACGTGACGCTGACGCGCACGTCCTGCGGCGGTTCGGCCACGATGACGTTGGCCCCGAAGTAGGTGTCGGTGTCGTCGGTAGCGACCTGCACGAAGGTCTTGCGGAGGTTGACGCAGCCCCCGGCGCGATCCAGTTCGGAGATGTCCGGGAAGATGGCGTTGGACACGCCATCCGCGATGGTCACGCCCGTGGGCGCGCCGCCGCCTTCGGGCACGTCGGCCATCACGGCGGACTTCAGCAGTTTGACGTCGCCGGATTGGATCGGCATTTCACAACTCCAGGAATCGAAGGGTCAGGCGGTAACGGTCGGTGCTGGCCCGCGCCGGGATGCCCAGCACCGGCTCGGCCTCGACGGCGGTTTCAGCGTGGCGGAAGGCGACGATGAAGACGCGCGCATCGGCGAAGATGAGTTCGAAGCGGCCCGTCGTCGCACTCACCGGCGACGCCGCCCACGACCGGAGTTCTTCGACGGTGGCGCGCGTCACCCACGCCATATCGGGAGCGCCGACCAAAGTGATCGGGCGTCCTGCCTGCCGCGTGGCCGACTGGATCAGCAAGGCTCCGGTGATCAGGTAGGACGTGGAGGCCACGGCGGGTGACCACGCGTGCTCATCGCTCCACAGCAAGTCGTCCGGCAATGGCAGAGCCACCCCGGTGGCGAGGTTCTTCAGTTGCATCGGTGAACCCGAAAGAGGTCAGGCAGTGCGGGCACGCGCCGCGTCTAGCAGTTGCAGCAGGCGCGCTTCGTCGCGCGCATCGACGGTGGTGTTGACCCGCTGCGCGCCCGCCGCCAGTTCCACGCGCACCGTGCGCGATGGCGCGCCGTCGGCAGGCAGCGTGGGACGCGGCAGCGAAGAACCGATAGGCGACACGAGGCCGCCCGATGCGAAGCCCTGGATGCCCGCCATCACATGCCCGGCCAGCGCCTGCGCCGGGGCGCTCAGGTTGTTGATGGCCTCGAGGAAGCCCACGCCCAGGCGCGCGACCGCGCTGCGGTTGACCACGTACTCGCCGGGCGTAAGCATCGCGGGTACGGTGTCGGACTTCGCCAGGCCGCCTCGGGCGAAGAACTCGCCGTCGAGCGTTTCCATGTAGTCGATCAGGTCGCGCTCGAGGTCTTTGCCGTAGATCATCGGCTGGGCCATCGCAAAGCGCCAACGCTGCTTGATCTGGTCGAGGCTGGCGCGCTCATTGGCGGTGAGCGTCTTTCGGTCGATCATCTTCTCCAGCGCCGAGCGATCCTGGCGGGCCAGCGGCTGCCAGTACGCGAAGGTCTTGCTGCGCGCATCCAGGCTGCCGCTGTAGCTGATCTGGCCCAGGCCCTGCAGCCCGAGGTCGATCATCTTTTCGGCTTCGACCACATCGCGGTTGCGCTTGGGCTTCTGCGGCGTCACCGGGCCGCCCTTGGCGAAGTGGGCGACGCCGCCCGTCGCCATGCCCGCCAGCCGTGCGAGCGCGCTGCCGCCGTACTTTTGCACCGCCGCCTTGCGGATCACGAAGGCACCGGCGTCCAGCGTGCGCGGCACGGTGTCGTGGTGGCCGGAGCCGGGCACGGAGCCGCCTGCCATGCGGGGGAAGGCCGGAGCCACCGCGCCGCCGTCGGCAAAGCGCTGCACACCACCGCCGACCAGCCCGCCCGTGGCGTTGACCTCGACCTTCTGGACGTAGATGGTGTGGGTGCTGCTGGTGTTCGCGCCGTTCAGACTCATGATCTCGGCGCGCGCCGCATCCGCGTTGGTCGAGACCTGATGGCGCGACTCGGTCTGGATGCGGTTCAGTGCGTTGATCATCCCTTCGACGTTGGTGATCGCCGCCTGTGCCTTTTCGGTGGCGACCTTCAGTTCGAACTGCGCGTTCTGGTCGGCGTAGACCTTGAGCCGCTCGAGCGCCTCCTTGGCCTTGGACACATCGGCATCGACCGGCAGGGTCTTGCCTTCCTTGAGCAGAGCCTCGTATTCCTTGAGCTTCTTCTCCGCTTCCTGTAGGTCGGCCTGGATCTGCAGCAGGTACTGCTTCTCGGCCAGCGCCTTGTCCAGATCGGCGATGGCCTTGTCGAAGCGCGCGGTGTCCGCATCGAGCGTGACCTTCAGGCCATCCTTGAGCTTGGCGGTGATCTGGTCGATCTGCGTTTGTGTCTGCTCCAGCGTCTGACGGATCTGGTCGCGTGCCGACAGTGCCGCCTGGGCCGCCGTCTGGTGTGCCTTCGCTTCGGCGTCCAGCGCTTTGTTGAGGATGTCCTCGGACTGGCGGATGCGGTCGATGGCGTCTGCCACGCCCTGCTTGCCTTGTGCTGCCTGCGCATCGGCCTCCTTGGCCTTCTGCGCCAGTTCGGCGCGCAACTGCTCGGCCTGCCGCATCAGATCGGTGGCCTGCTGGTACTCCTGGCGGCGGTAGGCGTCGCGCGACTGCGCTTCGAGTTGCGTGACCTGCGACACCGCTTGCTCAGACTGCTTGCGCGCTTCCTCGGCGCGCTTGGCCTCGCTGGTCTGGCTGCTGGCGACCTGCGCCGCCATGTCCATCGCCTTCTGCGCGAGTTGACGAGCCTGCTCCAGTTCGCCGTTGGCCAGCGCGCGGCGCGCCTGTTCCTGCATCTCGGCGATCTGGCGCTTGCGATCCTCGGTGGCCTCGTACTCCGTCATGCCCTGACGGCGGATGTCGCGGATGCGCTCTTCCGTCGTCATCGACAACTGCCGCTTGGCCGCCTCGATGCGCTGGATTTCGGCCAGATGGCGATTGGCCTCGGCGTTGAGCGCATCGACGTGCTGGCGGTATTCGGAGAGCGCCTGAGACAGCGTTTGCCGTTTGGTGACGAGGATGTCGTTCTCGACGCGCTGCACATTGGCGGCACGTTCGGCCTCGGTCTGGCCCTGGCGCGCAGCGGCGTCCTTGCGTGCCTGCGTTTCCTGGTCGATCAGTAGCAACGTGTCGGTCGTGGCCTGACGGCGCAGCGTGGCCTGCTGGGTCAGAGCGTCGGTGAGCAGTTGCGTGGACTTCGTGATCTTGGCGGTTTCGGACTGCTGGGTACGCTCCAGTTCCGCCTTCTCCTGTTCGTAGCGGGCCTTGACAGCCGTGATCTGCGCTTGCAGATTGGCCTCGACGATGGCGGTGAAGCCCTTGTAGGCCTCGGCCATCTTGGCGGTGGCATCGTTGACCACGCCCTGGGCCTTGCCCACCGCCTGTTCGACCTCGCCCAGACGGCCCTTGAGTTTCTCCAGCGCGCCGTGGACGGCCTCGATGCCGCGCCCGACCGCCTCCTGTGTGCCCTGGCGCACGGCTTCGAGCCGCTTGGCGATTTCCTCGGCAGCGGTCGCGGCGGTATCCATCGCGCCCTTGGCGGCGTTCGCGCCTTCGGTGGCGTCGGCATACATCTCGCCGAAGATGCGGTTCATCTCGGCCAAGCGCTCCTCGTGGCGCTTCGTGGCCTCGGCGATGGTGTCGGTCGTGAAGATGGCGGCGAACATCTCCCACTGGTAGCGCAGGTGCTCGACACCCTTCATCAGCACCTCGACCATGAAGATGCCCGCCTTGCGGACGATCTCGAACTTCTCCGACAGCCAGGTCCCGATTTCCCAGCCGACGATGGCCGCGCCGAGCACGCCGAAGGCCACGCGCAGCTTGCCGACAGTGGCGATGGCGTTCGACACGGACAGGTTTGCCGTCGCCCACGCCGCCGCCGTGGTGCTGGCCGCCGTCACCGCCGCTGCGCCCGCCGTCTGCCACGCGATGATCAGCGCCGGGATCAGGCGGTAGACCAGCACCGCGAGGCCGACCTCGGCGATGCGCGTGAGCCACTTCATCACGGTGTCGAGGTTGTCTGCGAGCCAGGTCAGCGCCTGCGCCAGCTTCTGGGTGAAGCCGGTCGATTCGTCGAGGCGGCTGATCCACTGGCCGAAGGCGTTCGCCAGCCGGGTGAAGGACTGGCTGACGGTCATCGGCAGTTGCGCGTACTCGGCGGCCAGCTTGTCCTTCTGGCTCATCAGCGCGTTGACGACCACATCGGCGGTCAGGCGGCCTTCCTCGGCCAGCTTGCGCAGACGTCCGATGGGCACGTTCAGGCCATCGGCAAGCGCCTTGGCCAGACGAGGGCTGTTCTCGACGACCGAGTTGAATTCCTCGCCGCGCAACACGCCCGAGGACAGCGCCTGCCCGAACTGCAGCAGAGCCGACTGCGCCTCTGTGGCCGACGCGCCGGAGATGCGCAGCGCCTGCGAGATGCTCTCGGTCAGCGTCAGCGCGTCCTGCTGCTCGCCACCCAGCATCCGCACGGCCTGCTGCAGCTTGCCGTACAGCGTGGCGGTTTCCTGGATCGGTACGCCGATGCGCTGGGCGATGGCGAACAGTTCCTTCTGCGCAACCGTGTACTCACGCTGGCCTGCGGTGGCGAGCTTCAGGCGCGCGGACATCATGTTCCACGCATCGGCAATCTGGACGATCTCCTGCAGCTTGCCGCTGGCCCAGTTGATGGTCAGGAAGGCCAACAGTTGCGTCTTGGCCTTGGAAATCTGATCGCCGAAGGCGTTCATGCCCGCCTTGACTTCGGCCACCCCAGCAGCGGCCTTGTCGCTGGCGGATTTGGCGCTGGAGCCGAAGCCGCCGAGGCTGCGCTCGGCATCGTTGATGGCGCGCTTGAGCCCCTCGTCCGCGCCTTCGAGCGCGACGAGGACGGAAATGCGGTTCGCCATCGTCAGTCCACCTGCCGCAACTGCTTCTCGATGGCCGCCGACAGACGCGGAATGCGCCCGGCCACCATGCGCTCGACGTTCAGGCGCTTCTTCAATTGCACGCGCGGCACCAGCACGGCGATGGGCACATCCGCGCCGCGCTTGAGTTTCTTGATGCCTTCGGCCTTGCGGTAGCGGCGCTTAAAGCCTGCCAGTGGCCGGTCGTGTTCCTTGATGTTCTCGGCCATCAGCACGAGGTTCCCCTTGGCGTTCTTGATGAAATACGCATTGCCGCCGCGCATCAACTCGGCGATCTGCGCCTTGAAGCGTTTGCGGCCCACACGCCCGTGCAGTGGGATCAGCATCCGCCCGCCGATCTGGCCGCCGTGCTCATGGATGCCCGACCACGGGATGCGCGAGCCGACGTAGAGCGCGGGCAGCCGGTTCTTGTCCTTGTCCAGCACCTTGGCGGTGAAGCCTTTGACGAAGGACTTCTTGACCACCGTCATCTGGCCCGCGACGTGACTGCGCACGTCCTGCTTCAACTCGGTGGCCTCGCTAGCGATGCCGCGCGCGACCGCCTTCTGCACCTTCTCGCGGAACTCGCCGCCCCATCGACGCAACTGCGCCTGCGCGGCCTTGCTATCGATGCGAACCGAGATGCGCATGGTCTTGAAGCCTGTCGAGGGTCTGGTCGAGGTGGCGCGAATCACCGCGCGTGCCGATAGCAATCAGCGACAGGAGGTTCGCGTCGCGCGCAGCATCGGCGCGCACGGTGGCGGCGCTGAAGCCGCGCATCTGCGCCAGGGTGTAGTCGAGGATGTCGGGCAAGCGGTGGCCGTGGGCGATCAGGTGCTGGACGGCGTCGAACCAGCCGTGACCGCCACCGCGCTGGTCTGCGCGATCAGGCCGTCGAGCCTTGGCATCACCGTCCGCGTAAAAAAATCTGCGTTGACCTCGATCACCTTGGCTGCCAGCAGGATGGCCTGGTCGGCGTCGAGCGCATCGACCCATTCGCGCGGTTTGCCGACGGCAATCGACACCGCCGTCAGCAGGTCGTCGCCGCGCTCACCGAAAAGGGCCAGCCAGTCGATGCCGTCGCCCCCGAGGTACTGCATCACCGGCGTGATGGCACGCAGGAAGGCGGGCAACTGCCCGACCTTGAGCGGCCTGATGGCCAGTGGCTCGCCGTCGATGACCAGTTCCACGGCCTGCGGAACGAGTGCGTCCAGATCGCTCATGGCACGCTCCTTCACAGCTGCACGATGCGGCCGAACTGGCCCAGCACCGCGTCATAGGGCTTGGTGTTGTCGGCGAGCAGCGAGCCTTCCAGCTCGAACTTGTTGTACTCGTCCGAGATAAAGGAGATTTCCTTCAAAGGATCGAAGGCCACGCGGTACAGCTCGACCAGCACCTTGGCGTTGCCCTGCGCGGTGTTGATGCCTTCCAGCCGAAGGAAGCGCTCCGGCAGCGCCTGCGTGAAGATGCCGATCTCGGTGGCCGCACCGTAGGTGTAGGCGGCCTTGAACGGTGCGGTGAAGCCGGTGGTATCCAGAAACTGGAGGGCACCGAAATCGGTGTCCACCGTGTAGTGCGTGCCTGCGGTGAGCGTCGCGGGCGTGCCTGCCGAATCCGTGATGACCACCGCCGACACCTTCGGATGCGCGAAGAAGTAGCGGTCGCCGATGATGGGCGTCGCGCCACCGACGGTTTCAGCGGTGACAGAACCGGTGCTGCCGGTGACATGGTTACCGTAGAGCGCCAGCGCGAGGTTTTCCTTGGTGAATTCCTCGATGGTGAGGTTCACCGTGGCCGACTTCTGCTTGACCATGCGATGGTCGAGCGATCGCTGGCCGGTCTGGCTTTCGTAGTGCTCCAGCACGTCGGTCTTGAGCGAGAGCTTCAGCTCGGCGACGTTGCCGGGCGAGCGCACTTCGATGGGCTGGCCGGATTCGTCGCGTTTACCGAGGAAGACGCGGCCCTGAAAACTGGCGTAGGTGCTCATGATTTGGATTCCTTGCGTTGAACGGGTTTGGGATCGGCGTCGATGCGGGCGGCGGCGGCGGACGGCTCGGTGACGTGCCGGGCTATGCCGTTGGCGACCAGCCAATCGGCAGTGCCGCCATCCACATCGAGCCGTTCGCCTGCCTTGAAGGACTTGCCCGCGTGCGTGTGCGGGCGTGTCAAGACGATTGAGGTCATGGGTGTCATCCAGTGGTTGAGAGATCGCTGGCCAGCGTCCGGTAGGTGATCGCGTAGCGCGCCGGAATCGCGGCGGCCACCGCGTCGGCGTCTTCCACGTCCCACTCGCATTCCTGTTCGCGGA
The DNA here is from genome assembly GCF_000739995.1 of Comamonas granuli NBRC 101663. Taxonomy (GTDB): domain Bacteria; phylum Pseudomonadota; class Gammaproteobacteria; order Burkholderiales; family Burkholderiaceae_C; genus Simplicispira; species Simplicispira granuli. The sequence goes on along the minus strand of NZ_BBJX01000010.1, from coordinate 47,754 downwards.
TGCCGAGGCAAAGACCGCCCAGATTCCCGTCGGCCAGCAGCGCGGCGTGGGTGGCGGTGAGCAGCCGGTCGGCTTCGGTTTCCGGGATGGCAGGCGGCACGGCGCGAGCTAGCGCGACGAGGCGGACGGTCAACACGCGTGTCACGCGGTCGTTGGCGCGTTCGGTGATGGCATCGGATTCGGGGAACACCACCAGCGCCGGGCATTGCTCCCGGCTGATCGCCACCGTGGGCGAGCGGTGCAGCGTGGCTCCGAGCGTTTCCACCGGCGCGCGGACAGCATCAAGCACTGCGAGCAGAATCCGCTCGCGGATCGAGTGGGCGGACATGGCGTCAGAGCCGGGTGAGCTTGGCGCGCATTTCCGAACCGTCGCCGATGGCCCGGATGTCGCTCACCTGATAGCTGTGGCCGTCGATGACCACCACGTCGCGCACGGCCAGTCCATCGAGGCCCGACGCGGGATAGGTCATCGCGTAGTCGGTGCTCAAAGCCAGCCCATCGAGCACGGTGTCGTCGGGCGCAGAGAAGCCCACCTGCTGCGTCTTGGCCGGACTGCCCGCAGGCGTCCAGCGGCAGCGCACCGTCAGGCCCGCGTTGGCGGCAGCTGCATAGACCTGTTCGACGAGGCCCATCACGCCACCGTCAGCTTCACCAGCACACCGGGGCGATGGCACATCGGCAGCGGGTTGGACTGCGTGTGCAGATCGGTGCCACGGTCGAACTTGCGCGGTTCCTGCTTGGCGTACAGCGGCTGGCCGACCGTGTTGACGGTTTCGTTGAAATCCGCCGGTGCGAAGTAGGTGCCGAAGGTGTCGATGGTGCCCAGCGGGAAGGCGTGCGCCTCGCCAGCGGCGATGAAGCGGCGCACGGTGCCGTTGGCATCGGTGGCCTGGCCCCGGTACTCCTCGAAGGTGATGCCGCCGTAGGTGAAGCCGCGACGGATGTCGTTGATGAGGATCGCGCCGTTCTGCCAGTTCTCGAACGCCTTCTCGACTTTCGCGTGGCCGGTGAGCGCGGCGAAGAACTCCGGCGAACACAGGCAGTGGACGCCGTTCATGAACTCACCCTTGAGGTTGTCCTCGATGGTGGACAGCAATGTGCCGCACTTGGCCTTGACGTTGGTGCCCGCCGTGCCCAGTTCGAAGGACACCGCCTGCGGCGTGATGTCGAAGGCATCGAACAGATCGACCAGTTCGCTGCCGTCGGCGTCGAGGATCACGCCCTTGAGCGCGCCCATGCGCAGGTGCTCCAGCGTGATCGCGTGCTTATTGCGCATGGTCTCGAGATGGCGCGCGATGACCCCCGCGACCGTCTCGGTTTCGGTTTCCGAACCGAAGGCGCGGATGCCTTGCACTTCTTCGGGCAACACCACGTCATCGTGCGGGATGTGCGGCACGACGAAGGAGCGCAGATTGCGTTTGCCACGCTTGCCGACCGTGCCGGGCGAACCCGGGGGCAACGTGGGCAGCAGGTTGAGCACACCGTTCATTTCCTCGACGACGATCTGGCGCTGACGCACGGGTTTGGCGGGCATCAGGTTCAGTTCTTCGAGTCGCCCGTAGCGGTTGGGCAGGATGTTGATCGCGGCGGTCAGCGCCGCCATCGAGAACGCGGGATTGCCGAAGGGGTTGTTCATGGTCAGGCTCCTTGGCGGACGAGCACGCCCAGCGCCTTGAGCTGCGCCAAGGCGGTGAGTTTTTCGGAGTTGGTGATGGCGTCGGGCCACGCGAGCGCGTGGTCGGCGACGATGGCGTGACGCGCAACGACGAGGCCGTCATCGCGGTCGCCGAGCGACGCATCGCAGGCTTGCAGCAGCACGGCGGCGGCAACCTGTGTGCCGTCTTCGGCGGACGGGTCGATCTGCTTGTATTTGCCGGAAGCAGTGACGATGCCGAGCACCGTGCCCAACGGCAGGTTCTGGCCGGAGGTGACGGTGACGCGGTCGCGCGAGTAGAGGTTGGGCGCTTCGTACTTGAGCAGATCGCCCAGATTCAGCGGTTCGGCGAGGACGGGCATTTCAGATCTCCTTCTTGGCGGACTGCGCGGCGAGGTTCTTGGCCGCATCGATCAGCGCGTTGCTGGCGGTGGGACGCGCGGCGTCGGGCGTGATGCGGCTGCTGATTTCCGGACTGGCTTCGGCCTGTGCGGCGAGCAATCGGCTGCGCACCGTGGCGGGTGCGGTGTTGGTTTCGAGAAAGCCCGCGATCAGGTCGGTGCGACCGGCGAGCGTGCAGGTCTGCGCGATCTCGATGGCGTCGGCCACGCTCAACGTGACGGCGGCGGGCGGTTGAGGAGCACTGCCAGCAGGATCAGCAAGAGGCCGATCAAGAGCAGCGGGGTCGGTTCGATCATTCATCAATGACTCCTGGGGGTGGTTGCACAAAGGGCCCGCCCGCGTGGCAGCAGCCACCGGAGTCGGGTTGGGGGACAGGGATGCGTGGAGCTGCGCCAGCGCGTCGTCGAAGCTGCCGACGGCATCGGCAAGACCCATGGCGACGGCGGCCTGTCCGAAGAACAGACCAGCCTCGGTGTCGCGCACGGCGGAAGGCTCCAAGCCACGGTGGCGGGCCACCGTCTCGACGAACAGGCCGTAGATACGATTGACCTCGGCCTTGAGGAAGGCGTGGGCCTCGCCAGACATCGGCTCGTGCGGGTTGAGGTCGTTCTTGCGGTCGCCCGCGAACACGGCGGTGTAGTGAAGGCCGTCCTGCGCGTCCTTCTCGGACTGGTCGACGTGCATCGCAATGACGCCGATGGAGCCGACGCCGCCGGTGCGCGAGACGAACACCCGGCTGGCGGCGGACGCCAACGCGTAGGCGGCCGAGAAGGCCATGTCGTTGGCGACGGCCCAGACCGGCTTGATCTGGCTGGCCGCGCGGATGCGGTCGGCCAGGTCGAACACGCCGCCGGATTCGCCGCCAGGCGAATCGATGTCCAGCAGGATGGCCGACACCGCCGGGTTGCCGAGGGCCGAGTCCAGCAGCTGCGTGAGGGTCGCGTAGCTGTTCAGACCCGATTCGGCTTCCAGCCCGACCGTGCGGCGCACCAGCGTGCCGTGGATCGGGATGACCGCCACGCCGGGCGACGATGCGGACGCGGCCCGTGTCGGAGGCGTGAAGCCCGGCGCGGCGGCCAGATCGGCAGTGTTCTGTCGATACGCGACGCGCGGGCCCAGCACGGCCAAGATGACGTCGAGCTTGGGGCGATGGATCGCCAGCGGCACGCCGAAGAGGCGCGCCGACAGATGGGGCAGCAGGTTCATGGGGTGTCCTTCGGGCTGGACTGGCTGGGCGTGCCGGGCACGGCATCGGCCAGCAGTGCGTCTTCCACGGCGTCACGCGACGAGCCCTCGCGGGACGTGTAGCGAGGGTCGGAATCGAAGATCAGGCCGAGGTCGTCGGCGCGCTGGTTGTCGGCGGCGATTTCGCGGTCGACGTCCTCGGCGTCGTAGCCGTTGGCCGAGATGGCTTCCGAGCGCGACATCAGGCCGGAGCGGATGGCCAGCAACATGGCCTTGAATTCCTTCTCCGGATCGACCCACTGCCAACCCTGCGGCACCCACTTGGCGGCGAGGTACTGGCGGCGTCGTGCAGCGCCCCCGCGCGCAAAGCCCGGCGCATCGAGCGCGCCCGCGAGCACGGCCTGCTTCATCCACGCCGCCCACACCGGGCGGCACAGCTGATGCACCAGCACACCGTGCTGCACCATCTCGCAGCGGCGGCGGAACTCCAGCATCCCGGCGCGGATGCTTGAATAGTTCACGCCCGTCAGGTCGCCGGTCAGTTGCTCGTAGGTGATGCCGATGGCGGCAGCCACCGCGCGGAACTGGGTGCGCAGGAACTCGGAGTACGAACCGCCCACGTCGGCCGGATCGGAGAACTTGATGTCCTCGCCCGGCTCCAGAATCTGCAAGGTGCCGGGTTCCAGCCCGGCCAGCGCGATGCCGCCGCCGTCAGCCGCGCCTTCGCCCATCAGGTTGTCCTCGGGGTTGGCGCGCGTGACGAAGCCCGCGAACATCGCGGCGGTTTTCTTGCGCACCAGCTCGGCGTCGTCGTACTGGTCGAGTTCGTTGAGCTTGACCAGCGCGCGCGACAACCAGGGTTCGCCGCGAATCTGGCCGGGGCGCAGCACGCGGTACAGGTGGATCACTTCGCGCGCATCGACGCGCACCGTGTCCATGCCGCCCTGGCCCGACATCGGCGCGAGGCCGCCGTCTTCGGGATGCGAGCGGTACAGGTGGTAGGCCATGCGCCGCCCCATCGCGTCGAACTCGATGCCCGAGCGCACCACGTTGCCGGACGGCAAATCGGTATTGAGGTGCATCGGCAGGTGTTCGGACTCCAGCAACTGAAGTTGCAGGGGCACGGCCAGACCATCCTCCGGGCGGCGCGGGCGTAGCCGGATCAGGCATTCGCCGCCTTCGAGCATCGCCCGGCAGGCCAGCGACTGCAGGCCGTAGAAATCGGTCTGGCCTGCGGCGTCGGCTTCCTCGACCCAGTCGCGCCACAGCGCCTGCACTTCGGTCTTGAACTGCTCATCACCCGACAGGCTCTGCGGCTTGATGCCGGTGCCGACCGCGTTGGCGACAAAGGCTTCGATGCCCGCCTGCGCCCAGGCATTGCGGCGCACGAGGTCGCGGCTCTTGATGCGCAGTTCGGTGCTGGTGGCCAGCATCGCGGCCACCGCGCCGGGGTTGCCGGGCATCCACGCCAGCGCGCGACGGCCACGGCCCGCGGCCTCGTGGACGGGCGACTGACCGAACAGGCGACGGACGGTTTGGGCGAACCACGCCATGTCAGAAGCCCTTGCCCGTGGTGATGCGGATCTGGCGCTTGGCCGCGCCCGCGCCGCGCGCGATCTCGGCTTCGACCGAGCGGATCGCGGCCTGCAGTTCGGCGACGCTGCGGTACTCGACCGTCTTGTCGCCGAAGCTCACGCGGCGCTCGCCGGTGGCCAGCGCCTTCTTGAGCGCATCGAGTTGTTTGCGGGTGTAGCTCACGGGTTCCTCATCGGGTCAGCCATCGGCTCTTGATGACGCGCCGACCGCTCTTGCTGCTGTTGCGGGTGCCAGAGACAGCGAGGCCACCGCGATGGGTGGCCTCGTTGAGTTCGATGTCGTTCAGGGGTGGCGGGTCGTCCGATGGGGACGCCACCCCGAGTTGCCGCTCCAGTTCGCGCCAATGGCGCTCCTCGAAGCGATCCAGCCCTGCCGCCGCCGCAGCGGCGCGGGCATAGACGTAGCAGTCGAGCGCTTCATTGCGCTCGCGCATCTTTTGCCATTCACGCACGGGGAAGCCGTTGCGGTCGCGGCGAGTGATCAGTTGCTCGGCGCAGAGCTGCTGGATGAACTCGGCGTCGATCTTGGGCAGGTGGATGAAGCCCGCAGGAAACGCCGTGGTGACGCCGTCCTCGCCGACATTCGCCGCCTTGCGCAGGTTGTTGTAAAGCTCCAGCTTGGCGATGCCGACCGCCACCGTGAACACCTTGATGCCACGGCGCAGCCGCTTGCCGCCCGCCGTCATGTCCACCGCCGTCGGCGTGCCGATCAGCGCTGCGCCGCGCGCCACGCCCTTGACCGCCATCACGCGCGCGTCATGGCTGGCGCGCACGAAGCTGTACGCCTCCTGCGTCGCAAAACCGGTGTCCAGCGCGAAGCGGGCCAGTGGCATCACCGTGCCGCTGGCGTGCGTCCAGTGCTCGCCGAGCATTTCTGCCAGCCGCTGCCACACCTGCTCGCGGGCGGTGTCGCCCATCAGCACGCGGTGTTCGACCAGCCACGCCTCCTTGCCGCGCCCGAAGGCCCAGACCGAAACTTCGATGCGATCCTTCTGCACGTCCGCGCCACCCACCAGCAGCAGGCCGCCCAGCGGCACGCTGCCCAGCCGATAGTCCTCGCGGCGCTCGACCAGCCGCTGCCAGTCGGGCGTCTCGCCTTCCTCGACCCACGTCTCACCGAGTTCGGTGTTCTTGAAGGTCTTGATCGCCGCCGCCGATCCGGATTCCTTGCTGACCGCCGCCTCCCACGCGGCGGCGATGTCGCCCCACGCGCGCCAGCCGACCGGGCTGTAGAGCGACGACAGGTGAAAGCCCGCCGTCTTGCCCGAGGTGTCGGCCATCGCGCGCCATTCGCCGTGTTCGAGCATCCAGGTCTTGTGGTGCTCGGCGATGGCGGTGTCGCAGGATTCGCAGACGTAGGCTGCCGTCGCGGGCTGGCCCTTGTCCCAGCGCAACTGCTCGAAGCGCAGCCACTGCCGGTGCGAACAATGCGGACATGGCACGAAGTAGCGGCGCTGGTCGCTGGCCTCGTACTCGCGCTCGATGGCCGAGGCGCCGGAGATCGTCGGCGTCGAGACGATGAAGATCTTGCGCCGGGCGAAGGTGCGCGTGCGCGCCTCGGCCAAAGAAACAGCATCGCCTTCGCCCTCGACGTCCAGCGGGTAGCCGTCCACTTCGTCGAGGAACAGGTAGCGCACCGGCATCGAGCGAAGGCCCACGGCGCTGTTCGCGCCCGTCATCACCAGCACGCCGCCCCGAAATTCCTTGGCCAGAATCGTGTTGCCCGAATCGCGCGAGCGCGCCGGAGCGATCAGTTCGGCCAGCACGCCCGATTCCTCGATCAGCGGGTCGATGCGCTGCTTGGAGTTGCGCTTGGCCATCTCCACCGTGGGCCACACGGCCATCATCGGCCCCGGCGCGTGGTGGATGACGTAGCCGATCCAGTTCGACCCCATCTCGGTCGCGCCGAGTTGTGCGGCCTTCATGAACACCACGCGTTCGACCGGCGAAGTCGGCGACAGGCTGTCCATGATGGCCTTGAGGTACGGCGTGCGCCCCGTGCGCCAACGGCCCGGCTCGGCGGACGCCTTGCTGGAGAGCACTCGGTGCCGATCTGACCACTCCGACACGGACAGCAGCGGATCGGGCGTCAACCCTTCGCGCCACGCGCGAGCGATTTCGGCAGCGCCTTCGTAGTCGATGTCCATCAATCCACTCGCGGGCGCAGATCGCCCAGTTCCTGCAAGTGCTCGCGCACGGCGGCTTCCAGCGCGACGTGCATCGTGTGCGGGTCGATGGCGAGCTTGGCCGCCATCTGCGCTGACACGCGCGCAGGCCAGTTGAGCCACGCATCGCGCTCGGCGCGCGCCAGCTTGAAGACGTGGGCGATGGCCTGATTGCGCTCGACCAGTTCGCCCTTGAGCCGCGCCAGCCGCACCTTGTTGGTCTGCGCCTTGACGACCTCGTTGACGGTGCGGGCCTGAAGCAGCGAGGTACCACCCGCAGGGAGTGCGGCCGGGCCGTCGCCTGCAGGTGCGGTGTCAGGCGGTACGGCCACGCGCACGGGCCTGGCCCGCGTGCCGTTGCGCGGCGCTTCGGTGTTGCGGGCCCACTCGGCGTCGGCGCGATCCGGGTCAACGGTGCCGTCGGCCTCCGGCGTGATGCGGCCCGCCGCGATGGCCTTGCGCACCGCCGCGTCGGAAACGCCACGGTGGCGCGCATAGGCGCGAATCGAGAGTCCCATCGGCACCTTCTTCAATCATTTTTCGGGTGGCTCCTGTGCGAGCAGAAAGAGCTTGGCTTCCATTGGGAATAGCGCGTTCATCACGTCACGCCATCAACCACGTCGAAAGGACGACCCATGAACAAGCCAGCCCCTGACACCCTCGCCATCAAGCTCGCCGAAGCCGCGATGACGGTCTTGGTTCGCGTCTGCCGCAACGAAGTCGCCACTGCCAGCAACGCCCAACTCGAAGCTGCCTGTGCATCGATGCGCGCCAGCGCCAAGACGGTCGTCGATCAACTGTTGGATGACGCGCGGACTGCGCCGTGGATCGCGGAAACCGCGTTCCATGCCGCCGCCCTCGAACTGGCCGAAGCGGGCATCTCGTCGCTGCGCGGGCGTTGAAGCAGAAAGAGCTTGGCTTCACCGGTGAACAGCGCGTTCATCACGATCCCAATCAACCACTGCAAAGGAGCAGACCATGAGCACCACGCAACTCACCCTGGCCCAGCACGCCATCCTCGCCAAGGCCATCAACACCAGCGGTGGCAAGATCGAGTGGTTTCCCGACAACATCAAAGGCGGTGCGCGCACGAAGGTGCTGGCAGGCATGTTCAACCGCGCCCTGATCACGCCCGACGGCCAGGACGGCAAGAGCTGGCGCGTCGCCGCCGAGGGCTACGACGCCCTGGGCATGCCGCGCCCCGGTAGCGAGAGGCGAATCGGCAGCTTCGAGGTCAAGCTCGACGAAGTCATCGCCAACGCCGAAGCCTCCCAGACCACAGCGCCCACAGTTCCGGAGCCCCTTGATGCGGAACTGGAGGCCGCCGTGAGCGCCGCCGAAGCTCAGTGGACGAAGCAGAAGGCCGACAGCGACAAGCCCGCCACGCGCAGCCGCAAGAACAGCAAGCAGGCCGAGGTCATCCGGATGCTCCAGCGCCCGGAGGGCGCGACCATCAGCCAGATCTGCGCCGCCACCGGCTGGCAGGCCCACACCGTGCGCGGCACCTTCGCCGGAGCCTTCAAGAAGAAGCTCGGACTGACCCTCACCTCGGACAAGGCCCGGGGCGGCGAGCGCGTCTACCGCGTCGCCTGAGAAAGATCGAGCCGGAGGCCAGATAGAGCTTGGCTTCCGGCTCGCACAGCGCGTTACTACAAGCATCGCAACGCAGCCACCAAGGAGCAGAACATGAGCAACGAGACCATCCCCGCCACACGCAACGAGGGTTGGGGTTTCTGGGGCACGATGGGCGGACACGCCAGCATCGCGTGGCCCTTGGCCATGAACGCCGTCGCCAACGCCACGGGCGAGGACTTCGACACCGTCCGCGTTTTCCTCGACAGCCGCTACGGACGCCACTTCGCGGACGAAGTCCACAATGGCCTGTTCGACGGCAAGAGCATGCAGGACGCCATCGACGCCGCCACGCAGCAGTGGATGGGCTGGACGATTGGACGCCAGACCAGCCGCGACTACGGCATCCCGCGCGAGCTGCCCTACCTGACGGGCTTCGTGATTCACTGCGCCATCAGCGAGGAACTCGCCGCCTGAACGTCGAACGGCAGGCCATCGGCCACGCGAATCGCTTGCTTGCCGCTCCAGTCCTGCCAGCGCCGCACGATCACGTCGGCGTACTTCGGGTCGAGTTCGATCAGGCGCGCGATGCGGCCTGATTTATCGGCGGCGATCAGCGTGGTACCGGAGCCGCCGAATGGATCGAGCACCACGTTGCCCGGGCGGCTGGAATTGCGCAGCGCGCGCTCCACCAGTTCCACCGGCTTCATAGTCGGGTGCAGGTCGTTCTTCTGCGGCTTCTTGATCTGCCACACATCGCCCTGGTCGCGGTCGCCGCACCAGTGGCGCTCGCCGCCTTCGGGCCATCCGTAGAGGATCGGTTCGTACTGGCGCTGGTAGTCGGCGCGGCCCAGCGTGAAGGTGTTTTTCGCCCAGATGATGAAGGTCGACCACTTGCCGCCCGCCGCGCGGAAGGCCGATTGCAGCGTGTCGAGTTCGCTGGACGACATCGCCACGTAGATCGCGCCCCGGCAGTGCGCGACCATCGGCGTCAGCGCCGCCAGCAGGAAATCGTAAAAACCGTCGCCGAGGTTGTCGTTGAGGATCGCGCGATCCTTGCCGCGCAGCTTGTCCTTCGCGCTGTTGGCGTAGTTAACGTTGTAGGGCGGGTCGGTGAAGACCATGTCCACCGTCTCGCCATCGAGCAGCGCTTCATAGCTCGCGGCCACGGTCGCGTCGCCGCACAGCAGACGATGCGGGCCGAGCTGCCAGACATCGCCGGGGCGTGAGACCGGCGTCTCGCTGACCTCCGGCACAGCGTCGTCGTCGGTCTGGCCCTCGTTGTCGGGTTCGTCACCCACCAGCAGTTCGGCCAACGCGTCGGCGTCGAAGCCGGTCAGGTCGAGGTCGAAGCCTTCGTCCTGCAAGCCTTCCAGTTCAACTCGCAACAGTTCTTCATCCCACTCGGCGTTCTCGGCGATGCGGTTGTCCGCGATTACCAGCGCGCGGCGCTGCGTCGGCGTCAGGTGGTCGAGCACGACCACGGGCACAGCATCGAGGCCGAGCTTCTGCGCGGCGGCCAATCGTCCGTGCCCAGCGACGATCACGCCGTCGCTGCCCGCGAGGACAGGATTGGTGAAGCCGAACTCCGCGATGCTCGCGGCGATCTGCGCCACCTGCGCATCCGAATGCGTGCGCGCGTTGCGGGCATAGGGCACGAGCTTGGCGATCGGCCATTGCTCGATCTTGTCGGCCAGCCACTTCATGCTGCCACCTCCACTTCGCGTTCGGCGGCAACTGCATCAAAGCTCTGGCCGGTGGCCAGCAGCGTGATGGCGACGTCGGGATGGTTCTGCCGGAAACGCCGGACGGCGACATCGACGTACTCCGGCGCGATCTCGACCGAACGGCAGATGCGCCCGGTGCGCTGCGCGGCCAGCATCGTGCTGCCGCTGCCGCCGAACGGCTCGAACATCACATCGCCCTCGGCGGTGAATGCCTCGATGACGAACTGCGGCAGCGCGACCGGGAACACGGCGGGGTGGTCGATGCCTTCGCCGATCTTCCCCTTGTGGCGCATGATGCGGATCACCGAGTCAGGGATGCGCATGTCCTGCGTCGGTTGGCCTGCGTGCGTCCAGCCGTTGACCTCGCCATCCTTGTTGCGCATCGCGGTGGACGAGCCGTCGGCGCGCAGGTGCGTTTCCTGCCCGGCGAACTTGCAGGGCACGATCTTGTTCGGCTTGCGGCTGGCGCGGTTGAAATGGAACACGAACTCAAAGCTGGGCGCGAAGCGGCCTTGCCAGTCGCCGGGCATTCCCGGCCCCTGATCCCAGACATACCAGCCGAAACGCCGCCAACCCTTCGCCCGCATCCAGCCGAGCCACGCCTCCCAATACGGGACGAACTCGTTGTCGCGGTGGATCAGGCCGAGGTTGACCAGCACCTGACCGTCGTCGGCCATCGGCAGTCGGTCGAACACGCCGCGCATCAGTGCGTCCCAATCGGCGATGCCGCCGGTGGTGTAGTCGCGCTGGTTGCCGTAGGGCGGCGACGTGAAGCACAACGCCGCGCGCTCGCCCGCCATCAGGATGGTGACCACGTCGGCGTCTGCGGCATCGCCACAAATCAGGCGATGCGCGCCAATGGCCCAGACGTCACCCGCGCGGGACACTGCCGTGGCTGGAACTTCCGGCACGTCGTCGGCGTCGTCCGCCGATTCTTCGACCCGCGTGTTGCCATCCGGCTCCTCGGCGCTGGCCAGCAGGTCTTGCAGCTCGCCGTCCTCGAAACCCGTGAGCGCCAGCTCGTATCCGGCCTCGGACAGCTCGGCCAGTTCCAGTGCCAGCATCTCCTCGTCCCAACCCGCGTCCAGCGCGAGCCGGTTGTCGGCGATGACATAGGCGCGCTTCTGCGCCGGGCTCAGGTGCGCCAGCTCGATGACCGGCACGTCTGCCAGTTCCAGCTTGCGCGCGGCGGCCAGACGCCCGTGGCCCGCGATGATGCCGTTGTCGCCATCCACGAGGATCGGGTTCGTCCAGCCGTACTCGACGATGCTGGCCGCGATCTTGGCGATCTGCGCGTCGTTGTGCGTGCGCGGATTGCGGGCGTAGGGGATCAGCGTCTCGACCTTGCGGTAATCGACGTTCAAGAGGTTCAAGGTTTCGGGTTCCGGAAAAACGAAACCCGCCGACGGACGATGCCGTGGGCGGGTTGGAGTGAATAGGTGCGAACTGGACGGGGTGCGAACCTGCGAACCGTGCGAACCTCGGTTCGCACCCTGACGCTAGGAAAGCGTCGCGCTCGCGCCCCCCGCATGGGTTATTCCGCAGGAAGGGCCCATTTCGCCTCGGGAGCGTGGCTTTGAAGCGACTGTGGCTTCTTCGTCACTGATCCCGAGCATGGACTGAATACTACGCTCGGGAGCCGGTTTTTGTTGCACGCTCAAAAGCCGCTGACGCTCGCCGATGCACTCGCATTGCAGACCATGCGCGCCAAATCACGCCAAATCACTACGCGACGACGACGCCATTGAGTTGGTCGGCGACCGTCTGCAAGGCGCGCTGCCAGCGTCGCCATGCCGTCGTGCGGTCGCAGGCGATGCGGATGGTGATGTCGCGCCAGCCGTACCGCTTGGCGCGCATCCACACCAGATGCCGTTGCTCGACCTCCAGCCACTGCACCCACTTCATCGTCTCCAGCATCCGGTCGATGGCGTCCGGGGTCGGAGGAAACGGTCGGTAGACGTGCTCGTCGGCGGCAAAGGCTTCCCACTCCTTGCGCACGATGATCGGCCACGTGTTGAAGTAGCCCTGCACACGCACGGGCGGCAGGCGACGTCCAGTGCTCGCCGCCTCCTCGAAGCGCGCGGCCACGTCGTCAATCGTCCACGGGGTTCGACGGTCAGCCATGACGCGCCCCTCCGTAGAGCCGTTCGCCGATCCGGCGGATGAACTCGCGCTCGATGAAGTCGAGGCGTTCGTCGGCAGCGTTGACGACGAGGATGTGCTGGTCGCGCCAGCCGCGCTGCTTCATCGCTTCGAGGTCGGTGGTCTCGGGCTGGACGCGCGCCAGCGGGCAGCGATAGGTGGGCGTGGGAATCTTCATCTCACACCTCCCGTTCCAGATCGTGCTGCGCGATGGCCCAGTGCAGCAACGCCAGTGCGTCGGCCTCGTTGTCGTCGGACGGCGAATGGCCGCGCGCGGTGACGGAGGCGATCACCTCGTCCTTGCCCGCGTTGCCTTTGCCCGTGGCGTGCTTCTTGATCGTGCCGACCGGCACGCCCTGATACGGAATCTGGTGGTGCTCGCACCACGCCGTGAGCGTGGCGAGGAAGCCGCCGTAGACGTGCGCCGCGTCGGTCGAGACGTGGCGGCGGACTTCCTCGAAGTGCAGCGCATCGATGCCGCTGGTCACGGCCTTCAGTTCCGTGAGCCACCGCTTGAAGCGCAGGAAGCGCATCCCGCCGCCTTCGAAGCGTTGCGAGCGGAAGTTCTCAGAGCCGCTGGTGATGTGGCCGTCGCTGCCGCGCAGCGCCCAGCCGGTGATAGTGCCCAAGTCGAGGGCGAGGATGGTGGTGGTCATGGTTGCGTTCCTCGTTCGGTGAGGACTGACGCATCCGACACGCGGTATCGAAACCCCTATGAGGCGTGCGCACGCGCCCGCGCGGGGAAAGTTACGACGTAGTGCGTCAAATGTGTCAGTCGGATGCGTCGGCATGGCAGTCAGTCGTCGGCGTATGGGGTGTAAGCGGGCGTGGGCGGGTTCTTGAGGCCGATGCCACGGAAGCCGCGAACGCCCGCCGTGTTGCGCCACTTCTCGACGCCACGGGTGATGAGCAGGTCGGAAAACCGGCGCTGCGAGCCGATGAACTCGCCTGCGGAGTCAGCCCACTGCTTCCAGTCGCCGAACAGCTCGGCGGTCAGCGACTTCGCGTTGGCCTCGCGCACGCAGCGTTCGTCGAGCCAGCGGCCCAGCGCGTCCTCGGCCTCGAAATACTCCTCGGTCGCTTCGAGCACCTGCTGCGGCGGATCGAGCCTGCCCAGGCGCAGCCAGTCGAGACAGCCCTGAACCGCCCACGCCAAGATGCCGTCCCGCTCGGCCAAGAGCTTCTGCTGGAGATGCTTGTCGCGGCGGTCGGGTGGCACGGTGATCGTGAACGGGATCAGGTGCAGACGCCGCTTCATCGCCTCGTCGATGTTGCGGATGGCGGGCTTGTGGTTGCCCGCGACGAACAGCTTGAACTGCGGGAAGAACTCGAAGAAGTCCTGCCGCATGAAGCGCGCGGAGATCTTGTCGCCGCCCGTGAGGTTCTTGATCTTCGACTCGGCCCAACGCCGCCCTTGCTCGGTTTCGATGGCGGCAACGAACCGTGCGCCGCGCAGACCCGCCATGTCGGTCGGATGCCGGTCGGTGCGCGTCTCCATGAACGTGTCCATCGGCGCGTTGGCCGCGTAGTCGCCCAGGATCGTGGCCAGCGTGTTGACGAACACCGACTTGCCGTTCGCGCCCGTGCCGTAGAGGAAGAACAGCGCGTGCTCCTGCGTCGAGCCGGTGAGCGCGTAGCCAGTCATGCGTTGCAGGTAGGCTTGCAGCTCGGCATCGCCACCCGTGACCTCGGCGAGGAACTGCCGCCAGATCGGGCAGTCGCCACCGGGCGTGGCCGTGGTGATCTTGGTCATCCGGTCGGCACGGTCGTGCGTGCGCTGCCTGCCGGTCTTGAGATCGACCACACCGCCGGGCGTGTTGAGCTGCCACGGATCGGCGTCCCATTCGGCGGTGGTGGCCGCGTGCCTGCGATCCGCGCGCGCCAGCCGTTCGACGCCGCCGACCGTGCCGGAGGTGGCGAGCTTGGCGGCGATCTTCGGGTTGTCGGCGTGGACGGCGGCGTGGCGGCAGACGCTGCGGATCAGGTCGGTCGCCGCCAGCGTGTCCTCGGTGCGCCAGCGGTGCCCGTCCCACACCAGCCAGCGTCCCCATGCCGCGACGTAGCGCCAGTCGCGGTGGTAGCGCCGGGTGAAGGCCAGCGCCAGCGCATCTTCGGTGCCCCACACCGATTCGTCGCTGCTGACGACCGGCGCGGCATCCTCGTCGATGTCGTGCATTTGGAGGCGCGGGCCGTGAGTGAGGAAGGCCGCGACGTCGAAGCCTTCGGCCACGGCGTCCGCCGCGTCCCAGCCTTCCGCCGCTTCTTCGGGCGGGTACAGAATGTGGCAGGTCTTCGCGCCCGCCGACAGGATGGCCTGTGCCGCCTGCGTCGCGTACTCCCAGCCCGGCTTGTCACGGTCGGGCCAGATGAGCACGGCCTTGCCCGCCAGCGGCGACCAGTCGGTCTTCTCGACCGGCGCGTTCGCGCCGTGCATCGCGGTGGTGGCATTGACGTCCGCGTCGATCAGCGCCTGCGCGCACTTCTCGCCCTCGACCAAGACCACCTGCGCGGCGCTGCTCATGCCCGGCTGGTTGTAGAGCGGGCGCGGATCGGGCGGAGCCATCTTGCGACGGCGCGCATCCCACGGACGGAACTCCTTCTTGCGGCCGGGCGGGTCGTAGCGGTAGACGACCGCGATCAGCTTGCCGGAGGCGTCGAGGTAGTCCCACTTCGCGGTGGCCGGGCCGAGGTCGTCGACGGGCGCTTCCTTTTTCGTTTTGCGCGCCAGCGCCATCGGAGCACGTCCGAGCAGTTCGGTCGCCGCGTCGAGCGTGCGCGGGAAGCCGGCGTGGGCATCGATGCCGTGGTGGGCGGCGATCAGCGCGAAGATGTCACCGCCGTCGCCCGTGGCGCGATCCGTCCACAGGCCCGCCTTGTCGCCATCGAGCACGATCTCCAGACTGTCGCCCGGACTGCCAAGCACGTCGCCGGAGAGGAACTTGCCGCCGCGCTTTCGGCCTGCCGGAAACAGTGCGGCCAGCACCGATTCCAGCCGCGCCAGCAGTTCGGCGCGGATCGCTTCGCGTTCGGCGCCGAGGTCACGAGGAACAGGGGTGTGCGTGTCGTTGAAATCAAGCATCCACAGCCTCCTCGTCGGAGGGCTGCTGCGCGACGATCCACCCTTCCAGTTCGTTGGGCTTGAAGCGAACGAGCTTGCCGACGCGGTAGTGCGGGATGCGGCGCTGCTGGCGTTCCTTGGCTTGCGAGAGCCAGTAGGTCGGCAGATTGAACATCAGCGCCGCTTGGCGCGCGTCGATGAATTGCTCGCCGAGCACCTGATCCAAAGGGGTGTGGTTCATGTCGGCCTCCAGCAGCGGTCTTGCCACGCGCACATGCGGCACTCGAAATGGGTGGCGTCGTTGAAGTTGCGCGGCAGCAGCTCACCGGCTTCGGTCGCGGAGATGACCTTGACCGCGCGGTCGGTCATGCGCTGCGCCAGCGAAGAATCGAAGTCCACCAGCTCGACGTAGACGTCCATCGTGTCGGCGTTGATCGCGGTGAACAGCGCCGGGTGCTCGTGCAGTTGCAGGTGCGCCTGATACAGCGCGACCTGCGCCGCATACACCGGCTTGGCGACCACGAGGCCTTTGGCTTCCAGCTCGCGCCACGCCTTCGCGCCGAGGCATTTGTTCTCCCACAGCGCGGGATAGCGGAAGCCCTCCGGCCCGTCGACGAGTACGCCATCGACGTGACCGCGCAGCCGACCGTGCGCGTCGGAGAAACCGAACTGGCCGCCGTCGGGTCTCTGCGTGCGTAGGTCGAAACCCGCGCCGCGCAGCCACGCCACCATGCAGTCCTCCATGACGTGGCCGCGCTCGAAGATGCGCAGCATCCGACCACCCGTGTCGCGCCCGTGATCCACGGGAGCCTTGGCATATTCGAACTGCAAGGCGCGCTCGCACTCGATGCCCAGACGCGATGCGCCGAGGTAGTCGCGCGCGGGTTGCTGCTCGCGCATGCGCTGCATCCCGATGTCGATCAGTGCCGTGATCTGGCCGGAGACGCTGGCCGAGGAATTGAAGTCCATCATGGCTTCTTCCCCTTTGGCTCGTCCCAGAACGCCTTGTCCTCCAGATCGGAGAAGCCGAACGGATCGGGCGTCGGCTCCATGCCGCGCACAGGCGGGTACTTGGTCACCTCGTGGTGCTCGACCATCGCCTCCGTGTAGCAGGTGACGATGGCGTCGATGACGCGCAGCGCCTCGGCTTCGGCGTAGTCGCCCAGCGGTTTGCCGAAACCAATCTCGCCCGCTGCCTCGCCGAAGGCCTTCAGGCATTTGCGCATCGCGCCCAGCTCGACATCAGACGGATCGATCATGGCGACCTCCGTCTTGGGCGTGCGCCCTTCCTGCACGCGCGTCCAGTTGCCATAGAGCGCGTGAAAGGCGTCCTGACAGCGGCGTGAGCAGAACACCCAGTCCATCACGTAGCGGCGCGGATCGGCGGTCTGGAACCGGCCATCCGTGTGGCCGTAGCCGCGCGCCTGTCGTTTGCAGACCCAGCATTTCATTCGCCTCCCTCACTGCGCCCACGCGGGCTTGCCGGTCACCGGAGCGCGCTGTGGCGCGGCGGATGTGGCGGTGGCGTAGGACGAAGGCGCGGCCTGTGCCGGAGCGCCGGAGTTACCACCGCCGGTCTTGGTCTTGGGCGGCACGCCCATGAACTTGGCGTAGTCGGGATGGTCGGGTTCGACCGCGAGCTTCACGACGTTGCGATCACCACCCTTGGCATCCTTCTCGACGTCCACGCGTGCGAGGAACTCGATGCCGTCCAGTTCGTGGAAGCCCTGGATGCGGCGTGCCGCAGAGGCTTGTGGGCTGTTGTCTTGCGGATGGACGTTGCGGGCGCTGTTGAGCGCGGCGCGGATGAAAGTACGCCCCATCTGACCCCAGGTCGGCCCCTTCGGCGAGTACAAGCCAATGTTCGACCACATCTTGCGTTTGGCGTGGTCGCCTGCAGTCACCACGAACTCGGCAGCGAGATAGACCGAGCCGGTGTCGAGGGACTGGGTGGCGTAGCCGCCCGTCCAGTTCTGCGACGGGTCGTCGTGACCACCGGGTTTGATGGTCATGCGCACCGGGACGATGGTGCCCTTGGGGATGAGATCGAAGCCTTGCTGCTGCTCGGCGTCGTTGAAGTCGTTCCAATTCTGTGTGGTCATGGCGATTACTCCTGAGATTCGATGGATGGGGGAATGGCGGCGCTGGCGGGCACGGGCGTGCCCGCGCACTTGGCGATCAGCGCGTTCAAGTCCGGCGGTTCGAGCAGGTCGAGGCGACCGCTGCGGTCTTTGGCCGGGAAGCCGTAGGGATTGAGGGTGTGGGTGACGAAGGCGCGGAAGCTGCTGTCGCGGCCATCCGGGTTCTGGGCCTTGATCTCGGCCAGCGTCACGACCTCATCGACGATGCCAGGCAGTTCGAGGCTGGTCTTGCTGCCTTCGATCTGCGGCACGAACACCTTGCGGTTGTAGTCGTCGAGCCGTTCGTCGAGGATGCAGACGAACACCACGTTCTTACCGCGCGCGTGTTGCAGGTGCGTCAAGGCGCTGACCATCTCCTGGCCGAGCAGGCCGTAAGCGCCGCGCATGTCGGGCTTGCCGGTGCGGTCGCTGACAGCGCCCGGTTGCGTCTTGCACCACGCGAAGCATTGGCGCGAGAGCTGCGTGATCGAGTCGAGGAAGAACGTGTGGTAACGGTCGAGCTGCGCCGGGTCGCCGAACTTCTCGATGACGTGGTCGTAGTGCGCATGCGAGAACGCTGCGTCCGGCGGCAGCGACTTGTCGGGCCCGGCAAGGAACACGAAGAAGTCGCGCGATTCCGGCCACGAGGCCGGACGGATGGTGTCGCCCGGCCAGTCGGCAACGGCCAGGTCGCCCGCCTCGATGTCGAGGAACAGCGTGGTCTTCGGATCGAGGTCTTTGAGCCGGGTGGTCTTGCCGATGCCGGACTTCCCGAGCATCAAGAGCTTCACGCCCTTGCGCTCGGCCATGCGCTGTTGCGCGGAGATGATGGGGAGGCTCATCACGCAACCTCCCTCAGCTCGTCGGCGACGGCCGGATTCCAGAGAATCTGGTAGCCGCTGTGGCCGTTGCGCGAGTACGGCATGGCCTCGGCCCACGCTTCACCGGCTTCGGTCAGTTCCCATTCGTCGCGGTCGTTGCGAAACTGGAAACCGCCCGCCGCCAGCAACTGGTTCGTCGCCTTCGCCGAGCGGTTCAGCAGCTTGCCGAGCTGGGTGGCGTTGAGCGAGCAGATCGGCTCGTTGGCGGCGGGCAGCGTGCGGCGCAGCGTCTCGACGGCGAGGCCCGTGTTCTCGTGAATGCAGGTCAGCGTCGCCGCCATCGCAATGCCGGACTTGACGCCCGGCACCTTCGCCACGGCGTCGCCGATCAGCAGGATCGCGGACACGCGGTCGTGGGTCAGCGCGGGCAAGGCCGCCAGCGTGCCGGGGACGGCATACGCGCCGGTCTTGCGGATCGCGGGCAGCACCTCGCCGGTCACCCAACGCTTGAAGCGTTTCGCGGCGTCCTTCGTGCTGCCGAGGATCAGGGCGTAAAGGCCCGACTCGTTGACGTGGTTGGCGCGCTGCGTGCGTCCGAGGTTGTCGATGACCTCCAGTTTCTGGAGATCATCGGCATCGACGTGGGACTTGATCGCCTGTGACGGGTTGCCCATCTCCAGCGCATCACAGACGTCGCTGGCGTTGAACCACGGCAGGCCCGCGTCGTCGACCTGCACACGCACGGCGTGCGCTTCGAACTGGAAGGGAATGATCGCGCTCATGATCAGCCCTCCCACTCGATGTCAGCGATGCGGTCGGCACCGCGCGCGGCGCGCTTGCGCACTTCGGTGTGGAGGTCTTCCAGCGCGTTGCGACGGCGGTTCAAGGCCGACGCCTCCACGCTGGCGGTCTGGATGGCGAAGGCCAGTTCGTCCACCGTGGCCGCGTCGAGCGCGACGACGACCACGGTGCCCTCGGCGTTGCGGTAGTGGATGTCCGCAGGCAGGGATTCGCCGAAGATGGACGGGAGCTGCTTACGCAGCAAAGCGATGAGGCTGGTGCTCATGAACAGTGCTCCGAATCGAGGGAAAGGGTGAAAGACGGCTTGCCCGGCTCGACCGTGCGAGCGGTGGCGAACTCCTGCTGGAGCGACGGCGGCCAGTTGGTGAAGCGCGATTCGGAAACCGCCAGCTTCACGTCGAGGAAGTGCTCGACCTTCTCGCCGGAGGCCACGATGTGGGCGGCGATATCGCCGAGCTTCTTCTGATCCCAACTGACCTTCTTGGGCAGCTCGAACTTGATGTGCAGCGCGCCGTCGTCGATGTGCGCGGTGCCGAAGTCGCGGCCGGAATCGCGCAGCGCCGTGCGGGCCTGTTCGCCATAGGCGGCGTCGAGTGCCGCATCGAACTTGGTACGTGCCTTTTTGAGCCAGTCGAGGGCTTCGTCGAGGTTCTTGTCGATCTCGGCCTTCTGCGCGGCGGGCAGCGCGGCCAACTGGCTGACGGACATCGCGGCGATGTCGGCGGGAAAGAGGGTGATGTCGCTCATGGCATCGCTCCTCAGACCGCCGCGCGTTCGGACGTCGAGTCGTGCAGCGCGTCGCGCTCGAACTCGATGACCGCATCCACGGGGTAGCCGACGCGCTTGGACAGCTTCAGGTAGCGCGGGCCGCGACCTTCGCTGCGCCAGCGTTGCAGGGTCTTGGGGCTGACGCCCCACCGCTGGGCCAGTTCGTTCTCGTTGAGTACCCGGCGGTCGCCGGGCGATAGGCTGTTGATCCCCTGAGCGTTCGCCGATGAGGGCGACCGGGGAAAAGGGCTTGCTGATGTCTGCATGGAACGCTCCTGTTGCGTTGTTGAGGAACAGGTGTCATTCCAAAATTCGGGTGGCGAACCTTGAAGGGACGCAATGGCGAACCATGCGGAAACTTCGGGTTCGCCAATCCGCCCGCGCCAACGAAAACGGCGAGCACATGGCTCGCCGTCGTCAGCGGAAATCGGGGACGGGGTTCAGGCGTCGGCAAAGCCCAGCAGCCGACGCTGTTCGACCCAGTCGCGGGGCAACGGGTCTTGGCGGCCGCGCAGCGTGTGCAGGTTCAGATGCCGGGGTTGGCGGCCCTCGAAGATCGCCTCGACGATGTCCGGGGCCAGCATGGTCATGCGCAGCACCTCGGCCGCCCAGCCTGTCTCCACTTTCAGCGCGCGCGCCAGATCTGCGGTCGTCGGATAGACGCCTTCGTCGATCAGCCGCTTCCAGTAGAAGGCCTTGCCCAGCGTCTTGATCATCGGCGCGTCGAAGCCGCCCACCGCACCAGTGGCGTCGGGCGCGGGCGGGATCAGCAGTTTGCGGTTCTGGCGGTGCGTGATCGTCAACGGCACCAGCGTGACCCGCTGATCGCCGCTGACGTAGCTGCGGGCATCGGTACCGACCTCGATGTGGACGGTGCGCTTGCGCGGGTTCGCCGTGGTGTTCATGCCAGCGCCTCTTCGGTCTGCGCGCGGGCTTCCTCGACAAGCGGGTGCGCGCCGATGTCGGCACCGAAGCCGATCCAGCCGTCCTCGCGCCAGACGATGTCCAGCCCATGCCCGTGCAACCGCACCCGTTCGATCAGCAGCCGCGTGATGCGTTGCTGCTCGGCGGGGAACAACTGCGCCCACACGTCGCCGATGCGCTGCATGGCCACGACCACCTGCGCTTCGTCGAGCTTGCTACCTGCAGGATGCTGCTGGCAGGATCGCCACACCGCGATCAGCATCTGCGGCGCGGAGAGCGCCGCGTGGATTTGTGCCAGCACCGCGTTCTCGATTTCGGCGGCGGGCAGATGGCCGACGTCCGGCCGATCCGGAGTATGGGGCGATAGGCTCGCGCCCGCGTTGCGTCGCTTGTGCAGGTAGGGAACGTAGTAGCGGTACTGCCGCCCGTTCTTCTTCTTGACGAAGGAGTGCAGCATGCGCTGGCCATCGGGCGCGAACAGCAGGCCCGCCAGCAGCGCCGGATGCTTGGCGGCGTGTTCGCGCGGCGCCTGCTTGCGCCGTTCGATGAAGGCGTGCGCCGCATCCCACAGCGCCGGGGTGGCGATGGCTTCGTGTTGGCCCTCGTACCACTGGCCGTTGTTGGAGATTTCACCGAGGTAGATGCGGTTGCGCAGCATCGTGAACAGGTACTGCTGGTCGATGGTGCGCCCCGGTCGCTGCCGTCCGGTTTGCGTCACCCACGCCTTGGTGGTGTGGCCTTCGATGTCCAGTTCGCGCACCAGTCGCGCCGCCGAGCCATGCTCGCCGTAGCGCCGGAAGATGTCGCGCACCAGCGCCGCCTCGCGTTCGTTGACGATGAGCTTGCGCTCGACGACGTCGTAGCCCAAGGGCGGAACGCCGCCCATCCACATGCCCTTGGCCTTGCTCGCCGCGATCTTGTCGCGGATGCGCTCGCCCGTAACCTCGCGCTCGAACTGCGCGAAGGACAGCAGGATGTTCAGTGTCAGCCGCCCCATCGAGGTCGTGGTGTTGAACTGCTGCGTGACCGAGACGAAGGACACGCCGTTGCGGTCGAACACCTCGACCAGCTTGGCGAAGTCCGGCAGGCTGCGCGTCAGGCGATCGATCTTGTAGACGACCACGGTGTCGATCTTCCCGGCCTCGATGTCGGCCATCAGGCGGCGCAGCGCCGGGCGCTCCATGTTGCCGCCGGAGTAGCCACCGTCATCGTAGCCGTCGCCGACGGCGATCCAACCCTCGTGCCGCTGGCTGGCGATGAAGGCGAGGCCCGCGTCGCGCTGGGCTTCGAGGCTGTTGTATTCCTGATCCAGCCCTTCGTCGGTGGATTTGCGGGTGTAGACGGCGCAACGCTTCTTCGGCGTGACCGTCGGCAGGGAATGAGCGCGCGGGGAACTCATGCCGTCACCTTCTTGGCGGCGGGCGTCTTCAGGCCGAAGAACACTGGGCCCGACCAGTGGCTGCCGGTGATGTGGCCCGCAATCGCGGACAGGCTCTTGAAGCGTTGCCCCTGATACTCGAAGTCGCCCGTGCCGCGCACCAGCACGCGATGCTCGACGTCGTCGTAGATGCGCGTGAGGATGGTGCCGGGCAACAGGCGTTGAGCGTCGCTTCGCAGCGACTTGGGCAGGATACCGGTTTCACCGACCTCTTCGAGCTTTTTGCGCAGAGAGGGTTTCAGACCGCCGAAGGCGCGTTCCTGAATCCTGTAGGCCAGTCGGCTCTCCAGCCAGCCGCGATGGTGGTGGCCGGGCCGTTCATCGAAATGCTCGTCCCACAGTGCCCAGAGATCGCCCATCGACAGATGGGGGATTCCGGCGACCTGGGCGGCGACCGTGGTGGCGGGTGGTGGTGCGTGTGCCGTCATGGGCGAACTCCGTAGTGGTGATCGGGGTTCGCATTCACGCGCTGTTGGCCGGAGAAGCCAAGGCGAACGCGCTCGCTGTTTTCGGTGATGTGGCTGGCCTGGCGCGCGCGCAGGCGCAGCAGTGCTGCGGCCAGCAGGTCGGCAACTTCCTGCTGCGGGTGCCGAGGCCGGTCAGACGGCGGGGAAATAGAGAAGGGTTCGCGTTCGGACATGGCAGGCGTTTCGATGGAAAACGCTGCTCATGCTATGAACCGAAGGCACTTCGCGTAACGCGATTTGGCGGGAATACGCGGGGCTGGCTATGTCTGCTTGGCTCGATACCAAGCCGCACGCTGGCCGCCCACATCACGATATCGAAGCTCGAACAGGCGAGATTCGTGCACGACCTGCCGCCAACTGCTGCAGCCGTATTTGGCTGGCAGGTGTTCAGGGAGCCGCTCTACGATCCAGCGTCCCGCCGAGGCAACCGGCGTCCAGCCCTCGACGGCCAATTCGGCGGCGGCCTCCCGCAACGCGCGCACGATCCCTGCAGCAGGCCAATCCACCGAACCATCCGGTGCGATGCCGTGGATGACCAGATCATGAAAGGTATCGGACTGGGCGAATTCTGCAGCCAACCGTCGAGCTTGATCCATGTGTTCGGCCCAGCCCCGCAGTTGCTCGAAGTGCTGATCGATGCGGACATAGGCGGCCGTCAGGGTGTCATGCGCGCCACGGCATCCGTCCAGGCTCCAAAGGTCGTGCTGGTCGATGAAATGATGTACCAGGTTGTTCCGTAGTAGCACCAGTTCCTTCAACTCGTTCTGCGTCCTGTCGTAATCCTCAACCGACATGCGCAGATTCATCTTTACCTTGAACGAGATGATGTCGTCGCGTGCATCGGACTCGGAAGCGGCTTCCACCTCGGCGGTGGTGACATACGAACCGAGGAGTGTGCCGACCAAGGTGCCCAGCGTCTTGCTGGCGGCATCCGCGATGCGCTGCTCCTGATCCGACGCCAGCGGTGATCCAGCAGCCGAGATTTCGTGGTGGGCCACGATGGCCTTCATCAACTTTTCGTACTGCTGCAGACGCAGCAAGCAGCGGCCCAGCAATCGCTGAACCTCACGTTGCTGCATCGTCAGCGCATCATCGGCGGGCAATGTCGTCATGGATGAATCGGCAGCGATTGCCGATCAGACGTCGATGGGCGACGTCTTCCAGACATCCTGCGCCAAAGTGATCAGCAGTCCGTGGCGCTTCTCGATGGATGCAGCATTCCACGCAGGAAATGCAGCCAGCTTGGCGTTGATCCGGGAAATGGATGTGTTCTGTCCGACGTCGGTCAGCGCCTCCAGACTGCGGGTCAGGTAGTTGCCGCTCTTGCCATACTCGACCTGCTTGGCCGTGTAGAAGTCGTTGCCCGCGACGATGTTGATCGGCTTTTCCAGCAAGGTCAGATTGCCGAGGCGATTCTTGTAGTCGTCGTAGACGGCATTCGGGTTCTCTGCCGCCCACGTGGCGCGCAGTTCCGCCTTCGGGTTGTCGGGCAGGATGTGCTCGATTTCCAGTTTGGTGAAGGGCTCCAGACTGCCCGGGGTCTTCAGGCCGCTGAACGCCATCTCGACGTGCTGCGTCAGCCGCGCCAGCAGGTAGCGCGTGCGGTACTGCTGCATCGAGTACAGGGTGAAACGCTTGAGGGCGTCGGCCAGCTCCTGCGACTTGCCGGCCATGTTCTTCTCGAAGCGGTCGGCAACGAAGGCGTTGAGCTGCACCTTCTGCTTCACAGGATCACCGGCCTCAGCAATCGCGCGCAGTTCGTCGGCCCACTGAGAGAAGCTGCGTTCCAGATCCTTGGTCGGCGTCTTGGTGAAGATGTAATAGAAGAGGAAGCTCTCCAGCTGCGCCACGAAGTGATCGAACAGCGGCCTGGGGAAATTCGCCGCCGCCAGCAACAGGACGTAGTGCAAGCTGAAAGCACCACCGGCCAGCCGTTTGAGGCTGTCCATAGCCAGGCTGGGCTTGCCATCGTTGCCCATTCCATTGGCGAAGGCGAGGTAGTGCTCGACGTTGCGGATGACCTTGCGGACGAACTCGAAGGGCTTGCCTGCGTAATCGCACAGCGCAGCGTTGTCCTTGGCGATGAACCAGTCGTAGATCTCGTCTTCGCGCACCACCGCATCGCCGCGCTCGTTCTTGATGACGTAGTTGGCCATCAGGAAGTAGCGCAGGAAACGCAGCGGCTTTTCCTTCTCCTTCTCCAGCGGCTTGGTGATCTTCTTCCACTCATCTTTGAGCTGGGTGAACTGCGCTTGCTTGACCTGCGTGAACAGCAGGTTCTTGAGCAAGTCCATCGGGTTCAGGCCCACGCCGCGCTCGTTGATGGTCTCGAAAATCTTCAGCGCGCTGCTGACGTCGGTGGAGATCTGAATGAACACCACGTTGTTGGCCAAGTAACCCCAATACTTCTTCAGCTTGGGCGTGTCGTCGTAGTTGTCCTTCAGGTAGCGATACAGCGTGCCGTAGGCGCTGACCAGGTTCTCCAGCGAGCCGAAGCTGGCAATTCCTGCCGCCTGAATGCCTGCGCGCACGGCCATAGGATCGGCGTCGAGATCCACCAGCTTGGCCATCACTTCGCCCGCACTTTCGTAACGCGGCTCCAGTTTCAGGTTGGTGCGCACCTCGCCGTCGCTGTCAACATAGCTGGTCGAGATCAGCCCGGAAATCATTTGCCGCTGCGGCTCGCCCTGGAACAGATGCTTCAGCGCGCACAGCAGCAGGAAGAAGGTGGTCAGACGCTGCTGGCCGTCGATCACCTCGTAATGGTTCTTCTGCTCGGTGGGCGACACCAGCACGGTGCCGATGAAGTATTCCCGCGTCGTGCCCGCATCAATCTGCTCGCCGATGTCCTCCAGCAGCTGATGCACTTCCTTGTCGGTCCAGACGTACTCGCGCTGGTAGTCCGGGACGATGTAGAAGCACTCCCGGAAGGCTTCCTCGATGCTGTATTTGTGGTTTTCTATGCGGGCCATGTTCTTTTTCCTGGGTCGTTCAAATCTATCGCCGATCCGGCAACTGCCCGTTCGTCACGAACTGATCGAAGCTGTCGAAGCTCTCCTCGTCCTGCCACGACTGATCCCACGCACGCGGCTCGGCGCTTTCGAGCAGGAGCAGCGTGAGGACGCGATCACGCGCGCCGAAGGTGTGCTTGAACTCGCGTAGCTTCATGTGCTGCGCTTCTTCCGGGCACCAGATCGCAGCGGACATCTCCGTGCCGTCCCATTCCTGCGTGATGCTGGCATCGGCGGCCAGAGTGCCCAGCGGCGGTTCCGCCGGATCGCCGTTGCGCCGGATGCGCGCCCGCGTTCTCCTCGCGCTGCCGCTGCGCCACTCGTACTTCATGTAACCGTTGTCCCAATAGACGAGGATCGCGCGCTCCGTCGTGAACTTGATGTAGCGGATGCACAGTGCCTCCAGCGAGACCTGGAAACGCTTGGCGATGTCTCCGAGGACGCGGAAGTCGATGCGCTGGCTGGAAATCCACGCGCGCAGCAGATCGCCTGGCATCAGCAGATTGCTGGCGAATTCATCCGCCTCCCGTTCGATGTCGCGGAGCGTGTCGATGCCGGTGTGGACGCTCTGCTTGTCGCAGTTGAAGCTCTGCTGCCGACTGCGATGCAGGATGAAGTGGCCCAGCTCGTGGGCGATGGTGAAGCGTTGACGTTCGGGACGCGATTTGCCGTTGTAGGCGATACCCCACACCTCGTGGTCATTGGGGTCGCGCGCCAGCATGCCTTCGAAGGCATCGTCGTTGAACTGCACCGGCGGCCTGATCTCACGAACGCCGGTGCCGTAGGGAGTGGTCGGCAGCATCTGCCGGACGACTTCGAGATCGATGGCGTCGGGCATGCCCGTGCTGTACCACGCACGCAACCATTTCTGGACGGTGTTGGCGGCGATGGAACCAGTGAGGGGCTGCGCTGCGCTCACTCGTCAGTCCTCGTCTTTTTCCTTGCGGGAGAACATCATCTTGAGGACGTCTTGATAGTTCTTTTTCTCTTCCTCCGTCATCCCGGCGTACTCGCGGAAGAACGCCACGTCCTCGGGGCTGGCGTCGGGTGCCTGCTCCATGGGTGTGCCCATCACGTCTTCCATCGTCACGCCCAGCACCTTGGCGATGGCCTGAATCCGTTCTGCGGACGGACGCTGCCCGTCCTTCATTTCCAGTTCCCAGATGTAGGCCTTGGTGCAGCCGACCGCGTCGGCGACCTGTTGCAGGGTCAGTTTCTTCGCCTCGCGCAAGCGCCGCAGGCGTACTCCGAATGCCGAAGCCATCAATTTGCTCCCGTCAGGGGTAAATGTCGATCAAGCCCGCAAGTATAGCCACAAGATACCACGGAGTGCCACAAGTGCCCCATTGATTGACAAGCGGAAATGCGAGGGGCAGAATCGCCCTTGTATCTCGCAGCTTTACTTCTACGGGGTGCGAGTTCAGAAGCCCTGTCGCTGGCCCGTGCAGCCCGATCCCCGGTCGCAGACCTCCGACGCCGATCCAGAAAGGACGAACAAGATGAAGAAAACCTTTGTCGACGTGATGCTCGAGCTGCCGGTGGATGCCACGCTGCGCGACTTCCTGACCTCACATGGCCTGCCCGTGCCTGGCGGGTTCGCGTGGGACGATACGCCGGAGACCAGCCAGTTCTTGGTGGAGGCAGTCAAGGTCTGGCCGGACACCGCCGCCCGCGACCAGATGACCGCCAACCTCATGGCCAGCGTCCAGTTGGGCGATCCGGCGGGCAAGCAGGCGATGTTCGAGGCGGTGGTCTCGGATGCTGCCGCGCTGGCGGGCCTGACGCTGTGCCGCAGTGACGTCCACCGCTCGTTCTGGCTCTACGTCACCCACCCGACGCTGTTCGAGCGCGCCTACGATTTCAGCTTTTGGGAGCACCACGGGCCGCAGACCCAGCAATACGATCTGGGCCTGAAGCGCCAGCCGAACGGCTCGGATACGAACTTGGCTGGGCTGCGCAACGCGATCTCGGCCTTCTACAAGCGCGAGATGCAGTGCGGCGACAGCAGCGTGGCGCATCTGGTCGAGCGCAGCCCCGGTGTGTTCCTGCTGACCGTCCACGTCAAGGACATGGCCATGCTGCGGCTGGAGTTCGAGGGACCGACCCTCAAGCGCCGCGTCGGCAATCCCAACATCCACATGGTTCTGGAGTACGCCAAGCCCACCGGCGTGGTGCGCACACTGGTGCGCGGCGGCCAGAAGTACCAGCAGATGCTGGTCGAAGCCTTCGCCGAGCATGTGCTGGGCGTCAAGGCGAGTGCGAGCCGCATCAAGTCGCCGACGCTGGACTTGTCGATGCTGCGCACCGGCTTCGACGTGCCGGAGGCGTTCGAGGACGGGTTCTCGATGGTGCAGTTGAAGGCGCTGACCTTCCTCAGCCCGGACGGCGCATTGAAACTCGAATGCACCGCGATGCAGTCCAGCCAGCAACGCTCCGTGCATGAACTGCTGAAGGAAAAACTGCACGGCCCGCTGGAAGGCAACTGGGCGGTGACGGCGGCGCAGGTCAATCTCTACTACCCGCCGGAGCCGGGCCGCACGCGCCCGAAGGTGGTCACCATCGAAGTGACCAGCAAGGGGCGGCTCAACCTGCACAAGTTCGACGCCAAGATGCAGGCGCAACTGGAAGGCTATCTGGTTGCGGTGGGCATCTTGCAGAAGGGCCAGACCCTGAATGCGCACGAGATGCCGCCGGAAGCGGACGCAGTCAGTTCGACACCGGTGATCGAGGACTGATCCGATGGCGGCGCATGACGCTTGGGCTTTGATCTGCCGCCTGTTTGCGGGCGGCACGCCCGTGCTGCGCGCCACGCTGTCGTCGCGCGAGGCATCGGTGCTGTCCGTTCTCGGCAAGGCGGTCAAGCCGACGGTGGTGGATCAATCCTTCGTGCTCTGCCCGCACTGCCAGCAGCACCGGGCACAGGTGTGGGGCGATGGCCGTGGCGGGCGCATGTGCCGTTGCCCGGACTGCGGGCCAGTGACCATCGAAACGAACGACGGCGCGGCGTTGGCCCTGGACGAGGATTGGCTGCGCCAGAAGATGCGCCTCGCGCTCGGCATCGAAAGCCGCGACGGCATCGATGATCTGGGCGGCGGCGTGTGGCGGCTGGGCGAAGCACGACGGTCGCCCGTCCTGTTGGCCCGCGACCTGTCGCGGGTGCTGCACGAACCCGCGTTGCTGGATCGGGTGCGTGTGGCAGGCGGAGACATCCAGGTGATCACGCCGAGGTCGAGCACGACGCGTGGATCGCCGTTCGGCACGGGCGTCCAGTGGCTGAGGCTGGAAGAACGCTTCACGTTCTACGGCGGCGGAATCACGTTCATCGCCACGTCGCCGTCCGCGACACCAGTGGTCGCCGATTCGGCCACGCCGGTGAACGGGCCGTTCTCGGCGGACTTCAGGTGGGCGACGCTGCCGGACGTGCAGGCCACGCCGATCCAATTCACCGATGGCCAGTCGAAGGTGCTCGGCGCGCTGTGGGCGTTTAAGGGCGAAGCCACGACGGCGGAGCGGATCATGCAGCGCGCAGGCCTGGACAGCGCCAAGCCGAGCGACCTATTCAAGATCAAGACGAAGGACAAGGGCAAGCCGGAGCCTGCTGCACAGCACGCGGCCTACGGCGCGCTCGTGGTCACGCAGCAACGCGCGGGGTTGTATGCGATGCCGTGTGCGGCAGCGGGAAAGGAGGTCGCCATGACGTGATCTCACCACCCGATGCGCCCAGGCTCGCGCCGACTTCAAGAGCCTGACCTTTGCAATTTTTGGAGTGCATGAAATGAGCGGAAAGAACCAATGGGTCGTACCCATCAACGGCGGTGATCAGTGGGGTGTGCGGGGAGAAGGCAACGACCGCCTCACCTCCATCCATGACACGCAGCAGCAGGCGATTGACCGTGCGCGGGACATCGCCATCAACCAGCAGAGCGAGATGTTCATCCAAGGTCGTGACGGCCAGATCCGCGAGCGCAACAGCTACGGTGACGATCCGTTTCCGCCCAAGGGGTGATGCTGGGGTTGGCCTCGCGGGTTTGCTTCTACTTTGCTCGTGCAAACCCGCGAGCCAACTATTCCCATCAGCACACGCACAAGTGGTTGACGAACAACACCGTCTGCGTGTGCCACGGCGAAGAAGTTGGCGCAGGTTTCGAGAGAAGATAAGGCGGAACAGGGGCGAACCGGACGGGTCACGCCGCATCTACCCGGAACGGCTGGCACACGCAGAACGGCGCGGAAGCCCGCGTGGCGTGCGGAAGCCGCAAAAGAAAACGCCCAACCGAGAACGGTTGGGCGCCTATGAGTGGTGGCCTGGGACGGAATCGAACCGCCGACACAAGGATTTTCAATCCTCTGCTCTACCGACTGAGCTACCGGGCCAGAGCCTCGCATTATAACCAGAAAAATGGGGGCATTTCTGCAAGTCGAAGAATTAATTGCGCTTTCCGCGCGCCAGGTCCACGCCAAGCTGGCGCAGCTTGCGGTAGAGGTGGGTGCGCTCCAGGCCGGTCTTTTCCGCCACGCGGGTCATGGAGCCGCCCTCACGGGCCAGGTGAAACTCAAAATAGGCCTTCTCGAACCCGTCGCGCGCCTCGCGCAGCGGCCGGTCCAGGTCAAAACCCTGGTGCGCGTGCGGGCCGGGTTCGGCCTCCATGGTGATGGGCAGGCTTTGCACGCCGGGCATCTCGCCATCTGCCGGCGCGGCCAGCACCGTGGCCGCCATCGCCGGACGGGTGCTGTGGCGGGCCAGCCCCTGCTCCACCGCCTTGAGGAGCTTTTGCATGGTGATGGGCTTTTCCAGGAAGGCAAACGCGCCGATGCGCGTGGCATCCACGGCGGTGTCGATGGTGGCGTGGCCGCTCATCATGATGACGGGCATGGTCAGCAGGCCGCCCGCCGCCCATTCCTTGAGCAGGGTGACGCCATCCGTGTCCGGCATCCAGATGTCCAGCAGCACCAGGTCGTACAGGTTTGCGGCGCGCGCGGCACGGGCCTGCATTGCGTTTTCCGCGAGGTCCACGCTGTGGCCCTCGTCGTTCAGGATCTCCGACAACAGGTCTCGGATACCGAGTTCATCGTCGACCACAAGTATGTTTGCCATGAAGGGATGCCTTGCCTCTGCCGTGCGGGTTGTTGTCAGGACGCAACTGTCTGCTCCGGGGCGAATGATAGCGACACTTGGGCGCCCCGCACTACCCCTTCCTCCTGCCGATTGAGTAACTCTATGCGTGCGCCATGCTCGTCGGCGATCTTCTTGACCACGGCCAGGCCCAGGCCGGTGCCACGCGCCTTGGTGGTCACATAGGGCTCGAACGCCCTTCTCAGGATGTGCGCGGGAAAACCGCTGCCGTGGTCGCTCACCTGCAGGCGTACGCGGCCGGTGGTCTCGCTCCACTGGGTGCTGATGCAGACCGGGAGAAACGCCTCTCCGGCGGGCTGCTGCGCCGCCTGCTCCGTCGCGTCCTGCGCGTTCTGCACGAGGTTGTGCACGATCTGGCGCAGTTGCTGGGCATCGCCCAGGATGCGCGGGCAGCGCGGATCGAGGCGGGCCTGCACGGCCACGGTGGCGCGGTCTGACTCGTAGAGGTGCAGGATGTCGGTGATCAGCGCATTGAGGTCCACGGGCTTGAGTTCGGCCGCGGGCAGGCGCGCGTAGTCGCGGAATTCGTTGACCAGGCGCTTCATGGCATCGACCTGCTCGACGATGGTCTTGACCGATTTGGACAGCACAGCCTGCTCCGGCGCGGGCAGCTTGCCCTGCAGCTTCATCTCCAGGCGCTCGGCCGAGAGCTGGATGGGGGTGAGCGGGTTCTTGATCTCGTGCGCCAGGCGCCGCGCCACCTCGCCCCAGGCCTGGGCGCGCTGGGCGGAGACGATTTCGGTGATGTCGTCGAACACCAGCAGCCGCGCCCCATCGGGCAGCGCGGCGCCGCGCGCGACGATGCTGACGGTGTCCTGGGCCACGCCCCCGGCGGCCTGGGCCGCGCCCACGGGATGCAGTTCGAAGGCCTGCTGCCAGTGCTCCGAGCCGGCGGGCTCGCCATGGCCCAGGAAGGCGTCGAACTGCTTTTGCACCCCTTCGGCCAGCGCCTGCAGCCCGGGCACCGCGGCTAGGGGCTGCCCCTCGAACGTGGCCATGGGGGCGCGCAGAATGCGCGCCGCGCCCGGATTGGTCGAGCGGATGGTGCCGGCGGCATCGAGCACGATGACGCCGGCGGTGAGGTTGTCCAGAATCGTCTGCAGCCGGGCGCGCGCCGTGTCCACGGCGGCCATGCTGCGCTCGACCGCGCCGCGCGCGTCGGCAAGCTGCTGCGTCATGGAGGCGAAGGCGCGCGTGAGCCCGCCCAGCTCATCCTTGCCCTGCACGCTGGCCTTGGGGCTGAGGTTGCCTTCGGCGACTTCCCGCACGCCCTCGGCCAGAACCAGCAGGGGACGCGCCAGCTGGTTGCCCAGCAGCACCGCCAGCAGCACGGCGCCGAATACGGCGAGGAACAGGCTCAGGGTGAGGGTGCCGATGTACATGCGGCGCAGGCCGCCGCGCGCCAGGGCGCGCTCCTGGTATTCGCGGTTGGCTTCCTGCACGGCGACGGCGTTGGCCACCAGCACCTCGGGCAGGGGCACCATGGCCTGCAGGAAGCGCGACTCGGCCACCAGCCCCATGCCCGTGCTCGGCACCCAGGCCAGGGCGGTGATGCGCACCTTGCGCAAGGCCTCGGGGGAGGCGCTCTCGGGCAATTCCTCCAGGCCCTCGATCTGCCCGATGGCGCGCTGCTGGCGCACCAGGCGCAGCAGGGCGGCGGGCGGGCGCTCCTGGTCCAGGCGGTAGCGCGATTGCCCGGCGCTGGCCACGAGCTGGCCCGTGGCGCTCCAGAGCAGCACGTCGCTGGCGCCGAGCTGGTCGCGGATGCGTTCGAGCACCAGCCCCGCCGCGGCATCCGAGGTCTGGCCCAGCGGGGCGCCGAGGCTGCGCAGGCGCGTGGCCGTCTCGCTGGCCTGCATTTCGAGCGTGGCGCCCGCCAGGCTGACCCCCGCGGAGAGCGCGCCCTCGACCTTCACGTCGAACCAGCTCTCGATGGAGCGCGCCACGAACTGGTAGGACACGAAGTAAATGAGCAGGCCCGGCGCCAGCCCCACCAGCGCGAAGATGGCCGCCAGCTTGACCAGCAGGCGGCTGCCGAAGCGCCCGCGCTTGAGCCGCAGGTACAGGCGCAGCGCCATCCAGAGCAGCACGGCCAGCAGCAGGAACGCGACCACCACGTTGACGCCGAAGAGCCAGGCGTAGTTGCGCTCGTACAACCCGCGGTTGTTGGTCGTGAGGGTGAGCAGGAAGAACAGCACCAGCGCGATGGCCGTCATGATGGCCGCGCCCACGCCCAGGGCCCAGCGCACGGCCTGCGAGGGGCGGTGCGCGCTTTGCGTGCTGCTCATGGCGCGGGCTCCGCGGGCCAGCGCAGGCTGCGCGCGAAGGACAGGCTCCAGCCCGAGCGTCCGAGCGCACCGATCTGCAGCGGCCGGGGCAACTGCGACATGTCGAGGCGAAAGCGCAGTTGCAGGTTGTACTGCGCGCGCGGCTCGATCGCCGACGGCGGCGCGATCTTCCAGCGTGCGATGCGCTGCATGGCGGCGAGCACGTCGGACAACTCGTCAAAGTTCTGCCCCAGCGACACCCCCAGCCCGCTGGGGTCGAAGGGCTCGGAGGCGACGTTGAGCCGCCAACGGCGCGTCAGCGGCTGGTAGCTCAGGCGCAGGTAGCGCTGCGCCGTGGCCACCGGCTGGTCGTACCAGTACCAGCGGCTGCGGGTGAGCTCGGCTTCGGTGACGAAGTACATGGGGATGCCCTTGCGCAGGGCATCCTCGGCCAGCGCGGGCACCTCGAACTCCAGCAGGGCGTGCAGGTACAGGCCGTCGTCCGCAGCCTCGAGCCGCAGGTCCTTCACCGCCCCGGTGGCGGCGGCGTGCGCGCCGGCGCCCAGCACCAGCAGGCAGCCCAGCAGCCAGCCGGACAGGCAGCGCAGGGCCCGGCGCAGCCGCCCCCCGGCCACGGCCCCGTCAGGCACGGCGCTTTTCGAGCAGTGCGTAGAAAAAGCCATCGTGTTCACCCGACCCATTGTCCGGGAGACCCTGGTCCTTGGGGGCCAGGCCGGGCAACAAATGCCCGGGGGATGGCAGGAGGCGCGCATCAGTGTTGTGCGCAAGAAACGCTTTGATCTGCTCGCTGCCCTCGGCGCGGAACACCGAGCAGGTGCAGTACAGCAGCCTGCCGCCCGGGCGCACCAGCGGCCAGAGCGCGCGCAGCAGCCGCGCCTGGGTGGCGGCGAGCTGCTCCACGTCGCTGGCGCGCCGCAGCCAGGCGACGTCGGGGTGGCGGCGCACGATGCCCGAGGCCGTGCACGGCGCATCGAGCAGGATGGCGTCGAAGGGCTCGCCGCCGCAGCGCGACTCCCACCAGTCCGCGGGGCGGGCGGCATCGGCCACCAGCACCTGCGCCTGCAGGCCCAGGCGCTGCAGCGTCTCGTGGATGCGCTCGCAGCGCTGCGCATCCACATCCAGCGCCGTGAGCTGCAGGGGGGCCTGCGGGCCGGCGCATTCGAGCAGGTGCGCGGTCTTGCCGCCGGGGGCGGCACAGGCGTCGAGGATGCGCAGCGGCTGGCGCAGGTCCAGCCCCTGCAGCAGCAGGGGCGCGGCGCGCTGCGCGCCCGCGTCCTGCACCGAGACCCAGCCCTGGGCAAAGCCCGGCAGCTCCTGCACCGGCACAGCGCGGCGCAGCACCAGGCCGCAGTCACCGATGCGATCCGCTTCCAAATTGATAGCTGCCAGCGCTTTCTGGTATTGCGCTGGAGTGCATTTTTGTTGATTAACCCGCAGGACCAGCGGCGCCTGCTTGCGGCTGGCCTGCAGGATCTGCTCCCACTCGTGCGGATGGTCCTGGCGCAGCCGGTGCACCCACCAGTCCGGGTGGTTCCAGCGCGCCTGGCCCTGCTGCAGGGCGGTGGCGCACAGGCCGGCGTGCTCGCGCAGGAAACGGCGCAGGCAGGCGTTGATGAAGCCGGCCTGCGCGCGCGTGGCCTGCTGGGCCTTGGCGGCCTCCACCGCCTGGTTGACCAGGGTGTGCGGCTCGTAGGACGCGCCGGCGGGCGCCGCCAGCAAGGCCAGCGCCGTGCACAGCAGGGCATCGGCCGCCGGCGCAGGCGCGCGCGGCGCCAATTGCTGGCGCAGCGCCTGGGCCAGGCCCAGGTGGCGCAGCACCTCGAACAGCAGCGCCTGCACCGCGGGGCGCTCGGCCGGCGCCACGGCCTGCAGGGCCGCCGTGGCGGAGCGCCCAGCGCGCACGGCCTGCAGCGCGGCGGCCACGGACCGCAGGCGCTGCGACAGGGCGGGCGCCTTGCGGGCGGCGGGGGGCAGATCGGAAGCGGCCGGGGCCGGCGGGCGCGGGGCAGTGGGCGTCATGCAGTGGGGCCAGTGAAAACGCTCCCGGCCTGCCTGGGATCAGACAGGGCGGGAGCGTCTGGGGTCAAATCCATCGCACCGGACAGCCGCCAGCGCATCCCGCACGCGGCGGGGATGCGCTGACTGGCGTGTCAGTCGGCGGCGGGCGTGTCCACGCCGCCGGCGTCGGCCGTGGTATCGGCGTCGTCGGAGGCAGTGATGCCCGCCATCTCGGCGGCTTCGGCCTCGGCGATGGCGCGGCGCTCGGCCTCGTCCATGGCGTCCTTGGCCTTGCGTGCCTGGTGGTAGGCCAGACCGGTGCCCGCCGGGATCAGGCGGCCCACGATCACGTTCTCCTTGAGGCCGCGCAGCTCGTCGCGCTTGCCCATGATGGCCGCCTCGGTGAGCACGCGCGTCGTCTCCTGGAAGGATGCCGCGGAGATGAACGAGTCGGTGGACAGCGACGCCTTGGTGATGCCCAGCAGCACGTTGGAGTACGTGGCGGGAATCTTGCCTTCGGCCTGCAGCGCCTCGTTGGTGTTGAGGATCTCGGAGCGCTCGACCTGCTCGCCCGCGATGTAGCTGGACTCGCCCGGGTTCTCGACCACGACGCGGCGCAGCATCTGGCGCACGATCACCTCGATGTGCTTGTCGTTGATCTTCACACCCTGCAGGCGGTAGACGTCCTGCACCTCATCGACGATGTAGCGCGAGAGCTCTTCCATGCCCAAGAGGCGCAGGATGTCCTGCGGGTCGGCCGGGCCGTCGACGATGTGCTCGCCCTTGTTGACCACCTGGCCTTCGTGCACGAGCACGTTCTTTTCCTTGGGGATGAGCTCTTCCCAGACCTTGCCGTCGGGGTCGGTGATCTGCAGGCGGATCTTGCCCTTGGTCTCCTTGCCGAAGGACACGGTGCCGGTGACTTCGGCCAGCGTGCCCTTGTCCTTGGGCGTGCGCGCCTCGAACAGCTCGGCCACGCGCGGCAGACCGCCGGTAATGTCGCGCGTCTTCTGGCCTTCGATCGGGATGCGCGCCAGCACTTCGCCGGGGCCCACTTCCTGGCCGTCGCGCACCTGGATCAGCGCGCCCACCTGGAAGCCGATGGTCACCGAGTGGTCGGTGCCGGGGATCTTGACTTCGTGGCCATTTGCGTCGATCAGCTTGACCTGGGGCTTGACCACCTTGGCCGAGCCGCGGCGCTTGGGGTCGATCACCACCAGCGTGGACAGGCCGGTGACCTCGTCCACCTGCTTGGCCACCGTGAGGCCTTCCTCGACGTTCTCGAACTTCGCCGTACCGGCGAATTCGGTGATGATGGGGCGCGTGAGCGGGTCCCAGTGCGCCAGCACGGTGCCGGCCTTGATCTGCTGGTCGGCCTTGACGGTCAGCGTGGCGCCGTAGGGCATCTTGTGGCGCTCGCGCTCGCGGCCGTGTTCGTCCTGGATGATGATCTCGCCGGAACGCGAGATGACCACCAGTTCGCCCTTGGAATTGGTCACGTAGCGCATCGTGGCGTTGAAGCCGATGATGCCGCTGGACTTGGCTTCCACGCTCGACGCGATGGCGGCGCGCGATGCCGCACCGCCGATGTGGAAGGTACGCATGGTCAGCTGCGTGCCGGGCTCGCCGATGGACTGGGCGGCGATCACACCCACGGCTTCGCCGAGGTTGATCAGGCCGCCGCGGCCCAGGTCGCGGCCGTAGCAGCGCGAGCACAGGCCGTAGCGCGTCTCGCAGGTCAGCGCGGTGCGCACCTTGACTTCGTCCACGCCCGCGGCTTCGAGCTCGTCGATCATGTCCTCGTCGAGCATCTGCCCGGGCTGGACCATGACGGCGCGCGTCTCGGGGTGCAGCACTTCCTCGGCGGCCGTGCGGCCCAGGATACGTTCGCGCAGCGACTCGATCACCTCGCCGCCCTCGACGATGGCGCGCATCAGCGCGCCGTTGGAGGTGCCGCAGTCGTCTTCGGTGACCACCAGGTCCTGCGTCACGTCCACCAGGCGGCGCGTGAGGTAGCCGGAGTTGGCCGTCTTCAGCGCCGTGTCGGCCAGACCCTTGCGGGCGCCGTGCGTGGAGATGAAGTACTGCAGCACGTTCAGGCCTTCACGGAAGTTGGCCGTGATGGGCGTCTCGATGATGGAGCCGTCGGGCTTGGCCATCAGGCCGCGCATGCCGGCGAGCTGGCGGATCTGGGCGGCAGAACCGCGGGCGCCGGAGTCGGCCATCATGTAGATGGAGTTGAACGACTCCTGGTCCACTTCCTTGCCGTGGCGGTCGATGGTCTTTTCCTTCTTCAGGTGGTCCATCATGACCTTGGAGATGTCGTCACCGGCCTTGCCCCAGATGTCCACCACCTTGTTGTAGCGCTCGCCCGCCGTCACCAGGCCGGAGGCGTACTGCTGCGCGATTTCCTTCACCTCGGCCTCGGCGCGCTCGATGATGGTCTGCTTCTCGGCAGGCACCAGCATGTCGTCCACGGCGATGGAGATACCGGCCTTGGTGGCCAGGCGGAAGCCGTTTTGCAGCAGCTTGTCGGCAAAAACCACCGTCTCCTTCAGGCCGCACTTGCGGAAGGAGGCGTTGATGAGCTTGGAGATCTCTTTCTTCTTGAGCGCCTTGTTGATGTTGGAGAACGCCAGGCCCTTGGGCAGGATCTCGGACAGCAACGCGCGGCCCACGGTGGTCTCGACCAGGCTGGTGGCGGGCTCGAACTCGCCGCTGGTCTTGCTCTTGTTCCACTCGGTCAGGCGCACGCTGATCTTCGTGGTCAGCTCGACCACGCCGGCATCCAGGGCGCGCTGCACCTCGCCGGTGTCGGCGAAGATCAGGCCTTCGCCCTTGCCGTTGATCTTCTCGCGCGTGGCGTAGTACAGGCCCAGCACCACGTCCTGCGAGGGCACGATGGAGGGCTCGCCCGAGGCGGGGAACAGCACGTTGTTGGAGGCCAGCATCAGCGTGCGCGCTTCCATCTGCGCTTCCACGGACAGCGGCACGTGCACGGCCATCTGGTCACCGTCGAAGTCGGCGTTGAAGGCCGCGCAAACGAGCGGATGCAGTTGGATGGCCTTGCCTTCGATCAGGATGGGCTCGAAGGCCTGGATGCCCAGGCGGTGCAGCGTGGGTGCGCGGTTGAGCAGCACCGGGTGCTCCTTGATCACCTCTTCCAGGATGTCCCACACCACGGGGGTGCCGGATTCGACTTCCTTCTTCGCCGCCTTGATGGTGGTGGCGATGCCCATGGCTTCGAGGCGCGAGAAGATGAAGGGCTTGAACAGCTCCAGGGCCATCAGCTTGGGCAGGCCGCACTGGTGCAGCTTCAACTGCGGGCCCACGGTAATCACCGAACGGCCCGAGTAGTCCACGCGCTTGCCCAGCAGGTTCTGGCGGAAGCGGCCGCTCTTGCCCTTGATCATGTCGGCCAGGGACTTGAGTGCGCGCTTGTTCGCGCCCGTCATGGCCTTGCCGCGGCGGCCGTTGTCCAGCAGCGAGTCCACGGCTTCCTGCAGCATGCGCTTTTCGTTGCGCGCGATGATCTCGGGGGCCTTGAGCTCGAGCAGGCGGCGCAGGCGCGAGTTGCGGTTGATGACGCGGCGGTACAGGTCGTTGAGGTCCGAGGTGGCGAAGCGCCCGCCATCGAGCGGCACCAGCGGACGCAGGTCCGGCGGCAGCACGGGCAGCACTTCGAGCACCATCCACTCGGGCTTGATGCCGGACTTCTTGAAGGCCTCGAGCACCTTCAGGCGCTTGGCGTTCTTCTTGACCTTGACTTCGGAGCCGGTCAGATCGCCGCGCAGCTTCTCGATCTCGGTGTCGATGTCGATGGATTCGAGCAGGTCGCGGATGCCCTCGGCACCCATCTTGGCCTCGAACTCGTCGCCGTACTCCTTGCGCTTGGCGTCGTAGTCGTCCTCGGTCATGATGCTGTACTTCTTCAGCGGCGTCATGCCGGGGTCGGTGACCACGTAGGCTTCGAAGTAGAGCACGCGCTCGATGTCGCGCAGCGTCATGTCCAGCACCAGGCCCAGGCGCGAGGGCAGGCTCTTCAGGAACCAGATGTGCGCGCAGGGCGCGGCCAGGTCGATGTGGCCCATGCGCTCGCGGCGCACCTTGGTCTGCGTCACTTCCACGCCGCACTTCTCGCAGATCACGCCGCGGTGCTTGAGGCGCTTGTACTTGCCGCACAGGCACTCGTAGTCCTTGATGGGGCCGAAGATCTTGGCGCAGAACAGGCCGTCGCGCTCGGGCTTGAAGGTGCGGTAGTTGATGGTCTCGGGCTTTTTCACCTCGCCGAAGGACCAGGAACGGATTTTCTCGGGCGACGCGAGGCCGATCTTGATGGCATCGAAATGCTCATCGGGCGTGAATTGCTTGAACAGGTCGAGTAGCGATTTCATGTGACTCTTTCCTTTTCGTCAAAAATCATAGCGGGCCGCGCTTGTTGCATAAGGCTTTGCGAATCAAATCATTCGCAAAGCCTTTCTAGTTAAGCGCTAGCAGCTCACTTTTTGTTAAACCTGCCCCGCTTCAGGAGCGCTCGAGTTCGATGTCCAGGCCCAGGGAACGGATTTCCTTGACCAGAACGTTGAACGACTCGGGCATTCCTGCCTCGATGGTGTGCTCGCCCTTGACGATGTTCTCGTACACCTTGGTGCGGCCCTGCACGTCGTCGGACTTGACGGTGAGCATTTCCTGCAGCACATAGGCGGCGCCGTAGGCCTCCAGCGCCCACACTTCCATCTCGCCGAAACGCTGACCGCCGAACTGCGCCTTGCCGCCCAGAGGCTGCTGCGTGACCAGCGAGTACGGGCCGGTGGAGCGCGCGTGCATCTTGTCGTCCACCAGGTGGTGGAGCTTGAGGTAGTGCATGTAGCCCACGGTGGTGGTGCGCTCGAACGGATCGCCGGTGCGGCCGTCGTAGAGCTGCGCCTGGGTGCGCGTGGCCGTCAGGCCCTTGGCCTTGGCGATGTCGTCCGGGTAGGCCAGCTTGAGCATGTCGCGGATCTCCTGCTCCGTGGCGCCGTCGAACACGGGCGAGGCGAACGGCACACCGCTGGTCAGCTCCTGGGCCATGGCACGCAGTTCGCTTTCGGGCAGCGCCGCCAGGTCTTCCTTGTGGCCGGTGCGGTTGTAGATCTGCTCCAGGAAGCCGCGCAGCTCGGTGCTGGCGGCCTCGCGCTGCAGCATGTCGCCGATGCGCTGGCCCAGGCCCTTGCCGGCCCAGCCCAGGTGCACTTCCAGCACCTGGCCGATGTTCATGCGCGAGGGCACGCCCAGCGGGTTGAGCACGATGTCCACGGGCGTGCCGTCGGCCATGTAGGGCATGTCCTCGACCGGGGTGATCTTGGAGACCACGCCCTTGTTGCCGTGGCGGCCAGCCATCTTGTCGCCGGGCTGCAGGCGGCGCTTGACGGCCAGGTAGACCTTCACCATCTTGAGCACGCCCGCGGGCAGCTCGTCGCCTTGCGTGAGCTTCTTGCGCTTTTCCTCGAACGCCAGGTCGAAGCTGTGGCGCGTCTGCTCCAGCGAGTTCTTGATGGACTCGAGCTGCGCGGCCACTTCCTCCTCGGCCGGGCGGATGTCGAACCAGTGGAACTTGTCCACGCCGTCGAGGTAGGCCTTGTCCAGCTTGGTGCCCTTGGAGAGCTTCTGCGGGCCGCCGTTGGCCACGCGGCCGATCAGGAGCTTTTCGATACGGTCGAAGGCATCGGCCTCGACGATGCGCAACTGGTCGTTCAGGTCCAGGCGGAAGCGCTTGAGTTCATCGTCAATGATCTGCTGCGCGCGCTTGTCGCGCTGGATGCCTTCGCGCGTGAACACCTGCACGTCGATGACCACGCCCTGCGAGCCCTGGTCCACGCGCAGCGAGGTGTCCTTCACGTCGGAGGCCTTCTCGCCGAAGATGGCGCGCAGGAGCTTTTCTTCGGGCGTGAGCGTGGTCTCGCCCTTGGGCGTGACCTTGCCCACCAGCACGTCGCCGGGCTGCACCTCGGCACCCACGTAGATGATGCCGGACTCGTCCAGGCGGTTGAGCTGCTGCTCCGACAGGTTGGGGATGTCGCGCGTGATTTCCTCGGCGCCCAGCTTGGTGTCGCGCGCCATGACCACCAGCTCCTCGATGTGGATGCTGGTGTAGCGGTCGTCGGCGACGACGCGCTCGGAGATCAGGATCGAGTCCTCGAAGTTGTAGCCGTTCCAGGGCATGAAGGCGATCAGCATGTTCTGGCCGATGGCGATCTCGCCCAGGTCGGTCGAGGCGCCGTCGGCGATCACGTCGCCCTTGGCCAGCTTGTCACCGCGCTTGACGATGGGACGCTGGTGGATGTTGGTGTTCTGGTTGGAGCGCTGGTACTTGATGAGGTTGTAGATGTCCACGCCCACTTCACCGGCCACGGCCTCGTCGTCGTTCACGCGGATCACGATGCGGGTCGCATCCACGTAGTCGACCACGCCGCCGCGCGTGGCCGTCACCACGGTGCCGGAGTCCACGGCGGCCACGCGCTCGATGCCGGTACCGACCAGCGGCTTTTCCGGGCGCAGCACGGGCACGGCCTGGCGCGACATGTTGGCGCCCATCAGTGCGCGGTTGGCGTCGTCGTGCTCCAGGAAGGGCACCAGCGAGGCGGCCACGGAGACGATCTGTGCCGGCGACACGTCCATGTACTGGATCTGGTCGGCCGTCACGAGCACCGATTCGCCCTTCTCGCGGGCGGAGATGAGTTCACCCGTCAGGCGGCCCTGGGCGTCGAGCACGGCGTTGGCCTGGGCGATGATGTACTTGCCCTCTTCGATGGCGGATAGGTAGTCGATCTCGTCGGTGACCTTGCCGTCGACGACGCGGCGGTAGGGCGTCTCGATGAAGCCGTACTCGTTCAGGCGCGCATACAGGGCCAGCGAGTTGATCAGGCCGATGTTCGGGCCTTCCGGCGTCTCGATCGGGCACACGCGGCCGTAGTGCGTGACGTGCACGTCGCGCACCTCGAAGCCGGCGCGCTCGCGCGTCAGACCGCCCGGGCCCAGGGCCGAGACGCGGCGCTTGTGCGTGATCTCGGCCAGCGGGTTGGTCTGGTCCATGAACTGCGACAGTTGGGACGCGCCGAAGAACTCCTTGAGCGCCGCGGAAATCGGCTTGGAGTTGATCAGGTCGTGCGGCATGAGCGGCTCTTGCTCGGCCTGGCCCAGGCGTTCCTTCACGGCCTTCTCGATGCGCGCCAGGCCGGTGCGGTACTGGTTCTCGGCCAGTTCGCCCACGCAGCGCACGCGGCGGTTGCCCAGGTGGTCGATGTCGTCCACCTCGCCGCGGCCATTGCGCAGGTCCACGAGGATCTTGACCACGGCCAGGATGTCCTCATTGGACAGCACCATGGGGCCGTTGGGGTCGTCGCGCCCGATCTTGGCGTTGAACTTCATGCGGCCTACGCGCGAGAGGTCGTAGGTGTCGGCGCTGTAGAACAGGCGCTGGAACAGGGCCTGCACGGCGTCCTCGGTGGGCGGCTCGCCGGGGCGCATCATGCGGTAGATGGCCACGCGGGCGGCAAACTCGTCCACCGTCTCGTCGATGCGCAGGGTCTGCGAGATGTAGGGCCCCTGGTCCAGCTCGTTGGTGTAGAGGCACTGCAGGTCCTGCACGCCAGCGGCGCGCAGCTTCTTGAGCAGCGCTTCGGTCAGCTCTTCGTTGGCCTTGGCCAGGATCTCGCCGGTATCGCCGTCGACGATGTTGCGTGCCACCACGCGGCCGATGAGGAAGTCCTCGGGCACGCTCACGTGCGTGGTGCCCGACTGCTCGAGCTCACGCGTGTGGCGCGCGGTGATGCGCTTGTCCTTGGCGACGACGACCTTGCCCGACTTGTCGGTGATGTCGAAACGGGCCACCTCGCCCTTGAGGCGCTCGGCGACGAATTCCATCTGCGCGCCCGAATCCATCAGGCGGAAGTTGTCGTTGACGAAGAAGTTCGCCAGGATGGATTCCGGGTTCAGGCCGATGGCCTTGAGCAGGATGGTGACCGGCATCTTGCGGCGACGGTCCACGCGGAAGTAGAGGATGTCCTTGGGGTCGAACTCGAAGTCCAGCCAGGAGCCGCGGTAGGGGATGATGCGTGCCGAGAACAGCAGCTTGCCCGAGCTGTGCGTCTTGCCCTTGTCGTGCTCGAAGAACACGCCGGGCGAGCGGTGCAGCTGCGAGACGATCACGCGCTCGGTGCCGTTGATGATGAACGAGCCCTTGTCGGTCATCAGGGGCACTTCGCCCATGTAGACCTCCTGCTCCTTCACTTCCTTGACCACCTTGGACTGCGCCGTGGAGGACTCGCGGTCATAGATGATGAGCTGCACCTTGGCACGCACGGCCGAGGCAAAGGTCAGGCCGCGCGTCTGGCATTCGCGCACGTCGAACGCCGGCTTGGCCAGGTTGTATTCCAGGAACTTCATCTCGACAAAACCGTTGTGCGAGACGATGGGGAACGCGGAATTGAATGCGGCCTGCAAGCCTTCGTTGGTTCGTTTTTTCGGCGGTACGCTGGCCTGCAGGAACGCGGTGTAGGCGTCCTTTTGCATCTGCAGGAGGTAAGGTACCTTCAGCACGCTGTCGCGGCTGCCGAAACTTTTGCGGATACGCTTGCGTTCGGTGAAAGAGTAGGCCATGAATTCTCCGGGCTAAGACTTGGGTCCTGGGTCTTCGACGACGGGACTGCGGCGGCGAGGCCGCAGGCTTGGCGGTTGGCCACTACCAACCATGGCGGACGGCGATGCCTTGCACATCGCCCGGACCAAGGCGCCTTCTGCTGTCGGGTGGGTCAGAAGACACTTGAAAACGGTTTGGGACTCTCCGTCGGCGGCCATCATCGGCATGCCGCCCAAGCCCGCTTTCAAGTGCGCTCTGGAAGCGCCAAAGGCTGGAGGCCCATTGCGAGCACTCCAGCCCTTGCACGAGGCCGAATTACTTGAGTTCGGCCTTGGCGCCGGCGTCCACCAGCTTCTTGACGGCCGCTTCGGCGTCAGCCTTGGCAATGCCTTCCTTGACGTTCTTGGGCGCGCCGTCCACCAGGTCCTTGGCTTCCTTGAGGCCCAGGCCGGTGATTTCGCGCACGGCCTTGATGACCGACACCTTGTTGGCGCCGGCATCGGTCAGCACCACGTTGAACTCGGTCTTCTCTTCAGCAGCCGGGGCAGCAGCGCCACCACCTGCAGCAGGAGCGGCCATGGCGGCAGCGCTCACACCGAACTTCTCTTCGATGGCCTTGACCAGGTCGTTGAGTTCCAGGACCGTCATGCTGTCCAGCGCGGTCAGAAATGCGTCTTTATCGAATGCCATTTTGATTTCCTAACAATTAGTTAACAGGTCGGTCAGCACGCTGCTCAGGCAGCAACGGCTTCGCCTTCGCCTTTTTTGGCCGCCAGCGCACCCAGCACCACGGCGGTGCGGGACATCGGCGACATCAGCAAGCCACACAGCTGGGCCAGCAGCACTTCCTTGGAAGGAATGTTGGCCAGTTGCTTCACGCCGTTGACGTCCAGGGCCTTGCCACCGAAAGCACCGCCGCGGATCACCAGCTTGTCGTTGGTTTTCGCGAAATCGGCCACCACTTTGGCAGCGGCCACGGCGTCTTCGGAGAAGCCATAGATCAGCGGACCGGTCATCTGGTCGGCCACCACGTCA
Organism: Comamonas granuli NBRC 101663; assembly: GCF_000739995.1. GTDB lineage: Bacteria > Pseudomonadota > Gammaproteobacteria > Burkholderiales > Burkholderiaceae_C > Simplicispira > Simplicispira granuli. Next base: position 2,832 of record NZ_BBJX01000010.1, on the reverse strand, counting down.
AACTGGCTGCCGGCCACAGCACGGCGGGCCAGGGTGTTCTTCAGAACACTCAGGCTCACGCCCTTGCTGCGTGCATCGACGCGCAGTTTGGTCATGTCGGCGACCGTGATGCCACGGTATTCCGCAATCACCAGCGTTTGAGCTTTAGCGGCGAGGCTGGTCACTTCATTGATGACCGCTTCTTTCTCACTGCGATTCAGACTCAAGGTCTACTCCTTAAAATGTGCGCTCCAGGGCAGGCCCCTCGCGCACGCTCTTGTTGCAGCGACCAACTGTTGAGGAACGGATTCCATCTGCAGCGGGATCGCCATCTGCGCTGGCCCCTCGGGGATTAAGTGCCTTGCGGGCACACCAGCGGTCTTGGATGGCCCGATGCATTGCTGCACCGGCCCACCACCGAGGCGCCTTTGCAGGCGCCTCAAGATTCACGCCATCACGCCGCGATGGATTGCGTATCCACGCGCACGCCCAGGCCCATCGTGGACGACACCGCCACCTTGCGCAGGTACAGACCCTTGCTGGTTGCAGGCTTGGCCTTGTTCAGGGCTTCGATCAGGGCGGCGAGGTTGCCTTGCAGCTTGTCGTTGTCGAACGAGCGGCGGCCGATGGTGCTGTGCACGATGCCGGCCTTGTCGACGCGGAACTGCACCTGGCCGGCCTTGGCGTTCTTCACGGCCGTGGCGACGTCGGGCGTCACGGTGCCGACCTTGGGGTTGGGCATCAGGCCGCGCGGGCCGAGGATCTGGCCCAGCGTACCGACCACGCGCATGGCGTCAGGCGCGGCGATGACCACGTCGAACGGCATGTCACCCGCCTTGACCTGGGCAGCCAGGTCATCCATGCCGACGATGTCGGCGCCCGCCGCCTTGGCCTCTTCGGCCTTGGCGCCTTGGGCGAACACGGCCACACGGGTGGTCTTGCCCGTGCCGTTGGGCAGCACCACGGCACCGCGCACCACCTGGTCGGACTTCTTGGCGTCCACGCCCAGTTGCACCGCCACGTCGATGGACTCGTCGAACTTGGCCGTGGCCGCGTCCTTGACGATGACCAGCGCATCAGCCAGGGAATACAGGCGGTTCGAATCCACCTTGCCCTGCAGGGCTTTTTGCTTCTTGGTCAGCTTGGCCATTTACACACCCTCCACCGTCACGCCCATGGAGCGCGCGGAACCTGCAATGGTACGCACAGCCGCGTCGAGGTCGGCTGCGTTCATGTCTTTCATCTTGGTCTTGGCGATCTCTTCGAGCTGAGCGCGCGTGATCTTGCCGACCTTGCTCTTGAGAGCATTCGCGGAGCCCTTTTCCAGCTTGATCGCCTTCTTGATCAGCGTCGTGGCCGGAGGGGTCTTGATGATGAAGGTGAAGCTCTTGTCCGCAAACGCCGTGATGACCACGGGCAGCGGCAGGCCCGGCTCGACACCCTGGGTCTGCGCATTGAATGCCTTGCAGAACTCCATGATGTTGAGGCCGCGCTGACCCAGTGCCGGGCCGATGGGCGGAGAGGGATTGGCCTTACCAGCCGGCACTTGCAGCTTGATGAAGCCGACGATTTTTTTCGCCATGTGGATGACTCCTTGCGGGTGCGATCGCCTGGGCGTTGGGCCTCAGGCTCCCCGGGGTTGACGGCTCTTTCGCACAGCGCACCGAGCCGGTAAAGTGCGCAAGGACCTGCTGCGCTCAGGCAAAGATCAGGTTTTCTCGACCTGACCGAATTCCAGCTCGACGGGCGTGGAGCGGCCAAAAATCATGACCGATACACGCAGGCGGCTCTTTTCGTAATTGACGTCTTCGACCGTGCCGTTGAAGTCCGTGAACGGACCTTCCTTGACGCGCACCATTTCGCCGACCATGAATTCGATCTTGTGGCGCGGCTTTTCCGTGCCCTCTTGCATCTGGTGGACGATCTTCTGGACCTCATCCTCGGAGATCGGGGCCGGCCGGTTCTTGGCGCCCCCCACGAAGCCCGTCACCTTGCTCGTGTGCTTGATCAGGTGCCAGGTGTCGTCGTCCATGACCATCTCGACGAATACATAGCCCGGGAACAAGCGCCGCTCGGTGGTGCGGCGCTGGCCGTTCTTCATCTCGACGACTTCTTCCGTCGGCACGAGGATGCGGCCGAACTTGCCCTGCATGCCCGAGCGCACGATACGCTCGGTGATGTTGCGCTCGACCGCCTTCTCCATGCCGGAATAGGCATGGACGATGTACCAGCGCATGGCGGAGGACGATGCCTCGGCCGCCGCAGACGCTGCTGCACCCTGTTCCACGTCAGCGCTCATTTAGTTCCTCCAACCCAGAATCAGGCCGTACAAGACCCACTCCAGGGTTTTGTCCGTCAGCCACAAAAACAGGGCCATGATGACTACAAAGGCAAACACGTAGCCCGTCATCTGCACAGTCTCCTTGCGGCTGGGCCAGACAACCTTCTTGACCTCACGCCAGGCGTCGCGCGAAAAGGCCAGCAATTGCCGCCCCGGCTCGGACACCAGAAAGACACCGGCCGCCAGCGCCAGACCCGCCAGAAGGGCCGCCCACTGAACCCAGGCGCCCTGCTTGCCCAGCAGATAAAACCCCGCCACGGCAGCGACCACCAGCAGTCCGACGACTGCGAGCTTGGCTTTGTCCGAACCGCTGCTGACTGTTTCTACTTGTGAAGTGGCCATCACTGGCTGTCCTCTGTTTTCGGTGCCATTCAAGACACTGAAGCCCGCCAGGAGCTGGCGGGCTTGGTTTGCCACTAGCAGGTGGCAGGGGCAGTAGGAATCGAACCTACAACCTTCGGTTTTGGAGACCGACGCTCTGCCAATTGAGCTATACCCCTACGAACGAGTGC
>NZ_BBJX01000011.1 GCF_000739995.1 Comamonas granuli NBRC 101663 | reverse complement strand
GGGGCTGCCCTGGTAATGGTGCACGCGCCCCTTGTGGTCGGGAACGAACTGGGGCAGCAGCGAGCCACCCACCATGCCCGCGAACGCCGCCAGCAGGCCGGCGAGCTGTTGCGGGAAGGCCTCGTTGAGCACCGGGCTCGCCACGAACCACAGCCAGACGCCGATGCCCAGGACGACCGCCAGCAGCGCCCCCTGGGTGGTGGCACGCTTCCAGTAGATGCCCAGCACCAGCGGCACGAAGGCGCCGACCAGCGGCACCTGGTAGGCGCCCGAGACCAATTCGTAGATCGACGAGCCCTGCATGGTGATGGAATAGACCAGCACGCAGACCGTGAACACCAGCACGCTGATGCGCATGGCCTTGAGCGTTTCGGCGTCGCTCATGCCGGGGCGCAGGTTGCGCAGGATGTTCTCGACGAAGGTGGTCGAGGGCGCCAGCAGCGTGGCCGAGGCCGTGGACATGATGGCCGAGAGCAGCGCGCCGAAGAACGCCACCTGCAGCCCCACGGGCATGTGCTCCATCACCAGCGTGGGCAGGACTTTCTGGGGATCGTCGCCCAGCAGTTCGGCCGTGCCCGGCATGACGATGAGCGCGGCCATGACCACGAACATGGGCACGAAGGCAAAGCCGATGTACAGCAGCCCGCCCACCACCGGGCCGGTCCGCGCGGTGCGCGCGTTGTTCGACGACATGACGCGCTGGAACACGTCCTGCTGCGGAATGGAGCCCAGCATCATGGTGATGGCGGCGGCGATGAAGAAGGTCCACTCCTTGACGCCGCCCGTGGGCAGGAAGTTGAACTTGCCCTCGCGCGCGGCGAGGTCGATGACCTTGCCCGCACCGCCGGCCATCTCCCCGGCGTACCAGGCTATGAGCAGCAGGCCCACGGCGATGACGATCATCTGCACGAAGTCCGTCAGCGCCACCGACCACATGCCGCCGTACAGCGTGTACACCAGCACCACCACGGTGCCGATGACCATGCCCCAGGCCAGCGAGATGGCGCCGTGGCTCAGCAGGTTGAACACCAGGCCCAGCGCCGTGATCTGCGCACCCACCCAGCCGAGGTAGCTGAAGATGATGATGCACGAGCACAGCACCTCGACCGCGCGCCCGTAGCGCTGGCGGTAGTAGTCGCCGATGGTGATGATGTTCATCGCGTACAGCTTGCGCGCGAAGAACAGGCCCACCAGCACCAGGCACATGCCCGCGCCGAACGGGTCTTCCACCGTGCCGCCCAGGCCTTCCTTGACGAACTGCGCCGGCGCGCCGAGCACCGTCTCGGAGCCGAACCAGGTGGCGAAGGTGGTGGCGATGACCACGGCCAGCGGCAGGCTGCGCCCGGCGACGGCGTAATCCGCCGTGTTATGCACGCGGCGCGCGGCAAACAGGCCAATGGCGATCGATGCCGCCAGGTACAGAACGATGAAAGACACCAGCATGTGCGCGGCTCCGTTCCATGGACAAAGAAAAGTGGAGGGAAAAAACGACGCGCATTATCGGCGCATCCGGCGCGCACGCCGGCCGCCAAGGCGCCACCTGGGGAAAACCCTTTAAAAAATCCGCACGCGGATGACGATCAGCATGGTGACCAGCCCCAGGACAAAGCCCAGGCCCGCAAAGACCAAGCCCTGCAGCAGGCGGTTGGTGCGCTTTTGCTCCTTGAGCAGCTCCAGCAGCTCGCGCGTGGGCTGCGCCTGGGCCTGGCGCTGCAGGTGGTCGTGCAGCAGGCGCGGCAGGGCCGGCAGGATCTTGGCGTAGTGCGGCGCCTGGTCGCGCAGTTCGTGCCGCAGGCGCTGGGGGCCGAGCTGCTCGAGCATCCACTTCTCCAGGAACGGCTTGGCCGTGCTCCAGAGATCCAGGTTGGGGTCGAGCTGGCGGCCCAGGCCCTCGATGTTGAGCAGGGTCTTCTGCAGCAGCACGAGCTGGGGTTGGATCTCGACGTTGAAGCGGCGCGAGGTCTGGAACAGGCGCAACAGCACCATGCCGAGCGAGATCTCCTTGAGCGGGCGGTCGAAATACGGCTCGCACACGGTGCGCACGGCCGATTCGAGATCGTTCACGCGCGTCTCGGGCGGCACCCAGCCGCTCTCGATGTGCAGCTCGGCCACGCGCTTGTAGTCGCGCCGGAAGAAGGCCGTGAAGTTCTGCGCCAGGTACTCCTTGTCGGTCGCCGTGAGCGTGCCCACGATGCCGAAGTCCAGCGAGATGTAGCGCCCGAAGGTGGCTGGATCCAGGCTCACCTGGATGTTGCCCGGGTGCATGTCGGCATGGAAGAAGCCGTCGCGGAACACCTGGGTGAAGAAGATGGTCACGCCGTCGCGCGCGAGTTTGGGGATGTCCACCCCCGCTTCGCGCAGCCGCTCGACCTGGCTGATGGGCACGCCGTTCATGCGCTCCATCACCATCACCTCGGGGTGGCAGAAGTCCCAGTGCACGATGGGCACTTCCACCAGGCCCAGCCCCTCCATGTTGCGCCGCAGTTGGGCGGCGTTGGCGGCCTCGCGCACTAGGTCGAGCTCGTCGTGCAGGTAGTTGTCGAACTCGGCCACCACCTGGCGGGGCTTGAGGCGCTTGCCGTCGGCCGACAGGCTCTCGACCCAGCCGGCCATCATGCGCATGAGGGCCAGGTCTTTCTCGATCACGGGCAGCATGCCCGGGCGCAGCACCTTGACGGCCACATCGTGCCGCCGGCCCTGGCGGTCGCGCAGGGTGGCAAAGTGCACCTGGGCGATGGAGGCACTGGCCACGGGCTCGCGCTCGAAGCTCTCGAACACCTCGGCGATCGGCCGCTTGAACGCGCGCTCGATGGTGGCCACCGAGATGGCGGGGTCGAAGGGCGGCACGCGGTCCTGCAGCAGGGCCAGTTCGTCGGCGATGTCGGGCGGCATGAGGTCGCGCCGCGTGGACAGCACCTGGCCGAACTTGACGAAGATGGGCCCCAGGCGCTCGAGCGCCTCGCGCAGGCGCTGGCCGCGCGGCGCACGCAGGTCGCGCCCGACGGAGACCAGGCGCGCCAGCAGGCGCAGCCAGGGCTTCTGGAAGCTGTTGAGCACCAGCTCGTCGAGCCCGAAGCGCAGCGCCACCCAGACGATGGTGGCCCCCCGGTAGAACTGCTTCATGGGATGGTGCGGTCCGCGGACCAGGCCGCGGCGCCGCCCGGCGCGCGCGTCTGCAGAAAGCCGCGCAAGGCCTGCACGGCGCTGCCCGCGGCACTGGCCAGGGCGTGCGCCGGCACGTCGCCGAGCAGGCGGGCGAGGTCGTCCTCCAGGTCCCAGCGCAGGTTGTCGGCCAGCCACTGGATGTCGCCCGCGAACTGCACGTCACCGTCGATGCGCACGGCCGGGCGTTCGCCGCGCAGCGCCGCCTGCGCCAGGCCGAGCGGCGAGGACTCGGTCACCTCCAGGCGCAGGTCGGGCACGCGCGCCTCGGGGGCCAGGTCGAACAGGCCGGCGGGCGTGACCTGCAGCGCCAGGAAGAACTGGCGCCACTGCACGCGCACCACGCGGCCGCGCCGCGGCAGCAGGCGCTGGGTGGCCGCGTCCTCCTGCATGAGCACGTGGTTGAGCAGCAGCACCAGGCGGTGCTGCGTCTCGTGCACCACCCACTGCGGCGGCTGGGGCCCGGCGGCCACGCGCTCGAACAGCGGGCCCAGAAAGGAAAAAGGGGACTGTGTTGCCATAGCCCCCGATTATTCCCCGAACCGTGCGCCCCGGGCGCACGGCAACATCAAACGCGGGACATTACTGCAGCGCCTGCACGCCGGCCACCAGCCAGCCGCTCTTGCCGTCCTTGGGCTTGGTCATGTTCCAGACCTCGCGGAAGGGGCTGGGGCCGGCGGAGGGTTCCTCGCGGATCATGCCCGAGAACTCCACGCTGGCCATGTAGGCCTCGCCCAGGTCTTCGATGCCCAGCAACTGGGCTTCGAGCATGACCACGTCGGTCTGGTTGGGCTGGCCGCCACCCTGCTGTTCGCGCTCGGCGAGCTGGCTGCGGATTTCGCTCAGCATGGTGTCGGTCATCATGGAGCGCAGCGTGGCCACGTCGGCGCGGTCCCAGGCGGCCTGCAGGGTGATGAAGTTGCGCCGCGCCGCATCGGTGAAGCCGGCCACGTCGAAACCCTCGGGCACGCCCCAGTTCTGCGAGCCGCCCAGGGCCGAGCCGATGATGGAGCCGCCGCCGCTGCGCGGAGCCTCGAAGGCCATGCTGGCGCGCTCCCAGGGGCGGGCCGAGGCGTCGTTGCCGACCTTGTCCGGGCTGTAGTTGCGCGGCACGCTCGCCTCCTGCGGCGTGGCGGCGCCTGCGCCCTGGAAGGCAAAGGGCGCCCCGCCAGCGGCGGCGGCCGCCGGCTTGCGCGCACGCATGATCATGCCGATGACGCCAAAGGCCACCAGCGCCAGCAAGGCCACCAGCAGGATGTTGCCGAACGCGGCCCCCAGGCCCAGCGAATGCGCCAGCCAGGCCAGGCCCAGGCCCGCGGCCAGGCCACCGAGCATGGCGCCCCAGGGCTTCTTGGGCGCGGCCGCGGCCGGCGGTGCGCCGGCGGGGGCGGGCTTGGCGGGAGCCGCCGCCGTGCCCTGCGCGGGCGCTGCCGGGGCGGCGGGCGGGTTGGCGCTGCGCTGCGTCACATTGCCCGATTGCTGGCCCACGGACCTGCCGCCTCCCAGGCGCTTGGCCTCGGCCTCGGGCTGCACGGCCAGCAGAGCAAGCACGAACAGGGCGGACAGGAAGGTTCTCATCACAGGGCTCTCCTTGGGGTTCACGTTACGGGTCAACACTTGATTCCGACATGCAGGGCGACGACGCCCGCGGTCATGTTGTGGTAGTCCACATGGCCGAAGCCGGCCTCGTGCATCAGGGCCTTGAGCTCCTCCTGGCCCGGGTGCATGCGGATGGACTCGGCGAGGTAGCGGTAGCTGTCGGCATCGCCGGCCACGAGCTGGCCCAGGCGCGGCAGGATGTGGAAGGAATACCAGTCGTAGGGCTTGGCCAGCGGCTGGGCGACCTTGGAGAACTCCAGCACCAGCAGTCGGCCGCCGGGCTTGAGCACGCGGCACATCTCGCGCAGGGCGACGTCCTTGTGCGTCATGTTGCGCAGGCCGAAGGCCACGCTGACCAGGTCGAAATGGGCGTCGGGAAACGGCAACTGCTCGGCGTCGCACACCAGGGTGGGCAGCACCACGCCCTGGTCGAGCAGGCGGTCGCGCCCCACGCGCAGCATGGCCTCGTTGATGTCCGTGTGCACCACGCGGCCGGTGGCGCCGACCTTCTTGGCGAAAGCCAGGGACAGGTCGCCCGTGCCGCCCGCGATGTCGAGCACCTGGTCGCCCTCTTTCAGGCGGGCCACCATGACGGTGTAGGCCTTCCAGGCGCGGTGCAGGCCGCCGGACATCAGGTCGTTCATCACGTCGTACTTCGAGGCGACGGAGTCGAACACACCACGCACGCGGCGTGCCTTGTCCTTTTCATCGACCGACTCGAAACCGAAATGCGTGCTGCTCATGGTAGGGATGCTATAGGTGAAGGTGACAACCCCGCGCTGGCGTGGGGTATACACATTTTAAGCCTTAGCGGCCCTTGAGGCTCGTCAAATCGGCGCGGCAAGCTCTGCTTTTGATAGCGCAACAAAGCCTGCCGGGTGTTGCTTATTGGCAGCCGCAGCCCCCGGAGCCGCAGCCGCCGCCCTCGGGCTTGCTGCGCGTGAGGGAAAAGCCCTGCGCGGGCGCGCCGCCGGCGTGTGCGCCGGGCATGGGTGCGTCGCGCTCCAGGCCGGCGTCCTGCAGGCGCTGCAGGTAGCGCTGCCACAGCGCGTCCTGCCGCTGGCCCAGGTCGTAGAGGTAGTCCCAGGAGTAGATGCCGCTGTCATGCCCGTCGGAAAAGCGCGGCTGGATGGCGTAGTTGCCGATGGCGGCGATGTCCTCGATCTCGACCGCGCGCTTGCCGGTCTGCAGCACCTCCTGGCCCGGGCCATGGCCCATGACCTCGGCCGAGGGCGAGTACACGCGCAGCAGCTCGAAGGGGATGCGAAAGTGCGCGCCGTCGGAAAACACCAGCTCCAGGGTGCGCGACTGGCCGTGCACGGTGATGGACCGGGGGGTGGGAGCGCCGGGGACCAGGCCTGCCATGGGGAACCTCCATTTCAGAAGAAAACCGGCTGCAGCGCTTGCTGCACAAGCGCTGCCAGCTATTGTTGCGATAGCGCCTGCAAGCGCTCGCGCAGCCGTGCGTGCACGTGCGGCAGGCGTGCGGCCAGCGCCGCCTCCTGCTCCACGGCGCGCGCGCGCTGCGCCGGCGCCCAGACGGGTGCGGGAAAGTGGCTGTCCCAGTCGAAGCGCGCGATCACGTGCCAGTGCAGGTGCGGCACCATGTTGCCCAGCGCGGCGAGGTTGATCTTGGTGGGCGCCAGCTGCGCACGCAGCACCTGCTCGACGGCGGCGACGGCCTCCATGCAGTGCTGGCGCTCGGCGGCGGACAGGTCGGAAAACTCGGCCACATGCGCGTTCCAGACCACGCGGTAGAAGGCCGGAAAACCGGCCTCGTCGGCGCGGATGACGCGCAGCGCCGCGCCGCGCCAGACCAGCTCACCGCCCTCGGTGGCGCAGAGCGGGCACGCCGGGCTGGCGGCCGCCGCCGCAGGTCCGCCCGTACCTGGCGCGGGGAGCGCGCTCACACCAGCACCCGTTCGATGCCGCCGGCGTTGGCGCGTTGCACGTACTCGGGCAGCCAGTTCTCGCCCAGGATCTGCTTGGCCATCTCGATGACGATGTAGTCGGCCTCGAGCAGGCCGTTCTGCAGGTCATCCTGGTAACGCGAGATGCCCTGCAGGCAGCTGGGGCAGCTCGTGAGGATCTTGATGTTGTCCTGCGCGCCCACGGCGCCGCTGGCGCGCAGTTGCGCCTCGCCCTTGCGGATTTCCTCTTCCTTGCGGAAGCGCACCTGGGTGGAGACATCGGGCCGCGTCACGCCCAGCGTGCCCGATTCGCCGCAGCAGCGCTCGCTCTTGAGCACCTGGTCGCCCACCAGGGCGCGCACGGTCTGCATGGAGTCGCCCTGCTTCATGGGGTTGTGGCAGGGCTCGTGGTACAGGTAACCGCCCTGCCCTGCCGGCAGGGTGATGCCCTTTTCCAGCAGGTATTCGTGGATGTCGATGATGCGGCTGCCGGGGAAGATCTTGTCGAACTGGTAGCCCTGCAGTTGGTCGTAGCAGGTGCCGCACGAGACCACCACCGTCTTGATGTCCAGGTAGTTCAGCGTGGTGGCCACGCGGTGGAACAGCACCCGGTTGTCGGTGATCATCTTCTCGGCCTTGTCGAACTGGCCGCTGCCGCGCTGCGGATAGCCGCAGCACAGGTAGCCGGGCGGCAGCACGGTCTGCACGCCGGCGTGCCACAGCATGGCCTGCGTGGCCAGGCCCACCTGGCTGAACAGGCGCTCGGAGCCGCAGCCGGGGAAGTAGAACACCGCCTCCGTGTCGGCCGAGGTGGCGGCCGGGTTGCGGATGATGGGCACGTAGTCCTTGTTCTCGATGTCCAGCAGCGCGCGCGCCGTCTTCTTGGGCAGGCCGCCGGGCAGCTTCTTGTTCACGAAGTGGATCACCTGCTCCTTGACCGGCGCCGTGCCCACGGTGGCCGGCGGGTGCGCGGTCTGCTTGCGGGCCACGCTGCGCAGCGCGTCCACGGCCATGCGCTGGGCCTTGAAGCCCACGTTGACCATGGCGCCGCGCAGCAGCTTGATGGTGTCGGGGTTGGTGGCGTTGAGCATGGCCATGGCCAGCTTGTTGCCCGGGCGGAAGCTCTTCTTGCCCATCTTGCGCAGCAGGTTGCGCATGTTCATGGTCACGTCGCCGAAGTCGATCTTGACCGGGCAGGGGTTGTAGCACTTGTGGCACACGGTGCAGTGGTCGGCCACGTCCTCGAACTCCTGCCAGTGGCGGATGGACACGCCGCGGCGCGTCTGCTCCTCGTACAGAAAGGCTTCGGCCAGCAGCGAGGTGGCGAGGATCTTGTTGCGCGGGCTGTACAGCAGGTTGGCGCGCGGCACGTGCGTGGCGCACACCGGCTTGCACTTGCCGCAGCGCAGGCAGTCCTTGACGCTGGCGACGATGTCGCCGATGTCGCTCTGCTGCATGATCAGCGACTCGTGGCCCATCAGGCCGAAGCTGGGCGTGTAGGCGTTGGTCAGGTCGGCGAACATCAGCGAACTGCGCGCGCCCTTATGGGCCGGATTGGCCTGCAACGCTTGCTGACTCTGCGCCAGCAGCTCCTGATTTCGCAGCAGTTTGCCGCGGTTGAAGCGGCCGTGCGGGTCCACCTTGCGCTTGTATTCGGCAAACGGCGCCAGTTCCTCGTCGGTCAGGAATTCGAGCTTGGTGATGCCGATGCCGTGCTCGCCCGAGATCACGCCGTCCAGGCTGCGCGCCAGCACCATGATGCGCGCCACGGCCTCGTGCGCGGTCTGCAGCATGGCGTAGTTGTCGCTGTGCACGGGGATGTTGGTGTGCACGTTGCCGTCACCCGCGTGCATGTGCAGCGCCACCCACACGCGGCCGCGCAGCACGCGCTGCTGCACCTCGCCCAGGGCCTGCATCAGCGGCTCGAAGTCGCTGCCGGTGAAGATGTTGCGCAGCGGATCGCGGATCTGCGTCTTCCAGCTCGCGCGCAGGCGGTGGTCCTGCAGCTGCGGGAACAGCTCCTCCACGCGCCGCAGCCAGTCCTGCCAGAGCGCGCGCGTCTCGCGCACCAGGGCCAGAGCCAGGGCCAGCTTCTCCTCCAGCAGCTCGGGCGAAGGCAGCTCGCCGCCCGCCCCGGGCTTGCCCAGCGGCAGATCGCCGCGGGTCAGGAAGTCCTCCAGCGCATCGGCCAGCTCGATCTTGTTGCGCAGGCTCAGCTCGATGTTGATGCGCTCGATGCCGTCGGTGTACTCCGCCATGCGCGGCAGCGGGATCACCACGTCCTCGTTGATCTTGAAGGCGTTGGTGTGGCGGCTGATGGCTGCGGTCTTCTTGCGGTCCGCCCAGAACTTCTTGCGCGCCTCGGCGCTCACCGCCGTGAAGCCCTCGCCCGAGCGCGAGTTGGCGATGCGCACCACCTCGGCGGCGGCGCGGGCCACGGCGTCGGGGTCGTCGCCCACGATATCGCCCACCAGCAGCATCTTGGGCAGGCCACCGCGCTTGGACTTGGTGGTGTAGCCCACGGCCTTGAGGTAGCGGTCGTCCAGGTGCTCCAGGCCGGCCAGCAGCACGCCGCTGCGCTTTTGCTCGGCAAACATGAAGTCCTTGATCTCCACGATGCTGGGCACGGCGTCCTTGGCATTGCCGAAGAACTCCAGGCACACGGTGCGCGTGTGCTCGGGCATGCGGTGCACGATCCAGCGCGCGCTGGTGATCAGGCCGTCGGTGCCCTCCTTCTGCACGCCCGGCAGGCCGGCGAGGAACTTGTCCGTCACGTCCTTGCCCAGGCCCTCCTTGCGGAAGGTCCTGCCGGGGATGTCCAGGCGCTCGGTGCGGATGGGCGTCTTGCCGTCGGCCTGGAAATACTGCAGTTCGAAGCTGGCCAGCTCGGCATCGTGGATCTTGCCCAGGTTGTGCCCCACGCGCGTGACCTCCAGCCACTCGCCGTCTGGGGTGACCATGCGCCAGCTCGCCAGGTTGTCCAGCGCCGTGCCCCACAGCACGGCCTTCTTGCCGCCTGCGTTCATGGCGATGTTGCCGCCGACGCACGAGGCCTCGGCACTGGTGGGGTCCACCGCGAAGACGAAGCCGGCCGCCTCCGCCGCGTCGGCCACGCGCTGGGTGACCACGCCGGCCTCGGTCCAGATCGTGCCCACCTCGCGGTCCACGCCCGGCAGGCAGCGCATTTCCACCCCGGTCATGGCCTCGAGCTTTTCGGTGTTGATCACGGCGCTGCGCCAGGTGAGCGGAACCGCCCCCCCCGTGTAGCCCGTGCCGCCCCCGCGCGGGATGATGGTCAGCTCCAGCTCGATGCAGGCCTTGACCAGCGCGGCCATCTCGGCCTCGGTGTCGGGCGTGAGCACCACGAACGGGTATTCCACGCGCCAGTCGGTAGCGTCGGTCACGTGGCTCACGCGCGAGAGGCCGTCGAACTTGATGTTGTCCTTGGCGGTGTGGCGGCCCAGGCGGCGCGCCACCTTCTTGCGCAGCTCGCCGGCCTCGACCAGCGTGGCGTCGAACTCGGCGATGGCACGGCGCGCGGCATCCACCAGCACGCCCACGCGGCGGTCGCGCTCGGCGTCTTCCTGCGGCAGGCGGCGCTTGTCGATCTCCGCCATGCGGTGCTCGAGCGCATCGACCAGCAGCTTGCGGCGCGCCGGGTTGTGCAGCAGGTCGTCCTGCAGGTAGGGGTTGCGCTGCACGACCCAGATGTCGCCCAGCACCTCGTAGAGCATGCGCGCCGAGCGGCCGGTGCGGCGCTCGCGGCGCAACTGGTCGAGCACGCCCCAGGCCTCCTCGCCCAGCAGGCGGATGACGATTTCCCGGTCGGAAAAGCTGGTGTAGTTGTACGGAATCTCGCGCAAGCGCGCAGGTTCAGCAGCCTGCACCTGGGCCGCCTGTGCATTCGAAACATTCATGGGGAATCTTGCCTGGACGCACGAGCGCCTTTGAGCCTCGGGGGCGCGATTTTATGCCAGCGCCCTGCACCGTGCAGGCCGCGGGTCTAGGGGGCGCCATCCAAACGGGCGCCCCGCGCCAGGCCTCAGAACAGCACGCGGCAGCGCAGGGTGTGCGGCACCTGCTGGAGCTTTTGCAGCGCCAGCTCGGAGGACTGGGCGTCGATGTCGATCACCACGTAGCCGATGGCCTCGTTGGTCTGCAGGTACTGGGCGGAGACGTTGATGGCGTTGTCCGAGAAGATGCGGTTGATCTCCGAGAGCACGCCCGGCACGTTGCGGTGCACGTGCAGCAGGCGGTGCTTGCCGCTTTGCGCGGGCAGCGCCACCTCGGGAAAGTTCACCGACGAGGTGGTGGTGCCGTTGTCGCTGTAGCGCACCAGCTTTTCCGCCACCTCCACGCCGATGTTGGCCTGGGCCTCCAGCGTGGAGCCGCCGATGTGCGGCGTGAGGATGACGTTGTCCAGGCCGCGCAGGGGCGAGACGAACTCGTCCTTGTTGCTGCGCGGCTCGACCGGAAACACGTCCACCGCCGCGCCCAGCAGCCTGCCCGCCCGGAGCGCCTCGGCCAGGGGCTCGATCTCGACCACCGTGCCGCGCGAGGCGTTGATGAGGATGCTGCCGGGCTTCATGGCGGCGATCTCGGCGGCGCCCATCATCCATTGCGTGGAGGGCAGCTCGGGCACGTGCAGCGAGACGATGTCGCTTTGCGCCAGCAGGTCCTGCAGGCTGGCGGCCTGGCGCGCGTTGCCCAGCGGCAGCTTGGCCACCACGTCGTGGAAGACGACGTGCATGCCCAGGCTTTCGGCGAGCACGGAGAGCTGCGAGCCGATCGCCCCGTAGCCGACGATGCCCAGCGTCTTGCCGCGCGCCTCGTAGGCGTTCTCGGCGCTCTTGAGCCAGCCGCCGCGGTGCGCCACGGCGTTCTTCTGGGGCACGCCGCGCAGCAGCAGAATGGCCTCGGCCAGCACCAGCTCGGCCACCGAGCGGGTATTGGAGTACGGGGCATTGAACACGGCGATGCCGCGCTCGCGGGCGGCCAGCAGGTCCACCTGGTTGGTGCCGATGCAGAAGCACCCGATGGCCACCAGCTTGTGCGCGTGCGCCAGCACCTCGGCGGTGAGCTGGGTGCGCGAGCGGATGCCGATGAAATGCACGTCGGCGATGCGTTGGATCAACTCCTCCTGCGGCAGCGCGCCGGAGAGCGCCTCGATCTGGCTGTACCCGGCATTGCGCAGCACCTGCAGAGCGCTGGGGTGCAGGCCTTCGAGCAACAGGAATTTGATCTTGCTTTTGTCGAGCGAGGTGGGGGGCATGGCAGTCCTGTGGTGGCACGGCCGGGGCGCGCGGCAGGTGCGCGCTGGGCCGGGGTAGTAGCTGAGTAAATTGGCGGGTTATCCTAGCATGGTGCAGTGCACAAAACCGCAGGATGGCGGGGCGCCACTACCCGCATCAGGGACAAAGCGGGAGCGTTCGCAGGCGGGTTTTCCCGGTAGGGAATCCCGCCCCGCATGGGTAAAAAGCCCCCATGCCTTCATGACAGCCACGCGCCTGTCACAGACCCACCCGACGATAGGGCGCAGCATTCCGTCCATTCATCCGAGGAGAAACGCATGACATACCGCACCCTGGCCCTTGGCGCCGCACTGGCCCTGCTGGGCGGCACGGCCCAGGCCCAAACCGAAATCCAATGGTGGCACTCCATGGGCGGCGCCCTGGGCGAGTGGGTGGGCGACCTGGCCAAGGAGTTCAACGCCAGCCAGAAGGATTACAAGATCGTGCCCACCTTCAAGGGCAGCTATGACGAATCCATGACGGCCGCCATCGCCGCCTTCCGCGCGGGCAATGCGCCGCACATCCTGCAGGTGTTCGAGGTCGGCACGGCCACCATGATGGCCAGCAAGGGCGCCATCGTGCCCGTGGGCAAGGTGATGCAGGCCGGCGGCGTGAAGTTCGACCCCGGCGCCTACGTGCCCGCCGTGGCCGGCTACTACACGGCGCCCAACGGGCAGATGCTGAGCTTCCCGTTCAACAGCTCCACGCCGGTGTTCCACTACAACAAGGACGCCTTCAAGGCCGCGGGCCTGGACCCGAACAAGCCGCCCACGACCTGGCCCGAGGTGGCCTCCGCCGCGGCCAAGCTCAAGGCCACCGGCCACAAGTGCCCCTTCACCACGAGCTGGATCAGTTGGACGCAGCTCGAGAGCTTCTCGGCCTGGCACAACGTGCTGTTCGCCACCAAGAACAACGGCTTCGGCGGCCTGGACACGCGCCTGGCCTTCAACACGCCGCTGCACCTGCGCCACATCGAGAACCTGGCCAACATGTCCAAGCAGGGCCTGTTCGTCTACAAGGGCCGGGGCAACGCGGCCGACGCCACCTTCGTCTCGGGCGAATGCGCCATGGCCACCGGCTCCTCGGCGCTGTACGGCAACGTCAAGCGCAACGGCAAATTCGACTACGGCATCGGCACCCTGCCCTACTACCCCGACGTGCCGGGCGCACCGCAGAACACCGTGATCGGCGGCGCCAGCCTGTGGGTCATGAGCGGCAAGAAGCCGGCCGAGTACAAGGGCGTGGCGCAGTTCTTCGCCTACCTCTCCAAGCCCGAGGTGGCCGCCGCCAGCCACCAGCGCACCGGCTACCTGCCGGTGACCAAGGCCTCCTACGAGCTGACCGAGAAGTCCGGCTTCTACAAGCAGAACCCGGGCACGGACGTCTCGGTCGAGCAGATGATCCGCAAGACCACGGACAAGTCGCGCGGCGTGCGCCTGGGCAACTTCGTGCAGATCCGCACCATCATCGACGAGGAGATGGAAGGCGTCTGGAGCGGCAAGAAGAGCGCCAAGGAGGCGATCGGCGCGGCCATCCGGCGCGGCAACGAGCAATTGGAACGCTTCCAGAAAGCGAACAAGGGCTAAACCCCCCGTCCGCTGGCAGCGGCAGCACTGACAATCCCCCCGCCCGACCCTTTCCCGCCCCGCGGGGGAGGGTTTTGGGGCCTTCAACCGGCGCACGCATCGCATGGAAAAACGTGTTCTCTTCCGCTCTGCCTGGCTGCCCTGGCTGCTGATCGCGCCGCAGATGGCCATCATCGTGGTGTTCTTCTTCTGGCCTGCGGGCCAGGCGCTCTACCAGAGCGTGCTGCAGGAGGACGCCTTCGGCACCAGCCGCGAGTTCGTGGGCATGGCGAACTTCGAGCGCCTGTGGAGCGACCCGGGCTACCTCGAGTCCTTCCAGACCACGGCCATCTTCTCCGTGCTGGTGGCCGCCTCGTCCATGTCGCTGGCGCTGCTGCTGGCCGTCATGGCCAACCGTGTGGTGCGCGGCGCAGGCCTGTACAAGACGCTGCTCATCTGGCCCTATGCCGTCGCGCCCGTGGTGGCCGGCGTGCTGTGGCTCATGCTGTTCGCCTCGCCCTACGGCGTGATCGCCTTCGCGCTGCAGTCCCTGGGCTATGACTGGAACCACCTGCTCAACGCCAACCACGCCATGGCGCTCATCGTCATGGCCGCCGCCTGGAAGCAGATCTCCTACAACTTCCTGTTCTTCCTCGCGGGCCTGCAGTCCATACCGCACTCGCTCATCGAGGCGGCGACGATCGACGGCGCCTCGCCCTGGCGGCGCTTCTGGACCATCGTGTTCCCGCTGCTCTCGCCCACCACCTTCTTCCTGCTGGTGATGAACGTGATCTACGCGTTCTTCGACACCTTCGGCACGGTGGACGCGGCCACGCACGGCGGCCCGGGCAAGGACACGGCCATCCTGGTCTACAAGCTCTACTACGACGGCTTCAAGGCCCTGGACATGGGCGGCTCGGCCGCGCAGTCGGTGGTGCTGATGGGCGTGGTCATAGCCCTCACGGTGGTGCAGTTCCGCTTTGTCGAGAAGAAGGTCCAGTACTGATCATGATGGTCGAACGCCGCCCCGTCCTCGACTTCGTCGCCCACGCCGTGCTGCTGCTGGGCGTGCTGGTCATCGCCTTCCCGGTCTACCTGGCCTTCATCGCCTCCACGCAGTCGGCCGAGCAGATCGCCTCCAGCCACCCGCTGTCGCTGCTGCCGGGCACGCACTTGCTCGAGACCTACCGCCTCGCCCTGCTGGGCGGCAAGACGCACGCGGGCTCGACCATCGCCGCAG
The DNA here is from genome assembly GCF_000739995.1 of Comamonas granuli NBRC 101663. Lineage (GTDB taxonomy): Bacteria > Pseudomonadota > Gammaproteobacteria > Burkholderiales > Burkholderiaceae_C > Simplicispira > Simplicispira granuli. The sequence goes on along the minus strand of NZ_BBJX01000011.1, from coordinate 51,147 downwards.
GCTGGCCCATGCTGGGCGTGAGCCTGGCCATGGCCCTGGCCATCGCCGTGGGCAAGATCGCCATCTCGCTGCTCTCGGCCTTTGCCATCGTGTACTTCCGCTTCCCGCTGAAGAACGCCGTGTTCTGGATGATCTTCATCACGCTGATGCTGCCCGTGGAGGTGCGCATCGGCCCGACCTACGAGGTGATCTCCAATCTGGGCATGCTCAACACCTATGCCGGCCTCACGGTGCCGCTGATCGCCTCGGCCACGGCCACCTTCCTGTTCCGCCAGTTCTTCCTCACCGTGCCCGACGAGCTGGTGGAGGCGGCGCGCATCGACGGCGCCGGGCCCATGCGCTTTTTCCTCGACGTGCTGCTGCCCCTGTCCAAGACCACCATGGCGGCGCTGTTCGTGATCCAGTTCATCTACGGCTGGAACCAGTACCTCTGGCCGCTGATGGTCACCACCAGCGAGGACATGTACCCCATCGTGCTGGGCATCAAGCGCGCCATCTTCGGCGAGGTCTACGTGGAGTGGAACGTGGTCATGGCCACCGCCATCCTCGCCATGCTGCCGCCGGCGCTGGTCGTGATGCTCATGCAGAAGTGGTTCGTCAAGGGCCTGGTGGACACGGAAAAATAAGCAAAATCCGCTTTCAGCGCTTATACAGCAAGCGCTGGAAGCTACTGAAAACATAGCACCATGGCATCCCTCTCCCTGCGCAACGTCGTCAAGCGCTACGGCCACGGCCCCAAGGCCAACCAGGTCATCCACGGCGTGAACGCCGAGATCGCGGACGGCGAATTCATCGTCATCGTCGGCCCCTCGGGCTGCGGCAAGTCCACGCTGCTGCGCATGGTCGCCGGGCTGGAGGAGATCAGCGGCGGCGAGATCGCCATCGGCAGCCGCGTGGTCAACCAGCTCGAGCCCGCCGAGCGCGACATCGCCATGGTGTTCCAGAACTATGCGCTCTACCCGCACATGAGCGTGTTCGACAACATGGCCTACGGCCTGAAGATCGCCAAGCGGCCGCGCGACGAAATCCGCGCGCGCGTGGACAAGGCCGCCAAGATCCTGGAGCTCTCGCACCTGCTCGAGCGCAAGCCGCGCGAACTCTCGGGCGGCCAGCGCCAGCGCGTGGCCATGGGGCGCGCCATCGTGCGCCAGCCACAGGTGTTCCTGTTCGACGAGCCGCTCTCCAACCTCGACGCCAAGCTGCGCGCACAGACGCGCATCGAAATCCAGAAGCTGCACCGGAGCCTAAGCATCACCAGCCTGTTCGTCACGCACGACCAGGTCGAGGCCATGACGCTGGCGCAGCGCATGATCGTCATGAACGCGGGCCACATGGAGCAGTTCGGCACGCCCGAGGAGGTCTACCACACGCCCGCCTCCACCTTCGTGGCCAGCTTCATCGGCTCGCCGCCCATGAACCTGCTGCAGCACGCGCCGGGCGTGGCGCCCGGGCAGATCCTGGGCATACGCCCCGAGCACCTGGACGTGGGCCCGGACGGCTGGGACGTGGCCGTGGACACCGTGGAGCTGCTGGGCGCCGAGCGCCTGGTCTATGCGCGCCTGGGGGACGAGCCGCTCATCGTGCGCATCGAGGAAGGCGCCCCCGCGCCGCGCAGCGGCGAGCGCCTGCGCGTGCGCCCGCGGCCCGACCGCCTGCACGCCTTCGACGCCGCCAGCGGCAAGCGCATCGCCGCGCCCGCACAGCCATGACCGCCCCCTGGCCCTACCCCCGCTGGATCGCGCACCGCGGCGCCGGCCGCCTCGCGCCCGAGAACACGCTGGCCGCCTTCCGCCTGGGCGCACGCTACGGCTACCGCATGTTCGAATGCGACGTCAAACTCACGCGCGACGGCCTGCCCTTTCTCATGCACGACGCCGAGCTCGCGCGCACCACCAACGCCGCCCAGGCCTTGGGCCCGCAGGCCAGCCCCATCGGCGGCGAGCACGCCTGGGGCACGCTCGCGCAGCTCGACGCCGGGAGCTGGCACAGCCGCAACTACGCCGGCGAGCCGCTGCCCAGCCTGGCCGCCATCGCGCGCTACTGCCTGGCCAACGGCCATGCCCTGAACATCGAAATCAAGCCCACGCCGGGCCTGGAGGAAGCCACGGGCCGCGTGGTGGCCGAACATGCCGCGCGCCTGTGGCAGGGCCAGGCCGTGGCGCCGCTGCTGTCGTCCTTCCAGGTGCCCGCGTTGCGCGGCGCCCAGGCCGCGGCCCCGCACCTGCCGCGCGCCCTGCTGCTGGATGCGCTGTGGGACGGCTGGTGGAGCCTGGCCCGGGAGCTGGGCTGCACCGCCATCGTCTGCGACCATGCGCTGTGGAACGCCGGGCTCGTCGCCCTGGTGCAGGGTGCGGGCATGCGCTGCCTGAGCTACACCGTGAACGACGCCTGGGCCGCCGAGCGCCTCATCGCCCTGGGCACGGACGGCATCATCACCGACCGCGTCGACCTGTTCGCCCCCACGGACGCCTGAACAGCGCCCCGCGGGGCGCAGATTGCTCCGGCGCTTGCGATTTATCAATTACGAATCATTCTTATTTGTAGTATTCTTCGTGCATCGCCACTTCCTGCCCGAGACCGCCGTGCACCGCCGCCATTTTCTGGAACAACTGGGCGCCGCCCTGGGAGCCGCCGCACTGCCCGCCCTGTCCCGTGCCGCCGCCACGGGCCAACCCCTGCGCGTGGCCGGCGGCTGGCGCATGAACGAACGCGACTGGCAGACCGGCGCCCTGCGGGTGGACTGGGAGCAGGGCCGCGTGAGCACGCAGTTCGCCGTCAGCACGCCCACCCTGCCCCACGCCATCGTGCCCGAGCCGGGCGGCGGCTTCCTGGCGGTGGCCACGCGCCCCGGCACCTGGATGCTGCGCCTCGACGCCCAGGGCCAGGTGCAGCAGCGCCTCACCATGGCCGACGAAGGCGATGCGCGCACGCTGGACGGCCACGTCATCGCCAGCCCCGACGGGCACTGGCTCTACACCGGCGAGACCGACCGCCAGACCGGCGCCGGCTGGGTCAGCGTGCGCGACGTGCGCGACCTGCGCAAGGTGGCCGAGCACCGCACGCACGGCATCGACCCGCACCAGATCCTCGTGGACGCGCAGGGGCGCCTGGTGATTGCCAACGGCGGCATCCCGCGCACCCCCACGGGCGACAAGCGCAACCTGGAGCGCATGGACCCCAAGCTCGTGCTGCTCAAGCCCGAGAACGGTGAACTCCTGGGCACATGGAGCCTGCGCGACAAGCGCCTGGCGCCGCACCACATCGCCTGGAACCGCCCGCTCGCCGGCGGCGCGCAGCTCCTGGGCGTGGGCCTGCAGGCCGAGCACGACGACCCCGCCCGGCGCCGCGACGCCCCGCTGCTGGCCGTGTGGGACGGCGCGCAGCTCACCACGCCGACCCACATGGTGGCCGATGGCTACGCGGGCGACGTGGCCGCCGGGCCCAACGGGGGTTTCGTGCTCACTGCCCAGTTCGCCCACCGCGTCGTGCTGTGGCAACCGCACGAGCCCGACAAGCTGCTGACCATCGGCAAAGTGCAAAACCCATGCGGCCTGTGGCCCCTGGAGGACGCGCCCGGCGTCACCCTGGGCGGCGGACTGGGGCTGGCGCGCTGGCACCCCACGGAGCCCCCGGCCATGCTGCGCTGGCCCGCGGGCATGGCGGCGGGCAACCACTGGGCGGTGCTGGGGTGACCCCCAGGCGCTGCGCGCCTTCACCCCAGCGCGGCGCGGCGGCCCGCTCAACCTCTCCAGCCACGCCCCAGCAGCCACTGGGCCGTGGCCATGGCCAGTACCAGGGCCGCGTAGGTGGCCATCTTGCCGTCGCGGCCGTAGTACCACAGGCCGGCGGCGAGCACGGCGCAGCCTACTACGAAAACAATAGCTGCTCGCGCCCACCAGGAAAGGCGCGAAGCCGATTTTGGCATCAAGAACCGCCCCCCCAGCGCAAGCGCCAGGGCCAGCGCCGCCGCGGGGGCGGCAAAGTTGAGCAGGTGGTTGAGCAGGGTCAGCGGGGCCATGGAAAAATGACGTAAATCAAGACCTGTGCGCATGCGCCTGGCCTAGTGCGGCAGAAATTTTATAATCCGGACCCATGACTGTCTGGGCCCTGGGCATCAACCACACGACCGCGCCGCTCGATCTGCGCGGTCGCTTTGCGTTTGCGCTCGACCAGATCGCGCCCACGCTGCACGGCCTGCGCCAGGCGCTGGGCCAGGGCGGCGCCAGCGTGGAGACGGCCATCATCTCCACCTGCAACCGCACCGAGATCTACTGCGCGGGCGAGCGCCCGGCCCTGGACAGCACCCTGGGCTGGCTGGCCCACAGCGGCGGCGTGAGCCCCGCCGTGCTGCGCGAGCATTCCTACATCCTGGAGCACGGCCCCGTGGCGCGCCACGCCTTCCGCGTGGCCAGCGGGCTCGACTCCATGGTGCTGGGCGAAGCCCAGATCCTGGGCCAGATGAAGGACGCCGTGCGCGCCGCCGAAAGCGCGGGCGCCCTGGGCAGCACGCTCAACCAGCTCTTCCAGCGCAGCTTCGCCGTGGCCAAGGAGGTACGCACCAGCACCGAGATCGGCGCGCACAGCATCAGCATGGCCGCCGCCGCCGTGCGCCTGGCGAGCCAGCTTTTTGAAGACCTGGGCAGAACGCGCGTGCTGTTCATCGGCGCGGGCGAGATGATCGAGCTGTGCGCCACGCATTTCGCCGCGCGCAACCCCAGGCAGATCGCCATCGCCAACCGCACGCTCGAGCGCGGCGAAAAGCTGGCCACGCGCTTTGGCGGCTCCGTCATGCGCCTGGCCGACCTGCCCGAGCGCCTGCACGAGTTCGACATCGTGGTGAGCTGCACCGCCAGCAGCCTGCCCATCGTGGGCCTGGGCGCCGTCGAGCGCGCCCTCAAGAAGCGCCGCCACCGCCCCATGTTCATGGTGGACCTGGCCGTGCCGCGCGACATCGAGCCCGAGGTCAAGCAGCTCGACGACGTCTACCTCTACACCGTGGACGACCTGGCCAGCGTGGTGCAGACCGCCCAGGCCAACCGCCAGGCCGCCGTGGCGCAGGCCGAGGCCATCATCGACGCGGGCGTGCAAAGCTTCATGCACTGGCTGGACCAGCGCCACCCCGAGCACGGCGTGGTGCCGCTGATCCGCCAGATCCAGGACCAGGCCGACGTCTGGCGCGCCATCGAACTCGACCGCGCCAGAAAGCGCCTGGCCAAGGGCGAGGACATCGACACCGTGCTCGACGCCCTCTCGCGCGGCCTGGCGCAGAAGATGCTGCACGGCACCCTGGCCGAGCTGCGCGCGGGCGACGCCAGCACGCGCGCACAGACGGCGGACACCGCCGCACGCCTGTTCCTGCGCTCGCAGAGCAAGAAGACGCTCTAGCGGCGCTCGCTGCCGCAGCATTGCAAGCCCCATCGGCCTCTGGCGCTTGACTGGCAAGCGCCTCCAGCTACCCAAAGCGTAGCAAACCCCTTCCCCCGGAACGCCATGAAACCCTTTCTCCGCACCCAACTGGAGCGCTATGCCCGGCGCCTGGAGGAGCTCGACTTCCTGCTCTCGCGCGAGGACATCATGGCCGACATGGCGCAGTACCGCGCCATCTCGCGCGAGCACGCCGAGGTCACGCAGATCGCCGGGCGCTACGCCCGCTACCTGCAGCGCGAGGCCGACCTGGCCGGCGCGCGCGACATGCTCGCCGACCCCGACATGGCCGAGATGGCGCAGGAGGAAATCCAGGGCTGCGAGGCCGAGCTGGCCCAGCTCGAAGACGAACTGCAGCGCCTGCTGCTGCCCAAGGACCCGGACGACGCGCGCAACGCCTTCCTCGAAATCCGCGCCGGCACGGGCGGCGACGAGTCGGCCCTGTTCGCCGGCGACCTGGCGCGCATGTACACGCGCTGGGCGGCCAACACCGGCTGGCGCACGGAGGTGGTGAGCGAGAGCCCTGCCGAGCTCGGCGGCTACAAGGAAATCGTGCTGCGCATCGTGGGCGAGGGCGCCTACGGCACGCTGCGCTTTGAATCGGGCGGCCACCGCGTGCAGCGCGTGCCCGCCACCGAGGCGCAGGGCCGCATCCACACCAGCGCCTGCACCGTGGCCGTGATGCCCGAGCCGGACGAAGCCGAGGCCATCACCCTCAACCCGGCCGACCTGCGCATCGACACCTTCCGCGCCAGCGGCGCCGGCGGCCAGCACATCAACAAGACGGACTCGGCCGTGCGCGTGGTGCACCTGCCCACGGGCATCGTCGCCGAATGCCAGGACGGGCGCAGCCAGCACGCCAACAAGGCCAAGGCCCTGCAGGTGCTGCAGGCGCGCATCCAGGACAAGGAGCGCAGCGAGCGCGCCGCCAAGGAGGCCGCCGAGCGCAAGGGCCTGATCGGCAGCGGCGACCGCAGCGACCGCATCCGCACCTACAACTTCCCGCAGGGGCGGCTGACCGACCACCGCATCAACCTCACGCTCTACAAGCTGCTGGCCATCATGGAGGGCGATCTGGACGAGGTGCTGCAGGCCCTGCGCCACGCCCGCGAGGCCGAGCAGCTCGCCGAGCTCGAACGCGGCACGGGCATCTAAGAAAACCGCAGGCAGCGCCCATGGAACAAGCGCCAGAAGCTCCTGAAAACATAGCACCCTGGAGCGTCCAGCAGGCACTGGAGCAGGCGCGCGCCCAGGGCCTGGAGCGCATCGATGCGCAGATGCTGCTGCTGCACGCCCTGGGCCGCCCCCTGCACGACCGCGCCTGGCTGCTCACGCACGACACCGACACCCTGCCGGCGCCCGTGCAGGCGCAGTACGCCGCCCTGTGCGCGCGGCGCCAGGCGGGCGAGCCCGTGGCCTACCTCACGGGGCGCAAGGCCTTTTACGGCCTGGAGCTGCAGGTGGACGCGCGCGTGCTCGACCCGCGCCCCGACACCGAGACCCTGGTGGACTGGGCCCTGCAGGCGCTGCAGGCGCGCACCGCGCCGCGCATCGTCGACCTGGGCACGGGCAGCGGCGCCATCGCCCTGGCCCTGCAAAGCCAGCGCCCCGACGCTCGGGTGCTGGCCGTGGATGCCAGCGCCGGCGCGCTCGCCGTCGCCCAGGGCAATGCCGCGCGCCTGCGCCTGCCGGTGCAATGCCTGCAGGGCGATTGGCTGCAGGGGCTGCAGGGGCCGTTCGACGCCATCGTCGCCAACCCGCCCTACATCCCCCAGGCCGACCCGCACCTGGCCGCGCTGCGCCACGAGCCGCGCGCGGCCCTGGCCAGCGGCGCCGACGGCCTGGCGGACCTGCGCGCCATCATCGCCCAGGCCCCGGCCTGCCTGGCGCCGGGCGGCTGGCTGCTGCTCGAGCACGGCTGGGACCAGGCCCCGGCCGTCTGCGCCCTGCTGCAGGAGGCCGGCTTTGCCGCCGTGCAAACACGCAAAGACCTCGCCGGCATCGTGCGTTGCTCGGGCGGCCAATGGCCAGGGATGAAATAATCGCGGTTTTGCCATCGCTGCCGCCACAGCAGCCCTATCCCGGAGCCTCCATGAGCGACATCCACCAACGCATCGACGCCCTCGTCAAATCCAACGACCTTCTGCTGTTCATGAAGGGGACGGCCAGCTTCCCCATGTGCGGCTTCTCGGGCCGCGCCGTGCAAATCCTCAAGGCCTGCGGCGTGGACCCCAAGGACATCGCCACCGTCAACGTGCTCGACGACGACGAGATCCGCCAGGGCATCAAGGACTACAGCCACTGGCCCACCATCCCGCAGCTCTACATCAAGGGCGAATTCATCGGCGGCTCGGACATCATGATGGAGATGTACGAGTCGGGCGAACTCAAGAAGATGCTCGGCACCTGAGCCCGCACGCCGCACGCGCCAGCCGCCCCCCAGGGCGGCTTTTTTTGTGCCTGGAACAGGGGGTGCAACACCGGGCATTTCCAGCATTGAGCGGCCCGGGCATCTGTGCTTGAATTTGGGCGTGACATCCCCGACCGCAGGAGCTCGCCATGACAGCCCATAGCCTGGTTCCACAAACCCTCCACCTGAACCTGCCGGTGGCGCGCATGCACAAGGTGTTCCATCCCGGCGACGTGGAGCGCAAGCTCGCCCGCCTGCAGGACGGCGCGGGCCAGCGCGAGCACGAGGGCCTGCGCAGCGTGTACGAACGCATGCTCGAACGCGGACCCGAGCGCTTTCAGGTCAAGCCGCGCGGCGTGCCCGACATGGGCGCGCTGTACGAGCAACTGCCCAACTTCACCGAGGCGCTCGACGATGTGCGCCGCCATGTCGCCCTGGCGCAGGACAGCAGCGATGGCCTGGAGGTCACGCCCATGCTGCTGCTCGGGCCGCCGGGCATCGGCAAGACGCATTTCGCACGCCAGTTGGCCGAGCTGCTGGGCACGGGCATGAACCTGCTGCCCATGGGCTCCATGACGGCGGGCTGGCTGCTGTCGGGCTCGTCCGCGCAATGGAAGGGCGCGCGCCCCGGCAAGGTGTTCGAGGCCCTGGTCGAGGGCGAATACGCCAACCCCGTGCTCGTGGTCGATGAGATCGACAAGGCCAGCAGCGAGGCGCAGTACGACCCACTGGGCGCGCTCTACAGCCTGCTGGAGCATGACACGGCCCAGGCCTTCACCGACGAGTTCGCCGAAGTGCCCATCGACGCGAGCCAGGTCATCTGGATCACCACGGCCAACGACGAGCGCAGCATCCCCGACCCCATCCTCAACCGCATGAACGTCTTCGAGGTGCAGGCCCCCTCCCCCGCGCAGGCGCGCACCATCGCGCGCAATCTGTACGCCCAGATCCGCGCCGACCACGACTGGGGGCGCCTGCTGGAGCCCGAGCCGCTCGACGATGTGCTGGACCTGCTGGCCGCCCTGCCCCCGCGTGAGATGCGCCGCGCGCTCATGACGGGCTTTGGCAACGCCCGCCTGGCCCAGCGCAGCGCCGTGCAGCCCGAAGACCTGCCGCGCGCGGCCAGCGGCAAGGCCCGCATAGGCTTCGTGCAATAGGGGCCCAGGACACCCGGCTACACTCAGACCGTGGTGCGCCACGCGCACGCTCCGGCACCTCTGCCGCCATTGCATGACCCTGAGCCAAAGCCTGTTCATCATCGGCCTGCTGATTGCGGCCAGCGCCTTCTTCTCCGTGGCCGAGATCACACTGGCCGCCGCGCGCCGCCTGCGCCTGCGCCAGATGGCCGACGAGGGCGACGCACGCGCCGAGCGCGTGCTGCACATACAGGAACAGCCGGGCGACTATTTCACCGTGGTGCAGGTCGGGCTCAACGCCGTGGCCATCCTCGGCGGCATCGTGGGCGAAGGCGCGCTGAGCCCCTACTTCACTGCGCTGTTCGAGCTGTGGCTGAGCGCCAAGAGCGCCCAGACCCTGGGTTTTCTGGCCTCGTTTCTGGCCGTCAGTTCGCTGTTCATCCTGTTTGCCGACCTGCTGCCCAAGCGCCTGGGCATGGCGCACCCGGAGTCTGTGGCCGTGCGCGTGGTGCTGCCCATGCAGTGGTGCATGGCCGTCTTCCGGCCCATGGTCTGGCTCTACGGGCGCGCCGCCGATGCGCTCCTGCGCCTCTCGGGCCTGTCCAGCCAGCGCGACGAGCGCATCACCTCCGAGGACATCCTGGCCATGACCGAGGCCGGCGCGCGCGCCGGCGTGCTCGCGCTGCGCGAGCAGCAGGTGATCGCCAACGTCTTCGAACTCGACACGCGCACCGTGGAGTCAGCCATGACGCCGCGCGACCGCATCGCCTACTTCCTGCGCGACGACCCCGACGAGGTGATCCGCGCGCGCATCGCCGCCGAGCCCTATTCCACCTACCCGGTGTGCGATGGCGACATCGACCACGTGCTGGGCTACGTGGACGCCAAGGACCTGTTCCAGCGCGTGCTCAACAACCAGCCGATCTCGCTCGCCGACGAGCACCTGGTGCGCAAGATGCTCATCGTGCCCGACCGCCTGACGCTGGCCGAGGTGCTGGAGCAGTTCCGCCAGGTGCACGAGGACTTTGCCGTCATCGTCAACGAGTACAGCCTCATCGTCGGCGTGGTCACGCTCAACGATGTCATGAGCACGGTGATGGGCGACCTCGTGGGCCCCGCCGACGAGGAGCAGATCGTGCGGCGCGACGAGCACTCCTGGCTCATCGACGGCGTCACGCCCATCACCGACGTGCTGCACGCACTGCAGCTCGACGAGCTGCCGCACGCCGACGAGTACGAGACGCTGGCGGGCTTTCTGATGGTCATGCTGCGCCGCGTGCCTCGGCGCACGGACAGCGTGGCCTGGAAGGGCTACAAGTTCGAGGTCATCGACGTGGACAGCTACCGCATCGACCAGGTCATGGTCACGCGCCTGCCCGAGGACTCGCCTGCCGCGCCCCCCGCCTGAGCCCACTCACAGGGCCAGGCGCCCGTCGAAGGCCCAATGGCGCTGCGCGGCAAACACCGCATTGGGGTAGGCCGGCTTGCCCCGGCTGCCGTTGTAGCGGCCCAGGGCCAGGTACAGGTCGCCGCGCTCGCGGTCCAGGTAGTGGCGCAGGATGACGCAGCCAAAGCGCAGATTGGTCTGCATATGGAACAGCTTGCCGGGGTCGCCGTCGCCGATCAGCCGGCTCCAGAACGGCATGACCTGCATGTAGCCGCGCGCCCCCACGCTGGAGACGGCGAACTTGCGGAACGCGCTCTCCACCTGGATCAGGCCCAGCACCAGGGACACATCGAGCCCGGCGCGCGCGCTCTCGTACCAGGCGGTCTGCAAGAACTCGCGCCGCACCTCCAGGTCGGCCTTGCGCCGGCGCAGGCGGTTGCTCATGGTGCCCAGCCAGCGCAGGTAGTGCAGGCGCGCCTCGGTGGTGGCGAAATGGGGTTCGGGCGGCGCGCTGTTGGCGATGGCCGAGCTCAAGGCCGTGCGCACGGCATCGGCCAGGGGCTCCTCGATCTGTCCGCCCGCGCGCGCAACCCCAGGCGCCAGGAACAGCCCGGCCCCCGCCGCGAGGCAGGCCCGGCGGCCGATGCTCATACCGATAGCCGGCCCTTCACATGGGCCAGGATGTCGGCCACGGCCACCTTGGTCGCGGCGGCGTCGCGGCGGTGCTGGTACTCGACCACGCCGTCCTTGAGGCTCTTGTCGCCAATGGTCACGCGGTGCGGCACGCCGATCAGCTCCCAGTCGGCGAACATGGCGCCAGGGCGTTCGCCGCGGTCGTCGAGGATCACGTCCACGCCGGCGGCGCACAGGTCGGCGTAGAGCTGCTCGGCGGTGGCCTTGACGGCCTCGCTGCGGTCCATGCCCACCGGGCAGACCACCACGGTGAAGGGCGCAATGGCATCGGGCCAGATGATGCCGCGCTCGTCGTGGTTCTGCTCGATGGCGGCGGCAGGAAGGCGCGTGATGCCGATGCCATAGCAGCCCATCTCGAAGAACTGCGGCTTGCCGTTCTCGTCCAGGAACGTGGCGCCCATGTCCTTGCTGTACTTGGTGCCGAGCACGAAGATATGCCCCACCTCGATGCCGCGCTCGATGGCCAGCTCGCCCTTGCCGTCGGGCGAGGGGTCGCCCGCCACCACGTTGCGCAGGTCGGCCACGGCATCGGGCTCGGGCAGGTCGCGGCCCCAGTTCACGCCGGTGAGGTGGTAGTCCACCTCGTTGGCGCCGCAGATCCAGTCGGCCAGCACGGCCACCTCGCGGTCTGCGACGATCTTCACGGGCTTCTTCAAGCCGATGGGGCCCAGGTAGCCGGGCTTGCAGCCGAAATGCTCCTCGATCTCGCCCACGGTGGCGAAGCGGAAGCCCGCATCCAGCCCCGGCACCTTGCCGACCTTGATCTCGTTCATGTCATGGTCGCCGCGCAGCAGCAGCAGCCAGACGGTGCTTTTCACCGTCTCGCCCGCCTCGTTCACCTCGTCCGTGGCCAGCACCAGCGACTTGACGGTGGTGGCCAGCGGCACACCGAGCAATTCGGCCACGTCGGCGCAGGTGGCCTTGCCGGGCGTGGGCATCTTCTCCATGGCGTGGGCCGGTGCCGGCCGCGGACCGGCCGGGGCCAGGGCCTCGGCCTTTTCCATGTTGGCGGCGTAGCCGCTGCCCGGGCAGTAGACGATGGCATCCTCGCCCGTGGCAGCGATGACCTGGAACTCCTCGGACAGATCGCCGCCAATGGCGCCGCTGTCGGCGGCGACGGCACGGTAGCGCAGACCGAAACGGTCGAAGATGGCGCGGTAGGCCTTGGCCATGGCCTGGTAGCTGCCCTTGGCGGCGTCCAGGTCGCGGTCGAAGCTGTACGCGTCCTTCATGATGAATTCACGGCTGCGCATCACGCCGAAACGCGGGCGGCGCTCGTCGCGGAACTTGGTCTGGATGTGATAGAAGTTCCTGGGCAACTGCTTGTAGCTGCGCAGTTCCTGGCGTGCAATGTCGGTGATCACTTCCTCGCTGGTGGGCTGGATGACGAAATCGCGGCCATGCCGGTCCTTCACGCGCATCAACTCCGGCCCCATCTTGCTCCAACGGTCGGTTTCCTGCCAGAACTCGGCCGGCTGCACCACCGGCATCAGCAGTTCCACCGCGCCGGCGCGATTCATCTCCTCCCGCACGATGGCCTCGATCTTGCGCACCACGCGCAGGCCGATGGGCATCCAGTTGTACATGCCGGCGCCCAGCTTCTTGACCATGCCGGCGCGCATCATGAGTTTGTGGCTGACCACCTCGGCATCGGCCGGGGCTTCCTTGAGGGTGGAAATGAAGAACTGGGAGGCTTTCATCGGACGCAATCAGGCGGGGGGAAGGGGCGCCGCACTTGCCGCAAACCAGGTGGCATGCATAATGGACGCAGTTGTAAAAATTGGGGTTAGATTATGCTTGACCGGGACGGCTTTCGCCCGAACGTCGGCATCATCCTGCTCAACCACAAGAACCAGGTGTTCTGGGGCAAGCGCATACGCACCCATAGCTGGCAGTTTCCACAGGGCGGCATCGACCGGGGCGAATCCCCCGAACAAGCCATGTACCGGGAGCTCCACGAAGAGGTCGGATTGTCGCCCAGCCACGTTCGTCTGGTGGCCCGTACCCGGGACTGGTTGCGCTACGAGGTGCCTGACCGGTACATCCGCCGCGACGCGCGCGGACATTACAAGGGCCAGAAGCAGATCTGGTTCCTGCTGCAGCTCCTGGGTCACGACTGGGATCTGAACCTGCGCGCGACCGATCACCCCGAGTTCGACGCCTGGCGCTGGAACGATTACTGGGTGCCCCTCGATGTGGTGGTCGAATTCAAGCGCGGCGTCTATGAAATGGCACTCACGGAGCTCGCACGCTTCCTGCCGCGCCAGGAGTACCGCAACCGCTACCTGCGCGGCAATATGCGCACGCGGGAACCCGAGTCCGCCCAGGCAGCGGGCACCGCCCTGCGCGCGAACCAGTTGCTGCTGCACCCAGGGGTGGAAATGCCGCCTGGCGCCAGCTTCGACCCCGCGCCGCCGTCGTCGGCGCTGCCGGATACGCCTGCCGGGGGCAGCAAGCTGCCGCACGGAACCCGTTGAGGGGCGCGCGCCCCGGCACAGGCCGCGGGCGCCGCGCAGCGGCGCGGGGCCGTGCTTTCAGGCGCCGGTGAGCACCAGGTTGTCGCGGTGCACCATCTCGGGCTCCGCCGCGTAGCCCAGCAGGCGCTCGAATTCACCCGAGGGCTTGCGGCACAGCAGGCGCGCCTCGGCGCTGGCGTAGTTGGCCAGGCCGCGTGCAATTTCCCGGCCCTGCGCGTCACGCACGGCAATCACGTCCCCGCGCGAGAATTCGCCTTCCACCGCGGTCATGCCGATGGGCAGCAGGCTTTTGCCCTCGCCCCGCAGCTTGGCGGCGGCGCCGGCATCCACGACCACAGCGCCACGCAACTGCAGATGGTCGGCCATCCATTGCTTGCGCGCCTGCGTCTTGGCCGTCTGCGCCACCAGCAGCGTGCCGATGGCCTCGCCCTGCACCAGGCGCACGAGCACGTCACTCTCGCGCCCCCAGGCAATGACGGTCGAGGCGCCCGAGCCTGCGGCGCGCTTGGCCGCCAGGATCTTGGTGATCATGCCGCCCTTGCCGATGCTTGAGCCCGCGCCGCCGGCCATGGCCTCCAGTGCCGGATCGCCCGCCCGCGCCTCATGCACGAACCGCGCCTCGGGGTCCTTACGCGGATCGGCGGTGTACAGGCCCTTCTGGTCCGTGAGAATGACCAGCACGTCGGCCTCCACCAGGTTGGCGACCAGCGCCCCCAGGGTGTCGTTGTCGCCGAACTTGATCTCGTCGTTGACCACGGTGTCGTTCTCGTTGATCACCGGCAGCACGCCGAGCTGCAGCAGCGTGAGCAGGGTGGAACGCGCGTTGAGGTAGCGCTCGCGGTCAGCCAGGTCGGCATGGGTGAGCAGCACCTGGGCGCTGCCCAACCCCTGCTCGCGCAGCTTGGTCTCGTACATCTGCGCCAAGCCCATCTGGCCCACGGCGGCAGCGGCCTGCAGCTCATGCACTTCCTTGGGGCGGCTCGTCCAGCCCAGGCGCTTCATGCCCTCGGCGATGGCGCCGCTGGAGACCATGATGACCTCGCGGCGCACCTGGCCGTCGCCGCGCACCAGCGCAGCCAGTTGGCGGCACCACTGGGCAATGGCCGTTTCGTCCAGGCCGCGGCCTTCGTTGGTTACCAGGCTGGAGCCCACTTTCACCACGATGCGGCGGGCATCGCGCAGCACGTTCGAAGCCATTTTTGCGTCTTTTTGTGTTGCAACGCTTGCTGGGCAAGCGCTATAAGCTATCAAAATAGTAGCGTATTTTATTCCGCCGCATCACCGGCAAAGCGCGGGTCCACGTCGGGCACCTGCTGCTCGGCCCGCTGCAAGCTGTGCACGTGCTGGAAGATGGCCTTGATGAGCGGCTCGCAGCCCTCGCGCGTGAGCGCAGAGATCTCGAACACCGGGCCCTTCCACTTGAAGCGCTTGACGAAGTCCTTGACCTTGGCCGCGCGCTGTTCCTGCGGGACCATGTCGAGCTTGTTGAGCACCAGCCAGCGCGGTTTCTCGTACAGCGCGGCGTCATATTTCTTGAGCTCGCCCACGATGGCCTTGGCCTGGGCGACCGGATCGACCGCATCGTCGAACGGCGCCAGGTCGACGATGTGCAGCAACAGGCGCGTGCGCTGCAGGTGGCGCAGGAACTGATGCCCCAGGCCCGCACCTTCGGAGGCGCCTTCGATCAGGCCCGGGATGTCGGCCACGACGAAACTCTGCTCCGGCCCCACGCGCACCACGCCCAGGTTGGGATGCAGCGTGGTGAACGGGTAATCGGCGATCTTGGGCCGCGCATTGGAGACCGCGGCGATGAAGGTGGACTTGCCCGCATTGGGCATGCCCAGCAGGCCCACGTCGGCCAGCACCTTGAGTTCGAGCTTGACGCTTTTGCGCTCGCCCGGCCAGCCCGGCGTCTTCTGGCGCGGCGCCCGGTTGATGGAGCTCTTGAAGCGCAGGTTGCCAAAGCCGCCGTCGCCGCCCTTGGCGAGCACGATGCATTCGCCCGGTGTGAGCAGCTCGTGCAGCACTTCGCCGGTCTCGGCGTCGCTGATGATGGTGCCCACGGGCATCTTCAGCGTGATGTCCGCACCGGCGGCGCCGAACATGTCCGAACCCATGCCATGCTCGCCGCGCTTGGCCTCATGGCGGCGGGCATAGCGGTAGTCCACGAGGGTGTTGAGGTTGGGATCGGCCACTGCATAGACATGGCCGCCGCGTCCGCCGTCACCGCCATTGGGGCCGCCGAACTCCTTGTATTTCTCGTGCCGGAACGACACGCAGCCGTTGCCGCCGTCGCCGGCGGCAACGTCGATATAGGCTTCATCGACGAATTTCATGGGGTATCCAGTTTACAAAACAGCAGCGGCCCTGCCCCGGAAAATACAAAGCCCCGCTTGGGCGGGGCTTCGCAGCGGGGAACGCGGGACGGCAGGCCTCAGGCAGCCGGCGTCACGTTGACCGTATGCTTGTTCAGCGCACCCTTGGTGGCGAACGACACGTGGCCGTCGACCAGGGCAAACAGCGTGTGGTCCTTGCCCACACCGACGTTCGTGCCGGGGTGGAACTTGGTGCCGCGCTGGCGCACGATGATGGAGCCGGCGCTGATCAGTTCACCGCCAAACGCCTTCACGCCGAGCATCTTGGGCTTGGAATCGCGCCCGTTTCGCGTAGAGCCGCCGCCTTTTTTCTGTGCCATGACTTCTACTCCTCAGTTCAAGCGGCAATTGCACCGATCAGCAGTTCGGTGAACTGCTGGCGATGGCCCTGGCGCTTCTGGTAGTGCTTGCGACGGCGCAGCTTGAAGATGCGCACCTTGTCGTGCTTGCCGTGGGCCACGATGGTGGCTTTCACGGTGGCGCCGGACACCAGGGGCGTGCCCACCTTGAGTTCCGCGCCGTTGCCGACGGCCAGAACCTGGTCGATCACGATTTCCTGGCCTACGTCCGCAGCAATCTGTTCTACCTTGATTTTTTCGCCGGAAGCAACGCGATACTGCTTGCCGCCGGTTTTTATGACCGCGTACATGTTGACCTCTTTCTTGCATTTGTGCACCCCGGCCCCGGGCTTTCCAGGACGCTTCGTGCACACCCATTCCGAGGAACGATTTCCAAGGAACCGTAAATTATAGCTTTTTTGTCCGAAAGAGCCATCCCCTTGCCAAGCCGGGGGACCGCGCCCGGAGACACGGCGGGCGCTTTTTATAATCGGCCCACTTCGCTAGCAGCACGCACCTTGACCGCCTCCACCCCCCCATCCCCTCCCTCCCCGCTCGCACTCATCGCCCCGGACATGCGCGAAGTGGACCGGGTCATCGCCCTGCGGCTGGACTCCCATGTCCCGCTGGTGGGCCAGATCTCCCAATACATCATCGCGGCCGGCGGCAAGCGGCTGCGGCCGGCGCTGCTGCTGCTCGTCGCTGGCGCCCTGGGCTGTCACAGCGCACAGCGGTTCAACCTGGCCGCGGTGGTTGAATTCATCCATACCGCCACCCTGCTGCACGACGACGTGGTCGATGCCTCCACGATGCGTCGCGGCCGCGCCACAGCAAATGAAACTTTCGGTAACCCCGCCAGCGTGCTGGTGGGCGATTTTCTGTACTCGCGCGCCTTCCAGATGATGGTCGATGCCGGGCAGATGCGCATCATGGAAGTCCTGGCCGACGCCACCAACGTCATTGCCGAAGGCGAGGTCATGCAGCTCATGAACATGCATGACGCATCGCTGGACGAAGCCGCCTACCTCCAGGTCATCCGCTCCAAGACCGCCAAGCTGTTCGAGGCCAGCAGTCGCCTCGCAGCCATCCTGGCGGGCAGCAGCGCGGCCACCGAAGAGGCCTGCGCGACCTACGGCCAGGCCCTGGGCACAGCGTTCCAGATCATCGATGACGTCCTCGACTACGACGGCGACACCCAGGAAATGGGCAAGAACCTGGGTGACGACCTGCGCGAGGGCAAGGCCACGCTGCCCTTGATCGCCGCCATGCAACGCGGCACGCCGGCGCAGGCGCTCACGGTGCGCCACGCCATCGAGCAGGGCAGCACCGACGAGCTGCACGCCATCGCCGCCATCGTGCGCGAAACAGGGGCCCTGGACGTGGCCCGGCAGGCCGCCGCCGCAGAGGCGCAGCGCGCCATGGACGCAATTTCTATCCTTCCGGACAATCCGCACCGCGCAGCTTTGCTACAATTGGCGGCTCAGCTGCTGACGCGCAGAACCTGAACGGTTCCGCGCACAGACCATCGGGGTGTAGCTTAGCCTGGTAGAGCGCTACGTTCGGGACGTAGAGGCCGGAGGTTCGAATCCTCTCACCCCGACCAGGTGCCCACGGATTGCGTCCAGCGGTCCCCTCGGGCAATCCCTGTCACGATTTACAGTGCTGCACTGTTCGACGATGATAGGATGGTTTCGCGATTTCCCGTTCCATCTGGTGACATGGCCGCTGTAGATTCCACGCACAAAGACCCTGTATCAATTGCCTTGCCCGGCCTGGGCAGGGCGTTGATTTCCGCGGGCAAGCTCACCCCCAAGGCAGCAGAGGACATCTTCCGCAAGTCGCAGGCCAGCCGCACCAGCTTCATCGCCGAACTGACCGGCTCGGGCGCGGTCTCGCCCTCCGACCTGGCACACACGGTATCGGCCGTATTCGGCGCCCCGCTGCTCGACCTGGACGCCATCGATCCCCTGCGCCTGCCCAAGGATCTGCTCGACAACAAGATTTGCCAGGCCTACCGGGTGCTCGTGCTGAGCAAGCGCAACAACCGGCTGATCGTGGCCACCGCCGACCCCACGGACCAGGAAGCGGCCGAAAAGATCAAGTTCACGACCCAGATGGGCGTGGACTGGATCATTGCCGAGTACGACAAGCTCTCCAAGCTGGTCGAGGCAGCGACCAAGTCGGCGGGCGAGTCCATGGAGGCGCTCTCCGGCGGCGATTTCGACTTCAACGATGTGTCCTCCGAGATCCCGGATGAGCCCGAGGACACCGGCGCGGCCGCCGACGTCGAGGACGCCCCCATCGTCAAGTTCCTGCACAAGATGCTGGTGGATGCGTTCAACATGCGCGCCTCGGACTTGCACTTCGAGCCGTACGAGCACCAGTACCGCGTGCGCTTTCGCATCGACGGCGAATTGCGCGAGATTGCCTCGCCGCCCGTGGCCATCAAGGACAAGCTCGCCTCCCGCATCAAGGTGATCTCGCGCCTGGACATCTCCGAAAAGCGCGTGCCCCAGGACGGGCGCATGAAGCTCAAGGTCGGCCCCGACCGTGTGATCGACTTCCGCGTCAGCACCCTGCCCACGCTGTTCGGCGAGAAGATCGTGATCCGTATCCTGGACCCGAGCAGCGCCAAGATGGGTATCGACGCGCTGGGCTATGAGCCGGAGGAAAAGGAGCGGCTGCTGCAGGCGATCAATCGGCCCTACGGCATGATCCTGGTGACCGGCCCCACGGGCTCGGGCAAGACGGTGTCGCTCTACACCTGCCTGAACCTGCTGAACAAGCCCGGGGTGAACATCGCCACAGCCGAGGACCCCTCGGAAATCAACATGCCCGGCGTCAACCAGGTCAACGTCAATGAGAAGGCGGGACTGACCTTCGCTGCCGCGCTCAAGTCCTTTCTGCGCCAGGACCCGGACATCATCATGGTGGGTGAAATCCGCGACCTGGAGACAGCCGACATCGCGATCAAGGCGGCGCAGACGGGCCACCTGGTGCTCTCCACCCTGCACACCAACGACGCACCGACCACGCTCACGCGCATGCGCAACATGGGCATTGCGCCGTTCAACATCGCCTCCAGCGTGATCCTCATCACGGCCCAGCGCCTGGCGCGCCGGCTGTGCCCGCACTGCAAGGCTCCGGCCGACGTGCCGCACGAGGCGCTGCTCGACGCGGGCTATCCGGAAGAGGAAATCGACGGCTCCTGGGTACCCTACCGACCCGTGGGCTGCTCGGCGTGCAACAACGGCTACAAGGGACGGTTGGGCATCTACCAGGTGATGCCCATCAGCGAGGAGATCCAGCGCATCATCCTGCGCGATGGCAGCGCCCTGGAGATCGCCGAGCAGGCACGCAACGAGGGCGTGCGCTCGCTGCGCGAATCGGGGCTGCACAAGGTCAAGCTGGGACTGACCTCGCTGGAGGAAGTGCTCGCCGTGACCAACGAATAACAACGACCGTACGAGGTGGAGATCTATGGCAACGGCAGCAAAAGCAGGCATCAAGGACTTCGTCTTCGAGTGGGAAGGCAAGGACCGCAACGGCAAGGTCGTGCGCGGCGAGACCCGCGCCACCGGGGAAAACCAGGTGATGGCCATGCTGCGCCGCCAGGGCGTGCTGCCCACCAAGATCAAGAAGCGCCGCATGCGCAGCGGCAAGAAGATCAAGCCCAAGGACATCGCCCTGTTCACCCGGCAGATGGCCACCATGATGAAGGCCGGCGTGCCCTTGCTGCAGGCCTTTGACATCGTGGGACGCGGCAACGCCAACCCCAGCGTGGGCAAACTGCTCAACGACATCCGTGCCGACGTGGAGACCGGCACCTCGCTCAATGCGGCGTTTCGCAAGTACCCGCTGTACTTCGACAGCCTCTACTGCAACCTGGTCGAGGCAGGCGAGGCCGCCGGTATCCTGGAAGCCCTGCTCGACCGCCTTGCCACCTACATGGAAAAGACCGAGGCCATCAAGGGCAAGATCAAGTCGGCGCTGATGTACCCGATCTCGGTGATCATCGTCGCCTTCGTGGTGGTCACGGTGATCATGATCTTCGTGATCCCCGCCTTCAAGGAGGTGTTCACCTCGTTCGGCGCCGACCTGCCCGCGCCCACCCTGTTCGTGATGGGCATGAGCGAAGTGTTCGTGCAATGGTGGTGGCTGATCTTCGGCATCATCGGCGGCGGCTTCTACTTCTTCATGCAGGCCTGGAAGCGCAATGAGAAGATGCAGATGTTCATGGACCGCCTGCTGCTGCGCATCCCCATCTTCGGCGACCTGATCTACAAGTCCGCCGTGGCCCGCTGGACGCGCACGCTGGCGACCATGTTCGCTGCCGGCGTGCCGCTCGTCGAGGCTCTGGATTCGGTCGGCGGCGCCGCTGGCAACTCGGTCTACACCCTGGCCACCGACAAGATCCAGCAGGAGGTCTCCACGGGCACCAGCCTCACCGTGGCCATGACCAATGCCAACGTCTTCCCCTCCATGGTGCTGCAGATGTGCGCCATCGGCGAGGAATCGGGCTCCATCGACCACATGCTGAGCAAGGCGGCCGACTTCTACGAGCAGGAAGTGGACGAAATGGTGGCCGGTCTCTCCAGCCTCATGGAGCCCATCATCATCGTCTTCCTGGGCACCTTGATCGGCGGCATCGTGGTCTCCATGTACCTGCCCATCTTCAAGCTGGGCCAGGTGGTTTGATGATCCTGGATCCCTGGTGGGATGCGGCCCTGGCCGGTGTCCTGGGCCTCATGGTCGGCAGTTTTCTCAACGTGGTGATCTACCGCCTGCCGCAGATGATGGAGCGCCAGTGGGCACGCGAGCATGCGGACTATGCGCACGCAACCGGCGGCCCGGCCCCTGCGGCCCCGGACGCCGCGGCCTTCAACCTGGCCGTGCCGCGCTCGCGCTGCCAGGCCTGCGGGCACACCCTGGCCTGGTACGAGAACATTCCGGTGCTCAGCTATCTGGCGCTGCGCGGGCGCTGCGCGGCGTGCCAGACGCGCATCAGCGCGCGCTACCCGGCGGTGGAGCTGCTCACCGGCGCCCTGTTCTATTACTGCGTGCAGCGCTGGGGGCTGGGCACGTCCGGTCTGGCCTGGTGTGCCTTCAGCGCCGTGCTGGTCGCCCTGGCGTTCATCGACTGGGACACCACCCTGCTCCCCGACGACCTGACCCTGCCCTTGCTGTGGGCCGGCCTGCTCAGCGCGGCCGCCGGGTGGACGGGCATCTCCCTGCAGGACGCCGTGCTGGGCGCCGCCGCAGGCTATCTCTCGCTCTGGCTGGTGTACTGGGCATTCAAGCTCGCCACCGGCAAGGAAGGCATGGGTTACGGCGACTTCAAGCTGTTTGCCGCGCTGGGTGCCTGGTTTGGCTGGCAGGCACTGGTGCCGCTGATTCTGCTGGCCTCCGTGGTCGGCGCTGCCGTGGGCATTGCGATGAAGCTCAAGCGCAGCCTGCGCGAAGGCGGCTACGTGCCCTTCGGGCCCTTCCTGGTGGGCGCAGGCCTGATCGGCATGGTGCTGGGGCCGTCCACCATCCTGCACGCCCTCTGGGGCTGGCTGGGACTGTGATGGACAAGCATTGCTGGCAGGTGGGCCTGACCGGGGGCATTGGCAGCGGCAAGAGCACCGTGGCCGCCATGCTCGCCGACTGCGGTGCCACCATCATCGATGCCGACCGCATCGCGCGTGAACTGACGGCGCCCGGCGGCGCGGCCATGCCCGCCATCGCCGCGGCCTTCGGCCCGGAACTGATGGCCGCGGATGGCGCCCTGGACCGCGCGCGCATGCGCACGCTGGCCTTCACCCAGCCCGAGGCGCGCCAGCGGCTCGAAGCCATCATCCACCCCCTGGTGGGCCAGGAGACGGAGCGCCAGGCGCTGCAGGCCCGGGCCCAGGGCGCGCGCCTGGTGGTGCACGACATCCCCCTGCTGGTCGAATCGGGCCACTGGCGCCGTCGGCTCGACGCCGTCATCGTGGTCGACTGCCGCGAGGACACCCAGATCGAGCGCGTGGTCGCACGCAACCAGCTCTCCCCCGCCGCCGTGCGCGACATCCTGGCCGCCCAGGCCAGCCGCAGCCAGCGGCGTGCCTGCGCCGACCTGGTGATGTACAACGACGGCCTGTCCCTCGACGCCCTGCGCAGCCAGGTCAGCCTTGCGGCCCGCAGGTTCGGGCTATGATTTCGCCGTGATTCTGTACGAATACCCCTTCAACGAGCGCATCCGCACCTACCTGCGGCTCGAATACCTGCTGCGGCGCCTGGGCGAGCTGATCCCGCGCAGCCACCCGCTGGACCACCACTTCGCCCTCACCACCATCTTTGAAATCATGGACGTGGCGGCGCGCGCGGACCTCAAGGCCGACGTGCTCAAGGACATCGAGAAGCAAAAGCACGTGCTCGACGGCTACCGCGGCAACCCGGCCATCTCCGAGGCGGCGCTCGACGGTGTGGTGGCACAGCTCGACCGCTGCTTCGGCACGCTCAGCAGCCAGGTCGGCAAGACCGGCCACCTGCTGACCGAGAACGAATGGCTCATGGGCATACGCAGCCGCGCGGGCATTCCTGGCGGCACCTGCGGGTTCGACCTGCCGAGCTACTATGCCTGGCAACACCGGCCTGCCACCGAGCGCCAGGCGGCCCTGCAGGAATGGGCCGGCACCCTCGCGCCCCTGGCCGACTCGATTTACCTGCTGCTCAAGCTGCTGCGCGACTCCGGCATGCCGCAAAAGGTTGCCGCCGAGCGCGGACAGTTCCAGCAAAACCTGCCGCAAGGGCGGAGCTTTCAGCTCCTGCGCCTGCGCATCGATCCCGCCCTGGGCCTGGTGCCCGAGATCAGCGGCAACCGGCTCATGGTGTCCGTGCGCCTCATGCGCCAGACGCCGCAATGGCATTTGCAGGCCTGCAGCGAGGACGCCGTCTTCGAGCTCACCCTGTGCGCCTGAGCAGCTCTGCCCCAGCCTCCCGCGCCATGCACCGCCCCGCACCACAGCCCGCCCCGCGCACCGTGCGCTGCCCCGCCTGCCAAGGCCCCAGCCTCTACCACCCGGACAACCCCTGGCGCCCGTTCTGCAGCCAGCGCTGCCAGCAGATGGACCTGGGCGCCTGGGCGCGCGAGGATTTTCGCGTCCCTGCGGAGGCCCCGCCCGAGGACGCCCCGTTCGGCGATCCACGGACCAGTTTGGAGTGAAATGGGGCTCTGGCGCTTACTGAGCAAGCGCCGGCAGCTATCCATTCGATAGTATTGCCGGATCGAACGGCACGCCGCGCTCCTCGGCCAGCCAAGCCAGCACCGGCAACGCGCCTGGCAGCACCGGACGCACCTCGATGGGCCAGTGCTGCCAGGCCATGGCCTGGCCCTCGCGCATCTCGAAGTCCCCGGTCCAGTCATGCACCTTGCACCAGTGCAGGCGCACCAGGGCGTGGGGGTAGTCGTGCTCGGTCACCTTCCAGACCGCCGCCGGGCCGATGGTGATGCCCAGCTCCTCCTGCAGCTCGCGGCGCAGCGCCTGCTCCACGGTCTCGCCCGCCTCGATCTTGCCGCCAGGGAACTCCCAGTAGCCCGCATACACCTTGTCCGGCGGCCTTGTGCTCAAGAGCAGCGCGCCATCGGCGCGGATCAGGATGCCGACCGCGACCTCGGTGTGCTTGCGCGCCGGCTCAACCACCGTGGCGTCCTGCATAGTCGCGCGCAAACTGATAGGCCACGCGGCCGCTGCGCGAACCGCGTTCCAGCGCCCAGACCAGGGCCTCGGGGCGCGCTGCGGCGATGGCATCGCCGCCCAGCCCGAACGAGGCCAGCCACTGCCCGGCGATGGCCAGGTATTCGTCCTGGCTGAACGGGTAGAAGCTCACCCACAGGCCGAAGCGCTCGGACAGCGAGATCTTCTCCTCCACGCCCTCGCCCGGGTGCACCTCGCCATCGTCGGTGTGGGTGTACGTGAGGTTCTCGCGCATGTACTCGGGCAGCAGGTGGCGCCGGTTGCTGGTGGCGTAGATCAGCACGTTGGGCGTGGCGGCGGCCACCGAGCCGTCGAGGATGGACTTGAGCGCCTTGTAGCCCGGCTCGCCGTCCTCGAAGCTCAGGTCGTCGCAGAACACGATGAAGTATTCCGGCCGGCCGGCCACCACCTCGACGATGTCGGGCAGGTCGGTCAGATCGGCCTTGTCCACCTCGATCAGGCGCAGGCCCTGCGGCGCGTAAGAGTTCAGGCAGGCCTTGATGAGCGAGGACTTGCCCGTGCCGCGCGCCCCCGTGAGCAGCACGTTGTTGGCCGGCAGGCCGCGGACGAACTGCTCGGTGTTGCGCTGGATCTTCTCTTTCTGGCCGTCGATTTCCTTCAGGTCTTCCAGACGCATCGCCGCCACATGGCGCACGGGCTCCAGCGTGCCGTGCCCGCTGCTGCGCTTGCGGTAGCGCCAGGCAATGGCAGAAGACCAGTCGGGCGCCGCCAGCGGCTGCGGCAGCACGGATTCGATGCGCGCGATGAGCTGCTCGGCGCGTTCGATCAGATGTTCAAATTTTTCGTTCATTTTGGCCTCCAGCGCGCACCAATAAAGCGCCAGCAGCTATCAAATTAGCAGCAAAAACCCCTGCACACGCTACGCCCACCATGGACAAACCTGGCACGGCCCAGGCCAGAGCCCCCGTGCAAGGGCCGCCCCGCCGCACTGGGGGCGTCCCCCTGCCCGCAGCGCGAAGCGCTGTGAGAGCGGGGGGAAGCCGCGCAGCGGCTCAGGGGGGTGTTCCACCTCAAGATCTGTAATCGGCGTTGATGGTCACGTAGTCGTGGCTCAGATCGCAGGTCCAGACCGTGTCCTGCGCGCTGCCGCGGCCCAGCAGCACGCGCACGGTGATCTCGCTCTGCTTCATCACGCGCTGGCCGTCTTCCTCACGGTACGCGGGGTTGCGCCCGCCCTGCACGGCCACGTGCACGTCGTCGAGGTAGAGGTCGATGCCGGTCTGGTCCAGATCCTCGATGCCGGCATAGCCCACGGCCGCCAGGATGCGGCCCAGGTTCGGGTCGCTGGCGAAGAACGCCGTCTTGACCAGCGGCGAATGGGCGATGGCGTAGGCCACCTTGCGGCATTCCTCGCCGGTCTTGCCGCCTTCCACGCGCACGGTGATGAATTTGGTCGCGCCCTCGCCGTCGCGCACGATGGCCTGGGCCAGCTTCTGCGCCACTTCCAGCAGCGCGGCCTGGAGGGCCTGGCCCTCGGCGCTGGACAGCGCTTCAATGGGGGCATGCGCTGCCTGCTGCGTGGCGATCAGCATGAAGCAGTCGTTGGTGGAGGTGTCGCCGTCGATGGTGATGCGGTTGAACGACTGGTCCGCCAGCTCGCGCACCAGGCCCTGCAACAGCGCCGGCGCGATGCGCGCGTCGGTGGCCACGAAGCCCAGCATGGTGGCCATGTTCGGGCGGATCATGCCCGCGCCCTTGGCGATGCCGGTCACCGTGACGGTGGCGCCGCCGATCTGCACCTGGCGGCTGAAGGCCTTGGCCACGGTGTCGGTGGTCATGATGCCCTCGGCCGCGCGCGCCCAATGGGCCGGCTGCGCGTCGGCGATGGCCGCGGGCAGGCCGGCCTCGATGCGGTCCACGGGAAGCGGCTCCATGATGACGCCGGTGGAGAACGGCAGCACCTGCGCCGCATCCACTTGCAGATGCCGCGCCAGCGCCGCACTGGTGGCGCGCGCGCGCGCCAGGCCATCCGCCCCCGTGCCGGCGTTGGCGTTGCCGGTGTTCACCACCAGGGCGCGGACGGCCTGGCCGCCCGCCAGGTGCTCACGGCAGACCTGCACCGGCGCGGCGCAGAAGCGGTTCTGCGTGAACACGCCCGCCACGCTCGCGCCCTCGTCGAGCAGAAAAACGGTCAAGTCCTTGCGATTCGCCTTGCGCACGCCGGCTTCGGCGACGCCGATGCGCACGCCGGCCACGGGGTGCAGGTCGGCAGGGTTGGGAGCGGAGAGATGAACGGGCATGGGGGTGATCCTTCCAAAAGCAGGGGGCGATGATAGGGCACCCCCAAACAAACCATGGGCTGCCGTCCCTGCAACTGGCGCGAGCCGTGCCAGCAGACACCGCGCAAGGGCCGCCCCGCCGCGCTGGTGTTGCCCCCCTTCCCGGCGAAGCCGAGAGAAGGGGGAAGCGGCGCAGCCGCTCAGGGTGTTGTGCCTGGTTCTAGGCGAGCTTGCCGTGGCACTGCTTGTACTTCTTGCCGCTGCCGCAGGGGCAGGGGTCGTTGCGGCCCACGCGCCCGCCGGCCGCCACCTTCTGCTGCACGCTGAGCGTGCGCTCGTCCACCGTGGTCTCGACCTCGCCGGTCTCGGTGGGGGCGGAGTAGGTGACGTTGGCGATGCGCTCGGCGCGCGCCTCCAGGTCCTCGGCGGCCTGGTCGATCTGCGTGGGCGACTGCACCTGCACGGTCATGAGGATGCGCGTGACCTCGTTCTTGACCATGTCCAGCAATTGCCCGAACAGCTCGAAGGCCTCGCGCTTGTATTCCTGCTTGGGCTGCTTTTGCGCATAGCCGCGCAGGTGGATGCCCTGGCGCAGGTAGTCCAGCGCGCTCAGGTGGTCGCGCCAATGCGAGTCGAAGTTCTGCAGCAGCACGACGCGCTCGAACTGGGTGAAGTTCTCCTTGCCCACCAGCTCGACCTTGGCGCCATAGGCCGCATGCGCCGCGGCCACCACCTTGTCGAGGATGTCTTCATCGGTCACCGATTGGGAGCCCTCGACCATCTGCTGCAGTGGGATGGTGAGCTGCCACTCCTCGGCCAGCACCTTCTCCAGCGCGGGCAGGTCCCATTGCTCCTCGACCGATTCGGCCGGCACGTACTGGCGCACGATGTCGGAGAAGCAGCCCTCGCGCATGCCGGCGATCAGCTCGGAGAGCTCTGCCGCGTCGAGGATCTCGTTGCGCTGCTGGTAGATCACCTTGCGCTGGTCGTTGGCCACGTCGTCGTATTCCAGCAATTGCTTGCGGATGTCGAAGTTGCGCGCCTCGACCTTGCGCTGCGCCGACTCGATGCTGCGCGTGACGATGCCCGCCTCGATGGCCTCGCCGTCGGGCATCTTCAGGCGGTCCATGATGGCCTTGACACGGTCGCCCGCGAAGATGCGCATCAGCGCGTCGTCCAGGCTCAGGTAGAAGCGCGAGGAGCCCGGGTCGCCCTGGCGGCCCGAGCGGCCGCGCAGCTGGTTGTCGATGCGGCGCGACTCGTGGCGCTCGGTGGCGATGATGCGCAGCCCGCCCAGCGCCTTGACCTTTTCATGGTCCTGCTGCCACTGCGCGCGCAGGCTGGCAACGCGGCTTTGCCGCGTGCCCTCGTCCAGCGACTCATCGGCCTCGATGGCGGCAATTTCCTTCTCGATATTGCCGCCGAGCACGATGTCGGTGCCGCGGCCCGCCATGTTGGTGGCGATGGTGATCATGCCCTCGCGGCCGGCCTGGGCCACGATGTCGGCTTCGCGCGCGTGCTGCTTGGCGTTGAGCACCTGGTGCGGCAGGCCCGCCTGCGTCAGGAGCTGGTCGATGATCTCGGAGTTCTCGATCGAGGTCGTGCCCACCAGCACGGGCTGGCCGCGCCCGTGGCATTCGCGGATGTCGGCAATGGCCGCCTCGTACTTTTCGCGCGTGGTCTTGTACACGCGGTCGAGCTGGTCGTCGCGCTTGCTCGGGCGGTTGGGCGGGATCACCACGGTCTCCAGGCCGTAGATCTCCTGGAATTCGTAGGCCTCGGTGTCGGCCGTACCGGTCATGCCCGCCAGCTTGTTGTACAGGCGGAAGTAGTTCTGGAAGGTGATGGACGCGAGCGTCTGGTTCTCGGCCTGGATCTGCACGCCTTCCTTGGCCTCCACGGCCTGGTGCAGGCCGTCGCTCCAGCGGCGGCCCGACATCAGGCGGCCCGTGAACTCGTCGACGATGACGATCTCGCCGTTCTGCACCACATAGTGCTGGTCGCGGTGGAACAGATGCTTGGCCTTGAGCGCCGCATACAGATGGTGCATCAGCGTGATGTTGGCCGGGTCGTAGAGCGAAGCGCCCTCGGCGATCAGGCCCTGGCTGGCGAGGATGCGCTCGGCGTTCTCGTGGCCCTGCTCGGTCAGGAAGATCTGGTGCCCCTTCTCGTCCACGGTGAAGTCGCCGGGCTTGGTCACGCCCTGGCCCGTGCGCGGGTCGGCCTCGCCCTCCTGGCGCACCAGCAGCGGCACCACCTGGTTCATGGCCAGGTACATGGCGGTGTGGTCCTCGGCCTGGCCGCTGATGATGAGCG
Source organism: Comamonas granuli NBRC 101663 (assembly GCF_000739995.1). GTDB lineage: Bacteria > Pseudomonadota > Gammaproteobacteria > Burkholderiales > Burkholderiaceae_C > Simplicispira > Simplicispira granuli. The sequence goes on along the minus strand of NZ_BBJX01000011.1, from coordinate 22,630 downwards.
GCGTGCGCGCCTCGTCGATGAGGATGGAGTCCACCTCGTCCACGATGGCGAAATTGAGCTTGCGCTGCACCCGGTCCTGCGCCTCGTAGACCATGTTGTCGCGCAGGTAGTCGAAGCCGTACTCGTTGTTCGTGCCGTAGGTGATGTCGGCGTTGTAGGCGGCCTGCTTTTCCTCGCGCGGCATATTGGGCAGGTTGGTGCCCACCGTCAGGCCCAGGAAGTTGTACAGCCGCCCCATCCAGGCGGCGTCGCGGCTGGCCAGGTAGTCGTTCACCGTGACCACGTGCACGCCCAGCCCCGACAGGGCGTTGAGGTACACCGGCAGCGTGGCCGTGAGCGTCTTGCCCTCACCCGTGCGCATCTCGGCGATCTTGCCGTAGTGCAGGGCCATGCCGCCGATGAGCTGCACGTCGAAGTGGCGCATCTTCATCACGCGCTTGGAGCCCTCGCGCACCACGGCGAAGGCCTCGGGCAGCAGGTTGTCCAGCGATTCGCCCTGGGCGACGCGGCCCTTGAACTCCTCGGTCTTGGCGCGCAACTGCTCGTCGCTGAGCTTTTCGTATTCCGGCTCCATGGCGTTGATGCGCGCCACGGTCTTGCGGTACTGCTTGAGAAGCCGGTCGTTGCGGCTGCCGAAAATTTTGGTCAGGAGATTGGTGGCCATGCGAACAGATACGCCCCGTGCGCCCGCGGTGACACCGGACGGCCAGAAGCTTGTATTGAAGTGACAGCAGATGCGGCCAAGCCCGGGGAAATCAAGCGCGCTACTGCTTGCCGGGGAAGGCCGCGGTGGGGCGGATTCTACCTGCCCGCCACCTGCCGCCCGGCGGGGCGGGCGGGTGCGGCAGCGAGCTTGCGCGCCGCCTGGCTGCCCGCCGTGAGGAATTTCTGCGGATCCTGGGGCACTCCCTGCACCAGCACCTCGAAGTGCAGGTGCGGCCCGGTGGAGCGGCCCGTGGTGCCGACCTCGGCGATCTTCTGCCCGCGGCGCACCAGGTCGCCGCGCTTGACCAGCACCTTGGAGGAGTGGGCGTAGCGCGAGACGATCTGGTTGCCGTGGTCGATCTCGACCATGTTGCCGAACTCGGCGTGATATTCCTGCGTGACGACCACCCCGGCGGCGGCAGCGACGATGTCGGCGCCGGTTTCGGCCGGGAAATCCAGCCCGGCATGCAGCGCCGTCTTGCCCACGATGGGGTCGATGCGCCAGCCAAAGCCCGAACCCACGCTGCGCCCTGGCGCGGGCGACTCGGTGGGTACCAGATGCTTGTGGATGTGCTGGTCGAACAGGCGCGATTCGAGCACCGTGAGCAGGTCCACGCGCTGTCCCGAGAGCTGGTCGAGCTGCTGCAGGGTGGCGTCGAGCTCCTCCATGCTGAGCGAATGGCTGGCGATGAGCGCACCGCCCATGCCCGGCGCCGCGGACTTGCGCGGCAGCTCGATCCCGGCCAGGCCCGAGACGCGCTCGCCCAGCGATTCGAGCTCCACCATGCGCGCCTGCATCTCCCCGAGCTTGCGCGCCATGGCGTCGATGTTCTGGCGCACGAAGCGGTCGCGCTGCGCGAACTCATCCTGCACCACCAGGCGCAGAACCGCGCCGATGACGGGCCAGCCCTCGCGCGCGCCCTTGAGGAATACCAGGTGGTAGAGCAGCGCCGCCATGCACATCAGCACCAGCGACGCCGCCAGGAACACCGCCAGCAGGCGCCCGCCCGTGAGGTGGATGGCGCGGCTGCGCGCCAGCCGCGAGTCCATGATAATCAACTGCATCCGTGTATTCCGTTTCCTGAATCGAACATGCTCCGCCGCCACCACGCCATCACGCTGCAGCAGGCTGCCGATGAGTCCCCCACACTGGCGAAGCTGACCGCACTCGCGCAGGAGTCCGGTGAACGCCTCAAGGCCGTGGAAGCCTTGGTCCCCCCCTTGCTGCGCGCCAGCCTCCAGCCCGGCCCCATCGACGGGGACACCTGGTGCCTGGTGGTCAAGAGCAACGCCGCCGCCGCCAAGCTGCGCCAACTGCTGCCCGCCCTGCAGGCCCACCTGCGCAGCAAGGGCTGGGAGGTTAACGCCATTCGCCTGAAAATCCAAACCCCGGGCGGGCGGTGATCAGGGTTTCCCCCGCCTACGCATCGGCCTCGCGGCTGCGCAGGGCGCGGCTGAGCAGCACCACGGGCACCAGCCCCACGAGCACCAACGCCAGCGAAGGCAGCGCCGCCTCGCCCAGGCGCTCGTCGCGCGCGAGCTGGTAGGCGACCACGGCCAGGGTGTCGCTGTCGAAGGGGCGCAGCACCAGGGTGGCGGGCAGCTCCTTCATCACGTCGACGAACACCAGCAGCGCCGCCGCGGCCGTGGAACGGCGCAGCAGCGGCCAGTGCACGCGCCGCAGCAGGCCCCAGCGGCCCACGCCCAGCAGGCGCGCCGAATCGTCCAGGCTCGCCGGAATGCGCGCATAGCCGCTCTGCACCGACTGCAGGGCCACGGCGCCAAAACGCACCAGATAGGCCCAGACGATGCCCAGCGCCGTGGTCGTGACCAGCGCGCCCAGCCCCCACTGCGGCACGCGCTCCTGCAGCCAGCCCACGGGCAGCAGCAGGCCCACCACCACCACCGAGCCGGGCACCGCATAGCCCAGGCTGGCCAGGCGCACCACGCCGCGCGTGAGGGCCGTGGGCTGGCGGCGCACGGCAAAGGCCAGGGCCAGGGCCACGGCCACGCACAGCAGCGCCGTCATGCCCCCCAGGCGCATGCTGTTCCAGGTCCACGCGCCAAAGCGCTCCCAGGGCAGCACCGACCAATCGGCCGTCAGTGGCCGCAGCATGAACAGCACCGGTGCCACGAAGCCCAGCAGCACCGGCAGACCGCACACCGCCCAGGCCAGCACGGCATGGCGCCCGCGCAGCCGGGCAGGCCGCGCCTCGGCCGACCCCGCCCGGCCGACGCCGCCGCCGGCAAAGCGCATGCGCCGCTGGGCGCGCTGCTCCAGGCCCAGCAGGGCCAGCACCAGCACGAGCAGCAGCGTCGAGAGCTGGGCCGCGGCGATGCGGTTGTCCATGGCCAGCCAGGCCTTGTAGATGCCGGTGGAAAAACTCTGGATGCCGAAGTAGCTCGTCACGCCGTAGTCGGCCAGCGTTTCCATGAGCACCAGCGCCACCCCCGCGGCCACGGCCGGGCGCGCCAGGGGCAAGGCAATGCGCGCGATGCGCCGGCGCAAGGGCGCGCCCAGCAGCCGCGCCGCCTCCATGAGGTGCGCGGCACGCTCACCCAGCGCCGTGCGCGCCAGCAGGTAGACGTAGGGGTAGAGCGCGAACACGAACACCAGCACCGCGCCCCACAGGCTGCGCACCTCGGGCAGCAGCCGCCCCTCCCAGCCGAAGGCCGCGCGCAGCCCCACCTGCAGCGGCCCGCTGAACTGCAGGAAATCGGTGTAGGCATAGGCCGTGACGTAGGCGGGCATGGCCAGCGGCAACAGCAGCAACCACTCGAACGCGCGCCGCCCCGGAAAGTCGAACAAGGTCACCGCCGCGGCGGCGGCCGTGCCCACGCAGGCGGCCCCCAGGCCCACCCACAGCGCCAGCCACAGCGTGGTCCAGGCATAACCGGGCAGCACGGTGGCCGCCATCTCGCGCAGGATGCCCCAGGCCGACGCCGCGCCCGCGCCCCCCGGCAGCCAGGCGGCCAGCAACGCCAGCACGGGCAGGGACAGCACGCTGGCCAGGAGCAGGAGGAGAAGTGGACGGAAAACGGGAGACAGGCGCGGCAAGACAGGCAGCCCAATGAAAATGCGAATTCTACGCATTCACCTGGGCGCTTTTACAATGGGTCCATGTTCCTGGAAGTTTCCCAACTGCAAGTGCGCTACCGCGGCCAGGCCGCGGCGGCGGTGCAGGACGTCTCGCTGGGCCTGAGTGCCGGGCAGATCGGCGTGCTCATCGGTCCCTCGGGCTGCGGCAAGACCACCCTGCTGCGCTGCGTCGCCGGCCTGGAGCCCGTGTCCGCCGGCCGCATCCGGCTCGCCGGGCAGGAGGTCGGCGCCCCGGGGCGCTGTCTGCCGCCCGAGGAGCGGCGCATCGGCATGGTGTTCCAGGACTACGCGCTGTTTCCCCACCTGGACGTGGGCGCCAACGTGGCCTTCGGCATCGCCGACCTGCCGCGCGCCGCGCGCGCCGCGCGCGTGGCCGAGGTGCTGGAGCTCGTGGGCCTGCAGGGCAGCGCGGCGCGCTACCCGCACGAGCTCTCGGGCGGGCAGCAGCAGCGCGTGGCACTGGCGCGCGCCCTGGCCCCGCGCCCGCGGCTCATGCTGCTCGACGAGCCCTTCTCCAACCTCGACGTGGAGCTGCGCGAGCGCCTGGCGCACGAGGTGCGCGCCATCCTGCAGCAGGCGGGCACGACGGCGCTGTTCGTCACGCACGACCAGTTCGAGGCCTTTGCCATCGGCGACGTGATCGGCGTGATGGACCAGGGCCGCCTGCAGCAGTGGGACGATGCCTACACCCTCTACCACCGTCCGGCCACGCGCTTCGTGGCCGACTTCATCGGGCACGGCGTGTTCGCTCCGGCCACGCTGGTGCAGCAAGGCCAGGCCGTGGTAGTGCGCACCCCGCTGGGCGACCTGGCCAACCTCACCGAGTGCCCCCTGCCCGCACGCTACCCGGGCGGCGCATGCGACGTGCTGCTGCGCGCCGACGACATCGTGCACGACGACCATGCCCCGGTGCAGGCGCAGATCGTGCGCAAGGCCTTCCGCGGCTCCGAGTTCCTCTACACCCTGCGGCTGGACAATGGCCAGCAGCTCCTGGCCCATGTGCCCAGCCACCACGACCACGCCATCGGCGAGTGGATAGGCATACGCGCCGAGGTGGACCATGTGGTGACCTTCGAGCGCACGGCGCCGCACGGCGCATGACGGCGCACGCCAGCGCGAGCGCGGCGGGCAGCGCCGTGCCGCAGTTCGATGCCGTCGTCATCGGCGCGGGCGCCGCCGGCCTGTTCTGCGCCGCCCAGGCGGGCCAGCGCGGCTGCAAGGTGCTGCTCATCGACCACGCCGCGCAGGTGGCCGAGAAGATCCGCATCTCGGGCGGCGGGCGCTGCAACTTCACCAACCGCGACCTGGACCCGCAGGCGCCGCACAAGCACTTCGTGGGCCAGAACCCGCAGTTCTGCCGCTCGGCGCTGGCGCGCTTTGGGCCGCAGGACTTCATCGCCCTGGTGCAAAAGCACGGCATCGCCTTCCACGAAAAGCACAAGGGGCAATTGTTCTGCGACCGCTCGGCCGAGGACCTCATCGCCATGCTGCTGGCCGAATGCGCCGCAGGGGGGGTGACGCACTGGCAACCCTGCAGCGTGAAAAAGATTGCCTTTTTGGCCTCCAGCGCAGAAGATACAAGCGCGGGTAGCTATCAAATTGATACTGACCGGGGCCGCGTGCGGACGCGCAGCCTGGTGGTGGCCACGGGCGGCCTGTCCATCCCCAAGATCGGCGCCACCGACCTGGGTTACCGCATCGCCCAGCAATTCGGCATCCCCCTGGTGGAGCGCCGCCCCGGCCTGGTGCCGCTCACCTTCGACGGCCAGGACTGGGCGCCCTGGGCGCAGCTGGCCGGGCTGGCCCTGCCCGTGCGCATCGCCACCGGCAGCAAGAAGACGCACATGGCCTTCGACGAAGACCTGCTGTTCACCCACCGGGGCCTGTCGGGCCCGGCGGTGCTGCAGATCTCCAGCTACTGGCAGGAGGGCACGCCGCTGGCCATCGACCTGGCGCCCGGCGCGGAGCTGCCCGCCGCGCTCGCGCAGGCCAAGCTGCAATCGCGCAAGCACATCGCCAACGCCCTGGCCGCCTTCGTGCCCAGCCGCCTGGCCGACGCCTGGGCGGCGCGCGACCCCGAATGGCAGCGCCCCATCAACGAGGCCTCCGACAAGGCCCTGGCCCGCCTGGCCGCGCAGATGACGCGCTGGGAGCTCACGCCCACCGGCACCGAGGGCTACAAGAAGGCCGAAGTGACCCTGGGCGGCGTGGACACGCGCGCCCTGTCGCAGCAGACCATGGAGGCCAAGGCCCAGCCGGGGCTGTACTTCATCGGCGAGGTGGTGGACATCACGGGCTGGCTGGGGGGCTACAACTTCCAGTGGGCCTGGGCCAGCGCCCATGCCTGCGCCCTGGCGCTGGCCGCGCCCGCAGCGACTTGATTTGCAGTGCAAAAAGGCTATAATGCCCGGCTTTGCTGGCACTAGCCCCGTCGGCCAAATACTAGTTACAGACGGGGCAACCCGCCGCGCACGGCTGCAGGGCCCGATCTTCCCCGCAACCCTCTGGCGGCACATTTTGGAAACCATTAGCTAATGACCACCATCCGTGTAAAAGAGAACGAACCCTTTGACGTGGCGCTGCGCCGCTTCAAGCGCACCATCGAGAAGCTGGGCCTGCTGACCGACCTGCGCGCCCGCGAGTTCTACGAAAAACCCACCGCCGAGCGCAAGCGCAAGAAGGCTGCCGCCGTCAAGCGCCACTACAAGCGCGTGCGCAGCATGCAGCTGCCCAAAAAGCTGTACTGAGCACAGCCGGCGTTTGCACCAGACGCCCACCAAACCCGCGCTAGGGACGCCAAGCGCGGGTTTTTTGTTTTCTACACCGTGTTTGACTGGAGAAAAACACCATGAGCCTCAAGGACCAGATCACCGACGACATGAAGACCGCCATGCGCGCCAAGGACAGCGAGCGCCTGGGCACCATCCGCCTGCTGCAGGCGGCCATGAAGCAAAAGGAGGTGGACGAGCGCGTGACGCTGGACGACGCCGCCATCGTCGCCATCGTGGACAAGCTCATCAAGCAGCGCAAGGACAGCATCGCCGCCTTCGAGGGCGCGGGCCGCCAGGACCTGGCCGACAAGGAAAAGGCCGAGCTGGCCGTGCTGCAGGTCTACCTGCCCGCACGCATGTCGGCCGATGAGGTGAGCGCCGCGATCCAGGCCATCGTCGCCGAGGTCGGCGCCAAGGGACCGGGCGACATGGGCAAGGTCATGGGCGTGGTCAAGACGCGCCTGGCCGGCAAGGCCGACATGGGCCAGGTGTCGGCAGCGGTCAAGGCCGCGCTGGCGGGCTGACGCGGGCACCGACAGCCATGGCCCGCAGCTACCAGATTGCCGTCATTCCCGGTGACGGCATCGGCCGGGAAGTCATGCCCGAGGGCCTGCGCACCGTGCAGGCCGCCGCCCAGCGCTGCGGCCTGGCGCTGAAATTCCACACCTTCGACTGGGCGCACTGCGACTACTACCTGCAGCACGGCCGGATGATGCCGGACGACTGGAAGGCGCAACTCTCGGGCATGGACGCCATCTTCTTCGGCGCCGTGGGCTGGCCGAGCGCCGTGCCGGACCATGTCTCGCTGTGGGGGTCCCTCCTCAAGTTCCGGCGCGAATTCGACCAGTACATCAACCTGCGCCCCGTGCGCCTGTTCGAGGGCGTGCCCTGCCCGCTCGCGGGCCGCAAGCCCGGCGACATCGACTACCTCGTGGTGCGCGAGAACACCGAGGGCGAGTACACCTCGCTGGGCGGCATCATGTACGAGGGCACGGAGCGTGAGATCGTGATCCAGGAGTCGGTGTACTCGCGCCACGGCGCCGAGCGCCTGCTCAAGTTCGCCTTCGACCTGGCGCAAAGCCGCCCACGCAAGCACCTGACCCTGGCCACCAAGAGCAACGGCATCGCCATCAGCATGCCCTGGTGGGACCAGCGCGCCGAGGACGTGGGCCGGCACTACCCCGGGGTCACGCTGGACAAGCAGCACATCGACATCCTGACCGCGCGCTTCGTGCTGCAGCCGGGGCGCTTCGATGTGGTCGCCGCCACCAACCTGTTCGGCGACATCCTCTCCGACCTGGGCCCGGCCACCACCGGCACCATCGGCCTGGCACCGTCGGCCAACCTCAACCCCGAGCGGCGCTTCCCCAGCCTGTTCGAGCCCGTGCACGGCTCGGCGCCCGACATCTACGGCCAGAACATCGCCAACCCCATCGCCATGGTGTGGTCCGGCGCGCTGATGCTGGACTTCCTCACCCACGGCCAGGGCGCGGGCCGCGCGGCGCACGACGCCATCGTGGCGGCGATCGAGGAAGTGCTGCGCAGCGGCCCGCGCACGCCCGACCTGGGCGGCACGGCCAGCACCACGCAGGTGGGCGAGGCCATCGCGCAGCGCATCGCGCAGGGCTGACACGGCCCTGCCGCTGCGCCGCGCAGGCATTGGCAGCTACTGAAACAATAGCTGGCAGCGCTTGCTGGGCGAGCGCTGCAGGCCTTTTTGGCTATGATGCGCCCAAGAACGCGGCCCGCCGGCACCCACCGGCGCCGCCCCGCCACCGCCCGCCCCCAGGAGCCCCCCATGCCCGCCCACAACCCCTTCAAGACCGCCCTCACCGCCGGCCAGGCCCAGATCGGCCTGTGGCTCTCCATGGCCGAGCCCTACCTCGCCGAAGTCGCCGCCACGGCGCGCTACGACTGGCTGCTGATCGACGGCGAACACGCGCCCAACGACCTGCGCAGCACGCTCGCGGCACTGCAGGCCATCCAGGGCTACCCCGATTCGCACGCCGTGGTGCGCGTGCCGCAGGGCGACACGGCGCTCATCAAGCAGGTGCTGGACATCGGCGCCAAGTCGCTGCTCGTGCCCATGGTGGACACGGCCGAGCAGGCGCGCGCCATCGCCGCGGCCACGCAGTACCCGCCGCGCGGCGTGCGCGGGGTGGGCAGCGCCGTGGCGCGCTCGTCGCTATGGACGGCGCGCGCCGACTACATGGAGGTGGCCGACGATGAAATCTGCCTGCTGGTGCAGGCCGAGACCGTGACCGCCATGCGCAACCTGCCTGCGATCTGCGCCGTGGACGGCGTGCACGGCGTCTTCATCGGCCCGGCGGACCTGTCGGCCTCCATGGGCCACCGCAGCAACCCCGGCCACCCCGAGGTGCAGGCGGCCATCGAGGGCGCCATCGCCACCATCACGGCCAGCGGCAAGGCGGCGGGCATCCTCACCTCCGACCCGGCCCTGGCCCAGCGCTACCTGGACCTGGGCTGCACCTTCGTCGCCGTGGGGGTGGACGTGCTGGTGTTCGCCCATGCGGCGCGCCAGCTGCGCGCGCAGTTTGGCGGTGCGGCGCAGCCGGCACGCGCCCCCGGCGCGGCCTACTGAGGCAAGACTGCATCGGTCCCCACGGCGGGGGGCGCGCGCCCAAAGCGCTCCAGACCGTCCCACGCGGACCGCACCGGAGGCTGCTCCAGGGGATGGGCGAGGCCGGCCTCTGCCAAGGTGTACCCGCCGCGCCCATAATTGCACGCGGCGCAGGTAATGACCATGTTCGAGAGCTCGTTGCCGCCGCCCAGGGCGTGCGGCAGCAGGTGGTCATATTGCGCCCAGAGGGCAAAAAACGCGGCGTGCCGCTCTGCGTTGCGCTTGCCCCAGCGCAGCGCCTGGGGGTAGGCCCGCCGGATGCGCTCGCGCACCTCCTGGCGGATGACGGGAATGCCGCAGAACCGGCAGTGAAAGCCATCGCGCGCATGCAGTTGGCAGCGTTCCTGCGCGCTGGGCATGCGTGCCGGCACCCGTGGCGCCCCGGCCAGGCGGGGCGCAGGGGCGGGACGGATGACAGCATAGGGGCTGTTCCTGCCCAGAATGGACTCCACCCACGCAGCCACCGCCGGCATGTCGGCCTGCCGGATCCAGGCTTCGGCCTGGGCGGCCTGGCCCCGCAGGTGAGCGGTGACGGCCGCATCCAGCAGCGCGGCGGCCTGCGCGATCTCCGGGATCGGCGCGCGAAAGCAGGCGCGCAGTGCCGGGTGGCCGTCCAATCAGCTCCCCGCCACCGTCATGCGGTTGATGAGCACCGAGCCCACGGTCTTGGCGCCGTAGGCGTAGGCGTCGGCGCCCACGGCCTCGATGCCCTTGAACATGGTCTTGAGGTTGCCGGCGATGGTGATCTCGTGCACGGGGAAGGCGATCCGGCCGTTCTCCACCCAGAAGCCGCTGGCGCCGCGCGAGTAGTCGCCCGTCACGTAATTCACTCCCTGGCCCATGAGCTCGATGACGAACAGGCCCGTGCCCAGCTTTTGCAGCATGGCCTCGAGGTTGTCGCCCTTCTTCGTGCGGCGCGAGGTCAGCACCAGGTTGTGCGAGCCGCCGGCGTTGCCGGTGGTCTTCATGCCGAGCTTGCGCGCCGAATAGCTGCTGAGGAAGTAGCCCTGCACGCGCCCGGCGTCCACCACCTTGCGCGCCTGCACGCGCACGCCCTCCTCGTCGAACGGCGAGCTGCCCTTGCCGCGCAGCACGAACGGGTCTTCGAGGATGTCGATGTGCTTGGGAAACACCGGCTTGCCCAGCGAATCGACCAGGAAGCTGCTCTTGCGGTAGAGCGCGCCGCCGCTCGTGGCCTGCACGTAGGCCCCCAGCAGGCCGGCAGCCAGCGAGGACTCGAACAGCACCGGGCATTCGGTGGTGGCGATCTTGCGGCTGCCTAGGCGACTGAGCGCGCGCTCGGCGGCATAGCGGCCCACGGCGGCGGGCGACGCCAGCTCGCCCACGCTGCGCTGCGAGCTGTACCAGGCGTCGCGCTGCATCTCGCCATGCCGGCCGGGCAGCGAGGCGATGGGCGCGACCGAGACGCTGTGCCGCGACGAGGCGTAGCCGCCGCGAAACCCCCGCGTGTGCGCGCTGAAGAAATGGCTCTGCTGGGCCGAGACGGCCGCGCCCTCGCTGTTGGTGATGCGCTTGTGCGTGTCAAAGGCCGCGGCCTCGCACTCCAGGGCCATGCGCGCGGCCTCCTCGCTCGTAGGCAGCCAGGGGTGGAACAGATCCAAGTCGCGGTGCTCCTGGGGCGGGGCGATGTCATCCGCATCGGGGAGACCGGCCACCGGGTCTTCGGCCGTGAAGCGCGCGATGTCGTAGGCGGCCTGCACCGTGCGCTCGATGGCGGCGTCCGAAAAATCCGAGGTGCTGGCGTTGCCGCGCCGCTGCCCGAGGTAGACGGTCACGCCCAGCGACTTGTCGCGGTTGCGCTCCACCGTCTCGAGCTCGCCCTTGCGCACGCTCACCGACAGGCCGGCCCCTTCGGAGGCCTCGGCCCCGGCGTCGGTGGCGCCGAGCTTGCGCGCGTGCGCGAGCGCGTGGTCCACGAGTCGTTCAAACTGGGCACGGGTATAGGCAAAGCCGGATTCGGCAGCGGTGGACATATGGTTCATGGCGACGGCTATGATACTTGCCGCCGCGGCCCGCGCCCGGCGCACCCCCCACGCCCCCGCGCCAGCGCCCGCCTCTCTTTTCCCCCGACGCCACCATGCCACGCAAACCCAAAAAAGGCTATTTCGTGAAAGGCCAGTTCATCGCCGAAGGCAGCGAACTGGATCTGCAGCTCAAAGCCGAACTCAAGGGCACGGACTCCAGCAAGACCGACCTCAAGCGGGAAAGCGACGAACTGCAGGACCTGGGCCATGACCTGCTCACCCTGCGCAGCGATCTGTTCGAGCGCCTGCAACTGCCCGAGACCCTGGTCCTGGCCCTGGCCGAAGCGCGCCGCATCACCAACTTCGAAGGCAAGCGCCGCCAGATGCAGTACGTGGGCAAGCTCATGCGCAAGCTCGACGAGGACGCCGTGCAGGCCGCCCGCGACGCCCTGGCCGAGCAGCGCAGCGGCCCCGCGCGCGAGACCCTGCTGCTGCACCAGGCCGAGCACTGGCGCGACCAGCTCATCGCGCACGACCAGGCCCTGGCCGAGTGGATCGCCAGCTTCCCCGGCGCCGACATGCAGCAACTGCGCGCCCTGATCCGCCAGGCGCGCAAGGACGCCTTGCCCGAGCGCGAAGCCGCCGCCGCCCAGTCCCACGGGCAGGCGCCGCGCAAGGGCCGCGCCTACCGCGACCTGTTCACCCTGCTGCGCACCCAACTGGCGGAGGCCGCCGCGCAGGCACCCATCCCCCCTGGCGAGGAGCCCGCCGATGACTGACAACACCCCCACCTGCGAGCCGGTAAAGATCGGCATCGTCTCCATCAGCGACCGCGCCAGCAGCGGCGTCTACGAGGACAAGGGCCTGCCCGCGCTGCAGGACTGGCTCGCGCGCGCGCTCAAGAACCCCATCAGCTTCGAGCCGCGCCTGATCCCCGACGAGCAGGACAGCATCAGCGCCACGCTGATCGCGCTGGCGGACGAGGGCTGCAGCCTGGTGCTGACCACGGGCGGCACCGGACCGGCCCCGCGCGATGTGACGCCCGAGGCCACGCTGGCCGTGGCGCACAAGGAGATGCCGGGCTTTGGCGAGCAGATGCGCCGGATCAGCCAGCACTTCGTGCCCACGGCCATCCTCTCGCGCCAGGTGGCCGTGGTGCGCGGCCAGTGCCTCATCATCAACCTGCCCGGGCAGCCCAAGGCCATCGCCGAGACGCTGGAAGGCCTCAAGGACAGCGACGGCCAGCAGCTCGTGCCCGGCATCTTCGCGGCCGTGCCCTACTGCATCGACCTCATCGGCGGCCCCTACCTGGAGACGCACGACAGCGTGTGCAAGGCCTTCCGGCCCAAGAGCGCGGTGCGGCCGCAAGGCACTTGAGCACCCTGCAAGCCTGCGGTCCTGTCGCGCTGCCGTTTCGTTCCTGACCATCTCCTTGCACCATGCCCATCTACCGCTGCAACCAGTGTGGGTTCATCTCGGAAGAGTCCACCACCCCCGTCGGGTCCCAAATGCCCTGCGCGCGCTGTGGCACGGCATCGACCGTGTTTGGCACCGTGTTCTATGTGGAAAAGCTGCTGGAGCGGTATTTCGCCGCCATGCGCGAACTCAAGGCATTGCAGCAGACCGAAGAAGCCTCCGGCACCACTGAGACCGAGGCTGCAGCACCAAGCCATCCGGGGACAGCGCACAGCGACGCGCCTTCTGCGCTGCAGGACGTGAACCTGCACAACACCAGCCTGCTGGCCACTGCGCAACAGCATGCGCCCCTGCGGGACTGGTTTGCAGCGCGGCAAATCGACGCCCGCTTTGACCATGCGCTGGTGGACACCAGTGGCTTCTTCGACGACGCGGCGCGCATGGTCGGCGGCAACTATGCGCTGTATGGCGAGCTGATGGACCGCGTGCGCTATGCCTACCGCAAGAGCCATAGTTGGGTGAACCTGGAACTGGGCCAACTGGCGCAAAAGGACGCACAAGCCATCAATGCCCTGTGCCGCCAGCTGTACAGCCACACCTTTTTTGCCCGCTACCACTATCAAAAGCCGGAAAAGATCGTTCGCCTCACACTGCAGACGGCGCCTGCGGTGCGCCAGTTCTTTGATGGGGGTTGGCTGGAGTGGTACGCCTTCATGGCGCTGATCGACCACCTGCAGCAAAGTGGCCAGAGCTTCTCCTGCGCTCGCGGCGTCAAGGTGGTGTTTCCCAATGAAGACTTGCATGAGCTCGATGTGCTGTGCCTGCCCGCAGGCCAGGCGCCCATTTGCATCGAATGCAAATCGGGCGAATTTCGGCGTGACATCGACAAATACCTGCGGCTGCGCAAACGGCTGGGACTGGACAAAAGCCGCTTCATCCTGTGCGCTGCGGATCTCACCGAGGAACAGGCTGCAGGCCTGTCGGCGATGTATGACCTGAGCTTTGTGAACCTGCAAACGCTGGCAGGGCATTTGCAGCGGCTGGTGTGAGGCATGTGCCGCGGCAGGCGGCACATTGGTTCCGGTGGCTGACCGCGGCTCTCGCCCCGGCCGCCCCCCTCAGCCAACGCCTGACCTACTTCCCCACGAGGTCGTTGAGCTTGCCCGCCTCGAACTGCTCCTTCAGCGCCGCGTCATCGGGCACGCAGTCGCCCGTCTTGACGCAGTCGGAGAGCTTTTCGATGGCCTGCCACAGCAGCGCGATCTGGTGCTCCTGCGAGGCGGCGCTGTCGATCAGGCCGCGCATGGCCTGCGACAGCGGGTCGTCCTCCTGGGTGATGCCGTAGGCCGTGAACTTGCGCGGCTGGGCCTCGGTCACGTCGGCGCTCTGGCCTTCCTTGGACGGGATGATGCGCGCGGGAATGCCCACCGCCGTGGCGCCCGCCGGCACGGGCTTGATGACCACGGCGTTGCTGCCGATCTTGGCCCCGTCGCCCACCTCGAAGCCGCCCAGCACCTTGGCGCCGGCGCTGACCACCACATCCTTGCCCAGCGTGGGGTGGCGCTTGGTGCCCTTGTAGAGCGAGGTGCCGCCCAGCGTGACGCCCTGGTAGATGGTGCAGCCATCGCCGATCTCGGCGGTCTCGCCCACCACCACGCCCATGGCGTGGTCGAAGAACACGCGCTCGCCGATCTTGGCGCCGGGGTGGATCTCGATGCCCGTGAGCCAGCGCGCCAGATGCGAGATGAAGCGCCCCAGCCACTTGAGGCCGTGCGTCCAGCACCAGTGCGCGGGCCGGTGCAGCCAGATGGCGTGCAGGCCGGGGTAGCAGGTGATGACCTCCCAGGTGCTGCGGGCCGCGGGGTCGCGGTCGAGGATGCACTGGATGTCGGAGCGCAGGCGGGCAAACATGGGGGGGTCGGTCTGGGGAGAAAGGACACGCAGTCTAGCGCTTTGGCTGGGCCGCCTCGATCATGGCCTTGGCGACACCGCGCAGGATGTGGATTTCCTCGGCCCCCAGTTGCGCGCGGTTGAAAAGCTGGTTCAGCCGCGGCATGAGCTTCTTGGGCGCGGCCGGGTCGAGGAAGCCGATGGCCGTGAGCGCCTGCTCCCAGTGCGCCAGCATGCCGGCCACCTGGCCCGCATCGGCCAACGCGCGCTCGGGCGTGGCCTGCTCCACGCCAAAGCCGCCCAGGGCCTGGCGCCACTCGTAGGCGATGACCTGGATGGCCGCGCCCAGGTTGAGCGAGCCGAACTGCGGGTTGGTGGGAATGGAGAGCGCCACATGGCAGCGGTACACATCTTCGTTGGCCATGCCGAAACGCTCGGAGCCGAACAGGAAGCCGATGCCGCTTTCGGCAGCCGCCGGTTCTGAATTGGAGGTGATTTTGGCCTCCAGCGCTTGTCCAGCATGCGCCGGCAGCTCCTTTTTCAATAGCATATCGAAATGCGCGCGCGGCGCGCGCGTGGGCGGGCCGAAGTCGCGCGGCGTCATGGCCGTGGCGCACAGGTGGCTGATGCCGTCGAGCGCCTCGTCCAGCGTGTCCACGATGCGCGCGTTCTGCAGCACATCGAGTGCGCCGCTGGCGCGCTGGATGGTCTCCTCGCGCCGCAGCACGTTGGGCCAGCGCGGAGCGACCAGCACCAGGTCGTCGAAACCCATGGTCTTCATGGCGCGGGCAGCGGCGCCCACATTGCCGGCATGGCTGGTCTGGATGAGGATGAAACGGGTCTTCATGGGGGCGCGTGCCCGGGCGGCGCAGGCGCTGCGCGGGCGGTGCGGGTAAAATCGGGGCCTTATTGTCGCTGCCCGCATCGCCCGGCGGCGATTTCCCTGTTCCTGGCCCGCGCGCCACGCCACAAGCCGTGCCGCGCTCACCTGCACAATCCATGTCGTCCAATCTGCACCCCATGCTCAACGTGGCCATCAAGGCCGCCCGCGCCGCCGGCGCCATCATCAACCGCGCGGCGCTCGACGTGGAATCGGTGCGCATCTCGCAGAAGCAGATCAACGACTTCGTCACCGAGGTGGACCATGCGAGCGAGCAGGCCATCATCGAGACGCTGCTCACGGCCTATCCGGGCCACGGCATCCTGGCCGAGGAGTCGGGCAGCCAGCATGGCGCCAAGGATTCCGACTACATCTGGATCATCGATCCGCTGGACGGCACCACCAACTTCATCCACGGCTTTCCGGTCTATTGCGTGAGCATTGCGCTGGCCTTCAAGGGCAAGATCGAGCAGGCGGTGGTCTATGACCCCACGCGCAACGACCTGTTCACGGCCACGCGCGGGCGCGGCGCCTTCCTCAACGAACGGCGCATCCGCGTCTCCAAGCGCACCCAGCTCAAGTCGTGCCTGATCTCCACGGGCTTCCCGTTCCGCCCGGGCGACAACTTCAAGAACTACCTGGCCATGATGGGCGACGTGATGCAGCGCACCGCCGGTCTGCGCCGTCCTGGCGCCGCCGCGCTGGACCTGGCCTACGTGGCTGCGGGCTACACCGATGCCTTCTTTGAGACCGGCCTGTCGAGCTGGGACGTGGCCGCGGGCTCGCTGCTGGTGACCGAGGCGGGCGGCCTGATCGGCAACTTCACGGGCGAGGCCGACTTTCTGGAGCAGCGCGAGTGCCTGGCGGGCACGCCGCGCATTTACGGCCAGATGGTGCAGATCCTGGGCAAGTACAGCAAGTTCGCCAGCGCCGGTGAAAAAGCCGCGCTGCGCCAGGCAGGCATTGACGCCGACAACCCTGCCACGCAGGCGCAAAGCCCCGAGGAGGGGGACGGCGCAGACGCTGCCGGCGAAGGCAGCGGCGACTGAAACAGGCCGGGCCCGGGCACACGCCCCCACGCCCGGGGAGCGCGGCGCTCAGGGGGGCGGGGCTTGGGCTTCGTCCGGAAAGCGCTGGGCGATGCCGCGCCAGTCCTCGGCCACTTCGATGAAGGCATCGACCACCAGGGGGTCGAACTGCGTGCCGCGCCCGCGGATGACGGCGTTGCAGGCCTGTTCGTGCGTGCCCGCAGGCTTGTAGGGGCGCGCGCTGATCACGGCGTCGTAGACGTCGGCCACGGCCATGAGGCGCGCCGCCACGGGAATGGCGTCGCCCGCCAGGCCCTGGGGGTAGCCGGTGCCGTCCCAGCGCTCATGGTGGCTGCCGGCCATGTCCTTGGCCACGTCGAGAAAGCGCACGCGCATGCCCAGGCGCCGCTCGGCGCCCTCGATGGCCTTGCGCCCGAGCTGGGCATGGGTCTTGGCCACGGTGAATTCGTCTTCGGTCAGGCGGCCGGGCTTGAGCAGGATGTGGTCGGGCACGCCCACCTTGCCGATGTCGTGCAGCGGCGCGGATTTGTAGAGCAGTTCGATCATCGAGGCCGTGAGCACGGCCTCGAAGCGCGGGTGCCGGCGCAACTGCTCGGCCAGGGTCTTGACGTACCACTGCGTGCGCCGCAAGTGGTTGCCCGTCTCGGCGTCGCGCGTCTCGGCCAGCGAGGCCAGGGCGATGATGGTCACATCCTGCAGGGCCTGCAGCTCCAGCGTGCGCAGCGCCACCTCGCGCTCCAGGTAGTCGCTCTTGTTGCGCAAAAAGTCGGCCGTGGCCTTGAGCGCCAGGTGCGTCTGCACGCGCGCCTGCAGGATGGGCGGGCTGATGGGCTTGGTGATGTAGTCCACCGCGCCCAGCTCCAGGCCCATGCGCTCGTCCTGCACGTCGCTGCGCGCCGTGAGGAAGATGACCGGCACGTCGCGCGTGAGCGCGCTGGCCTTGAGGCGGCGGCACACTTCGTAGCCGTCCATGCCGGGCATCATGATGTCGAGCAGCACCAGGTCGGGCAGCGGGTCGGCCTGCATGGCCTTCAAGGCACGCTCGCCGCTGTGGGCGACCTTGACGCGGTAACGCTCGTCCAGCAGCTCGGCCATCATGGCGAGGTTGTCGGGCGTGTCGTCCACGACCAGCACGGTGGGCATCTGGCGCTGGCCCCAGGTGGCGGCCGCGCCTTCAGGAAGGCTCTCTCGTTGCATGGCGTCCTCCGTGGTCACCGCCAGGGCCGGGCGGTGGGCCAGCCTGCGGGTTGCGCGCCAGCCACCCGGTCAGGATGTGCAGCGCGGTCTCATAGTCGAATTGTTCGATGTGCGCCGCCAGCACCGCTGCATCGGCGGCGCCCAGCAGGCGGCGCAGGGCCGCTTCGTGGCGCAGCGCGTGCGCGCGGGCGCGCGGGTCGTCGGCGCGCAGCAGGGCTTGCAGCTCCTGGGCGGCCTGGGCGCCATCGGCCGCGGCGGCGGCCGCAGCCCCGCCCGCACTGCCTGCGGCGGCAGTTCGCGCCGGTTCGGGCAGTGCCGCGCTCCAGCGCAGCAGGTGCGCCACCAGCGGCTCCAGGTGCTCGCGCACGCCCTGCAGCAGGTGCGCCACCGGCACGCCCTGGTCCGGGCTGGCGCGCAGGCCTTCCTCGAGCCGGGCTGCGGCCTCTTGCAGCGGCCCGGCGCCCAGGGTGCCCGCCAGCCCGCGCAGGGTGTGGGCCTCGCGCAGCAGGGTCTCGGGCTGCCCGCCGGCCAGGGCGCAGGCCATGCGCTCGGCGCTGTCGGCGTGGTGCGCTGCAAACCGCTGCAGCATCTGCGCATAGAACGCCGGGCGGCCCAGGGCATTGCGCAGGCCGGCCTGCAGGTCCAGACCGGCGCAGGGCGCAGGCAGCCGCGCCTCGTCCGGCCCGGGGCCGGCAGGCGCGGCAGGGGGAGCGGCAGCCGCGCCGCCCGCCTGGGCCAGCGGCGCGGCGCACCAGCGCTGCAGCACTTCCCACAGGCGCTCGGGCACCACGGGCTTGGCCAAGTGGTCGTTCATGCCGGCATCGAGGCAGCGCTGGCGGTCGGCCTCCATGGCATTGGCCGTCATGGCGACAACGGGCAGCCGGGCAAGCGCGGGCTCGGCGCGCAGGCGGCGCGTGGCTTCCAGCCCGTCCATCACGGGCATCTGCATGTCCATGAACACCAGGTCGTAGGGGCGGCTGCGCGCCAGTTGCAGCGCCTGCGCGCCGTTGTGCGCCAGATCGACCTGCGCCCCGGTCTCGCGCAGCAGCTCCAGGGCGACCTGCTGGTTGAGCTCGTTGTCCTCGGCCACGAGCACGCGCGCACCGGGCAGCCAGGGGCAGGCCTGCGCGCTGGCGCCGGTGCCGGGGCGCTCGCCGGCGCCGGACTGCGGCCGGCCCAGCACCTGCATGAGCGTGTCGAACATGACGGAGGCGCTTACGGGCTTGATGAGCACCTCCTCGATGCCCTGGCGCTGCGCGCGGCGCAGCACGTCCTCGCGCCCATAGGCCGTGACCATGACGCGGTGCGGCAGCGCGGGCAGCGCCAGTTCGCCGATGCGCTGGCCCAGCTCCAGGCCATCCATACCGGGCATCTGCCAGTCCAGCACCACCAGGCCGTAGGGCTGGCCTTTTTGCGCGGCCTCGCGCAGCGCCGCCAGGGCGTGCGCGCCGTCGTGCACGGCATCGACCGCGAAGCGCATGGAGCGCAGCATCTCGCTCAGCACCGTGGCGGCATGGGCGTTGTCGTCCACCACCAGCACGCGCAGGCCCTGCAGATCGGGCGCGGGCAGGAGCGGCCTGGCCGGTGCGCCGCGGCGCAGCGGCAGGCTGACCCAGAAGGTCGAGCCCTGGCCCAGGGTGCTGTGCACGCCCACCTCGCCGTGCATGAGCTCGGCCAGGCTCTTGCAGATGGCCAGCCCCAGGCCGGTGCCGCCGTAGCGGCGCGTGGTGGAGGTGTCGGCCTGCTGGAAGCTCTGGAACAGCTTGTCCACCTGCTCGGGCGACAGGCCGATGCCGGTGTCGCGCACCTCCAGGCGCAGCAGCACCTGCTCGCCCTCGTCCTGCAGCAGGCGCACCACGATGCCCACGTCGCCGCGCTCGGTGAATTTGACGGCGTTGTTGGCGTAGTTGATGAGGATTTGTCCGATGCGCAGCGCGTCGCCCACGAGGTTTTGCGGCACGCGGCTGTCCACATCGCAAATGAGCTCCAGACCCTTGGCGCTGGCCTTGTGGCTGACCACATCGACCACGCCGGCGAGCACCTGGTCGAGCACAAAGGGGTGGGCGTCGATGCGCAGCTTGCCCGCCTCGATGCGCGAGAAGTCGAGGATGTCGTTGATGACGCCCATGAGGTGCTTTCCGGCCTGCTCGATCTTGCTCACATAGTCGTGCTGGCGCGGCGTGAGGCCGGACTTGAGCGCCAGGTGCGACATGCCGATGATGGCGTTCATGGGCGTGCGGATCTCGTGGCTCATGTTCGCCAGGAAGTGCGACTTGAGCGCAGCCGCCTCCTCGGCGAGCTCCTTGGCGCGGCGCAGGTCCTGCGCCAGGCGCTCGCGCTCGCTGATGTCCACCAGCGTGCCGATCACGCCGCACAGCGCATCGCCCTCGCGCCCGAAGCCCTGCAGCCAGTACAGGGTGCGCCGCACCTGGCCGTCGGCGTACCGGATGTCCACCTCGCGGTGCACCGGCTGGGCGCTCTGCAGCGCGGTGGCCACGTCGTCCTGGAACTGCCGGCGCTCGGGCGGGGTGAAGAACGGCATGTCCAGCACGGTCTTGCCCAGGTAGTCTTCACGCAGGATGCCGAAGGCCTGCTCGTAGGCGCGGTTGAAGCCCAGGTAGTGCCCGGCACTGTCCTTGTAGACCACGGGCAGGGGGATGGTGTCGATGAGCACCTGCTGGAACTGCAGTTGCGCCGCCACACGGGCTTCGAGCTGCTTGTAGGCGTCGATGTCGACGTTCACGCCCACCAGGCGCTCGGCCCGGCCGCTGGCGTCGCGCAGGATGCGTGCGGAGCATTCGAACCAGCACACCCGGCCGTCCGAGCGCTGCTGGCGCCAGGTATCGCGCAGACTGCTGGCCTGGCCCTGCAGCGCCGCATCCATGCGTGCGAGCGCGGCCTCGCGGTCGGGTGCGTAAAGCCGCGCGGCCCAGGCCTCGCGCCAGTCGTCGAACACGCGCTCCTGCAGCCCCTCGGCGCCGGCCTGCTTGCTGCTCCAGACGCTGCGCCCGGTGCGCAGGTCCACGTCGAAGACGCCGATCTTGCCGACTTCCTGCGCCAGTTCGAGGCGCTCGCGCACCTGCTGCATGGCGCGCTCGGCCGCGAGCACCTCGGTCACGTCCTCGATGATCCAGATCGCCGCATGCGTGCAGCCGTCGATGTGCACGGGGCTGGCCGAGACGCGCGCCTCGAAGGGCGTGCCATCCATGCGGCGCACCTTCCAGTGCTCGCGCACCGCACGGCCCTGCCCCAGCG
Organism: Comamonas granuli NBRC 101663; assembly: GCF_000739995.1. Lineage (GTDB taxonomy): Bacteria > Pseudomonadota > Gammaproteobacteria > Burkholderiales > Burkholderiaceae_C > Simplicispira > Simplicispira granuli. The sequence goes on along the minus strand of NZ_BBJX01000011.1, from coordinate 1,741 downwards.
GCGGCGCCACGCGCGCCGAGAATGCCGCATGGTCCTGCTCGCTGGCGAACAGGCGGCTCACGGGGGCGCCGTGCAACTGCGCCTGCGTGCCGCCCACGAGGGCGGCAAACGCCGGGTTGAACAGGCGGATGCGACCGTCGCCGGTGAGCAGCACGGGGGGCGCGTTGTCGAACAGGGCCTGCTGCTGCTCCACGAGCTCGCGCAGCCGGGCCTCGTTGTGCCGCAGGGTCTGCTGCTCCTGCATGCGCTCGCTCACGTCCTGGTGCAGGCCCACCATGCCTATGCACTGGCCGCGCTCGTCCAGCACGGGCGAGAGCGTGGCCTCGGCGTGGTACTCGGCGCCGTCCTTGCGCCGGTTGACGAAGCTGCCCTTCCACGCGCGCCCTGCCACGAGGTGGGCCCACATGTCGCTATAGGTCTGCAACGGGGTCTTGCCGCTGGCCAGCACGCTGGGCTTGGCGCCGCACACCTCGGCCAGCGCGTAGCCCGTGGTCTGCTCGAATCCGGGGTTGACCCATTCGATCACGCCCCGCGCATCCGTCACCACCACGGCCAGCGGGCTGCTCTGCAGCGCCGCACCGAGCACCTGCAAACGCTTGTGCGTGGCCGCCATGCGCTGGCGGTTGCGCAGCGACTGCAGCACCAGCAGGCCCAGCAGCGCCAGCAGCGTGCCCACCGCCAGCGCCAGCCCGGCGCGGTCTGCCCAGGGAAAGACATGCGCCGTGCCGTCGAGCAGCACCAGCGTCCAGGGGCCGTCCGCAGCGTTCCAGTCGATGGGGCGCTGCACCAGCGCATACACGGCGCCGTCGATGAACACCTCGTCCTGGCGCACGTCGAAAGGCAGGGCCGAGGCCACGCCGTTGGCAAAGTGGCGCCCGAACTGCTGGAGCTGCGCCATGGCGTCGATGCGGCGCTGCTCCAGCGGCGGCGTGACGGCGAACAGCCATTCGGCGCGCGTGCTCGCCATGGCCACGCCCTGGGGCGCCAGCAGCAGCGCCTGCATTCCGGCCGCGGCCAGGGCGGATTCGGCCACGGCGAAGGGCAGCTTGGCCATGACCACGCCACGCACCGGCGCTGCCACGTCGGCACCCGCAGACACGGGCGCAGCCAGGTAGAGCACGCGCTCGCTGCTGGCAGCGTCCACCGCCGCGTGCACATTGCCGCGCCCGCGCAGCGCGGCCTGGAACCAGGGCTGCTGCGCCGCATTGCCGCTGTCCGGGGCGGACTCGGCCGTGGCCTGCGCCAATAGCGCGCCATCGGCCCCGTGCAGGAACACGCCGCGCGCATCCAGGCGCTCGCGCACGGTGCCCAGCAGGGCCTGCACGGCCGCTGCAGACGCCGACCCGCGCAGCGTGTGCTGCAGCAGGGGCGCCTCGCGCCCGAGCAGCGTGACGACCTCCAGTGCCTCGCTGCGCACGGTGCGTGCGTCCAGCGTGTGCGCCACTTCGGCGAGCCTGGCCACCATGTGCTCGCGGTGATCCTGCAGCCGCTTTTGCCACTGCAGCTCCACGGCACCCCAGGCGCCCAGCATGGCCGCGGCCAGCACCGCCAGGACACCCGGCAGCCAGGCAATGCGCAGAGGCTGGGCGGGCGGCATGGGCATGGGCGGGGCCTGCGGTGTTCAGCAGCCGACGGTCACAGGCACTCGGCCCATTGCGCCTCGATGTCCTCGACGGTGCCGGGCCGCCCGAACAGATAGCCCTGGAACTGCTCGCAGCCGTGCAGGCGCAGAAAGCCCAAC
>NZ_BBJX01000012.1 GCF_000739995.1 Comamonas granuli NBRC 101663 | reverse complement strand
GGGGAAGCAAGAAGTCGAAGAATTTTTGACAGCTCGCCTGAGAACCGGAAACATCTTCCATCGCAAGGGACACGGATCATACCATGGCTTGCGGGCACATCGTCAAAGTTGCCACTTGGCCAGCAATTTTTCCGGACTCAGATTGTCATAAGCCTCGAAGGGCTGGTGGATCCAGGGGTTGGTCGGCAGGAACTCCACCGTGTAGTCCGGCGTGAACGAAGACACCCCTTTGGTCCAGATCACTGCACTGCGCAACTCCGTGATCGGTGCATAGTTGTTCTTGAGCATGTCAATCACCGCATGCAGCGTGTGCCCGCTGTCTGCCAGGTCATCAACAAGCAGTACGCGCCCTGCAATCTCACCTTTGGGGGTCGTGATGAACCGCGCGATGTCCAAGTGCCCGCGCACTGTGCCAGCCTCGGCACGGTAGGAACTGGTGGACATGATGGCCAAAGGCTTGTCAAAGATGCGGCTGAGGATATCCCCCGGGCGCATACCACCACGCGCCAGGCACAGGATGGTGTCGAACTCCCACCCAGATTGGTACACCCGCAGCGCCAGTTTTTCAATCAGGTTGTGGTACTCGTCGTAGCTCACGTAGAGGTGCTTGCCGTCTTCAGTCAACATGGTTACTCCTTTATTAATAGCACACAGCGCTTTTTAAACGCGGGAGATAGCCTCTTCACGACTGAAACGGATGCTGCATCACGATGGTGTGATCGCGATCCGGGCTGGTGGAGATGAGGGCCACAGGCACTCCGGTCACCTTCTCGATGCGTTGCAAATAAAGGCGTGCATTGGCAGGCAGGGAACCATACTCCGTTACCCCGACCGTGGACTCGCTCCAACCTTCCATGCGCTCATACACAGGCGTGCACCGTGCAATCTCATCGGCTCCCATAGGCAACAAATCGATGTATTCACCATCGAGCATGTAGCCGGTGCAAAGCTGCAGTTCTTCCAGGCCGTCCAGAACATCCAGCTTGGTGATGCACAAGCCGCTCAATCCATTGACCTGAGCGCTGCGCTTGAGTAAAGCAGCGTCAAACCAGCCGCAGCGTCGGCTGCGCCCGGTGGTCACGCCCTTCTCTGCACCCACCGTGCTCATGTGGTAGCCCGGGGTTCCAGGGGTTTGCCAATCCAGCTCCGTAGGGAAAGGCCCGCCACCGACGCGCGTGCAATAGGCCTTGGTGATCCCCAGGATGTAATGCAGCAAACCCGGTCCTACGCCCGCACCAGCCGCCGCGTTACCCGCGACGCAGTTGCTGGAGGTCACATAGGGATAGGTTCCATGATCCACATCCAGCAGTGTTCCCTGCGCACCCTCGAACAGCAGGTTCTGACCGCCGAGATGTGCCTCGTTGAGCTCGCGCGACACATCCGCCATCATCGGCAGGAGTTGCTGGGCATGCCGCATGGCCTCATCGAAGACGGGTTGGAACTGAATCCTGCCCTCTTGCACATAAGGCTGCAGTGTGGGACCAAAATCGAACTGAGTGGAGTGCAGGTAGGTCGCCAGTACGTGGTTGTGCAGGTCAAGCAGCTCCCGCAGCTTGGTGGCAAAGCGTTCTGGCGATTTGAGGTCCTGCACGCGCAGGGCGCGGCGCGCGATCTTGTCCTCGTAGGCTGGCCCGATACCCCTTCCGGTCGTACCGATTTTCTCGGTACCCCCCTTCTCTCGCGCCGCCTCGCGCGCCAGATCCAGCGCCACATGGAACGGCAGGATCAGAGGACAAGCCTCACTGACGCGCAGGCGCGAGCGCACCTCGACACCCGCACGTTCCAGCCCTTCGATTTCCTCGAACAGTTTGGCCGCAGAGAGCACCACACCGTTGCCGATGTAGCACTTGACGCCGGGGCGCATGATGCCGCTGGGGATCAGATGCAAGGCCGTCTTCACGCCATTGATCACCAAGGTGTGCCCTGCATTGTGGCCGCCCTGGAAACGGACCACGCCCTGCGCACTCTCCGTCAGCCAATCAACCAGTTTGCCCTTGCCCTCGTCGCCCCATTGGGTTCCCACCACGACAACGTTGCGACCTTTGGAAATGTTCATTTTCAACCCGTTTTGCAATTTCAATCCGTTCAACCCATAGGGCGCACAAGCCACCGGCCATCGACCTGCACCAGCTCACGATCGCACTGGAATTCGTCCACTTCGCTCTCGTGCCCCGGAAATACGCACACGACGGTCTGCCCTTGCGCCCGGAGATCGGCCACGGCCTGCCTCCATTCCACTGCATCCCCCCAGTACGCGCGGATCGCCGGCTGCAAGGGGCGTGACGGCGTGGCCATGGCGAGCTGCTTGACGTCCAGGCTGAAGCCTGCCGCAGGACGATTGCGCCCAAATGCGGAACCGACCTCGTCGTAGCGCCCGCCGCGAACCAGTGCGTCGCAGGCAGCATTGGCATAAATGGCGAATCGGGGCCCGCTGTAATAGGCATAACCACGCAAATCTGACAGATCGAAGAGCACCTGGCACCCTCCGATCCGATCGGCCAGCCAGCGCAAGCTGGTCAAGTGCGCTGCAATCCCTGGAATGTGCTGCAACACCCGAGCGGCTTCATCCAGCACGCTTCTGTCACCATAGAGCTGCATCAGCGCCAGCAAACCCTCTCGAACGTGAACAGGAAAGCCGCGCGTGACCGATGCAAGTTCACTGCCATCCTTGGAGGCAAGTGTTGCGTAGACACGGCGCAAGGTTTCGGGATCGGCCATTACGCCAGCGAGCAGGGATCGCACGATGCGTACATCCGCCATGTCCACGGTGTAATCACGAACACCGGCAACATCAAGACATGAACGAGCCAGGCCCAGTGCCTCCAGGTCGGCTTCCAAGCCGGCATGTCCATAAATCTCTGCGCCAAACTGAAGAGGCTCGCGCGTGGCATGCGGGCGGTCTGGCCAGGTATGCAGCACCGGACCGCAATAGCACAGGCGCGCGACACCCTGGCGATTGAGCAAATGCGCGTCGATGCGCGCCACCTGCTGGGTGGTATCGGCACGCAGCCCCAGCATGCGCCCGGAAATCTGATCGACCAGCTTGAAGGTCTGCAGGTCCAACGCCTCGCCAGCACCGGTCAATAAAGACTCCAGATGCTCCAGCAAAGGGGGCATGACAAGCTCATAACCGTAGCTGCGCGCAGTGTCGAGCAAGCTGCGACGCAGTTCTTCGATGTTTCTCGCCTCAGAGGGCAAGACATCGGCAATATGATCCGGCAGGACCCAAGCAGACATGGAAGGTGGAGGCTCTGTGAAAAGAGAGATTCTACCGGCTAGGGCTCAGCGCCCTGGGAGGGCGACAGGCGGCGCTCAGGCGATCAGTAGGATCGCCGCCCCGGCCAGGACACTCAGCAACCCCAGGAACCGGATCTGCCCATCGCGCAGTTCGATCATTTGCCGGAACCAGGCCCGCCAATGCGCCGGAAACGCGAGGGGCAGCACCCCCTCCATCACGAAAAAGAGCGCAAGCGCCAGCCAGATGGAATCTCCCCAGGGCATGGACATGTGCCACGGCTCCGCCACCATCAGCGGGCAGCCGCCCCCGTGGCGCCCGCCCCCCTGAGGGCCTTGAAGAAATCCGACGCTGCGGGATCCAGAACCAGGATATCGTTCTTCTTGCCCAGGCTGGCCTTGTAGGCGTCCAGACTGCGCCAGAACTGGGCAAACTGCGGATCCTTGCCAAAGGCCTCAGCGTAAATCTTCGCAGCCTCGGCGTCGCCTTCCCCCTTGACCTTCTGGGCATCCCGGTAGGCATTGGCGATGGTGATTTCACGCTGGCGATCGGCATCGGCACGGATTTTTTCGCCCTCAGCGGCGCCCGTCGAACGCAGCTCGTTGGCTACCCGCTTGCGTTCCGCCTCCATACGGCGGTAGACGGATTCGGTAATGGTCTCCGCGTAGTCCACACGGGTGATGCGGACATCCACCACGTCCACGCCCCAAGGCTTCGCACCCTTGACCGCCTCCAGCACCTCTCGCTTGACATCCGCCATCAAGGCTTCCCGCTTGAGCGAAATCAACTCCTTGACGGTGCGCTTATTGATCTCTTCCTGGAAAGCATTGCGCACCACACGATTGAGCTGCATGGCCCCTGCACTTTCATCCAGCCCCACATTGCGGATGTAGTCGGAGGGATCCGTGATACGCCAGCGCACATACCAATCGATCACGACACGCTGCTTTTCGGCCGTCAGGACTGGCTCGGTATCCGAGCTGTCGAGCGTGAGCAATCGCTTGTCGATATAGGAAACGTTCTGGAATGGTGGCGGTAGTTTGAAGTTCAACCCCGGCTCGGTGATGACCTCCTTGATCTGCCCCAAGGCATAAACCACACCGAACTGGCGCTGGTCAACCACAAAGACCATGGAGCTGAGCAAGGCCAGCAGCACCAGAATGGATGTCGCGAAAAAACCAAGCTTGTTCACATTGCTCTCCTAGCGGGATTCCCTGTCACGCGCACGTCCCAGGTCGCGCGATCGGGCGTCCGTGGATGAAGGTGTCACGGCAGGCACGGCGCCTGCAGCAGTGCCCGATGGGACGGCTGCAGCCTCCTGCGGAAGGACCGATGGCTGCGATGCGCTTTGCATGATTTTGTCCAACGGCAGGTAGAGAAGATTCCCCCCCTGACGCGAGTCAACCAGAATCTTGGTCACATTGGCGTAGATCTGCTGCATGGTGTCCAGGTACATGCGATCGCGCGTGACCTGCGGAGCCTTCTGGTACTCTGCCAGCACAGCACTGAAGCGCTGCGCATCACCCTGCGCCTGGGCCACGATACGCGCCTTGTAGGCCTCGGATTCCTCTTTGAGGCGTGCCGCAGAACCCACGGCACGGGGCACCACATCATTGGCATAGGCCTGGGCTTCATTCTTGGCACGCTCACGTTCCTGCCCCGCCTTGAGCACATCGTCGAAAGCAGCCTGCACCTGCTCAGGTGGCCGCACGCCTCCCTGCTGCAGGTTGATGCCCACAATCTCAACCCCGACCTTGTAACGGTCCAGAATGGTCTGCATCAGTGCACGCACGCGGGGCGCAATCTGGTCGCGCTCCTCGGCAAGTGCCGAATCCATGCGCATCTTGCCCACCACCTCGCGCACCGCAGTTTCGGCGGCGTGCACGACCGCATCTGCAGGATTGCGGCTCTCGAACAACCAGGCGCGCGCATCGTTGAGCCGGTATTGCACGGCAAATTTGATTTCGACGATATTCTCGTCCTCGGTCAGCATGGCCGAATCCCTCAGACCGGTGGCCTTGATGATGGTGTCGCGACCGACGTCCACCGAACGGATTTGGGTCACGAAGACGAGTTCATGGCGCTGGATCGGATAGGGCAAGCGCCAATTGAAGCCCGCCCCAACGGTTCCCTTGAACTTGCCGAACTGGGTGATCACCGCCTGCTGTCCCTCCTGCACGATGAAAAAGCCCGTGCTCAACCAGATCAGCAGTGCAATCGCGGCAATCAATCCCACACCGACGCCAGCACTCTTCATATCGGGCTGGTATCCATTGCCACCATTGCGCTCGGGGCCACGGCCACCGCCGTTGCGGTTGCCAAAAAAACCGGAGAGCTTGCGGTTGAGATCACGCCAAAGCTCATCCAGATCAGGGGGTTGTGCCCCGGGTCGGGAATCCCGCCCGCCCTTGTCGCCCTGCGATTCTGGCGTAGGTCGCGATCCCTCGGGACGCCCTTCAGCACCCGAACCATCCTCACCCCTGCCCCACCTCGGATCATTGAGGTTGAACATCCCACGCAGGCGTTGAGGCAAGGCAGCCCAGCGACGGACACTCGATTCTGAATTCATGCGCAAGTCTCAGGTTCTCGAATCAATCAATACAGGCGGATTGTGCCGAATCAACGGACATCCCCCTCCAAAGGGGCAATAAACCCTGTGGACATATCCCCGCCCCGCGCCTGGAGCACACGGCGCGCCAATTCCGCGCGCAAGCCATCCAGTCCATCGGATCGGCGAGCGCTGACGTACAAGCGCGTCAACTGCCGGCCCTCCACCTCGTAGGTGTCCCCAAGCACCGCCGGACGCAAGGCCGGCGCAAGTGCATCGAGTTTGTTGAACACCAGAATCTGCGGAATGGCATCAGCGCCGATCTCCTTGAGGACACTTTGCACCTGAGCGATCTGCTCTGGGAAATGGGGGTTGGCAGCATCCACCACATGAAGCAGCAAGTCAGCGTCCACAGCCTCCTGGAGGGTCGCCTGGAACGCCTCAATGAGGCCATGCGGCAGATCGCGGATGAACCCAACGGTATCGGACAGGGAGACTGAACAGCCTGCGGCCGCCAGATATAGCTGGCGTGTCGTGGTGTCCAAAGTCGCAAACAGTTGATCCGCGGCATAGGCACGCGCCTTGACCAGCGCATTGAACAATGTCGACTTGCCGGCGTTGGTGTAACCCACCAGCGAAATGCTGTAGACCGCTCCCCGCTCGCGTTGACGCCGCTGGGTCGCGCGCTGGCGCTTGACTCTGAGCAGCCGCTCCTTGGTGCGCTTGATGGCCTCGTCGATCATGCGCCGATCAAGTTCGATCTGCTTTTCACCCGGCCCACCACGCAGGCCTGTTCCTCCGGCCTGCCGCTCTAGGTGCGACCAACGCCTTACGAGGCGAGTGCTCAGGTACTGCAGTCGCGCAAGCTCGACCTGCAATTTACCTTCATGGCTGCGGGCACGCTGGGCAAAGATCTCCAGGATCAACAGAGTGCGATCATTGACCGGCAGAGATAGATGCCGCTCCAGATTGCGTTGCTGCGCTGGACTCAGGGACTGATCGAACAGAATCTCCTGGGCGCCATGCATTTGCGCCAGCAGACGAATCTCTTCTGCCTTGCCGCTCCCGACAAACAACGCCGCATCCGGCGCCTTCCGCTTGCAGGTCAGACGCGCCACGGGATCCATGCCCGCCGTTTGAGCAAGCAAGCTCAACTCTTCCAGTTCCGCATCGAAATGCGGCAAACCGAAATCCACCCCGACCAAAAGCACCGGCACGGACTGCCGATTGGAAGTCAAAGAGTCGCTCAAATCAGCAGGAAGAAAAATGTCGGCAGCGGCCCCGCGCCTTCGGAGCAATCAACGATGCGCTCACGCACCGCCGCTGGCGGTCTCGGCGCCATCGCTCACCGAAAAATTGACGGCACGGCCCGGCACAATCGTGGAAATGGCGTGCTTGTAGACCATCTGGGTCACGGTGTTGCGCAGCAGCACCACGTATTGATCGAATGACTCGATCTGGCCCTGAAGCTTGATCCCATTGACCAAGTAGATCGAGACCGGCACATGTTCCCTGCGCAAGGCGTTGAGGAACGGATCTTGAAGAAGTTGGCCTTTATTGCTCACGATATTCTCCGTGTTCAAAAATCATTTTTGGATGTACACCTTACCACAGCCCGGGCCCAAGGCACGAAAGTACCGGTGCGCCCCGGACCGCTGATAAGGAAGAATCAGGAACCCGCCCCATCCGCGAACGGATTGTGCGAGGTTTTCAACTCGATGCGTAAGGGGGTGCCGATGAGCTGGAACTCTTTGCGGAAGCGCCCCTCCAGGAAGCGCTTGTAGGCCTCCGAGACATGCTCCAGGGAATTTCCATGGATCACGATCACCGGTGGATTCATGCCTCCCTGGTGCGCATAACGCAGCTTGGGGCGGAACATGCCAGAGCGCTTGGGGCTCTGAAATTGCACTGCCTCCTGCAGCAAGCGGGTCAGCACCGGTGTCGGCATCTTGCACATGGCCGCCCGGTAGGCCTGGATGATTGAACTCCACAGCGGCCCCAGGCCTTGGCGCTTGCTGGCCGAGATGTAGTGCACCGCAGCAAAGCGCAGAAAGGCCAGGCGTGTTTCGATGGAGCGCTCCACCAACTGCTTTTGGTAATCGTCCACCACATCCCATTTGTTTACCGCCACCACCACAGCACGGCCACTCTCCAGGATGTAGCCCGCAATGTGCGCATCCTGGTCCGTGATGCCCTGGGTGGCATCGAGCAGCAGCAGCACCACATGCGCGGATTCGATGGCTTGCAGAGTTTTCACGACCGAAAACTTCTCGATGGCCTCGAACACCTTGCCCTTGCGACGCAAGCCGGCAGTGTCCACCAGCTCAAAGCGCTGGCCTTGGCGTTCAAAAGGCACGCTGATGGCATCGCGTGTGGTTCCGGGCAGGTCGAAGGCCACCAAGCGCTCCTCCCCCAGCCAGGTGTTGATCAAAGTCGACTTGCCGACATTGGGACGGCCAGCCACCGCCAGTCGAATGGCCGTCTTGTCCGATGGCTCCTCGTCGTCGGGGGGGTCCTGCAAATCCAGTTTGTCGAGGGCCATTTCCACCAGGCTGCGGATACCCTGCCCATGCGCTGCAGAAATGGGATAGACCTCTCCCAGCCCCAGTTCGTAGAACTCGCTGAGCTGCGCCCCCTCCTGCATGCCCTCCGCCTTGTTGGCGACGAGGATGCAATGCTTGCCCAGGCGCCGCAAGTAATTGGCGATGTCGTGATCCTGTGCTGAGAGCCCGGCACGGGCATCCACGACAAAAACCACCACATCGGCTTCGGCAACGGCTTGCTGCGTCTGCCGGGCCATTTCCCGGTAGATGCCGCTGGTGGCTTCAGGCTCGAATCCCCCGGTGTCGATGACGATGTACTCATGCTTGCCCAATCGGCCATTGCCGTAATGGCGATCCCGGGTGAGACCGGCAAAATCAGCAACGATGGCGTCGCGGGTCTTGGTCAGGCGATTGAAAAGCGTCGATTTGCCGACGTTGGGGCGACCGACCAGTGCGATAACGGGCTTCATGCGGGGAGAGTTCCGTTCAATCTGGCCGGTAGCCAAAAACATTGCCATTGCGCGTGACCACCACCAGGGTGTCGGCTGCCACGACCGGTTGAGCGGCAATGGCGCTCCCGTCGGGGCTCAGACGGTTCAGTGGCGCACCATCTTCGCGCGACAGCAGGTGCACCCAACCCGTATCGTCGCCTACCACAACCGAGCGACCCAACGCCAGTGGCGCTGTGAGGCGGCGATGCTGCAGACGCTCGGACGTCCACAGGCGCGTGCCATCGCTGCGCCGCCAAGCGATCAGCGTGCCATTGCTCTCGGTGCCATAAACGGCAATGTCATTGCCGCCAAGGCCCTGCCCACCGCCGGCCCTTTGCGCCCACTGCAAGTTTCCGCGCGCAGCGTTCACACACCCCACTGCTGCCTGGAACGCACGGACGCACACCGCATCGTCCATACGGCTGGCCGGTCCAACCAGCTCCACGAGCCGCTCCACGTCGTTCGTTCCGCGCGAACTGGCCACCGGAGCTTCCCATCGCACCACTCCTGTGTCCGGGTTCATGCCCACCAGACGACCGGACTGACCGACGACCAGGGTATCGCCTACGGCGAGCAGGACACCCTGTTGCCGCAGGACCAAGGGATCCCCTGGACGTACCTGGTTCCACAGACGTGTACCGTTCTTGGCATCCCAAGCCGATACGGATCGGTCGGAGCCGAGTACGAACACGCGCGCGCCCGCCACCAACGGAGCCGTGAAGACCTGCGCCCCCAGCCGTTTGCGCCAGATCACCCGGCCGGACTCCAGCACGATGAGTTCATTGTCCCGCGAGACCACGGCAGCATAGCGGCCGTCACTTCCCACCCCCGCGGACAGAGGCACCCCTAACGCAGCGCGCCACACATCACCACCGGTCCGCGCATCCAAGACGGCGACGACCCCATCTGCCGACGCCAGCGCCAGTTGACCGCTCCCGGCGTGAACGGCCAGAGGCATCTCCTGCACGGGACCGATCCTGGCAGTCCAAGCCTGCCGCACACCCAGGACAGGTATATTGGGCCCCAGATCAGCAGGCTTGGGTTTGCCCGAATCGCCACCCCACAGCGAGCACCCTGCGAGGGATGCGCCCAGCGCCAGGATCAGCCAGGCGCGCACCAGGCCGCGCCTCGCGCTCACTTGGCCACCTCCGCGGTGGCAGGCATTTTCGGTTGCTGCCCCAGGGCATTGAGCTTGATTTCCACAAGACGCCGGTATTCCGCAGCGTCCTGGAAGGCGCTCCAGGCGCGCGCGTATTCTTCGGCGGCCTCCTGCGTCTTGCCCTGCTGCAATAGCACGTCACCCTTGCGGTCAGCAACCAGGGCGGTGTACTCGGGTGCCATCGGAGAAGACAACTGCTTGAGCGCTTCGTCGTAGGCCTTTTCTTCCATGAGAAGGGCTGAGAGACGCAACCGGGCCAGGGCCTGGTGTCCGTCATCCCGCGCATTGTCGGCGACCCATGTCAAGGCTGCCTTGGCCAGCGCGGCATTGCCCGCCGCCGAGGCTGCCTTGGCCACCGCCAGGCCTGCCAGGCCTGCCTGCGTCGTCCCGGCAAACTTGCTGCGCATATCGCTGAAGGCCTGCTCCAAACGGGCCGAGTCCTGGGTCACCGTGGCAGCATCAATGGTGTCGAGCAAGGCGGCGGCCTGCCCTGCCTGCCGGCCTTGCCAGAACTGATAGCCATTCCAACCCGCCAGCGCCACGGCAACCGCCAGCGCCACAGAGCTGATGGTATTGCCCCAGGCATTCCAGAAATGCTTGAGCTGATCGAGCTGTTCCTGCTCTTCGAGATCGAGATGATTTGCCATGGCTTGACTATGGGTTTAACGCTGGGATTGTAGGTGGCCCGCCCAGGCAGCCAGATCCTGCAGGGAATACTCGCTCTGCTGGCCTCCCGCGCCGTCGCGCAGCGCCTTGACCAGCACGTTGCCGCGCGCGAGCTCGTCTGCACCAAACACCAAGGCGAACGCCGCTCCGCTGGCGTCGGCTTTCTTGAACTGGGATTTCATGCTGCCCATGCCCTCGGAGGGGCCGGAAGGACTGTGCATCTGCACGCGCACATCCAGGGCACGCAGCCCCTGCAAGGTGCGCATGGCCACAGGCAGGGCGCTGGCATCGGGAATCACTGCATACGCATCCAGAACCGGCGCCCGGAAACCCGTCTCCTGCTCCTTGAGCAACTCGAGCACGCGCTCTACACCCAGCGCCCAGCCGACTGCGGGGGCCGGCTTACCGCCAATCTGCTCGATAAGGTAATCGTAGCGCCCACCACCGCATATCGTGCCTTGCGCACCCAGGCGATCCGTGACGAACTCGAACACCGTGAGGTTGTAGTAGTCCATGCCGCGCACCAGGCGCGGATTGAACCGCCAGGCCACTCCATTGGCATCGAGAATCGCCTTCACGGCGTTGAAATGCGCCAGCGATGCCTCCCCCAGGTAATCCACCAGGCGCGGCGCAGCCTCCACGACGGCCTGCATCGCCGGATTCTTGGTGTCAAGAATGCGCAGCGGGTTGGAATAGAGCCGCCTGCGCGCCTCTTCGTCGAGTTGGGATGCGTTCTGCTCCAGGTAGGCGATCAGCGCCGCACGGTGGGCCTTGCGCTCATCGGGTTGCCCCAGACTGTTGATTTCCAGCCGGACATCAGCCAGCCCCAGCTCCTTCCACAGGGCATCGGCCAGCAGGATCATCTCGGCGTCGATTTCAGCCCCATGAAATCCCAGCGCCTCCGCACCGATCTGGTGAAACTGGCGATAACGCCCGCGCTGCGGCCGCTCATGGCGAAACATCGGGCCCATGTAGTACAGCCGCTTGCCGCCGTCATAGAGCAGCGAATGCTCCACCGTGGCGCGCACCACGCCAGCCGTGGATTCGGGACGCAGTGTCAGTTGCTCTCCATTGAGGCGGTCCTCAAAGGAGTACATCTCCTTCTCCACGATGTCCGTGACTTCGCCCAGTCCGCGCACGAACAATGCCGTGGGCTCGACGATAGGGGTGCGGATGTTGCGGTAGGCATACCGGGCCATCAGCGTACGGACCTTTTCTTCCAGCCACTCCCAGCGGGCCGAATCAGGGGGCAGGATATCGTTCATACCCTTGACCGCGACCAGTTTCTCGGCCTTGGCGACAGGGGCTGCCTTGGTGTTTTCTATATTCACAGCGTCGATTGCTTGGATAGGGGTTGCGTCGGGGTGCCGTCCTGCTGCGGAGCACCGTCCTGGGTGGGCCGGGGCGCATGGCCCACAGCCTGGCTTTAGTGCTGCTCCGTGGTCTGGCCAAACCGCTTTTCGATGTAGTCCTGCACGATCTGGTGGAATTCCTGAGCAATATGGTCGCCGCGCAGGGTCAGGGCCTTTTCGCCGTCGATGTATACCGGCGCCGCGGGGGCTTCGCCCGTGCCGGGCAGGCTGATGCCTATGTCTGCGTGCTTGCTCTCGCCAGGGCCATTGACGATACACCCCATGACCGCGACCCGGAGGCCTTCGACCCCCGGATACTGCTCACGCCAGATGGGCATTTGCGCCCGCAGGAAGTCGTCGATCTGCTTGGCCAGTTCCTGGAACGTGGTACTCGTGGTACGGCCGCATCCAGGGCAGGCCGTCACGCTGGGCACGAACATGCGCAAGCCCAGTGCCTGCAGGATCTCGGAGGCCACCACGACTTCCTGTGTGCGCGCCTCCCCGGGTTGCGGCGTCAGCGAGACACGGATCGTGTCGCCTATGCCTTCCTGCAGCAGCACGGACAACGCCGCCGCAGAGGCCACCGTGCCCTTGGTGCCCATGCCTGCCTCGGTCAGCCCCAGGTGCAAAGAATAGTCACAACGCCGCGCCAGCTCGCGGTAGACGGCAATCAGGTCCTGCACGCCACTGACCTTGCAGGACAGAATGATCTGGCTGCCATCCATCCCCATGTCTTCAGCGCGGTGGGCCGAGCCGATGGCCGAAGCAATGAGCGCCTCATACATCACCTGCCTGGCATCCCAGGGGTTGGCACGCTGGCTGTTGGCGTCCATGAGGCTGGCGAGCAGCTCCTGGTCCAGGCTGCCCCAGTTCACGCCGATGCGTATGCACTTGTTCCAGCGCATGGCCGCCTCGATCATCTGGCCGAACTGGCGGTCGCGCTTGTCGCCCTTGCCGACGTTACCGGGGTTGATGCGGTACTTGGACAGCGCCTGCGCGCAATCCGGGTATTCCGTCAGCAGCTTGTGGCCGTTGTAGTGGAAGTCGCCCACCAGAGGCACATCGACGCCCATGCGGTCGAGCTGCTCCCGGATGTAGGGAACCGCCTGGGCGGCCTCGGGAGTATTGACGGTGATACGCACCAATTCGGAGCCCGCCTGCGCCAGCTCCTTGACCTGAATGGCGGTGGCAATGGCATCGACCGTATCGGTGTTCGTCATGGACTGCACGCGCACGGGCGCGCCGCCCCCCATGGTGACCACGCGTGCGCCCCAGACGGCCCGCGCCTGCCGCGTGATCCTGCGCAGCGGCGCAGCGATGGCAATAGGGTGGTTGTCTTGCGTCAGCATCAGGGTTTGACCTCGAACCGTGCCACATTCTCGCGTGCCACCGCGGCCAGGTCGAAGCGCTGTCCACGGACAAACACCTCAGTGACATCGGCCTTGCCGATGACGACCGCATACGGGGGCTTGCCCTGCACCTTGACGCCTTCTCCGGCCTCCACGATGCGCTGCAGTATGGTCGCACCCGTCGCATCCCGCACCTGGACCCAGGAGGGGCCGCGTGCGCGCACCACCAGCAAATCATCGGCACCCGGGCTGAGCGCCTCGCCCGACGGTGCAGCTGCGGCCGGCGCTGCCAGGGCCTCGGGCGCAGGTACAGCCGCCACCGGCTCTGCCGACAATACCGCCACGGAAGCAGCCCCTTCAGACGCAGCGGGCGCCTGGGCTACCGCGGCCTGCGCCGCCGAGTCCAGCGCTGGCGCCCCCGACTGCACGGGCGCAGACTGCGCCACAGGCTTCTCGGGTGCTCCCGATGTACGGATCAGGCCCGCCATTTCCACCACCAGACCCGGGGAAAAGAAAAGCAGCGCCGCCGCCGCAAGCAGGGTGGCGACCGCCAAGGTCACCGGACGCCTGAGCAGACCAGCGACAGGCTGCCAGCGCGAGGGCTCGGAGCCATCCCGGAAGGCCGCATTCACCGGCGTGACCTCCGGTTCAAGGCGTGGTGCCTTGCTCGTGGGCATCAGGGCGAGCACAGGTGCGGCGTCGATCTTGAGCGAGCGGCACAGACTTGCAGCCAGGGCACGGGCAAACACCGCATCGGGTAACGCTGCGTAGTCGTCGGATTCAAGGGCCCGCAAACGGCTGACGGGCACCTTCAGCGCCACGGCCAACGCTTCGATGTGCACGCCCGAAGCTTCGCGCGCCGCCCGCAGCAAAGCGCCCGGAGAAGATGCCGGCGCCCCGCCGCCCCCCACAGAAGCCAAGTCCTGGGGCAAAGATGCGCTCGCCTCATTCATTGAATGCCCCCCGGTCCAGTGCGGCCGCTTCCCGTGATTGCGGATAACGCTTGCGCAACTGATCGGCCAGTTGGCGCATCGCCACGGTCTCACCCAAGGCGCGCTCCACCTTGATGCCCAGCCACAGCGACTCGGCATTGGCGAAGTCGTTGTTATTGATGCGGCGGATGTAGAACTGTGCGCGCGTGAACTCACCCTTGCGGAAAAAGAGATCCGCGAGGTTGTAGCCCACCATCGGATTGCCCGCGTCAATCTCGTAGGCACGCAGCAAGGTCTGTTCGGCCTGCGCCGCCTGACCGGCACGCGCCTGGCACAGGCCCTGGGTCATCAGCGTCTTGCTGCGCGCCATGTAGGCAGGATGGGCCAGCGCCTGGGCAAACCGCTGGTCGGCTTCGGCATACCTCTGTTGCTGGCACAGCAACCAGGCCAGGTTGTGCTGCACGTTGGGGTCACCCGACCGCTGGCTCAAGGCCTTGAGAAAGCTCTCCTCCGCCGCCGGCAACTCGTTGAGCTGCATGTAGATGAGCCCGCGCAGGTTGTAGGCATCGGCGAAGCTGGGATCCGCCGCCAGGGCCTGCTTGACCTCATCGAGCGCCACCGCCACCTTACCGGCTTCGAAATAACCCACGGCGAGTTCCAGCCGGATGCGGGCGCGGCGCCGGGCATCGGTTTCATCCGACGGCGTGACGATTTCCGGCCCGGCCCCTGTGACAGGCGCCCGCGCTGCACACCCCTGGAGCCACAGAACGCAGACCCACGACACCAGCGCGAGCGCCAGCCGCCTGCCCCACGGCCCCGCCAGGGCCCTGCCTGCATTCATGTCATGTCTCCTTATGGTTATCGGGTTGCGCCAGCACAGGCGCAATCGGTATGGTGCGCCTCCTCGCCATGCGCTCCGCAGCGCGCGTGCGATCCTGCACTTCTCCGGCAAGCTGTCCGCAGGCAGCATCGATGTCGTCGCCCCGGGTCTTGCGCACAGTGGTGACGATGCCCGCATCGCTCAGGATGCGCGCAAAGGCGGCAACCTGGGCCGCGCCGGAGCGGCGCAGCCCGGAAGCGGGAAAAGGATTGAATGGAATCAGGTTGAACTTGCACCAGACACCCGTGCCGGCGTGCCTGCGCACCAGTTCCACCAATTGCTGCGCATGCTCGGGCTGGTCGTTGACGCCATCGAGCATGCAGTATTCAAAGGTAATGAAATCGCGGGGCGCATGCACGAGGTAGCGGTTGCAGGCGTCCATGAGCTCATCGATCGGGTACTTGCGATTGAGCGGCACCAGCACATCGCGCAAGGCATCGCTGGGGGCATGCAGCGACACCGCCAGGGCGACCGGACAATCCGCCGCCAGCCGGTCCATCATGGGAACCACCCCCGAAGTGGAGACCGTCAGGCGCCGGCGCGAGATGCCGTAGCCATGGTCGTCGAGCATGACGCGCAAGGCCGGCACCAGCGCCGAGTAGTTCTGCAGCGGCTCACCCATGCCCATCATCACCACGTTGGAGATGACGCGCTCCTGAGTATGCAGCCGCTGGCGTAGCGTGTGCTCGGCAAACCAGAGCTGGGAGACGATTTCGCCAGTGCTCAGATTGCGGCTGAAACCCTGGTGGCCCGTGGAGCAGAAGCGGCAGCCGACCGCGCAACCCGCCTGCGAGGAAATGCACAGCGTGCCTCTGTCGTCCTCCGGGATGAACACGGCCTCCACGGCATTGCCGCCCCCCACATCGAACAGCCACTTGACCGTTCCGTCTCCCGACTGATGCTCGCTCAGCACCGGCAGGGACTCGATGCGCGCGCAGGTCTTGAGCTTTTCGCGCAGGGATTTCGCCAGATCGCTCATCTGGTCGAAATCATGGGCGCCGCGCTGGTGTATCCAGCGGAACAGCTGGGTGGCGCGGAAGCGCTTTTCACCCAGCCGCTCGCAGAATGCGGCCAGACCGTCGAGATCGAAATCCAGAAGATTGACCGTCATGCACCCATTTCCGAAGCAGAAAAGAACAGGGCACGCGCGCGCAGGCGCCGGAGCGTGAGGCGCAACGTGCCCGGCGCCATGTCAGCGCGCGTAGATGTTCATGCCGGCGAAGAAAAAGCCCACTTCCACCTGCGCGGTTTCGGCGGCATCGGAGCCGTGCACGGCATTGGCGTCGATGCTGTCGGCGAAGTCGGCGCGGATGGTGCCCGGAGCCGCCTTCTTGGGGTCGGTGGCACCCATCAGCTCGCGGTTCTTCAGGATGGCGTTCTCACCCTCGAGCACCTGGATCATGACCGGGCCGGAGACCATGAAATCGACCAGATCCTTGAAGAAGGGGCGCTCCTTGTGGACGGCGTAGAACTGCTCGGCCTCGCGGCGCGAGAGGTGCTGCATGCGGGCGGCCACGACCTTGAGGCCGGCAGCCTCGAAACGGGCGTAGATCTGACCGATGACGTTCTTGGCAACGGCGTCGGGTTTGATGATGGAGAGGGTGCGTTCGATGGCCATTTTTTGTTCCTGGACGGGTGGTTGATATTTTTTTGCCTTGCTGACAAAACCTTAGATTTTACTCTGACGAAGAAACCCGCACCGCCATCAGCGGCCGCCGCGACGCGCGCCCTGGCCGCGCCCCTCACGCCTTTGGGCCTGCCTCTGGCGCTGCAGGCTGTCCGAGCCGATGTACCCCAGCGAGGTCTTGAGCGGATCGGGCTGCCCGCTGCCTGCCGTGCGCTGGCCTTGCCGGGCGCCGGCGCCCTTGGCGGACCTGCCGGGCTCGCGGGACGCATCGCGCGGACCCTGGCTCCAGCCGCGGGCATTGTCCTTGCCGGGGCGGGCGCGGCGCGCAGCCCCATCACCGCGGGGTGCGGCCGGCGGACGCGCCTGCACACCGGCAGCACGCATCAGGGCGGCGATGTCTGCAGCGTCGAGCTCCATCCAGGTGCCACGCGCCAGGCCCCGGGGCAGCACCATGGCGCCATAGCGTATGCGGATCAGCCGGCTCACTGCATGGCCCACAGCTTCAAACATGCGCCGCACCTCGCGATTGCGGCCTTCGGAGATGGTCACGCGGTACCAGCAGTTGACCCCCTCGCCGCCGCCGTCTTCGATGGAGCCGAACGCGGCCGTGCCATCGTCCAGCGCCACGCCCTCGAGCAGGCGGGCGCGCTCGTCCTCGCTGAGCGCGCCGAGCACGCGCACGGCGTATTCCCGCTCCAGGCCGAAACGCGGGTGCATGAGCTTGTTGGCCAGCTCACCCGAATTGGTGAACAGCAGCAGCCCCTCGGTATTGAGATCCAGGCGCCCCACGGACTGCCATTTGCCCTGCTGCAGGCGCGGCAGACGGCGAAACACCGTGGGCCGGTTCTGCGGGTCGTCGTGCGTGACGACTTCACCCACGGGCTTGTGGTAGGCCACTACGCGCGGCGGCGGCGGGTCGATGCGCACCCGGATGGGCTTGCCGTTGATCTTGATCTGATCGCCGTACTGGATGCGCTGCCCGATGTGCGCCGGCTCGTTGTTCACCGAGATGCGCCCTTCCAGGATCATTTGTTCCATTTCCAAACGCGACCCCAAGCCGGCCTGTGCCAGAACCTTGTGCAGCTTGGGGGTTTCCGCCTGCGGCTGGAGCACGCGCTTGGGCGGCGCCGCGCCTTCGACCGTGGCGCCATCGGCGTCGAACTGGCCGGAGACCACGTCGGCGAATGCATAGCCGGGTACCGCCGGCGGTGCACCGGCATCCGCCCCGGCACCTCCCTGCGGCTTGCGCCGCGCGCGCGCTGGCCGCGCCCCCTCGGGCGGCACGGAAGGCTGGACCGCTGCCTCAGAGGCGGCAGGCTGGGGCGGCAGGGGTTCAGAGGGCGAAGTGTCAATCGTCATGGCAGTGGTTCCGTAAGGCGGGCAGCGGCGGGAGCGTCGTCGGTGGGCGTGTCTGGGTCGGCAGATGGCTGGGGTTCGGCGTCGTCCGGAATGGGCAACGGCACGTCGGCCTGCGCCAGCAGGTCATCGCCCTGCAGGTCCTGCAGCAGGCGCGCCTGCGCCGCGGGATCCTCCAGCATGGGCAGTTGATCGAGCGATGCCAGCCCCAGATCGTCAAGAAACTGGCGCGTCGTCGCCAGCAGCGCCGGGCGCCCCACCGTCTCGCGGTGGCCGATCACCTCGACCCAGCCACGGTCCTCGAGCTGCTTGATGGTGAGACTGTTGACGGTCACGCCACGGATGTCCTCGATGTCGCCGCGTGTGACGGGCTGGCGGTAGGCAATGATGGCCAGCGTCTCCAGCGTGGCGCGCGAATAGCGCGGCGGCTTCTCGGGGTGCAGCCGGTCGAGGTAGACGCGCATCTCCGGCCGGCTCTGGAAGCGCCAGCCCGAAGCCACCTGCACCAGTTCGACACCGCGCTGCGCCCATTCGTGCTGCAGATCCTGGAGCAGCGCCTTGAGCGTATCGGCACCCAGCACGTCGTCAAACAGCGCACGCAGCTCGCGCAGCGGCAGGGGCTGCGGCGCGCAGATCAGGGCAGTTTCAAGGACCCGTTTGGCATCCACCGTGTTCATGGTCAGCGGTATTCGGGAAAAGGGAACTCCCCGTCCGTGCGGGGGCACTCAAGCCACAGAGGGCAAAGAGAAACGGGGGGCTGCGGCCCATGGGGATCAGGCAGCGTCGCCGTGCGGCAAAGGCGCAGACCCGGCAACAAGAACCTGCGCCAAAGCCAGCATGCGCAAGTCGTCGCGGTCATTGTAGCCCAGGGGCATCGCACCGCCACTGGGCGCGGCGGCGCGGCGGCCTAGGACGGGCGTGGCGGCAGCGCCCCCACCGGCACCGCCCCGTCCAGGCCTGCGACGGCCAGCGCCGCGCACAGGTCGGGCGGCAGAGGTGCCAGGAATTCCAGCATCTGTTCCCGCATGGGGTGCGTAAAAGCGAGCCGGAAGGCATGCAGGGCCTGGCGCTGCAGGCCGAAGGCAGGATGCCCGCCGTACAGCGTATCGGCCACGAGCGGGTGCCCGTGATGCGCCATGTGTACGCGGATCTGGTGCGTGCGGCCGGTGTGCAGGGTGCAGCGCACCCAGGACGCCTGGGCGGTGCTGGCCAGCAATTCGAAGTCGGTACGCGCCGGCTTGCCCGCGTGCAGGGCCAGGTCCACGACGGCCATGCGCAGCCGGTTGCGCGGATCGCGCCCGATGGGCGCATCCACGCGCAACTGCCGCTCCCCGCGCCAGGGCCCATGGGCCAAGGCCAGGTACTGGCGCTGCACCTGGCGCTGCGCAATCATGGCGACCAGGGCATCCATGGCAGCGCGCGTCTTGGCCACCACCATGAGGCCGCTGGTGTCCTTGTCCAGCCGGTGCACGATGCCCGCGCGCGGCACGCGGGTGCAGGCCGGGTCGTGGGCCAGCAGGCCGTTGAGCAGCGTGCCGCCCCAATGGCCGGGCGCCGGGTGCACGACCAGGCCGGCGGGCTTGTCGATGACCAGCAGGTGCGCGTCTTCGTACACCACCGCCAGCGCCATGGGTTCGGGACGAAAGGCCTGGCTCTCCTGCGTGGGGCGCAGTTCCAGCCGCAGGCTGTCGCCCGCCTTGACCCGGTGCGCCGCCTTGGTCACCGGCGTGCCGTGCAGCAGCACGGCGCCCTGGTCGATGAGCTGCTGCAGGTAGCTGCGGGAAAACTCCGTCACCGCACCCGCCAGCACGCGATCGAGCCGCTGGCCATGCTCGGCCATGCCGATGGTGAGGCTGCGCCATTCGACCTCGGGCGCCTCCGTTGCCTCGTCTTCGGCCTGATCGCCGGCAGGATCTGGCACGGGGCCAGGCTCCCGGTCTGGCACTGCCGGGACGGGCATGTCAGTGATCCACAGCGCTGCGCGCCCCGGACCACATGGGGCCGCGCTGCAAGCGGCGGGATAAGGCCCGCAGGGTCATACCGGGGTGTTGTTTCATGTCAGCGCGCCGGCAGGAAGCGCGCCGGATCCACGGGCTTGCCCTGGCGGCGGATCTCGAAGTGCAGCTTCACGCGGTCCGCATCGGTGCTGCCCATCTCGGCAATCTTCTGGCCCTTGCGCACGTTCTGGTCTTCCTTGACCAGCAGCGTCTGGTTGTGGGCATAGGCCGTGAGGTAGGTGTTGTTGTGCTTGAGGATGACAAGATTGCCGTAGCCGCGCAGGCCGGCCCCCGCATACACCACCCGCCCGTCCGCCGCGGCATGCACGGGGTCGCCGGCCTTGCCGCCGATGTCCAGCCCCTTGTTGCGGGCCTCGTCGAAACCGGCCAGCACGGAGCCGCTGGCCGGCCAGATGAAGCCCATGGCGTCGTCACCCGTGGCTGCAGGCGCGGCAGCAGGCGCGGGTGCTGCCGCGGGCGCGGCGCTGGCCTCGGCCGGCGCCGAAGCGGCAGGCGCGGGCGCAGGCGCGCTGCCTGCCGCCGCCGGCTTGGACGCCGTGGCCACCGGGGCCACGGCCAGGGTGGAGGAAGCCACAGGCCGGGTCACCACGCCCGAGGGCTCGGCCACTGCCACAGCAGCCCCCACGGGCGCCACGCGCAGCACCTGCCCGACCTCGATGAGGTTGGGGTTCTCCAGGTTGTTCCAACGGGCGATGTCCTTCCAGCTCTGGCCGTTGTCCAGCCCGATACGGATCAGCGTATCCCCGGGCTTGACGGTGTAGTACCCCGGCTTGCCGGCATTCTCGGCGCCCGGCAGGGGCTTGGCCGGAACGACTTCGGCGGTTTGCGGCTGCACCGGAACGGTCAGTGCCGTACCCCGGTCCTCGACCGGCGCCCTGGTCATGCGCGTGCTGCAAGCGGCCAGCGCCATGCTGCAGACCGCGACACCCACCCACAGACCTCGACCACGGGAAAAAAACATATGCGCTTCCAACATCCTTCAGGCAACGCCCGATTTTAGGGGGACAAAATGCACGGGCTCCAGCACGGTTTGTTTCAGCCCCTGTGCCGTCCGGTCCACCACCAGCAGCACCTGCTGTCCGTTCGCGCCGGCCATGGGCGCCACCAGGCGCCCCCCGGGAGCCAATTGCTCGCACCAGGCCTCGGGCAGTTGCGTGCCCCCGGCCGCGGCCACGATGGCTGCATAGGGTGCACCGCGCGCATAGCCCTGCATGCCGTCGCCAAAGAGCAGATGCACATTGGCCAGGCGCAGGGGGCGCAGGTGGGTGCGCGCCTTCTCGTGCAGGCCGCGCAGGCGCTCGATGCTGTAAACCTCGCGCGCCAGGCAGGCCAGCACCGCCGCCTGGTAGCCGCAGCCGGTGCCGATTTCCAGCACCCGGCCCAGGCGGCCGGTGGTGCGCGCGGTCTCCGCGCCCAGCAGCAACTGCGCCATGCGCGCCACGATGCTGGGCTTGGAGATGGTCTGGCCCAGGCCGATGGGCAGGCTGGTGTCCTCGTAGGCCTGGTTGACCAGGGCGCTGTCCACGAAGCGGTGGCGCTCGACGGCGCCCATGGCGGCCAGGACGGCAGGGTCGGTCACGCCGCCCGCTGCCAGGCGCTGCACCATGCGCGCGCGCACTGCGGCCGAGTCCAGTCCCAGGCCCGCAGGTGGGGCCATGGCGACGCTCAGGCGCGCGCTCGGGTAGGGTGCGGCCGGCGCCGCGCCCGGGCGCGCCTTGACCGGGGGCGCGGGTGCGATGCGTGCAGGAAAACCGGGGCGGCGCTGCTGCATGCCTGTGGCGGCCTCAGGCCGAGAGCCGGGCCGCCGTCTGCGCCCAGTAGCCCAGGTTCTGGTGGTCGGTCAGGTCGATCTTCAGCGGCGTGACCGAAACATGGCCCAGCGCCGTGGCATGGAAGTCCGTGCCCTCGCTGGCGTCCAATGCCGCACCGGCACCGCCGATCCAGTACATGGTCTCGCCGCGCGGGCTGACCTGGGTGATGACGCGCTCGGCGGCATGGCGCCGCCCCAGGCGGCAGAGCTTGATGCCGCGCAGGGCTTCCAGGGGCAGGTTGGGAATGTTCACATTGAGCAGCCAGGGCGCCGGGCCGATGAGCTTCTGGGTGGTCATCTGGCGCACCATGTCGGCCGCCTTCTGGGCAGCGGCTTCGAGCTCGCCCCAGCCCTTGTCCACCTGCGAGAAGGCGATGGCGGGAATGCCGAACAGGTAGCCCTCCATGGCGGCGCCCACGGTACCGGAGTAAATGGTGTCGTCGCCCATGTTGGCACCGTTGTTGATGCCCGAGACCACGAGGTCGGGCCGGTAGCCCAGCAGGCCGGTGAGCGCGATGTGGACGCAGTCGGCCGGCGTGCCGTTGACGTAGCGAAAGCCGTTGGCCGCCTGGTGCACGTACAGAGGGGCGTTGAGCGTGAGCGCGTTGGACTTGGCGCTGTTGTTGTGCTCGGGGGCCACCACCTCCACCTCGGCGACCTGCTGCAGGGCGCGGTGCAGGGCCACGATGCCCGGGGCCTGGTAGCCATCGTCGTTGGACAGAAGAATCTTCATGGTTCAGTGCGCAATTCGCGGCGATTGTAGGCGCCCGCTCCCGGCGCGGCGCCGGAGCGGCCTGGTGCCGTCGCCCGAGGGACACGACCGCCCTGGAGCGGCGCCTATGATTTTGTTTTCGATTTTCTTGACCGGAGACAAACCATGCACGCATGGCTATGCACCACCCCCACGGGCGTCGATGCCCTGACCTGGACCGAACTGCCCTCCCCTGCGCCCAAGGCCGGGGAGGTGCTGGTGGAGATCAAGGCCGCGAGCCTGAACTTCCCCGACCTGCTGATCGTGCAGAACAAGTACCAGATGAAGCCCCCGCTGCCCTTCGTGCCGGGCTCGGAATACGCGGGTGTGGTGCAGGCCGTGGGCGAGGGCGTGACCCACCTGCAGCCCGGCCAGAACGTGGCCTGCCTCTCGGGCACCGGCGGCTTCGGCACCCACACCATCGCCCCGGCCGCGCTGTGCATGCCCCTGCCCCCCGGCTTCCCGCATGTGGACGCGGCCGCCTTCATCATGATCTACGCCACCTCGCACCACGCGCTGGTGGACCGTGCCCAGCTCAAAGCCGGCGAGACCGTGCTGATCCTGGGCGCGGCCGGCGGCGTGGGCACGGCGGCCATCCAGATCGCCAAGGCCATGGGCGCCAAAGTGATCGCCGCCGCCTCTACCGACGAGAAATGCGCCCTGTGCACCTCGCTGGGCGCGGACGCCACCATCAATTACGGCAAGGAAGACCTGCGCGAAGCCATCAAGCGCCTGACCGAGGGCAAGGGCCCGGACGTCATCTACGACCCCGTGGGCGGCGACTTCGCCGAGCCGGCCTTCCGCTCCATCGCCTGGCGCGGCCGCTACCTGGTGGTGGGCTTCGCCTCCGGCCCCATCCCGGCGCTGCCGCTGAACCTGCCCCTGCTCAAGGGCGCCTCCATCGTGGGTGTGTTCTGGGGCGAGTTCGCCAAGCGCGAACCCAAGGCCAACGCCGCCATGATGATGGAGCTGGCCCAGTGGTACGCCCAGGGCAAGATCAAGCCCGTGATCGACCGCACCATGCCCATGGCCGAACTGCCCGCGGCCTTTGCCCGCATGGGCTCGCGCAGCGTGCAAGGCAAGCTGGTGCTGGTCAACTGAGCACCCGGCATCGCCGGACGCCATGGCCGGGCGGCCGCTCTGTGCAAGGCATGCCACCTCTGTCACACTAGCGGACTTTGGACAGACCCCTGTCTTCACTCCTGCCCGCCATGGCTGAACGCCTTCCCTCGGATATCGCGCGCGACACCCTCAAGCAGCTCGCCCAGCAGCGCCTGCCGCCCACGCCGGAGCATTTCCGGCAGATCTACGACGAAATTGCGGGCTGCACCTCCCCCACCCCCTTCCCCGAGCTGCCGCTGCGCCAGATCCTGCGCGTCATCCCGGGCCAGACCGCCGCGCAAAAGCGCCTGCTCGAGCAGTTCGAAGCCGCCGTGGGCCAGAAGGACTGGTCCGCACTGCAGGCCGTGCTGGTGGGCTACGCCAAGCTCGGCGGCAGCGCGCCGGTGGCCAGCCTGGACGCCGGCGCCGCGGCAGCGCCCCTGGCGTCCCCGGCCGCTGCTGCTGCGCCCAGCGCCAGCGCCGCGGCGGGCACACGCCCCGGGGTGGTGCCCAAGGAGCTGGCCGAGCAAATGGCGCGGCTCATCGAGCACACCCTGCATGGCCTGAGCAGCGACGACGCGCGCGTGCACCTGCTGGGCGAGCAGCTCGTGCACTTCCTGCGCCAGCCCGAGCCCGCGGCCAGCACCCTGCAGCTCATGCTGGGCAACTTCACCTTCCGGCTCTCGTTCGCCGCCGAAGACCAGGCCGCCATCCGCGCCACGCTGCTGGAGCTGCTGCAGCTGGTGTTCGCCAACATCACCGCGCTGAGCATCGACGACCAGTGGCTGCACGGCCAGGCCGAGGCGCTCATGGCGGCCACGGCGCAGCCGCTCACCCTGCGCCGCCTGGACGATGTGCAGCGCCGCCTCAAGGACGTGATCTTCAAGCAGACCGAGGCCAAGGGCCGCATGGTCGAGGCGCAGGAGCAGATGAAGGAGATGCTGGCCATCTTCGTCGAACGCCTCTCGGCCATGACCGATGCCAGCAGCGGCTACCAGAGCCAGATGGAGCGCTGCGCCGAGCAGATCGCCCAGGCCAGCCGCATCGAGGACATCACCCCCGTGCTGGGCGAGGTGGTGCGCGCCACGCGCGCCATGGCCCTGGACACGCGCCTGACCCATGCCGAGCTGACCGAGCTGCGCGAGCGCACGGCGCAAAAGCAGGCCGAGATGGCGCAACTGCAGCAGGAGCTCGACAAGGCCAGCGCCCAGGCACGCCACGACCCGCTGACCGGCTCGCTCAACCGCAAGGGGCTGGACGAAGTCATCGAGCGCGAAATGGCGCGTGCGCGCCGCACCGAATCGCCCCTGTGCGTGGCCCTGCTGGACGTGGACAACTTCAAGCAGCTCAACGACCGGCTGGGGCACGAGACCGGCGACGCAGCCCTGGTGCACCTGGCCCAGGTCGTGCGCACCGTGATGCGCCCGCAGGACCAGCTGGCCCGCTACGGCGGCGAGGAGTTCGTGCTGCTGCTGCCCGACACCACCCAGGAGCACGGCGTGGAGGCTATGCAGCGCCTGCAGCGCGAGCTGACCACGCGCTTTTTCCTGCGCAACGACGAGCGCATTCTCATCACCTTCAGCGCCGGCGTGGCGCAATGGATGCCCTCCGAGACGGCGACCGAAGCCATACGCCGCGCCGACCAGGGCATGTACCTGGCCAAGCGCTCGGGCAAGAACCGCGTGGTCGGCGCCTGACACGGCACCGCCCGCCATTCGCTCTGTTTTTCATAGCTGCTAGCGCTTGTACAGCAAGCGCTGCATGCCTTTTTCCCTTGGGGTTTGCACGCACCAGGCTTCAGGGCTAGCATGGGCGCCCGCCCTTTGCAAAAGACGCCCATGACCTCTTTGCCTGCCTCCCGCCTGGGTGCGCTCGCGCTGGCCGCCT
Organism: Comamonas granuli NBRC 101663; assembly: GCF_000739995.1. GTDB lineage: Bacteria > Pseudomonadota > Gammaproteobacteria > Burkholderiales > Burkholderiaceae_C > Simplicispira > Simplicispira granuli. The sequence goes on along the minus strand of NZ_BBJX01000012.1, from coordinate 65,328 downwards.
GGCTCGCGGGCTGCGCCCACACTAGCGCCCCGTTCAGCTACACGGTGCCCGAGCAGCCCGAGGGCAGCTCGGGCTACAGCGCCAAGCCCGGCTGGACCACGAGCCGCTTCGCCGTGGCCGCGGCCAATCCGCTGGCCACGGACGCGGGCTACCAGATCCTCAAGGCCGGAGGTTCGGCGGTGGATGCCGCCATCGCCGTGCAAATGGTGCTCACGCTGGTGGAGCCGCAGTCCAGCGGCATCGGCGGCGGCGCCTTTCTGCTGCACTACGACGGCCAGCGCATGCAGGCCTTCGACGGGCGCGAGACGGCGCCCGCGGCCGCGGACGAAAAGCTCTTCCTCGGTCCCGACGGCAAGCCCCTGCCTTTCCCCACCGCCGTGGTCGGCGGGCGCTCGGTGGGCGTGCCCGGCACCGTGCGCATGCTCGAGCAGGCCCACCGCCAGCACGGCCGGCTGCCCTGGGCCACGCTGTTCCAGCCGGCCATCACCCTGGCGGAGCAGGGCTTCAAGGTCAGCCCCCGCTTGCACACCCTGGTGCGGAGCGACAAGTACCTCAAGCTCGACCCGGTGGCCGCGGCCTATTTCTTCGACAGCCGGGGCGAAGCCTGGCCCGTGGGCCATGTGCTGCGCAACCCCACGCTGGCCGCCGTGCTGCGCCAGATCGCCGCGCAGGGCAGCCGCGCGCTGCACGAGGGCGAGGTGGCGCAGGCCATCGTGCAGAAGGTGCAGAACCACCCCACCAACCCCGGCCGCATGACGCTGCAGGACCTGGCGGGCTACCAGCCGCGCGAGCGCGACGCCCTGTGCCACGACTGGCGCGTGCACGAACGCGCGCTGCGCCTGTGCGGCTTCCCGCCGCCGAGTTCGGGCGCCATCGCGGTGGGGCAGATCCTGGGCATCCTGGACCACACGCCGGCCGCCAGCCTGCCGCTGCAGGACAGCCCGCAAGGCCCGCTGCCCAGCGCCGACTGGCTGCACCTGTACACCGAGGCCGCGCGCCTGGCCTTTGCCGACCGCGCCCAGTATGTCGCCGACCCCGATTTCGTGCCCGCGCCGGGCGGCGACTGGATGAGCCTGCTCGATCCGGCCTACCTCGCCAGCCGCGCCCGCCTCATCGGCCCGCAAAGCCTCCAGACCGCACCCGCCGGCCAGCCCGGCGGCGCGCAGCGCACCAGCTTTGCACCCATGCCGCAGCAGCCCGAATACGGCACCAGCCACATCAGCATCATTGACGCCCAGGGCCACGCCCTGGCCATGACCACGACCATCGAGGACGCCTTTGGCGCACGCCAGATGGTGCAGGGCTTCTTGCTCAACAACGAGCTGACCGACTTCAGCTTCGCGCCGCAGGACGCACAGGGCCGCAAGATCGCCAACCGCGTGGAGCCGGGCAAGCGCCCACGTTCGTCCATGGCGCCCACGCTGGTGCTGGACCAGGCCACGGGCCAGGTGCTGATGAGCGCGGGCAGCCCCGGCGGCGCGCTCATCATCCACTACACGGCCAAGACGCTGTACGGCGTGCTGCAGTGGGGCCTGACGCCGCAGCAGGCCATCGCCCTGCCCAACTTCGGCTCGCTGGGTGGCCCCACGCTGCTGGAGGAGCAGCGCTTTCCCGCCGCCACGGTGCAGGCCTTGCGCACGCGCGGCGCCGAGGTGCGCGAGATGAACATGACCAGCGGCCTGCAGGCCATCACGCGCGGCCAGGCCCAGGGCCAGCCCGCATGGCTGGGCGGCGCCGACCCGCGGCGCGAAGGCGTGGTCATGGGCGACTAAAAAACGCCCCCAGCGCCCTGCCGGCAAGCGCAGGCAGCTATTGAAAAAATAGCACCCGCACCCTCACTCGCCGCCGCGCTGCTTCTTGCTGCGGTACATGGCCGCGTCGGCGCTGGCCAGCAGGGTGTGCGCGTCCTGCGCGTCCTGCGGGTAGCGGCTCACGCCCATGCTGGCGCGCACGGCCAGGGGCCGGCCATCGATGGGCAGCGGCTCCTCGAAGGCGCGGCGCAGCTTGGCCAGCACGCGCTGCGCGTCCGCCTCGGTGTCCACGTTCTCGCACAGCACGGTGAACTCGTCGCCCGCCAGGCGCGCCACCGTGTCCACCTGGCGCACGGCGCCGCGGATGGTGCGCGCCGCCGCCTGCAGCACGGCGTCGCCCACGGCGTGGCCGAGCTTGTCGTTCACGGCCTTGAAATCGTCGAGGTCGACGAACACCACCATGCAGGAGCGCCCGCTGCGCTGCGCGCGCTCGAGCGCCTCCTGCAGGCGCTGCTCGAACATGCGGCGGTTGGGCAGGCCGGTGAGCGGATCGTGGTGGGCCAGGTGCGCCATGGCATCGCGGCTGCGGTTGAGCTCGTGCATCTGGCGGCGGATCTGCTCCTCCATGTCGGCAAAGCTGCGCGCCAGCTCGCCCAGCTCGTCCTGGCGCGCCACCGGCAAATCCCCATGCGAGCGGCCCTGCGAGAAGGCCTCGGCGGCGCGCATCACGGAGCGCAGCGGCCCGGTGACCACGCGCGACACCCCGGCCGCCAGCAGCAGCGCCGCCAGCGCCACCACGGCCAGCATCTGCAGCATGCTGCGCCCCAGTTGCTGCACATCGGCCTGCACGGCCGCCATGGGCTCGGACAGGCCCATCACCAGGAAGCGCCCGCTCTCGGGCACGCCCTGGGGCACGCGCAGGAAGGCGTAGGCCTCGTCCATGCCCTGCGCGTCGGGCTGGGCAAAACCCTGCTCCGCCGCAGCGCCGTCGAGCAGGGCGGCGGTGGAGGGAAACTCCTCCTGCACCAGCACGCGCTCGCCGCGCTCGAAGCCGAAGGCCTTGCTGCGCTCGGGGTGCACCAGGTAGTCGCCCCAGCGGTTGGCCAGGTAGAAACCATAGGGTTCGGGCAGGCCCGCGCTCACGCGCGCGAGAAAGACCGAGGCATCCACGCGCACCTCGACCACGCCCACCACGTCCGTGCCGGCCACCACGGGGGCGGCGACGCTGAACACCGCCTCCCCCGGCAGGCCCTGGGCCTCGTCCAGGCTGGTGCCGAAGTCGCCCAGATACACCTGCCCCGGCGCCAGGCGCCGGGTCTCGAAGACGAAGGGGAAGTGCGCCTTCTCCTGCAATTGCGCATCGGGCGTGCGCGCAACGCGGCCATCGGCCTGCCGGTGCACGCGCACCAGCTCCAGGCCATGGTCCTGCATGCCGACGAAGCGCACCTGCAGGTAGGCCGGCCGCGCCAGCAGCAGGGACTGGAAGGCATCGGCCAGCACCTGCCGGTGCGCTGCCGCCTGCTGCACCGTGGGGCTGGCGGCCAGGTGCGCCAGCACGGTCGCATCGCGCCCCACGCTGTCAAAGCCCGACTGCAACTGGGCTGCCAGCACGCGCGCCGTGCGCTGCAGGGTGCGCTGGGCGCGCTGCTCAAGCATGTCGCGCGCCGCCGTGTAGGTGAGGTAGCCCAGCACCAGCGCCGCCAGCACGCTGAAGCTGGCAAGCAGCAGGCCCAGCCGTTGTCCTATGTTCCAGCGCATTCAGAAGGTCTCCAGCCGGTCACCGGCGATGATGCGCCGCCACAGGCGCTCGCGCCGCGCGCCGTCCTCGACGGGCTCCAGCCAGGCCAGCGGCCCCAGCAGATGGGCCGCATCCAGCGCCGTGGGCTCTTCCAGCGTATTGGCCAGACCCTGGCGGCGCGTGAACTCGCGGCTGGCGGCGGGCTCGAGCAGGTGGTCTATCCAGCGCGCTGCCAGCGCCTGCTGCGGCGAGCGGCGCAAAATGGCCCAGCAGTCCAGCCAGGCCAGCGCACCCTCGCGCGGCACCACGTAGCCCACATCGAGCCCGGCATCGCGCAGCAGCTTGAGCTGCTGCTGGCCGTAGTTGGCATGCATCACGGCGACCTGGTGGCGGCGAAACAGCTCCACCGCCTCCTCGGGCAGCGCGTAGAACGACAGCAGGTTGCGCCGCAAAGCGACCAGGCGGCGCGCCAGCGCGGCGAACTGCCCGCCGGCGATCTGGAACGGGGGCAGGCCCTGCGCCATGGCGGCCAGCGAAAAACCGTGGCTGCTGCCGTCGAAGGCCAGCACCTTGCCCTGCCAGCGCGCGTCCCACAGCGCCGCGAGCGACGAGGGCGCCGTGGGGACCTGCCGCCGGTCGTAGATCAGGCCCATCTCGGAGTAGGTGTAGGGCACGGCGTAGACCTGCCCGTCATGGACGATGCCGGGGATGGGGCTGCGAAAACGCGGCAACTGGCGCGCCATCTGGGGAATGTCCGCGGGCGTGAGCGCCGCCAGCGCGCCCTGCGCCCGCAGGGCCGCCAGCTCCACGGTGTTGGCGGCCACCACGTCGTAGCCGCCGCCGCGCTCGTCCGCCAGGCGCGCGCGCAGCACGTCGTCGGAGCCGACGACGGTGAGCTCCACCTGCACGCCATGGCGCGCCTCGAAGGCCTTGACGGCGTCGGCATCGGCGTAGCCGGGCCAGGCGAGCACGCGCAGCACGGGCTTGGCCGCCCAGGCCACGCCGCCCGGCAGCAGCAGGGCCTGCGCGGCTCCGGCCAGCAGCATGCGCCGGCGCACCATGCCCCTGCGGCGCTGCCCGGGCGCGTCTGCCGCGCCCTCCTCCGGGGCGGCGCCCTCCGATCCTGTGCTCTTTTTTTCCACCCCTTGTTCCCCCGCCCCCCCTGACCGTGCCATCGCGCCTCCATCCTGTTCTGCCGACGGGAGCCATGATCGCACGCCGCCCCTGGGCCCACAATGGCGTTTGCACTCACGCCCTGCACTCCGATGGACTCTCTTCGCCGCCAATGGCTGCTGCGCGCTGCGCTGGCCGCCGCCACGCCCTGGCCGCACAGCGGCTGGGGGCGCACGCCGCCGCTGCGCGACGACCCCTTCACCCTGGGCGTGGCCAGCGGCGACCCCACGCCCGACGGCGTGGTGCTGTGGACGCGCCTGGTGCCCGGCGCCGATGCGCCGCCCGCCGCCCTCACCGTGCACTGGGAGCTGGCGGAGGACGCGCACTTTCGCCGCCCGGTGCAGCGCGGCCAGGCCCTGGCCCTGCCCGCCTGGGGCTACAGCGTGCACGTGGAGCTGCAGGGGCTGGCGCCGGGGCGCTGGTACCACTACCGCTTCCGCTGCGGCGACGCCGTGAGCCGCACCGGCCGCACGCGCACCGCACCCGCCCCCGGCGCCCTGCCCGCGCGCCTGCGCCTGGCCTTTGCCTCCTGCCAGCGCTGGGAGCACGGCCACTACGCCGCCTGGGGCCATGTGGCGGCGCAGGCGCCCGACCTGGTGCTCTTCCTGGGCGACTACATCTACGAATACGCCAGCCCGCGCGACACCACGGGCCTGGCGCGCGTGCACGGCCTGCGCCATGCCCGCACCCTGCAGGACTACCGCGACCGCTACGCCCTGCACAAGAGCGACCCGCAACTGCAGGAGGCGCACGCCGCCTGCCCCTGGAGCGTGACCTGGGACGACCACGAGGTGCAGAACGACTGGGCCGGCACGCTGGGGCGCGAGGCCGACCCGCTGGCCTTCCTGGAGCAGCGCCTGGCGGCCTGGCAGGCCTTTGGCGAGAACATGCCGCTGCGCGCGGCGCGCCGGGCGCAGGGCGGGCAGGCGCTGGGGCTCTACCGCAGCCTGGACTGGGGGCGGCTGGCGCGCATCCACCTGCTGGACACGCGCCAGTACCGCGACTGGCAGGCCTGCCGCGCCCCGGGCAGCAGCGGCGCGGCCAGCGTGCACCCGCACGCCTGCCCTGCCTGGCACGAGCCAGAGCGCACGCTGCTGGGCGCGGCGCAGGAGCAGTGGCTGGCGCGCCAGCTCGCCCGGCAGGCGCCGTGCTGGAGCGTGCTCGCGCAGCAGACGCTGTTTGCCCCGCGCCACTACCCCTCGGGCCTGCGCAGCACCGACACCTGGGACGGCTACCCCGGCGCCCGCGTGCGCCTGCTGCAGGCCCTGGAGCGCCACCCGCAGCGCAACACCGTGCTGCTGGGCGGCGACATCCACCAGAACTATGTCTGCCGCGTGCACGCCGACCCCGGCGACCCCGCCTCGCCCGTGCTGGCCAGCGAGTTCTGCGGCACCTCGATCAGCTCGCGCGCGGGCACCACGCAGGAGCGGCTGGACGCCATCGCGCGCCACAACCCGCATGTGCTGCTGGCGCGCTGCGCCGAGCGCGGCTGGGCCCTGGCGGAGCTCACGCCCCGGCTCTGGACGACCACGCTGCACGCCGTGGACGACCCGCTGCGCGCCGACAGCGGCGCCCAGGTGCTGGCGCGCTTCGTGGTCGAGGACGGCCGCGCCGGGCCGCAGCGCGCCTGAGAGCCGGCTCACGATCTTTGGGGCAAAATAGGCCGTTCGCGCACTACCGACCTGCGCAAGCAGCTATCAAATCATGAGCACACCCCGCTCTGCCGGGCGTTCGCACGCCCCCGTCGCCGCTACCGCGCGCGGCAGTTTCACCTCCGGTTTCGGCGTGCTCGCCGCCACCCTGGGCTCCGCCGTGGGCCTGGGCAATATCTGGAAGTTCCCCTCACTCACCGGCGCCAACGGCGGCGCGGGCTTTCTGCTCGTGTACCTGCTGGCCACGCTGCTCATCGGCCTGCCGCTGATGGTGGCCGAGATCAGCATCGGCCGCCAGGCGCGCGCCAACCCCATCACGGCGCTGCGCCAGCTCGCACCCGCGGGCCAGCCCTGGTGGCTGCTGGGCGTGGCGGGCATGCTGGCGGCCTTTCTGATCCTGTCGTTCTACTCCGAGGTGGTGGCCTGGGTGTTCGCCTACGTGGCCAAGGCGCTGGGCGGGCAACTGCTCAGCAGCGACCCGGCGGTGACGCAGGCGGCCTTCGAGGCGCTGATCGGCGACCCCGTGTCCGCGCTGCTGTGGCAATGGGGCGTGCTGGGCTTCATCGGCGCCATCCTGCTCCTGGGCGTGGCCAAAGGCATCGAGGCGCTGACCAAGAAGCTCATGCCGCTGCTGTTCCTGCTCCTGCTGCTGCTGTGCGCCTACAGCCTGACGCTGCCCGGCGCGGCGCAGGCGCTGGCCTTTCTGTTCCTGCCCGAGTGGCACAAGATCAGCGCGCCCGTGGTGCTCACGGCCATGGGGCTGGCGTTCTTCAAGCTGTCCATCGGCATGGGCACCATGCTGACCTACGGCAGCTATTTCGGCGCGCAGCAGAACATCCCGGCCACGGCCGCGCGCGTCATGGCGGCCGACCTGTGCGTGTCGCTGCTGGCGGGCATGGCCATTTTCCCGGCGGTGTTCAGCTTCGGCTTTGCGCCATCGGCCGGGCCTTCGCTGGTGTTCATCACCATCCCGGCGGTGTTCGCGCAGATGCCGGCGGGCCAGGTGCTGATGGCGGCGTTCTTCGTGCTCACGGCCATCGCCGCCACGGGCGCCATGCTCTCGCTCATGGAGGTGCCGGTGGCCACGCTGCACGAGCGCTGGGGCCTGTCGCGCGCGCGGGCCACGCTGCTCACGCTGCTCGCCCTCGTGGTGCCGGGCGCGGGCTGCGCGCTCAGCCAGAGCACGCTGGCGCATTTCAAACCCGGCGGGCGCTCGCTGTTCGACTGGGCGGACTTCCTCTCGTCCAACCTGCTGCTGCCCGCGGGCGGCATCGGCATCGCGCTGTTCGTGGGCTGGGCCTGGGGCGCGCAGGCCCTGCGCGCGGCCCTGCGCGGGGAGGGCCCGCCCTCCCATGCCCGCCTGGCCGGCCCCATCGCCTGGCTGCTGCGCTGGGTCACGCCGCCGCTCATCCTGCTGGTGATGCTGGGCGGGCTCGGCGTTTTTGGATGAAATCGGGCTGCAGCGCTTATCCAAAAAGCGCCAGCAGCTACTGATTCAATAGCATTCAGACGTCGATGGCCGCGGCCGAGCCGGCCTGCTTGCGCAGCTCGAACTTCTGGATCTTGCCGGTGCTGGTCTTGGGCAGTTCGCCAAAGACCACGGCGCGCGGCACCTTGAAGCCGGCCAGGTGCTTCCTGCAGTGCGCCACGATGTCCTCGGGCGTGGTCTGGGCACCGGCCTTGAGCTCGACGAAGGCACAGGGCGTCTCGCCCCACTTGGCGTCGGGCTTGGCGACCACGGCGGCGGCGAGCACGTCGGGGTGGCGGTAGAGCACGTCCTCGACCTCGATGGACGAGATGTTCTCGCCGCCCGAGATGATGATGTCCTTGCTGCGGTCCTTGATCTTGATGTAGCCGTCGGGGTACTGCACCGCCAGGTCGCCGCTGTGGAACCAGCCGCCGCGGAAGGCCTCTTCGGTGGCCTTGGGGTTCTTGAGGTAGCCCTTCATGGCGATGTTGCCCTGGAACATGATCTCGCCCATGGTCTCGCCGTCCCAGGGCACGGGCTGCATCGTCTCGGGGTCGAGCACGCGCGCCGCGCGCTGCAGGTGGTAGCGCACGCCCTGGCGCGCGTTCAGGCGCGCGCGCTCGCCGATGTCGAGCGCGTTCCACGCCTCGTGCTGGGCGCACACGGTGGCCGGGCCGTAGACCTCGGTCAGGCCGTACACATGGGTCAGGTCAAAGCCCATCTTCTCCATGCCCTCGATCATCGAGGCCGGCGGCGCCGCCCCCGCCACCATGGCCTTGACGCCGGCGGGCACGCCCTCCTTCAGCGCGGCCGGGGCGTTGACCAGCAGGCCGTGCACGATGGGCGCGCCGCAGTAGTGCGTGACGCCGTGCTGGCGGATGGCATCGAAGATGGCCTGCGCCTCCACGCGGCGCAGGCACACGTTGACGCCCGCGCGCGCCGCCACCGTCCAGGGAAAGCACCAGCCGTTGCAGTGGAACATGGGCAGCGTCCACAGGTACACGGCGTGCTTGGGCATGTCCCATTCCAGCACGTTGCTGATGGCGTTGGTGTAGGCGCCGCGGTGGTGGTAGACCACGCCCTTGGGGTTGCCCGTGGTGCCTGAGGTGTAGTTGAGCGCGATGGCGTCCCACTCGTCGCCCGGCAGCTCCCAGGCGAACTGCGCATCGCCCTGGGCCAGGAAGTCCTCGTAGGTCTGCGTGCCCAGGCGCTGCGCGGCCGGGCCGTAGACGGCGTCCTCCACGTCGATGAGCAGCAGCGGCGCCTGCGACTGGCGCAGCGCCAGCGCCTTGGCCATGGTGGGCGCGAACTCCGGGTCCACGATCACGGCCTTGGCCTCGCCATGGTCGAGCATGAAGGCGATGGCCTCGGGGTCCAGGCGCGTGTTCAGCGCATTGAGCACGGCACCGGCCATGGGCACGCCGAAATGCGCCTCCACCATGGGTGGGGTGTTGGGCAGCATCACGGCCACGGTGTCGTTCTTGCCTATGCCGGCGCGCTGCAGGGCGCTGGCGAGCCGGCGGCAGCGCGCGTAGGTCTGGGCCCAGGTCTGGCGCAGGCTGCCGTGCACGATGGCCAGGCGCTCGGGGTAGACCTCGGCTGTGCGCTCGATGAACGCCAGCGGCGAGAGCGGCGCATGGTTGGCTTCGGTGCGGGGCAGGTGCTGGTCAAAAATGCTGGTCACGGCGGGCTCCTCGGGCTTTTTCGGGTGCGGGGAAAACAGAACTTTTCATTACAACAGAGACGACTGACGCCAGCCTGAAAACCCGCCCCCGCGCGCCCTTGGGCGAAAATACCCGCGTGTCCATCCCCCAGCCATTCATCCAGGAGCTGCTCGCGCGCACCGACGTCGTCGAGGTCGTCGGGCGCTACGTGCAGCTCAAGAAGGGCGGGGCCAACTACATGGGCCTGTGCCCTTTCCACGGCGAGAAGTCGCCCTCGTTCAGCGTCAGCCCGTCCAAGCAGTTCTACCACTGCTTCGGCTGCGGCCGCAACGGCAACGCCATCGGCTTTCTCATGGAGCACGCGGGCATGGGCTTCATCGAGGCGGTGCAGGATCTGGCGCAGGCCGCGGGCCTGGTGGTGCCGCAGGAGGAGGTTTCGCCGCTGGAGCGCGAGCGCGCCGCCGCCGCGCGCAAAAAGCAGGCCACGCTCAGCGAGGTGCTGGAGACCGCCGCCGCAGCCTACCGCAAGCACCTCAAGGCCGGGCCGCGCGCCATCGCCTACCTGCAGGGGCGCGGCGTATCGGGCGCCGTGGCCAAGCACTACGGCCTGGGCTATGCCCCGGAGGGCTGGCGCAGCCTCGCCAGCGTGTTCCCGGAGTACGACAGCCCCCTGCTGCAGGAGGCCGGGCTGGTGATCGTGAACGAGGACGACGGCAAGCGCTACGACCGCTTTCGCGACCGCATCATGTTCCCCATCCGCAACGTCAAGGGCGAGTGCATAGGCTTTGGCGGGCGCGTGCTGGGCGACGACAAGCCCAAGTACCTCAACTCGCCCGAGACCCCGGTCTTTCACAAGGGCCGCGAGCTCTACGGCCTGTACGAGGCGCGCGCCGCCATCCGCGAGCAGGGCTACGCGCTGGTCACCGAGGGCTACATGGACGTGGTGGCACTGGCCCAGCTCGGCTTTCCCAACGCCGTGGCCACGCTGGGCACGGCCTGCACGCCCGAGCACGTGCACAAGCTGTTCCGCTTCACGGACCAGGTGGTCTTCAGCTTCGACGGCGACGCCGCGGGCCGGCGCGCGGCGCGCAAGGCGCTCGAAGGCGCCCTGCCCTACGCCAGCGACACGCGCGCCATCAAGTTCCTGTTCCTGCCCGCCGAGCACGACCCCGACAGCTTCATCCGCGCCTTCGGCGCCGACGCCTTCGCGCGCCACGTGGGCGACGCGCTGCCGCTCAGCCGCTTCCTCGTGGAGGCCGCCAGCGAAGGCTGCGACCTGGGCACGGGCGAGGGGCGCGCACTCATGGCCAGCCACGCCCGCCCGCTCTGGAGCCTGCTGCCCGACGGCGCACTCAAGCGCCAGTTGCTGGGCGAGCTCGCCGGTCTGACCCAGCTCGACGCGCGCGACCTGCTCGACCTGTGGCAGCGCGCCAATGCCCGCGAGACGCCGCACGCCCCGGGCCCGGCCCCCGCGGCGCCGCGCACAGGCCCGGGCGCACGCGGCGCCGGCGCCGCTCCGGCGGGCGCGCACCGGCCGCCCGGGCGGTCGCGCACGGCCCCCGTGTGGAGCCCGCCGGCCCGCCTGCCGCGCAACCTACCCAGCGCACGCATCGACCACGCGGCGCGCCTGCTGCTGTCGCACATGGACTTCCTGGAGCACCTGGACCATGAGGACCACGCCGTGCTGTGCGCCCAGGAGGCGCCGCACGGGCCGCTGTTCGCCTGGATCGAGGAGCAGTTCCACGCCCACGGCGCCCAGCCCTGGGCCGTGCTGCGCGAGCGCCTGCGCACGCACCCCTGCGAGGCGCTGGCGCTGCACGTGATGACCGGCGCCCACGCCCAGACCGAGGGCGACCTGCCCGAACTGCAGCGCGAGCTGCGCGGCCTGCTCGACCGCATGCTGATCGAGGACATCCAGGCGCGCCAGCGCGCGCTCATCGCGCGCGCGGCGCAGGACCCCCAGGCCCTGGAGCACTACCGCGCCCTGGAGCAAAAACGCAACGCTCTGCTGGGCCGCATCGCAGCGCAGGGCCCCAACCCCTGAAAACCCCTTGAAAAATGCCGCTAACGGTATAATGTAGAGTTTCTCGCGGCAAGAGCGACAGCAGCACCTCCGGACCGGGCCCCCGTGACACCCACGCATATTGCAGGCACTGCAATGGCCCACCCCACCGCAAGGACTGCACACCAAATGATCGCCCACCCATCTTGCCCAGGGGTTTTACCCCCGAACCGCGAAGCCCTGACTTCGCCGTGCCTCCCGCGCCGGGAATAGTGGCGCTTGTGTTCTCTTTGTCTTCTTTTTGAATCTGAGGTCGTCCATGCCCGCTCAAAAGTCCGCGAAGTCGCCCAAGTCCACCACCGGCAGCACGGCTTCCCCTGCAACCGCCAAGAAGGCGCCCGCCCAGGCCGCCGCCCCTAAAAAGGCCCCTGCCAGCGCCGCAGCGCCCGAGAAGAAACGTTCCGTGACCGTGACCAAGCCCGCATCCAAGACCCCCGCCGCCGCCGAAGAAAAGACCAAGGCCCGCGCCAAAGCCGTCGCCGAGACCGAGGTGGCCGACGAAGCCGAAGCCCCCAAGAAGCGCCCCGGCCGCCCTGCCAAGGCCGCAGGCGCCGCCGCCAAGGCCCCCGCCAAGCGCGGCCGCAAGCCTGCCAAGGGCAAGGAAGAGGTCGCTGACGACGCCGACATGTCGGACATCGAGGCCGAGCTCGAAGGCGAGCCCGAGGAAATCCCCGAGGTGGCGGACACGGTCGAGAAGGTCAAGCCCCTGCGCATGAAGATCAGCAAGGCCAAGGAACGCGCCTTGATGAAGGAATTCGGCCTGGACGAGACCGTGCTCTCCGAGGAAGACCTGGCCAAGCGCCGCTCGCGCCTGAAGACCCTGATCAAGCTGGGCAAGACGCGCGGCTACCTCACGCACGGCGAAATCTCCGACCACCTGCCCGACAAGCTGATCGACGCCGAGACGCTGGAGGTCGTGATCTCCATGCTCAACGACATGGGCGTGGCCGTGTACGAGCAGACCCCCGATGCCGAGACCCTGCTGCTGACCAACACCGCGCAGACCGCCGCCACCGAGGAAGAGGCCGAGGAAGCCGCCGAGGCCGCCCTGTCCACCGTGGACTCGGAATTCGGCCGCACCACCGACCCGGTGCGCATGTACATGCGCGAGATGGGCACGGTGGAGCTGCTCACGCGCGAGGGCGAAATCGAGATCGCCAAGCGCATCGAAGGCGGCCTGCAGGCCATGATGGAGGCCATCAGCGCTTCGCCCGCGACCATTGCCGAGATCCTCAACATGGGTGAGGAGATCCGCGAGGGCAAGATCGTCATCTCCACCGTGGTGGACGGCTTCGTGGACGCCGACGAGAACGACGACTACGTGGCCGAGGAAGACTTCGACGAATACGACGAAGCCGACGACGACGACGGCAAGGGCGGCTCCAAGGCCCTGACCAAGAAGCTCGAAGAGCTCAAGAACGAGGCGCTGCGCCGCTTCGACCGCATCCGCGAGATGTTCGAGAAGGTGCACAAGGCCTACGACAAGGAAGGCTACGGCTCGCCCACCTACATGAAGGCGCAGCACGCCCTCTCGGCCGAGCTCATGACCATCCGCTTCACGGCCAAGACCATCGAGAAGCTGTGCGACATGGTGCGCGGCCAGGTGGACGACGTGCGCAAGAAGGAGCGCGAGCTGCGCCGCATCATCGTGGACAAGTGCGGCATGCCGCAGGAGACCTTCATCAAGGAATTCCCGCCCAACCTGCTCAACCTCAAGTGGGTGGAAAAGCAGGCTGCTGCCGGCAAGCCCTGGAGCACCGTCATGGGGCGCAACATTCCGCCCATCCAGGACCTGCAGCAAAAGCTCATGGACCTGCAGGCGCGCGTGGTGGTGCCGCTGGCCGAGCTCAAGGACATCAACAAGCGCATGAACGAGGGCGAGGCCGCCTCGCGCGACGCCAAGAAGGAGATGATCGAGGCCAACCTGCGCCTGGTGATCTCCATCGCCAAGAAGTACACCAACCGCGGCCTGCAGTTCCTGGACCTGATCCAGGAAGGCAACATCGGCCTGATGAAGGCGGTCGATAAATTCGAATACCGCCGCGGCTACAAGTTCTCGACCTACGCCACCTGGTGGATCCGCCAGGCCATCACGCGCTCGATCGCCGACCAGGCGCGCACCATCCGCATCCCGGTGCACATGATCGAGACCATCAACAAGATGAACCGCATCTCGCGCCAGCACCTGCAGGAGTTCGGCTTCGAGCCCGACGCCAGCGTCCTGGCCGAGAAGATGGAGATCCCCGAGGACAAGATCCGCAAGATCATGAAGATCGCCAAGGAGCCGATCTCCATGGAAACGCCCATCGGCGACGACGACGACAGCCACCTGGGCGACTTCATCGAGGACAGCGCCAACACCGCGCCCGTGGACGCCGCCATGCAGGCCGGCCTGCGCGACGTGGTCAAGGACATCCTCGACGGCCTCACGCCGCGCGAGGCCAAGGTGCTGCGCATGCGCTTCGGCATCGAGATGTCCACCGACCACACGCTGGAGGAAGTGGGCAAGCAGTTCGACGTGACGCGCGAACGCATCCGCCAGATCGAGGCCAAGGCGCTGCGCAAGTTGAAGCACCCCAGCCGCAGCGACAAGCTGCGCAGCTTCATCGACTCGCTGTAAGAAGCCCCGCCCCAGGCGCCTGTCCCCGCAAGGAGACAGGCGCCTTTTTCATGGAATGTTCGGCATTTTCGGCCTGCAGCGCTCATCCAGAAAGCGCTACCAGCTATCGCATTCGTAGCAAACGAACACCCCTCAGGCCACCGCCCCGGCCTCCCGCAGCGCCTGCACCTGCGCCGGGCCGTAGCCCAAACCGGCCAGCAGCTCCTGCGTGTGCTCACCGCGCCGCGGCGGGTCCAGGCGCACGCCCAGGCGCTGGCCGTCCATGCGCAGGGGGAACAGCGTGGTGCGCACGGTCTGGCCCGCCAGGTCGCCGTCGGGCAGGGTGATCTCGGCCAGGCCGCCCGTGGCATTGAGGTGCGGGTCGTCGTAGAGCTGCTCGGGCCGCCGGATGGGCGCATAGGGCAGGCCGTTGCGCTCGAACAGGTCGGACAGCTCGGCCGCCGAGCGCGAAGCCAGCCTCTGGCGCAGCTCGGGCAGCAGGGTGGCGCGGGCCCGCACGCGGTCGTTGTTGGTGGCGAGCTGCGGGTCGGCCTGGAGGTCGGCAAAGCCCAGGGCGTCGCAGAAGGTGTTCCACTGCGCATCGCTCACGGCGGCGAGGAAGATCTGCTCGCCGTCCTTCACGCTGAACACGTCGTACAGGCCCCAGGACGAAATGCGCTCGGGCATGGGCGCGGCGGGCTGGCCGGTGATGGCGTACTGCAGCATGTGCTGGCCGACGAGAAAGACGTTGTTCTCGTACAGGGCCGAGTCGATCTCCTGCCCGCGCCCGGTGATGCCGCGCTGCATCAGCGCCGCCATGGCGCCGATGGCGCCGAACATGCCGCCCATGATGTCGTTCACGCTGGAGCCCGCGCGCAGCGGGTCGCCCGGGCGGCCGGTCATGTAGGCCAGGCCGCCCATCATCTGCACCACCTCGTCCAGCGCCGTGCGGTGCTCGTAGGGGCCGGGCAGAAAGCCCGTGTGGTTGACGTAGATGAGGCGCAGGTTCTCCGCACTGAGGGCGGCGTAGTCCAGCCCGTACTTGGCCAGCGCGCCGGGCTTGAAGTTCTGCAGCACCACGTCGGCCGAGAGCGCCAGCTTGCGCGCCGCCGCCTGGCCCTCGGGGTGGCGCAGGTCGATGGCGATGCTTTTCTTGTTGCGGTTGAACAGCGGGAAGAAGCCCGCCCCCGCGCCCAGCAGGTGGCGCGTGCGGTCGCCCTCGATGGGCTCGACCTTGATGACCTCAGCGCCCAGGTCGCCCAGCACCATGCCGCAGGTGGGCCCCATGACCATGTGGGAGAACTCGACCACGCGCAGCCCGGCAAGCGGCAGCGGTCGGTCAGGGGAAGCGGCGTCGGCGGATGTCGTCATGGCGAAACAGTTGTCGGGACTTTTTTAACTCAAAGCAGGTCTGCCGTGCGTTTCGAGCTAGCAAACTTGTAGCAACGGCAATTCCACGCTACTATAGTGCTATCGTTTTTCAGTCACTTTAGCGCAGGAGAACACGCATGAGCTCCAAGGAAAACGCAGCCATCCACCAGCTCTTCGAGAAACTCGAATGCCGTTACGCACTGCGCGTACTTTGGGCGCTGCGCGACGGACATCCGCAAACCTTCCGTCTGCTGCAGGACAGCGTGGGCGGCATCACCCCCAATACGCTGAACACGCGCATCAAGGAGCTGCGCGAGGCCGGCCTCATCGACCACGGCAGCGAAGGCTACGCTGTGACCGCCTCCGGGGCCGACCTGCTCAAGCGCCTCTCGGACGTGCAGGCCTTTGCCAACCGCTGGGCCGCCGGGCGCGCGCGCAAGTAAGCTCCCGCGCCCCGCCCGGGTTTCAGAGTTTTTCGCTTCCAGCGCCCTGTTCATCAGTGCTGGAAGCTATTTTTTTTGATAGCACCAGGAATACCACCATGGCCATGACCACCACCCCCTCGGGCCTGCAGTACGAAGACACCGTGGCCGGCACCGGCGCCGAGGCCGCGCGCGGCATGCAGGTCGCCGTGCACTACACGGGCTGGCTCTACAACGACGGCCAGCAGGGCGCCAAGTTCGACTCCAGCCGCGACCGCAACGACCCCTTCATCTTCGGCCTGGGCATGGGCATGGTCATCCAGGGCTGGGACGAAGGCGTGCAAGGCATGAAGGTGGGTGGCCAGCGCACGCTGATCATTCCCCCCGGCCTGGGTTACGGCGCGCGCGGCGCGGGCGGCGTGATTCCGCCCAACGCCACGCTCAAGTTCGACGTCGAGCTGCTCAACGTGGGGCGCTGAGACAGCGCGCTCACATCTCCAGGCGCACCGGCGGCCGCGGCGGCGCCGGGCGCGTGACCCAGCTCACCAGCACGGCCGCCGCCAGGCCCGCGGGCACGCCGAACACGCCGGCCGAGATGGGCTGGATGGCAAACCAGTGGCCGTCGGCCAGCAGCCAGCCGGGCAGCACGGCGCGCACGCCCGCCACGTGCGAGAGCATGTAGTACATGGTCACGCCCAGGCCGCACAGCATGCCCGCCACGGCGCCCTGGCGCGTGGTGCCGCGCCAGAAGATGCCCAGCACCATGACCGGCACGAAGGCCGAGGCCGCGAGCGAGAACGAGGCCGAGACCAGCGGCAGGATGTCCGAGGCCTTGAGGGCCGCGACGAAGGCCGCCGCCAGGGCCACGGCCAGCAGGGTGAATTTGCTCAGGATCACGCGCTGCTCGGACGAGGTCTTGCGCGGGCGGGACTGGAAGTACAGGTCGCGCACCAGCGCATTGCTGATGGTCAGCAGCAGGCCGTCGGCCGTGGAGAGCGCCGCCGCCAGCCCGCCGGCGGCCACCAGGCCGGAGATGACGTAGGGCAGCCCCCCGAGCTCGGGCGTGGCCAGCATGATGAGGTCGGCGCCCAGGCGGATCTCGCCGAACTGCACCAGGCCGTCGTGGTTGACGTCCTCGATGGACAGCAGCGAGGCATCGACCCGCGCCCACTGCGCGATCCAGTTGGGCAACTGGTCGAAGCGGCTGCCGACCAGGTTGTTCATGACCTCGAACTTCACGAGCACGGCGAGCGCCGGCGCGCTCAGGTACAGCAGCGCGATGAAGAACAGCGACCAGGCCACCGACGCACGCGCCCCGGCCACCGAGGGCGCGGTGTAGTAGCGCGTGAGCAGGTGCGGCATGCCGGCCGTGCCCACCATGAGGCAGAACATCAGCGCAAGGAAGTTGCGCCGCGAGTCGGAATAGGCCTGCTGCTCCTCGGGCGTGCCGTCGGGGTAGCCGGCAAACGCCCGGCTGTGCGGCGGCAGGCCGCCCAGGGGCTGGGCGCGGGCGTAGTTCTCGCGCATCAGGCGCGTCCAGCGCTCGCGCGCCACCTCGGCATCGCGCGGCAGGGCCGCGAGCTCGCGGCTGGCGGCGATGATCAGGCCCACGTCGGCGTTGTGCGAGCGCAGCTTGCGGATGCGGTCCTGGATGGCGCGGCGCTCCTCCTCGAGCGCATGCTCCACGTTCTGCAGGCGCGCCTCGTAGTCGCGCGCACGCTGCAGGTAGACGGCGACGACCTGCTCCTCGGCGGGCGAGGCGAGCAGTTGCACCTCCAGGTCGGCGATCTTGCCGATCTGCTGGCCGTAGACCAGCGGCGCCACGGGGTTGCCGAGCTGCTTGTACGCCAGCCAGGAGACGGGGATGAGAAAGGCCAGCAGCAGCACCACGTACTGCGCCACCTGCGTCCAGGTGATGGCGCGCATGCCGCCCAGGAAGGAGCACAGCAGCACGCCGCCCAGGCCCAGCATGATGCCGATCTCGAACTGCACGCCCGTCAGGCGCGAGGCGATCAGGCCCACGCCGTAGATTTGCGCGACCACGTAGGTGAACGAGGTGAGCACCGCCGCCAGCGCGGCGATGACGCGCGGCCAGCGCCCGCCAAAGCGCACGTGGAAGAAGTCCGGAATGGTGTACAGCCCCATGGCGCGCAGGTGCGGCGCCACGAGGATGGCGACCAGGCAGAAGCCCCCCGTCCAGCCCAGCAGGTAGGCCAGGCCCCCGGCGCTGTCGGTGGTGCCGCCGAAGCCCTGCAGGTACAGCGCGCCCGAGAGGCTGATGAATGAGGCGGCGCTCATCCAGTCGGCGGCGGCGGCCATGCCGTTGTAGACCGGCGGGATGCGCCGGCCGGCGACGTAGTACTCGTCGGCATCGGTGGTGCGGCCGTAGACGCCGATGCCCGCGTACACCATGACCGAGAGGAACAGGAAGATCGGCCCGATCCAGTGGCGCGCCAGCCCCTGCGCCTCGGCCCAGGCCATGAGGGCGAGAAAGCACAGCACCCCGCCCACGTACAGCGCCAGGATGCGGTGCAGCCGCCACTGGTAGCTGCGCGCGTCCTGGTCCTCAGCCATGGCGCCGTGCACCGGACTCCGGGCCCTGCGGGGTTTGCGTCTGGGCGTCGATGCGTTCGAGCCGATTCATGGCCCAGCCGTAGGCCACCACGATGGCGATGAACACCAGCACCCCGCCCTGCGCCGCGATCCAGTAGCCCAGCGGCCAGCCCGCCACCACGATGCTGCCGAGCTCGCGCGCAAAGTACATGGCGACGAAGGACACCAGCATCCACAGCAGCAGCAGCGCCCCCTTGAGCTGCAGGTGGCGCACGTCGTGCAGGTCGGGCGGGAACAGCACGCCCTGCGGGGCTTCGGGTGCAGGTGGGGGCGCGGGCGGCATGCGGGGACCGGAGACGGGTTCTCGCGGGGCGGCGCGCTCAGCCCGCCAGTTGCTGCCAGGTGGCCATCACGCTGTCGGGGTTGAGCGAGATGGACGTGATGCCCTCCCGGGCCAGCCACTGGGCGAAGTCCGGGTGGTCGCTGGGGCCCTGGCCGCAGATGCCGATGTACTTGCCCTGCGCGCGGCAGGCCTGGATGGCCAGGTGGATCAGCGCCTCCACGGCCGGGTCGCGCTCGTCGAAGTCAGCGGCCAGCAGTTCCAGACCCGAGTCGCGGTCCAGGCCCAGGGTGAGCTGGGTCAGGTCGTTGGAGCCGATGGAGAAGCCGTCGAAGAACTCCAGGAAGCGCTCGGCCAGGATGGCGTTGCTCGGGATCTCGCACATCATGATGAGCTTGAGCTCGTTCTCGCCGCGCTGCAGGCCATGCTGCGCCAGCAGCTTGGTCACGCGCTCGGCCTGGCCCAGCGTGCGCACAAAGGGCACCATGACCTGCACGTTGGTCAGGCCCATGTCGTTGCGCACGCGCTTCAAGGCCTCGCACTCCATGGCAAAGGCTTCGCCGAAGTCCGCGCTCACGTAGCGCGCCGCGCCGCGGAAGCCCAGCATGGGGTTCTCTTCCTCGGGCTCGTAGCGGCTGCCGCCGATGAGCTTGCGGTACTCGTTGCTCTTGAAGTCGGACAGGCGCACGATGACCGGCTTGGGCCAGAAGGCCGCAGCGATGGTGGCCACGCCCTCGGCCACCTTGTCGACGTAGAAGGCACGGGGCGAGGCGTGGCCGCGCGCCACGGATTCCACGGCCTTCTTCAGGTCGGCATCGACGGCCGGGTAGTCCAGGATGGCCTTGGGGTGCACGCCGATGTTGTTGTTGATGATGAACTCCAGCCGCGCCAGGCCCACGCCCTCGTTGGGCAACTGAGCGAAGTCGAAGGCGAGCTGCGGGTTGCCCACGTTCATCATGATCTTGGTGGCAATCTTGGGCATGGTGCCGCGCTGCACCTCGGTGACCTCGGTTTCCAGCAGGCCGTCGTAGATCTTGCCGGTGTCGCCCTCGGCGCAGCTCACGGTGACCAGGGTGCCGTCGCTCAGCTTGTCGGTGGCGTTGCCGCAGCCCACCACGGCCGGAATACCCAGTTCGCGCGCGATGATGGCCGCGTGGCAGGTGCGCCCGCCGCGGTTGGTGACGATGGCGCTGGCGCGCTTCATCACCGGCTCCCAGTTGGGGTCGGTCATGTCGGTGACGAGCACGTCGCCGGGCTGCACCTTGTCCATCTCGGAAATGTTGTGCACCAGGCGCACCGGGCCCGTGCCGATCTTCTGGCCGATGGCGCGGCCCTCGGCCAGCACCGTGCCCGTGCCCTTGAGCTTGTAGCGCAGCTCGGCCTGGCCCTGCACCTGGCTCTTCACCGTCTCGGGGCGCGCCTGCAGGATGTAGAGTTGGCCGTCCTCGCCGTCCTTGCCCCATTCGATGTCCATGGGGCGGCCGTAGTGCTGCTCGATGACCAGCGCGTAGTGCGCCAGTTGCGCCACCTCGGCGTCGGTGAGCGAATAGCGGTTGCGCTGCTCGGCCGGCACGTCGATGGTCTTGACCAGCTTGCCCGTGGCCTTCTTCTCGTCGGGCGTGGAGAACACCATCTGGATCAGCTTGCTGCCGAGGTTGCGGCGGATCACCGCCTGCTTGCCCGCCTTGAGCATGGGCTTGTGCACGTAGAACTCGTCGGGGTTCACGGCGCCCTGCACCACCGTCTCGCCCAGGCCGTAGCTGCTGGTGATGAACACCACGTCCTCAAAGCCGCTCTCGGTGTCGATGGTGAACATCACGCCCGCCGCGCCCAGGTCGGAGCGCACCATGCGCTGCACGCCCGCCGACAGGGCCACCACATCGTGCGCAAAGCCCTTGTGCACGCGGTAGCTGATGGCGCGGTCGTTGTAGAGGGAGGCGAACACCTCCTTCATCTTGTGCAGCACCTCGTCGATGCCGTGCACGTTCAAAAAGGTTTCCTGCTGGCCGGCGAAGGAGGCGTCGGGCAGGTCCTCGGCCGTGGCGGACGAGCGCACGGCGAAGCTGGCGTGCGGGGTGCCCGCGCTCAGTTGCGCAAAGGCATCGCGCACGGCCTTTTCCAGGTCTGCGGGGAAGGGCTGGGCCTCGACCCAGCCGCGGATCTCGGCGCCAGCGGCGGCCAGGGCGCGCACGTCTTCGGTGTCGAGCGCGGCCAGGCGCTGGCTGATGCGCTCGTGCAGCCCCTCGTGCTTGAGGAACTCGCGGAAGGCATGCGCCGTGGTGGCAAAGCCCGTGGGCACGCGCACGCCCTGCGGCAGTTGCGAGATCATCTCGCCGAGGCTGGCGTTCTTGCCGCCAACGACCTCGACGTCGCTCATTCTCAGGTTCTCAAACGGTACGACCAGGGCGGTCGCGTCAAAGAGTGCAGACATGGGAAAGCTCCAGAAGTTGAAACCGGGTCTGCGCCCAGGCCCGTGCAGGGCTGCGGGCGGGTGTCCAGGCGTGGCGCACGGCTTTGTCGTTGTATGTGTGGGCCCACGGCACGCCTGGATGGAATTTGGGAATAATGGGCGCCATTGTAGGGCCCCGCTCCGGGCGGCGGCCTGCTGCTTCCCCCAAGGCCCTGGCATGCACTCCCGCACCGTCTTCTTCGTCTCCGATGGCACCGGCATCACCGCCGAGACCTTCGGCAACGCCATCCTGGCGCAATTTGAAATGATGCCCCGGCGCGTGCGCCTGCCCTTCATCGACACGGTGGACAAGGCGCACCAGGCCGTGCGCCAGATCAACCACACGGCCGAACTCGAAGGGCGCAAGTCCATCGTCTTCACCACGCTGGTGAACATGGAAGTGCTCAAGGTGCTGCAGGACGGCTGCAAGGGCATGCTGCTGGACATGTTCGGCACCTTCGTGCACCCGCTGGAGGTGGAGCTGGGCATCAAGTCGCACCACCGCGTGGGGCGCTTCTCCGACATCAGCAAGAGCAAGGAATACCACGACCGCATCGAGGCCATCAATTACAGCCTGGCGCACGACGACGGCCAGAGCCACAGGAACCTCGAGGAGGCGGACGTGATCCTGGTGGGCGTCTCGCGCAGCGGCAAGACGCCCACCAGCCTGTACCTGGCCATGCAGCATGGCCTGAAGGCGGCCAACTACCCGCTGATCCCCGAGGACTTCGAGCGCCGCCAACTGCCGCCCGCGCTGGTGCCCCACAAGAAGAAGATCTTCGGCCTGACCATCAGCCCCGAGCGCCTGTCCGAGATCCGCAGCGAACGCCGCCCCGGCTCCCGCTACGCCAGCCTGGAGAGCTGCCGCCACGAAGTGCAGGAGGCCGAGGCCATGATGCGCCGCTCGGGCATACGCTGGCTGTCGTCCACCACCAAGTCCATCGAGGAAATCGCCACCACCATCCTGCAGGAGGTGCGGCCGGAGCGGTTGAGCTATTGAGGGTGGCGCGCACCAGGCCAGGGCGTTTTTGAATGAAATATGGCACAAAGGCGCATATAGCAAGTGCTAAAAGCTACTTGTTTGATAGCAAACTGGCGACCCTCTGCCCATCGATGTGGCCTCTGGGGACTGCGGACCAGCGCTCACCGATGCCGCCCACGACCACCCACCAGGGCATGCCTTCTGCGCATCTGTGGGCGTGTTGTGGCCCCCTCGAATTCCTGATCGCAGTATTGTTCCCCCCTGCGCATGAGCACCGACCTGCCTGCGGCTGAAAACGGAATTGTTCAGGGCGGACTGTTTACATGTTGCTTACCCCGTGGCGCCTCAAGTCAGCAAGCGGCACCTTTTGCAGCCTTGCTAAAAAAAGGCGTGCGGATGGCCAAGTTCTGAGAAAAATCCCCATTGCCAGAAGATTTTTCTGCCCTCCGGGGGCTTGAATGTGCAGTCCACACGCCCTCCGACTGAGAAAAACATCGAGTGTCTCTTCATTTTTGAAGAAAATTCCCGCACACTGAACTTTTTCCCGCCCCTCACCACCCCACTGACATGAGCACCGCTGTTGGCTACGCCTGGATTCAGGACGCGCTCCAGGCCCCGGACTTTCTGGGCGCCCACAAGGCGCGGCTGGCGGCTGTGCAAAGCCTGCAGCGGCTGCCCGAGGGGGCGCTGCTGGTACCTGCCAAGCTGGCGCCCGGCGCGCGCTGGCTGGACCATGCCCTGTTTGCCATCAAGCACGAAGGGGTGCGGCTGGACTATCTGACGGCGGCGCTGCGCCAGGTCGGCCAGGAAGAGATGGAGGCCGAATTTCTGCGCACGCCCAACGGCGCCTATGTGCGCAAGCTGTGCCTGCTGTGGGAGGCCGCCCACCAGTGCCCGCTGCAGGCGGTGGAGCAGCACCCCGTGGCGGCTGCCTATGTGCCCATGTTCGACCCGGCGGCCTACTTGACCGGCGCCTCGCGGCGCAATGCGCGCTGGCGCGTGGATTTCAACGGGCTGGGCGACCTGGCCTTTTGCCCGGTGGTGCGCAAGACCGATGCGGTGCTGCAGGGCTTGCAGCACGATGTGCTGGCCCATGCCAAGGCGTTCGCGGCCTCCATCGGCCCGCAGATGCTGGAGCGCGCCCTGTCCTGGGCGTATCTGAGCGAGACCGAGGGCTCGTTCGCCATCGAGGGCGAGACGCCCAGCGAGGACAAGGCCAGCCGGTTTGCCGCGCTGCTCAAGCGGGCGCACGACCCACGCCCCTTGACCGAGGACTATCTGATCGAGTTGCAGAACGCCACCGTCAGCAACCCGTTCGACAAGGCGATGCAGTTCCGCACCGAGCAAAACCGCCTGCAGGGCAATGCCCTGGGCGCGGCGGGTGTGACCTATGTGCCGCCCCCGCCCGAGCTGTGCGCCGAGCTGATGGAGCAACTGATGGCGCTGTCGAACCAGCGCCCCGCGGGGCTGGACCCACTGGTGCATGCCGGCGTGGTGTCGTTCGCCTTTGTCTTTCTGCACCCGTTCATGGATGGCAACGGGCGCCTGTCGCGCTTTCTGATTCACCACTGCCTGGGGCAGTCGGGTGGTCTGCCTGCGGGCTTTTTGCTGCCCGTGTCGGTGGCCATGAAAAAACACGAAGAGCAATACTGGCAGGCGCTGACGGCTTTCAGCAGGCCCGCCCGGGAGCTGTGCCAGGTGCTGTGGTCGGGCGATGACCAGTACAGCTATGCATGGCAGAGCGGCGAGGATGTGTGGTTTCGCTACATGGATGTGACCGAGGGCGTGGCCTTCATACTGGCCATGGCCCAGGCGTCATTGGAGACCCACCTCCGGCAGGAGGTGGGTTTTCTGGGGCTGTTTGACGACGTCGCCCGTTACATCAACGACCGCTACGACCTGCGCAGCACCGACTTGGCCACGCTGATCGTCACCAGCCACCAGAACGGCGGCAAACTATCGAACAACCGGCGCAAGCGCTTTGCGGATCGCGTGCAGGAGCATGTGCTCGATGCTATTGAGGCAGCGGTAGCCCAGCGTATGCAGGGCCAGTCGCTTAGCAGCACAGAAGACCAAGACTAAACACCGAGGGAAGAGCTTTGCCGTGATTGCCGACGAAGCGCACAGCAGCCAGCCCCTGCTTGACGGCCACGCCAAGGCCATGGTGGTGGGCAGCCGCCCTGACCGACGCCATCATCGACGCCTTTGATGCCTACACCACCATGAGCAAACAGGCGCTGAACAGCGAGCGCGTGCGTGCAGGGTTCAAGGCCATCTTGCTGGGGCCGGCGCAGTGGTATGAGGCGTTGCGGGAGCGGGGCTCTGCAGCGCCGCAGAGCAGCCCGCGTTGAAAACCCCAGCGGGTGGAGATGGCCCGCGACGGCCTGCAAAACGCAAGCGGCGGGGCTGTGGGGACAGCACCGCCGCTTTCATTTTGATAGCTTCGCGCGCTTACTCCACAAGCGCCAGAGCCCGATTTGGCTTGAAACTCAAGCCGGCGCCGACGTACGGATCAGGTGATCGAACGCGCTCAGCGCGGCCGTGGCGCCCGCGCCGGCGGCGATGATGATCTGCTTGTACGGCACCGTGGTGCAGTCGCCCGCGGCAAACACGCCGGGCACGCTGGTCTGACCCTTGGCGTCGATCACGATCTCGCCGAAGCGGGAGAGCTCCACCGTGCCCTTGAGCCAGTCGGTGTTGGGCAGCAGGCCGATCTGCACGAAGATGCCTTCGAGCTCCACGCGCTTTTCCTCGCCGGTGGTGCGGTCCTTGTAGGCCAAGGCGTTGACCTTGCTGCCGTCGCCCAGCACTTCGGTGGTCTGGGCGTTGAGCACCACGTCCACGTTGGGCAGGCTGGCGAGCTTTTTCTGCAGCACGGCGTCGGCCTTGAGCTGGGGCATGAACTCGAACACGGTGACATGCGCCACCACGCCGGCCAGGTCGATGGCGGCCTCGATGCCGGAGTTGCCGCCGCCGATCACGGCCACGCGCTTGCCCTTGTACAGCGGGCCGTCGCAGTGCGGGCAGTAGGCCACGCCCTTGGTGCGGTACTGGTCCTCGCCGGGCACGTTCATGTTGCGCCAGCGCGCGCCGGTGCTGAGAATGACGCTGCGGGCCTTGAGCACGGCGCCGTTGTCCATCTCCACCTCGATCAGGCCGCCCGGCGCAGCGGCGGGCTTGAGGGCCTTGGCGCGCTGCAGGTTCATCACGTCCACCTCGTACGCGCGCACGTGGCGCTCCAGGGCGGCGGAGAACTGCGGGCCTTCGGTGTGCGGGATGGAGATGTAGTTCTCGATGTCCAGGGTGTCGTTCACCTGGCCGCCGAAGCGCTCGGCGGCGACGCCGGTGCGTATACCCTTGCGCGCGGCGTACACCGCCGCGGCCGCGCCGGCGGGGCCGCCGCCGACGATGAGCACGTCAAACGCTTCCTTGGCCGAGAGCTTGGCGGCTTCGCGCGCGGCGGCGCCGGTATCGAGCTTGGCGACGATCTCGGCCAGCTCCATGCGGCCTGCGCCGAACACCTCACCGTTGAGGTAGACCATGGGCACGGCCATGATTTCGCGCTCGGTCACTTCCTGCTGGAAGGCGCCGCCTTCGATCACGGTGGTCTTGACCTGGGGGTTGAGCACGGCCATGAGCGAGAGCGCCTGCACCACGTCGGGGCAGTTGTGGCAGCTCAGGCTCATGTAGACCTCGAAGTGGAAGTCGCCGCGCAGCGCGCGCACCTGCTCGATCAGGTCCTGCTCCACCTTGGGCGGGTGGCCGCCCGTCCACAGCAGGGCCAGCACCAGCGAGGTGAATTCATGGCCCAGCGGCAGGCCGGCAAAGCGCAGGTGCTGCTGGCCGTCCGGGCGCTGCAGGGCGAACGAGGGGCGGCGCGCGTCCTGGCCGTCAAAGCGGGCGCTGATCTTGTCGCTGCGCAGGCTCTGGATGGTGGTGAGCAGCTCGCGCATCTGCGCCGCGGTGTCGCTGTCGTCCAGCGAGGCCACCAGCTCGAACGGTTGCTGCACGCGCTCCAGGTAAGCGGCGAGTTGGGATTTCAGTTGGTCGTCGAGCATGGGCTTCTCTCCTAAACAAAACAGCAAGATACGGGCGTGAAAAAGCCGGACGGCAGGGCGGCTGGGCCCTGCGTCTGTCCGGCTCTGGAGTGGGGGCGGGGAGCCGAGACTTAGATCTTGCCCACCAGGTCCAGCGACGGCGTCAGGGTCTTGGCGCCTTCCTTCCACTTGGCGGGGCACACCTGGTCAGGATGCGCTGCCGTGAACTGGGCGGCCTTGAGCTTGCGCAAGGTTTCCGACACGTCGCGGGCGATCTCGTTGGAGTGCACTTCCATGGTCTTGATCACGCCATCGGGGTTGATCACAAAGGTGCCGCGCAGCGCCAGGCCTTCTTCGGGGATGTGCACGCCGAAGGCGTTGGTGAGCTGGTGCGTGGGATCGCCGACCAGGGGGAACTTGGCCTTGCCCACGGCGTCGGAGGTCTCGTGCCACACCTTGTGCGAGAAATGCGTGTCGGTGGTCACGATGTAGACCTCGGCACCGGCCTTCTGGAACTCGGCGTAGTGCTCGGCAGCGTCCTCGATCTCGGTGGGGCAGTTGAAGGTGAAGGCGGCCGGCATGAAGATCAGCACGGACCACTTGCCCTTGAGGCTGGCTTCCGTCACTTCAATGAACTCTCCCTTGCCGCCGCGGTTGACGAAAGCGGTGGTCTTGAAGGGTTGCACTTGCGTATTGATCAGGGACATGGTGGTTACCTCAGGTGGGTGGAATTGAACACAGGGGCAAGTCTAGGCCGTATCGTCCAATCAATCCAATTAATTGAATGAATGTTGTGAATTGCGTATGGCTATTCTTCGCCTTCTGACGGGCCGGCGTCGGGGGCATAAGAGCCCGCATGCTGCCAGTAGCGCACGCGCTCCTGGCGCTCGCAGCGCAGCCCTGCGCCAGGTGCGGAGCTCCACCGCGCCGCGCCGCAGCGGGCCGTCTCCACCACCTGCACGCCACGCACCTGCAGGCGTTCACGCACCTGCGGCGCGGGGTGGCCGTAGCGGTTGCGGTAGCCCGCCTGCACCAGGGCGGTGCGCGGCTGCACGGCGTCGAGGAAGGCCGGGCTGGACGAGCTCCTGCTGCCATGGTGCGGCAGCAGCAGCACATCGGCCTGCAGGGGCGCGGCCTGGGCCAGGAGCTGCGCCTCCTGCGCCGCCTCGATGTCGCCCGTGAGCAGCGCCGCCGCGCCCGAGGGCGCCTGCACGCGCAGCACGCAACTGTGCGCATTGCTCTGCCCGCCCTGCCCCGGCGCCGCGCCGGACGGCGGGTGCAGCACGGCAAAGCGCACGCCGTCCCACTCCCAGGCCTGGCCGGCCGCGCAGGGCGCATGGGGGCGCAGCGCCTGCAGCGCCGCATCGCCCGCGATGGAGCCCACGAGCCGCGCCTGCGGCTGCTGCGCGAGCACGGCGGCTGCGCCGCCGGTGTGGTCGCTGTCGCGGTGGCTGAGCATGAGCAGGTCCAGCCGCTCGCCATGCGCGCGCAGCAGCGGCACGAGCACGCGCGCCCCCGCGTCGGCCTGCAGGCCGTAGCGCGGGCCGGCGTCGAACAGCAGGGCGTGCGTGGCCGTGCGCACCCACACGGCCGAGCCCTGCCCCACGTCGGCCGCCAGCAGCTCGAACTGCCCGGGCGCCGGGCGCGGGTACTGCCACAGCAGCACGGGCAGCACCAGCGGCAGGCCCAGCCCGCGCCAGGCCCAGGGCAGGCGCAGCACCAGCCACAGGCCGCCGAGCACGGCCGCCACCCCCACGCCCCAGGGGGCCACCGGCAGCCACAGCGAGGCCCAGGGCCAGGCGGCCAGCCACTGCAGCACCGCGACCAGCACCTGCGCCGCCGCCAGCGCCGCGTGCCACAGGGGCGCCCACAGCACCCCGCCCAGGGCCAGCGGCGTGAGCACCAGCGTGACCCAGGGGATGGCCAGCAGATTGGCCGCCAGGCCCACGAGCGAGAGCTGCCCGAAGAACAGCACGCCCAGCGGGGTGAGCGCCAGCGTGACCACGCCCTGCTCGCGCAGCAAGGCCTTTAAAAAGCCACCAACGCCCGTGGATGCTGCGCCACCAGCTACCAAACTGCTAGCAAACAAGGCCGCCACGGCGACGAAGCTGAGCCAGAACCCGGGCTGCAACAGGGCCCAGGGGTCGGCCAGCACCGCCACCGCGCCCGCCAGCAGCCAGACCTGCGGCCAGGGCCAGCGCCGCCCTGTGAGGCGCAGCAGCACGACGGTGGCGAGCATGGTCACCGTGCGCTGCGCGGGCACGCCCCAGCCGCTGAACAGCGCATAGCCCGCGGCCAGCAGCACACCGCCCGCCAAGGCCACCGAGGGCGCGGGCCAGGCCAGGCACAGGCGCGCCGAGCGCCGCCACAGGCGGCCCACGCAGGCCGAGGCCAGCCAGGCGAACATGGTGATGTGCAGGCCCGAGATGCTCATGAGGTGCGACACCCCGGTGGTGCGGAACACATCCCAGTCGGCGCGCTCGATGGCGCGCTGGTCGCCCGTCACCAGCGCGGCGACCACGCCCGCCAGGCGCTGGCGCTGCGCGTCGCCCGCGTCCGGCGCCAGGGTGTCGAAGACGGCATCGCGCACCCGCTGGCGCAGGCGCTCCACGGGGTGCCAGGCCGTCTGCGCCAGGCGCTGGGGCGCGTCGCCGGGCGCGCGCGCGCGCACCGTGCCGGTGGCGCCCACGCCCTGCTCCCACAGCCACAGCTCGTAGTCAAAGCCCTGCGGGTTGCGCGCGCCGTGCGGCGCCTTCAGGCGCACCATCAGCGCCCAACGCTCGCCCGCCCGCGGCAGGCCCGCGTAGCGGCTGTACGGCGCGTCCGCGGCTTCCGGCGCCGCCGGGCCGTCGTACCAGCCCAGGTCGATGTGCTCGGGCAGGCGCACCGGCTGGCCCGCCAGCAAGGCCGACTCGACCGCCACGCGCAGGCGCACACCAGCCTCCAGCGGCTGGGGCATGGCGGCCACGGTGGCGACGATGCGCAGGTCGCGCCCCTCCAGCGCCGGGTCCAGCACCTGGGCCTGGCGCTGCAGGGCGCGCAGCCCCGTGGCCGAGAACACCAGCAGCGCCGCCGCCAGGGCCACCCCCGCGGGCCAGACGGCCCGGCCCCGGCGCCCGCGCCGCCAGGCATGCCACCCGGCCAGCAGCGCCAGCAGGCCCAGCGCCGCGTAGGCGGCGCCGCTCCACAGGCGCGGCTGCTGCACCTGCAGCGCAGCACCCAGCAGGGCGCCGGCACACCACCAGCCGCCCAGCCAGGCACGCGGCGCAGCCGCTGGCGCGCAAGCGGCCGGCGCGGCCGCGCCCGGTGTGCCCGTGGGGTGTTCCATGCGCGCATGCTAATGCGCCATGAAACCGCAGCCCCGGCCCCTGGCCCCGGGGCCCAGGCTGTGTACCATGCCGGCTCCGGCGGCCCGCGCGCCGCGCCCTCTCCACTTCCTTCGAGGTATCCCATGAGCGTTTACGACAAGCTTGCCGCCCTGAACATCACGCTGCCCCCGGTCAGCGTGCCCGCCGCCGCCTACGTGCCCTATGTGCAGACGGGCAACCTGGTCTTCCTGAGCGGCCACATCGCGCGCAAGGACGGCAAGCCCTGGGTGGCGCAGTTCGGCAAGAACATCAGCACCGAGGAAGGCCAGCAGGCGGCGCGCGCCGTGGCCATCGACCTGCTGGGCACGCTGCAGGCGGCCTGCGGCGGCGACCTCAACCGCGTCAAGCGCATCGTCAAGGTGATGAGCCTGGTCAACTCCACGGGCGACTACACCGAGCAGCACCTGGTGACCAACGGCGCGAGCGAGCTGCTCGGCGCGGTGTTCGGCGACGCGGGCAAGCACGCGCGCAGCGCCTTCGGCGTGGCCCAGATCCCGCTGGGCGCCTGCGTGGAGATCGAGCTGATCGCCGAGCTCGCCTGACGCGCCCGCCCCCCCGCGGCCCAGGGGCTGCGGGGCCGGCTCAGTGCCGGAACATGCGCTGGTGCAGACGGCGCAGGGACCACCACACGGCCAGCGCCACCGCCGGGATGGCGATGGCCGCCGAACTCTCGGCCGACAGCGGCCAGCCCAGTTGCTGCGCGCCCTTGGCCAGGTAGCTCACCAGGCCCACGATGTAGTAGGTGATGGCCGCCACCGACAGCCCCTCCACCGTGGACTGCAGCTTGAGCTGCAGGTCCTGGCGCTGGTTCATGCTCGCCAGCAGCGCCTGGCTGCTTTGCTGCTGCTCGATGTCCACGCGCGTGCGCAGCAACTGGCTGATGCGCGAGACGCGGCGCGAGAGCGCCTCCTGGCGCCGCGCGGCCCACTCGCAGGTGCCGCGCGCGGGCGTGAGGCGCCGGTCCATGAACTCGCGGATAGTCTGCAGGCCCGCCAGGCGCGATTCGCCGATCTCGGCGATGCGCCGGTCCACCAGCTCGAAGTAGGCCGTGCTCGCGGAAAAGCGCGAGTGCGTGGCGGCGTACTGGCTCTCCACCTGCCCGGCCAGACGCGTGAGGCGGTCGAGCAGGGCCGGCTCGTCGTGTCGGTTGGCCGAGCGGATGGCGTCGGCCAGCTCGGCCAGGCCGCGCTCGGCGCCGGCGAGCACGCGCGTGGCTTCGCGCGCGGCCGGCAGGCCCAGCAGCGCGGCCATGCGGTAGGTCTCGATCTCCTGCAGGCGCTGCACCAGGCGGCCGAGGCGGCGCGGCGTCATGCTGCCCGCGAGCAGCACCATGCGCGAGTAGCCGTCGGGGTGCACGGCAAAGTCGGTATAGACCTCGCCATGGCCGTCGGCCACGGTGGAGGCGACGAGCGCGTCCTCGTTGAGCACGTGGCGCACCAGCGAGCCCGAGCCGAACTCGCGCGTGGGCAGCACCCACAGGTTGAGCCCGCACAGGCACTGGCCCGGCAGCGCGGCCAGCCAGTCGTGCGGCACGCTGGCGGCCGCGCCCACGGGCTCGCTCTGGCCGAAGCCCTCGGTGTGCAGGGGCACGGTGAAGGTCCAGGCGACGAATTCGGTGTGCACCTCCCAGCGGATGCGCACGGGCCCCAGGTCCACGCGCAGGTGGGTGGTGTCCGCGTCCGGCGGCGGGCGGTGGTGGTTGCGCAGCAGCAGCGCCAGGTGCGCACGGCTGGCCTCGCGCGCGGCGGCGTCGGCCCACATCACGATGTGGGTGCTCGCCACGGGCGCGGCAATGGCCTCGGGCGGGCGGGCATGCACTTCGTTGTGCAGGAGCTCGCGCAGCGGGTGCGGCGCCGGCAGGGGCTGCAGGGGGGCGACGTGGTTCATCGAGGGCGGAGGGTCGGGGGGCGGGGCGGCGCCGTCAGAAGGTGTGAATGAATCCGGCGTGCCCGAGCAGGCCGTCACAACGCGGCCGATCAAGGCGCAAAGCGCAGCCATAGCGCGGGCTATGGCGCGCATTTGCAACGCCGAGCGAGTGTGTGGTGGCGGGATGAGCGGGCATGGTGGGTTCGTTCACACCTTCTCAGTGCGCGGCGGGGGTGGGCGTGGCGGCAATCACTTCGTCCAGCGTGGTCATGCCCTGGGCGGCGCGCAAGGCACCGGCCATGCGCAGCGGGCGCATGCCGTCGTGCACGGCCTGGCGGCGCAGCGCGTCGATGGAGGGCTCGGCCGTGATGCCCTGCTTGAGCGTCTCGGTCACCGTGAGCAGCTCGTACAGGCCGGAGCGGCCGCGGTAGCCCGTCATGCGGCATTCGATGCAGCCCACGGGCTTGTAGGGGCGCACGCTGCCGCTGAACTTCCAGGGCTTGACGGCTTCGGCAAAGGTCTCGGCGGTGGCCTCGGTGTCGGGCTGGCGGCACTCCTTGCACAGCTTGCGCACCAGGCGCTGGGCCAGCACGCCCAGCAGCGTGGCGCTGATGAGGTAGGCCGGCACGCCCAGCTCCAGCAGGCGCGTGATGGCGCTGGGCGCGTCGTTGGTGTGCAGGGTGGAGAACACCAGGTGGCCGGTGAGCGCGGCCTGCACGGCCATCTCGGCCGTCTCCAGGTCGCGGATCTCGCCGACCATGATGATGTCCGGGTCCTGGCGCATGAGGGCGCGCACGCCCTCGGCGAAGCTGAAGTCAAGCTGCGGCTGCACCTGCGTCTGGTTGAAGCTGGGCTCGATCATCTCGATCGGGTCCTCCACGGTGCTGACGTTCACCTCTTCGGTGGCCACGCGCTTGAGCGTGGAGTACAGCGTGGTGGTCTTGCCCGAGCCCGTGGGCCCGGTCACGAGGATGATGCCGTGCGGGCGCTTGATGAGCTCCTCCCAGCGGCGCGCGTCGTGCGTGCCAAAGCCCAGCGCGTCGAGGTTCTTGACGGCGGTGTCGGGGTCGAAGATGCGCATCACCATCTTCTCGCCAAAGGCCGTGGGCAGCGTGGCCAGGCGCATCTCGACCTCGTCGCCGCGCTGGTTGCGCGTCTTGATGCGGCCGTCCTGCGGGCGGCGCTTTTCCACCACGTCCATGCGCCCGAGCAGCTTGACGCGCGCCACCATGGCGGCCATCACGCCCAGGGGCATCTGGTAGACGGGGTGCAGCACGCCGTCGATGCGAAAGCGGATCACGCCCTGCTCGCGCCGCGGTTCAAGGTGGATGTCGCTGGCGCGCTGGTCAAAGGCGTACTGCCAGAGCCAATCCACCACGCGGATCACGCCCTGGTCGTTGGCGTCGAGCTGCTTGTTGCTCTTGCCCAGCTCGACGAGCTGCTCGAAGCTGTTGTTGGCCATGGTGCCGCCGGCCTTTTGCGCGGCGCGCACGGATTTGGCCAGCGCGAAGAATTCGGCCGTGTAGCGGTGGATGTCCAGCGGGTTGGCGATGACGCGGCGCACCGGGCGCTTGGCCTGGCGCTCGACCTCGGCCACCCAGTCGGTGATGAAGGGCTCGGCCGTGGCCACCACCACCTCCTTGGCCGTGACCTGCACGGGCAGCACCTTGTGGCGCTCGGCGTAGCTGGCGCTCATGGCGTCGGCCACCTTGCCCACATCGACCTTGAGCGGATCGATGCGCAGGTACTCCATGCCGCAGCGCTGGGCGAGGTATTCCGTGAGCATGTCGATGTCCAGCGGCTTGCCGTCGCGCGCGCGCTCCATGGCCACGTTGGCCAGGCGCACCAGCGGGTGCTGGTGGCTCTCGGCCTGCGAGCAGCGTGCGATGGTGCGCTGGGCCTCCTCGGCGCTGATGACGCCGTCGTGGCTCAGCCAATCGACGATGCGCCGCCAGGCCAGCGGCCCCGCAGGGGTGTGGGCCGGCGCGGGCTGGGAGGAGGTCGCGGCAGAGGTCATGGTGGGAATTCCGTCAGGACAGGGAAGGTCTCAGAAGGCCAGCGGCTTGAAGCCGCGCACCCATTTGGCGGTGGGAATACCCCAGCGCTCCTGGATGTCGGCGCAGCGCGCGGCCTGCTCGCCGCGCTTGAACCGGCTGGGCGTGCGCTGCGCGAGCACCACGGTGTTGCCCTCGCGCGTGGGCTTGAAGGCCCAGAGCGCGTCCTCGCCGAAGGCGGCGGCGATCTGCTCCACGCTGCGCGCAAAGCTCGATGCGCGGCCGAACAGGTTGACCGTCATGCAGCCGTTCTCGCTCAGCAGGGCGCGGCAGTCGGCATAGAAGGCGGCGCTGTCGAGCACGGGCGCGGCGGCCTCGTGGTCGTACAGGTCCACGCACAGCGCGTCCACCGTGCCCTGCCACATGGGGTTCTTGATCTCCTGCGCCGCATCGGCCAGCACCACGCGCAGCTTGGGGCCATCGGGCGGCAGCTTGAACCAGGCGCGGCACACGGCCAGGACCTGCGGGTTCAGCTCGATGGCGGTGGCGCACATGCGCAGCTTCTTGTGGCAGAACTTGGTGATGGCGCCGGCCCCCAGGCCCAACTGCATGGCGTGGCCCTGGCGCACGGCCTCGGGCTCCATGAACAGCAGCCAGGCCATCATGCGCTGGATGTACTCCAGCTCCAGGTCGAAGGGCGCGGCGATGCGCATGGAGCCCTGGATCCAGGGCGTGCCCAGGTGCAGGTGGCGCACCTCGCCATCGTCGGAGACGCTGACTTCGGGCAGTTCGGCGGTGTTGCTTTTCTTGCGGGCCATTCGGTGTTCTTCAAAGGAGCCCCTGCGCGGCCAGGGCTTCGCCCCAGGCGGCGCGCTTGCGCTCGAAGCTCCACGAGGCATTCGCCGGGCTGGTGGACGGCAGCCGGAGCACGGGCACGCCCAACTGCGCCGTGGCGCGCGCGTGGCGAAAGCTCTCGCCGCCATTGTGGACGATGGCCGCCAGGCGCGGGCAGTGCGCGCGCAGGCGGGCAAAGTCGTTCACCTGGGCGTTGCGGATGTGGGCATCCGGGCTGCCCGCGCGCTCGCAGGCGGCGTACACGTCCCACAGGCCCAGGCCGCGCGCGAGCAGCCAGGCGCAGCGCGCGGCGTAGTCCTCGGGCCCCGGCAAGGGGTGCTGCGGCCACAGCGCCTGCAGGATGCGCCAGAAGTGGTTTTGCGGGTGCGCGTAGTACTGCTGCGCGCGCAGCGATGCCGCGCCCGGGAAGCTGCCCAGCACCAGCACCACCGTGCCCGCGCCCACCACCGGCGGCAGGCCGGCAAGGCGTGCCGCCGCCGGTGGCATGGCCCGGTGCGTCGCGGTGTGGTGCGTGTTTGGCAAATCAGTCACTATCAAAACAATAGCTGCTGGCGCTTGATTCTAAAGCGTATAAGCCCATTTTGACTGATTATTCTGCGCTTGCGCGCAGACGCGGCAGCGCCTGCAGGGCGTTGGCCCGGGTCTGTTGCGCCAGCGCCTGCAGCGGCATGCCGCGCAGATCGGCCAGCACCTGTGCGATGCGCGGCAGCTCGGCCGGCGTGTTGCGCCCCTGCGGCTGGCCGGCGGCGCGCTCGGCGGCGGTGCGGTAGAGCCAGTGCGGCGGCATGTCGGGTGCATCGGTCTCCAGCACCAGGGCCTCGATGGGCAGCGCAGTGGCCAGGCGGCGCAATTGCAGCGCGCGCTCGTAGCTCAGCGCGCCGCCAAAGCCCAGCTTGAAGCCCAGCGCCATGAAGGCGCGCGCCTGCTGCAGGCTGCCGTTGAAGGCGTGGGCGATGCCGCCTGGCACCGGCAACTCGCGCAGGCCCTTGAACAGCGCGTCGGCCGAGCGGCGCACGTGCAGGATCACGGGCAGGTCCAGGCGCCGCGCGAGTTGCAGTTGCGCGCGGTAGAAGCGCGTCTGCCGCTCGGCGTCCAGCCCGGGCACGAAGAAGTCCAGGCCGATCTCGCCCACGGCGACGAGGTGCGGGTCGCCGCGCTGCTGCTCCAGCAGCTCTGCCAGGCGCTCCAGGTCATCGTCCGCCGCCTGCGGGGTGTAGAGCGGGTGGATGCCCAGGGCATAGCTGTCGCCATGGCGGTGGGCCAGGCTGCGCGCCGCAGCGGCATGGGCCACCTGCACCGCCGGGATGACGAGGTGCTGCACGCCGGCGGCGCGCGCCTGGGCGCGCACGGCGTCCACGTCCGGGGCGAACTCCGGGGCGTCGAGGTGGCAGTGGGTGTCGATCCAGGTGGGCATGGCGGCCATCATGCCGCACGAGCGGGCGGCCTGTGTCACACTGTTTTCACGCACCGCCTCCACCGCCATGCTCCACCGTTTGCTCCATGCCCTTGGCCAGGCGCTGGCACGCTACCTGTCGCGCCCCCGCCCCAGCGCGCAGAACGGGGTGCCGACAGACCGGCGCGCACTGGCGCAGTGCCTGCGCCCCGGCGATGTACTGCTGATGGAAGGCAGCAGCCGGGTTTCCAGCGCCATCAAGTACCTGACCCAGTCCACCTGGTCGCACGCGGCGTTCTATGTGGGCCCGCAACTGGGCGGGGAGGATGCGCAAGGCCGGCCCTACCTGCTGATCGAGGCCGATATGCTGCAGGGCGTGTGCAAGCGCCCCCTGGAGCACTACCAGACCTACCCCACGCGCATCTGCCGACCCACGGGCCTGAGCGCCACCGAACTGCAGAACCTGCTGGACGAGATCACCGGCAAGCTCGGCGAACAGTACGACCTGAAAAATGTATTCGACCTGGCGCGCTACCTGCTGCCCAACCCGCCCGTCCCGGCCCGCTGGCGCAGGCAGATGATTGCGCTGGGCAGTGGCGACCCGACCCGGGCCATTTGCTCGTCGCTGATTGCCGAGGCCTTCCAGAGCGTGCACTACCCCGTGCTGCCGGTCATCACGAAGGAGCGCCACGAAGACCCGGTGCGTCACCAGGCGGTGCGCGAGGAAATTTTCCACATCCGCGACCGCAGCCTGTACGCCCCGCGCGACTTCGACGTGTCGCCGTACTTCGACATCGTCAAGCCCACGCTGGCACAGGGCTTTGACTTTCACCACATCCGCTGGGGCTGAGCAAGGGCTGCAGCGGTGCTGCGGTGCGGTGGTGATGCACCTTTCAGGTCAACCGCCCGGCCACCAACCGCAGCACCCGGTCACACCGCGCCGCCAGCGTCTCGTCGTGCGTCACCATGACAAACGCCGTCCCCTGCTCGCGCGCCAGTTGCAGCATGAGCTGGAACACGCCCTCGGCCGTGGCGCGGTCGAGGTTGCCCGTGGGCTCGTCGGCCAGCACGCAGGCCGGTTGGGTGACCAGAGCGCGGGCAATGGCCACGCGCTGGCGCTCGCCGCCCGACAGCTCGGCCGGGCGGTGCTGCACGCGCCCGGCCAGGCCCACGTGTGCGAGCATCTGCGCGGCGCGGCGCGTGCATTCCTCGTACGGCAGGCGCCGGATGCGCAGCGGCATGGCCACGTTGTCCAGCGCGCTGAACTCGGGCAGCAGGTGGTGGAACTGGTAGACGAAACCCAGGTGCTGGTTGCGCAGCGCGCCCTGCTGCGCC
Source organism: Comamonas granuli NBRC 101663 (assembly GCF_000739995.1). GTDB lineage: Bacteria > Pseudomonadota > Gammaproteobacteria > Burkholderiales > Burkholderiaceae_C > Simplicispira > Simplicispira granuli. Next base: position 28,256 of record NZ_BBJX01000012.1, on the reverse strand, counting down.
GCCGAGAGCTGCGCCAGGTGCTGGCCCTGCAGGTGCACGCTGCCCGCAGTGGGCGCGTCCAGCGCGCCCAGCAGGTGCAAGAGCGTGCTCTTGCCCGAGCCCGAGGCACCGACGATGGCCAGCGTCTCGCCTGCGTGCACTTCCAGGTCCACGCCCTGCAGCACGCTCACGTCCAGGCGCCCCTCGGTGAAGCGCTTGGTCAGGCCGCGGGCCTGCAGCACCACCTGGTTTTTGAAGGCATTTTGGCGAAACCCCACGTCCGGGCCTCCAGCGCTTGCTGGATGAGCGCCACCAGCTACATTATTCATAGCGCAAGGCCTCCGCAGGGTTGACGCGGCTGGCGCGCCAGCTCGGGTACAGCGTGGCCACGAAGGCCAGCACCAGCGAGATCACGCCCACGGGCACGATGTCGGCGCTCTGCGGGTCGCTGGGCATGCGGCTGATGAGGTAGATGTCCTTGGGCAGGAAGCTGGCGCTCAGCAGGCGCTCGATGGCGGGCACGATCACGTCGATGTTGAAGGCGATGGAAAGGCCCAGCACCAGCCCGGCCAGCGTGCCGATGACGCCCACCATCGCCCCCTGCACCACGAACACGCCCATGATGCTGCGCGGGCTCGCGCCCAGGGTGCGCAGGATGGCGATGTCGGCGCGCTTGTCCTGCACCGTCATCACCAGCGTGGAGACGAGGTTGAACGCCGCCACGGCCACGATGAGCGTGAGGATGATGAACATCATGCGTTTTTCGAGCTGCACGGCGGCGAACCAGGTGCGGTTCTGCTGCGTCCAGTCGCGGATGCGCAGGTCGCCGCTCAGCGAGTGGGCCAGCTCCTGCGCCACGGCGTGCGCCTGGTGCAGGTCGCGCAGCTTCAGGCGAATGCCCGTGGGGCCTTCGAGGCGGAAGATGCGCTCGGCGTCCTCGTGGTGCAGCAGCACCAGCGTGGAGTCGTATTCATAGTGGCCCGAGTCGAAGGTGCCGGCCACCTGCATCTGCTTGAGGCGCGGCACCACACCCGCCGGCGTGACCTGGCCGGTGGGCGCGATCAGCGTCACCACGTCGCCCGCGCGCACGCCCAGCATGCGCGCCAGCTCACCGCCCAGCACCACGCGGAATGCGCCGGGCACGAGCTGGGCCAGCGTGTCGCCCTGGGCGCCTGCCAGCAGATCGGTGACCTCGGGCTCGCGCGCCGGGTCGATGCCGCGCACCAGCGCGCCCTTCATGTCCTCGCCGCGCGCCAAGAGCGCCTGCGCCGCCACAAAGGGCGCGGCAGCCACCACGGCCGGGTTGGCACGCGCCTCCTGCAGGGTGCGCGCCACGTCGGGCAGGGCCGCGCCGCCGGGGGCGAAGATTTCGATGTGCGAGACCACGCTGAGCATGCGGTCGCGCACCTCTTTCTGGAAGCCGTTCATCACCGACAGCACGATGATGAGCGCCGCCACCCCGAGCGCAATGCCCAGCATGGACACGCCCGAGATGAACGAGATGAAGCCATTGCGCCGCGTGGCGCGGCCCGCGCGCGTGTAGCGCCAGCCCAGGGCCAGTTCGTAGGGGATCTGCATGAGAGCGCGATTGTGGCATCCCGCAAAATACCGGGCATGCCGGACACCCCGCACCTCATCCTCCCCAGCGCCGCCCACCCCGGCGACGCCTGCCGCCAGGCCCTGCAGGCCCTGCGCCTGCCGCACCTGGACGCCCTGCTCCAGCGCCTGAGCCTGCAAGACAACACCCAGACCCCCGAAGACGCGCTGAGCGCCCCGCACGAGCGCGTGCTGGCGCGCGCCCTGGGTCTGCCCGAGGACGACGGTCGCACCCCCTGGGCCGCCTGGGAGGTCTACTTGCGCGGCCGCACGCCAGACGCCCTGCACAGCGCCTGGGCCTGGATCACGCCCTGCCACTGGCAGGTGCGCACCGACCACGTGACCCTGGCCGACCCGGCCGCGCTGCAGTTGGACGAAGCCGCCGCGCGCGCGCTGCTGGAAGTGCTGGCGCCCTGGTTTGCACAGGACGGCATCACCCTGCACTACGACCGCCCCACGCGCTGGCTGGCCCAAGGCGAGGTGCTGGCCGGCCTGGCCACGGCGTCGGTCGAGCGCGTGCTGCACCGCGACGTCTCGCACTGGCTGCCCGGCGAGCACAAGGCCCACCCGCTGCGCCGCCTGCACAGCGAGATGCAGATGCTGCTCTACACCCACCCCCTGAACGACGCGCGCGAGGCCCAGGGCCTGCCGCCCGTCAACGCCTTCTGGGTGCACGGCGCGGGCCGTCTGGACGCACCGCCCCCCGCCACCGGCGCAGCGCCCCAGGTCGATACCACCCTGCAGGACGCCGCGCTGCGCGAGGACTGGCCCGCCTGGGCCGCCGCCTGGCAGGCGCTGGACGCCGGCCCCCTGGCCCGGCTGCACGCCCAGGCCACGCAGGGCCAGGCCGTGCGGCTCACCCTGTGCGGCGAGCGCGGCGCGCTCACCTGGCACACGGCACCGCGCAGCCTGGGGCAGAAGCTTCAAAGCTTTTTGCGGCCCCAGCGCTTTGCAGACGTGCGCGAGCAGCTATGAAAATAATAGCGAGAGACATCCCCCCGCGCGCCGTCTGGGCGCTGGAGCAGGCGGGCCTGCACCCGCTGCTGGCGCGCCTGTATGCCGCGCGCGGCGTGCAGGCGCCGGGCGAGCTGGATGACAGCCTGGCCCAGCTGCTGCCGCCCGGCGGACTGCAGGGCGTGCAAGAGGCCGCGCGCCTGCTGGCCGACGCCATCGCGCGCGACCAGCGCCTGTGCATCGTGGCCGACTACGACTGCGACGGCGCCACCGCCTGCGCCGTGGCCGTGCGCGGCCTGCGCCTGCTGGGCGCACGCCATGTGGACTACCTGGTGCCCGACCGCGTGGTCGATGGCTACGGCCTCACCCCGCCCATCGCCCGGCGCGTGCACGAGCGCGGCGCCGACCTGCTCATCACCGTGGACAACGGCATCGCCAGCGTGGAGGGCGTGGCCCAGGCTCGCGCTCTGGGCCTGGCCGTGCTCATCACCGACCACCACCTGCCCGGCGCCGAGCTGCCGCCGGCCCAGGCCATCGTCAACCCCAACCAGCCGGGCTGCCACTTTGCGAGCAAGTCCCTGGCCGGGGTGGGCGTGATGTTCTACGTGCTCATGCAACTGCGCGCCGAACTGCGCCAGCGCGGCGTGTTCGATGCCGCCCAGCAGCCGCGCCTGGAGCCCCTGCTGCCCCTGGTCGCCCTGGGCACGGTGGCCGACGTGGTGCGTCTGGACGCCAACAACCGCCGCCTGGTGGCTCAGGGCTTGAAGCGCATCCGCGCCGGGCAGATGCCGCCGGGCATTGCCGCCCTGCTGCGCGTAGCCGGGCGCCAGCCGCCCCTGGCCACCACTTTCGACTTCGGCTTTGCGCTGGGTCCGCGCATCAACGCCGCCGGGCGCCTGGCCGACATGACGCTGGGCATCGAATGCCTGCTCACCGACGACGCCGCGCGCGCCGAGCACCTGGCGCAGCAGCTCGACGCCATCAACCGCGAACGCCGCGAGATCGAGGGCGGCATGCGCGAACAGGCCCTGCTGCTGGCCGAAGACCGGTTTGGCGCGCAGGACGAGCCCCCGCCCGCCGTCAGCGTGTTCGACCCCGACTTCCACGAAGGCGTGGTGGGCATCGTCGCCTCGCGCATCAAGGACAAGCTGCACCGCCCCACCTTCGTCTTTGCCGCCAGCGGCGCGCCGGGCAAGGCGCATGAGCTCAAGGGCTCGGGCCGCTCCATTCCCGGCTTTCACCTGCGCGACGCGCTGGACCTGGTGGCCAAGCGCCACCCCGGCGTGCTGCTGCGCTTTGGCGGCCACGCCATGGCCGCGGGCTGCACCGTGCCCGCCGAGCGCTTTGCCGAGTTCGAGCAGGCCCTGGCCCAGGTCGCCCGCGAATGGCTGGACGCCGCCACCCTCACACGCCGCCTGGAGACCGACGGCCCCCTGGCCCCCGAATGGCGCCGCGCCGACCTGGCCGACACGCTGCAGCGCGAAGTCTGGGGCCAGGGCTTTGCGCCGCCCCTGTTCAGCGAGGAGGTGGAGGTGCTGGGCCAGCGCCTGGTGGGCGAGCGCCACCTCTCGCTCAAGCTGCGCCACCAGGGCGCGCCCGTGGACGGCATCTGGTTCGGCCGCACCGAGCCCCTGCCCGCGCGCGCCCTGCTCGCCTGGCGCCTGGACGTCAACGAATGGCGCGGCGAGCGCAAGGTGCAGTTCGTGATCGAGGGGGCGCAGGAATAGGCCACCCCTGGCGTGCGGCGCTCAGTGGTCGGCGTCGTGCGCGGAGTGGCCCATCAGGCGGTCGGTCAGCGCAATGGCCAGCGCGGACAGCAGGAACACGCTGTGGATGATGGTCTGCCACATCAGCACCTTCACGTCGTAGTTGGCGGCGTTGATGAAGCTCTTGAGCAGGTGGATCGAACTGATGCCGATGATGGCCATGCCCAGCTTGACCTTGAGCACCGAGGCGTTCACGTGGTTGAGCCATTCGGGCTGGTCGGGGTGGCCTTCGAGGTTCATGCGGCTGACGAAAGTCTCGTACCCGCCCACGATGACCATGATGAGCAGGTTGGAGATCATCACCACGTCGATCAGGCCCAGCACCACCAGCATGGTGATGGTCTCGTTGAGTCGGGTGACCTGCACATCGGCCTTGTAGCCCAGGTTGGCGACCAGCGCCTGCAGCGCCTCGGCATTGCCGAAAGCGGCCTCCAGCAAATGCACCAGCTCCACCCAGAAATGGAACACGTACACGGCCTGCGCAGCGATCAACCCCAGGTAGAGCGGCAACTGCAGCCAACGGCTGGCAAAAATGAGGGACGGCAAGGGGCGCAAGGCGGCGCTCGGGCGGTATTTTTCGGTCATGGGCAGCGGCTGAATGCAAAAACGGGCCGCAAATTGTAGAGGAGCCCCGGACCGGCGCACGCCCTGCCGCGCCCGAAACGGCGTGGCCTTGCCATGTTGCATGGTGGGCCCCCGGGGAGTCGAACCCCGCACCAACGGATTATGAGTCCGCTGCTCTAACCAAGCATGAGCTAGAGGCCCGCAGCACCCGCACCCAGGGCAAAGCCGGGTGGCGTGCTGAAAAACAGGCCTGGATTCTAACCGCGCCCCCGGCCCTCGCCGGGCCGGCCGCAGCGCACCCCTCAGCGCTGGTGGCTCAGGGCGTTGGAGACCAGCCGCGAGGTGATGTCCACGATCTGGATCATGCGGTCGTAGGGCATGCGCGTGGGGCCGATCACGCCCAGCGTGCCCACGACCTGGCCGTCGACCTCGTAGGGCGCGCTCACGACCGAGAGGTCCTCGAACGGCACGACCTGGCTCTCGCCGCCGATGAAGATGCGCACCCCCTGCGCCTGGCTGGAGACGTCGAGCAGGCGCAGGATCTGGGTCTTCTGCTCGAACAGCTCGAACGCGCGCCGCAGGTTGCCCATGTCGCGCGAGAACTCGCTCACGGCCAGCAGCTTGCTCTCGCCGGCAATCACCACCTCCTCCTGGGCCTGGTGCAGCGCCTCGGAGCTGACGTTCACGGCCGCCTGCATGAGCGCGGCGATCTCGCCCTGCAGCGACTCGACCTCGGTGCGCAGGCGCTCGCGCACCTTCTCCATGGCCATGCCGGCGTAGTGCGTGTTGAGGTAGTTGGCCGTCTCGGTCAGTTGCGACTGGGTGTAGTCGGTCTCCGAGACGATCACGCGGTTCTGCACGTCGCCATCGGGCGAGACGATGATGACCAGGAAGCGCTGCTGCGACAGGCGCAGGAACTCGATCTGGCGAAACACCGAGGTGCGCCGCGGCGCCATGACCACGCCCACGAACTGCGAGAGGTTGGAGAGCATCTGCGCAGCGTTGGCGATGACCTTCTGCGGCTGCTCGGGCGCCAGGGGGAGCGAGGGAATCTGCTCGCGCTGCACGGTGAGCATGGTGTCCACGAACAGGCGGTAGCCCCGGGCGGTGGGGATGCGCCCGGCCGAGGTGTGCGGACTGGCGATCAGGCCCAGCTCCTCCAGGTCGGCCATCACATTGCGGATGGTGGCGGGGGACAGGTCCAGCCCCGAGGCCCGCGACAGCGTGCGCGAGCCCACGGGTTGGCCCTCGTCGATATAGCGCTCCACCAGCGTCTTGAGCAACAACTTGGCACGGTCGTCGAGCATCGCTTCATTTTAATGATGTAATTTCGGCATGAAACTCCACTTCCGCCATGTGGCCTTGATCGGCAAGTACCAGAACCCGGCGGCGAACGCAGCCGCCCGCGGTGCGCGCAAGGTGCTGGACGACATCGCCCACTTCCTGCACGCCCAGGGCTGCGAGGTGGCGCTGGAGGCGCAGACCGCAGACCTGGCCGGCATGACGCAGTACGACACGCTGGACGCCGACGCCATTGGCGCACAGTGCGACCTGGGGCTGGTGGTGGGCGGAGACGGCACCATGCTGAGCATCGGGCGCCAGCTCGCGCGCCACGGCACGCCGCTCATCGGCATCAACCAGGGGCGGCTGGGCTTCGTCACCGACATCCCGCTGGAGAACTACCGCGCCACCCTCATGCCCATGCTGCACGGCGAGTTCGAGGAGGACCACCGCCCCCTGATGCAGGCCCAGGTGCTGCGCGAGGGGCGCGTGGTGTTCAACGCCCTGGCCATGAACGACGTGGTGGTCAACCGCGGCGCGACCTCGGGCATGGTGGAATTGCGCGTGGAGGTGGACGGCCATTTCGTGGCCAACCAGCGCGCCGACGGCCTGATCATCGCCTCGCCCACGGGCTCCACGGCCTATGCCCTGTCGGCCGGTGGCCCCATGCTGCACCCCTCCATCCCGGGCTGGGTGCTGGTGCCGATCGCGCCGCACACGCTGTCCAACCGACCCATCGTGCTGGCCGACATCTCCGAGATCGCCATCGAACTGGTCAGCGGGCGCGACGCCAGCGCCAATTTCGACATGCAGTCGCTCGCCTCGCTGCTGCACGGCGACCGCGTCATCGTGCGCCGCTCGGAGCACTGCGTGCGCTTTCTGCACCCGCGCGGGTGGAACTATTTCGACACCCTGCGCCGAAAGCTGCGCTGGAACGAAGGGGGATCCTGAGCATGGCGCTCAAACGCATCGTGCTGCACGACTTTGTCATCGTGCAGGCGCTGGAACTCGATCTGCACGAAGGCTTCACGGCCTTGACCGGCGAGACCGGCGCAGGCAAGTCCATCCTGGTGGAGGCGCTGCAGCTCATCCTGGGCGCGCGGGCGGATGCGGCCTGCGTGCGCGAAGGCGCCGCACGCGCCGACCTGTGCGCGGAATTCGATCTGCCGCCCCACCTCGCCCCCTGGCTGGAGGAAGCCGGCTTCGAGGCCACGCCGGAATTGCTGCTGCGCCGCACCATCGACGCGGCGGGCAAGAGCCGGGCATGGATCAACGGCCTGCCCGCCACGGCCACGCAGTTGCGCCACCTGGGCGAGCAGTTGCTCGACATCCACGGCCAGCATGCGTGGCAAAGCCTGATGCGCGCAGGCGCCATCCGCGACCTGCTCGACGCCTACGCGGGTACCTCGTGCGCGGCGGTGACCGCCTGCTGGACGCGCTGGCAAGCGGCCCTGAAGGCCTGCGCGGACGCCCGCGCCGCCCAGGACCAGTTGCAGCAGGAACGTGAGCGCCTGCAATGGCAACTGGCCGAGATGGACAAGCTCGACCCGGGCGCCGGCGAGTGGGCCGAGCTCAACACCCAGCACACCCGGCTCACGCACGCGCAGTCGCTGCTGGAGGCGGCCCACGCCGCACGCGAATGGCTGGACGCCGAAGACGGCGGCGCACGCAACCACCTGGCGCGCGCGCTCGACGTGCTGCAGCGGCAGGAGCACCTCGAACCCGCCTTCCAGGACCTGGCCGCCGCCCTGGCCTCCATCCTGGCGCAGACCGATGACGCGCTGCGCAGCCTGCACGCCTACCTGGCCCACACCGACATCGACCCCGCGCGCCTGGAACAGCTCGACGCCCGCGTGGCCGAGTGGATCGCGCTGGCGCGCCGCTACAAGCGGCCGCCCGAGGAGCTGCCGGCGCTGCGCCAATCCTGGCAGCAGGCCCTGCAGCGCCTGGACGCCGCCAGCGACCTGGCCGCACTGGAGCAGGAGGCGCGCGCCCAGGCCCAGGCCTACGAGGCCGCAGCGCAGGCGCTCTCGCAGGCCCGCGCCCAGACCGCCCCCCGGCTCTCGCAGCAAATCACCGCCGCCATGCAGGATCTGGGCATGGCCGGCGGGCGCTTCGTGGTGCAATTGCGCAAGGCGGCTGCGCCCGCTGCCCACGGCATCGACGATATCGACTTCCTCGTGGCGGGCCACCCCGGCGCCACGCCCCGGCCCATCGGCAAGATCGCCTCGGGCGGCGAGCTCTCGCGCATCTCGCTGGCCATTGCCGTGGCCACCAGCACCCTGGGCCGCGCGGGCACCCTGATCTTCGACGAGGTGGACGCCGGCGTGGGCGGCGCCGTGGCCGCCAGCGTGGGCCGCCTGATGCGCCAGATCGGCCAGGACCGGCAGGTGCTGGCCGTCACCCACCTGCCGCAGGTGGCAGCCTGCGCGCACCACCACCTGGTGGTCACCAAGCGCCGGGGCGAACCGACCACCAGCAGCGTGACGGCCGTGCAGGACGAGGCGCGCGTCGCCGAAGTGGCGCGCATGCTCGGTGGCGAGCGCCCCACCGCCCATTCCCTGGCCCACGCGCGCGAGATGCTGGGCGCACCAGCGCACGAGCGCGGCTGAACCATGATGGAAATCGTTCTCATCACCGGCATGTCGGGCTCGGGCAAGTCCATTGCCCTGCGGGCGCTGGAGGACGCGGGCTATTTCTGCGTGGACAACCTCCCGCCCGAACTGCTGCAGCCCTTCGTCGCCCTGGAGCACCAGCACCACGGCAACCGCCTGGCCATCGCCATGGACGTGCGCAGCGCCACGTCCCTGCCGCAGGTGCCTGCGCGGCTGGCGCAACTGCGCCAGCAGGGCTGCTCGGTGCTGTGCATTTTCCTGGACGCCTCCACCGGCACGCTGGTGCGCCGGTTTTCCGAGACCCGCAGGCGCCACCCGCTGTTCGGCGCCGAGCAGGCCAAGGGGCGGCAGGCGCTGGCGCTTGTCATCGAACTCGAGCGCGAGCTCCTGGCCGAGCTGCGCGAACAGGCCCATGTGATAGACACCAGCAACCTGCGCGCCTCCCAGTTGCAGGCCTACATCAAGGATCTGATCGGCACGGACAAGGGCACGCTGTCGCTGGTGTTCCAGTCCTTCGCCTTCAAGCGCGGCGTCCCGGTCGATGCGGACTACGTCTTCGACGTGCGCATGCTGCCCAATCCGTACTACGAGAGCGAGCTGCGCGAACTCACCGGCCTGGACGCGCCCGTCATCGGTTTTCTGGAGCAGGAACCCGAGGTCGCCACCATGCAGCAGCACATCACGGCCTTCCTGGACCACTGGCTGCCCGCCATGGCGCGCAACCACCGCAGCTACGTGACCGTGGCCGTGGGCTGCACCGGCGGCCAGCATCGCTCGGTCTACCTGGTGGAGCAGTTGGCGCAGCATTTTCGCCCCCACTGGCCCACGCTGCGCCGCCACCGTGAACTCGACGGCCGCTGAGCAGCGTCTTCTTCAGGCTTCCTGCAGCAGCCTGCGCACCGGTGCCGGCAGGCCCAGTGCGGCGAGCTCCTGCGGATGGTGCCAGCCGCCGCCCTGCATGCCGGGCGGCGGCTGCGGCACACGGGCCGTCACGCGGTGCAGGTGCAGATCGCGGTGGGTGAGCACGTGCAGCAGCGCCGGGTACTCGATTCCCAGGCTGCCTCCCGCCTGGGCCACCCCATCGAGCAAGGCCGCGCGGCTGCCGAAAACCGGCAGGCAGTGCAAGCCTGCCCAGATGCCGCGCTCGGGGCGGCGCTCGAACCAGATGCGGCCCGCACCATCCTCCAGTTGCAGCAGCCACCACGCCTGGGCCTTGCGCGCCAGCTTGCACGTGCGCACCGGGTAACGCTCAGGCTCGCCCTCGGCACGCGCCACGCAGTGCGCCTGCAAGGGGCAGGCCGCGCACTGCGGGTTGCGCGGCAGGCAGACCAGGGCTCCCAGGTCCATCAGCCCCTGCGTGTAGCGCGGCATGCTCTGCTGCAGATGGGTGCGCGGCAGCAAGGCCTCGGCATGCTGCCAGAGCGTGCGCTCCTGCGCCGCCTGCGCCAGGTCGCCGCCAAAACCGAGCAGCCGCGTGAGCACGCGCTTGACGTTGGCATCCAGAATGGGCGCACGCTGACCGAAACAGAACGCCGCAATGGCCCCCGCCGTGGAACGGCCTATGCCCGGCAAGTCCGCCAGCGCTTCGGCGGTGCGCGGGAACTGGCCGCCGTGCACCTGCACCACCTGCTGCGCGCAGCGGTGCAGGTTGCGCGCCCGGCTGTAGTAGCCCAGCCCGCTCCACAGGGCCAGCACCTCATCGCTGGAGGCAGCGGCCAGGGTCTGCACGTCGGGAAAGCGTGCAAGAAAACGCGCGTAGTAATCGAGCACCGTGGCCACCTGCGTCTGCTGCAGCATGATCTCGGACAGCCAGACGCGGTAGGGGTCGCGTGTTTGCTGCCAGGGCAGCTCCGAGCGCCCATGCTGCGCCTGCCAGCGCACGACCAGACCGGCCACCGGCGCTGCACTCATGCGACGGAGAAGATGTCGTGGTGTTCGACTTCGGCGGGGTCTGCCGCCAGCGCCAGCAACTGGTCGGCCTGCTGCTGCAGGTGGGCGTCGAGCCGCCGCAGATCGGCCTCGCCCTCCTCGATTTCGGCGATGCGCTCCTCCAGGCCGGTGGCCGCCTGCTGGATGCGATCGACCGCCTCGATGCGCCGCGCAAAGCTGCGCTTGCGCTCGCGCAATTGCGCATCGAGCTGCGCCGTGGCCGACTTGCTCCACAGTTCCAGATCATTGGCCACCGACTCGAACACGGCGCGCACGCGGATGGACAGCGCCCGGCCCAGCCGCTCGGCAAACTCCATCTGCAGCAGCTTGAGGGCATTGCCCACGCCCAGGTACTGCAGGTGGCCGTGCTCGATATCGGCGAGTTCGCGGACGAAGCCGTCCAGGGAGGGCACGGGAGGAACCTGCAGCGAGAACCCGAATTCGGCATTGAGCTGGCGGAAACTCCCTTCGAGCATGGCCTGGATCTCGGTCGCCGCGGCCTGCACCGCGTCAAGCGTTCCCCGCAACTGCAGAAAGGTGTCTTCGTACTGCTTGCGCACGCCGAGCTTGATGCCTTTTTGCTGCAAGCCAGTCATCAGCGGCGCCAACTGCTCCTTCAGGGCCTTGGAGCCCAGCCGCTGGAACACGTCGCGCAGCAGCTTGTGGTGCACGGCGCGCACGGCATGGATGCGCGAGCTGCTGCGGTCGAACTCGTGCTGCTCCTGCTCGATGCGGTTGCGCATGGCGTGGATGACCGAGGCATTCTTGCCCCGCAGGCTGCGCAGTTCCAGCATCTGCTCGTCCAGGTCGCGCCTGCGGATGTTGAGCACGCGCGTGGTCTCGGTGCGCAGGCTGGCGATGCCCCCGGCGATGGCGGCGCGCAATATGCCTTGGCGCTGCCCCATGATGCCGTGCGCCAGCGCGTCCTCCAGCGCGGGCAGGCCGCTGGCTTCGAGCATCACGTCGTCGCACTGGATCTTGGCCACCAGCCCCTTTTGCGCCGAGACGGGGATGACCTGGTCGAGCCGCACGCCCAGCATTTCGGCGGAAGTCTGGCGCTGGCGCTGGAGCTGCTCCTGGATCTGCTGCATGGAATTGAGCGAATCCCACAGCACGTCGATCTTGTTGAGCACCACCAGGCGTGCATCCGCCGTCTGCGACGTGGCCGCCAGGTGCTCGCGCCAGATGGCCAGATCCGAGCGCGTGACACCCGCGTCCGCCGCCAGCATGAACACCACCGCGTGCGCCTGCGGGATCAGATTGACCGTGAGTTCGGGCTCGGCGCCGACGGCGTTGAGGCCCGGCGTATCCAGAATCACCAGGCCCTGCTTGAGCAAGGGATGGGGCAGGTTGATGATGGCATGGCGCCACATGGGCACCTCGACCAGGCCGGCCGCATCCTGGGCGGGGTTTTCCTCGGGCATGTCGTCATGCCAGAAACCCATGGCGCGGGCGTCGTCCACGCTCACCTTGCGCACTTGCGCGACCTTCTCCAGGGCGCGCGCGATCTGGTCGGCGTCGCCCACCTGGAGCGGCGCCTCAACCCAGCGCTCGGGCTTGAGGCGCCACTCGGCCAGGCTCTGCATCTGCATGCGCGTCTCTATGGGCAGCAAGCGCAGCCCGTGCGGCACATCGGGGTCATAGCCCAGCTCGGTGGGGCACATGGTGGTGCGCCCGGCGCTGGCCGGCATGATGCGCCGCCCATAGTCGGCAAAGAACAGGGCGTTGATCAACTCGGACTTGCCGCGCGAGAACTCGGCGACGAACGCGACCACGATGCGGTCCGTGCGCAATTGCCCCTCCAGCCGCTGCAGGCGCTCCTGCACAGCGGCGTCCATGAGCTCATTGGCAGCCAGCCATTCGCCCAATTGCTGGAGCTGGCGCGCAAACGCACGGCGCCAGGCGCCATGCTGCTCGAACTGCTCGTTGAATGAGGGTCCCACTTTGCTCCCGATGGTCTATGGGTCATCCACCCTGAATAGACGCAAAATATAGCACCGGCGACCACCAGCATGCGCCTTGCGGCCCGCAAACGTGGTTTCGCTGCCTCAGACCGGGTCCACGTCAGGCACGCTGGCAGTGCGGACAGTAATAGCTGCTGCGCTGGCCCTGGCGCAGCATGCGCACCGGGGTGCCGCAGGTGCGACAGGGCTGGCCCTCGCGCCCGTACACCTGGGCATATTCCTGGAAATGCCCGGCATCCCCGCCCGCCCCCGAGAAATTGCGCAGCGTGGTGCCACCACAATCCACCGCCTCGCCCAGCACGGCGCGCAGGGCATCGTACAGCCGCCGCGCCCGCACCGGGCCGATGCGCGCGGCCGGCGTGGTCGGCCGGATGCCTGCGCGAAACAGCGCCTCGCAGGCGTAGATATTGCCCGCCCCCACCACCACCCGCCCGGACAGCAGCAAGGGCTTGATGGCCTGGCGGCTCTGGCGCAAGGCGGCGAACCAGTCCTCGAACCGGAAGCCCTCGGACAGGGGCTCGGCCCCCAGCCGCCCCAGGAGCTTGCGTGCCTGCGGGTCCTGCAGGCCCTGCACGTACACGACGGCGCCGAAGCGCCGCGGATCATGCAGGCGCAGCGTGCCGCGCGCGGTGACCAGATCGAAGTGGTCGTGCGGCCCGGGCGGCAGCGGCGGCCCGGGCCGCCAACGCAGGCTGCCCGACATGCCCAGGTGCACCAGCAGCATCCCGGCATCGAGCACCAGCAGCAGGTACTTGCCGCGCCGCTGCACATCGGTCACCGTGCATCCGGCCAGGGCCTGCGGCTCGACCCCCAGGGGCCAGCGCAGCGGCTTGCCCAGCACCACCGCCTCGATCCGCAGCCCCTGCAGCACGGACGCAATTCCGCGCCGGGTCACTTCCACTTCAGGTAACTCAGGCATGGACACCCTTCCCCGCCCCACGATGGGCATGAATTATCATGATCCGATGGTTCATTTCCTTCGTATTCTGGCCGTATTGCTGCCCGGTATCGCGGCGGCCAGCCCGGCGCTTGCGGCCTCGCAGGCCGCCGTGCAGAGACCGGCAGCCTCCGCCCCGGCCACCGCGCTCTCGCCGGCCTTGCTGGATGCGACGCTCTTCTATGAAATCCTGATCGGGGAGCTGGCCACGCGCGAAGGTGACATGGCCTCGGGCTACGCGCTGCTGCTGGAGGCCGCGCGGCGCAGCGGGGACGAGCGCCTGTACCGCCGCGCCACCGACATCGCCCTGCAGGCGCGCGCCGGCGAGCAGGCGCTGGCCGCGGCCCAGGCCTGGCAGCAGGCCTGGCCCGGATCGCGCGAGGCGAGCCGCTACACCCTGCAAATCCTCGTGGCCCTCAACCGCGTGGACGATATCGCCGTGCCGCTGCGCGCCATGCTCGACCAGACGCCGACCGCCGACAAACCCGCCCTGCTGCTGGCCATTGCGCAGCTCCTGCGCGGCTTGTCCGACAAGCAGCAGGCCGCCCGCATGCTGCAGACCGCCCTGGATGCGGAGCTGCGCAGCGCCGATACCGCGGCCGCCGCCTGGACGGCCATAGGCCGCATGCGCCTGCTGGCCCAGGATGCCCCGGGTGCACTCGAGGCGGCGCGCCTGGCCCAGGCGCAGGACGCGCGCAGCGATGGCCCGGCCCTGCTGGCCCTCGAACTCATGGAAAGCGGGCAGCTCCAGGCCGAGGAGCTGCTGGCGCCCTATCTGCAGGCCCAGCCCAACCCGGACCTGCGCATGGCCTATGCGCGCCTGCTGCTGGAGCAGCAGCGCTACGCCGAGGCACGGACACAGTTGCAGGCCGTGACGCGCGAGAAACCCGACATGCCCCAGGCCTGGCTGGCCCAGGCGGCCTTGCAGGTGCAGGAGGACGCGCTCGACGATGCCGAGCGCTCCCTGGCCCAGCTCACGCGCCTGGCGCAGCAGAACCCGGACAGCGAAGCGGGCCGCGCCCTGCTGAACCAGACCTATCTGCTGCATGCCCAGGTGGCGGAAAAGCGTGCCGACTTCGCCGCAGCGGACCAGTGGCTGCGGCGCATCGACACCGACAAGGACCTGCCGGCCGCACAGATCCGGCGCGCATCGCTGCTCGCGCGCCAGGGCAAGCTCAAGGAAGCGCGCGCACTGCTGCACAGCCTGCCGGCCGACACCGAGGAAGCCCGGCGCATGAACCTGCGCGCCGAAGTGCAGTTGCTGCGCGACGCACATGCCTGGCGCGACGCCTACGCCCTGCAGGAAAAGCTGGTAGCGGCGCAACCCGACGACGACGACCTCGAGTACGAGCTGGCCATGCTCGCCGAGAAGGTCGGCAAGCACGACTTCATGGAGCAGCTGTTGCGCAAGGTGATTGCGCGAAACCCCTCCTACCAGCATGCGCTCAATGCCCTGGGCTACACGCTGGCCGATCGCGGCATCCAGCTCGACGAAGCCAAGCGCCTGATCGAGCAGGCCCTGGGGCTGTCGCCCAACGACCCCTTCATCACCGACAGCCTGGGCTGGGTGGAGTTCCGCCTGGGCAATCTGCAGGAGGCCCGCCGCCTGCTGGAGAAAGCCTACGGCATGCGCCCGGACGTCGAGATCGCAGCGCACCTGGGCGAGGTGCTGTGGGTGCTGGGCGAGCAGGAGCGTGCGCGCGCCATCTGGAAGGAAAGCGCCCGGCTCAACGCCGACAACGAGGTGCTGCGCGCAACACTCAAACGCCTGGGTGTGCAGCCGTGACCCCTGTCGACGGGCGGCGCCGCTTTTGCCGCGCCTGGCTGGGAGGCATGCCGCTGGCGCTGCTGGCCGCGTGCGCTCAGCCGGAACGCCGGCCGGGCGCGGGTGCAGCGCACTGGAGCGGCCGCATCCAGTTGCGCGTGCAGGATCCGGACGCACCCCAGTCGTTTGCCGCCCACTTCGAGCTGCACGGCTCGGCGCAGCAAGGCACGCTGGACCTCTCCTCCCCTTGGGGCACCACGCTGGCCCGCCTGCAATGGCACCCAGGGCAAGCCCGGCTGGAGACCTCCGGCGGGCAACGCACCGCGGCCTCGCTCCAGGCCTTGCTGCAGGAAGTGACGCCAGCCCCCCTGCCCGTCGAAGCCTTGTTCGACTGGCTGGCGGGCGTGGCCACGGCCGCCAGCGGCTGGGAGGTGGACCTGCAGGCGCTGAACCAGGGGCGCCTGAGCGCCCAGCGCACCGCACCTGCTCCGGCGGCTCTGCTGCGCATTCTTCTGGACTGAGTGCGCGGGCCCGCGCCCCTCCCCATGCAAGCCCTCTACGACGTTCCCGCACCCGCCAAGCTCAACCTGTTCCTGCACGTCACCGGCCGCAGGGCGGACGGCTACCACCTGCTGCAGTCGGTGTTCATGCTGATCGACTGGTGCGACACGCTGCATTTTTCCGTGCGGACGGACGGCGCCATCAGCCGCGAGGACCTGGCCGGCGCCCTGCCCGCGCAGGACCTCACCGTGCGCGCCGCACAGGCACTGCGACAGGCCACGGGATGCCCCCTGGGCGTGCACATCGGCGTGCACAAGCGCATTCCCACGCAGGCAGGCCTGGGCGGAGGCTCCTCGGACGCCGCCAGCACCCTGCTGGCGCTCAACCAGCTCTGGCGCCTGCGGCTGACGCGCACGCAGTTGCAGGACATCGCCCTGCGCCTGGGCGCCGATGTGCCATTTTTTCTTTGCGGCCACCATGCCTGGGTGGAAGGTATCGGCGAGCGCATCACCCCGCTGACCGGCGCGCATGCCTTGCCGCGCGCGCGGTTTGCCGTCGTCAAGCCCGCCGCCGGACTCGATACCGGAAAGATTTTTTCGGCGCCGACTTTGAAACGCGATTCAAACAGTGCTACAATCTTAGGCTTTGCTGCAGAGCACTTCGATTTCGGTCGAAACGACTTGCAGAGTGTCGCGCAGGCGCTGTGTCCGGATGTGAAAAAAGCTATCGATTGGCTGCAAACACGCGGATTACGTGGCAGAATGACGGGCTCTGGAAGTGCAGTGTTTGCACCAATACCGCACACCGCGGATCTCGAAGGCGCACCCGGCGCCTGGCAGATCAGGGTGTGTGAAAATCTGGCGCAGCACCCTCTGGCAGGGTGGGCAGCAGATGAGAGTTGCGGTTGAGGGTTCTGGCTGAACCATCGACCTGTGTAGGGGAGTCGCCAAGTTGGTCAAGGCACCGGATTTTGATTCCGGCATGCGAGGGTTCGAGTCCTTCCTCCCCTGCCAAAACCCTGTTGCGCGCAGGTAAGCCGCAGGTCAATATTTCCGATTGCTGGGACGCTCATGCAAGCCAATCACCCCGACTTCATGGTTTTCACCGGCAATGCCAACCCCGTGCTGGCATCTGAAATCGCCGATTACCTGCGCATCTCCCTCGGCGCCGCCCATGTGGGACGCTTCTCCGACGGCGAAGTCACGGTCGAGATCAACCAGAACGTGCGTGCGCGCGACGTGTTCGTCGTGCAGTCCACCTGCGCGCCGACCAACGATAACCTCATGGAACTGCTGATCATGGTCGACGCGCTCAAGCGCGCCTCGGCCGAACGCATCAGCGCCGTGATCCCCTATTTCGGCTACGCCCGCCAGGACCGCCGCCCGCGCTCGACGCGCGTGCCCATCACGGCCAAGGTGGTCGCCAACATGCTGCAGGCCGTGGGCGTCGCCCGCGTGCTGACCATGGACCTGCATGCCGACCAGATCCAGGGCTTCTTCGATATTCCGGTCGACAACATCTACGCCTCCCCCGTGCTGCTGGGCGACCTGATCCAGAAGAAGTACGAAGACCTGATCGTCGTCTCCCCCGACGTGGGCGGCGTGGTGCGCGCGCGCGCACTGGCCAAGCAGCTCGGCTGCGACCTGGCCATCATCGACAAGCGCCGCCCCAAGGCCAATGTCTCGGAGGTCATGCACGTGATCGGCGAGATCGAGGGCCGCAACTGCGTCATCATGGACGACATGATCGACACCGCCGGCACGCTGGTGAAGGCGGCCGAGGTGCTCAAGGAGCGTGGCGCCAAGAACGTGTACGCCTACTGCACGCACCCGATCTTCTCCGGCCCGGCCATCGAGCGCATCGCGCAGGGCACGGCGCTCGACGAGGTCGTCGTCACCAACACCATTCCCCTGAGCGCGGCCGCACGCGGCTGCGCCAAGATCCGCCAGCTTTCCGTGGCGCCGCTGATCGCCGAGACGATACAGCGCATCGCCCGCGGGGACTCGGTGATGAGTTTGTTCGCGGACCAGGACAAGCTGTTCTGATCCCTTGCAAGAAGCCGGGCGCCCTGCGAGGCGCCCTTTTTACCCAACCGAAGACGACACTGGTCGCGGTGCGTCTTTTACGGAGAATCTCATGAATTTCGTCGCTTTTGAGCGCGCCAAGCAAGGCACGGGTGCGAGCCGCCGCCTGCGCAACTCGGGCCGTACGCCCGCCATCGTCTACGGCGCGGGCGCCCAGCCCCTGGCCATCGAAGTGGACCACAACGCCCTGTGGCACGCCCTGAAGAAGGAAGCCTTCCACTCCAGCGTGCTCGACATGGAGTACAACGGCCAGGTCAGCAAGGTGCTGCTGCGCGATGTGCAGTACCACCCCTACAAGCAGCTGGTGCTGCACGTGGACTTCCAGCGCGTGGACGACAAGACCAAGCTGCACATGAAGGTGCCCCTGCACTACAGCGGCGCCGAAGAATCGCCCGCCGTGAAGGTGGACAAGTGCATGGTCACGCCCGTGGTGACCGAACTGGACGTGACCTGCATGCCCTCGGACCTGCCCGAGTTCATCGCCGTGGACCTCTCCGGCCTGCAGAAGAACGTCTCGCTGCACCTCAAGGACATCAAGCTGCCCAAGGGCGTGGCCGCCAAGACCCGCGGTGCGCAGAACAACCCCGTGCTGGTGTCCGTGGTGGCACCGGTGGCCGAGGTCGAGGCGCCTGCCGCCGACGCTGCCGCACCCGCCAAGGGCAAGGGCAAGGGCAAGAAGTAATCCCCCGCCGGGCTTGCTGAAGGCTCTCCGACGGCCCACCAGTGTGTGGGCCGTTTTTGTTTCCGCTGCTGAAATGGCCAACCCATGATCAAGCTGTTTGTGGGCCTGGGCAACCCCGGGCCGGAATACGAGGCCACGCGCCACAACGCGGGTTTCTGGTGGATAGACGCCCTGGCGCGCGAACTCAACGTGCACCTGCAGCCCGAGCGCAGCTACTGGGGCCTGGCGGCGCGTGCCACGGTGCAGGGCCAGGCCGTGTGGCTGCTGCAGCCGCAGACCTTCATGAATCTCTCGGGCAAGGCCGTGGCCGCGCTGGCGCGCTTCTTCAAGATCGCGCCCGGGGAAATCCTGGTGGTGCACGACGAACTCGACCTCCCGCCCGGCCAGGCCAAGCTCAAGTTCGGCGGCGGCCATGCGGGGCACAACGGGCTGCGCGACATCCATGCGCAGCTCGGCTCGGCCGACTACTGGCGCCTGCGCATCGGCATCGGCCACCCGGGGCACAAGGCCGAGGTCGCCCACTGGGTGCTCAAGAAGCCCCCGGCCGAGCAGCGCACGCTGATCGAGGACAGCATCGCCCACAGCCTCAAGGCCTGGCCCGCGCTGCTGGCGGGCGACATGGAGAAGGCCACGCTGCTGGTGCACACCACCAAGCCGCCGCGCCCCAAACCGCCCCGGCCGGCCGCACCGCCCGCAGAGGCCTCCTGAGTGCTATTGATTCAATAGCTGCCAGCGCTTTGCCACAGGGCGCTGGAGCCCGATTTACCCATTAATCGATGCGCACGGACTGCTGCAGGCGCTGGAACTTCTGCCACAGGGTTTCGCGGCTTTCGACATGGTGGGGATCGACGGGAATGCAGGAGACGGGGCAGACCTGCATGCACTGGGGCTCGTCGAAATGCCCCACGCACTCGGTGCACTTGGCGGGGTCGATCTCGTAGATCTTCTCGCCCAGCGAGATGGCCTGGTTCGGGCATTCGGGCTCACAGACATCACAGTTGATGCATTCGTCGGTGATCATCAAGGCCATCGCACGCACTCCACGCAACCGGGCCTCGCGCATGCCAGCCATGACGCCTGCGGCCCGGGGCGCCCATTATCGTCGGCACGCGATATCCCCCCTGGTGTCAGGGGAGGCTGCACGGCCCGGTGCAGCGCTGCGCCGTTCAGTACCAAAAATGGCTCCAGGCCCATGGGAGCATGCGCAGACAGCTCCTGAAAAGAGAGCGGGCTAGGTGCGGCTCACGGTCGCCAGGCGCACGGCCAGCCCGAGGAAGACCAGCCCGGCCACGCGGTTGAGCACGGTCTGGGCGCGCGCCGAGCGCTGCAGCAGCGTGCCGAACACCCCGGAAAAGCAGGCGATGGCACCGAACACCAGCGCCGTGGCCAGCATGAACACCAGGCCCAGCACCAGGATCTGCACGGCCACGCTGCCGCGCGCCGGGTCGGCAAACTGCGGCAGAAAGGCCAGGAAGAAGATCAGCACCTTGGGGTTGGTGAGGTTCATGACGACGCCGCGCCCCACCATCCTCCAGCCGCCGGGCGCCTGCGCCGCCGCGGCGGTGCTGCCGGGCTCGGCCGCCACCGTGGCCGGGGCGCGCAGCGCCTGCCAGGCCAGCCAGGCCAGGTAGGCCGCGCCGCAGAACTTGAGCACGGTGAAGGCCATGGCCGATGCGGCAAACACCGCGGCCAGGCCCAGCGCCACAGCGACCGTGTGCCCGGTGATGCCCAGGCACAGGCCCAGCACCACGGCCAGCCCCAGGCGCCAGCCACGCTGGATGGACTGGACCAGGACGAACAGGTTGTCAGGGCCGGGCGTGAGCGCCAGCACGACGGCGACGCCGAAAAATGCGATCAGGGTTTCGAGGGCGGGCATACAGGGGGTCCGAACGGTGAAGGCAGCCGGCCGCGGAGCCGGCCGCAAGCCGGCATGGTACCCGACGGAGTGCCCGCGCCTACCGCGCGGGCAGCACGAACACGCGGCGCCGCGGCTGGCACAGCGGCCCCTCGAACGGGCCGCTGTCGCGCTCCCAGCCCGTGCCCGGAGAGACCTGGGCGCACAGGCGGTGGCCGTCGATCTTGCTGCGCCACCAGTACCAGGGGGCCGGCGCGGCCAGCGCCGCGCCGCACAGGGCCAGGCCCGCGAACGCCGCGCAGGCGCCGCGCCACCGCCAGCGTGCGCCCGGCCGCGGCATGGGCCCCCTCAGGCGCGGCCGATGATGCAGGCCGTGGCCATGAGCTCTTCGAGCAGCGCGAACGACACGCGGCCGGAGACGGCGTAGGGGTCGAGCTCGGGCTTCTCGGAGTATTTGAGCAGGATGGAGTGGTTGATCTTGCTGAGGTTGACCTGGCCCATGGTCCAGCCGCCGAAGCGCCGCTCGGTGATCTCCTCGAAGTGCAGCAGCTCCACGTCCTTGTGGCGCGGGTCGCGCTGGATGTGGCCGTAGAGCTCGCTGACGGCACTGCGCCCGCCCTCGATGGCCTGCAGGAAGATGCCGCCGCCGTAGCACAGCACGCCGGTGATGCCGCAGGCCGGGTTGTGCTGGCGCGACTGGGTGAGAATGGCTTCGATGGCCGCGGGCGAGGTGTCCACCGCGCGGCTGGCATAGAGCAGGCGTACCAGCATGGTCGGCTCACTTTCCGGGGATGAGGGAGAGGAATTCGCGGCGCAGCGCGCTGTCCTTGAGGAACACGCCGCGCATCACGGAGTTGATCATCTTGCTGTCCATCTCGCGCACGCCGCGCCAGGACATGCAGAAGTGGCTGGCCTCCATGACCACGGCCAGGCCGTCGGGCTGGGTCTTCTCCATGATCAGGTCAGCGAGCTGCACCACGGCCTCTTCCTGAATCTGCGGGCGGCCCATGATCCAGTCCACCAGGCGCGCGTACTTGGACAGGCCGATCACGTTGGTGTGCTCGTTGGGCATGATGCCGATCCAGATCTTGCCGATGACGGGGCAGAAATGGTGGCTGCAGGCGCTGCGCACCGTCAGCGGGCCGACGATCATCAGCTCGTTGAGGTGCTCGGCGTTGGGAAACTCGGTGATGGTGGGCGGCTCGGCGTAGCGGCCCTTGAACACCTCGTTGACATACATCTTGGCCACACGGCGCGCGGTGTTCTGGGTGTTGTGGTCGCCCACGGTGTCGATCACCAGGCTGTCGAGCACGCCCTGCATCTTCGCCTCGACCTCGTCGAGCAGCATTTCCAGCTCACCGGGCCGGATGAAGTCGGCGATGTTGTCGTTGGCGTTGAAGCGCTTGCGCGCCGCCTTGAGCCGCTCGCGGATTTTCACGGAGACGGGCACGCCTTCGGCCTGGGCCTGGGCGTCCGATGGGGCGGGGGTGGAAGAGAACATGCTGGCATGGTACCAGCGATTGCGAAAGCCGGTTTTGCGTGTGTTTTTTGGCTCCAGCGCCCATCCAGAAAGCGCAAGCAGCTATCAATTCAGTAGCGATTGCCGGTCAGCCAGAGCAAGGCGCGCATCAGGCCGAAGGCCACGCGGTCGAGCACGCGCTCGCGCCAGGGGCGCTGGGCATATTCCTGCGCGTCGAGCATGCCGGCGCCGCTGGCCATGGCCTGCACCAGGCGCGCACGCAGCTCGCGCGCGAACTGGGCATCGCGCACCATCACATTGGCCTCGCGCGCCAGCAGCAGGCTCAGGGGGTCGAGGTTGGACGAGCCGACCGTGGCCCAGGGCTGCTCGCCCAGCGCGTCGATGACGGCCACCTTGGCGTGCAGAAAGCTGGGCGCGTACTCGTAGATCTCGACGCCGGCTGCCAGCAGCACGCCGTACACCGGCCGCGCGGCGTGGTACTGCATGAAGTACTCGTAGCGCCCCTGCAGCAGCAGTTGCACGCGCACTCCGCGCCGCGCCGCCAGCACCAGCGCGCGCCGCAGCTTGCGCCCAGGGACGAAGTAGGCGTTGGCGATGATGATCTCGTGGCGCGCGCGGGCGATGGCGCGGCGGTAGGCGCGCTCGATGCGCCCGCGGTGGCGCAGGTTGTCGCGCAGCATGAAGGAGGCGCGCATGCCCGGCCCGGCCTGCTCCGTGCGGCGCAGGCCGGCCTGCGCGGCGCTTGCCGCACGCAGGTCGGCCAGCGCCAGCGACAGGCGCCGGCGCTGCACGTCGCGCAGCGCGCGCATGCGCCACCACAACTGCTCCATCACGTCGCTGGCGTAGCGCACCAGCGTGCCCTCGACGCGCACGGCAAAGTCCAGGCGCGGGGCGGGCAGCGTGCCGTGGTTCGGGTCGTGGAAGTCGTCCAGCACATTGATGCCGCCGCAGAACAGCACCCGCCCATCGACCACGCACAGCTTGCGGTGCAGGCGCCGCCAGCGCCGCGGCAGCAGCAGGCCCAGCGGCCCCAGCGGCGAGTACACCTGCACGCGCACGCCGGCCTGCGCCAGGCGGTCGGCCCAGGGCTGGGGCAGGCGCCCCGTGCCCACCCCATCGACGACCAGGTGCACGCGCACCCCGCGCGCGGCGGCGCGGATTAGCGCCTCGGCCACCGTGGCCCCGGCGCCCGCGCAGTTGAAGATGTAGGTTTCGAGCTGGATGTCGGACAGCGCCCCATCCATCTCGGCCACCATGGCCGGGAACAGCTCCTGCGCGCCCTGCAGCAGCAGGATCTGGTGGTCCGAGCCGACGAAGCGGGACATGGGCATCTCAGCCCCCTGCCCTGGCGCAGACAGGCCGCGGCGCCATCAGAGCCGGAACTCCGCGATCAGCGGCAGGTGGTCCGACATGCGCCACCAGATGCGCCCGCGCGGCACGTGCAGGCCCAGGGGTTCGAGGCCGCGCACGTACACGTGGTCGAGCTGCGCCAGCGGCAGGCGCGCCGGGTAGGTCAGGGCCGGGCGCGCGTCCGTGTATTCGCGCAGGCCGAAGCTGGCGAGCATGCGCTGGATCTGCGTGCCCCAGTCGTTGAAGTCGCCCGCCACCACCAGGGGTGCGCCGCGCGGCACCTCGCGCTCGATGAAGCGCTGCAACTGCCCGACCTGGCGCACGCGGCTGCCGGGGACCAGCCCCAGGTGCACGACGATGGCGTGCACGCGCCGCCCGTGCACCTCCACCTCCACATGCAGCAGGCCGCGCTGCTCGAAGCGGTGGTCCGAGATGTCCTCGTGCTGGTGCGCGACCACGGGCCAGCGCGTGAGCAGCGCATTGCCGTGCTCGCCGTGGCGCGTGTAGGCATTGGTGCGGTAGACGGCCTCGTAGCCCTCGGGGGCCAGGTACTCGGCCTGCGGCACGGCGGGCCAGCGCTCGAAGTAGCGCGCTTCGCGCCGGTTGAGCCGGCGCACCTCCTGCAGGCAGACGATGTCGGCGTCGAGCTGCTCCACGGCCAGGCCCAGGTTGTGGATCTCCAGGCGGCGCGCGGGGCCCAGGCCCTGCACGCCCTTGTGGATGTTGTAGGTGGCCACGCGCAGCAGACCTGGGTGCGCTGCGGGCCGGTCGGCGGTAGGGGTCATCATGGGCGGGCAAATCTCGGAAGCCAGAGTATGGCCTCGGCGTTGGAGGGAGAAAAGCAGCGGTCGGCCGCGGCACGCCAGTCCAGCCAGGTATATGCCGTGTGTTCGCGCGGATTCAAGGTCACAGGCACGGCGTGCGGCACCTCCAGGGCGAACACCCGTTCCGTGTTCAGGTACACGCCCGGTGCGTAGCGGTGGCGCCACTGGGGGTAGATGGCGTACACGTTCTCCAGCTGCCAGTCGCGCAGCACGGCGCCGGGCGCGCGCGCGTCGATGCCCGTCTCCTCGCGCACCTCACGCACTGCCGCGGCCTCAAAGCTCTCATGCGGGTGGTCCTTGCTGCCGGTGACCGACTGCCAGAACGCCTCGGCGGCATCGGCGCGGCGGATCAGCAGCACCTGCAGGGCGCGGGTGTGCACGACCACCAGCACGGATTCAGGGATCTTGTACACGCCTGCGCTCCGGCTTGTGCGCGAGCCCCTGCGCGTTCAGCGCACCGGCACGGCCGGTGGCAGCGCCTTGGCCTGCAGCGCGCGCACCTGCACCACGAGCTGGTTGTGCGCGTCCAGGAAGGCCGCGGCGATGACCTTGCCTTCGTTGGTGTTGCTCCAGCCCGCACCGGCGGCGCCGCCGAGCCGGCCGAACGCGATGCCGGCCACCCCCAGGTCGGTGGTGCGCGCCGCGCCCGTGGCGGCGGCCACCTGCTCCGTGGTTTCGTTGTCCGACAGCAGCAAGGCCGTCTGCGCCTCCTTGAGCTTGACCTGCTCGGCCAGCCCGATGAGGCCGGCCATGTCGCGCAGCACGGGAATCATGCCCAGCAGGCCCGCCAGGCCGCGCCCCGCATCCTGCTCGCTGAAGGTCAGGCTAGGGGTCAGCGTGTACTGCGCCTCGTAGCCCTTGCCCTTGGCCACGGTGGTGTTCTGGCGCAGCACGCCCGATTCGCGCAGCTCCTGCTCCTGCAGCGTGCCGCGCAGGCCGGCTGCGCGGTCCACCACTCGAAAGCAGCCGCTCTGCTGCGCCAGCAGCTTGACCAGGGGCACGGGCGAGGCCGGCAGCTGGTAGGCGCCGCCCATGACGTAGCCTTGCGGGTTCTCGGCCAGCGCCACGGTGGCCACGGGCGCCTCGCAGCGCAGCAGCTCGCGCGCCGCGTTCTGCGCGCCCTGCGGCCCGGCCGAGCCGGTGACGACCGAGCCGCCCTGGCCGAGTTCGGTTTTCTTTTCGCCGCAGCCCGCCAGGGCCAGCACGGCCAGCAAGGCAGCACACGTCGTGTTCGTGAAATGTCGGGCCACATTCATCCCCGGTTCGATGCACAGGGCGCACACCGCGCCACGGAAAAGGGCGCCCTCAGGCGCCCTTGATTCTGCCCTACCGGCGGGTCTCAGCCGGCGGCCTTGACCGCGTCCGGGTTGCGCAGGCGGATGTGCAGCTCGCGCAGCTGCTTCTCGTCCACGGGCGAGGGGGCCTGGGTGAGCAGGTCCTGGGCGCGCTGGGTCTTGGGGAAGGCGATCACGTCGCGGATCGACTCGGCGCCGGTCATCAGCGTGATCAGGCGGTCCAGGCCGAAGGCCAGGCCGCCGTGCGGGGGCGCGCCGTACTGCAGGGCGTCGAGCAGATAGCCGAACTTGGCGCGCTGGTCCTCGGGGCCGATGTTGAGTGCGGCAAACACCTTGGCCTGCACGTCGGCGCGGTGGATACGCACCGAGCCGCCGCCCAGCTCCCAGCCGTTGAGCACCATGTCGTAGGCCTTGGCCAGGCAGGCGCCCGGGTCGGTGTCCATCAAGTTCTCGTGGCCGTCCTTGGGCGAGGTGAAGGGGTGGTGCACGGCCACCCAGCGGTTGTCTTCCTCGTCGTGCTCGAACATGGGGAAGTCCACCACCCACAGCGGCGCCCAGCGGTCCTCGAACAGGCCGTTTTTCTTGCCGAATTCGCTGTGGCCGATCTTCAGGCGCAACGCGCCGATGGCGTCGTTGACGATCTTCGCCTTGTCGGCGCCGAAGAACAGCAGGTCGCCGTCCTGGGCGCCCGAGCGCTTGAGCACTTCGGCCAGGGCGGCGTCATGGATGTTCTTGACGATGGGCGACTGCAGACCGTCGCGCCCCTTGGCCAGCTCGTTGACGCGGATATAGGCCAGACCCTTGGCGCCGTAGATCTTCACGAACTCGGTGTAGGCATCGATTTCGCCCCGGCTGATGCCGCCGCCCTCCACCGAACCGCCGGGCACACGCAGGGCCACCACACGGCCGCCCTTCATGTTGGCAGCGCCGGCGAAGACCTTGAAGTCCACGTCCTTCATCACGTCGGTCAGCTCGGTGAACTCGATCTTCACGCGCAGATCGGGCTTGTCGGAGCCGAAACGGTGCATGGCCTCCTGGTAGGTCATGGTGGGGAATTCACCCAGGTCCACACCGAGCTGCTGCTGGAACACTTCCTTGATCATGCGCTGGAAGATGGCGCGGATTTCTTCCTCGTTCAGGAACGAGGTCTCGCAGTCGATCTGCGTGAACTCGGGCTGGCGGTCGGCGCGCAGGTCCTCGTCGCGGAAGCACTTGGTGATCTGGTAGTAGCGGTCGTAGCCGGCCACCATGAGCATCTGCTTGTAGAGCTGGGGCGACTGGGGCAGCGCGAAGAACTGGCCGTCGTGCACGCGGCTGGGCACGAGGTAGTCGCGCGCGCCTTCGGGCGTGCTCTTGCCCAGCATGGGGGTTTCGATGTCGACGAAGCCTTCCTGGTCGAGGAAGTTGCGCACCTGGATGGCCGTCTTGTAGCGCAGCATGAGGTTGCGCTGCATGTAGGGGCGGCGCAGGTCCATCACGCGGTGCGTCAGGCGCGTGGTCTCCGAGAGGTTCTCGTCGTCCATCTGGAAGGGCGGCGTGACGGAGGGGTTGAGCACCACGAGCTCGTGGCACAGCACCTCGACCTGGCCGCTCTTGAGCTTGTCGTTGGTCGTGCCGGCGGGGCGCGCGCGCACCAGGCCCTGGACCTGCACGCAGAACTCGTTGCGGATGTGCTCGGCCGCCTGGAACATTTCCGGGCGGTCGGGGTCGCAGACGACCTGCACGTAGCCTTCGCGGTCGCGCAGGTCGATGAAGATCACGCCGCCATGGTCACGGCGGCGGTTCACCCAGCCGCACAGGGTGACGGTTTGGCCCAGCAGGGCTTCGGTGACGAGACCGCAGTAATGGGAGCGCATGGCCATGGCAGAACTTCCGGCGCCGTTGCGGCGCGATCAAGGTTTAGGGGAGTGAGGAGGCAGCAGGCTCGTTGGGCACGACCACCCCCATGGAGACGATGTAGCGCAGCGCCGCATCGACGCTCATGTCGAGCTCGATGCAGTCGCTCCTGCGCAGCATCACGAAATAGCCGCCCGTGGGGTTGGGCGTGGTGGGAACATAGACGCTGACGTAGTCGTCGCGCAGCAGGCCCGCCACCTCGCCACCGGGCGCTCCGGTGATGAAGGCCACCGTCCAGACGCCCTCGCGCGGCCACTGCACGAGCACCGCGGTGCGAAAGGCATTGCCGCTCTCGGAAAACAGTGTGTCGGAGACCTGCTTGACGCTGGAGTAGATCGAGCGCACCACCGGAATGCGGGTGACCACCTGGTCGCCCCATTGCACGAGCTTGCGGCCGACGAAGTTGCTCGCCGTGGCGCCCACCACGAGCAGGATGACCAGCGTGAGCACCACGCCGAAGCCCGGGATGTGAAAGCCCAGCAGCCGGTCCGGATGCCAGGCCTGGGGCAGGATGAGCAGGGTCTGGTCCAGCAGCCCGACGATCCAGTGCAGCACCGAGATGGTGATCGCCCCGGGGACGATCACCAGCAAGCCGGTGAAGAACCATTTGCGCACGGGCAGCATGCGGGACGCGCCTCAGTCCGGGGCAGCCGCTGCCGGGCAGCTGGCGCAGGCAGCCGGGGCGTCGCCCGTGCTGGCGCCCTCGGGCTTGCCGGCTTGGGGCGCGGAGCCGCCGCGAAAGTCGGTGGCGTACCAGCCCGAGCCCTTGAGCTGGAAGCCCGCTGCCGTCAATTGCTTGGCAAAGCTCTCGGCGCCGCAGGCCGGGCAGACGGTCAGGATCGGGTCAGAGATTTTTTGCAGCACATCCTTGGCATGGCCGCAGGAGCCGCATTTGTAGGCGTAGATTGGCATGTCGAGAGTGATGGGGAATTTGCAAAA
>NZ_BBJX01000013.1 GCF_000739995.1 Comamonas granuli NBRC 101663 | reverse complement strand
TACCGAGCAGCGAAGCCTTGCATTGTACATCGAAATTTCGAGGGGAAGCAAGAAGTCGGGAGATTTATTTCCTGTCTCCGCCGTTGCTTGGCAGTCGTTATCCGTTGCAAGCACCAGCGAAGCCTTGCAGTGTAGCACGAAAAGAGGCCTCCAGCGGGCCTGGTGGCGGCGCCTGGGCGGCAGTTGGCGCGGCGCGCGGATAATCAGGCACATGGCCTTGATCTCTCTTCTCAATGCACAACTGGCCTTTGGCCATGTGGCGCTGCTGGACCACGCTGATTTTTCGCTGGAGACGCAAGAGCGCGTCGGCCTGATTGGACGCAATGGCGCGGGCAAGTCCTCACTGTTGCGGATCCTGGGCGGCATGGCGCACATGGACGATGGCGTGCGCCACGTACAGCAGGGGCTGCGCATCGCCTATGTGGCGCAGGAGCCGGATCTGCTGGACGAGGACTCCGTGTTCCAGTCCGTGGCGCGGGGGATTGCCGACGTCATTGCCTTGCGCGATGCGTACCTGAGCGGCGCGCCGGACGCCGACCTCGATGCGATGCAGACGCAGATCGAGGCGCGCGATGCCTGGAACTGGGAGCAGCGCGTGCAGGAGACCCTGCAGCGCCTGCACCTGGATCCCGAGGCGCGCATCGCGGGCCTCTCCGGCGGTACGCGCAAGCGCGTGGCGCTGGCGCAGGCGCTGGTGGCGCGTCCGGACGTGCTGCTGCTCGATGAGCCGACCAACCACCTCGACCTGGACGCCATTGTGTGGCTGGAGGAACTGCTCACCAGCTTCAAGGGCAGTCTGGTCACCATCACGCACGATCGCAGCTTTCTGGACCGGGTGGCGACACGCATCGTGGAGCTGGACCGCGGGCGCCTGCTGTCCTACCCCGGCAATTTCGCCGCCTATCTGACGCAGAAGCAAGAGCAACTCGTCCAGGAGCAGACCCTGGCGGCCAAGGCCGACAAGCTGCTGGCGCAGGAGGAGATCTGGATCCGCAAGGGCGTGGAGGCCCGCCGCACGCGCAGCCAAAGCCGCATCAACCGGCTGGAGGCCCTGCGCGCGCGCCGGCAGGCGCGGCGCGAGGCCCTGGGCAGCGTGAAGATGGAGGTCGCCTCGGGAGCGCCCAGCGGCAAGATCGTGGCCGAGCTCGATGGCGCGGCCAAGTCGTTTGGCGACAAGACAGTGGTGCGTCCGTTCAGCGCCACGATTCTGCGCGGGGACAAGGTGGGGCTGATCGGCCCGAACGGGGCGGGCAAAACCACCCTGCTCAAGCTGATTCTGGGCCAGTTGCCGCCCGACCAGGGCAGCGTGCGCCAGGGGGCCAATCTGCAAGTGGCCTATTTCGACCAGATGCGCGAGGGCGTGGACCTGGACGCCACGCTGGAGGATTTCATCAGCCCGGGCAGCGAGTGGATAGAAATCGGCACGCAGCGCAAGCATGTGCGCAGCTATCTGGGCGATTTTCTGTTCTCTCCGGCGCGCGCCCATTCGCCGGTACGTTCCCTGTCCGGGGGCGAGCGCAACCGCCTGTTCCTGGCACGCCTGTTCGCCCGGCCGGCGAACGTGCTGGTGCTCGACGAGCCCACCAACGACCTGGACATCGACACGCTGGATCTGCTGGAGGAATTGCTCCAGGCCTACGATGGCACGGTGTTCCTGGTCAGCCACGACCGGACCTTCCTGGACAACGTGATCACCAGCACCATTGCCTATGAGGGCGATGGCCAGTGGCGCGAGTACGAAGGCGGTGTCGAGGACTGGCTGACGCAGTCACGCCGCAGCCAGGCCCTGGCGGCGTCTGCGGCTCCCGCGCCGGCCCCGCGCAGCGCAGAGATGGAGAGCAAAAATGGCCTCCAGGGCAATCAGGACAAGCGCCAGCAGCTATCAAAAAAGAAGCTGAGCTACAAGGAGCAACGCGAACTGGAGCAGTTGCCCGCGGCCATCGAGGCGCTGGAGGCCGAGCAGCAGGCGATACGGCACACCCTGTCCGACGCGGCGATCTACACCCAGGATCCGGCCCGGGCCACGGCCCTGCACGCGCGCGATGCGCAGATCGAGGAAGCGCTGCTGCAGGCGCTGGAGCGCTGGACGGAACTGGGCGCTTGAACCTGCCGGCGGCCCGGCGGGGGCTGCCGGCACGCCTCAGATGCGGTGCATGACCTTGTCGGAACTGCTGCGCAGGCGCGCCACCAGAGCGGGGGCAATCTGGGTCAGGGGCAGCACTTCGTCGGCTGCGCCATGGGCGATCGCCTCGCGCGGCATGCCGAAGACGATGCAGCTCGCCTCGTCCTGCACGTAGTTGTAGCTGCCCGCGTCCTTCATCTCGCGCATGGCCGCTGCACCATCGGCCCCCATGCCCGTGAGCATGATGCCAAAGGCATTGCGCCCGACCATGGCCGCAGCCGACTTGAACAGCACCTCGACCGAGGGCTTGTGGCGATTGACCGGGGGGCCGTCGTCCACCACGGCCACGTAGTTGGCGCCGCTGCGGCCAATGTGGAACTGCCGGCCCCCAGGAGCGATATAGGCATGGCCCGGCAGAATGCGCTCGCCGTGGATGGCCTCCTTCACGGTGATCTGGCACAGGCTGTTGAGGCGTGCAGCAAAGCTGGTGGTAAAGCCCGGCGGCATGTGCTGGGTGATCACGATGGCGGGGGAGTCCGCGGGCATGTGCACCAGGATCTCCTTGATGGCTTCGGTGCCGCCCGTGGAGGCGCCGATGAAGATGACCTTCTCCGTGGACAGCCGCCCCAGCAGGCCGGCGGCCGGGCTGGCTGGCACGCTGCCGGCCGCCGCTGCCGCCCCCGCCGGCGCCCGCGGTGCGGCGCGCCGCACCTGGGCGACGGCCGCCACCCGGATCTTGTCGACGATCTGGCTGGCCAGTTCCTTGAGTCCGCTGGTGACGCCCACGCGCGGCTTGGCCACGAAATCGACCGCCCCCAGCTCCAGCGCCTTGAGCGTGACTTCGGCGCCCTGCTCGGTCAGGGTGGAGATCATCACCACCGGCATGGGCCGCAGGCGCATGAGGCGCCCGAGGAAATCAATGCCGTCCATGCGGGGCATCTCGACATCCAGCGTGATGACGTCCGGATTGAGTTCGCGAATCATCTCGCGCGCCACCAGGGGGTCGTTGGCCGTCCCTATGCACTCCATGTCCGGCTGGCGATTGATGATTTCGGACAGCAGACTGCGCACCAGGGCGGAGTCATCGACCACGATCACCCGAATTTTCTTGTTCATCGAACCTTACCGTCAAAAAAGATCCACCGTCCCGCCCGCCGTGGAGCTGGCCAGGACTGCTGCATTGCCCCGCTTCTCCTGGGCCACCAGTTCCTCGGGATGGGCGTGGGCCAGGCGCTTGACCATGGCCTTGCCCGTCACCGGGAAGAAGCACACCTTGCGCGGATAGATGTCGAGCACGTCCTCGGACACGATGGGGATGCGCTCGGTGTGCAGATAGTTGACGACGAACTGGGTGTTGCGTTCACCGACATTCATGGTCGTGAAGCTGGACATGACCTGCCCGCCGCCAAAGATCTTGGCCTGCATGGTCTCGCGCCGCGCACCCAGCTTGAGCATTTCGTTGATCAACAGCTCCATGGCATAGGAGCCGTAGCGCCCGGAGGCGTCCAGCGAATCGCCTTCGGGCAGCATGAAATGGTTCATGCCGCCCACGCGCATCCGGCTGTCCCACAGGCATGCGGCGATGCACGAGCCGAGCACGGTCATCACGACCACGTCCTCGCTGGAGACGTAGTACTCGCCCGGCAGCACCTTCACGGCGTTGTACTGGAAATGGGGGTCGAAATAAAAGAACGCCGCCTGGCCGGGGCGCACGGGCCGCGACTTGAGTTCTGCCAGCGAGACGCGCGGCGCAGGCGCCGCCGGTGCGGGGTAGATCTCGGGCGACAGGGGCGCGATCCGGGGAGCGCGGCGCCGTTCAGGCGTTCCCGAGGCACTGGGTGGCGATGCGATGGACATGGTCGGGCCTGGGCTGGGTGCGTTCATGGAGGGAGCGGATCGACAGGTCAGCGGCGTTCATAGACCGTCTTGCCGCGCAAGGTGAACAGGTCGCGCGATTCGCTGAAGTTCTCCGCATGCCCGACAAACAGCAGCCCGCCGGGCTTGAGCACGCGGTGGATGCGCTCGAGCACGCGACGCTGGGTCGGTCCATCGAAGTAAATCATGACATTGCGGCAAAAGACCACATCGAACGGCTCGCGGAACGGCCAGTCGTCGCGGATCAGATTGACGCTGATGAAGTCGATCATGCGCGTGAGCTCGGGCTTGACGCGCACCAGGCCGGCATTGCTCCCTTTGCCGCGCATGAAGAAGCGCTGCAGGCGTTCGCTGCTCAGCCCCTTGGCCGCTTCGATGCGGTACACCCCCTGCGCCGCCGTGGTCAGGACGCGCGAGTCGATGTCGCTGGCCGTGAGCTTGAAGGGCGGGTTGGCACCCAGCGTCTCGACCGCCGTCATGACGATGGAATAGGGCTCTTCGCCCGTGGAGGCGGCGCTGCACCACACGCTCCAGGGCGTGCCGGCAGGCCGCGAGCGCAGGTGGCTGGCGAGGATGTCGAAATGGTGGGACTCGCGGAAGAACGAGGTCAGGTTGGTCGTCAGGGCGTTGACAAACTCCTGCCACTCCTGGCCATCGTGCGACTCCAGCCAGCCCAGGTATTCGCTGAAACTGGAATGCCCGGTCTCGCGCAGGCGGCGCGAGAGGCGGCTGTACACCATGGCATGCTTGCCGTCGTGCAGGCTGATGCCCGCGCGCTGGTAGATCAGTGCCTTGACGCGGGCAAAGTCGGCATCCGTCCAGGTGAATTCGCGGCCTTGCACCAGGGGGCCGGGCGGCGGCGCCACCGGTACGGGATCGCGCGCCGGCTTGCGACGCTCGGCAGCCGCCGCGTCCGTCCTGGACTCAGGGTGGCGAAGCATGTGCTGTCTTTCTGGGAGAGCCGGGAGAGGCCCGGCCGTTCTGGCGCGGGGCCGGGAGCATGGCCACGGGGGCGGGAAATACCATCGACACAGCAGGTTTCATGCAGCCCGGTCAGCCTGCGGAGACGAGACCCATGTCCACCCCGGACATCAGTTTCTCGATATCGAGCAGGATGAGCATGCGCTCGCCCACCGAGCCCAGACCCATGATGCACTCGCTGTCGATGACGCTTTCAATGTCGGGAGCGGGCCGGACGCTGTCGGCGGCAAGCTCCATCACGTCGCTGACCGAATCGACCACGATGCCCACGACGCGGCTGCGCAGGTTCAGGATGATGACCACCGTGAACGCGTTGTATTCGGCCTTGGAGCAGTTGAACTTCAGGCGCATGTCCACGATCGGAATGATGGTGCCGCGCAGGTTGACCACACCCTTGATGAAGGCCGGCGCGTGCGCAATGCGCGTCGGCGGCTCATAGCCCCGGATCTCCTGGACCTTGAGGATGTCGATGCCGTATTCCTCCTGGTCCAGCCGGAAGGTCAGGTATTCGCGCGCACCGGCAGTCGCCGCGGATTCGGTGGTTTTTTCCATCACGCTCATTCGTTTTCTCCTTCTCGCACTGCAGTCTCAGTGGCGCGCACGGCGCACCAGGCCACCGATGTCCAGAATCAAGGCCACCCGGCCATCGCCCAGAATGGTCGCTCCGGACACGTTGGGCACCTTGCGGTAGTTGGATTCGAGGTTCTTGACCACGACCTGGTGCTGGCCGAGCAGCTCGTCAACGAGCAGTGCCACACGGTTGCCGTCTTCCTCGACCACCACCATGATGTTGCTCGACTTGTCCATGTCAAAGCGCGGCACCTCGAACACTTTTTCGAGCGCGATCACCGGCATGTACTCCTCGCGCACCTTGACCAGTTGCGAGCCCTGGGCCACGGTGTTCACGTCGTCGGGGTTGACCTGGAAGGACTCGACCACCGAGGACAGCGGCAGGATGTAGACCTCGTCACCCACGCCGACGGACATGCCGTCCATGATGGCCAGCGTCAGCGGCAGGCGCACCAACACGCGGGTGCCGTAGCCTTCGGACGAGTCGATCTCCACCGTACCGTTGAGCGAGGCGATGTTGCGCTTGACCACATCCATACCCACGCCGCGCCCCGACACGTCGGTGACGGTATCGGCCGTGGAAAAGCCGGGGGCGAAAATGATCTGCCAGACGTCCTGGTCGCTCATCTGGTCGGATACGTCCAGACCGCGCTCGCGCGCCTTCTTGAGGATTTTTTCGCGCGAGAGCCCGCGCCCGTCGTCGCGCACCTCGATGACGATGGAGCCGCCCTGGTGCGACGCCGACAGCGTGATGGTGCCGTGTTCGGACTTGCCTGCGGCCAGGCGGTCCTGCGGCATTTCGATGCCATGGTCCACGCTGTTGCGTACCAGGTGCGTGAGGGGGTCGGTGATTTTCTCGACCAGCCCCTTGTCCAGTTCGGTGGCCTCGCCCAAGGTGACCAGTTCCACCTTCTTACCCAGCTTGTTGGCCACGTCGCGCAGCATGCGCGGGAAGCGGCTGAAAACGATGGACATCGGGATCATGCGGATCGACATCACCGATTCCTGCAGATCGCGGGTGTTGCGGTCCAGGTCGGCCAGGCCGGAGATCAGTTGCTGGTAGGTGGCGGGATCCAGCCCCAGGCTGTTCTGCGCCAGCATGGCCTGGGTGATCACCAGCTCGCCGACGAGGTTGATGAGCTGGTCCACCTTGCTGACGGACACGCGGATGGTGTTGGACTCCATCTGCGCCTGGCTGCCGCCCTTGGATTCGGCCTTGGGCGCAATGCGCGTGACCGGCGAGGTCGGTTCGATGGCGCCCAGGGCATTGCCGGGCTTGCTGCCGGGCGCTCCCGGCGCATCGGGGAAGAAGCCGAAGCTCTCGCCTTGGGCCGGTGGCGCGCCGTTTTCGCGGATCTGCACCTGCTCCTTGGCCACGTGGAAGGCGAAGAGGTCCAGCAGGTCGTTGTCGGTGGACGAGGTTTCCACCGCGAACAGGCGCATGTTCGGTTCGCTGCTCGGCATATCGGTGATGGTGCCCAGACCGGCGATGTCGCGGAACAGCTCCTTGATCGCGTCGGCCTGCTCCAGGCGCTCGATGGGGCCGATGCGGATCTGCAGCGCGCGCATGCCTGGCCGCGCCGGGGCGGCCGGCGCAGGCGCGGCCTCTGCGGGCTGCGGCTGGGCAGGCGCGGGAGCGGCGGGCGCCGCAGGCTTGACGGGCTCTGCCGGCACCTGGCCGGACGCCAGTTCGCTGATGCGGCGCACGAGATCGGTCGTGGAGGGCGGCTCGTCCTGCGCGCCGGACTGGTGGCGCGCCAGCAGCACGCGCGAGATGTCGGCAGACTCCAGCAGCACATCGACCATTTGCGGGATGGGCTGGATTTCATGGCGGCGCAGACGATCGAGCAGCGACTCCATCTGGTGCGTCAGCTCGGCCACGTCCGCAAAGCCGAACGTCGCTGCGCCGCCCTTGATGGAATGCGCGCAGCGGAAAATGCCGTTGAGCTCCTCGTCGTTGGCCTCCTGCAGGTCCAGGTCCAGCAGCATGTGCTCCATCTGGTCCAGGTTCTCGGCGGCTTCTTCGAAAAAGATCTGATAGAACTGTGACAGGTCGAAATCCGCGCCTGCACCTTCCTGGTGGATGTCTGCCATGGGAACAACTCCTGTGTGCTTGTCGTCGTCGGCCGGGCCGATCAACGGATCACTTTCTTGATCACCTCGATCAGGCGATTGGGATCGAAGGGCTTGACCAGCCAGCCCGTCGCCCCCGCGGCCTTGCCGGCCTGCTTCATCTGGTCGCTCGACTCGGTGGTGAGGATCAGAATGGGAACGGTCTTGAAGCGCGGATCCTCCCGCAGCTTGCGCGTCAGTCCAATGCCGTCGAGGCGGGGCATGTTCTGGTCTGCGAGCACCAGGTCGATGTTCTGGGTCTGCGCCTTTTCCAGGGCATCCTGCCCATCGACCGCCTCGACCACCTGGTAGCCTGCACCCGTCAGAGTGAAAGACACCATCTTCCGCATGGACGGGGAGTCATCTACGGCTAGGATCGATTGCATTGATTGCTCCAACATTCTGATGGGGGTTGTTGTCGAATATATCGGTAATTGCGGGCACGGCTGCTTCAGAACAGCTCGATGGAGCCTGCGTCCATCTCGCTCTGGGTCACCGGGTTGGGCCTGTCGGGGGCCATTTCCACGAACGAGGCGGACTCCTCGCCCTCTTCCGCGCCCATGGATTCGGCCGCCAGGCGGAAGGCGCAGGCCTGCAGCACCTTGGTGGTGTGCCAGATCAGTTGCGAGGCCATGTCCTGGAACTGCAGCTCCGTCACGGCATTGCGCAGGGCCTCCCGGGCGGCCTGCAGCTCGGGGGAATCGCCCGCGGTCGCGTCCGTCAGGTTCTGGTTGGCGACACCGAAGCGCTCCATGAGGTTGTCCGTGGCGTGGCTGATCAGCCCCTCCAGCCGGTGCAGATCGTGCATGACCACAAGCAGGGAATCCTGTACCTCCGCTGCCACCATCACGGGCAGGCGGACCACCGGATCGCCAGGATGATTGGGCTCAGATTCCATCACTACTCCAGTGCCGCTGATGGTGACAAGATACACGAATCCTCTATTGCGCCGAATGCGTGAAACCCCAGGTCAGGCACGGTGCGGCCTGGGCGCCAAATGCCTGGAGCCGCGCGCGCCACACCCCCGCCGCGCGCCGGCTCCACCGCTATTTGTACCAATTTGTGTCCTATGATAGCCCCAACCATGCTCTGCGGCACCACAAATACCCGCTTGCGCGTCCTGCACCTGGAGGATTCCCCTGCCGACCAGGCCCTGGCACGCTTGGCACTGCGCCGTGCCGGCTGGGAGGCCCGCGTGGACGCGGTGGACACCCTGGAGGCGTTCCAGGCGCGTCTGCAGGAGGGTGGCCATGACGTGATCCTGGCGGACTACCACCTGCCGGGCTTCACCGCGCTCGATGCCTGGACGCTGGTGTCCCGGTCGCCCGCGCCGCCGCCCTTCATCCTGGTGTCCGGCGCCATCGGCGAGACCGCGGCGGTGGAGGCCATCCGCGGGGGCATGGCGGACTATGTGCTCAAGGACGAGCTGGCACGGCTGCCCCATGTCATCGAGCGCGCCCTGGAGGTGCAGCGCGCGCGCCAGGCGCAAGCGCAGGCGGCGCGCGAGCTCGCGGCCTCGCGCCAAAGCCTGGCCGAGCTGACCGAGCACCTGCAGACCTCGATCGAACAGGAGCGCGCAGCCATTGCGCGCGAGATCCACGACGACATCGGCGGCGCGCTGACGGCCGTGCTGTTCGACCTGTCGTGGATAGGGCGCCACAGCGAACAGGCGGGGGTGCGCGAGCACGCCCAGGCGGCCACGGCCATGCTGCAGCACGCCCTGGGAGCGAGCCAGCGCATCATGATGAACCTGCGCCCGCCCATGCTCGACCAGGGGCTGGTGGCCGCCATCCAGTGGCTGGCGGACAATTTTGCGCAGCGCACCGGCATGGCCGTGCACCTGCAGGCGTGCCGGCCGCACATCGCGCTCGACGACGCCCTGCAGCTCGTGGCTTACCGTACGGCGCAGGAGGCGCTGACGAACATCTCCAAGTACGCCCAGGCGCGCACGGTGCGCATCGACCTGACCGACACCGAGGGGGTGCTCACGCTGGAGGTGAGCGACGACGGCCGCGGCTTCGATCCGGCCGCCCCGGGCCGGCCCGGATCGTTCGGCCTGCAGGGCCTGCGCGAGCGGGCCCGCACCGTGGGGGGCTGGCTGGACGTGAGCAGCCGGCCGGGCCAGGGCAGTTCGGTGATACTGTCCGTGCCCCTCGACCCTAATCCGGAGAACCCGCATGATCCGTGTAGTGCTGTGTGACGACCATGCCGTGGTGCGCCGCGGCATCCGCGACACCCTGGCCGAGTCGCCGGGGATCGAGGTCACCGGCGAGGCGGCCAGCTACCCCGAACTGCGCGAGGTGCTGCGCTCGGCGCCGTGCGATGTGCTGCTGCTCGACCTCAACATGCCCGGGCGCAGCGGGCTGGAGGTGCTCGCCAGCCTGCGCGAGACCGACTCGGCCATCAAGGTGCTGGTGGTCTCCATGAACCCCGAGGACCAGTACGCCGTGCGCTGCCTGCGCGCCGGCGCCCAGGGCTACGCCAGCAAGGCGGCCGACCCGGTGGCGCTCATCGAGGCGGTGCACACCATCGCCCAGGGGCGCAAGTACCTGACCCCGGAGGTGGCGCAGATGCTCGCCGAGAGCATTGCCCAGCCCGAGGACGTGGCGGCGCACACCACGCTGTCCGAGCGCGAGCTGCAGACGCTACTCAAGATCGCCTCGGGGCGCCGGCTGTCGGAGATTGCCGAGGAGCTCATGCTCAGCCCCAAGACGGTGAGTGTGTACCGCTCGCGGGTGCTGGAAAAGCTCAAGCTCACGAACAACGCCGAACTCACCGCCTACGCAATCCGCAACCAACTGGTGTGAAGCGGCGCGGCGCAGGAATTCAATAAAAAACGGCTCCAGCGCGCTATTGATAAGCGCCAACAGCTATCATTTCAATAGCGAACTAGAACTGGATGCCCAAGGTGTCGAAGGCCTGCTGGAACAGCTTGAGCACGGGCTGCTCCAGCATGGGCAGGGTGGCCGCAATGCCCAGCAGGCCCACGGAGAGCGTGACCGGGAAGCCCACGGCATAGATGTTCATCTGCGGCGCAACGCGCGAGATGATGCCCAGCGTGAGGTTGACGAACAGCAGCAGGGCGATCATCGGCAGGGCCATCCACAGCGCGCTGGTGAACAGCGCGCCCCCCATCTCGTACAAGCGCATTTGCGCCAGCGCCTGCAGGAAGTTGCCGTCGGTGGGAAAGCGCTGGAAGCTCTCGACCACGGCCATGAGCACCATGAGGTGGCCGTTGATCACCACGAACAGCAGCATGGACAGGTAGCCATAGAACCGCGCCACGGCACTGACCTGGGCGTTGCTCGTCGGGTCGAAGAACGCTGCAAAGTTCAGGCCCATCTGCAGGCCGATGACTTCGCCCGCCATCTCCACGGCGGCAAACACCAGGCGCACGGCAAACCCGATGGCCAGCCCCACGGCCACCTGCTGCGCCACCGCGCCCAGCGCCCCGGGGCCGTTGAGCGCGACCACGGGCTGGTCTGCCAGCACCGCCTGGGCGCTGAGGGCGACGAAGAAGGCCAGGCCGATGCGCGCGCGCGCAGGCACGGCCCGCATGGAAAAGAGCGGCGCCACGGAAAACACCGCCAGCACGCGCAGGAACGGCCAGAGCAGCGGCGAGAGCCACGCCACCAGCTGCGATTCGGCAAAGGTGATCACGGCCCGGGCCCCGCGCTCAGCCGATCACGGTGGGAATGGATTCGATGGTGCGCCGGATGTAGTCCACCAGCGTGGTGATCATCCATGGCCCGATCACGGCGAACACCGTCACCGCCGCCACCAGCTTGGGCACGAAGGCCAGCGTGGCCTCATGGATTTGCGTGATCGCCTGGAAAATGCTCACCACCAGCCCCACCGCCATCACGGCGCCGAGCACGGGCATGGCCACCATCAGGAGCAGGGTGAGGGCATCGCTGCCGATGGAGAGCACCATTTGCGAGGTCATGGGACGGTCCTAGGTGACGAAGCTGGCGGCCAGCGAGCCGATGAGCAGGTTCCATCCGTCGGCCAGCACGAACAGCATGAGCTTGAAGGGCAGCGCCACCAGCACCGGCGAGAGCATCATCATGCCCAGCGACATGAGGATGCTGGAGACCACCATGTCGATGACCAGGAACGGGATGAAGATCAGAAAACCGATCTGGAACGCCGACTTGAGCTCGCTGGTCACAAAGGCCGGGACGATGACGCGCATGGGCGCCGTCTCTGCCGTGACCGCGGGATCGAGCTTGGCCAGCCGCGCGAACAGGGCGAAGTCCGACTGGCGCGTCTGCTTGAGCATGAAGCCGCGCATGGGGGCCTCGGCGCGCGCCACCGCCTGCTCGAAGGTGATGGCATCCTTGGTGTACGGCAGGTAGGCGTCCTGGTAGACCTTGTCCAGCGTGGGGCCCATCACAAAGAACGTGAGGAACAACGACAGCCCGATGACCACCTGGTTGGGCGGCGCCGACTGCGTGCCCAGGGCCTGGCGCAGCAGCGACAGCACGATCACGATGCGCGTAAACCCCGTCATCATCAGCAGGATGGCGGGCAGGAAGGACAGGGCCGTGAAAAACAGCAGCGTCTGGATGGGGACGGAAAAGCTCGTCCCGCCGCTGCCCGAACCCACCAGCACGGGCAGGCTGCCCGCCGCCTGCGCCCAGGCCGGCGCCTGCAGCAGGCACAGCGCCAGCAGCACCAGCGCGCGCAGGGGGCGCCAGGTCTTAGGAGCCATGGCGCACATCGGTAGACAGGGCGGGCGCGCCCAGGGCGGCGGACTCGGCGTGCAGGGTGCGCGCGAAGTCCGCGGCCGTGCTGCCGGCGGCGGTGGCGCCAGCGGCGGACAGCACGTGCAGGCAATGGATTTGCTGCGCCGTCACCCCCAGCACCAGCCAGGTGCGCGCATGCTCGGGTCCGACCTCCACGGTCACCACGCGCTGCTGCGGCCCCACGGCCACGGCGGACACCACTTTGGAGGCCATGGCCTGCCCGGCCCCGGCGTTGGCCTGGCGCTGCTGCAGGCGGCGCACCAGCCAGGGCAAGGCCGCCATGCCCGCCATGAAGAGCACGACGGCGAGCAGCGCCTGCGTCATGGATGCATCAGCCACGGCTGAGCCTGCGCAAGCGCTCGGACGGGGTCACGACGTCGGTCAGGCGGATGCCGAACTTGTCATTGACCACCACCACCTCGCCCTGGGCGATGAGGTAGCCGTTGACGAGCACGTCCATGGGCTCGCCAGCCAGCGCGTCGAGCTCCACCACCGAGCCCTGGGCGAGCTGCAGGATGTACTTGATGGGCACTTTCGTGCGGCCCAGCTCCACCGACAACTGCACCGGGATGTCCAGCACCATGTTGATGTCCTGGTGCGGTGCATCGTTGCTCGCGCCCGAGAACGGCATGGCCGCGCCGCCGGCCAGGGGCCCGCCCTGGTCGCTGGTGTCCGGGCCGTCGGTGCGCTTTTGCTCTTCCAGGGCCTCGGCCCAATCGGCAAACGGATCGTCCGCCGCTTCGCCGGGCTTGTTGTCCGGGTTTTCTTCAGAGGGCATTCTTCTCTCCCATCCAGCTTACGTCCCCGGTGCGCAGGCATTCCTCGATGCGGATGGCGTACCGGGAGTTGTGGGTACCGTATTGGCAATCAAAAAGGGGCACG
The DNA here is from genome assembly GCF_000739995.1 of Comamonas granuli NBRC 101663. Lineage (GTDB taxonomy): Bacteria > Pseudomonadota > Gammaproteobacteria > Burkholderiales > Burkholderiaceae_C > Simplicispira > Simplicispira granuli. The sequence continues at coordinate 138,281 of NZ_BBJX01000013.1, read as the reverse complement.
CCACCGATGGAGGCGCGAATCCGGGGCTGGCGGTCGAGCTCGATGAAGTCGCCCGGCTTCATCGCCAGCAATTGTTCGACGGTGGCCTCTGCCGTTGCCAGCTCGGCCACGAGCGTGACCTCGGCCGCCTGGATCTCGCGCGAGAGCACGCGCACCCAGCGGCGGTCCACCTCGATCGAGTCGCCCTGGGTCGAGGAGTACAGCACGTCCCGGATGGGTTCGAGCGACGCATAGGGCATGCAGATATGGATGGCGCCCGAGAGGTCGCCGATTTCCAGTTGGAAGGCCGTGGACACCACGATCTCGCTGGGCGTGGCGATGTTGGCGAACTGGGGCTGCATCTCCGAGCGCTGGTAGTGCAGCTCCAGCGGGTAGATGCCGTGCCAGGCCTTCTTGTACTCGGAGGTGATGACATCGACCAGCCGGTTGATCACGCGCTGCTCCGTGGCCGAGAAATCGCGCCCCTCGATGCGCGTCTGGAACTTGCCCACGCCGCCATACAGGGTGTCGATGACCCCGAACACCAGCGAGGGCTCGCACACGATCAGGCCGCTGCCGCGCAGGGGGCGGATGGCGACGATGTTGAAGTTGGTCGGCACCGCCAGCTCGCGCAGAAAGGCGCTGTAGCGCTGCACGGTCACCGTGCCCACGGAGATCTCGGGGCTGCGGCGGATGAAGTTGAACAGACCGATGCGGAAGTTGCGCGCAAACCGCTCGTTGACGATTTCCATCGTCGGCATGCGGCCGCGCACGATGCGCTCCTGACTGGAGATGTCGTAGACACGCACCTCCCCGGTATCGAAGACCTCTTTCTCGTTCTTCTGGCTCTCGCCGGTGACGCCTTCCAGGAGGGCGTCGACTTCTTCCTGCGATAAGAATGATTCGCTCATGGCGCGCTCCCGTGCCGTTCACTGGATGATGAAACTGGAAAACAGCACGCCCAGCACCGGGTTGACCGGCGCCTTGCGCCGCGGGCGGGCGTCGGGGTCCTCCTCATCGCCCCGGGACTTGGATTTGGCCGCCGGAGCGTCGAAACCCAGGGGGCGCGAGACTTCGCGCTGGATGTCCTTGGCGAGCTTTTCCTTGCCTTCGCGGGTGAGCAGCTCATCGGACGTGCGCTGGGAGGCGAGCATGAGCACGCCGTTGCGGATGGTGGGCATGTGCTGCTTGACGAGTTCTGCCGTCTTGGCATCGGCCAGCTGGAGGGTGATGCCCAGTTGGGCAAAGCGCTCGCCGCCGTTGTCTGCCAGGTTCACGACCAGCATGTCCATGGGCAGGAATACCGGAGGGGCTGCCGGTTCGGCCGCCTTGGCCGGCGCCTCCTCACCGTCTGCCGCCTGCGCCCTGCTCTTGAGAAACCAGAGCGTGCCCGCACCCGCAAGCACCAGCAACGCCACGACCACGCCGATGATGACGAGCAGCTTCTTGCTCCTGGCGGGTTTTTTGGCGGTTTCGGCGGGTGCTGCGGTGGATGCCACGGTGTTTCCTAGCTTGGGGTGCAAGGGGCTGCCGCCCCCTGCCTTGCAGGGGCGGCGAACCTCGCATGGGGTCCATTATTGGACGCCGGCCAGCCGATGATAGCCAGAATAAAACGGCAAATACGGTGGCATTTCCCGTCTGTGGCGGCGCACAGGCTCAGACGAACAGATCCACGGCGCGGTCCGTCAGCACCCGGATACCCGTGCGCACGCCATCGACCGCCGCCGGGCCGGCCTGTACACCGGCACCGCCGCGGGGATCGTCCTGTCCGCGCCCACTCCCCTCGCCCCCGGGCCCGGCCCCCGGCTGCTGCGCGTTCTGGCCGATGGACAGTCCGGCCAGCTCCAGCCCATGCTGCTGCAGCAGGTCGCGCAGCTGCGCCTGGCTTGCATCGAGCAGTTCGCGGGTGGACGCCTGCTCGGCCGTGAAGCTGACATGGGCCTGGTTGCCCTGCAGGGCCACGCTCACGTCCACCGGCATGCCATCGTGGCTCACTGTGAGCTCGGCCTTTTGCAGGTTCTGGTTCACCCAGAACGCCACTTCATCGGCCAGGGCCTCCTCGAAGGCGGCGACGCCAGCGTCGGCCGGCAGATCCGCCATGGGCGCCGAAAACCCGTCGGCGGCGGGCGCCGCCCATGCACCATCTGTGCCTGACTGGAAGGCACCGCCCCCCGGTTCATGGCGCGGCGCGGGCGCGCGCACGGCCCCCGCCTCGGCCACTGCGGCAGAGAGCGTGGACTGGGGCGCCGCCCCGCCCGCCTGCCGCTCTGCCTCCAGGGCGGCACGCCCCAGGCCCGCCGCCGCAGCCTGCAGGCTCTGGGCCTGCGAGGGTGTGGCCTGCGCGCCGAGGCTGCCCGGGGCCGAGACCGCATCGCCGGCCGGGGCATACCGCGCCAGCGTCGGACGGCTCGCCGCGGTCGCATCCATGGCACCCAGCGCGGCAGCACCCCGGGAGGCACCTGCCTTGCGCCCCGCCCCGCCGGGCCGGGCGGGTGCGCCCTCGGCATCGCCCACCAGGCCTGCACCAGCCTGCCGGCCATCGCCCGCCGCCGCGTCCAGGCGCGCCGTCTGCGCCACCAGGCCATCGGGCAGCCCGGCCGCCAGCAGCATGCTGTCCAGACCCTTGCCACCCACGGCCGGACCTCCCGGCACAGGCAGCGCGCCCGGCCCGTGCGTCGGCAGCAGCCCGCTGTGCAGGCCGCCACGGCTCTCCAACACGGATCCGCCGACCGCGTCCTGCACGGCATTGGGCAGCACCGGCACCTCCGGCTGCGTCCACCAGCCTGCCTGCAGCATGGCCTGGGCCGCATCCTGGGCGGCAGGTTCGTCCGCAGGCGGTGTGCTGCCGGTGGCGGGCAGTGCCGCATCCTGGGCGGTGGTGAGGGCCGCCCCGTCCAGCGGCTCCAGCGCTGCCAGCAAGGACAGAAAAGCGCCGCCCCCCTGGGCGGCCGCAGCGTCCGGGCCCGCTGCGGAGGCAGCCCCGGGGCGGGTACGCGCCACCTGCCCGCCCTGGGGGGGCGGGCTGGACGGGCCTTGCATGCGTGTTGCTTCCATGGTGAACTCCCCGGCCTTCAATGGCCGCTGTGTGTACGCAAGTGCTGCTGTGCAGCACGCTCATCGGTCTGTTTCTGCTCACGCCGCCAGTGCGCCTGCTCGGCCTCCAGGCGGCGCTTGTCCAGCAGTTTCTGCAGGCTGGCCAGGCGCACCTCGGCCTCCAGGCATTTGTGGCGGGCGTGGTCCACGCGCGCCGCGTGGTCGCCCACGACGCCCGATTGCAGGCCGGCCGCGTGCTGCAGGCGGCCCATGAACTGGTAGTGGTGGAACAGCACCTCCGGGGCGCGCTGCACCTCGGCACGCACGCCCCAGCGGTTTTCCGTTTCCTGCGCGTAGTTGTTCAGCACCTGCAACTGCTCCTGCGCCGCCTGTTGGGCGCCCAGTGCGTCCTGCAGCACGCGGCGCGCCTCGTCGCGCTGGCGCGTGGCCAGCTCCACGGCGACGGCAAGAGCGTTGGTCCTGGCCATGGCTGTGCTCCTTCTCAGCCGTGCAGCACGGCCGCCATGGCGCCCACGCTGGCATCCAGGGGCGCGGCCTCGAACATGCCCTGCTGCAGAAAGGCCTGCATGGCCGGCTGCAAGCGAATGGCTTCGTCGAGCAAGGGATCGGAGCCCGCCATATAGGCCCCCACCTGCACCAGGTCGCGGCTCTTCTGGTAGCGCGAATAGACGGCGCGGAACTCCCGTGCCGCCTCGAAATGCGCGCGCGGGACCACGTTGTGCATCACGCGCGAGGCCGATTGCTCGATGTCGATGGCGGGGAAGTGCCCGGTCTCGGCCAGCGCGCGCGACAGCACGATGTGCCCGTCCAGAATGGCGCGCGCGGCATCGGCGATCGGGTCCTGCTGGTCATCGCCCTCGGACAGCACGGTATAGAAGGCCGTGATCGAGCCCACCCCGTGCAGGCCGTTGCCGCTGCGCTCCACCAACTGGGGCAGCTTGGCAAAGCACGAGGGCGGATAGCCCTTGGTGGCCGGCGGCTCGCCGATGGCCAGGGCGATCTCGCGCTGTGCCATGGCATAGCGCGTGAGTGAATCCATGAGCAGCAGCACATGCTTGCCCTGGTCGCGGAAATGTTCGGCCACGGCCGTGGCGTAGGCCGCCCCCTGCATGCGCAGCAGTGGGGGCGCGTCGGCCGGCGCGGCCACCACCACGGCGCGGCCGCGGTCCTGGGCACCGAGGATGTCCTCCACGAACTCCTTCACCTCGCGCCCGCGCTCGCCGATCAGCCCGACCACGATGATGTCGGCCTGGGTGTAACGCGCCATCATGCCCAGCAGCACGCTCTTGCCAACGCCGGAGCCGGCAAACAGACCCAGGCGCTGGCCGCGCCCCACGGTCAGCAGGGCGTTGATGGCGCGCACACCGGTATCGAGCGGTTCGCGCACCGGGTCGCGGTCCATGGCGTTGATCTGGCTGCGGTTGATGGGCTCGGCACTCACGTCCTGCAGCGGCCCGGCATGGTCCAGGGGTACGCCCTGCGCATCGACCACGCGGCCCAGCAGGCCCGCCCCCAGAGGCACGCGCAGCGCACCGATGCGGTTGACGGCGCGCGCCGGCTCGCCCATGCGCGGCACGGGGATATAGGGGGGCGCAGGCACCACGGTGGCTCCGCTGGACAGGCCATGGATGTCGCCTGCGGGCATGAGAAAGGCGCGCTCGCCCGCAAAGCCGACCACTTCGGCCAGCACCGGCTCCTTGCCCGGCATCTGCACCAGGCACTGTGAGCCCACAGGCACGCGGATGCCCACGGCCTCCAGCACCAGGCCGGTCAGGCGGGTGAGCGTGCCGCGCAGCTCCAGGCCCGCATCCTGCGCCACGAGAGCGCGGGCGTTGTGCAGGAAATCGGCCCACGGCGAGGCGTGCCGGGCAGTACGGTCAGGTGCCGGGGTCATCGCCCTCGCCCTCCAGCGGCACGGCCAGGCCCAGCGGGGCAATGGCCCTTTGCCAGCGCTTTTCCAGGCTGCCGTCGATCACCACGCCCGCCTGCTCGACCAGGCAGCCGCCCGGGGCCACGCTGGCATCGGCCAGCCATTTCACCGACTGGGCGAAGGGCTCCTGGAGCAAGGCCGCCTCGAGCAGCGCGTGGTCTTGCGGGTGCAGGCGCACCGTGGCGGTGGCGCTGTCGGCAGCGAGCATGCCCACGGCTTCGCGCACCACGGGCAGCAGGGCCTGGGGGTTGGCCTGCAGCTCCTGGCGCAGCACCTGGCGGGCGATGTCGCAGGCCAGCTCCAGCACGTGGCCGGCAGCGCCCTGCTCCAGTTGCTCCCACTGCTCCTGCATGCCGCGCACGATGGCGTCGATGCGCTCGGCCGCCTCCCGCCCCTGCTGGCCGATGTAATCATCGAGGCGCTGCTGCCATTCCAGGCTGGCCTGTTCGCGGCCTTTTTCCTCGCCCTGCGCCCAGGCCTGGGCACGCGCCTGCTCCAGGGCCTGCTGGTGCGCGGTCTCCACCTCTTCGGGGGTGGGCGGCGGGGGGAGCTCCTCGGCTTCTTCCGGCACCTCCGGGGTGCCGTCCACGGCGCCGAACTTCCAGTGCGTGACGTCGCCCACTTCTTCCCGCGGGATGAAGCGCGCGTAGATCCGGCTGCTCTTAGACGAAGGCGTCGTCACCACCGCCTCCAATCACGATCTGGCCTTCATCGGCCAGGCGCCGCACGGTCTTGAGAATCTCCTTCTGCTGCGCCTCGACCTCGGACAGGCGCATGGGGCCGCGCGACTCCAGGTCTTCGCGCAGCGCCTCGGCGGCGCGCGAGGACATGTTGGAGAGGAACTTCTCGCGCAGCTCGGGCATGGCGCCCTTGAGGGCCACGATGAGCGTCTCGGAGGCGATCTCCTTGAGCACGGCCTGGATGGCGCGATCGTCGAGCTTGATCACGTCGTCGAACACGAACATCTTGTCCATGATCTTCTGCGCCAGGTCCGGGTCGTGGGCGCGGATGGACTCCAGCACGGCCGTATCCACGTTCGTGCCGAGCAGGTTGATGATTTCCGCTGCCGTCTTGACGCCGCCGAGCGAGGCCTTGCGGATCTTGTCGCCGCCGGCCAGCACCTTGAACAGCACCTCGTTGAGGTCCTTGAGCGCCATGGGCTGTATGCCCTCGAGCGTGGCCACGCGCAGCATGACTTCGTTGCGCTGGCGCTCGGTGAAATGCTTGATCACGGAGGCGGCATGGTCGTGGTCCAGGTGCACGAGGATGGCCGCCACGATCTGCGGGTGCTCGTTGCGCAGCAGCTCGGCCACGGAGAGCGGGTCCATCCACTTGAGGCTTTCGATGCCCGAGACGTCACCGCCCTGCAGGATGCGGTCGATCAGCAGGCCCGCCTTGTCGTCGCCCAGGGCGCGCTTGAGCACGGCGCGCACATAGTTGCCGGTATCCGACACCAGCAGGCTCTGGGCGGCCGCCTCGTTCGAGAATTTCTGGACCACTTCGTCCACCTTCTCGCGCGAGACGGTGCGCATGCGTGCAATGGTTTCGCCGAGTTTCTGCACCTCCTTGGGCGAGAGGTGCTTGAAAACCTCGGCAGCCTCCTCCTCGCCCAGCGACATGAGGAAGATGGCGGCGTTGTTCAGTCCTTCTTCATCCATGGTGATTCCTGCAGGCGAGCGCGCCGCTCAAGCGGTCTCCCCGCCGACCCAGTTCTTCACGATATTGGCCACAGCCACCGGGTTGGAGCGCGCCAGCGCGCGCGCCTCCTCCAGGCGCAACTGCTCGGGCGTGGCCACGGCCTGCTGCTCCTTCTTGGCCGGCGCCGGCAGCGCCGGGCGCTCGGGCTGGTCAGCCTCCACGGCGTCGAGCTGCGCGCCCGCCATGGGGATGGCTCTGGGCCCGCCCAGCGCCTTGAGCGCGGGCCGCACCAGCCCCAGCAGCACCAGGGCAGCAAACAGCGCCATGCCCACGGGCCAGGCCAGGCTGCGCGCCAGCTCCTGCGTTTCGGGCTGCTTCCACAGCGGAGTATCGTTCGCCACCACCGGCTCCTGCTGGAAGGGCGCGTTCATGAGGTTCACGGAATCGCCCCGGTCCCTGCTGTAGCCCACGGTCTCGCGCACCAGTGCCGTCATCTTCTCCATCTGCTCGGGCGACAGCGGCTTTTGCTCCACCTTGCCCTTGGCATCGGTCACGCTCTGGTAGTTGACCACCACGGCCGCATTGACCCGCTTGATCGCCCAGTTGTTCCCGCGCGTGACGCGCACCGTCTTGTCCACCTCGTAGTTGGTGGTCGACTCGCGCTTGCTGCTGCCCGTGTCCGTGCCTTGCTGCTGCCCCCCCGCCTGGCCTGCCGCCTGGGGCGCCGGGTTGGCGCCGTTGATGGGCGCAGCCGAGGGTGCGGGCGGCTGGTTGGCCACGGCGCCCACGCCGACGGGCCCCGTGCTGGTGGAAGTCGCGGTCTCCCGGCTTTCCAGTACCTGCTGGCTGCGCACCACGGCGGCGTCCGGCGTCTGGTTGGGCCGGTACTGCTCCTGGGTGGAATCGGTCTGGCTGAAGTCGAGCTCGGCCGTCACCTGCGCCTTGATGTTGTTGCGCCCGACCACGGGTTCGAGGATCTCCATGATGCGGCGCGTGTACTGCTGCTCGATCTGCTGCACATACTGCAACTGCTGCGCGTCCACCGCCGCGCCATTGCCTGCCTCGCCCGACTGCGACAGCAGCTTGCCGCTATCGTCGAGCACGCTCACGGCCGCGGGCTGCAGCTCCGGCACGCTGGCAGCCACCAGGTGCACGATGCCGGCGATCTGGGCACGGTCGAGCGTGCGGCCCGGGTACAGGCTCACGAGGATGGACGCCGAGGGTTTCTGCTGCTCGCGGAAAAAACCGTTCTGCTGGGGCAGCGCCAGGTGCACGCGCGCACTCTGCACCGAGGACAGCGACTGGATGGAGCGCGTGAGCTCGCCTTCGAGCCCGCGCTGGAAGTTCAGGCGCTCCTGGAACTGCGTCACCCCGAAGCGGCCGGACTCCATCACCTCGAAGCCGGTGACCGTGCCCTTGGGCAGGCCCTGCGAGGCCAGGCGCAGGCGCACATCGTGCACCCGGTCCGAAGGCACCATGATGGCGCCGCCACCCTCGGTGTAGCGGTAGGGGACGTTCATCTGCGTGAGCTGCGCGACGATGGCGCCACCATCCTTGTCCGACAGATTGGCAAACAGGACGCGGTAGTCCTGCTGACGCCCGAGCAGCACCGCGGCCATGGCCGCGGCCACGAGCAGAACCACGCCGATCCCCAGGCGCAGGCGCTGGGCACGGTCCAGGGAGGAGAACCGCTGCATCCACGCAGGAGCGGCAGCGGCGGGAGCAGGGGCGGGCACTTGAGCGGCGGCGGACATCTTGCTTGGCAGTATGACAGGAGCCCGGAAGCAGGCTTTGGTGCCGTCGATTATTCGGCCGCCCCCCGTTCACTGGCGGCCCGATAAGGCGCGCATTTGGCCATCATTTCGCCACTATGGCGCCGCGCCCCCTGCCTACCATTGCGTCATCCCCCCATGTCACTGCACGGATACCGCCATGGACCTCCGCATTCCCAGCACCACCACCCCGCTTGCGGGCGCAGGCATGGCGCGCCGTGCCCAGCCCACACCCGCCGAAACCCGCAGCGCCGGCTTTTCAGACGCCCTCAAGGGGGCCCTGCAATCCGTCAGCAGTGCCCAGAACGAGGCGGGCCGCATGCAGCGCGAAGTGCAACTGGAGAACCCCAACGTCAGTCTGGAAGAAACCATGGTGGCCATCCAGAAGGCGCAGATCGGCTTTCAGGCCACGCTGCACGTGCGCAACCGCATGGTCCAGGCCTACACCGACATCATGAACATGCAGGTGTGAGCTGGTGTTTTACTACTGATTTGATAGCTGTTTGCGCTTGACCAGAAAGCGCCAAAGCCATTTTTTCCATAAAAAAAGCCGGCCACCTCGCGGTGCCGGCTTTTTGCATGGGCCGGGTCGCCAGGGGGCCAACCCGGTGCAGCGCCACCACGCCGCCCCTGCATTCAATGCATGGTCTGCGGCTGCCCGTCGAACAGGTGCTCGAACTGGGCCAGCCAGGGCTCGGCCAGGATGCGGATCTGCGCGTCGTTGCGCAGGATGCGCTGCATGATGCGGGTCTTTTCCTTGCGGTGCTCGGGCGGGAGCTCGTGCTCCTGCGACTTGAACCGCAGCTCCTCGATCAGCACGGCGCAAGCGCCTTCGTAGCGCACCACGCCATCCCAGTCGCTGGCACGGGCGGCTTCGAGCATCTTGAGGCTGCTGTCTTCGATGGCCTTGTAGTAGTCGATCAGCATATCGGACATCATCCAACCTTTTATTCTTGAGTTCCTGCAGTGCTTGCAGCCGCACCGATTTCTTCCCAACTCTGCGCGACGGGCGCGATCAACTGCACCACCTCTTCCACCAGGGAGGCATCGTTGCGCAGATTGGCCAGTGTCAATTGCCGGATGCTGTAGGCATACAACAGCCGCAGGTTGTCGGCGAGTTCCCCGCCCTGTGCCGGGTTGAGCGCGCCTTTGAGGCCCTCGTCCAGGATGCGCACCGCCTTGCTCAAGTGGCGTCCCTTTTCCTCGATCTCGCCACGCTGCATGGCACCGCGCGCCGCGTGGAGCGACTGCATCAGACCATCGAACAACATCTTGATCAGCATGTGCGGCGTTGCCCCATCGACACAGGACTGAACGCCCACCTGCCGATATGCCGTGGCTGCGCGAGAACTGACCGGGGTGTACATCGACTGCTCCTTCATGTGCTACCTGTTTTTGTTATCGGCAGTTCATTGGCAAACTCAAGCACCACAGGGGTCGGATTGCGCCGCAAATGCCCCTCTCATCGCACCATGGAGCCATGCGGCACAGGGCGGCTCAGCGGCTCTTGTTCCATTGGCTGACCTGCTGTGCCACGTAGCTGTTGAGCGCCGAGAGCGACCCCATTTGCTTGTCCAGCGCGGAATACTGCGCGCGCAGGCGCTTTTCCAGGACGGCGGCGCGCTCCGACACCTTGTCCTGCTCCGTTGTGTTGCGCTTGGCTGCGGCGCTGAGGGCATCGGACTTGCTGTCCATCACGCCATTGAACGACAGCAGCCCGGAGAGATAGCCCTTGATCTTCACGGCCAGGCCATCGGCCACCGCACCCTTGGCCGTACTGCTGGCGAACATGGCCTTGACGGCGTCGGGGTCCTTCAAGGCCTTGTCGAGCTTGCTGGCGTCCACCGTCAGCTTGCCCCCGCGCTGCATCTCGATACCGATGTCGGAGAGCCGTTTGAAGGCGCCATCGCCGCCCATGGTGGCCGTCACCTGCTGGCGCAGCGCATTGAGCAGCCCCACGGCAGAGCTGTCGCCCTGGAGCACGCCCGCCGTCTTGGTTTCCTCGTCGTACTTGGTCGACGTGCCCAGCAGGTCGTTGAGGGCGTTGAAGGCGTCGACGAAATCCGTGATGTTCTTTTTCACCGCCGCGTTGTCCGGGCTCACCGCGATCTCGGCGTCCGTCGTGGTGACCTCCGAGACCTTGATGCTCAGGCCCGGAATGGCGTCGGCAAAGGTGTTATCGGCCGAGGAAACAGCAATGCCGTTGATCTTGGCCTGGGTATTCTGGGCATACTGGGCTGCCTGCGCCGCCATGCCCGTGCCCGGCGCGTTCTCCGGGTCAAACGCCAGGGCCGACAGGCCCGGCGCCCCCGGGTCCTCTGCCACCTGGATGCGAAACCCCGAGGCCTCTCCGGTGGCCTTGGAACGCAGCAACAGGCGCTCGCCCGAGGCATCGCGCAGCACCGTCGCGGACACACCGGCATTTTTTTCATTGATGGCCACGGCGATCTTGGTCAGAGAGTCGGCCGCATCCACCGAGATGGTGACCGCATCCGCGGTGCCCGGGGCAAAGGTGGGCGAGGTGTCCGTATCCTTCCAGGTGCCGAGCTGCAGGGTCAGCACGCCACCGCCCACAGGGGCATCGAGCACCGGGTTGGCGGCTGTCGCCACGGACTGCGCACGCGCCAGCTTCTGCACGCTCATGCCGAACGACGTGGTGCTGGCAATGCCCGTGATGCTGACCGCGACCGCCTTTTCGTTGGAGGACGTGGCCTTCATCGCATTCCAACCGCTGTCGCGCGTGAGCTTGGCCGCCGCGTCGGAGAACGTCGACATGAGCGACTTGACCTGCGAAAAGGTCGAGATCTTGGACTGGATGGACGCAGCCGTCGTCTGGAGCTTGGCAATGGGCCGCTTTTCCAGTGCCACGAGCTTGGAGACAATGCCCTCGACATCCAGTCCACTGCCAATGCCGGTCGATGAAATGGCCATGTCAACCTCCTGATCAAGCCCATGGTAAGGGTTTTGCAAAAACCACCGCGTGATTTTTGCAAAACCAGCGCCAGGCAAAAGCCGGAAAAGCGGCGCAGGGACAGTGCCCTACGCCGCTTCGCAAGGCCGGGCAGTGCCCCGGCCCTGATATGCCCCTCAGTTCAACGCAGGAGAGACAGGACCTGCTGCGGCAACTGATTGGCCTGCGACACCATGGCAACACCGGCCTGCTGCAGGATCTGCGAGCGCGTGAGGCTTCCGGTTTCCTTGGCGAAATCCGCATCCACGATGCGTCCGCGCGACGCCGACAGATTTTCCGTCTGGATGTCGATGTTGCCCACCGAATTCTCAAAGCGGCTCTGCAGTGCACCCAACTGTGCACGCGCCGTGTTGACCTGGTCAATGGCGCTATCAATCTTCTTGAGCGCCACCCAAGCATCGGCCTGGGTTTCGATGCTGATCGTGTCAATGCCAGTGATGGAGGTGCCCGTGGCAGCCACAATGCTCACGCCCGCATTGCTGATGCCCGTGGTGCTGGCATCAAAACCCGAGAATGTAATGCCCGTCACCGCATTGCCCGATGCATCCACCTTGGCCGATCGGAATTCCACCGAGAACCCTTTGACGCTATCGCCCGAAAGGAACGCCGTCACCCCGGTGTCGGAGGACTTGCGGTTGATGGCCTCGACAACCTGACCCATACGCTCGCTGGCGGAGTTGGCCTTGGCCAGCTTGCCCAGGTCGGTGGTCACCCCATCGACGGTGATTTGCAGCGAGCTCGTCGTGGCACTCAGGCTGGAAACGGTTGCGGCCGAGATGTTCGTGACGCTGCTGGTGCCGAATTGAACGCTGGCCAGGCCCTTGGCCGTGGAATTGGTCAGGGCGCCCACGGTGATGTTCTCGCCCGAGTTCGCACCCACCTGGAACACGGCACCAGCAAAGCCGCCATCAAGAATCTTGGTGCCGTTGAAGTTGGTCTGCTTGGCCACGCGGTCGATCTCGTCGCGCAACTGGTTCACCTCGGCCTGCAGGGCTTCGCGGTCGGACTTGCTGTTGGTGGCGTTGCCCGATTGCACGGCCAGCTCGCGCATGCGCTGCAGCATGTCGCCCACCTTACCCAGGGCGCCTTCCGCGGTCTGCGCCAGCGAAATGCCGTCGTTGGCATTGCGCGAAGCCACCGTCAAACCCTTGACCTGCGTGTTCATGCGCTCGGAGATGGCCAGGCCGGCGGCATCGTCCTTGGCACTGTTCACGCGCAGGCCCGAGGACAAGCGCTGCATGGAGACTGCCATCGAACTGGCCGAGAGGCCCAGATTGCGCTGGGCAGTGAGGGCAGTCACGTTGGTATTGATATTTAAGGCCATTTGAAACACTCCTTGATTACGAATCCCGGCCGAGCCGTCGGTCAAACCACTGGCGCTGGCGCCAGCATCCCAGACCGGAGCAGCCACAACAGAAACCCATCGCCTGCCGGTCAACAAATTCAGTGAACTTGTTGCATGGGTTATCGGGAACCCCCCGCGGAACTTTAGGCGTTCGTAACAAAAAATATTCGGCGTCCCGCCAACCCTCCTCCCGGAAGCCCCTGCGCGCCAGAGCCGCTGCCCTGGGACTCTGGGCGCAGTCCAGCCCCCTGCAAACCGCGCTATTGGGCGTGGTTTCCCCCGTTTTTCCCCCCGCTGCCCCAGGCCGCGCTGCGAAAGAATTCACCCAACGCTAGGGTTACCAGCCAGTCCATGGTGTCCTTGGCCACGGCAGCAATGCCGAAATTTCCTGTCTCAAGGAGTTCTGCAATGGCCTCGACCATCAACACCAATATCGCTTCCCTCAACGCACAGCGCAACCTGGGCCTCTCGGCCGGCTCCCTGGCCGTTTCCATGCAGCGCCTGTCCTCGGGCCTGCGCGTGAACAGTGCCAAGGACGATGCCGCCGGCCTGGCCATCTCCGAGCGCATGAACACCCAGGTCAGGGGCCTGACGGTGGCTTCGCGCAATGCCAACGACGGCATTTCGCTGGCGCAGACCGCAGAAGGCGCCCTGGGCAAGGTGGGCGACATGCTGCAGCGCATGCGCGAGCTGGCCGTGCAGGCCGGCAACGCCACCAACAGCAAGTCCGACCGCGAAGCCCTGCAGGCCGAGGTGAACCAGTTGCGCGACGAGATCGACCGCGTGGCCAAGCAGTCGAGCTTCAACGGCACCAGAATTCTGGACGGCACCTTCTCCGGCGCCGTGTTCCAAATCGGCGCCAATTCCGGCGACACCATCACCGTCGGCGCCCTGACCGATACCACGGCCAAGGGCCTGGCCAGCATCGCTTTTGGTACCAGCAGCATCACGAGCATCGGCGCATCCAACATCACGGGGCTGAATGCCACCACGAGTTCACTGCAAATCACAGTCGATGGCGTGACCACCGACCTGGGTACGCTGGCCAAGGCACACTCCGCTTCTGAACGCCTGGGCCAGGTGATCGAGGCCATCAACCGCAAATCGGTGGATACCGGGATCACGGCCTTCCTCTCGGGCGATGCCGTCAAGGGCTTCTCTGTGGATTTCAGGTCATCGAAAGTAGACGCATCCGGCAACGCCATCACATCTGCGGACATTGTCTTTTCTGGGTTTGCAGTCACGACCACGGGATTTGCCGACGCAAGCGTCATCGTTGCTGCAGCGACGGGGCCCGCCGTCACAGGGATCGACACGATCAACATCTCGACACAGGCCGAAGCCTGGGTCGCACTCCGCAAGATCGACAACGCCATCGACCAGGTCAACTCGGCCCGCGCCAGCCTGGGGGCATTGCAGAGCCGCTTCGAAAGCTCTGTCTCCAACATCGACATCATGGTCGAGAACCTGGCCGCCTCGCGCGGACGCATCATCGACGCCGACTTTGCCAAGGAAACCGCCAACCTCTCGCGCACGCAAATCCTGCAGCAGGCCGGCACCGCCATGGTGGCCCAGGCCAACCAGTTGCCGCAGCAGGTCCTGCAGTTGCTGCAGCGCTGAGTACCGCCGGAAATTAAGGGGGCACGCACGCGGCATGCGCCAGGCTGGACCACAATGCGCCGTCTACCAGCCGCATTACAAAGCCACGCCATCCCATGCCTACCGCCAAGCGCATCCTCGTTTTTCCCTGCGGATCGGAAATCGGGCTGGAAATCCACCGTTCGCTGCGCTTTTCCACGCATTTTGAGTTGGTGGGCGCCTCCAGCGTGGAGGACCACGGCCGGTTCGTGTACGAGCGCTACATCGATGGATTGCCTTTCCACCACGCGCCCGACTTTGTCGAGGCCATGGCACGGGTGGTGCGTGAACAGCGCATCGACGCCATCTATCCCGCCATGGATGCCGTTGCCGACACCCTGCAGCAGCAAGCGGATCGCATAGGCTGCAAGGTCATTGGTTCGGGTCCGGACACCACCGCCGCCTGCGCCTCCAAGACGGCCACCTACCAGTTGCTGAACGGCCGGATCCCCCTGGCGCAACGCTTCGCCGACACCGAAAGCGCGCAGTACCCCATTTTCATCAAGCCGGACCGAGGCTACGGCGCCCGCAACAGCCTGCGCGCGGATTCCGCCGCCCAGGCCCAGGCCCACCTGGCCCGCCATGCCGGCCAAGCCATGCTGCTGCAGGAGTACCTGCCAGGCCGGGAATGGACCATCGATTGCTTCTCGGACCGGCATGGCGCTTTGCGCTTCCACTGCGCACGCGGGCGCGACCGTGTCAGCAATGGCATCAGCGTACGGACCAGCCCCAGTGCGGACTTCCAGGCGGAGTTTGCCCACTGGGCACAGCAGATCCACCAAGCCCTCCAGCCCCGCGGGGCCTGGTTCTTCCAGGCCCGCGAAGACGCGCAAGGCCGCCCGCGCCTGCTCGAGGTCGCCGCCCGCCTGGGCGGTTCATCCGGCCTCTTTCGCTGCATGGGCGTGAACTTCGCACTGCTCAGCGCCTTTGACGCTTTCGATGGCGACGTGAGCATCACCCCGAACGCCTACCCGATCGTCCTCGATCGCGCCCTGGACAACCGCTATCGCATCGCCATCCAGTACAGCCAGGTGTTCGTGGACCTGGACGATTGCCTGCTGGTGCAGGGGCGGGTGAACCATCAATTGGTTGGCTACCTGTACAAGGCCATTTCGGACGGCAAGCGCATCACGCTGCTGACCCGCCACAAGCGGCCGCCCGAAGCCACATTGCGCGAATACAGGCTCCAGGCCCTGTTCGACCGGGTGATCCACCTCTCTGCCGAGGAAAAAAAGTCGGATCACATTGATTGCCAGGACGCCATCTTCATTGACGACTCCTTCGCAGAGCGACAGGAAGTTGCACAGCGCAAGAAAATTCCGGTGTTTGCGCCGGACATGGTTGAAGCCTTGCTATAAAAAACACCCAGGAGAACTCGATAATGAACCAGAACCAAAGCTCTGAAGCAATGACGAACAAAAAGCACCTCGTCTCATTTCGCACCGAAAAGACGCTGTCGTCTCTCAACGAATTGCTCGCTACCACGCAAGCGTTGCTTCCACACTTTGGAGAACATGGCTGGAACCGACACAGCCTAGTGACGGCCAATGTCACCGTTCTATCTCGACTGCTCTATCTGAACGAGCTGTACCAAAAGATCATTGATGTCCCTGGCGTGATTTGCGAGTTTGGCGTGCAATGGGGCGCGACACTGACCCAACTCATCAACCTGCGCAGCATCTACGAACCATTCAACCACAGCCGCACCATATGCGGATTTGACACCTTCGGTGGCTTTCCTTCTGTGCATGCGAAGGACGGGGGTGACTACCAACCCGGCGACCTGGCCACTCTGACAAACTATGAAGAGACGCTGGAGCGCATTCTGACCCTTATCGAATCCTTCCCCCCTCTTGCGCATCTCAAGAAATTCGAACTCATCAAGGGCGATGCCTCGATCACCATTGATCGCTGGCTAGACGACAACCCACATGCGATTGTGTCCTTGGCGATTTTCGATATGGACTTGTACGAGCCCACTTTGAAAGTATTGCAAAAGCTGATCCCGCGTCTGACACGTGGCTCAGTGATTGCATTCGACGAACTTAACTGCAAGTTCTTTCCTGGAGAAACGCAAGCTCTGAATGAGATCATGGGATTGAACAACCTGCGCCTACGGCGCAGCCCACTGCACCCATATTGCGCCTGGGCCGTCTTCGGTGAATAGGCAACGCCATGGCTTCCAAAGTTGTACTGACCTATGGAACATTTGATCTGTTTCATATTGGCCACCTGAACCTGCTGCGGCGCCTGCGCGCACTGGGAGACAGGCTCATCGTCGGCGTCTCCACGGATGAGTTCAATGCGCTGAAAGGGAAAAAGACCATCATCGGATTCGACGACCGCATCGAGATCGTGCGCAACCTCAAGTGCGTGGACATGGCCATCCCGGAAGACAACTGGGAGCAAAAGGTGGACGACATACGCGGCCACGGCGTCAGCATCTTCGGCATGGGTAGCGACTGGGAAGGTCGTTTCGACGAGCTCAAGGCGCACTGCGAAGTGGTTTACTTGCCCCGCACCGAAGGCGTCTCCAGTACCCAGATCAAAAAGACCCTGCAGGTGCTCGACCGCAGCCACGTGCAAGAGCTCAAGCAGGCGCTGGATCTCATCGCATCCATCGTCGATCGCTTTGAATGAGCGGCCCTCCATGCGCCAAAGTGTCTTCCGCTGCCTGCACCCTCTCTGGAGGCTTTACGATGCCCTGACCCCAAAGCAGGCAGACCATTGGGCGTTTGCGACGCACCACCTGCACTCGGGCCGCTTCGTCGAGAACCAGCGGGCGATGTTCGAGCACGTCAAGGCCGATCCCGCCATCCACAAGATCATCTTCTACCGCGGGCAACGTGAAGACTTCCAGATCGAAGATGCGGTGAACTACGAGATCGTGGAGCACGGAACGCTGCGCAGCCTGCGCCTGCTGGCGCGCTGCAAGGTGGTTTTCCTGACCCACTCGGTGTCCATGGATTTTTCGCTGCGCTGGGGGTCCAAGGCTTTCAGCATCCTGAAGCTCTCGATGCGCCGGCGCGTGGTGGTCAACCTGTGGCACGGCATTCCACTCAAGCGCCTGCTCTACGCCGCCAACGAGGGCACGCGCCAGCACACCGACCGCGTGCCTTACCGCCGCCAGGAACGCCTGGGCTATGCGGGCTTGATCGCCTCGTCCGACATCGACAGCTATGCCATGGCCGCCATGTTCTACCCGCTGAACTACCAGCAGGTATGGCGCACCGGCCTGCCGCGCAACGACTTCCTGAGTTGTGCGGCCGAGCGGCTGCCACGCTATATCCGCGAGTCCCTGGCGCGCATCCGTGCACTCAAGCGCGGCCGCAAGCTCGTGGTCTACGCCCCCACCTACCGTCAGACGGACGTGAGCGCCCAGGCCCGCTATTACCAGTTCTCGCCGGAGGAGATCCAGGCCCTGAAAGATATCTTGCACCGGCACGGCGCCGTCCTAGGCTACCGCCCGCACTATTTCAAGAACAGCAGCGCGTATTTCAACCTGGACCAGTACATCGACGGCGAAGACATCATTGACCTGTCACAGGCCGCGGTTCCCGAATTCTCGGCCGTGGCCCGCGAATGCGATGTGCTGGTCACGGACTACTCCAGCGTCTACATCGAGACGCTGTACCTGGGCAAGCCCGCCGTGTGCTTCGCCTACGACCTGGAAAACTACCAGACCGAGCAGGATGGCCTGCTCTACGACATGGATCTGGCCTTTCCCGGTCCGGTGTGCCGTGATTTCGACACGGTGCTGCGGGAAGTGGACGCCCTGCTGGGCAGCAGGAGCCAGAGCGTGGATGACCGCCAAGCCACGGCGCAAAAGCTGTTTTTTGCACACCGCGACCACGGCAATGCCCAGCGGGTGTACGACAAGGTCCTCCAGGCGCTGCACAAAATTTGAACAAAATATGGCTCCAGCGCTTATCCAGCAAGCGCTAGGGGCTATATTTTCAGGAGCAATCCTACCAAGGCCTGGAGATCAAGCCGATCACCTTGTCGACGATCTCCATGTCCAGCTCCGGGTAGATCGGCAGACACAGCACCTGGCTCGCCGCCTGGCGCGCCACCGGCAGGTTCTCGGCACTGGCTGAGGGCAGCGCCTTGTACATGGGAAATTCGCTGATCAGCGGATGGAAGTAGCGGCGGGCATAAATCCCGCGCTCCTTGAGCATCTGGTACAGGTGATCGCGGGCCAGCGGGTATGCCGGCTCGATCAGGATGGGGAAATACGCATGGTTGGCCTGCGTCTCCCCGGCGTCGCCCAGGCAACGCACGCCCTTGACCTGTGCCAGCCCGGCGCGGTACCGCGCGTCGATGGCCTTGCGCTTTTTCAGCGCTGCGTCGATGTGGCGCAATTGCACCAGCCCCAAGGCCGCATTGAACTCGCTCATCTTGCCGTTGATGCCCGGCGCCACCACGGTCACCTCGTCCACGAAGCCGAAGTTCTTGAGGTGATCGATGCGCCGCTTGGTCTTTGCATCGGGCGAGATGATGGCGCCGCCCTCGAAGGTATTGAACACCTTGGTCGCATGAAAGCTCAACACGGACAGGTCGCCGTGCGCCAGCACACTGTGCCCCTGCCACTGCACGCCAAAGGCATGGGCGGCGTCATAGATCACCTTGAGCCCATAGTTGTCGGCAATGGCTTCGATGCGATCCACGTCGCACGGGTGCCCATAGCAGTGCACCGGCATGATGGCCGTGGTCTGCGGCGTGATGGCCGCCTCGATCTTGGCCGGGTCGAGATTGAGCGTATCCGGGTGGATATCGACAAATACCGGCTTGATGCCGTTCCATAGCAGCGAGTGCGCCGTGGCGACGAAGGAATAGGGCGTGGTGATGACCTCCCCCGTGATGCGCAGGGCCTGCAATGCCGTGACCAGGGCGATCGTCCCGTTGGTGAACAGCGAGATGTGGGGAACCCCCAGGTACTCGCACAGGGCGTGCTCGAGCTGCTGGTGGAACGGACCATTGTTCGCCAACTTGCGGCTGCGCCAGATCTGCTCCAGGTAGGGCAGGAACTCGTCCAGCGGCGGCAGGCTGGGTTGGGTGACGTACACCATGGGTGCGGTCTCGGGGCTGCCGTTGCTCATGCGTCCTCCTCCATCAATGCGGGCAATCGCTGGATACCGATGTCCTCGTACTCCACGCGCAGGTTTTGTACGGCCGCGTCCGTACACCAGCGCCGCCACATCACGCGCAGCGCCTGGGCCAGGCCGGCTGCCACAACATCTAGCTGCGCGCTGTGAATATGCAACAGGTGTCCGCGCAGGCGGCTGCGCACTTGCTGCAGCCGCTCGGCATGCCGTGCCCAGTACAGGCTTTGCTCGACCATGTCGTCCACGCTGTCGAGCACAAACCCGCGCTCCAACCCGACCCGACGCAGGAACATGGCCGATTGGCGGCTGGGATAGGTGTCACCAGCCACCGTCAGCGTGGGCACGCCCATCCACAGGGCATGGTTGGTGGTGGTCCCGCCCGTGTAGGGGAAGGTGTCGAGACAGAGGTCCACCTCCCGGTGCAGGTGGAGGTAGTTGTAGAAATCGGTGCGCGGGCGAAAGAGCAGCCTGTCGGCCGCAATGCCTTCCTGCTCGAACCATTCCAGTATCTGGGCAGGGGTACCGACGCCGGGCATGCCGGCCATGAGCAGGCGCGACGTGGGCAGCGCCCGCAATACACGGCACCAGGCGGCAATGACCTCGCGATTGACCTTGCTGAGCCGGTTGAACGAGCCAAACGTGAGAAAGCCGTTGGCCAGCACGGGAGCATCGTTCACATCGGGCATGGACTCCAGCCCGTGGAAGGCCGAGACCGCGGGCAGTTCGACCATTTTCTCGACGAATTGGCGCTGGAAGACCTCGGGTGCCATATAGCCATGCTCCACCAGGCGATAGTCGATGGCGCGCACCCCGGTGGTGCCCGGGTAGCCGCCCCAGGTCACCTGCACAGGTGCAGGCTTGCGCCCGAACATGGCCAGCCGGTTGCCCGCTGTATGCCCGCTCAGGTCGATCAGGATGTCGATCGCATCTTCCTCAATCTGCGCCGCCAGCCGCTCGTCCGACAAGCCGATCACGGGGCGCCAGACAGCGAAGTGGCGTTCGATGGCTTCCGTGTCGATATCGCGTGCCGCGTGGTTGTAATAGGCGTAGCAAATGAGATCCGAGCGCTTGGCAAAGGCCTCGATGAACGGAATGAAGAACTTGGCCACGGCGTGCTGGCGGAAGTCGGCCGAGACAAAGCCGATGCGCAGGGTCCGCTCGGGGTCACGGTCGTTGGCGTGGCTGGTGCGCACGAAGCGCCCCACCCGCTGCGCGATGCGGTCGCCAAACAGCAGGTGCTCGCGCGTCAGCTCCTCCTGGTCCACATCGGTACTGTGGCTCAGGGCGTACAGCATGCAACTGCGCGCGAAATCAAAATCAGGTTTCAGCTCCAGCGCGCGCTGGAAATCACCCAGCGCCTCATCCACCTTGCCTTGCATGGTGTGGATCACGCCCAGATTGCTGTGCAACGAGGCCACCTCGGGCAGCACCTGCAGGCTGGCCTTGACCTCCTCTGCAGCGCGCTCGTAGTCGCCCTTTTCATACAGGGCCTGGCTGAGGTTGATGTGGGCCTCGGCGAAATCGGGTTTGCGCGCAATCGCATCGCGGAAGACGGTCAGGGCCTCGTCCCAGCGCTTTTGGGCCGCCAGGTTGGAGCCGATCTCAAACAAGATCACCACGTCATCCGGCTGCATCGCCAGGCAGCGGCGCAGGCAGGTCTCGGCCTCCTTCAGGCGCCCCTGGTGCTGCAGCAGGTGGCCCAGGCGGCGCAGCGCCGTCGGATGGTCCGGCTGCAGTTGCAGGGCACGGCGAAAGGCAGTTTCCGCGGCCGACAGCCGGCCCATGGCATGCAGGGTTTCACCGTAGGCTCCTTGCAGGTCGGCCGAGGCCGGCGACGCCGCCACGGCCGCTTTGAAGCACTGCAAGGCCTCTTCCACTTGACCCTGGGCGCTGTAGACCAGCCCCAGGTTCTGCAGGTTGACCGGATCGCCCGGCGCGATGGACAGGGCCTGGCGGTAGCTCTGCGCGGCCTCCTCGAGGCGGCCCTGCTTCCTGAGCAGAAAGCCCAGGTTGCTGTGCACATCGGCCCAGTGCGGCGCCAGCGCGGCAGCGCGCCGGTACCCGGCCTCGGCATCCTCCATCCGACCCATTTCCATCAGGGCATTGGCCTGGTTGAAATGCGCCAGCGCATAGCCGTCATCCAGCTCCAGGGCGCGGCCGAAAGACGCCAGCGCCTCTTCCATCAATCCCTCGCTGACCAGGGTATTGGCGAGGTTGCAGTGCGCCTCGGGGTCGAGCGGCAGCATGTGCGCCGCCTTGCGCTTGGCCTGCAGGGCCTCCTGTGCATGGCCCAGCTGCTGCTGGATGGCGCCCAGGAGCTTCCAGGTCGCGCCAGAGGAGGGATACCGCTGGGCCAGGCGCTTGGTCGATGCCAGTGCTTTGGCATAGGCCTTTTGGTTGAACAAGGCAATCGCCGCCTGCAGCTCGCGGGTGGCCGGGTCGGCCTGCACGCGCGGCCCCGTCGCTCCCCGCGGGGGCGCCTGGCGCAGTTGCCCGTCCGTACTGCCTGCGGGCGGCATGGCAGCCACCACAGCCCCCCCAGCGCGCGCCAAAGCCAGATCCTGCTCCAATTGCCGGCACTTGGCTTCGTCGAGCCCCTGGGCCTGCGCCAGCGGCAGCACCTGCTCCGCCATGTCAAAGGACTCCGCCTTGATCAGCGCGTCGAGATAGCTGAACCAGTACTGCGCGCGCCGGGGATCGGCATTGAGTGCCGCCTCGAAATACGGCAAAGACGCCGCAGGCCGCAGCAACTGCACCGCCAGCAAGACGCCCAGGTTGTGGTTGGCGTCCGGGTGCTCTGGCTGTTCGCGCAGGATGGCCTCGTACAGTTGCCTGGCTTCGTCAAAACGCCACTGCGCATGGCACTGCATGGCCTCGGCAAGCAGGCCGCTGAGCGTAGCGGATGTCGATGGAGCGGAAGTATCGCTGTCCTCAAGCATGGAAATGGCCTTTGGGGGTCACGGGCACGAAGCGGCACCTGACGCGAAGAATAACCGCCGTACCTCCCGCGAAACACCCGATATGCCCAGCAATCGCCCACCATATCGGAGGGAAGCAGGGAAACCGCGCATTGCATGATGCAATCCGATACATTCCCATCATTGCCTCGGCCATTCGCGACAGATACCCGGTATATCCATTGTTTTTCCCCTTGGGCGGGGTCCGCCCCCTCTGTCAGAATCTTTCACCATGCTCGTCATCATCGGCTATGCCCTCACCTTCGGATGCGTCTTCGGCGTGTTTGTCGCCCACGGCGGCAACGTCAAGGTGCTGCTGGATGCCCTGCCCTTTGAAATGATCACCATCGGAGGCGCGGCAGCAGGGGCCTTCATCGTGAACAACCAGCCCAAGGTATTGAAGGCGACCGCCGCGGCCGTGCCCGCTGCGCTCAAGGGCAACAAATACACCAAGGCACGCTACCTGGAGCTGCTGGCGCTGCTCTACGACATCCTGCAAAAAGCGCGCAAGGAAGGCCTGATGGCCATCGAAAAAGATGTGGAAACGCCGCAGGAGTCGGAAATCTTCAAAAAATACCCCACCGTGGGGTCAGACCACCATGTGGTCGAATTCACCACCGACTACCTGCGCATGATGGTGTCGGGCAATCTCAATGCCCATGAGATCGAGGCGCTCATGGACAGCGAGATCGACACCCACCACCAGGAAGCCCACGCGCCGGTCGCCGCGCTCACTCGCCTGGCGGGCGCCCTGCCGGCCTTCGGCATCGTGGCGGCTGTGCTGGGCGTGGTCAACACCATGGGCTCCGTGGGCCAGCCGCCCGCCGTGCTGGGGGGCATGATCGCCTCGGCGCTGGTGGGCACCTTCCTGGGCATTTTGCTGGCCTATGGCCTGGTCGAACCCATTGCCGGCCTGCTGGAGCAAAGGGCCGAGGATGCTGCCAAGGAGTTTGCGTGCATCAAGTCCACGCTGCTGGCGAGCATGCAGGGCTACAACCCGGCCACGGCCATCGAGTTTGGTCGCAAGGTGTTGTTCTCAGGCGACAGGCCAACGTTCATTGAACTGGAAGGCCACGTCAAGGGCAAGAAATAAGCGCCACGCCGCGCACTGCAAGCCATGGCAGAGAAAAAGCTCCAGCCCATCATCATCAAGCGGGTCAAGAAGGGCGGGCATGCCGCCCATGGCGGAGCCTGGAAGATCGCCTATGCCGACTTCGTGACGGCCATGATGGCCTTCTTCCTGCTCATGTGGCTGCTCGGCTCCACGGCCAAAGGCGACCTGCAGGGTATTGCCGACTATTTCAATTCGCCGCTGAAGGTCGCCATGGCGGGCGGCGACGGCTCGGGCAACAGCTCCAGCGTGGTTCCCGGGGGGGGCAACGATCTCTCGAAAGTGCACGGCCAGGTGCGTCGCTCCGAATCCGTGGAGAACAAGAACCGCCGCATGACGCCGGAACAGATGCGCGCCGAAATGGCCCGCCAGGACCAAGCGCGCATCAAGGCGCTCCAGGCCAGGGTGGACTCGGTCATCACCGCCAACACCCTGCTGAACGAGTACCGGGCGCAAATTCGCATGGACGTCACGCCCGACGGCCTGCAGATCCAGGTGATGGATTCGCAGAACCGTC
Organism: Comamonas granuli NBRC 101663; assembly: GCF_000739995.1. Lineage (GTDB taxonomy): Bacteria > Pseudomonadota > Gammaproteobacteria > Burkholderiales > Burkholderiaceae_C > Simplicispira > Simplicispira granuli. Next base: position 114,264 of record NZ_BBJX01000013.1, on the reverse strand, counting down.
CGATGTTCGACAGCGGCAGCGCGCTCGTCAAACCCTATATGCGTGACATTCTGCGGGGCATAGGCTCGGCGCTGACCGAGGTGGAAAACCGCATCAGCCTGGCCGGCCACACCGACGCCATGCCCTACGGCAACAGCGACCGCGGTTACAGCAACTGGGAGCTGTCCGCCGACCGCGCCAACGCCTCGCGCCGCGAACTGGTGGCCGCGGGCATGCCCGACGACAAGCTGGCGCGCGTGGTGGGGCTGGCAGCCAGTGATCCGCTGCTGCCCGAAGACCCTAGGGCAGCCACCAACCGGCGCATCACCATCACCGTGCTGACCCGCGAGGCCGAGGAGCGCCTGCTCGGGAAAACCATACCCACGGTTCCTGCGGCACAATGGGTCGAAGAAAAGAGCGACAATCCCCCTGAAAACGTCCAGAGGTAACAACTTGTCACGCCTCTGGTCTTCCCCCACAATTCTTGAAGATATTTCCGACCGAAAGGGTCCCAAGTGACCACACCCCTTCGTTTCCTCATCGTTGACGACTTCTCCACGATGCGCCGCATCGTGCGCAACCTGCTCAAGGAAAGCGGCTTCACCGAGGCCGATGAAGCCGAGGACGGCGTGGCCGCACTCAACAAGCTGCGCAACAGCAAGTTCGATTTCGTCGTCACCGACATCAATATGCCGAACATGAACGGCTTTCAGCTGCTTGCCGAGATCAAGGGTGACGACAAGCTCAAGCACCTGCCCGTCCTCATGGTGACGGCCGAGGCCCGCAAGGAAGACATCGTTGCAGCGGCCCAGGGGGGTGCCGCGGGCTACATCGTCAAGCCCTTCACCAAGGCCACCCTGGAAGAGAAAGTCACCCTGATCATCAAGAAACTGGGGTTGTAGGCGCCATGGACAACGGCCATATTCAGGAAGCCGCGCCCCCGGCGGGCGACGGCGACAACATCCACACCAAGATTGGCCAGCTGACGCGCCAGCTCCACGACGCCCTGAAGGAACTGGGCTACGCCGACCAGTTGACAGCCACCGTCGGGGAGCTGCCCGACGCCCAAAGCCGCCTGTCCTACATCGCGCGCCTCACGGGCGATGCCGCAGAGAAAGTGCTCAACCGCGTGGACCAGGCCAAGACGCACAATGATAGTCTGGCCGCGGAAGCGCGGGAGGTGATTGCCGCCATGGTCAAGAACCCGGTGGCCGCCGTCGCCACAGGCCGGATCATGAACTTCCTGCGGGACGTGGAGCAGGCCACCCAGACGACGGACGAGCACTTGACCGAAATCATGATGGCCCAGGACTTCCACGACCTCACGGGGCAGGTGATCGCCCGGGTGGTGGCACTGGCAGGCACCATCGAGCAGCAATTGGTGCAGCTCGTGATCGAAACCGCACCGGCACACGCCGCCATACAGGCTGCTGCAGAGCGCAAATCGGAACACCTGTCCGGCCCGGTGGTGGACCCCGAGAACACCCCGGACGTGGTGACCGACCAGTCGCAGGTGGATGACCTGCTCGCCAGCCTGGGTTTCTAATCCCCTTCCAAGCCCGAATAAGCGCCACCACAGGCCGCTATTCGGGCTTTAGTTTCCGCACCCCCTGGCCACAATGGCATGACAGCCGAGTCATGCCACCATGGAATCCAGCCAGGAACGCAACCTTCCCGCGACGGAGCGCAAGCTCCAGAAAGCCCGCACCGATGGGCAAGCCCCTCGGTCGCGCGATCTCTCGCACCTGGCGATCCTCGGGGCCGGCGCGCTGGCCCTGCTGGCGCTGACCCCCGCCCTGCTGGAGCACCTGCTGCGCGGCATGGGCCAGCAACTGGCCTTCGACGCACAGACCGTGCAAACTCCGTCGAGCATGCTCGCACGCCTGCAAAGCATGGCGGCCGTGGGTTTGATCGCCAGCGGTGTCTTCTCTGCGCTGACCGCCGCCGCCGCCCTGCTGGCTGCCGTGCTCGCAGGCGGCTGGATCTTCAGCACCAAGCCCATCGCCCCGCAGTTCAACCGGCTCAACCCGCTCTCCGGGCTGGCCAATCTGTTTTCCAAGCAGCAAATGGTCAACGTGGCCAAGATGGTGCTGCTCACCGGCGTGCTGACAGGGGTGGCCTGGAAATACATGAGCGGCAGCATCGACGAAGTGGCCGTGCTGGTGCTGCAACCGTCCAGCGCCGCGCTGCGCCATGTGGCCGACTGGCTCACCCAGGGCCTGGGCCTGCTGCTGCTGGTGGTGTTCCTGGCCGCACTGGTGGACGTGCCCTTGCAGGCGCTGCTGTTCAAGAACCGCCTGAAGATGTCGCACGAGGAAATCAAGCAGGAGCACAAGGAATCCGAAGGCAGTCCGCAGATCAAGAGCCGCATCCGCCAGCGCCAGCGCGAGATTGCCGACCGCGCCAGCATCACGGCCGTGCCCCAGGCGGATTTCGTGGTCATGAACCCTACGCACTACGCCGTGGCGCTGCGCTATGACGACCAGGCGATGAATGCCCCCCAGGTCATCGCCCGCGGCACCGACCTGCTGGCCTTCAAGATCCGCGACATCGCCCAGAACCACGACATCCCGGTGCTGCAATCCCCGGCGCTGGCACGTGCGCTCTATGCCCATGCCGAGCTGGACCAGCCCATTCCCGCGCCGCTCTATACCGCCGTGGCCCAGGTGCTGGCCTATGTGTACCGCCTCAAGGCCGCGCTGCGCGGCCAGGGCCGCATGCCCGGCGCCCAGCCCGACCCCTACGTTCCGCCCGAACTTGACCCGCTCCAGCGGGCTACCCACCGAGGCCAGCAGCCATGACCATCTCCCTTCAATCCGCACGGCAATGGGCCGGCACCAACGCCGCGGCTGTCCAGGGGCTCTCCGCCCCGCTGCTCGTGGTGGCCATCCTGGCGCTGATGGTGCTGCCCATCCCCGCCTGGCTGCTCGATACCTTCTTCACCATCAACATCGCCGTGGCCCTGATGGTGATGATGGTGGCGGCCTACATGCTCAAGCCGCTGGATTTTGCGGCCTTCCCCTCCGTGCTGCTGCTCACCACGCTGATGCGCCTGTCGCTCAACGTGGCCTCCACGCGCGTGGTGCTGCTGGAGGGTCACACCGGCCCGGGCGCTGCGGGCGCGGTGATCGAGGCTTTCGGCCACTTCCTGATCGGCGGCAACTTCGCGGTCGGCCTGATCGTGTTCTCCATTCTGGTGGTGATCAACTTCATCGTGATCACCAAGGGGGCCGAGCGCATTGCCGAAGTGTCCGCGCGCTTCACGCTCGACGCCATGCCCGGCAAGCAGATGGCCGTGGATGCCGACCTCAATGCCGGCCTGATCGACGAGACCGAGGCCAAGCGTCGGCGCGCTGAAGTCCAGGAAGAAGCCAACTTCTTCGGCTCCATGGACGGCGCCTCCAAGTTCGTGCGCGGCGATGCCATCGCCGGTATCCTGATTCTGCTGATTAACATCATCGGCGGCTTCGCCATCGGCATGCTGCAGCACGGCCTGTCGGCGGGCAAGGCAGCGGACACGTACATCCTGATGGCCGTGGGTGACGCCCTGGTGGCACAGATTCCGGGCCTCCTGATCTCGGTGGCTGCGGCCATGGTGATCTCGCGCGTGGGCAAGGAATCGGACATGGGCCAGCAAATCGTGCGCCAGCTCTTCACCTCGCCGCGTGTGCTGGGCGTGACTGCGGGCATCCTGATATTCCTGGGTCTGATCCCCGGCATGCCGCACATGGTGTTCCTGACCATCGGCGCGCTGCTCGGCTATGCCGCCTGGGTGCTGCTGCAGCGCGCCAAGGCACCCCCGCCGGTGGAAGCACCGCCCCCTGCGGTGGGCGATGGCGAAGCCACCTGGGACGACCTGCAGCCCGTGGATCTGCTGGGGCTGGAGCTGGGCTACCGCCTGATCGCGCTGGTGGACAAGTCGCGCCAGGGTGACCTGCTCACGCGCATCAAGGGCGTGCGCCGCAAGTTTGCCCAGGAGGTCGGCTTCTTGCCGCCGCCCGTGCATGTACGCGACAACCTGGAACTCAAGCCCAGCGGCTACCGCATCACGCTGCGCGGCGTGGTGGTCGGCGAGGGAGAGGCCTTCCCGGGGATGTTCCTGGCGATCAACCCCGGCGGCATCACCACCCCCCTGATCGGCACACCCACCACCGACCCGGCTTTTGGCCTGCCCGCGCACTGGATCGACGAACGCCAGAAGGAAGCGGCGCAAATGGCCGGTTTTACCGTGGTTGATTCGGAAACCGTGCTGGCGACCCATTTGTCACACTTGATGCAAATGCACGCCGCCAAGCTTCTCTCGCGCACCGAGACCCAGCAACTGGTGGAGCACGTGGGCAAGCTGGCCCCCAAACTGATCGAAGAAGTGGTGCCCAAGATGGTGTCGATTGCAACGTTCCAGAGAGTGCTGCAGCTGCTGCTGGAGGAATCGGTGCATATCCGCGACATCCGCACCATCATCGAAACCCTGGCCGAGCACGCCGCCGCCACCACCGACCCGGCCGAACTGGCACGCCGCGTGCGCATTGCTCTTTCACCCGCCATCGTGCAGCAAATCTATGGCCCCACGCGCGAACTCAGCGTCATCGCCATCGAACCCGGCCTGGAGCGCCTGCTCATGCAGGCCCTGGGCAATGCCAGCGGCCCCGCGCTCGACCCGGGGGTGGCGGACATCCTGACGCACAAAGCGGCCGAAGTCGCGCTCAAGCAGGAGGAAATGGGCCTGCCCGCCTGCCTGCTCGTGCCCGACGCCATCCGCAGCAGCATTGCGCGGCTCGTGCGCCGCATGGCACCGCGCCTGCAGGTGCTGGCGCACAGCGAGATCCCTGAGACGCACACCATCCGCATCGGCCCCATCCTCCAAGGAGCATAGGCATGAACATCAAACGCTTCCACGCGGCCACCTCCCGCGAGGCGCTTGCCAAGGCCCGCATGGCCTTTGGCGAAGGCACGCTGATCCTGTCCAACCGCCCCACCGCCAATGGCGTGGAAGTGGTCGCCACCACGGAGGAAACCCTGGGCGCACTCGACAGCGGCACCGACGCCCCGCAGGAGCGCCGCCCGCAGGTCTCGACGGCCCAGCCCCCCGCACGCAAATCGCTGCAGGAGCGTGCCGCCCTCTCGGCGCCGCGCAGCCCCATCCAGGAAGATACGGAACAACTGGCCATGAGCACCCTGTCCTTCCAGGACTACGTGCGCGAGCGCATGCTGCGCCGCCGCCATGAAGCGCTGCAAGGCGTGGCCTCGGTGCAGACCGCGCAGCCCCCCCTGGAGCGGGACATGGCCGCCGAGGCCGAACGCCCGGCTCCCGCCCCTGTGCAGCGGCACAACCCGCTGCGCCAGGTGCAGCATGAACTGCCTGTGCGCCCCGTACGCCGCGACAGCGCACCGACCCCGGTGTCCCTGGCCGCCCCCAGCATGGACACCCAAGGTCTGATGCAGGAACTGCATGCCATGAAGGACTTGATCGAGGACCGATTCAACGCACTCTCCTGGCTGGGCCAGGCGCGGCAGGACCCCATCCAGTCCAGCCTGATGCTCAAGCTCATCCGCGCGGGCTACTCGCCCACGCTGGCGCGCGCCGTGCTCGAACGCATGCCCGAAGGCATGGACGCTGGCGAATCGGTGCGTTGGCTCATGGAAGTGCTGGAGCACAACCTGCACACCGACGCCGGCCAGGTGCCGCTGTACGAGCAGGGCGGCGTGTTCGCGCTCGTGGGCTCCACCGGCGTGGGCAAGACCACCACCACGGCCAAGCTGGCCGCGCTGTGCGCACGCATCCACGGCCCGGGCAGCGTGGGCCTGATCACGCTGGACACCTACCGCGTGGGCGCGCACGACCAATTGCGCAGCTTCGGGCGCATGCTGGGCGTCGTTGCCCACCTGGCGCACGACCGCGCCGCACTGCAGGACCTGCTGGGCCTGCTCAGCGGCAAGAAGATGGTACTCATCGACACCACCGGCATCGCCCCGCGCGACCCGCGCAAGCGCGACATGCTTGATGTGCTCGACCTGCCGCAGGTGCAGCGCCTGCTGGTGCTCAATGCCAGCAGCCATGGCGATACGCTGGACGACACGCTCACCGCCTTCAAGACGACCGGCGGTGCGGGGGCGCAGCAGGCCATCCTGTCCAAGGTCGACGAAGCCGTCAAACTGGGCCCGGCCATCGACGCGCTGATCCGCCACCAGATCATGCTGCGCGGCGTGACCAATGGCCAGCGCGTGCCCGAGGATTGGGCCGCCGCGGATGCGCACCAGCTCATCGCCACCTCCATGCGCGCCCCCGTGCGCTCGGCCTTCGACCCCAAGGCCACGGAGTTGAATTTCTTCTTCGCACCGGCCAGCGAGCCGGTCCATGACAAGGGGCTGGTCGATGCTTGACTTCGGACTGCACCAGGGCCTGGGACTCCAGAGCCACGCACCCCGTGAAGACCTGCGGCTGCTGGCCATGGTCAGCACGCCCGATGCCAACGGCGGGCTGGAAACGCTGTGGCAGCTCTGCCTGCACCTGCAGCACCTGGGCTACCCGGTGGTGGTACTCGATGGCACGGCCAGCGAGACCACGCAAAGCCCGGGCCTGCAGGATTTGCTGGCACAGCCCGCCTGGGCCGACGGCCTGCGCCCCGGCGGCAGAACGGGCGCCGGCACCCTGGCCGTGCTGCCCGCGCAGAAAGGGCTGCAAACCCTGGCCCGCCACAGCACGCTCCCGGCGCAGGCCCTGCAGTGCCTGCACCCCTGGCTGCGCCACTACGCCCTGGTGGTGCTGTACGCACCGCTCGGCGTGCTGGCCTCGCCCCTGCTGGAAGGCAGCATGGCGACGCCGCTGGTGCTCATGCAGCCTGGCCAGGCCGGGGTGATCGACAGCTATCGCCAGCTCAAGCTGCTGGCACTGCACGCCGGGCTCACCGGCCTGGTGGCGTGCCTGGGCCGCTCCTATCCTGCCCAGGCACAGCGCCTGGCACAGGAGTCGCTGGAGTCGCTGCGCCGCTGCGCAGCACGGCACCTGGGCCAACAGCCGCGCACCACGCTCATCCGCGCCGACCGCCCTCAGGAGCTGCAGCGCCTGGCGCTGCAGTGGCTGGAGAATGCCTGCACCCTGACGGCCCCCACGGACCAGTGTGCGCTACCATTGACCTACCCCCAAGGCACGCCCGCGCATTTTGCCCAGAGCCATTGAATCGAAGTGGTTGAAGTGACTTACACCGCCAAAGGCCAGCTCGATCGCAACGCCTTGCTCCAGCAGTACGCTCCGCTGGTGCGCCGCCTTGCGCACCACATGATCGCCAAGCTGCCGGCCAATGTGGAACTCGATGACCTGATCCAGGTGGGGATGATCGGCCTGAACGAAGCGCTGACGCGCTACGAGGCGGCCCAGGGCGCGCAGTTCGAGACCTTTGCCACGCAGCGCATCCGCGGTGCCATGCTCGACGAACTGCGCGACAACGACTGGATGAGCCGCGGTGCACGCAAGAGCCAGAAGGACATCGAGAAAGCCGTGCAGCGACTGGAACAAAAGCTCGGGCGCAGCCCGCTGGAATCGGAAATCGCCGCGGAGATGGACATGAGCCTGGCCGATTACCAGAGCCTGCTGACCAAGGTGCGCGGCACCCAGCTCGTGTACCTGGAGGACATGGGGCGCAGCGGCGATGACGACGAAGGCTTCCTCGAACGGCATGAAGCGCCCGACAGCGAGGCCGACCCCATGGCCCTGCTGCGCAACCAGCGGCTGCGCTCCTCGCTGGTCACTGCCATCCAGTCACTGCCCGAGCGCGAGCAGTACATCATGGGCATGTACTACGAGCACGACATGAACCTCAAGGAAATCGCGGCAGTGCTGGGTGTGACGGAATCGCGCGTGTGCCAGTTGCACAGCCAGTCGATTGCCCGTTTGCGCGCCAAGATGCGCACGCACTGAGCAAACTCAGGAAACCGAGCGGTAGATGCGCGCAGCTGTGGCCCCAGGGCTCTTGCCGTAGGTCGCCGGAGCATGCTCGGCGGGCGGCAGCAGCGAGGCCACCTGCCGCTCCACCAGCGCGCCCAGCCGCGCCAGCTGCTCGCGCTGCAAGGCCAGTTGCTGGCTCACCGCCTGCAGCCGCGGCTGCAAGGCGGCAGGCCAGGGCTGCCCTTGCAGGCCTTGTGCAGCCACGGCAAAGGCGCCCAGCGCCGCGCGCAACTGCGCCGCGCTGCGCTCAAGCACCAATGGATCGGCCGCCAGCATGGCGGCCGATATGTTTGCCAGCTCCTGCTCTACCAGGTGGAGCGACTGTTCAAGTTCCATGGGATGGATACTGCGCTGCGGGTGCCCCGCCCGCAAGCTCAGGCGCGCCCGCGCGCCAGAAATTCCTGGCTGTTGGCCAGCATTTTGTCGGCAACGGCCTCGGCGTCCACTTTGAACGTGCCGCTTTCGATGGCCGTGCGCACGGCCTTGACCTTGCCTGCGTCGAAGTCGCCTTGCAAGCGCCCGGAAGCCGGGCCCTGCCCGCGCGCGACGCTGGAGAGCGTGACCGGCACCCCGACCGAAGCAGCCGCTGCAGCACCGCCCGCGGCATTGCCTGCACCCAGGGCAGGCGCAGCCTTGGCCTGAGGCCGGGCTGCTGCACCCGGCGCCAGGGCGCTGGGTGCTTCCGGGTTGTGTCCAATTTTCATCGCGTGCTCCTTCGGCCTCTGCAATCCAAGGCTTGGTAGCCGTGTTTTCGACCGTCAGGACACAGACTTTAGCGGTGATTGCAGAAAATCACCTACAAAAGCGCGCTTATTGTTCCATCTTCAAGAACAATACCCTCTATTATCTTTCCATTAGTCATTCTGACGCGCACATTCTGTCCCGCCGACCCGGCTGACAACGCCTGGCCCGCCGTACTGATGGCAAAGCCCGGGCCCTGGGCCGACACACGCACCTGCGCCCCCATGGAAAAAAGCTGCGGTGCCTTGACCATGGACTGGCGCAAGGCCTGGCCGGCCTGCAGGGGGCGCGCAGCCACCTGCCCCACCCACAGCGCAGGGTCGGCGAGCACCGGCGCCGGGGCAGCGGCCCAATCGACCTCGGACTCCACGGCGTCGGCGGCCGTCAGGACGGCGCCTGCGGGCACATTGCCTGCCAGCACCCAGGCAGGACCGAAGGCCTGCACCGTGACCGGGATGAACACATTCCAGCGCGTGGGCCCGTCCACGCAGCGCAGCCCCAAGCGGCTGCGCCCCCAGAGCCGGGCACCCGCCGGCAGGTAGGGCTCTGCACGCGCGCAGGGCGCCAGGCGCAGGGAAGGGTCGAGAGCGCCCACATCCACCTGCAGGCGCAGGGGAGATTTTTCCGCCAGGCCGCTGCTGTGCACGGCGGCGTCGGCCCAGCGCTGCACCACCTGGCTCCAGTCGGCTTGCGCACGGGTCGCCGTCGCGCCCATGCCCAGGGCCAGCACAGGCAGCAGCCGCGCCAGCCAGCGGCGGGCGGCCCAGGGGTGGCGGTAGCGGTTCATGGCAATTCTCCCGGTGGTCTATGCAAAGAAGGCGGGCGCAGGCCCGGCCCCGATCCACTGTAGACGCCCGACCCGTGCGCAATGGCCCGAATTGCACCTGCATCGGCGCTTTCTTCCTGCTTTAGAAAAGCCCCTGCGTTTCCATAATCAGCCCAAGCCGGAATGCCCTGCGGGCCCCATCCGGCATTCCAGGCTGTCTGTGGTGCGAGGTCCCCCATGCTTGACAAGATGACGAACCAAATCGGCTTTCAAGGCACGGCCCTGGTGCTGCGTGCCGAGCGCCAGCGCATGCTTGCGAGCAACATTGCCAACGCCGATACCCCGGGCTATGTGGGCCGGGACATGCATTTCAGCCAGGCGCTGCGCGAGGCGACCGGCACGGCGCCCCAGGCACTCGCCTCGCCAGGCGGCACGGCGCAGGCCGCGCAGGCGCGGCATTTCGCGCTCAGCACGCAACTGCCCGGCAGCAGCCAGAACAGCAAGGCGGGCTACACGGTGCAGACGCAGCCGTCCCTGGACCGCAATACGGTGGACATGGACCGCGAGCGCGCCAACTTCATGGACAACGCCGTGCGCTACGAGGCCACGCTGCGCTTTTTCAACGGCCAGGCCAAGACCATGCTCAGCGCCATCCAGGGCCAGTGATGCTGGCAGCCAGAGAGGTTCCCCATGTCAATGTTCTCCATCTTCAACGTCTCGGGCAGCGCGGTGAGCGCGCAGTCCCAGCGCCTGAATGCGGTGGCCAGCAACCTGGCCAACGTGGATGCCGTGGCCGGCCCCGATGGCAAGGCCTACAAGGCGCGCCAGGTGGTGTTCCAGGCCCAGCCCATGGGGCCGGACCAGGCCGCGGGCGTGCGCGTCGCGGCCATCAAGGAAAGCGAGACCCCGGGCCGCCGCGTGTTCGACCCCAGCCACCCGGCGGCCGACCAGGAGGGCTATGTGACGCACTCCAACGTGAATGCCGTGGAGGAGATGGTCAACATGATCTCGGCCTCGCGTTCGTACCAGAACAACATCGAGGTCATGAACACGGCCAAGTCGCTGTTGCTCAAGACCCTGCAGATCGGCCAGTGAGCCGCGAGGAACCGCCATGTTCATGACCCCCATAGACACCAGCGCCATCGATGCCGGCGCGACCAGCACGTCGAAGAAGACCGACAGCGCTGCCGATGCCAACGCCGCCCAGGACCGCTTCCTCAAGCTGCTCGTCGCGCAGCTCAACAACCAGGACCCGATGAACCCGCTGGACAACGCGCAGATGACCTCGCAGATCGCGCAGATCAACACCGTGACGGGCATCCAGCAGCTCAACGAGACCGTCAAGGGCCTGATGACCCAGTTCTCGGCGCAGCAACTGATGCAGGCAGGCAGCATGGTGGGCCGCCAGGTGCTCGTGGAGGGCAACACCATGACCGTGGACGAGGCCACGCAGAAGGCCAGCGGCGCCTTCGACCTCGCGGGCTCGGCCGCCAGCGTGACGGTGCAGGTGCTCGACCCCACGGGCAAGCAGGTGGGCGCCATCGAGATGGGCTCCCTGCCCGCGGGCCGCTACAACTTTGCCTGGGACGCAGCACAGTACCAGGGCGACGCCAACGTGCGCTTCAAGGTCGTGGCCAACAACGCCCAGGCCGTGGTGGACGCCACGCCGCTGGCCATCGACAAAGTGAGCGCCGTGAGCATGGACGGCGGCAAGCTCCAGTTCCAGCTCGGGCGCGGGGGCATGGCCACGCAGGACGGCATCAAGGCGATTTTGTAATTTTCCGGACTATCCACCAGGAGCACCACCATGGCATTCCAGCACGGCCTCTCGGGCCTCAACGCCTCCAGCAAGAACCTGGACGTGATCGGCCACAACATCGCCAACGTCGGTACCACGGGCTTCAAGGCCTCGCGCGCGGAGTTCGCCGAAATGGTGGCCGCGTCCATGGGCGCGGGCGGCACCAACTACGGCATCGGCGTGGAAGTGGCCGCCGTGTCGCAGCAGTTTTCGCAGGGCAACATCACCGTGACGGGCAACAGCCTGGACGTGGCCATCAACGGCAATGGCTTCTTCAAGGTCATGCAGGCCGATGGCTCGCCCGCTTACACCCGCGCGGGCAATTTCAAGCTCAACAAGGACGGGGATCTCGTGACCAATGCCAGTGCCAAGGTCATGGGGTTCAAGGTGGACCCGGCCACCGGCCTGAGCACCTCCGAAGCCACACCGCTGAACTTCCCCACCGGCGCGCCCATCCAGGCCAAGCAGACCGACAACATCAACGCCACGCTGAACCTGGATGCGCGTGTGGTTGACGCTGCATCTGTGACTCCGAACACGCCTCGCTCCACCTACGGCACCTCGATCAATGTCTATGACACGCAAGGGGTCGCAATTCCGGTCAACCTCTACTTTGTCAAGAACGGCTCCAACAACTGGGATGTGTACACCACACTGGACGAAACCATTCAACCCACTGGCAGCCCTGTAGGCTCTGTGCTCTTTGATGGCAACGGCGTGTATGACCCCGCAAACGCGCCCATCGACCTGGACATGTCGGCGCCATATATTGTTTCACCCAACCCGAACAACCCACCCAACCCGCCTGCAGCCCCATGGAACGTGCGTCTTGACCTGTCCCAGTGCACGCAGTTCGGCAGCAAGTTCGCCGTGGCCGATCTCACGCAGAACGGCTATGCCTCGGGCGATCTCACGAGCATCAACATCTCCAAGGACGGCATGGTGCTCGCCAGCTACTCCAACGGCGTGACCCGCGCCGAAGCCCAGGTGGCGCTGGCCAACTTCCGCAACCCGCAGGGCCTGCTCTCGGTGGGCGGGAACAACTGGGTCGAATCCTTCGACTCCGGGCCCGCCGTGCTGGGCAAGCCGGGGGACGGTAATTTCGGCATGCTGCGTTCGGGCGCACTCGAAGACTCCAACGTGGACCTCACGGCCGAGCTGGTCAACATGATGACCGCGCAGCGCGCCTACCAGGCCAACGCGCAGACCATCAAGACGCAGGACCAGATCATGTCCACGCTGGTGAACCTGCGCTGAGCGCACACACCTCCACTGAACCACGGGGCACGCCATGGACCGCATCATCTACACCACCATGACCGGGGCCAACGCAGCCGCGCACCGGCAGGCCGTGCTGTCCAACAACCTGGCCAACGTATCGACCAACGGCTTTCGCGCAGAGATGTCCACGTTCCGCTCCGTTCCGTTGCAGGGCGACGGTGCGGGCACGCGCGTCTTTGCGCTCGAGGCCACCTCGGGCCACCGCGACACCCCTGGCCCCGTGCAGCGTACGGGACGCAACCTGGACGCCATGGCCGTGGGCAATGCCTGGTTTGCCGTGCAGGGCCGCGACGGCACCGAGGCCTATACGCGTTCCGGCCATTTCGAGGTCTCGGCCACGGGCCAGTTGCTCACACCCACGGGGCTGCCCGTGCTCTCGGACGGCGGCGCGCCCATCGACGTCCCGCCCGGGGCCGAGGTCTCCCTGGGTGCGGACGGCACCATCACCGCGCGCATCGCGGGCCAGAACCCGCAGGCCCTGGGCCGCCTGAAGCTGGCCACGCCCACGCCCGAGGATCCGCTCAAGCGCAGCGACGATGGCTTGTTCCGCACCACCTCGGGCGACCCCCTGCCGCAGGACGGCAACGCGCGCATGCTGGCCGGCGCGCTGGAGGGCTCGAACGTGAACGCCGTGGAATGCATGGTCGGCATGATCGCCGCCTCGCGCCAGTTCGAGCAGCAGATGCGCCTGCTGCAGACCGCCGAAACCAATGACAAGACCGCCAGCCGCCTGCTGGGCATGAACGCCTAAGTCCCAAGGAGTCACGCCATGATGAATTCACTCTGGATCGCCAAGACCGGCATGACCGCCCAGCAGACACAGCTGGACGTGATCTCGCACAACCTGGCCAACGTCTCGACCACCGGCTTCAAGCGCAACAACGCGGTGTTCGAAGACCTGATCTACCAGAACCTGCGCCAGGTCGGCGCCAACACCACCGAGCAGAACCAGCTGCCCACGGGCCTGCACCTGGGCCTGGGCGTGCGCACCGTGGCCACGAGCCGCAACTTCACCCAGGGCTCGCTGCAGGAAACCAAGAACAACCTGGACGTGGCCATCAACGGCAACGGCTTCTTCGAGGTCACCATGCCCGACGGCACCCTGGGCTACACGCGCGACGGCTCCTTCCAGGTGGACGCGCAAGGCCGCCTGGTGACCTCCAGCGGTCTGCCGGTGGCCAATGGCATCACCATCCCGCAGGGGGTGACCAGCGTCAGCATCAGTGCCGACGGCATCGTCTCGGCCCTCATCTCGGGCAACTCCCAGCCGCAGCAGCTCGGCAGCCTGGCCATGTCGAGCTTCATCAACCCGGCAGGCCTGGAGCCCATCGGACAGAACCTGTTCAAGGAGTCCGCCGCCTCGGGCCAGCCGCAACAGGGCACGCCGGGCACCAACGGCCTGGGGTTCATCAAGCAGGGCTTCCTGGAGTCGTCCAACATCAACGTGGTGGAGGAACTGGTCAACATGATCCAGACCCAGCGCGCCTACGAGATGAATTCCAAGGCCATCCAGACCTCCGACCAGATGCTGGCCAAGCTGAGCCAGCTCTGAACCGCACCGCCCTTTGCCTGCAAGGATTGCCGCCATGCCCCGCTCCCGCGCACTGCACTCCCCCGTCCGCGCCGCCCTGCTGCTGGCCGCCGCCGCCCTGGCGGGCTGCGCCAGCCTCTCGCCCGCACCGCCGGTGGACGTGCTGCCCACCACGCCGCCCGCCCTCAGCACCACGCAGCGCGCGCCGGCCGCCGCCACGGGCAGCCTGTACAGCCAGGCCAGCTACCGCCCGATGTTCGAGGACCGGCGCGCCCGCCTGGTGGGCGACCTGGTGACCATCCAGATCATCGAGAACATCACAGCCAGCCAGAAGTCCTCGTCCACCGTGGACCGCAACTCGGAAACCTCGGCGGGCATCACCGCCCTGCCCTTCGTGGGCAAGGCCTTTACCGACAAGACCACCCTGGGCGCCAAGTCGGCCAATACCTTTGCCGGCAAGGGCGGCACGGAAAGCGCGAACAAGTTCGAGGGCTCGATCACCGCCTCCGTCATCGACGTACTGCCCAACGGCCACCTGGTCGTGGCCGGGGAGAAGCAGATCGGCGTGAACCAGAACGTGGACGTGCTGCGCTTCTCCGGTACCGTGGACCCGCGCATGCTGCAGCCCGGCAGCGTCATCGCCTCGACCCAGGTGGCCAATGTGCGCGTGGAGTCGCGCGGGCGCGGCGCGCAGAACGAGGCCCAGGCCATGGGCTGGATGGGGCGCTTCTTCAATTCGGTCACGCCGTTCTGAGGCCCGGATCACTATTAATTTCATAGCTTCCAGCGCTTTTCAGATAAGCGCTGGAAGCCATTTTGACCCCAAATTCCACGCGCCGCCGCCACCCTGCGTACGGCGCGCCGGCCTGCCTGGCGGCGGTGCGCCGCGCACCGCCCGCAGCCGCGGCAAATGGCCCGCAAAGCAGGCGTTTTTCGGGTTTTAGAAATCCGCCCCCGCGCCCACAATGGGCAGCATGCAAGCTCCGTCTTTCTCCCTCTGGATCACCTTGCGCCGCCTGCTGGGGCCGCTGGCGGCCCTGCTGGTGCTGTGCGCTGCGCCCCCCGCCCAGGCGCTGCGCATCAAGGAAGTGGCGGCCGTGCAAGGCGTGCGCAGCAACCAGCTCACGGGCTACGGCCTGGTGGTGGGCCTGGACGGCACGGGCGACCAGACCACGCAAATGCCCTATACCACGCAGTCCATGCAGAACTACCTGCAGAACATGGGCGTGAGCCTGCCGCCCAACCTGGCGGGGCAGTTGCAGCTCAAGAACGTGGCCGCCGTGATCGTCACGGCACAGCTCCCGGCGTTCGCCCAGCCGGGGCAGTTCGTCGATGTGAACGTCTCCTCCATGGGCAACGCCAAGTCGCTCAAGGGCGGCATGCTGATCGCCACGCCGCTGCGCGGCGCCGACGGCGAGATCTACGCCCTGGCGCAAGGCAGCCTGGTCGTGGGCGGCGCCGGCGCGGCGGCCGGCGGCAGCAAGGTGCAGATCAACCACCTGAGCGCCGGGCGCATCCCGCAGGGCGCGCAGGTCGAGCGCGCCGTGCCCACGCCGCTGCACGAGGGCGACAGCGTGACGCTGGGGCTCAACGCCTCGGACTTCCAGACCGCGCGGCGCGTGGCACAGGCTATTAACGCCCGCATGGGCGAGGGCCGCGCCCTGGCCCTGGACGGCCGCACCGTGCAGGTGCGCGCCCCCATGGAGCCCAACGCGCGCGTGAACTTCATCGCCGAGTTGGAAGAGCTGCCCATCGAGGCCATGGTGCCCGCAGCCAAGGTGGTCATCAACGCGCGCACGGGCTCGGTGGTGCTCAACCAGGCGGTCACGCTCGGGCCCTGCGCCATTGCGCACGGCAACCTGTCCATCGTCATCAGCAGCACGCCCGTCATCAGCCAGCCCGCGCCCCTGTCGCAGGGGCAGACGGTGGTGACGCAAAAGAGCGACATCCAGATCAACCAGGAGCCGGGCAACATCATCCAGGTGCCGGCCTCGGCACAACTGCCCGACGTGGTGCGCGCCCTCAACGCCCTGGGCGCCACGCCGCAGGACCTGCTGGCCATCCTGCAGGCCATCAAGGCCGCCGGGGCGCTGAACGCGGAGCTGGAGGTCATATGAAGGCAACGCAGAACCGGCCGCTCACGCGCCGCACTCCGGAGGCTTGAGCCATGGCCCTCTCCCTGCCCCTCGCCAGCAGCACCAGCCACACCAGCAGCATGACCGGTCTGGCGGCCGATGCGCGCTCGCTCGACCGCCTCAAGCTCGACGCCAGCCAGAACGACCCCGCCGCCGCACGCGAGGCGGCCAAGCAGTTCGAATCGCTGTTCATGCGCGAGATGATCAAGAGCATGCGCGAGGCCACGCTCAAGTCCGGCCTGCTCGACGGCGCCCAGGGCGACCTGGGCACCGATCTGCTGGACCAGCAGCTCTCGGTGCAGTTGTCGGGCCAGAACGGCGGCCTGTCCGACGCCATTGCGCGCCAGCTCGCGCAGGCCATGGGCGTGGCCCCGGCGGCGCCGGGCGCATCTGCCCCGTCCACGCTGAGCCTGGGGGCCGCCGGGGTGCGCAAGGCCACGGGTGCCGCGCCCGTTGGCGCCGCCACGCCCGCACCGGCGGGGCGCGACGATTTTGTGCAGCACCTGAGCAGCACGGCCGAGCGCGTGGCCCAGGACAGCGGCATCCCCGCCGCCTTCATGCTGGGCCAGGCCGGGCACGAGACCGGCTGGGGCAAGAGCACTATCAAGAATGCCGACGGCAGCGACTCGTTCAACCTGTTCGGCATCAAGGCGGGCAAGGGCTGGACGGGCAAGGTGGCCGAGGTGACGACCACCGAGTACGTCGATGGCGTGCCGCGCAAGGTGGTGGCCAAGTTCCGCGCCTACGACTCCTACGAGAACTCGTTCCGCGACTACGCCCGCCTGATCAACGACAACCCGCGCTACGGGCAGGCACGCAGCCAGACCGGCTCGGCCCAGGCCTACGCCACGGCCCTGCAGAAGGCCGGCTACGCCACCGACCCGCAGTACGCACGCAAGCTCAGCGGCGCCATCCAGAGCGCACTGCGCGCCATGGCCTGAATACGGAGGATTTGCCATGAGCCTGCTCAACGTCGGAGCCCGCGCCCTGCTGGCCAACCAGATGGCCCTGCAGACCACGGGCCACAACATCGCCAACGTCAGCACCGCGGGCTACTCGCGCCAGAGCGTGGTGCTGCAGACCGTGCAGGGCCAGTTCACGGGCGGCGGCTACATCGGCAAGGGCGTCGAGGTGGCGACGGTGCTGCGCAACCACAGCGAACTGCTCACGCGCCAGGCCACGGCTGCGGCAGCCATGGACGCGGGCGACACCGCCCGGCTGGAGCGCCTGCGCCAGTTGCAGGACGTGTTCAGCGGCGGCGAGAGCGGCATCGGCGCCTCGGTCAACCAGATGATGAACGCGCTGTCCGACGTGGTCAGCAGCCCCATGGACCTGACGGCACGCAACGTGGCGCTCACGCGCATGGACGAGCTGGCATCGCGCATGCGCGACGCCTCGCAGCGCCTGGACGAGATCGGCTACACCGTGGGCGAGCAGTTCAAGGGCAGCATATTCGCCGTCAACAACCTGGCGAAGAACATTGCCGAGGTCAATGAGCAAATCGCCCGCGCCAAGGGCAACGGCCAGCCCGCCAACGACCTGCTCGACCGGCGCGACCAGCTGATCCGCGAGCTCAACCAGCATATCCAGACCTCGCAGGTGGCGGCCGACGACGGCTCGGTCAGCGTCTTCGTGGCCGGCAGCCAGCCGCTGGTGCTGGGCAACAAGGCCGCCTCGCTGTCCATCGACGACCCCGCCGACTTCGGCGCGGGCAGCGGGCGCAAGGTGCTCAGCTTCCTGGCACCGGGCTCCAGCGTCAAGGTCGAGCTCAACGAAAGCATGCTCGGCGGCGGCGACATCGCGGGCCTGCTGCGCTTTCAGAACAGCGACCTGGCCGAGGGCCGCAACCTGCTGGGCCGCATGGCGGTGGCCATCAGCGAGTCCATGAACCAGCAAAACCGCCTGGGGCTGACGCTGGATGGCCAGGTGGGCGACAACCTGTTCGCCCCCATCGCCCTGGGCAAGGCCATTCCCAGCAGCACGAACAGCTCATCCGCCGACCTGGACCTGACGGTGGTGGACCCGACACTGCTGCAGGCGTCGAGCTACACCATCGACTTCACCGCCCCCGACGCGGGCTCCATCACGCGCTTGTCGGACGGCAAGATCTTCGCCTTCGACGGCTCCGGCGCGCCACCCGTCACCGTGGACGCCGTGTTTGCCGCGCAGGGCCTGGGCGTGGCGCTCTCCGGACCGCCCAATCCAGGCGATCGCTACATGATCACCGCCCTGCAGGGGGCCGCAGCCGAGTTCAAGGCCTTGCAGTATTCGCCGGTGGACCTGGCCGCCGCCAACCCGGTCAACGCAGCCATGGGCGCCACCAACCAGGGCAATGTGCAGTTGGTCAACCTCAAGGCGCTGAGCAACCCGCCCGGCACCACCGTGCCCGTGACCATCACGTTCGACAGCCCCAGCACCTACACCCGCTCGGACATCGGCGGAACGTTCACCTACACCCCGGGCCAGCCCATCACCTACGACAACGCCACCCCGCCCACGGGCTGGTCGCTGACCGTGACGGGCACGCCGCGCGTCGGCGACACGATCACCCTGGACGACTCGCTCAATCCGGCCTATGGCGACTGGTACAAGCGCGACGCGGGCAACGCCCGCTCGCTCATGGACCTGCGCGACGTGCCCATGTTCGACGGTGCCACGCTGTCCGACGGCTTTGCCAGCGCCATCGCCCAGGTGGGCACGCGCACGCAGAGCGCCCAATTTGCGGCCGAGCTGTCCTCTGCCATCGCCGCCAACCTGGAGCGCGACCGCACGGCGGTCTCCGGCGTCAACCTCGACGAGGAGGCGGCCCGCCTGATCCAGTACCAGCAGGCCTACCAGGCCTCGGCCAAGATGATCCAGATCGCACAGAATATCTTCGACACCCTGATTGCAGGGCTGGCGCGCTGACCGCCCTGAAAGGAGCCTGCCATGAGCAACTCTCTGTACCGGCTGAGCACGGCCGCCCAGTACGACAGCGCGCTGCGCAACATCAGCCAGCGCCAGACGGCCTTGTCCAACCTGCAGGAGAACCTCACCTCGGGCAAGCGCGTGGTGCGCGCCAGCGACGACCCCGTGGCCGCCGCGCAGGCCGAGCGCGCGCTCACGCGCCTGCAGCGCAACGAGGCCGACCTGCGCGCCCTGGGCATGCAGCGCAACACCATGGCCCTGGCCGAATCCACGCTGGGCGAGGCGGGCGAGGCCATGCAGGCCTTTCGCGAGCTGGCGGTGAGCGCCGGCAACGGCACGCACACGCAGACCGAACGCGACGCCATCCTGCAGCAGCTCCTGAGCCTGCGCGAGCAGATCATGGGTTACGCCAACCGCAAGGACGCCAATGGTCTGCCGCTGTTCCAGGGACTGGGCAGCGCGCAGGCGCCCTTTGGCGGCGTGCCCGCGGCCTTCAACTTCTCCGGCCTGCCAGGCCAGCATGCCAGCGGCAATATCGAAATCGCCAAGGTGCTCGACGGCGACGCCGCCTGGATGAGCGTGCCCACGGGCAACGGCGTGTTCGATGTCTCCCTGGGCGCGGGCAACACCGGCAAGGCCTGGACCGACGTGGGCCAGGTGACCGACCCCTCGGCCCTCACGGGCCACCACTACAGCATCCAGTTCTCCGTGGTGGGCGGCGTAACGACCTACGACGTGATCGACAACGACGCCGTCTCCACCGTGCTCGCGGGCCAGCCCTACACGCCGCCCACGACCATCGCCTTCGACGGCCTCTCGCTCAAGGTCTCCGGCGTGCCGGCCGACAACGACCGCTTCGACCTCGGGCCGAGCCAGAACTCCAACGTCTTCCAGGTGCTGGAAGACACCATCAGCACGATCCGCAACGCCGGCAAGCCCGACGGCAGCACCGACTACGGCAGCCTGACGCACGGCATCACCCGCGGGCTGGCCGAGATCGACGCCGCCATGAACCGGCTGCAGACCTCGCGCGGCCTGGCAGGCGACCTGCTCAACCGCGCCGACCGCATCGAAGGCGAGCTCGACACCCGCGGCGTGCAGCTCGAGGACGACCGCTCGCGCGCCGAGGACCTCGATATGATCAAGGGGGTGTCGGACTTCCAGAACCAGCAGGTCGGCTACGAGGCGGCGCTCAAGTCCTACTCCATGACGCAGAAACTCTCGCTCTTCAACTTCATTTCCTGATGGTGCAATCCGTACTCGGCAGTCTGGTCCTGGGCTACCGCCCGCTGTGGGGGCCGGCACGCTCGCTGGTGGGCGTGCAGTTGTACGTGCGCGATTCCACGGCCGTGCCCGTCGACGCCCCGCACCTGCTGCGCACGCTGCAGGAGATGTGGTCGGCCAGTTCGCCGCCGCTGCTGATCTCGCCGCTGTCGCGCCAATTGCTCAGCGACCTGCTGCAGCACGCGCCGCGCGGTACCCCCTGGATCGTGGTGCCCGGCGCCTGGCTGGACGACTCCGCGCTGTTCGCCCAGGTGCAGGCCGCCCACCAGCGCGGGCTGCGCCTCGTGTGGCGCGGCCCGCTGGCGCGCCTGCCCGAGGCCGAGGTGGCACGCTGTTTCGACAACAGCCTGCTGGCGCTGCAGGCCGAGGACGCCATGGCCGCACTGCAGGCCGCGCCCCCGCCACGCCCCGGCCAGCCGCACCCGCCCGGGCGCGGCGCCAGCCCGGTGATCGACGGCCAGATGTACGAGGGCATTGCCAGCCGCGCGCTCATGGCGCATTGCCTGGACACGCACCACGCGCTCGCCCTGGCCGGCTGGCCGCAGGAAGACGTGCTCTACAGCCTGCGCCACCAGCCCATGCAGCCGGCGCACGCCACCATCCTCAAGCTGCTCAAGGCCATCGACGCGGAGCAGTCGCTGGACGTGTTCGAGGACATCCTGGGCGAAGACCCGCTGCTGGCCTACCGCTTCATGGTCTATACCAACTCGGCCGCGCTGGGCCTGCGCACGGGCATAGACTCGCTGCGCCGCGGCCTGGTCATGATGGGCTACGGCTCCATCCGCCGGTGGCTGTCCGACCAGTTGCCGCACGCCAGCACCGAACCCGACCTGCGCCCGGTGCGCGAATCCATGGTGCTGCGCGCCCGCCTGACCGAGCACCTGATCGAGCCCGGTGCGCAGCACGAACTGCGCCGCGAGGTGTACCTGTGCGGGCTGTTCTCGCAGCTCGACGAGCTGCTGGGCGAGCCCCTGGGCACCATCCTGCAGCGCATCCCGCTGTCCGAGCGCGTGTTCAACGCCTGCGTGCTGGGCACCGGCGCCTACGCCCCCAGCCTGCAGCTCGCACGCGCCCTGGAGACCGACGACGTGGGCGCCATCCGCCAGCTCTGCGAGGACCACGAGCTGGAGCCGGAGAACGTCAACCGCATTCTGCTGCGCATGCTCGCCGGCACCGAAGTGGTGCGGCGATAAGGTGTCATATTTATCCCCCGGCGCTTGCCAGCAAACGCTGGTTGTTCGCTTCTCCAAAATACTACTATCCCCAATTTCGGGCCATACCGCACTTGCGGTATTGACGTAAAAAAAGCGCTTGGATTCAATCGCTGTGTGCGCTTCGATAGAAGTACGCGAACACAGGCGTTTTTCTGTGCGAAAAGGAGACAGTCGTTGTGAAAGGTGAATATTTCGCTTGCCTCATGCTCACTCTGACCCCAGCCGCTATGGCGCAGGTCACAGCCGAAGACTGTCCTGCCAACGTGATGATCGCGGGTAGTCCCTATGACCTTGCTGGGGATATTCGGGCGGCAGGTTCCGCACAAGCACTTCTTGCGAGGATGAACGAAGCATTAAGACAGCTACCGGCCGATTGCTCTCAATATGTCAACAGATATGACTGCGATGCAACAAAAATAGTCGCCAAGGGCGTGAAAGCTGCCGTTGAAGCGTGCATCGCAAAAGCGGGCTCGCAACCCAAGGCATCCCCACCTATCGGCACATCGCCCTCAGGGACGGGAGCGGGGTCACGGAATACCGCCCAGCCTGCTGGCGGCGGAAGCGGCATAGACCCCAGCCTGTACAACACCGAGGACGACCCCGACGGCAATCAGCTCTTTCGCAAGTTGGCCGCTACCGGCACGCCCTTCATTCCCAAAAACCCACAAAACGACCATACGGGCGAGCCCTGTGTCTATTTCACAAAGCCTTTGGTACGCCCTGACGGCGGGGGCCTGAACGCCTATGCAGACGGCTCTTATGTGGCCTACGGCAAGTATTACTACACCTGCCGCAACCGTCGCTGGGTCAGCATTGGATTAGCTTCTTCCTTTGTCAACGTGCAAGAGCATGCGGCCAGCAAGCTGGAAAACAGCACGCTCTCCCCTCAAATCTACGAACAGGATTGAGCGCGCGATGCACCGTACCACCACGCTCCTTCGCGACATCGCCCTGGCACTGTACGCGGCGCTGCTGGCCGCACAGCCTGCCCTGGCCAACTGCAGCGACGCCATGGAAAGCTGCAACTCCAGTTGCGACAGCTATCTGACTTCAGGCTTCATTGTCGGCATGGCTGGCGCGCTGAGCAGCAACAACGCCGCCTACCAGCAAGGCCAGCGCCAACTGCAGCAGGCCCAAGCTTGCGCCCAGCGCTGCTCGACGCAATACGACGCGTGCTATCAGCGAGAGCAGGCCCAGCGCCAGCGTGAGGAAGCCGCACGCCGCGCCCAGCAGGAACGTGCCGAGGCACAGCAACGCGCAGAACAACAGCGTGCACAAGCCCAGCAGCGCGCCCAGGCCGAGCGAGCTGTGCTGCAACGGCGTGTCAACCGCGTGATCTCCCCACCCGTACTACCCCCGCTCGCCATCAAGGATGCAGCACCACTGCTGCTGCAGGCCCAGGCGCACTACAAGGATGGCAACCCATTTGCGGCAGCGCACATCTACAAGATGGTCATCCAGGGCAGTACCCAACCCAAGCACCTGCAGGCAGCGCGTACTGCGCTCAGGCGGGAGGCGCTGACTGAACTTACCCACTTTGGCACATCCGAACCAGGCGCTTATACACGCATCCTGGCCGAGTACGAGCCCCTGGCGGTTTTCACTCCCGCCGAACATGCGCAGCTTGCGACCATGGCGCCGGACTCTGATCAGGCTGAAGACGCTGCACTCGCCTATCTGCGCAAGAACTCTAAGGGTGCACTTAGGGATGTGGCGCAGGCGGTAGCCCAAGCCGCCCCCCAACTACGCGCACGCGCGATAGAGGAGCGCACCCGCGCCATAGCGCAAAAAGCCCAGTCGGACGAGGCTGAGCGGCTGGCAAAAATTCGCAATGCACGAGAGAGGGAGTTGATATGGGCGCGCGCCAAGGACAGTTGTCTTCTCTATCAATCCATGACCGAGGGCACGCTGGACATTCGCTGGACGGGGGAGTGCCAAGATGATTACGCCACGGGCACCGGCACCCTCCAACATCTAGGCACCAATGACCGCGTGCTCTATCAATACGACGGGCCGATGATGTTCGGCAAGCGGGAAGGCACGGGGACATCGTGGTGGTTCAACGGGAACCGGTACGAAGGTGGATATCGACGCGGCATCCCTGAAGGTGTGGGGAAATTTTGGTGGGCCAACGGCGATCGGTATGAAGGCGAGTACCGCAACGGCGACAGAACGAAAGGATCCTACTGGTGGCCTAATGGCAGTCGATACCAAGGTGAATTCGTTGACAACAAAAAAACTGGCCAAGGCACATATTGGTACCCCAAAACCGATGACTACTACGTTGGCGAATGGGCCAATGATCAACGACTCAATGGCATCCTGTACTGGAATGATGGTCGCGTGAAAGCGATCTTCAGCAACGGCCAGCGCACCGACCATTGATGCCTTTTGGCACATCAACGCCTCTGCAGCTCCGCCCGCACACACTGGAAAACCTGCCAGAACGCCGCCTCCTGCGTGGTGGCGAAGTTGATGCGCATGAGCGTGCTGGGTTTGCGCTCCGCATGGAACAGCGCCCCCGGCGCGAGCAGGTAGCCTTCATCGAGCATGCGCTGGGCCAGCACATCGGTGTCCACCCCGGTATCCACCCAGCCGAACAGGCCCGCGGGCTCGGCCGCAAAGCGGCAGCCGGCCTCCAGCGCCAGTTGCACGCTGCGCGCGCGCGCCTGGGCCAGGCGCAGGCGCATGCGCTCGGCATGGCGGCGCAACTGGCCCTGGTCTATGCACAGCGCCATGGCCTGCTCCAGCACCGAGGGCGTGGTCAGCGTGGACAGCAGCTTGGTATCGAGCAGCCGCTCGCACAGCTCCGCGGGCGCGGCCAGGTAGCCCACGCGCCAGCTCGGCGCCAGGATCTTGGCAAAGCCGCCCACGTAGATGGTGCGCCGCAGGCCGTCGAGCGCGCTCAGGCGCGTGGCATGCGCAGGCGCGATGTGGCTGTAGGTGTCGTCCTCGACGATGTGAAAGCCGTACTGCCCGGCCAGTTGAAGCACCTGGTGCGCATGGCCCGGCGTGAGGCAATGGCCCGTGGGGTTGTGCAGCACGCTCACGCTCACGTACAGCCGCGGCGCATGCACCGCGCAGTAGCGCGCCATGACCTCCAGGTCGGGGCCGTCGGCGCGGCGCGGCACGGGCAGCACGCGCATGCCCAGGGCGTCGAGCCGCGCAAACTCCACCGACCAGCCGGGCTCCTCGACCATCACCGGGTCGCCCGCCTTGAGCAGCGTGCGGCTCACGATGTCCAGCGCCTGCGTGGCGCCCACGGTGGTCATGATCTGCGCGGGCCGCGCCGGCACGTTCAGGTCGGCCAGGCGGCGCGCGAGCACCTGGCGCAGGCCGGCGTCGCCCATGGGCTCGCCATAGTTCAGCGCGCCCGAGGCCAGCGCGCGGCCCGCCGTGATCTTGCGCAGCGCCGCGGGCATGAAGCGCGCCTCCTCCAGCCACTGCTGGGGCAGCACCCCGGCACCGGGCTGGGGCTTGCCCGAGCCCTGGTGGAACATGCCGCGGATCAGCGCCGTCGCATGGGTGTGCGCGCCGCGCGGCAAGGGCAGGGGCGCCGCAGCGCCCTCCTCGCTGACTATTGTTTTAGGAGCTGCTAGCGCTTGCTGGTATTGGCCTGGAAGGCTATTTTGTGCCAAATCGCGCACGTAAAACCCGCGCTGGCGCCGCGCCTCCACCAGGCCTTGCGCGAGCAACTGGTCGTAGGCGGCCACCACGGTGTGCGGGCTCACGCCCTGCTGGCGCGCGCAGTCGCGCACCGAGGGCAGGCGCGAGCCCGCAGGCAGCAGGCGCGAGCGGATGCGCTCGGCAAAGCGCTCGGCCAGTTGGTCAGTCAGGGTGCGGTGCGGCGTGCGGATGAGCATGGGCGGGCTGTACCGTTCCATGCACCAGCACAGTTCGGCGGTTTGTCGGGGAAACTGTACTGGGACTGTAGCGGAATTTACCCCTACAGTGCATGCATTCTTCTTCTGCTGGACACCATGCCCCCCGCCGAATTCACCGCCCTGCTGCTGCTGGCCACGGCCATGAGCTTCACGCCCGGCCCGAACACCACGCTCTCGACCGCGCTGGCCGCCAACCGCGGCCTGGCGCACGCCATGCGCTTCGTTTGCGCCGTGCCCGTGGGCTGGTCGGCGCTCCTGCTGCTGTGCGCCGGCGGCGTAGGCGCCATGGTGGTGGCCGCGCCCCTGCTGCGCTGGGCGATCAAGGCCGTGGGCATCGCCTACCTGCTGTGGCTGGCCTACAAGCTCAGCCAGACCGCGCGCCTGGCCGAAGCCGACGCCGCGCGCCTGGACGTGGGCTTCTGGCAGGGCACGCTGCTGCAGTTCGTCAACATCAAGGCCTGGCTGCTGGCCCTGACCATCGTGGCCGGCTGGATTGCCGGGCGGGACGACGCGCTGCAGCGCCTGGCCGTGGTGCTGCCGGTGATGCTGGTGTTCGCCTTCAGCAGCAACCTGGCCTACGCCGCCACGGGCGCCATCCTGCGCCGCTGGCTCGCCCAGGGCCAGCGCCTGCTGTGGTTCAACCGCGGCATGGCCCTGGTGCTGGCCCTCACCGCAGCCTGGATGGCGGTCGCATGACACGCAGCGCCGAAACGCGCGGCCTGGCCCTGGGCCTGCTGGGCGTGGCCATTTTCGCCCTCACGCTGCCCATGACGCGCCTGGCCGTGGGCACGCCCGAGGCACCGCTGCTGTCCGGCCTGTTCATCGGCACGGGGCGCGCCGCGGTGGCGGGCGTCCTGTCGGCCCTGCTGCTGCTGTGGCAGCGCGCCCCGCTGCCCGCGCGCGCCGACTGGGGGCCGCTGGCGGTCAGTGCGCTGGGCGTGGTGTTCGGCTTTCCGCTGCTCACCTCGGTGGCCATGCGCTACGTGGGCGCCGTGCATGCCGCGGTCATCCTGGGCCTGCTGCCGCTGACCACGGCGGCGGTGGGCGCCCTGCTGCACCGCCAGCGCCCCTCCGCGGCGTTCTGGACCTGTGCGTTGCTGGGCTCCGCCCTGGTGGTGGCGTTTGCGCTGCTGCGCTCGGGCCAGGAGGGGCTGGCCCTGCACCCGGCGGACCTGCTGCTCATGGCGGCCGTGGCCTGCGCGGCCGTGGGCTATGGCTTTGGCGGCAAGCTCTCGCACCACATGCGCGCCGACGCGGTGATCTGCTGGGCCCTGGTGCTCTCGCTGCCGCTCACCCTGCCCGCCACCTGGTGGTGGTGGCCGCCCGGCCCCGTGCCCCTGGCGGCCTGGGGCGGATTTGCCTACGTGGCCGTGTTCTCGATGTGGCTGGGCTTTTTCGCCTGGTACCGCGCCCTGGCCCTGGGCGGCACGGTGCGCGTGAGCCAGGTGCAACTGGTGCAGCCCTTTTTGAGCATGCTGTTTGCCGTGCCCCTACTCGGCGAGACCATAGACGCCACCAGTCTGGGCTTTGGCCTGGCAGTGATGGCAACCGTTTTGGCAGGAAGACGCATGCCTGTGCGTGGCAAACCCTGACAAAGCCCCGCCGCCCCTGCGGTTAAGCTAGCCCCCCGGCGCCCTACCCCCTGGGCTGCCGCCGGGCTGCACAATGGCCCAACCCCTGACCCTGCGCCCACCCGCAGCGCATCCACTGGAGAACCACACCAATGACACACTGGACCCTGGCCGCACGCGCGGCCAAGATGAACCCCTCGGTGATCCGCGAGATCCTCAAGGTCACCGAGAAGCCCGGCATCATCAGCCTGGCGGGCGGCCTGCCCTCGCCCAAGACCTTCCCGGTCGAAGAATTCGCACGCGCCTGCGAAGTGGTGCTGGGCCATGACGGCGCGGCCGCGCTGCAGTATGCCGCCAGCGAAGGCTACGCCCCGCTGCGCGAGGCCGTGGCCGCACACCTGCCCTGGGACGTGGACCCGGCGCAGGTGCTCATCACCACGGGCTCGCAACAGGGCCTGGACCTGGTGGCCAAGGTGCTGATCGACGCGGGCAGCCGCGTGCTCGTCGAGACGCCCACCTACCTGGGCGCGCTGCAGGCCTTCACACCCATGGAACCCCAGGTCGAGAGCGTGGCCAGCGACGACGAGGGCGTGCGCATCGACGAACTTGCCGCCCAGGTCGGCAGCGGCGCCGGCAAGGCCCGCTTCCTGTACGTGCTGCCCAACTTCCAGAACCCCACCGGCCGCACCATGAGCGAGGCGCGCCGCGCCGCCCTGGTGGACCAGGCCGCACGCCTGGGCCTGCCGCTGATCGAGGACAACCCCTACGGCGACCTGTGGTTCGACCAGCCGCCGCCCGCGCCCCTGGCGGCACGCAACCCCGAGGGCTGCATTTACCTGGGTTCGTTCTCCAAGGTGCTCGCGCCGGGCCTGCGCCTGGGCTACGTGGTGGCGCCCCAGGCCGTGTACCCCAAGCTGCTGCAGGCCAAGCAGGCGGCCGACCTGCACACGCCCGGCTTCAACCAGCGGCTCGTGGCCGAAGTGCTCAAGGGCGGTTTTCTCGAACGCCACGTGCCCACCATCCGCGCGCTCTACAAGCAGCAGCGCGACGCCATGCTGCGGGCGCTGGAGCGCGAGATGCCCGGCCTGGGCGTGCACTGGAACAGCCCGCAGGGCGGCATGTTCCTGTGGCTGCGCCTGCCCGAAGGCCTGAACGCCACCACGCTGCTGCCCCTGGCGGTGGAGCGCAACGTGGCCTTCGTGCCGGGCGCGGCCTTCTATGCCGGCCAGGGCGACGAGCGCACGCTGCGCCTGTCGTTCGTGACGTCCACCGCGGCACAGATCGACGCGGGCATCGCCGCCCTGGCGGCCACCATCCGCGCCGCCGCCTGAGGGCCCGGCGCACTGGCGGACGGCGGGTGCGGCGCATTACCATGCAGGCATCATCGGAGGTACGCCATGCGCGCCCGGAGCTTTCAGCAGATTGACGTCTTCAGCACCCGCACGGGCGACGGCAACCCCTTGGGCGTGGTGCTCGACGCCGAGGACCTGCAGGACGCCGACATGCAGCGCTTTGCCACCTGGGCCAACCTGTCGGAAACCACCTTTCTGCTGCCGCCCACCGCGGCCGGCCGCGCCGCGGGCGCGGACTACCGGGTGCGCATCTTCAGCCCGCGCGGCGAACTGCCCTTTGCCGGCCACCCGACCCTGGGCAGTTGCCATGCCTGGCTGCGCACGGGCCAGGCGCCGCGCACCCCGGGCACCGTGGTGCAGGAATGCGCCGGCGGCCTGGTGCGCATCCGCCTGCAGGGAGACATCCTCGCCTTCGCCGCGCCGCCCCTGCAGCGCAGCCCGCCCAACCCCGCGCTGCTGGCTCTGGTGACCGGCGCCCTGGGTCTGCGGCCCCAGCAGGTGCTGGCCGCGCAGGTGCTCGACAACGGCCCGCGCTGGCTCGCCCTGCTGCTGGGCAGCAGCGAGACCGTGCTGGGCCTCCAACCCGACCATGCCCGCCTCAAGGACCTGGGCCAGGACGTGGGCGTGGTGCACGTTGCGCCCACGGCCAGCGATACGCAGACCCCGGGCGTGACGGTGCGCGCCTTTGCCGACCCTATGGGCAACCCCGAAGACCCGGTCACCGGCAGCCTCAACGCCAGCCTGGCGCAGTGGCTCATCGCCGAGGGGCTGGCGCCCAGCGCCTACCTCGTGGCCCAGGGCGAATGCCTGGGCCGCGCGGGGCGCGTGCACATCCGCCAGGACGGGGACGGCCAGGTCTGGGTGGGCGGGCAGGCCCTCACCTGCATCGAGGGCACGGCCCTGCTGTGACGGCCTGCGCCAGCCCCTGAGCCTCCGCCTGCCCCGCCAGGCCGCCGGGCCGCACGCCCGTCCGGCTGTCCCCTTTTTCTTGCCACTTTTTCTCCGCCCCAGGATCCCGCCATGCGCCAGCGCCCCTTCCAGCAAGTCGATGTGTTCACCGCCACGCCCTACCGGGGCAACCCGCTGGCCGTGGTGCTTGACGGCGCAGGCCTCTGCACCGAGGCCATGCAGCAGTTCACGAACTGGACCAACCTCTCCGAGGCCACCTTCGTGCTGCCGCCCACGCCCGAGGGCGCCGCCGCCGGGGCCGACTACCGCGTGCGCATCTTCTGCCCGGGACGCGAGCTGCCCTTCGCCGGCCACCCCACGCTGGGCAGTTGCCACGCCTGGCTCGCCACGGGCGGCCAGCCCCGGGTGCCGGGGCGCATCGTGCAGGAATGCGGCGTCGGCCTGGTCGCGCTGCGCCAGGACGGCGAGCGGCTGGCCTTCGCCGCGCCCCCGCTGATCCTGAGCGGCCCGCTGGACGAGGACGAGGTGCAGCGCATCGCGCGCGGCCTGGGCGTGGCGCGCGCGGACATCGTGCACCACGCCTGGTGCGACAACGGACCGCACTGGCGCGGCGTCATGCTGCGCTCGGCAAAGCAGGTGCTCGCGCTGCAGCCCGACGCCGCCGTGCTCGCCGGTCTGGACGTGGGCGTGGTGGGCGCCAGCGACGCCGCGGGCATTGCCTTCGAGGTGCGCGCCTTCTTCCCCGGCAACCACGGCCTGGCCGAAGACCCCGTCACCGGCAGCCTGAACGCCGCGCTGGCGCAGTGGCTCATCGGCGCGGGCTTGGCGCCCACGCGCTACGTGGCCAGCCAGGGCACGGCCCTGGGCCGCGCCGGGCGTGTGTACGTGGAGCAGGACGGCGCGCAGATCTGGATCGGCGGCCACAGCGTGACCTGCATGGCCGGCGAAGTCTGCCTCTGACCGTTGGCCCTGCCGAAAGCCTGCCCATGACCGACCTGCTTCCCTCCCTTGCCGACATCGAAGCCGCCGCCGAGGTGGTGTACCGCGACTTCGCGCCCACGCCCCAGTACCGCTGGGGCCTGCTGAGCGAGCGCCTGGGCACCGGCTGCTGGCTCAAGCACGAGAACCACACGCCCGTGGGCGCGTTCAAGATCCGCGGCGGCCTGACCTACTTCGACCAGCTCGCGCGGCGCGGCCCGCTGCCGCGCGAGGTCATCAGCGCCACACGCGGCAACCACGGCCAGAGCATGGGCTGGGCCGCACGCCGCCACGGCGTCGCCTGCACCATCGTCGTGCCGCGCGGCAACTCGGTGGAAAAAAACGCCGCCATGCGCGCCCTGGGCGTCACGCTGATCGAGCACGGCGACGACTTCCAGGAGGCGCGCGAGCACGCCATGCGCCTGGCCCAGGAGCGCGGCGCGCACATGGTGCCCAGCTTCCACCCCGACCTGCTGCGCGGCGTGGCCACCTACTGGTGGGAGTTTTTGCGCGCCGTGCCGCAGCTCGACGTGGCCTACGTGCCCATCGGCCAGGGCTCGGGCGCCTGCTCGGCCATCGCCGCCCGGCGCGCGCTGGGCCACGGCGTGCGCATCGTCGGCGTGGTCAGCCGCCATGCCACCACCTATGCCGACTCCATCGCCGCGGGCCGCGTGGTCGAGGCCCCGGTCACCACGCGCCTGGCCGACGGCATGGCCTGCCGCGTGGCCGACCAGGCCGCGCTCGACATCCTGCGCCCGCACCTCGACCATGTGGTGCAGGTGAGCGACGCGGAGGTGGCCGCCGCCATGCGCCACCTGTTCACCGACACGCACAACCTCGCCGAGGGCGCGGGGGCGGCGGCGCTGGCCGCCGCGCTGCAGGAGCGCGCCTCCCTGCGCGGCCAGAACGTGGGGCTGGCCCTGACCGGCGGCAATGTGGACGCCGCGGCGTTCGCCGACGTGTTGGCCGGGCGCGACTGAGCTACACAATTGATAGCACCCGTCGCCCCTGTGACAAGTGGCGATGGCGACCTTTGGTCACAATCGCGCCCATGGGAACCCTCTACCTTGTGCGCCACGGCCAGGCCTCGTTTGGCGCGGACGACTACGACCAGCTCAGCCCCCTGGGCCGCCAGCAGGCGGTGCGCCTGGGCACGTACTGGCGCGAGCGCGGCCAGCGCTTCGACGCCGTGCTCCTGGGCACGCTGCGCCGCCACGGGCAAACGCTCGAAGGCATCGCCGAGGGCCTGCCGGGCCTGCCCGAACCCATCGCCCTGCCCGGCCTGAACGAGTACGACAGCCATGCGCTGATCCGCGCCATCCACACCGAGCCGCTGCAAAAGCCCGACACGCCCGAGCTGTACCGCCACCACTTCCGCCTGCTGTGCGACGCCATCGCGCAGTGGATGGCCGGCGTCATCAGCCCGCGGGGCATGCCGAGCTGGGAAGAGTTCGCGGCCGGCGTGCGCAGCACGCTCGACAAGGTGCGCCACGACCACGCGGGCCAGAACGTGCTGCTGGTGAGCAGCGGCGGCCCCATCTCCACCGCCGTCGGCGAGGTGCTGGGCACGGCGCCCGAAGTGACCATCGCTCTGAACATGCGCATCCGCAACAGCGCGGTGACGGAGTTCAGCGTCAACCCCAAGCGGATGATGTTGCAGACCTTCAATACCTTGCCGCACCTCAATGAGGCGGAGCATGCGGGCTTGATCACGCACGCATGATTTTTGGCTTCAGCGCTTGCTGGGCTTGCGTAACCAGCTATGGTTTTTGATGGTTTTTGGCTGGCTTGAGGGCCGAGACCCGGCCTGCACCCTCCAACAAGGCACGGCGCCAGCAAACGCTTAGGAGGAGAACTCCCCTTTCTCCACCACCGTCCCCACCGGCAGCGCACCCAACTCCTGCAGCAGCCGCGCCAACTGCGCCCCCGCCGCCTCCACCACCGCCCGCCCCTTCTCCGCCGTCGCCCCAGCCGCATTGCCCACGGCGCCCGCCGGGTGGTAGTCCTGCATGGCCCAGCCCATCTTGGCGCTCTTGCCGTTGCCCAGCAGGGCGTAGCGCCCGGCGCGATCCTGCGAGGTGGAGCGGAAGTCGCGCGCCTGCTCCATGCGCACCGTCTGCGGCGCCAGGTGCAGCATCATCGAGGTCTCGATGGCGCCGGCGTGGATGCCGAAGCGGTGCTCCTCGGCGCTGAACTGCGCCTGCACCGCCTCGGGCAGCGGCAGGCTGAACCAGCTTGCGCTGTAGGTCAACAGACCGTGGTGCTGGCGCAGCTCGCGCGCCACGATGTCCATGACGCTGACCTGGCCGCCGTGGCCGTTGAGCAGCAGCAGCTTTTTCACCCCGGCGCGCGCCACGCAGGCGCCGATCTCGGTCCACAGTGCGATCACCGTGGCGGGCGCCAGCGACAGCGTGCCGGGGTAGGCCAGGTGCTCGGTGCTCAGGCCCACCACCTGCGGCGGCAGGAACAGCGCGGGCAGATCGGCGGGCAGCAGCGGCAGCGCGGCCTCGATCACGCCCTGCAGGAGCGTGGCATCGACGCTCAGCGGCAAATGCGGCCCGTGCTGCTCGACGGCCGCCACGGGCAGCACGGCCACGGCCTGCGCGGCCAGGGGGCCGTCCCGCAGGTGCGCGAAGTCGCGCGTGGTGAGCTCGTGCCAGAAGCGCGAGGGCAGGGAGAAGGCGGCGGCGGTCATGCCGCCATGGTAGTGCAGGCGCCGGCGCTTCAGGCGAGCACGATCTCGTCCTGGTGGTTGGCGATGTGCATGGCGTGCGCGCGGGCGTACTGCGCCTTGTCCAGCCGGCCGTAGGCAAAATGCGGCGCCAGCGCACCGCCGTGCCCCTCGAAGCGCGCAATGGCCGTGCGCAGCCGCGCCACCGAGGCAGCCAGATCGCCCGGCAGGGCCAGCGGGGGGGCGCCGGGGATGGGCTCGTCCAGCCCATGGTGCATGCGGCCGCGCCACTGGAAGACGGCGAAGGCCGCCGCGCCCACGGTGTTCTGGAACAGCGCGCTGCGCGGCTGGGGGTAGCCGTCCAGACTCATCTCTATGCTTTGCGCCAGGTGCTCCAGCACGGCCGGCAGGGGCCAGGCGCCGCTGGCGCGCGCACCCCGGGCGGCGGCCACGCGGTCGAGCCAGCGCAGGGCGTCTGCCAGGCGGTCCACCTTGGGCAGGTCGGCCCGGGCGGCCAGGGGAGTCAGCGCCAGCGGCGCCTGCAGCAGGGTGCGTCGTTTCATGCCGCGCATGGTAGGACGGCACACGGTTTTTTGCACGGCGCTGCCGCTACCATGGCGCCATGACCGAAGAACTGTTCCGCCAGGACGCCTCTCTGCGCGAATGCGGCGCGCGCATCACCGCCCTCTCCGAAGCCGGCATCGAACTCGACCGCACCGTGTTCTACCCCCTGGGCGGCGGCCAGGCCGGCGACAGCGGCGTGCTGGTGCTGGAGGGCGGCGCCCTGCTCGCCATCGCCGACACGCGCAAGGCCAAGGACGCCGCAGGCCAGCCCACGGGCGGCATCGTGCATGTGCCCGCGCCGGGGCAGGAGGCGCTGCTGGCGCGGCTGGCCCCCGGCCAGGCCGTCACCGCGCGCATCGACGGCGAACGCCGCCACCGCATGATGCGCCTGCACACCGCCAGCCACCTGCTGTGCCATCTGGTGCCGCACCTGGTCAACGGCTGCTCCATCACGCCCGACTACGCGCGCCTGGACTTCGCCACGGCCGAACCGATCGACAAGGAGCAGCTCACCGCCGGCCTGGCCGCGCTCGTGGCGGCCGCGCACCCGGTGACGGTGGCGTCGATCAGCGACGCCGAACTCGACGCCAACCCCCAGCTCGTCAAGAGCATGAGCGTGCAGCCGCCGCGCGGCACGGGGCGCATCCGCACCATCCGCATCGGCGCCGCGGGCGGCCCGCTCATCGACCTGCAGCCCTGCGGCGGAACGCATGTGGCCCATACCGCCGAGATCGGCGCCGTGGCCGTCACCAAGGTCGAGAAAAAGAGCGCCAGCACGCGCCGCGTGGTGCTGGGCTTCGTCGCCTGAGCGGGCGGCGGCGCCCGCCCCGCGGCTGGCCGACAATACGCCCTGGTGCAGCGGCGGCCCGGCCCCGGGGGCGGCGCCCCGCCGGAACCAAAGCCCCGCGCCACGCTCCCACAGGACGACCATGTCCCGCATTCGCCTCCACCGCTTTCTGCTCGCTCTTTTTTTCATAGCTGCCAGCGCAGCATGGACGGGCGCAAACGCCCAATTGAACCTGAAAATGGCAGACACGCCCGGCAGCACGGCGGGCACGCCGCAGGTGCAGGCCGAACTGCTCGCCCACATCCCCGAGGGCCTGGGCCCGGGCCGGCCCATGTGGCTGGGCCTGCGCCTGCGCCACGCCCCGGACTGGCACACCTACTGGAAGAACCCCGGCGACTCGGGCCTGCCCACCGAGCTGCGCTGGGAGCTGCCCGCGGGCCTGGAGGCGGGCGCCGTCGCCTGGCCCGTGCCGCGCCTGATCCGTGTCGGCAGCCTGGCCAACTATGGCTACGACGGCGACGTGCTGCTGGCCGTGCCCCTGCAGGCGGCGCAGGAGCTGACCCCAGCGCCCGCCGGCCTGGGCACGGTGCGCGTGGCCCTGCACGCCAGTTGGCTGGCCTGCCGCGTGGAGTGCATCCCGCAGGAGGCCCGCCTGGCCCTGGACCTGCCCGTGCAAGGCTCCACCGCCATGCACGCCGCGGCTTTTGACGCAGCGCAGGCCGCGCTGCCCGCCAGCCTGCGCGCCGCCAGCACGGCGCGCGTGCAGGGCGAGCGCCTGCACCTGAGCGTGCACGGCCTGCCCGAGGGGCTGCGCGGCCAGCAGCTCCAGGTGTTTGCCGAAACCCCGGCCGTGCTGGTCCCCGCCGCCCTGCCCGGCAAGGACTGGACGCAGGCCTGGGACGGCGCCGTCTGGACGGCGGACCTGCCCCTCTCGCCCGAGCGCGGCGCCAGCCCCAGCCAACTGCCGCTGGTGCTGGCCCCGGCGGCCGGGCAGCCGGCGCCGGGCACCCCGGCGGGCTGGCACACCGTGGCCAGCGTGGAGGGCCACTGGACGGCCAGCGCCGCACCGGCCGGCGTCTCGCCCGCGCTGGCGGCCGCGCTGCAGGCCAACCAGGCGCAGGCCGGCGCTGCGGCGGGTGCTGCAGGCAGCGGCGGCTCGCTCTGGGCGGCGCTGCTGGGCGGCCTGCTGGGCGGCCTGCTGCTCAACCTCATGCCCTGCGTGTTCCCGGTGCTGGCCATCAAGCTCATGGGCTTTGCGCGCCACGGCAACCACCTGCGCGCCCAGCGCCTGGGCGGCCTGGCCTACACGGCCGGGGTGGTGCTGTCCTTCCTGGCGCTGGGCGGGCTGCTGCTGGCCCTGCGCGCCGCGGGCGAGCAGCTCGGCTGGGGCTTTCAGCTCCAGTCGCCCGCCGTCGTGGCGCTGCTGGCGGCCTTGTTCACCCTCATCGGGCTGAACCTGGCGGGCGTGTTCGAGTTCGGCCATTTCCTGCCCCAGCGCTGGGCCACGCTGCAGGCGCGCCACCCGGCGGCGGACGCCTTCCTCACCGGGGTGCTGGCGGTGGCCATCGCCTCGCCGTGCACCGCGCCCTTCATGGGCGCGGCGCTGGGCTTTGCCGTGGGCCTGCCCACCGCGCAGGCGCTGGCCGTGTTCGGCGCCCTGGGCGTGGGCATGGCCCTGCCCTACCTGCTGGCCGCCTGGCTGCCCGCCGTGGTGCGCTGGCTGCCGCGCCCCGGCGCCTGGATGGACACCTTCCGCCGCGCCATGGCCTTTCCCATGTTCGCCACCGTGGTGTGGCTGGTGTGGGTGCTGGGCCAGCAAAGCGGTATCGACGGCGCGGGAGCCCTGCTGGCGCTGCTGCTGGCCGGCAGCAGCGTGGTGTGGGCGCTGACGCTGCGCGGTCGCACGCGCGCCGTGCTCGCTGGCGTACTGATCGCACTCAGCGCCTGGCTGGCGGTCGCCATGGGCCCCAGCGTGCTGCAGCCGGCCGAGGCGGCCCCGCTGCCCGCGCGCGCCGCCGCTGGCGGCGCGGGCAGCGCCGCCTGGCAGCCCTGGTCGGCCCAGCGCGTGCAGGAGCTCACGGCCGCCGGGCAGCCGGTGTTCATCGATTTCACGGCGGCCTGGTGCATCACCTGCCAGTACAACAAGCGCAACGCCCTGGCCGACCGCGCGGTGCTGGCCGACTTTGCCGCCAAAAACGTGACCCTGCTGCGCGCCGACTGGACGCGCCGCGACAGCGCCATCACCGCCGCCCTGGCCGAACTGGGCCGCAGCGGCGTGCCGGTGTACGTGCTGCTGGCGCCGGGGCGCGCGCCGCTGGTGCTGAGCGAGGTGCTCAGCGTGCAGGAGCTGCGCACGGCCTTGGCGGCGCTCGCCCCCTGAGCCGGCCGCCGCGCCCCGCGCGCGGCGCACCCCCCGCCGCCCGCGGGGTTTTGTAGTCAGGCTGTCACATCCGGCTGTTGCAATGGCCCCAAGCCACTGGCGCCTTCCCGGCGAAGGCGCCGATGCGCTTGCCTTTTCAACACCATCACCGGAAATCGAACCCATGAAGAAATCCCTGATCGCCCTGGCCCTGTGCGGCTCGGCCGCGGGCATCGCCTCGGCCCAATCCAGCGTCACCCTGTACGGGCGCGCCGACGCCGGTCTGGGCCAGCCCTTTGGCGGCAAGACGCAGATGATCAACAGCTACAAGGAAACCTCCATGCTGGGCGTGCGCGGCCAGGAGGACCTGGGCGGCGGCCTCAAGGCCTCTTTCAACTTCGAGCAAGGCATCGACATCGAAAACGGTGCCGCGGCCAACGGCTGGAACCGCGCCGCCTGGGTGGGCCTCGGCGGCCGCTTCGGCGAAGTGAGCATGGGCCGCATGACCACGCCGCAGAACCGCACCATGGGCGTGTTCGACCTCAACGGCACGGCCAACAACACCTCGGCGCTGAAGAACCTCGGTCTGGACGCCGACGGCTCCCTGGGCGGCAACCGCGCCAACAGCCAGTTCATGTTCACCTCGCCCAACCTGAGCGGCTTCCAGGCGCGCGCCTCGCTGGTCATGAAGGAAGACAAGGGCGCCGCCCCGGCCGTCGGCACGCCCGACACGCGCAAGAACTCGTACCAGCTCGCGGCCAGCTACAAGAGCGGCCCGCTGACGCTGGGCGCCGTCGTGCAGAGCAAGATGGCCGAAGGCGCCAGCAACCGCACCGGCTACGCGCTGGGCGCACGCTACGACTTCGCATCCTTCCAGGTCAGCGCGCTGTACACGCAGGACGAATCGCGCAGCACGGGCAAGGGCTTCGGCCTGGGCGTGGCCGTGCCCCTGGGCGCCGTGGTGCTGGGCGCGCAGGTGGCCCGCGTGACAGACAACCCCAACCCCGCGCGCGACGGCGCCACGGCCTACGAGCTGTTTGCCAACTACCACCTGTCCAAGCGCACCATGCTCTACGCGGGCTATGGCGGCCTCAACAGCGCCGGCAAGGCGGTCAAGGGCGTGACCGGCTCCAACACCTTCGGCCTGGGCCTGGTGCACCGGTTCTGAGCCGCGGGGCCGCTGCCATGCCCCGCGCCCGAGTCGGCGACAATCGGGGCATGAGTTTCGCCCCCCTTTCCAACGACACCTTCCTGCGCGCCTGCCGGCGCCAGGCCACCGACTACACGCCTCTGTGGCTCATGCGCCAGGCGGGCCGCTACCTGCCGGAGTACAAGGCCACGCGCGCCCAGGCCGGCAGCTTCATGGGCCTGGCCATGAACGTGGACTTCGCCACCGAGGTCACGCTGCAGCCGCTCGAGCGCTTCCCGCTCGATGCGGCCATTTTGTTCAGCGACATCCTCACCGTGCCCGACGCCATGGGCCTGGGCCTGTCGTTCGCCGAGGGCGAGGGCCCGCGCTTCGCCAAGTCGGTGCGCACCGAGGCCGACGTGGCCGAACTCGCCGTGCCCGACCTGGACAAGCTGCGCTATGTGTTCGACGCCGTCACCAGCATCCGCAAGGCCTTGAACGGCCGTGTGCCGCTGATTGGTTTTTCGGGCAGCCCCTGGACGCTGGCCTGCTACATGGTCGAGGGCAAGGGCAGCGACGACTACCGCCTCGTCAAGACGCTGATGTACAGCCGCCCCGACCTGATGCACCGCATCCTGGCCGTGAACGCCGACGCCGTGGCCGCCTACCTGAACGCGCAGATAGCCGCGGGCGCCCAGGCCGTGATGGTGTTCGACTCGTGGGGCGGCGTGCTGGCCGACGGTGCTTTCCAGGACTTCAGCCTGGCATACACCCGCCGCGTGCTCGCGCAGCTCCAGCGCACGGGCATCGACGGGCAGGACGTGCCGCGCATCGTCTTCACCAAGGGCGGCGGCATCTGGCTCGACGACATGAAGGACATGGACTGCGAGGTGCTGGGCCTGGACTGGACGGCCAACCTCGGCAAGGCGCGCGCCATCGTCGGCGGCCCGGTCGGCGGCCCGGGCAAGGCGCTGCAGGGCAACATCGACCCCAACGTGCTGTTCGCCCCGCCGGCGCAAATCGTCACCCAGGTGCACGCCGTGCTCGACAGCTTCGGCACGCCGCACACCGACAAGTCCACCACCGGCCCCACGCACATCTTCAACCTGGGCCACGGCATCAGCCAGTTCACGCCACCCGAGCACGTGGCCGCGCTGGTCGATGCCGTGCACAGCCACTCGCGCGCCCTGCGCCAGGGCTGAGCACCCGGGCAGCGGGAGCACTGGACTTATGCACACATTCCCTGGAGCGGGGAATGCGTCATCCGGGACTTCCCGCAGACGCCCGCGCCCGCGGCCCTGGGCGGTCGCAGCACGCAAGTGCTTGATGGATAAGGATTTTCAAAAATGCCGGTTTTGCGTGCAATCCGTGCCGAGCACGCAATGGTGCGGCTTGCGGGCTGCTCTCCCGCGCTCATCCACATAGTTATCCACAGAATCCGTGGATACCGGAAAAAACCCTTTGTTCATCAGGTACTTGCATGCCAATGTGAAGAAAATGAGTGAACGCGGGTCGCGCCGGCAGCGTTTTGTAGCCGCCTGTCAAGGCTTGACAAGCATGAACTTCCACAGTTATGCACACTTTTGCGGGAGCGGAGCCCGCCAGACTCTGTCCCGGCCCCATCCGCGCCAAGGCCCGTTGTTACAGCGCAAACTATTGATGTATAAAGATTTTTCGAGTACGTGTAACAAGAGCCCCTGGGCTTGACCCCCATCAGCCCCCTGCAGCGCGGACTCCGGCATGCGGGATGTCAACAAAGTTATCCACATACCGGTTCACCCTTGGAAATC
Organism: Comamonas granuli NBRC 101663; assembly: GCF_000739995.1. Classification (GTDB taxonomy): domain Bacteria; phylum Pseudomonadota; class Gammaproteobacteria; order Burkholderiales; family Burkholderiaceae_C; genus Simplicispira; species Simplicispira granuli. The sequence goes on along the minus strand of NZ_BBJX01000013.1, from coordinate 74,692 downwards.
AACGACTTGGATGCCTTGCCCGGCCCCGTGCCGACCACGGACTGCATAGTCCGCGTGGCCGTGCACACCCCCGCGCACAGCGGGGTGGACGAGTTGCTGAGCTACGCCAGCGCACAGCCCCTGGCGCCCGGGACCCTGGTGCGCGTGCCCCTGGGGCGGCGCGAGGTGCTGGGCATCGTCTGGGACGAGGCACCGGAAGGCGCCGGCGCCGCCCCGGCGGTGGCGCTCAAGCCCATCACCGCCGTGCTGGACGGCATCGCACCGCTCGATGCCTCCTGGCGCCGCCTCGTGGCCTTTGCCGCGCGCTACTACCAGCGCAGCCTGGGCGAGGTGGCGCTGGCGGCCCTGCCGCCGCAACTGCGCGACCTGGGCCCCGAGCAGTTGGCGCGCCGCCTGCGCCGCCCGGCAGCCCCGCCGGTGGCGCCTGAGACTACTGATTTGATAGCACTTAGCGCAGAGCAGGAAAGCGCCAAGGCCGAAATTCTTGCCAAACCCGGCCCCTTTCTGCTGTTCGGCAGCACGGGCAGCGGCAAGACCGAGGTGTACCTGCGCTGCGTGCAGGAGCTGCTGGCGCAGAACGGCGCGGCCCAGGCGCTGGTGATGGTGCCCGAGATCAACCTCACGCCCCAGCTCGAAGAGCGCTTCACCGCGCGCTTCGGCGCGGCAGCCGTGGTCTCGCTGCACAGCGGCATGACGCACCCGCAGCGCCTCAAAAGCTGGCTGGCCGCGCACAGCGGGCAGGCGCGCATCGTGCTGGGCACGCGCATGGCAGTATTCGCCTCCCTGCCGCAGCTGGCCCTCATCGTCGTCGACGAGGAGCACGACCCGAGCTACAAGCAGCAGGAGGGCGCGCGCTACTCGGCGCGCGACCTGGCGCTCTGGCGCGGCCGCGAGCAAGGCGCCCGGGTGGTGCTGGGTTCGGCCACGCCCTCGCTGGAGAGCTGGCACGCCAGCCGCCCGCCCACGCCCGAGGACCCCGCGGGCGGGCGCTACCAGCGCCTGTGCATGCCCAGCCGCATCGGCGCGGCCCCGCTCGCGCGCGTGCGCCGCGTGGACATGGGCCACCAGCCGCGCGGCACGGTGTTCTCGGCCCCCCTGCTGGCCGCGTTGCAGGAGCGCGTGGCGCGCGGCGAGCAAAGCCTGGTGCTGCTCAACCGGCGCGGCTACGCGCCCGTGCTGCACTGCCAGGACTGCGGCTGGAAAAGCGACTGCCCGCACTGCAGCGCGCACCAGGTGTTCCACAAGACCGACCGCACCCTGCGCTGCCACCACTGCGGCGCCGCACAGCGCGTGCCGCGCGCCTGCCCGGCCTGCGGCAGCCCCGACATCGCCACCCTGGGTCGGGGCACGGAGCAACTGGAAGAGCAGCTCGCCTCCCTGCTCGCCGGCGTGCAGCGCCCCGACGGCACGCCCGTGTGCGTGGTGCGCATCGACGCCGACACCACGCGCGCCAAGGGCGCGCTGCAGAGCCAGCTCGCCCAGGTGCACGCGGGCACCGTGGACGTGCTCGTGGGCACGCAGATGATCGCCAAGGGGCACGATTTTCGCCGCGTCACGCTGGTGGCCGCCGTGCAGCCCGACGGCGCGCTGTTCTCCAGCGACTTCCGCGCCCCCGAACGCCTGTTCGCCCTGCTGGAGCAGGCCGCCGGCCGCGCCGGGCGCGACGCGGCCTACCTGGCCGCGCAGGGTACGCAGTGCGAGATGTGGGTACAGACCGCGCACCCCCAGCATGCCGTGTACGAGGCCCTGCGCACGCACGACTACGCCGCCTTTGCCGCGCAGCAATTGCGCGAGCGCCACGAGGCCGGCCTGCCCCCCTTTGCCTACCAGGCCCTGGTGCGCGCCGACGCGCGCACGCAGGAGGCCGCCCAGGCCTTCCTGCAGGCCGCCCGCCAGGCCGCGCAGGACGCCGCCCTGCCCGGGGTGGAGCAGGTCACGCTCTACCCGCCCGTGCCGCTGGCGGTGCAGCGCGTGGCCCAGGTGGAACGCGCGCAAATGCTGCTGGAGAGCCCCAGCCGCGCCGCCCTGCAGCGCCTGCTGGCCGCCTGGCAGCCCCTGCTGCACGCCGAGCGCCGGCAGCACAAGGGGCTGATCCGCTGGCTGGTGGACGTGGATCCGCTGGCGATTTGAGCGCTAAAGGGCGCCAAGGCCCTGTGTACAAGCGCCAGCAGCTACCCAATCAATAGCGCTTAAGTCCACAGCGCCACGGCTGCCGAGAAGCTCAGAAAGGCCAGCGCCGTGGACACCAGGATGATGCGCGCCACGCGCCCGGTGTGCGCGCCGTACTTTTCTGCCAGCAGCGAGACATTGCTCGCGCTGGGCAGGGCCGCCACCAGCACCAGCACCGTGAGCGCAAACGGCGACAGCGGCACGCCCAGGGCGATGGCCGCCTGCCCCGCGCCCCACACCAGCAGCGGGTGGATGACCAGCTTGGCCAGCGCCACGGGCACGTAGGCGCGCGCGGGCACCTGGTCGTGCTGGTTCATCTGCGAGCGCGCCAGCACCGCGCCGATGGTGAACAGGGCCACGGGCGAGGCCGCGTCGGCCAGCATGGCCACGGTCTTGTCCAGCGGGCCGGGCAGGCCCCAGCCCAGGGCCGAGGCCAGCGCCCCCAGGCCTATGGCCCAGGGCAGCGGGTTGCTCAGCACCCCGCGCAGGGCCTGGCGCAGCGCCACCGCCGCGCCGTGCGCGCCCGCGCCTTCCAGGCGCGAGAGCGCGATGCACAGCGAGGTGGTGAGCACCATGTCCACCACCATGGTGACGATGACCGGCCCGGCGCTGGACGCCCCCAGCAGCGCCACGAGCAGGGGCACGCCCATGAAACCCGAGTTGGGAAACGCCGCCACCAGCGCGCCAAAGGCGGCGTCGTTCCAGCCGATGCGCCCGCCGCGCGTGGCCGCCACCGTGCCGCCCACCATGAGCAGGGCGCACAGCAGGTACACCCCCGCCACGGCCGGGTCCAGCAGTTGCGCGATGGGCGTGCTGGCGCCAAAGCGGTAGAGCATGCACGGCAGGGCGAAATACAGCACGAAGGCGTTGAGCCCCGGAATGGCCGGTTGCGGCAGCACGCCGCGCCACGCGGCCAGGTAGCCGCAGAGCACGAGCGCGAAGAAGGGGAAGGTGACGAGCAGGACGGAGAGCACGGTGCCGATTGTGACGTCCGCCCGGCGGCGGCAGCCTGCGCGCAAGGCGCCCGGCGGGGGCTTTGCCGCCATGCAGGCGCCGCCCGCCAGGGGCGCCGGTATCATTGCGCGCTCCGACCCCCCCCCCCGCCCTCCCGTTTTCCCCCTCCCCCATGTCCGCAGGTCTCAACCTCGCCCAGCTTCAGGCCGTCCATTACACCGAGGGCCCCTGCCTGGTGCTGGCCGGCGCGGGCTCGGGCAAGACGCGGGTGATCACGCACAAGATCGCACACCTGATCGAGCGCGGGCTGGAGCCCAAGCGCATCGCGGCCATCACCTTCACCAACAAGGCGGCGGCCGAGATGCGCGAGCGCGCCAAGGGCCTGATCGGCCGCGCCGCCAAGGACGTGCTGGTGTGCACCTTCCACGCGCTGGGCGTGCGCATGGTGCGCGAGGACGGCAAGGTGCTGGGCCTCAAGCCCCAGTTCAGCATCCTCGACCAGGACGACGTGACCAGCATCCTGAAGGACGCCTCCGGCGGCACCACCGATGCCGCCACCGCGCGCCAGTGGCAGTGGACCATCAGCCTGTGGAAGAACATGGGCCTGAACGCTGCGCAGGCCCTGGCCCAGGCCCAGGACGACCATGAGCGCAGCATCGCGCTCATCATGCAGCGCTACGAGGAGCGCCTGGCGGCCTACCAGAGCGTGGACTTCGACGACCTGATCGGCCTGCCGCTCAAGCTGCTGCGTGACCACCCCGAGGTGCGCGCCAAGTGGCAGGCCGCGCTGGGCCATGTGCTGGTGGACGAATACCAGGACACCAACGCCACGCAGTACGAGCTGCTCAAGCTCCTGGTGGGCGAACGCGGGCGCTTCACCGCCGTGGGCGACGACGACCAGTCCATCTACGGCTGGCGCGGCGCCACGCTGGACAACCTGAAGAAACTGCCGGTGGACTTCCCCACGCTCCAGGTCATCAAGCTGGAGCAGAACTACCGCTCCACCAGCGCCATCCTGCGCGCGGCCAACAACGTGATCGGGCCCAACCCCAAGCTGTTTCCCAAGACGCTGTTCAGCGAGCTGGGCGAGGGCGAACCCGTGCGCGTGGTCGACGCCGACACCGAGGAGCACGAAGCCGAGCGCGCCGTGGCGCGTCTGCAGGGCCTGCGCGCGGCCAGCAACCCACCGCCGGCGTGGCGCGACTTCGCCATCCTCTACCGCGCCAACCACCAGGCCAAGCCGTTCGAGAAGGCGCTGCGGCGCGCCAACATCCCATACAAGGTCTCGGGCGGCACGAGTTTTTTCGACCGCGCCGAAATCCGCGACCTGTGCGCCTGGTTCCGGCTGTGGATCAACAGCGACGACGACCCGGCGTTTCTGCGCGCCATCTCCAGCCCCAAGCGCGGCATAGGCCACACGACGCTGGCGCAGTTGGGCGCTTTTGCGGCGGCGCACCACACCAGCCTGTTTGCCGCGCTGTTCTCCCCCATGCTGCCGGCCGCCCTGCCGCGGCGTGCGCTCGACAGCCTGCACGAGTTCGGCCGCTATGTGAACGACCTGGAGTACCGCGCGCGCCAGACTCTTGGAGCAGAGAACGCCCGCGCCTTCCTCAGCGAATGGCTGCAGGAGATCGGCTACGAGAAGCACCTCTACGACGGCGAGGACAGCGAGAAGGTGGCGGCCGCGCGCTGGAGCAATGTGCTGGAGTTCTGCGACTGGATGGCGCAGCGCGCCGGCGGCCAGATTGCCGACGCCGCCGGCACCACCACGCAGACGGAAACCAAGAGCCTGCTGGAGGTGGCGCAGAACATCGCCCTGCTGTCCACGCTGTCCGAGCGCGAGAAGGACCAGGACGTGGTGACGCTCTCCACCCTGCACGCCTCCAAGGGCCTGGAGTGGCCGCACGTCATCCTGGCCGGCGTGACCGAGGGCATGCTGCCCTTCAAGCTCGACGACGACGAAGGCCGCCAGCAGAAGGTCAGCGACGACACCATGGCCCGCCTGCAGGAGGAGCGCCGCCTGATGTACGTGGGCATCACGCGCGCGCAGCGCACGCTGGCCGTGAGCTGGACCAAGAAACGCAAGAAGGGCCGCGAGATGGTGGCCGCCCAGCCCAGCCGCTTCATTGCCGAGATGGCGCTGTCCGCCACCACCGCGCGCGAAGACCCGCGCGAGAAGCTCAAGGCCTTGCGCGCCGAGTTCGCGCGCAAGGCGCAGGAGCGCTCGGCAACGGCCGGCTGATGCGTGTTGCTACATTTTTAATAGCTTCTCACGCTTGCCTGGCAAGCGCGCAAGGCATTATTCATGAATAATCCTGGCATGACTGCACGCCCCCTGCCCGCCGCCCGCGCCCTGCGCCGCGCCCCCCTGGCCTGCACCCTGGCACTGCTGGCGCCGCTGGCCCAGGCACAGGCGCCAGCCCCCGGCAGCGCCGCGGCCAGCGCCTGGCAGCGCTGCACCGCCCTGGGCGAGGCCACGGCGCGCCTGGCCTGCTTCGACGCCTGGGCCGCGCAGCAGGCCACGCAGGCGCCTGCGCCGCAGGCCCCCCCTTCCGGCAGCGCAGCGGCAGCAGCGGACCGCCCGCCGCCGCCCAGCCCTGTGGACACCACGCTGCCCGCCACCCGCCTCATCGAGGTGGCACGCGTCGATGGCTGCCGCGATCCGCAGTACTCGGAGCTGTCCCGCTTCTGGGAGCTCGAGAGCGGCAGCAGTTGCGGCGTGCTGCGCTTTCGCGGCTACCGGCCCGTCACGGCCTCGGTGGTGGCCTCGGACAGCGTGAACCGCCAGCCCGCCTCGGACGCCCCCGGCCACACGGCGGCAGCCCCCGTTGCCTACCGCGGCACCGAGGCGCGCATCCAGCTCTCGGTGCGCACCAAGATCGCGCAAGGCCTGCTCACCCAGGGCCACCCCACGCGCAAGGACTCGCTGTGGTTCGGCTACACCCAGCAGTCCTACTGGCAATTGTTCAGCCCGCAGATCTCGCGCCCCTTCCGCACCACCGACCACGAGCCCGAGGTGGTGTACGTCTACCCCACCGACCTGCCCTTGCCCGGGGGCGGGCGCTGGCGCTACGGCGGCATCGGCGTGGTGCACCAGTCCAACGGGCAAAGCCTGCCGCTGTCGCGCAGTTGGAACCGCGCCTACCTCATGGCGGGCCTGGAGTGGGGTCCGCGGGTGAGCGTCCAGGCACGCCTGTGGAAGCGCATCCCCGAGAATGCGGCGAGCGACGACAACCCCGGCATCAGCGACTACGTGGGCCGCGGCGAACTCGCCGCCTACTGGACCGTGCACCCCGACCACCGCCTGGGCGTGACGCTGCGCCACTCCCTGGCCCGGCAGGCGCGCGGCTCGGTGCGCCTGGAGTGGTCCCAGGCCCTGGCCTCCGGCCTGGGCGGCGGCACGAGCAATCTGCGCCTGCAGACGCAGCTCTTCAGCGGCTACGGCGACAGCCTGGTGGACTACAACCGCCGGCGCACCGTGCTGACCGTGGGCCTGAGCCTGGTGGACTTCTGAGAGGCGCCGCACAAAGCGTTACGCACTCGCCCGCGCGGCCTCTTGAGCGCGCGCCGCCCGGCCGCGACAATCCCCTGCGGGCCGCGAATAAACGGCGCTTTCGCGGTGTTTTCCGGTACATTGCGGGCACACAGGCCCCCGACAATGCAGCCTCGGGCAGAACGACTGGGGGAAACGGACCATGGACTTGCAATACCAGCTCAAGGCAGGCAGCTACTACCTGTACGACATGCGCGACCCCCCCAGCGCCGTCACGGGCGAGCGCCGCTTCAAGCTCAAGACGGACACCGTGGCCATCGCCTTCGACCTGCACACCGGCAAGCTGCACCAGCACGGCAGCCCCACGCGCATCCAGTCCTGGGCGCGCAACATGCGCCGGCGCCTGCGCGCCGCCGGGGCGCTGGACATCGCCAACGACATCGTCGTCGTCTCCGGCCCCCTGCCCGTGGACGAGCTCAACAAATGCCTGTGGATCAGCGGCTACTGCCGCGGCATGTTCAAGCGCCTGGCCAGCCTGCCGCACGGCAAGCTGCAGTCCCCGCGCGAGCCCTTGCGCCGGGCCGCCTAGGCGCCTGCTGCGCCGCGGCCCTCACTCGGCGGGCAGTTCACCCTCGTCCTCGCCTTCGCCCGGCGCCTCCGGCCGTTCGGCGTGCTTGACGATGGTCACCGGCACCGTGCTGGTGTGCACCAGCTCCTGCGACACCGAACCCAGCAGCGCGCTGCGGATCGCCCCCTGCCCCCGTGCGCCGATGATGATCTGGGTGCAGCCCGTGCTCTCGGCCAGGTCCGCCAGCATATGGGCGGGGTCGCCCACGGCGATCTCGCTGGTGTAGGCCACGCCCGCCGCGTCGAGCAGCGCGCGCGCCGGTGCCATGAGGTGCTCGCCCGCCTGCACGCTGGCGGCGGCGATGCGGTCCGGGTCGCGCGAGACCACCAATTCGTACAGCGAGGCCGGCTCCTGCACATGGGCCAGCACGAAATCGGCGCGCAAGCCCTCTTGCACAAGTTGCAGGGCGTGGTGCACGGCGTCCAGCGACAGCTCGGAGCCGTCCACGGCGATCAGGATACGGGGCATGCTCAGTCCTCCTCGGGGTTCATGCGGCCAGTGTAGCGGGCCGCAGCAGGCCATCTGGGACAATCGCGCCCATGCTGCAGTTCCAGATTCTTGCCACCGACCCTTCCAGCCACGCGCGCCGCGCCACCCTCACGCTCAACCATGGGCAGGTAGCGACCCCCATCTTCATGCCCGTGGGCACCTACGGCACCGTCAAGGGCGTGATGCCGCAAAGCCTCACCGACATGGGCGCGCAAATCATCCTGGGCAACACCTTCCACCTGTGGATGCGCCCCGGGCTGGACGTGGTGCAGAGCTTCGGCGGCCTGCACGCCTTCGAGCAATGGCACAAGCCCATACTCACCGACTCGGGGGGCTTCCAGGTCTGGTCGCTCGGTGCCATGCGCAAGATCACCGAGGAGGGCGTGCACTTCGCCAGCCCGGTCAACGGCGACAAGCTCTTCATGTCGCCCGAGGTGAGCATGCAGATCCAGACCACGCTCAATTCCGACATCGTGATGCAGCTCGACGAGTGCACGCCGTATGAAACCAACGGCCACCTGACCACCGAGGCCGAGGCGCGCAAGAGCATGGAGATGAGCCGCCGCTGGGCGGTGCGCTCCAAGGCCGAATTCGAGCGCCTGGGCAACCCCAACGCGCTGTTCGGCATCGTGCAGGGCGGCATGTACGAGCACCTGCGCCAGGAATCGCTCGACGCCCTGGTGGAGATGGATTTCCCCGGCTACGCCGTCGGCGGCGTGAGCGTGGGCGAGCCCAAGGACGAGATGCTGCGCATCATGGCGCACACGCCGCACCGCCTGCCGGCGCACAAGCCGCGCTACCTCATGGGCGTGGGCACGCCGGAAGACCTGGTCGAAGGCGTGGCCCAGGGCGTGGACATGTTCGACTGCGTGATGCCCACGCGCAACGCGCGCAACGGCACCATCTTCACGCGCTACGGCGACCTGAAGATCCGCAACGCGCGTCACAAGCAGGACCACCAGCCGCTGGACGCCAGCTGCACCTGCCACGCCTGCGCGGGCCAGGACGGCGTGGCCTGGGACGCTGGCGGGCGCGGCGGCTTCTCGCGCGCCTACCTGCACCACCTGGACCGCTGCGGCGAGATGCTGGGCCCCATGCTCACCACCATCCACAACCTGCACTACTACCTCAACCTCATGCGCGAGATCCGCGAGGCGCTCGAGGCCGGGCGCTTCGCCGCGTTCCGCGCGCAGTTCAAGGCCGACCGGGCGCGGGGCGTCTGAACCTCTGCGCACGCCCGGCGTGCGGCGTGCGGCGTGCGGCGTGCGGCGTGCGGCGCGCAAGCCGGTGATTTCCCCATGGCCCGCCCCTGCGCCCCTGGGCAGAATCAGCCGCCATGCACGACCCCTCCGAACGGCAGCAGGCGCTGGAGCTGGCCTTCAACCTGGCCCCGGTGGGCATGTGCGTATCGCGTCACCGCACCATCGAGCTCTGCAACGAAGCCTTCGCGCAGATGTTCGGCTTTGCGCAGGGCGCGCTCACGGGCCAGTCCATGGTCTGCCTGTATCCTTCGGTGGAAGAGTTCACACACATCGGCAACCTGGGCCTGCCGGTGATGAAAGCCACGGGCACTTACAGCGACGAGCGCATCATGGCCCGCGCCGGAGGCGCGCTGTTCTGGTGCCATGTGGTAGGCCGCGCGCTGGACCGCTCCGACCCCTTCGCCCATGCCGTGTGGATGTTCGAGGACATCTCGCAGCGCCGCCCGGTCAGCGCGGCGCTCACCGTGCGCGAGCGCGAGATCGCGCAGCACATCGTCACCGGCGCCACCAGCAAGCAGATCGCGCGCATCCTGAACATCAGCCACCGCACCGTCGAGGCACACCGCGGGCGGCTGATGCGCAAGCTGGGCACGACCACCACCGGGGAACTGATGGCCGTGCTGCTGGGCAACACCGCCACCTGAGCGCCAGCCCGGCGGCGGCGCTCACTTCATCAGGCGCCCCGAGCGGCCGATCACCGTCACCTCCACATAGCGCGAACCCACGCGGTTGCTGGGCGAGAAGTTCACGGTGATGCCGCCCAGGTCGTAGGGCCCCAGGGTCTCCAGCGCCTTGAGCACCTTGGTGCGCGTGGGCGCCGGGCCGGCGCGGCGCAGCGCCTCCACCAGCACCTTGGCGCCCAGGAACTGCTCGAAACTGGTGTAGTTCACATGCTCTTCGGGCGCGTACTTCTTGAGCAGTGCCTGGTATTCGCGCACCACTGGCAGGTTGGGCGAGTAGGGGTAGGGCACGACCTGGCTGATGCCCAGACCATGCGCGTTCTTCAGGCCCGCGAGCTTGACGATCTCGGCCGGGTCGACCACCGAGATGTTGTAGAGCTGCGCCCCACCCCCGGCCTCGCGGTAGCGCTGGATGAAGGCCGAGGCGGGCTTGTTCACCGCGATCATGATCACGGCCTGGGCGTCGGACTGCATGATCTTGGCCACGGCGCCATCCACCTGGTCGGTGTTGCGGTCGTAGGTGGCGGCCGCCGAGAGTTCCAGCTTGCGCTTGGCCAGCGCCTTCTGCACGCCTTCGAGCCCGGCCTTGCCAAAGCCGTCGTCCTGGTACATGACGGCGATGCGCGTCATGCCCAGCGTGGTCACCTGCTGCACCATGTGCTCGGTCTCGTCGGCGTAGCCCGCGCGCACATGGAAGATCCAGGGGTTGAACGGGTTGCGCAGCGGCTCGCCCCCGGTGTAGGGCGCCACCAGGGCCGCGCCGCCCTGCTCCAGCACGCCATCGCTCAGCAGCTTGCCTACATTGGACGTGCCGGCGAAACCGTACAGCGCCACCAACTCGGGGTTGGCCAGGAACTCGCGCGTCAGGCGCACGGTATCGTCCACGCGGTAACCGTCGTCGGCCACCTGCACCGTGATCTTCTGCCCGTGCACCCCGCCCGTGGCATTGACATGGCGGAAGTAGAGGCTGCCGCCGAGCACCATTTGCTTGCCGGTGCTGGCCAGCACGCCCGACAGCGGCGCGATCTGGCCGATGACGATATCCGCCGCCCGGGCCCAGGACACGGGCAGCGCCAGCGCGGTGGCGGCCAGGCCCATGCCTCCTGCGCGCAGCAGGGCCCGGCGCAGCCGGATCCATGCGGGGATGTCGTTCGGGGCACGGCTTGCACGCAACGCCCATTCGCTCTGCTGACTCATCGCTGTCTCCTGTGGCTGTAGGGGTGCGAGAGCCTATGACGCCTCACCCGGGCGGCGCCATTCGTGCAGTTACTCCATCGGGATTGCCTGCATGTAGTTCCACGTATTGACCTGCTGCTGCGGGTACGCCCTCAGCCAGCGGTCCGCGCCGCGGCCTTGTCTGGGTACAGGGACTCACAGGCGCGCCGAGCGCGGCGCGCAGCGCGGTTCAGTCGCGCAGTTCGGGCGGCAGCGTGCCGCCGTTGGCGGCGATGCTGCGCATCACCTGCTTGTGCAGCCAGATGTTCCAGGCGGCCGAGCCCGGCTCGTCATTGCCGTTGTAGAGCAACTCGCGGGCCAGTTCCTTGCGGGCCGCCAGGCTGCTGTCCAGGCCCAGCAACTTGAGCAAGTCCACGATGGAGGTGCGCCAATTCAACCCCTTGGCACCCGGCATGGCATCCAGGATGGGGGCCACATCCCCCAGCGGAATGGGCGGTGGCGCCGAAGGGGCAGGAGGCGCTGCCGCGGCAGCCGGAGCGGCGGGCGGTGGCGCTACGACGACTTCGGCGGCTTTGGCCGACGGGAAGATCTTGGCAAAGATGTTGGAGAAAAAACCCATGACTGCTCCCAAGGTAATGTTGAACAGGATGCGGACGAGCCCCCTGGCGCGCAAGCCACCGAGTGCCCGCGCCCTTTCTATCACGCCGGGTCGGCAGGCAATGTAGGCGCAGACCCTGCCTTCTGGCTGGATGTCCCGCAGGCGTGGCAGAAGCGGGCAAACGCGCTCTTGCGCGTGCGGCAGTGGCCGCAGCGGTCGAACAGGCCGATGCCGCAATGCGGGCAGAAATCGATGGCCTCGTTCTTCAGGTCCACGGGCCGCTCGCAGCCGGGACACACGTTCTTGGCCAGGCGCGCCAGGGCCACGTCGTAGCCCAGCTCCTTGCGCCGCTCCTGGTCGGGCAAGGCCTCGGCCTGCTTCTGGCGCTCCAGGTAACGGTTCAGCGCCAGGATGGCGTAGCGCCCCACCAGCGCAGTCACGGCGATGCCCACGATGTAGCGCACGTAGCCGCCATAGCTCGGCAGGTAGGGCACGAGCTCGACGAAGAAGGCGAACAGCGCGAAGAAGATGAAGCCCCAGACAAAGGGCCAGTAGGTGCCCTTGCGCTTCTTCACGAACAGCCAGCCGGCCGCCACCAGCAGCGGCAGCGTGAGCGCCAGGCGGTAGAGGAATACGCGCAGTTCCACCTTGCGGCGCTCGGCGTGCAGTTTTTCGGAGGCCGCCGATTCGAGCTTGTTGAGCTGCTGCTGCGCCGCCGCAGCCGCCTGGCGCGCATCGAGCAGCGCCTGCTGCTGCGCCTCGACGGCCTGCTGCGTGCCGCGCTCGGCCTGCTTGAGGGCATCGAGCGCCTGGGTGCGCGCCAGCACCTCGGGGTCGTGCTCGGCGCGCTGCGTCACGCTGCGCGCGGCCAGCCAGTTGTTGAAGGTCTCACGCGCTGCCTGGCTTTCGCTGCGCGCCTTGCTGCGCTGCAACTGGGCCTGCTCCAGCGCGGCCTGGGCATCCTGCTGCGCCTGCTGGGCCGTGCGCACCTGCTCACGCAATGCCTGGGCCACCGGCTTGTCCAGGAAGTCGTCCATCTGCAGCGGCGTCTCGACCTTGGGCAGATCGCCCACGATGGTGCCGCCCAGGCCGATCAAAAAACCGGCAAACACCACCGCCACCAGCCACAGGCCGCGGCGAAACCACTTCTCGGACAGGCGCAGTGCTTTGCTCATGGAATACCTTTGCTCAGATTACTATGGTTTCTGTAGCTGCTTGCGCTTGTCGATCAAGCGCCAAAGCCCATTTTTACTTTATTTTCAGTCGGCGGTGCCAGTACAGCTCACATCTGCTCACACCCCTTCGCACACGCACTACACAGAATTGACATGCGGCCTGCACCATGCAGGCACCGGGTTCCGCACGGAATCCATTTTGTGAGGAGAACACCATGTCCCGCTACACCACCACCGCCGCCGCCCTGACCGTGCTGGCGCTGTGCGCCGCCGCCCCGGCCGCCCAGGCGCGCACCGAGGCCACGGTCATCATCCAGACGGCACCACCCCCGCCCCGCCACCAGGTGGCGCCACCGCCGCGCCGCGGCATGGCCTGGGTTCCCGGCCATTGGGAATGGCGCCGCCACGGCTATGTCTGGGTGGAAGGCTACTGGGTCAAGGCGCGCCCGGGCCATGTGTACCGCCCGCCCGCCTGGCAGGAGCACAACGGCCACTGGCAGATGCAGCGCGGCCACTGGGAGCGCGAGCAGCGCCGGCGCGACCGCGATGGCGACGGCGTACCCAACCGCTACGACCGCGACCCGAACAACCCCTACCGGCGCTGAGCCCGGCCACGGGCGGGCGCGGCCCCATAAGCAAGCATTGCCGCGCATAAGCCCCGGCGCAGCGCCGCAACCGCCGGGGCCGCCCTAGAATGGGCGCCGCAGGAGAGCGGGTGTCAACACCCCACCGAAGGCGCAATCTCCCATACACGCTCAGGTACCGTACTGCACCCATACCATCGCCGTCTGGAGAGCCGCCACCACCGTGGCGCACCGAAGGAGCAAACCGCAGGCTGGAGCAGCCCGCGGTGAATCTCTCAGGTACAAGGACAGGGGGAGCGGCAGCCCGGCCCATGCACGCTGGCTGTCTGCTATTTTTTCAATAGCTGGTCGCGCGCGCCCGCCGGGCGCTAGAACCTTGAAAGGCTCTCAAAATGCGCGTGATCGTTCTCGGCGCCGGCTTGCTCGGCGTCTCCTCGGCCTACTACCTGCAGCAACTCGGCCACGAAGTGACCGTCATCGACCGCCAGGCCGCGCCCGGCGCAGAAACCAGCTTTGCCAACGGCGGGCAGGTGTCCGTCAGCCACGCCGAACCCTGGGCCAACCCCAGCGCGCCACTCAAGGTGCTCCAGTGGCTGGGGCAGGAGGATGCGCCCCTGCTGTTTCGCATGCGCGCCGATCTGCACCAGTGGCTGTGGTGCCTGTCCTTTCTGCGCAACTGCACGCCCGCGCGCACGCGCCACAACATCCGCCAGATCGTCAACCTGGGCACCTTCAGCCGCGCTGCGCTGCAACAACTGCGCCGCGACACGGGCATCCAGTACGAGCAGCGCACGCAGGGCATTCTGCATTTCTACACCAGCGCCAAGGAGTTCGACGCCGCCCTGGCCCCGGCCGAGCAAATGCGCCAGCTCGGCTGCGAGCGCCGCGTCATCGACGCCGACGAGGCCGTGCGCATCGAGCCGGCGCTGGCGCACATCCGTCCCCGGCTGGCCGGCGCGACCTACACGGCGGAAGACGAATCGGGCGACGCCAACCTGTTTGCACGCGAACTGGCCACGCTCTGCATGCAAGCGGGCGTGCACTTTCGCCTGGGCGAACACATCACCGCGCTGCGCACGGCGGGCGGCGCCATCGACCATGTGGAGCTGACCAATGCCGAGGGACGCTTCGAGCGCGTGCGCGCCGACGCCTATGTGCTCGCCCTGGGCTCGTTCAGCCCGCTGCTGGCGCGGCCGCTGGGCCTCAAGCTGCCCATCTACCCGGCCAAGGGCTATTCCGTGACCATTCCGGTCAAGGACGCGCGCCTGGCGCACGAGGTCAGCCTCACGGACGATGAGTTCAAGCTGGTGTTCTCGCGCTATACCAGCGCGCAGGGCGACCGCTTGCGCATTGCGGGCACGGCCGAACTCAATGGCTACGGCCGCGAGCTCAACGCCACGCGCTGCCAGGCCATCGTGCGCCGGGTGGAGCAGCTCTTTCCGGGCGCCGGCCACACCGAACAGGCGCAGTTCTGGACGGGCCTGCGCCCTGCCACGCCCAGCAACGTGCCGCTGATCGGCCGCACCCACCTGCCCAACCTGTTCCTCAACACCGGCCACGGCACGCTGGGCTGGACGCATTCCTGCGGTTCGGGCAAGGCCCTGGCCGACATTGTGAGCGGCCGCGTGCCCGAGGTCGATTTCGCGTTCACCGGGATGGCGGCAGCGCAGCCTGGACCGCACCTGCAGGCGGCGTGAGGCGTCCGGCCGGCGGCGGGGCCGCGGCGCCCAGCCGCTCGCGCATGAGCTGCTCGCACGCGGGCGCAGGCAGCGGGCGGCTGAACAGGTAGCCCTGGATCTCGTCGCAGCCCTGTTCCTGCAGGACCTGGCGCTGCGCCTCGGTCTCCACGCCCTCGGCGATGGTCTGCAGGCCCAGGCTGGCGGCCATGCGGATGATGGCGCTGACGATGGCCTTGTCCTCGGCGTCCTCGATGATGTCGCGCACGAAGGAACGGTCGATCTTGAGCTTGTACACCTGGAAGCGCTTGAGGTAGCTCAGAGACGAATAGCCCGTGCCGAAGTCGTCGATGGACATACGCACGCCGCGCGCATGCAGGTCGGCCATGATGCCCACGGCGCGTTCGGGGTCGTCGCTGGCGACGCCCTCGGTCAGCTCCAGTTCCAGGCAGCCGGGCTCCACGCCGTATTCCTGCAGCACCTGGGTCACCAGGCCCGGCAGGTCGGGGTGGCGGAACTGCACGGCCGAGAGGTTCACTGCCATGGTGAGCTCGTCGGGCAGCCCGGCGCGCTGCCACTGGGCCAGTTGCTGCACGGCCGTGCGCAGCACCCATTCACCGATGGCCAGGATCTGCCCGCGCTTTTCCGCCAGCGGGATGAATTCGGCGGGCGAGACCATGCCCCATTCGGGGTGCTGCCAGCGGATGAGCGCCTCCACGCCCACGATGCGGCCATCGCGCAGGCGGCATTGCGGCTGGTAGTGCAGCTGCAGTTGCCCGCCCTCCAGCGCGCGGCGCAGCGCGCCCTCCATTTCGAGCGCGCGCGCCGCGTGGGCCTGCATGTCCGGCAGGAAGAAGTGGAAGGCGTTGCGTCCGTCCTGCTTGGCGCGGTACATGGCCACGTCGGCATGCTGCAGCAGGGTTTCCAGGGCGGAGCCGTCCTCCGGGTACATGGCGATGCCCACCGAGGGCGTGACCATGAGATCGTGCTCGCGGATGTGGATGGGCGCGGCCACGGTGTCGAGCAGGCGGCGCGCCAGTTGGGCCGCGCCGTCCTTGTCGGTGCCCGGCAGCAGCAGCACGAATTCATCGCCCCCCATGCGCGCGACGGTGTCCTGCTCGCGCACCAGCTCGCGCATGCGCCGCGCCACGTTCACCAGCAGCTCGTCGCCCGCCCCGTGGCCCAGCGAGTCATTGATGTGCTTGAAGTGGTCCAGGTCCAGGAACATCAGCGCCATGGGCTCCTTGCCGCGCTCGGCCATGCCCACGGCATGCACGAAGCGGTCGGCCAGCAGGGCACGGTTGGGCAGGCCGGTGAGCAGGTCGAAGTGCGCCATCCAGCGGATGCGCTGCTCGTCGGCCTTGCGCTGGCTCACGTCCGAGAAGATGGCGATGTAGTGCGTGACCTGGCCTTCGGCGTCGGTCACGCGGCTGATGGTGAGCCACTCGGGGTAGACCTCGCCGTTCTTGCGCTGGTTCCAGATCTCGCCCTGCCACAGTCCATGCTCGCCAAGGCGCCGCCACATGGCGCCGTAGAAGTCACCGCCATGCCGCCCCGAGGACAGCAGCCGCGGGTTGCGCCCGACCACATCCTGGGGCTCGTAGCCCGTGATGGCGGTGAACGCGGGGTTGACCAGCAGGATCTTGTGGTGCGCATCGGTCACCATGATGCCGTCGTGGCTGTGCGAGAACACCTCGGCCGCCAGGCGTTCCTGCTCCTCGAAGGTCTTGCGCTGGATGGCGCTGCCCATGTAGTGGCCGATGCGGCGCAGCAGCGCGCGGTCGTGCTCGGGTATGGCGTGCTGGCGGCGCTGGTACACGTCGAGCACGCCCAGCAGCGCGCCGTTGTCGGCGCGGATGGGCAGGGTGTAGCAACCCGGCAGGCTGCGCGCGCGCGCCATGGACTGCACCAGCGTGCGCAGGTGCGTGTTCTCCACCGCGGGCAGGCCCTCGCCGGCCTCGGTGAAGGCCACCCGGCCCCAGCGGCCGCGGTCGCCCTCCACGGGCTGCACGGCACGGGCATCATCGAGCAGCGACGTGAGGGCGGCGCTCGCACGCGGCAGCAGGGCGCCGCTGGGCTCGTCCAGCAGCCACACGAGCGCCCGGTCCGTGGGCAGCAGGATCTCCAGCCGCTCCACCAGTTGCACCAGGATGCGCTGGAGGTCGCTCTCACTGGCAATGAGCTCCAGGGCCTGGGCGCGCAGCTCCTCCAGTTGGTGGGTCTGGCGCTGCAGCGTCTGGTCCATGGCCGTGCCCGTCACGCGCACGGGGCGGCCCATCTTGTCGCGCGAGACATAGCCACGCGCCAGCACCGGCACATAGTGGCCGTTCTTGTGGCGCAGGCGCAGGTCCTGCACCACCACCGACAGGCCCGCATCCTTCAGGTGCTCGCGCTGGGCGCGCAGCAGCGGCAAGTCCTGCGGGTGCACATGCGCGCGCACGCGCACCGGGCCCTGGGGCATGTCGTCCGGCCCGTAGCCCAGCATGTGCCACCCCTGGGGCGAGAAATCGAGCCGCTGCGCGCGCAGGTCCCAGTCCCAGGGGGCGTCGGTCGAGCCCTTGAGCACGAGTTCGAGCTGCTGTTGCGACTGGCGCAGCATCTTCTCGGTGTGCTTGCGCTGGCGCTCGTGGGCAAAATAGCCCAGCGCGAAGTCCACGTCGGTGGCCATCTCCAGCAGCAGGCGCCGGGCGTCCTCGTCGAAGGTCTGCGAGGGCTCGGCCACGAGCACGAACACCGCATCCACCTTGCCCGCGCAATGCAGGGCAATGGCCACCGTGGGGGCCACGCCCGGCAGGTCCTCGATCCAGACGGCACGGTCCTCGCGCCAGGCCGTGCGCGCCGTGCCCTGGCCCGGCAGCGTCTGGGCCGCCGCGCCCGCGGCTGCCACCGCCACCAGCGCCTCCGAGCCCGGTACCTGCCGTCCTATCCAGGCCGCCTGCATGCCGCCCAGGCGCACCGCCGTCTCGCAGATGCGCGCAAACAGCGCCGCCTCGGTCGAGCTTTGCACGATGGCCTGGTTGCAGGCACTCAGCGCCGCATACAGGCGCGCCTGGCGCTGGATGCGCGCCTCGGCACGCACACGCGGGGTGATGTCCTCCAGCATGACCACGCACTTCCCCGGCTCACCTTCCTGCAGGGCCGGCAGGCGGCGCAATTGCAGATTGACCCAGGCGTGCGTGCCGTCCCCGCGGCGTATCCTGCGGTCCACGGCGTAGACCTCGTCGCGGCCCAGGGCCACGCGTGCAAAGCCCTTGCGGTCCTGGGCGTCGTCTTCCGGCGCCACCAGATCACCCCAGCGCATCTGCAGCATGCGCTCGGGCTCCAGGCCCACGATGGCGCAGAAATGCGGGTTCACGCGCTCCCACTGCTGGCGCCGCAGGTCCACGGTGGCAATGCCGATGAAAGGCAGGGCAAAGAACTGCTCCATCATGCGGTCCGAGCGCGCCTTCTGCGCCCACGACTGCCACTGCTGGTTCAGGCGGATCTGACGCCAGAACAGCGCCAGCACCACCGCCAGCGCCAGCATGGCCAGGCTGGTCACGCCCACGACCCACCAGGCCAGCACGTGCACGGGGGCCAGCACCTCGGCCCGGTCGATCTTCGCCACCACGCGCCAGTCGGTTCCAGCCACGGGGCGGTAGGCCGCCAGCACCTCGATGTCGCGGTGGTCGTGGCCGCGCACCTGGCCGTCGCCACTGGCGCGCAGCGCCACGGCGGCCGGAAGGTCCTGGCGCGCCATGGGCAATTGCAGCGTCATGGCGGTGCCGCTGCGGTGGCGCAATTCGTTCATGAACACCACCTGGTCGCCGTCGCGCCGCACGAGCAGGGTCTCGCCGCTGGCGCTGGAGGTGGGCCAGGTCTGGATCACAGGAAACAGGAAACGCCGGGACGAGATGCCCATGCGCACCCAGGCCACCAGGCGTCCCTGCGGGCCACTGAGATCCTGCACGGGCAACTGCCACTGCAGCAGCGCGTCGCCGTGCTCACCGGGCTGCATGAGCATGCGCACCGTGCGCGCCCCCGGAGCCGTGGGCGCGGGAAGCTGCACGGCCTGGCCGGACTCCTCCCAATCGCCGCCGACCATGGCCACCCGCCGCCCATCGGGGGCGAAGAGCTCGATGCGGTCGTAATCGAAAGCCGTGCGCAACAGGGCAAAGCGCTGCAGCACGGCGGCCTGATCGGCCAGGCTGTGCGCCGGCTTCTCGAGCATGCGCTGCACATGCTGGGCAAAAAGGGCATCGGCCGCGAGCAGCTCGGCATTCTTGTGCCGCTCGCCCAGCCAGTTCTCGATCTGGTCGGTCTTGAGCCGGGCGATGGACCAGAGGCTGGCGTAGGCCTCGCGCTCGGCGTGGGGCCCCTGGATGCTGACGACCAGCCAGCCGGTCAGCGGCAACACCAGGGCCAGGGCGACGAGCAGCCAGGCGAAATGGCGCGCGGAAGCCGGGGTGCCCTGGGGCACCTCGGCCGGGTTCAGGCCAGCGGTGTCTGCGTTCATTCCAACGCCAGCAGCGGCGCGGGTCCGGCGCCACCTCGCTCGGCCGCCCCCGCCAGGGAGCGTCCCCCTTGCAGGCGGAATACATCGACCACGGCCACCAGATCCTGCGCCTGCAGCTTGAGGCTGTCGGCAGCCGAAGCCATCTCCTCCACGAGGGCGGCGTTCTGCTGCGTCACCTGGTCGAGGTGGGTCACCGCCTCACCCACCTGCGAGACCCCCATGCTTTGCTCATGGCTGGCGGTGCTGATCTGGTTCATGAGCTGGGTGACGCGCTGGATGGCCTGCACCACCTCGTGCATGGTCGCACCGGCCTGATCGACCTGCGCCGTGCCCTGTTCCACGCGTTCGACGCTGGCGCTGATGAGCTGCTTGATCTCCTTGGCTGCCTGGGCCGAGCGCTGCGCCAGGCTGCGCACTTCGCCGGCCACGACGGCAAAACCCTTGCCCTGCTCGCCGGCGCGCGCCGCCTCGACGGCAGCGTTGAGCGCCAGGATGTTGGTCTGGAAGGCGATGGAGTCGATCACCTGGATGATGTCGGCGATCTTGCGCGAGCTGTCGTTGATGCCCTTCATGGTCTCGACCACCTGCGCCACCACTGTGCCCCCGCGCTCCGCAACGGTGCTCGCGCTTTGCGAGAGCTGGTTGGCCTGCGCAGCGCTATCGGCGTTCTGGCGCACCGTGGAGTTGAGCTGCTCCATGGCGGCCGCCGTCTGCTCCAGCGCGCTGGCCTGGCTTTCGGTGCGCGCTGCCAGGTCGTGGTTGCCTTGGGCGATCTGCATGCTCGCCGTGGCCACGCCGTGCGCACCCTCGCGCACCCGGCCCACCACGCCCCCCAGGTGGCCTTGCATTTCCATGAGCGTCTGCATGAAGCGGGCGATTTCGTTCGTCCCCTGCACGTCGATGCGGCCGGTCAGGTCGCCCCCGGCCACGGCCTGCGCCAGCCCCACGGCCTGGCGCACCGGCCCGGTGATGCTGCGCACAAATGCCAGTGCCAGCGCCACTGCGCCGGCCATGCCCACGAAGAGCAGCACCAGCATGCCGTAGGCCAGGCGGCTGGCCTGGCTGGCCTGTTCTTTCAGCACCTGGCTGAGCACGGCCATGGCGTCCGCGTTGAAACGGTAGATGCCGTCGATGGTGCGCGTGAAATTGTCAAAGTACACATCCGGCTGCAGGCCCGCCTGCGCGGCGTCGATCAGCTCCTTTTGCGCCAGGCCCAGGGTGGCGCCCACGGCCTCGCTCTGCTGGCGCGCCGCCGCCTCCAGGCCGGTGCGGATGCGTGCATCGGCCGCTGCGGCCTTGCCCAGGTTGCGCGACCAGTCACCCTGGGCCTGCTGGGCCAGGCGGTGCAAGGCCTGCAGCGCCGCACGCCCCTGGGGGGTGATTTCCCCCTGGGTGAGCAGGGCCGTGCCGCGCGCGCGCATCTGGCCCAGGTACTCGGTCATTTGCATGGCGTTGACCAGGCTGGCGCGCGAGAGCATGTGGGTGGCGAGGTCGGAGTCCAGCGACAGGCCGAAGGCGTCCATCACGGCGTCGCCGAACAGCAGGGTGGACGTGACCAGTTGCGTGTGCTTTTGCGTGCTTTCATCCACCGACAACTGGCGGCCCGCCACCGCCGGCTCCAGGCCGGCCCAGGCCTGGCGGCGCTCTGCCCACTGCGCCTGGATGGACGCCGGCGCCTGGACCTCTTTGAGCACCTGCTCGACTTTGTCCATGGCCTGCGTGAGGCCTGCGCTCACGCCCGGGCGGCGCTGCTCCAATGCGGCATTGCCGCTGAGCATGCCCGCCGACAGCCCGCGGTGCACCTGCATGGACTGGACCACGCGGTTGACTTCACCCACGACCCGGCCACCCTGCACCTGGCGCTGCGCCAGCGCCACATCGGCAAAGGCGCGCTGCAGGTAGAGCACGGTGGGCAAGGCGACCATGCACAGGGCCAGCAGGCCGAGAACGGTGAACTTCTGGGCCAGGCCCAGTCGGTGCAGGAGGTTTGACATGCGCGTGGTGTGGTGAAGCGGTCAGTGGGGGCGGAGTTTCGCCAGGAGACTTTGTATTCCCTGGGCCGCTGGGCCGCAAGAGGATGGGCGCGCACATCCATCGGAAATGCAACTGTATTGATGTGACACAAATTGAAACATTCCCCGGTACGGGTATTCTAAATACCTGAAGACCGGTAGTAAAGCTGTCACACAAGAAGCGACCGCCTCCCGCGGCGCGTGCACGATGCCTCAACGCGCCGCGCGTTCGTTCTGGATGACGTAGCGGGTCAATTCGGCCACGCTGTGCAGGTCGAGCTTGCGCATGATGTTGCGCCGGTGCACATCCACCGTGGACGGGGCGATGCTGAGTATCTCTCCGATCTGGCCCGAGGTATGTCCCTCGGCGACGAGCTTGAGTACCTGACGCTCGCGCATGCCCAGGCGCGTGCGCGGCACCCCGGCAGCGCCCTGGCCCGTGACCGCGCTGGCCACGGCACCGGCCACGTCCGGGCACAGGTAGGTGCAGCCGCGCAGCACGGCACGGATCGCACGCAAGAGCTCGTCGCTGGCCTCGGCCTTGGTCACATAGCCCACGGCGCCCGCTTGCAGCATGTCCAGCACGTACTGCTGGTCGGAGTAGGCCGACAAGGCAATCACCTTGACCTGCGGCAAGGCCGCCAGCAGGCTGCGCGTGACCTCGGTGCCATCCATGCCGGGCATGCTGATATCCATGCACACGACCTGCGCCTGGCAGGCACGGGCCTGCTCCAGCACCTGCAGGCCGCTGCCGACCTGTCCGGCCACCACCATGTCGGGCTGCGAGTCGAGCAGGTGGCGCAGCGCCTCGCGGAACAGCTGGTGATCGTCTGCCAACAGGATCGGGGTCTTCATCGGCCTGGCTTTCTGCGTCCTCGGGTCGCTGGTCTCATGCACACGCGGGCGAGATTTCAACACAGATGCGCGTTCCCGCCCCCGGCGCGGAGTGCAGGCTCAGGCGTCCGCCGGCAAATTCCGCCGTCTCGCGCATATTGATCAGGCCCAGCCCGCCCGTGCGGCGCTCGCGCATGGCCTGCTCCACGTCGAAACCCAGACCGTCGTCACTGACGCACAGGGTCAGCGGCGCCACGAGGAGCTGCATCTGCACGGTGATGGTCCTGGCCTGGGCATGCTTGGCGCTGTTGGTCATGGCCTCCTGCACGATGCGAAACAGCGCCAGCTCGCGCTCCGGAGCCAGGCGCACCTCGCCATGCGCGCAGCACACGTGCACCTGCATGCCGGTGCGCCGGGCAAACTGGCTGGCATAGCTGCGCACCACGGCCAGCAAGCCGCCCCGGTCGAGGACGGAAGGATGCAGCTCGGCGCAGATCTCGCGCACGCTCTGCGTCGTGTCCTCGATCAGCGCGCGCATGTCCTCCAGGCGCTCCCCGGTCTCGGCGGTGCCGCCCTCTGCCGGCGCGGTGCGGCTGAGCATGTCCAGGCTGATGCGCAGCGCCGCCAGGTTCGGGCTGGTGCGGTCGTGCAGTTCGCGCGAAAAACGGCGGCGGATCTCCTCCTGCGTGTGCACCAGCCGGCGCGAAAGCTCCTCGATGTGCAGCGCCAGGCCCAGGCGGTCCTGCTCCTGTCGCTTGGCCTGGGTCATGTCGCGCCCCACGCCACGGTAGCCGCAGAACTGTCCCTGGTCATCGAAGACGGGGGCGCCGCTGACCGCGCCCCAGCGAATCGCCCCTTGGGCGTCGCGCCGCTGGATGATGAAATTGCGAAAGGGCTGGCGCGCCTGCAGCACCGCGCGGTGCGCCGCCCAATCCTGCTCGGTCAGGTTGAGGGCCGGCACCTACCAGCGCGTCTTGCCCAGGTAGACCTGCTCGGGCAGGCCCGTTCCTTCCGCCACGCGGCCATCCAGACGCACGATGCGGTGCTGCGCATCCTGCTCCCAGTACCAGTCCGAGGAAAGATCGGACAGCGTGCGAAACCGCGACTCGCTGTCGGCAAGCTCCTGCAGGGCACGCTCGCGGCTGTCGAGCATGCGGTTGAACTCTGCGGCTACGGCCTGCAGCTCGCGGGCACCGCCATCGATGGCCACGCGGGCCTGGGCCTGTCCAGCGGCCACCTGCGATGTGGTCTGGTGCAGGGCGTCGATGGGCCGCACGATGCGCTGCGCGATGCGCCAGGCGAGCAGCAGCGCCAGGCAGGCAAAGCCGGCGGCCAGCGCGAGCCCGCGTGCAAAAGACGCATGCGAAGGTGCAAAGACCTCGTCCGCCCGCACGCCGGTGTACACCGTCCAGTGCGCACGGGGCACGGCGGCCACGGCATAAAGGCGCTCTACGCCGTCAACGCCAGGGACGGCGGCCCAGGCACCCCGGCCCGGGTTCTCGGCCAGCGCGCGCATGGCGTCCGATACCGGGCGGCCCATCCAGTCCTGCGGGTCGCGCGAGCGCATCAGGATGCGGCCTTGTGCGTCGGCCACCACCACCAGCGTGCCCGCCGGTACCAGCGGCAGCAGGCGCTCGCTCAGGACCCGCAGATCCATGGGCAGGCGCATCAGCCCCGCGGTGCGGTTCTGCGCGTCGCGCACCGGGTAGAACAGGCTGGCCACCCAACGGCCCGACACAGGGCCCCAGACCGCCCCACCCACGGTCATGCCGTCGGCCGCGTGCGCCTGCAGGTAACCGGGCACCCGCTCCAGCATCTCGGGCGTGAATTTGCGCTCGAGGAACGAGCCGTCATTACCCCCCTGCAGGTCCTGCACGGCGAGATTGGTGTACTCCGGGAAAAGGCGCACGAACTCATGGATCAGGGGATCGCAGGCCTGCCCATCCAGCGCGCGCACTCCGGGACGCGCGGCGATGCGCGCGAGCACCCCCTCATGATCGACCAGATACTGGTTCAGCCGCTGCGCCGTCTGCTCGGCCACCATGCGGACACGCGCAAAGGCATCGTTGCGCGCATCGGCGCGTTCGCGATGGTTCTGAAAGAACAGCAGGGCCAGCAGTGGCAGCAGGGCCACGCACAGCAGGAACAGCAGCTGGGTGCGGATCGATTGGCGAAAGATGTTCCACAAGGACGGGGTCTCCCGGAGAAGAAAGCGGCCTTGCCCGCGTGCGGCGCGCCGCCGTGCAAGCAGCATGCACCGCACGGGACCCGGCAGCCCGGGACAGCGCGCCTGCAAAGGCAATCAATCGCGGGCGCAACGGGGCGCGCCCGCCGGCACTCAGCCCTTCTTGCGCGCCGGGGCCTTGGCGGCGGCGCGTGGCGCCGTCTTGCGGGCCGCGGGTTTGCGGGCCGGCCCTGCCTTGGCGCGCGGAGCCTGGGCGGGTTGCGCAGCCGGCGTGGCAGCGGCTCGCCGGGCGGCGCCCTGCACACTCTGCACGCCCCGCGCTGCCATGCCGGTGGCAGTCTTCAAGGCCTCTTTGGCGAGCCCGGTGGCCATGTTGCGGGTGGTGTCCAGCGCGGTTTGCTTGGCCGCATCCTTCATGGCGTTGGCGGCGATGTGCTGGAACTGCTGCGTCAAGGCGCCCCACCACTGCATGGGATCGACCAGGCCCGGTGCGGCGGCCGCCGCTGCCTTGGGCTTGCTGCGCGCCCCGGCCTTGGCCCTTTTCGCGGCTGGCGCAGGCGCGGCAGCCTCCGGCGCTGCCTTTTCCACCACGCGGCTGGCTGCGCCCGAGACGGCCTGCGCCGCATGCGCCAGGGTTTCACCCGCCTTGTGCACGCCCTCCATCACGGTGTCCGCCGTCTTGAGCTTGAAGGCGTTGGCGACATCGCCCACGCTGAAGTTCATGCCCTTGAGCGTGGCCAGGGTCATCTTCTGCACCTCCAACGCCTGGATGGTCGCCGCCAGGGCGCGCGAGTTCTGCTCCAGCCAGAACTGGACCGACTTGAGCTCCTCGATGCGCTTTTCCAGCTCCTCCACGCTGATCGTGGGGGCCACCCAGTTGGCCAGGCTGGGCAGTTGCGGGATATTGCTCGATGCGCCTTTGGCCAGGTTCTGGAGGAACTCGAAGCCTGGTACGAACTTGCCGAAACCAAGGGGGGATGCGTCGCTCATGGCCACTCCGGTGGGTTGGGAATTGACGATGCGGACAGCTTACTCCAACAATGGTCCCTTCCGCCACGGGCGCGGCCCCGGGCGGGCCCCGCAGGCCGGTGCCGTGCCGGCCTGCGAGGGGGCAGCGCCTTACTTGTGCTGGTGCATGCCGTGCCCGCCCCCATGGGCCGCGGCGGCACCCTGCGCCGCCACCGGCGCCTGGAGCTCCAGCTTGCTCTCGACGCCCTGGGCATTCTTGAACACCAGGGTCAGCGGCACGGAATCCCCCTTGGCCAGGGGCTGCTTGAGGTCCATGAGCATCACGTGGTAGCCGCCCGGTTTGAGTTCCACGGACTTGCCCGCGGGAAGCTCCAAGCCGGCAATGGCGCGCATCTTCATGACATCGCCCTCCATCTTCATCTCGTGGACCTCGACCACGCCGGCGACGGGCGAGGCCGCACCCACCAGGCGCGTGGACTCCTGCGCCGTCAGGCGCATGAAGGCGCCGGTGGCTTTTTGCCCCTGCACACTGGACCGGACCCAGACGCCATCGGCGGCAACAGGTGCGGAGGACTGTGCATGGGCGGCGCCTGCCCACAGGGTGAGCGCAGCAATCAAGGGGGTGGCAATGCGTGCAACGTACATGGAAACTCCAAAACTTCGTTCATCCGTGGCGGACAGCACACACCGGCAACCCGGGTGGGCACACCGCACACAATTTAGGTGAAATATGACTCTAAGGCTCTTCTATCAAGCGCAAGCAGCTATCGAAAAAATAGCAGCCCTGGATGAGAGCGCAGCGCGGGCTCGCCTGCCCGGAACGTCACGCCCATCCAGCCAGCGGCAACCACGCGCGCGGAGGGGCCCGCGCCCTGTGTGCCTTGCGGGGAACGCTCCCCTGGGGGGCGGCAGCCCAGTGCACGGGCGCCGCGCATACCCCCGGGGTCTGCAACTGCAGCCGCGGCGCCGCGGATTGCGGCGCCCACAGGGGTGGGCACAAGGGGCAATCGATCCCATGGGTGCCCGAAGAAGGCTCTCCCGCGCCCTGCCAGGCCACCACACGCCACTGGACCTGTGGCTGTGCAGAACAAATGCGCTCCGCTGCATCGGCCGTGCGCAGCCAGGGCGCCACCAGGGCCGCCACCAGCACCACGGTGAAGGAGGCCAGCAGCATGCTGGCAAACCGGCGGTGGCGTCGCGGAGTCGACATGCGGCTATTGTAGGAGTGCCAAGAGCGCGCCGAACCGCCGCCCGTATGCCGCTCCAGGACGCACCAACAAAAACGCCCACTGCAAAGTGGGCGTTCTGTGTGCAGCAAGCTGCTGTGTTTGGTTGCGCGAGAAGGATTTGAACCTCCGACCTTTGGGTTATGAGGCCACAAACCATACGAGTAGGTCGTTCGGTTTCAATCGTGTGGGTGCGTGCTCCTCCTCTATAAATGGGGATGTCAGCTGTGACACAGTGCCCCTATTGACCCCTCTCTACATCCAAAATTGTCACGCTGGGCTTCATGCGCTGCTTCACTGGCATCGGCCTACGCCCGACCATTGGGCATGCATTCAAGCCTTATCGCCGCCGCCTCATTAGCAGGCTGCTGAAATACTCCCCGCCAACCCTCTGCGCCTGCCACCGAGGCAGGACAATCGAGACATTCCCCCGAACCACCAGACAAGCCATCCATGCGCGGAGCCGACACCTTCACCGAGAGCCTGTTCACCATGCGCCACCTCGATGACTTCGTGCCCGCAGACCATCCTTTGCGCGTGATCCGCATGATGGTCAACAAGGCCTTGGCGAGTATGGACGAGTTGTTCGCTCAGATGTATGCGGCCGACATCAAGGGCGGGCGCCCCAGCATTGCCCCCGAGAAGCTGCTGCGCGCCATGCTCATTCAGGTGCTCTACAGCGTACGCTCAGAACGCCAGCTCATGGAGCAGACCCAATACAACCTGCTGTTTCGCTGGTTCATTGGCCTGGCCATGGACGATGCGGTCTGGGTGCCCACCGTCTTCAGCAAGAACCGCGAACGCCTGATCGAGCACGATGCGGTCATCGAGTTCTTCAACCAGATCGTGCAGCAAGCCCAGGAACAGGAACTGCTCTCGGGCGAACACTTCAGCGTGGACGGCACCCTGATCCAGGCCTGGGCGGGCCACAAGAGCTTTGTGCGCAAAGACCGCCAGGGCGACGACGATACCGACGCGGGCGACTTCAAAGACCAAAAGCGCAGCAACGACACCCATGAATCCACCACGGACGGGGACGCACGGCTGTACCGCAAGGGCAAAACGGCCAGCGAGTTGCGCTTTATGGGCCACACGCTTACTGACAACCGCCATGGACTGGTGGTCAGCGCCGTGGTCACTCAGGCTGACGGGCATGCAGAGCGCGAAGCGGCCAAGGCCATGATCAACGATGCGCGCCAGGCGCTACCGGGCGATGAGCCCATCACGATCACGCTGGGCGCGGACATCGACAGCGGCACGCGCCAGATCGTGCTGGTGCAACTCCAGGAGGGCCGTTTCGAGCCCCGTGACGTGAAGGTCGGTGCCCGCAGCGAGGACCGCATCGAAATCATCGAGGGCGTGCGGGATGGCGAGATGGTGGTGGTGGCCGCCAACTTCCTCATCGATGCGGAAAGCAACCTCAAGGCTGCCGTCGGGAGCCTGGGACATGCAGGACACGGTGCGCAAATCCCCACGGAGGGTTCCACCAGTACCCAGGCCGTCACCGGCGTGGGCCACCAAGCCGAAGGCACGGTGGAGGAGGTCGACACCAAAACCTCCACGGTCACCCTGGCGCATGGCCCGGTGGCCAGCCTCAAATGGCCGGCCATGTCCATGGAGTTCAAGGTGGCGAACAGTGCCTTGCTGAAGGACCTCCAACCGGGCGCGGCGGTGGCGTTCGAATTCGTCGAACGCGGCCAGGGCGAGTGGGTGATCACCGCCGCCAAGCCCCGTGGCAAAACCACGGCCAATCCGCACGCCGGCCACAACTGATCCTCGGGAAACACCATGCTTGCGAAGATCATTGACTGGTCGGGGAGAAACCGTTTCCTGGTGCTGCTGGCGACCCTGTTCGTCATCGTCGGCGGTGTCTATGCCGTGCTCAAGACGCCGCTGGACGCGCTGCCGGACTTGTCGGACGTACAGGTCATCGTCTACACCGAATACCCGGGCCAGGCCCCGCAGGTGGTCGAGGACCAGGTCACGTACCCGCTGACCACCTCCATGCTGTCGGTCCCCAAGTCCAAGGTGGTGCGCGGCTTCTCCTTCTTCGGCGCCTCGTTCGTCTACATCATTTTCGAGGACGGCACCGACATCTACTGGGCCCGCTCGCGCGTGCTCGAATACCTCAACTTCGCCGCCGGGCGCATGCCCAAGGGCGTGACGCCGCAGATCGGGCCAGACGCCACCGGCGTGGGCTGGGTCTACCAGTATGCGCTGCTGGCCAAGGACAAGACCCTGGCCGAGCTGCGCACGCTGCAGGATTGGTACCTGCGCTACCAGCTCACCAAGGCCCATGGCGTGGCCGAGGTGGCGTCGATCGGCGGCTTCGTGCAGACCTACCAGATCACCGTCGACCCGGTGAAGCTGCGCGCCTACGGTATTCCCTTGGCCAAGGTGTCGCAGGTGGTGCGCGACTCCAACCGAGACGTGGGCGGCCGCGTGGTGGAGATGGCCGAGACCGAGTACATGGTGCGCGGCAAGGGCTACCTGCGCGGCGTTGGCGACATCGAGAACCTGGTGGTCAAGGCCGACAAGGGCACGCCGGTTCTCATCCGTGACATCGCCCGCGTGGAGTTGGCGCCCGACGAGCGCCGGGGTCTGACGGAGCTCAATGGCGAGGGCGAGGTGGTCTCGGGCATCGCCATGGCGCGCTACGGCCAGAACGCGCTGGAAGTGATTCACAACCTGAAGGAGAAGATCGCCGAGGTGTCGACCGGCCTGCCGCAGGGTGTCACCATCGAGGCGGTGTACGACCGCTCCGACCTGATTCACCGCGCGATTGAAACGCTCAAGCGCACACTGATCGAAGAAAGCCTGATCGTCGCGCTGGTCTGCGTGGTCTTTCTGATGCATGTGCGCTCAGCCTTGGTGGCGATCCTGATGCTCCCGGTGGGGGTGCTGATCGCCTTCATCTCCATGCGCCTCCTGGGCATGAACTCCAACCTGATGAGCCTGGGGGGCATCGCCATTGCCATCGGTGCCATGGTGGACGCGGCCATCGTCATGATCGAGAACGCCCACAAGCACCTGGAGCGCCTGCCCGAGGAGCACACCAACACCGATCGCGTGGAAGCCATGATTGCCGCCTGCAAGGAGGTGGGCCCGGCTTTGTTCTTCTCGCTGCTCATCATCACCGTGTCCTTCCTGCCGGTGTTCACGCTGGAGTCGCAGGAAGGCCGCCTGTTCTCGCCACTGGCCTATACCAAAACCTTTGCCATGGCCGGTGCCGCGCTACTGTCGGTGACGCTGGTGCCCGTGCTGATGATGCTGTTCATCCGTGGGCGCATCATGCCGGAGGCACGCAACCCGGTGAACCGGTTCCTCATCTGGATCTACCGTCCCATCATCGCCGCCGTGATGCGGTGGAAGAAACTGACGGTTGCCACGTCGATCATCGTGCTGGGCGTGTCGTTCTACCCCGCCAGCCAGCTCGGCTCGGAGTTCATGCCCACGCTCAACGAAGGCACGCTGCTGTACATGCCCGCGTCGCTGCCCGGGATGTCCATCACCAAGGCGGCCGAGCTGATGCAGACGCAGAACAAGATCATCAAGAGCTTCCCCGAGGTGGCGTCGGTGTACGGCAAAGCCGGGCGCGCCAACACGGCCACGGACCCGGCACCGACCGAGATGTTCGAAACCGTCATCAACCTCAAGCCGGAGTCCGAGTGGCGCACGGGCATGACGATCGACAAGCTGATCGCGGAGTTGGACCAGGCACTGCAGTTTCCTGGCGTGTCCAACGCCTGGACCATGCCCATCAAGGCCCGCATCGACATGCTTTCCACCGGCATCCGCACGCCCATTGGCATCAAGGTCTTCGGCAAGGACCTGGGCGAGATGGAGCGCCTGGCGCGCGAGATCGAGACCGTGGTCAAGCAGGTGCCCGGAACGACCTCGGCGTTCGCGGAACGCATCACCGGGGGCTTTTACCTCAATATCGAACCCGACCGGGCGCAACTGGCACGCTACGGCCTGGGGGTAGGAGAGCTGCAGGATGTCATTGGCACGGCCCTGGGCGGCGAAATGGTGACCACCACGGTGGAAGGCCGCGAGCGCTTTGGCGTGACGGTGCGCTACCCGCGCGAGCTGCGCGCCGACCCGCAGCAGATCGCCCGTGAAGTGCTGGTGCCCACCATGGACGGCGCCATGGTCCCGCTGGGACAGGTGGCGCGCGTGGAAGTCGCCAAGGGGGCACCCGGCATCCGTACCGAAAACGCGCTGCTGTCGGCCTATATCTTTGTCGACATCCGGGACCGCGACATCGGCGGTTATGTGGCCGACGCGCGCAAGGCCGTGAACGAGCAAGTTCAGTTCCCGCCCGGCTACTACGCCACCTGGAGCGGCCAGTTCGAATCCATGGAGCGCGCGGTGCAGAAGATGAAGGTCGTCATCCCGGTCACCTTGCTCATCATCTTCCTGCTGCTGTACCTGAACTTCAAGCGCCTGACCGAAACCTTGATCGTCATGCTGTCGGTGCCGTTTGCCCTTGTGGGGGGCATCTGGCTTATGTGGTGGCTGGGCTACAACATGTCGGTGGCTGTCGCGGTGGGCTTCATCGCACTGGCCGGGGTGGCAGCAGAGACGGGCGTCATCATGCTGATCTACCTCGACCATGCCTGGGAAGAGATTCAGGCCCGGCGCCGATCGGAAAACAAGGAGCCTGGCGTGGCCGATCTCTACGAAGCCATCATGGAAGGCGCGGTCGAGCGGGTGCGCCCCAAGATGATGACCGTGGTCGCCATCATGGCGGGCCTGCTGCCCATCCTGTGGGGGACGGGCACCGGCTCGGAAGTGATGAGCCGTATCGCTGCCCCGATGGTGGGCGGGATGATTTCTTCGACCGTGCTCACGCTGGCGGTGATTCCGGCGATCTACGGCCTGGTCAAACAATGGAAACTAAAAAGCGTGGTGGCCTAATTCCGTCAAATACTTGAGGCTTCTCTCATCTGTTACCTGATGGAGGGAGCATGTAGACGACGACTCTGATGGCTCCGGTCAATCTCCATGCGATTGGTGCGGGGCACTCGAGCCTATGCGCGTCATGACGGACAGATCACCCGATTCGGTGCAGCGCATACCGGGTACATCGGCGATGTCTGTGTCGGACGTCGACGCCGAGCGCTGCACATTGTTCGCTAGCTGCGGGTAATAGACGGTAATCTAACGATGCGAGGGCGCATCCTATAAAGCCCTCAACTCGGTGGGAGACCATCATGAAAACCGCAGGTAATGCCGATCATCGCGAGCCGTGGAACAAGGGAAAGATCGTCGGGCAAAAGGCACCTTTTAAGCTGAAGGACATTTGGGCGCTGCATGTCCGCCTCCAGATTGAAGGTCGGGTGCGTGAGCTGCACTGTTCAACCTAGGCATCGACAGCAAGCTGCGCGCATGCGACCTTGTGGCCCTCAAGGTCCGGGACGTGTGCCATGGAGATCAGATGGCCACACGTGTCATCGTCATGCAGAGCAAGACTCAGCGTCCGGTGCAATTCGAAATCACACAGACCACCCGAGACGCCCTGCAGACGTGGATCAAACAGGCCGGGCTGAAGTCAGAACAATTCCTGTTTCCAAGCAGGCTCCACGATTCACCTCATCTTGAAACCCGACAGTACGCCAGAATTCTTGGGCATTGGGTCGACGACCTTGGACTGGACCGCGCGGACTACGGCACACACTCCATGCGAAGGACCAAGGCAACGCTGATTTACCGACGAACAAAGAATCTGCGCGCAGTGCAATTGCTCCTTGGGCACTCAAAGCTGGAATCAACGGTCAGGTACCTTGGCATCGAGGTTGATGATGCCCTGGAGATTTCCGAGCAAACGGAAATTTAAGGGCAGTCGCCGCAATCGATGAGACGAAAGCGCTAGCTGCCAATGACCGGCTGCTTCTGGAGCAGCCGGTCGTTCGAGTCTCAACTCCGAGCGGCTGTAATCAGCCTTGAAGAGTCAGTCATAGCTGTGAAATTAGCCAAATCTACCCAATGGTCAAAATCGTGATCGGCCAAATCTGCGTGGGCACAAGAGGGGCACAGAATGGGCACAACTAGGGCACAAACAAAAACGCCCACTGAGAAGTGGGCGTTTACTGTTAGCGAGTACCGCTATTTTATTGGTTGCGCGAGAAGGATTTGAACCTCCGACCTTTGGGTTATGAGCCCAACGAGCTACCAGACTGCTCCATCGCGCGACTAAGATTATAGCTTACTTTTCGGCTGCTGCGCCAGCATCTGCTGCGGGCGCTGCATCTTCTGCGCGCTCGACCAGTTCGATCAGCGCCATGGGAGCGTTGTCACCCACGCGGAAACCCATTTTCAGAATGCGGGTGTAGCCACCGGGACGGGTCTTGAAGCGCGGGCCCAGCTCATTGAACAGCTTGGTCACGCTGTCGCGGTCGCGCAGGCGGTCAAAAGCCAGGCGGCGGTTGGCAACGCTGTCGACCTTGGCCAGGGTGATCATGGGCTCGATCACGCGGCGCAGTTCCTTGGACTTGGGCAGGGTGGTCTTGATGGCCTCGTGCTCGATGAGCGAGTTCATCATGTTCTGCAGCATCGCCTTGCGGTGCGAGCTGGTGCGATTGAGTTTGCGAAGGCCGTTTCCGTGGCGCATGGTGCTTTCCTTGTAAGTAATTAAAGCGGGCAGCCGTATCAGGTACTGCCCGGAGCACAGGTTCTGAAAAAGAACCGCGGATTATAAATCAACGTTTGTCGAGACCGGCGGGGGGCCAGTTCTCCAGCTTCATGCCCAGCGTGAGGCCGCGCGAAGCCAAAACTTCCTTGATCTCGTTGAGCGACTTGCGGCCCAGGTTGGGGGTCTTGAGCAGCTCGTTCTCGGTACGCTGGATCAGGTCGCCGATGTAGTAGATGTTCTCTGCCTTGAGGCAGTTGGCCGAGCGCACCGTGAGCTCGAGCTCGTCCACCGGACGCAGCAGAATCGGATCGAAGGTCGCACCCGAGGAACGCGCACCCGAGGCAGGCGCCTCGAAGATGTCGCCACCGTCGAGCTGCGCGAACACCGCGAGCTGCTCCACCAGGATCTTGGCCGAAGCGCGCACCGCCTCTTCGGCAGAAATGGCGCCGCTGGTCTCGATCTCCAGCACCAGTTTGTCCAGGTCGGTACGCTGCTCCACACGGGCGCTCTCGACCGTGTAGCTCACGCGGCGGATGGGCGAGAACGAAGCGTCCAGCACGATGCGGCCGATGGTCTTGTTCGACTCATCGCCATAGCGGCGCTGGTTGCCGGGCACGTAGCCGCGGCCCTTCTCGACCTTGATCTGCATGTCCAGCTTGCCATCCTTGGAGAGATGGGCAATGACATGGTCGGGATTGATGATCTCGACGTCGTGCGGGGTCTGGATGTCACGCGCGGTGACCACGCCTTCGCCGTCCTTGCGCAGGCTCAGCGTGACCTCATCGCGGTTGTGCAGCTTGAACACCACGCCCTTGAGGTTGAGCAGGATGTTGACCACATCCTCCTGCACGCCATCGATCGACGAGTACTCGTGGAGCACGCCGGCGATGGTCACTTCCGTTGCTGCATAACCCACCATGGACGAGAGCAGCACGCGCCGGATGGCGTTGCCCAGCGTGTGGCCATACCCGCGCTCGAAAGGCTCCAGCTCCACCTTGGCCTTGTTGGGGCCCAGTTGCTCGACCTGGATCGTCTTGGGCTTCAGCAGATTTGTTTGCATTCAGACTTCCTCTCAATACCCCCAGCTCGTTACACCGGTAAGGCTGGTGAAGCGCCTGTACCGCGATGCCTCGCGGTACAGGTACGTTGGATTGACTGCGACAGCCCGCGGATCAGCGAGAGTACAGTTCGACGATCAGCGATTCGTTGATGTCGGCGCCAAATTCATCGCGGTCCGGCACCTTCTTGAAGACACCCTCTGCCTTGTCGGCATTCACCTCGACCCAGGCGGGCATGCCCACTTGCTGTGCCAGTTGCAGGGCTTCGACCACGCGCGCCTGCTTCTTGGACTTCTCGCGCACGGAAACGACGTCACCCGTCTTCACCAGGAACGAGGGGATATTCACGGCCTGACCGTTCACCAGAATGGCCTTGTGCGAGACGAGCTGGCGCGCTTCGGCGCGGGTGGAGCCAAAGCCCATGCGGTACACCACATTGTCCAGGCGGCACTCCAGCAGCGACAGCAGGTTCGAGCCGGTGTTGCCCTTGCGGCGGTCGGCTTCCTCGAAGTAGCGGCGGAACTGCTTTTCCATCACGCCATACATGCGCTTGACCTTCTGCTTTTCGCGCAGTTGCAGGCCGAAGTCGGAAGTGCGCGCACCCGAGATGCGCCCATGCTGGCCGGGCTTGGCTTCGAACTTGCACTTGTCGGCAATCGAGCGGCGCGCGCTCTTGAGGAACAGGTCGGTGCCTTCGCGGCGGGAGAGTTTGGCCTTGGGGCCGAGATAACGTGCCACTTGAATATCCTTTTATGTCAACTACCGCAAACCATTGCGGGAGCCGCCTGGGTCGCCGGAGCGTTCACAGGCGGCGGTGGGCTTCATCAACGATCAGATACGGCGGCGCTTTTGCGGGCGGCAGCCGTTGTGGGGAACCGGCGTCACGTCGGAGATCGAGGTGATGCGGATACCCAGCGCGCCCAGGGCGCGCACCGAGGATTCACGGCCGGGGCCGGGACCCTTGATTTCAACATCCAGGTTCTTGATGCCCTGCTCCATGGCGGCACGGCCGGCCATTTCAGAGGCCACCTGGGCGGCAAAAGGCGTCGACTTGCGCGAACCCTTGAAGCCCTGACCACCCGAAGACGCCCAGGACAAGGCGTTGCCCTGGCGATCGGTGATGGTGATGATGGTGTTGTTGAACGATGCATGCACGTGGGCGATGCCGTCCGACACGTTCTTGCGGACCTTTTTGCGCACGCGCTGTGCGGCGTTATTGGCAGGAGACTTGGCCATAGGAGTCTTTCAAACTTCTTACTTCTTCAGTGCAGCAGCAGCCTTGCGCGGGCCCTTGCGGGTACGTGCATTGGTGCGGGTGCGCTGGCCCCGCACGGGCAGACCACGGCGGTGACGGAAACCACGGTAGCAGCCGATGTCCATCAGGCGCTTGATGTTCATCGTGGTCTCGCGGCGCAGGTCACCTTCGATGGTGAACTGGGCGATCTGGTCGCGGATTTTCTCGAGATCGCCGTCCGTCAGATCCTTGATCTTCTTCGAATACGCGATGCCGCAGGCTTCGCAGATCTTGCGCGCGCGGGTGCGGCCGATGCCATAGATGGCAGTCAGACCGATCTCGGCATGCTGATGCGGCGGAATATTGATACCAGCGATACGTGCCATATGCGTCCTCTAATATGTTCTGAATCAACCCTGGCGCTGCTTATGGCGCTGGTCCGTGCAGATCACGCGCACCACACCCTTGCGGCGGATGATCTTGCAGTTGCGGCAGATTTTCTTGACCGAAGCCGAAACTCTCATTTCATTCTCCTAAAACCAGATCTAGCGCTCCGGCAAGCTCTGCCTGAAACACTCTTGCGCCCGATGAATGCCGGGCTTTCCACTCAATCTGCACCGGTTGGTTCCAGGTGCACCCTTGTTTTCCGGCCTTCCCCGGTGGGGGAAGGCTACATGCCCACAGGTTTGAAACTGGCCTTCTTCAGCAAGGACTCGTACTGCTGGGACATCAGATAGTTCTGCACCTGGGCCATGAAATCCATGGTCACCACCACGATGATCAGCAGGGACGTGCCGCCAAAATAGAACGGAACGTTGTACTTGATGATCAAGAATTCGGGCAGCAAGCACACGAACGTGATGTAGATCGCGCCCATCAAGGTCAAACGGAGCAGGATTTTATCAATGTAGCGCGCCGTCTGTTCGCCCGGGCGGATGCCCGGGATGAATGCGCCGCTCTTCTTCAGGTTGTCTGCAGTCTCCCGGCTGTTGAACACCAGGGCCGTGTAGAAGAAACAGAAGAAGATGATGGCAGCGGCATAGAACATCACGTAGATCGGCTGACCAGGGGTGAGCGCACCCGAGATGTCCTTGAGCCAGCGCATCGATTCACCCGAACTGAACCAGTTGACGACCGTTGCGGGCAGCAGAATGATGGACGACGCAAAGATCGGCGGAATCACGCCAGCCATGTTCAGCTTCAGGGGCAGGTGGGACGATTGCCCGCCATACACCTTGTTGCCGACCTGGCGCCGTGCATAGTTCACGAGAATCTTGCGCTGCCCGCGTTCCACGAACACCACGAAGTAGGTCACGAGGCCCACGATGAGCACGATGAAGATGGCAGCGATGATGCTCATGGCACCCGTGCGCACCAGCTCCAGCAGCCCGCCGATGGAGCTCGGCAGTCCGGCGGCAATCCCTCCGAAAATCAGGATGGAGATGCCGTTGCCCAGACCGCGCTCGGTGATCTG
Organism: Comamonas granuli NBRC 101663; assembly: GCF_000739995.1. GTDB lineage: Bacteria > Pseudomonadota > Gammaproteobacteria > Burkholderiales > Burkholderiaceae_C > Simplicispira > Simplicispira granuli. Next base: position 37,687 of record NZ_BBJX01000013.1, on the reverse strand, counting down.
CTCGCCCAGCCACATGAGGAACATGGTGCCGGTGGTCAGGCTGACCACGGTGGTGAGACGGAAACCGAAGCCCGGCGCCAGCACCAGACCCGCCGTGCCCTCCAGCGCCACGGCAATGCCCAGCGACTGGAAAATGGCCAGGCCCAGGGTGCCATAGCGCGTGTACTGCGTGATCTTGCGGCGGCCAGCCTCTCCCTCTTTCTTCAATTGCTCGAAGGTCGGGACGGCGTAGGTCATCAGCTGCATGATGATCGATGCCGAGATGTACGGCATGATCCCCAAGGCAAACACGGTGAACCGCGAGAGCGCCCCGCCCGAGAACATGTTGAACAGGTTCAGGATGCCCTGCTGCCCGCTGAAGAGCTGCTTGAGCTGCGCCGGGTCGATGCCCGGCACGGGGATGTGCGCACCAATGCGGTAGACGACCAAAGCCAGCAGCAAAAAGACCAGCCGGCGACGCAGGTCACCGTACTTGCCGGTTTTTGCAATGGAGGCTGCGTTCGTTGCCACGAATCAATACTCCAGCGACTCAGGCGAGGGAACCGCCAGCCGCCTCGATGGCAGCCTTGGCACCTGCCGTGGCACCGATGCCACTGAGCTTGACGGCCTTGGAGATCGAACCGGTCTTGATGATCTTCACGGTCCTGGCGAGCTGGCCCACCAGGCCTGCCTGCTTGAGGGCCAGCAGATCGACTTCGGGCAGGCCGAGCTTGTCGAGCGCGGCGAGCGTCACTTCGGCGTTGAATTGCAGCAGGTGCGACTTGAAGCCGCGCTTGGGCAGGCGGCGCTGCAGCGGCATCTGACCGCCTTCAAAGCCCACCTTGTGGTAGCCGCCTGCACGCGACTTCTGGCCCTTGTGGCCACGACCTGCGGTCTTGCCCAGGCCGGAACCGATGCCGCGGCCCACACGGCGCTTGGCGTGCTTGGCACCCGCTGCAGGCTTGATGCTATTGAGTTCCATCATCAACCTCTCAGAGGATTTTGACCAGATAGCTGATCTTGTTGATCATGCCGCGCACGGCAGGGGTATCCTGCAGTTCGCTGACGCTGTTGAGCTTGCGCAAGCCGAGGCCGCGCACGGTAGCGCGGTGCGACTCCTTGGTGCCGATAGGGCTGCGCACGAGCTGAACCTTGACGGTTTGTTGCGTAGACATCCGGGTTCTCCTGTCAGGCAAAGAGGTCTTCGACCGACTTGCCACGCTTGGCAGCGACTTCGGCGGCCGTGGTGGACTTGTTGAGTGCGTCGAACGTGGCGCGAACCATGTTGTAGGGGTTCGACGAGCCATGGCTCTTGGCGACGATGTCGGTCATGCCCATCACCTCGAAAACGGCGCGCATGGGGCCGCCGGCGATGATGCCGGTACCCTTGGGGGCCGGCGCCATCATCACGGAAGCCGAGCCGTGGTGGCCGGTGACCTGGTGGTGGATGGTGCCGTTCTTGAGCGACACCTTGACCATGTTGCGACGCGCTTCTTCCATGGCCTTTTGCACGGCGGCAGGCACTTCCTTGGACTTGCCCTTGCCCATGCCGACGCGGCCGTCGCCGTCGCCGACCACGGTCAGCGCAGCAAAACCAAGAATGCGACCACCCTTGACGACCTTGGTGACGCGGTTGACCGCGATCATCTTTTCGCGCAAGCCGTCGTCGCGACCTTCGTCTTGCACTCGGGGTTGAAATTTAGCCATTTTGTAATCCGATCCGCTTAGAACTGCAGGCCTGCTTCGCGGGCGGCGTCAGCCAGAGCCTTGACGCGGCCGTGGTAGGCAAAGCCTGCACGATCAAATGCCACCTTTTCAATGCCGGCAGCCTTGGCCTTTTCGGCGATGCGCTTGCCGATGATCTGGGCCGCGGCCGCATTGCCGCCCTTGCCGGAACCGCCCAGGGCAGAGCGGATCTCGGCCTCGACGGTGGAGGCGCTGGCCAGCACGCGGCTGCCGTCGCCGGAGATGACGGCAGCGTAGATGTGCAGGTTGGTGCGATTGACCGTCAGACGCGCAATGCCTTGCTGCGCAATGCGAATGCGGGTCTGGCGGGCACGGCGAAGACGCTGCTCTTTCTTGCTCAACATACTGCAGCTCCTTACTTCTTCTTGGTCTCTTTGATCGTGATCTTCTCGTCCGCATAGCGGATACCCTTGCCCTTGTAGGGCTCGGGCGGACGAACAGCACGAATATTGGCAGCCACCTGGCCCACGGCCTGGCGGTCGGCACCCTTGACGACGATTTCCGTCGGCGTGGGCGTTGCCACCGAGATGCCGGCAGGCATCTCGATGTTCACGGGGTGCGAAAAACCAATGGCCAGGTTGAGCTTGCTGCCTGCGGCGGCGGCCTTGAAGCCCACGCCCACCAGGCTGAGCTTCTTCTCGAAGCCCTTGCTCACACCGACCACCATGTTGTTGACCAGCTGGCGGATGGTGCCGCTCATGGCGTTGGCCTCGCGCGAGTCGTTGATCGGCTCGAAGCTCAGCTTGCCACCGTCGTTCACGACCTTGACCAGCACGTTCTGGGCCAGGGACAGGGTACCACCAGCGCCTTTGACGGAGATCTGGTCATCCTTGATGGACACATCCACGCCAGCGGGGATGGTCACGGGTTGTTTTGCTACTCGGGACATTTCAGTATTTCCTCCATGCCTCGCGTCAGGCGACGTAGCAAAGCACTTCGCCGCCGACACCGGTGGCGCGCGCCTTGCGATCGGTCATCACACCCTTGGGGGTCGTGACGATGGCCACACCCAGGCCGTTCATGACCTGAGGAATGGAATCACGGCCCTTGTACACGCGCAGGCCAGGACGGCTCACGCGCTCGATACGCTCGATCACGGGACGGCCGGCGTAGTACTTCAGCGCGATTTCGATTTCGGATTTGCCACCTTCGGTCTTCACCTGGAAGCCGTCGATGTAGCCTTCGTCCTTCAGCACCTGGGCGATGGCCACCTTCACCTTGGAAGAGGGCACCGTCACCGTGGCCTTGGACACCATCTGCGCATTGCGGATGCGGGTCAGCAGGTCAGCAATGGGATCACTCATGCTCATTTTGTATCTCTCCTGCTAGGCCTTACCAGCTTGCCTTGGTGACACCGGGGATGTCACCGGCAAAGGCCATTTCACGGATCTTGGCGCGTCCCAGACCGAACTGGCGGAACGTGCCGCGGGGGCGACCCGTGATCTCGCAACGGTTGCGCTGGCGCGTGGGGTTCGCGTTGCGCGGGAGCTTTTGCAGACCCAGGCGGGCGGCTTCGCGCTCTTCGTCGGTGCGCTTGGCGTCACCGGCGATGCCCTTGAGTTCTGCGTACTTGGCTGCGTACTTGGCGGCCAGTTTTTCGCGCTTGAGTTCGCGCTCGATCAAAGCTTTCTTTGCCATACGCCGCCTCAGTTCTTGAACGGGAAACGGAAGCCCGCGAGCAGTGCCTTGCACTCTTCGTCGGTCTGTGCCGTGGTGGTGATGCTGATGTTCAGACCCCGCAGAGCGTCGACCTTGTCGTACTCGATTTCGGGGAAGATGATCTGCTCTTTGACACCGATGTTGTAGTTGCCACGGCCATCGAAGGCGCGGCCGGAGACACCACGGAAGTCACGCACGCGCGGCAGGGCCACGGTGACGAAGCGATCCAGGAATTCGTACATGCGCACGCCGCGCAGCGTGACCATGCAGCCGATGGCCTGGCCTTCGCGGATCTTGAAACCGGCGATAGCCTTCTTGGCCTTGGTGACCACAGGCTTCTGGCCGGCGATCTTGGTCAGATCGGCCACGGCGTTGTCCATGACCTTCTTGTCAGCCACAGCCTCGCTCACGCCCATGTTGAGCGTGATCTTGGTCAGGCGGGGCACCTGCATGGGCGAGGTGTAGCCGAACTTCTTCATCAGTTCGGGTGCGACTTTCTCGCGGTAGTGTTGTTGGAGTCGTGCCATTTCTTACACCTCACGCGGTCTTGATTTCGGCGCCGCTGGACTTGAACACGCGAACGCGCGTGCCATCGGCCTGGACCTTGATGCCCACGCGATCGGCCTTGCCGGTCGCAGCATTGAAGATGGCCACGTTCGACTGGTGGATGGGCATGGCCTTCTCGACGATGCCGCCGGTCGTGCCCTTCATGGGGTTGGGCTTGACGTGCTTCTTGACGAGGTTGATGCCCTCGACCACCACATGGGAGTCGTCCGCACGCAGCGTGACGGTGCCACGCTTGCCCTTGTCGCGGCCTGCGATCACGATGATCTCGTCGCCCTTGCGAATCTTGTTCATGGCGCGTCCTTCAGAGAACTTCGGGAGCCAGGGACACGATCTTCATGAAGCGCTCGCTGCGCAGTTCGCGCGTGACGGGTCCGAAGATGCGGGTGCCGATGGGCTCCAGCTTTGCGTTGAGCAACACGGCTGCGTTGCCATCGAATTTGACGAGCGAACCATCGCCACGGCGAATGCCCTTGGCGGTGCGCACCACGACGGCGCTGTAGATTTCGCCCTTTTTCACACGGCCACGAGGCGCTGCCTCCTTGACGGTGACCTTGATGATGTCGCCCACGCTGGCATAGCGGCGCTTGGAACCCCCCAGCACCTTGATGCACAGGACGGACTTCGCGCCGGTATTGTCGGCAACGTCTAACCGAGTTTCTGTCTGGATCATTTCAATATTCCCAACTTGTACCGCAAGGCTCGCGCCCCACAGTCAGTCTTGGGCCCGTTGTCCACCCCGCAAACCATTTGCGGGGCTTTCCTGGGCAGAAAGTTCGCCTTTTTCTCAGCGAAGCACGCGATTATGGCAAGGTGCAGACGGCGTGTCAAGCACCTTGGCGGGCATCGGGCCGCCGATGGCGTTGCGCTTACGCGACGGCGGCGCTGCCCTGGCCCATGTAGCGCCGGGCCAGGGCCAGGAAGGGCTCCAGGCCGGGATCGGCGCCCGTTTCCTGCTGCAGCACCTGCGCCACGGCGGGGGCGGCGTCCATGGCGAGGCGGGCGTCGAGGAACAGCAGGCGGCGGCGCCGGGCGAGCACGTCCTCGACGGTGCGGGCGTACTCGTAGCGGGCGGCGAAGCGTACCATGGCCTCGGCCACGCCGCCGCCCAGGGCATGGTCCGCCCCCGGCAGGGCCTGGACGGCGCCCTGCTCCGCGCCATAGGAATGCCAGCCCTGGGGCTCGCACATGCGGTGGCTCACCGGCTCCTGGGGCGTGCCGACCAGCGGCAGGTGGGCGGTGGCGCCCGCGGGCCGCGCCGGGAGCAGGCCGTCGGCGAAGCATTTGGCCAGCACGTCTTCGGCCATGGCGCGGTAGGTGGTCCATTTGCCGCCGGTCACCGTGACCAGGCCGCTGCGGCTGACGAGCACGGTGTGCTCGCGGCTCAGGCTCTTGGTGTGGTTGCCGTCGTCGTCCTGGGGTTTGACCAGGGGGCGCAGGCCGACCCAGATGCTGCGGATGTCCTGCGCCGTGGGCGCGCGGCTCAGGTAGCGCGCGGACTCGCCCAAGATGAAGCGCAGTTCCTCGGCAAAGGGTTCGGGCTCGCGCTCGAGGTCGGGGCGCGGGCTGTCGGTGGTGCCCAGGATGACCTTGCCCAGCCAGGGCACGGCGAACAGCACGCGGCCGTCGGCGGTCTTGGGAACCATGAGCGCGTGGTCGGTGGGGAGGAACTCGCGGTCCACGACCACGTGCACGCCCTGGCTCGGCGCCACGATGGGCTGGGCCGTGCGGCCCAGGGCCTGGCTGTCCTGCTGGCGCAGGGCGTCCACCCAGACGCCGGTGGCGTTGACCACGCAGCGCGCACGCACCGGGTAGGTGGTGCCGGTTTCCTGGTCTTGGCACAGCAGGCCGCTCACGCGGCCGCCCTCGTGCACCAACTGGCGGGCGGCGCAGTAGTTCACCAGCAGGGCGCCGTGCCGCGCCGCCGTGCGCGCCAGGGCCAGGGCCAGGCGGGCGTCGTCGAACTGCCCGTCCCAGTATTTGACGCCGCCCTTGAGGCCCTGCGGGCGCACGGTGGGCAGGCATTGCAGGGTGCGCTGCACCCCGAGGAATTCGGTGGCGCCCAGGCCGGCGCTGCCGGCCAGGGCGTCGTACATCTTGAGGCCCGCGCCGTAGAAAGGCGTTTCCCAGCAGCGGTAGGAGGGCATGACAAAGGCCAGCGGCTGCGCCAGGTGCGGGGCGTTGCGCAGGAGCGTGGTGCGCTCGTGCAGAGCCTCGCGCACCAGGGCGATATTGCCCTGGGCCAGGTAGCGTACGCCGCCGTGCACCAGCTTGGTGGCGCGCGAGGAGGTGCCCTTGGCAAAGTCGTGCGATTCCACCAGCACCACGGAAAAGCCCCGCACCGCGGCATCGAGCGCCACGCCCAGGCCCGTGGCACCGCCACCGATGACCGCCAGGTCATAGGTGATGGGCTCGGACAGGCGCTCGAGCAGTTCAGCGCGCCGGGTGGGTGCGGGGGAGTCTGTGGTCATCTCGGTCATCCATGGTGTCCCCCCGGCCCACGCAACCGGCGCTGCGCGGACGGGGGGAAGCGGCGCTGCCGCTCAGGGGTGTGCAGTGCGATCAGCGCACCTTGCCGTCCTTCCAGGCCTGCAGCAGGGTGTTGTAGTTGATGGTCTCGCCCTTGGGCTTTTCATTAGCCAGCTTGGCCCAGGGAGCGTGCTTGTCGCTCAGCCACTTCTTGGGGTCTTCCTTCTTGTTGAGCTTGGGCGCGCAGCGCTCCATGCCGGCGCGCTCCAGGCGGGCCATGACCTGGTCCATCTCGTCGGCCAGCGTGTCCATGGCGGCCTGCGGGGTCTTCTCCCCCGTGACGGCCTGGGCCACGTTCTTCCACCAGAGCTGGGCGAGCTTGGGGTAGTCGGGGACGTTGGTGCCGGTGGGCGACCAGGCCACGCGCGCCGGGCTGCGGTAGAACTCGACCAGGCCGCCGAGCTTGGGCGCCATGTCGGTCATGGCCTTGGAGCGGATGTCGGACTCGCGGATGGGCGTGAGGCCGACCACGGTCTTCTTCAGCGAGGTGGTCTTGGCGGTCACGAACTGCGCGTACAGCCAGGCGGCGGCCAGGCGGTCGGGGTTGTGGTCCTTGAAGAAGGTCCAGCTGCCCACGTCCTGGTAGCCGTTCTGCATGCCCTGCTTCCAGTAGGGGCCGTTGGGGCCGGGGGCCATGCGCCACTTGGGCGTGCCGTCGGCGTTGACCACGGGCAGGCCGGGCTTGTTCATGTCGGCGGTGAAGGCGGTGTACCAGAAGATCTGCTGCGCGATCTGGCCCTGGGCGGGCACGGGGCCGGCTTCGCCGAAGGTCATGCCCATGGCTTCCTTGGGCGCGTACTTCTTCATCCAGTCCACGTACTTGGTGAGCGCGTAGACGGCGGCCGGCGAGTTGGTCGCGCCGCCGCGGGCCACGCTGGCGCCCACGGGCGTGCACTTGTCGTCGGCCACGCGGATGCCCCATTCGTCGATGGGCAGGCCGTTGGGCGTGCCGATGTCGGCGCTGCCGGCCATGGACAGCCAGGCGTCGGTGAAGCGCCAGCCCAGCGAGGGGTCCTTCTTGCCGTAGTCCATGTGGCCATAGATGGGCTTGCCGTCGATCTGCTTGACGTCGTTGGTGAAGAACTCGGCGATGTCCTCATAGGCAGACCAGTTGAGCGGCACACCCAGGTCGTAGCCGTACTTGGCCTTGAACTTGTCCTTGAGGTCCTTGCGGTCGAACAGGTCGGCGCGGAACCAGTACAGGTTGGCGAACTGCTGGTCGGGCAGTTGGTAGAGCTTGCCGTCGGGCGCGGTGGTGAACTTGGTGCCGATGAAGTCCTTGAGGTCCAGCCCGGGGTTGGTGTAATCCTTGCCGGCGCCGGCCATGTAGTCGGTCAGGTTCAGGATCTTGCCGTAGCGGTAGTGCGTGCCGATGAGGTCGGAGTCGCTGATCCAGCCGTCGTAGATGGACTTGCCCGACTGCATGGAGGTCTGCAGCTTCTCGACCACGTCGCCTTCCTGGATCAGGTCGTGCTTGACCTGGATGCCGGTGATCTCGGAAAAGGCCTTGGCCAGGGTCTTGGATTCGTATTCGTGCGTGGTGATGGTCTCGGAGACGACGGAGATCTCCTTCACGCCCTTGGCCTGGAGCTTCTTGGCCGCCTCGATGAACCACTTCATTTCGGCCATCTGCTGATCCTTGCTCAGCGTCGAGGGCTGGAACTCGCTGTCGATCCACTTCTTGGCTTCGGCCTCGCCGGCCCAAGCCGCCTGGCCCAGGGCCATGGCTGCGGTGGCGAATGCGATCGCCGTGAACTGCATCTTCATTGTTGTCTCCTCACATCAGACTCCCCATCGTTGGATGGGCCTGTGACCTCGGGGGAGGAACGGGTCGGCCCTTTGCTACTATCAAAATCAGAGCTGCTGGCGCTTACCAAAAGCCATTTCCAAAGCAAAAACAATCTGAAATGCTCTTTCAGCAAGCGCTGGCAGCTATCGTTTTCATATCAGCCTTTGCGCAGCACCAGCGCCAGCACCAGCATGGAGAGCACGAAGCTGATCCACACCGAGGGCTCGGCCTCCAGGGAGAACCACTGGGCCATCTTCTCGCCCAGGCCCACCCAGGCGAGGTTGATGTAGGCGGCCGTGAGCAGGCCGATGAACAGGCGGTCGCCGCGCGTGGTGGCCATGGGCAGAAAGCCCTTGCGCTCCACGGTGGGAGAGCGGATTTCCCACACCGTCATGGCGATCAGCATGAGGGCGATGCAGGTGAAGAAAACGGCCACCGGCGTGGTCCAGGCCATCCACTCGAACATGTCACACCCTCCCCATGGCAAAGCCCTTGGCGATGTAATGGCGCACAAACCAGATGACGATCGCCCCGGGCACGATGGTCAGCACCCCGGCGGCGGCCAGCGTCGCCCAGTCCATGCCGCTGGCGCTCACGGTGCGCGTCATGGTGGCGACGATGGGCTTGGCGTTCACGCTGGTGAGCGTGCGCGCCAGCAGCAGCTCCACCCACGAGAACATGAAACAGAAGAACGCCGCCACGCCCACGCCGGCCTTGATGAGCGGCAGGAAGATCGTGAGGAAGAAGCGCGGGAACGAGTAGCCGTCGATGTACGCCGTCTCGTCGATCTCGCGCGGGATGCCGCTCATGAAGCCCTCCAGGATCCACACCGCCAGCGGCACGTTGAACAAGAGGTGCGCCAGGGCGACGGCGATGTGCGTGTCCATCAGCCCCACGGTGGTGTAGAGCTGGAAGAACGGCAGCAGGAACACCGCCGGCGGCGTCATGCGGTTGGTCAGCAGCCAGAAGAACACATGCTTGTCGCCCAGGAACTGGTAGCGGCTGAACGCATAGGCCGCGGGCAGCGCCACGGTGAGGGCGATGACCATGTTGATGGCCACGTAGATCAGGCTGTTGATGTAGCCCGAATACCAGCTCTCGTCGGTGAAGATGGTCTTGTAGTTGTCCCAGGTGAAGTGCTGGGGCCAGAGCGAGAAGCTCGACAGGATCTCCTCGTTGGTCTTGAAGCTCATGTTCACCATCCAGTAGATGGGCAGGATGGCGAACACCAGGTAGGCGATGAGAAACAGCGTGCGTTTCTGGAAGCGCTTGTCATTCATGGCCCGCGCCCTCCTTGGCCGTGGTGCCCACGCGCTGCATCCAGTTGTAGAGGATGAAGCACAGCAGCAGGATGATGAGGAAGTAGATCAGCGAGAAGGCGGCCGCCGGTCCCAGGTCGAACTGGCCCACGGCCTTCTGCGTGAGGTACTGCGACAGGAAGGTGGTCGCATTGCCCGGCCCGCCGCCCGTGAGCACGAAGGGCTCGGTGTAGATCATGAAGCTGTCCATGAAGCGCAGCAGCACGGCGATCATGAGCACGCCGCGCATCTTGGGCAACTGGATGTAGCGGAACACGGCCAGCTTGCTCGCGCCGTCGATGCGCGCGGCCTGGTAGTAGGCGTCGGGAATGGAGCGCAGGCCCGCATAGCACAAGAGCGCCACCAGCGGCGTCCAGTGCCATACGTCCATCACCAGCACGGTGACCCAGGCGTCGCTGGCGTGGCCGGTGTAGTTGTAGTCGATGCCCATGGACTGCAGCGCCGCGCCCAGCAGGCCGATGTCGGTGCGGCCGTAGATCTGCCAGATGGTGCCCACCACGTTCCACGGGATGAGCAGCGACAGCGCCACCAGCACCAGCACGGCCGAGGCCTTCCAGCCCTGCGCGGGCATGGACAGCGCCAGCAGAATGCCCAGCGGGATCTCCACCAGCAGCACGGCCAGCGAGAAGGTGAGCTGGCGCCACAGGGCCGCGTGCAGCTCCTCGTCGCGCATCACGGCGGCAAACCATTCGGTGCCCACGAACACGCGGCGCTCGGGCGAGATGATGTCCTGCACCGAGTAGTTGACCACCGTCATCAAGGGCACGATGGCCGAGAACGCCACGCACAGCAGCACGGGCAGGATGAGGAACCAGGCCTTCTGGTTCACGGGTTTGGTGGTTGCACTCACGCCAGCAACTCCTCGTTTTGGTAAAAGCAGGTGTGCGCGCCCAGCACCTGCAGCCAGGCGGTCTCGCCCGGCGCGGGCAGGCGCTGCTCGGGGGAAAAGCGCGCGCGCAGCAGGTGCGCGCCCACCTGCGCGGTGAGCATCTGGTAGGTGCCGATGTCTTGCACGCGCTGCACGGCGCACGGCAGGGCGCCCGCCTGCCCGGGCTGGGCCAGCGCCAGGTACTCGGGGCGCACGCCCACCTGCAGCGCACCCGCGGGCAGGCTGCGCCCCGCGGGCAGCTCCAGCGCGTGGCCGGCCACCTGCAGGCGCCCGCCCTCGAGCTGCGCGGGCAGGAAGTTCATGCCCGGCGAGCCGATGAAATGCCCCACGAACTGGTGCTGCGGGCGCTCGAACAGCGCATCGGGCGTGCCGAGCTGCACCACCTTGCCGCGGCTCATGACCACCACCTGGTCGGCGAAGGTGAGCGCCTCGACCTGGTCGTGCGTGACGTAGATCAGCGTGAGCTTGAGCTCGTGGTGGATCTGCTTGAGCTTGCGCCGCAGTTGCCACTTGAGGTGCGGGTCGATGACGGTGAGCGGCTCGTCGAACAGCACGGCCGCCACGTCCTCGCGCACCAGGCCGCGGCCCAGCGAGATCTTCTGCTTGGCGTCGGCCGCCAGGCCCGCGGCGCGCTGGTCGAGCTGGCCGCTCATCTCCAGCATCTCGGCGATTCTGCCCACACGCTCGCGGATGCGCGCCTCGGGCAGCTTGCGGTTCTTGAGCGGGAAGGCCAGGTTCTCGGCCACGGTCATGGTGTCGTAGATGACCGGGAACTGGAACACCTGAGCGATGTTGCGGTCCTGCGGGCTGGCGCGCGTGACGTCGCGCCCATCGAACAGCACCTTGCCGTGCGAGGGCACGAGCAGGCCCGACATGATGTTGAGCATGGTCGTCTTGCCGCAGCCCGAGGGCCCCAGCAGCGCGTAGGCGCCGCCGTCCTGGAACTCCATCGCCAGGGGCAGCAGGGCATAGTCGCTGTCCTGCTGCGGGCGCGGCTTGTACGAATGCGCCAGATCCAGCGTGATGTGCGCCATGTCAGTGCCCTCCCATGCGCGCGGGCGCCAGCAGCAGGGCGCCATGGCCGGCGAACACGTAGACCTGCGCCGGGTCGAAATACAGGCTGAGCATGCTGCCCAGGGCGAAGTAGTGCACGCCGGTGAGCTGCGCCACCACCTCGCCCAGCGGCGTGGCCACGTGCACGAAGGTGTCGGAGCCGGAGATTTCCGCCAGCTCCACCTGGCCCTGCACCGCCACGTCCCCCGGCCGCGCCTGCACGCGCAGCGCGCTGGCGCGCAGGCCCACGGTCAGGTCCGCGGCGCTGGCCGCGGCCAGCGGCAGGCGCGGCGCCAGCTCCAGGCCGCCCTGCAGGCGCAGGCCCGCGGGGGTGGCCACGGCCGGCACCAGGTTGATGGGCGGGTCGCTGAAGGCGCGCGCCACGCGCAGCGAGCACGGCGCGTGGAACACCTCGGCCGTGGGGCCGTACTGCAGCAGGCGCCCCTCGTCGAGTACGGCGGTGTAGCCGCCCAGCAGCAGCGCCTCGCCCGGTTCGGTGGTGGCGTAGACCACGGTGGACTGGCCCGCGGCGAACAGTTGCGCGAGCTCTTCGCGCAGCTCCTCGCGCAGCTTGTAGTCCAGGTTCACCAGCGGCTCGTCCAGCAGCATCAGCGGCGCGCCCTTGGCCAGCGCGCGCGCCAGCGCCACGCGCTGCTGCTGGCCGCCCGAGAGCTCGGCCGGCAGGCGGTCCAGGAACATGTCGATGTGCAGGCGCTCGGCGAGCTCGCGCACGCGCGCCGCGGTGTTCTTCTCGCCGCGCAGCTTGAGCGGCGAGGCGATGTTCTCGGCCACCGTGAGCGAGGGGTAGTTGATGAACTGCTGGTACACCATGGCCACGTTGCGCTCGCGCACCGGCATGCCGGTGACGTCGCGCCCGTCCACGCGCACCCGGCCGCCCGTGGGCGCATCCAGCCCGGCCATGATGCGCATCAGGCTGGTCTTGCCGGCCTGCGTGGCGCCCAGCAGCACGGTCACGGCATTGCTCTGCAAGGCCATGTCCAGCTCGTACAACCAGGTCTGCGCACCCACCTTCTTGTGGATGCGCTCCAATGCCAAATCCATGTGCTTACCCCAGGCGGCGGGCTGCCGCGGCCCCGTCCTGGGCCATGGGCAGACCCGGGACAGCGCGTTGATGTTCGTATTTTTTCATTTTTGTTCTTTTTTGCGCGCATTGCCCTATGGTTTTCCCTTAATTTTTTCTTTTTTTTTCGTTTTACAGTAGCAGAATCACCACCCCCTCCCTCCTCAGCGTGAACACCAATCCCCGCCAGATCCAGTTGCTGGAAGAGCTGCGCGAGCGCAAGTCGGCCACAGTCGAGCAATTGGCCGAGACCCTGGGCGTGACCCTGCAGACCGTGCGGCGCGACGTGCAGCGCCTGGCCGAGCAGGGCCTGCTCTCGCGCTTTCACGGCGGCGTGCGCCTGCCCAGCTCCACCGTGGAGAACATCGCCCACAACCAGCGCGAGACGCTCAACTCCGAGGGCAAGGCGCGCATCGCGCGCGCCGTGGCCGCGCAGGTGCCGCACCACTGCTCGCTGATCCTGAACATCGGCACCACGACCGAGGCCATCGCCAAGGCGCTGCTGCGCCACCAGGGCCTGCGCGTGATCACCAACAACCTCAACGTGGCGGCCATCCTGTGCGGCAACCCGGACTGCGAGGTCATCGTCGCCGGCGGCGTGGTGCGCACGCGCGACGGCGGCATCGTGGGCGAGGCGGCGGTGGACTTCATCCGCCAGTTCCGCGTGGACATCGCCATCATCGGCATCTCGGGCATCGAGGACGACGGCACGCTGCGCGACTTCGACTACCGCGAGGTGAAGGTGGCGCAGACCATCGTGGAGCACGCGCGCGAGGTCTGGCTCGCCGCCGACCACAGCAAGTTCAACCGCCCGGCCATGGTGCAATTGGCCACGCTCGACCAGATCGACCGCCTGTTCACCGACGCGCCGCCGCCCGAGCCCTTCCCCGCCCTGCTCGGAAACGCCGACGTGCAGCTGGTCGTGGCCACCGACTGACCCTATTCCCCACGCCTTCCCATGACCTACCTGCTTGCACTCGACCAGGGCACCTCCAGCTCGCGCAGCATCGTGTTCGACGAGCGCGGCCGCATCGTCGCGCAGGCCCAGCGCGAGCTGCCCCAGATCTACCCGCAGCCCGGCTGGGTGGAGCACGACCCCCTGGAGATCTGGCGCACGCAGCTCGCCACGGCGCGCGAGGCCCTGGCGCAGGCCGGCATTGCCGCAAGCGAGGTGCGCGCGCTGGGCATCACCAACCAGCGCGAGACCACCGTGCTGTGGAACCGCAAGACCGGCCAGCCCGTGCACCACGCCATCGTCTGGCAGGACCGGCGCGCCGAGCCCGCCTGCGCACAACTGCGCGCCCAGGGCCATGCCGCCACCATCCAGGCCAAGACCGGGCTGCTGGTGGACGCCTACTTCTCGGGCACCAAGCTGCAGTGGCTGCTGGACCACGTGGGCGGCGCGCGCGCGGCGGCCGAGCGCGGCGAGCTGGCCTTCGGCACGGTCGACAGCTGGCTCATCTGGCAGCTCACGGGCGGCCAGCGCCACGTGACGGACGTCTCCAACGCCAGCCGCACCATGCTGCTGAACGTGCACACCAACCAATGGGACCAGGAGCTGCTCGACCTGCTGCGCATTCCGCGTTCGCTGCTGCCCGAGGTGCTGCCCTCGGCCAGCGACTTCGGCCGCACCCAGGCCGACCTGCTGGGCGGCCCCATCGCCATCGGCGGCGTGGCGGGCGACCAGCAAAGCGCCCTGTTCGGCCAGGCCTGCTTCTCCGCCGGCATGGCCAAGAACACCTACGGCACGGGCTGCTTCATGCTCATGCACACGGGCGGCCAGTTCCAGAGCAGCCACAACGGCCTGATCACCACCAGCGCCGCCCAGCCCACGGCCCAGCCGGCCTTTGCGCTGGAGGGCAGCGTGTTCGTCGGCGGCGCCGTGGTGCAGTGGCTGCGCGACGGGCTGCGCGCCATCTCGGCCAGCTCCGAGGTGCAGGCGCTCGCCGAGAGCGTGCCCGACTCGGGCGGCGTGATGATGGTGCCCGCCTTCACCGGCCTGGGCGCCCCCTACTGGAAGCCCGAGGCGCGCGGCACCATCACCGGGCTCACGCGCGGCACCACCATTGCGCACATCGCGCGCGCCGCGCTCGAATCCATCGCCTACCAGAGCGCCGCCCTGCTCGCCGCCATGGGCCGCGACGCCGTGGCCGCGGGCGGCAGCCCGGTGTCCGAGCTGCGCGTGGACGGCGGCGCCTGCGTCAACGACCTGCTCATGCAGTTCCAGGCCGACCTGCTGGGCATCCCCGTGGTGCGCCCGGCCGTGGTGGAGACCACGGCCTTGGGTGCGGCCTACCTCGCGGGCCTGGCCAGCGGCGTGTACGCCAGCACGGCCGAGCTGTCGGACCTGTGGCGCGCCGAGCGCCGCTTCGTGCCCACCCTGCCCCGCGCGCAGGCGCAGTCGCTCATGGCGCGCTGGGAGCATGCCGTGGCCCAGGCCACGCTGCCCGAATCCTGAAAAACGATAGCTGCCTGCGCAGGCTGCAAGAGGTTTTCAGGCCAGTTCTTATCTGAATTCTTTGAATAACCTGCGCAAGCAGCTATTGTTTCAAGAGCGCCGCCCCCGACCGGCGCCGCGGCGCCCATGTGGCGCACAATGCCCGCCATGACGCACGACACCTTTCCCCCCATAGCCTTCATCGGCGGCGGCAACATGGCCGGCGCCATCATCGGCGGCCTGCTCCAGCGCGGCCTGCCCGCCAGCCAGATCGACGTGGTCGAGCCCCTGGAGCCCACCCGCGCCGCGCTCCAGCAGCGCTGGGGCATTGCCGCGCACAGCGCGCCCACGGCGGCGCTGGCGCGCGCGGGCCTGGTGGTGTGGGCCGTCAAGCCGCAAACCTTCCACGCAGCCGCCCAGGCCGCCGCGCCGCACACCGCGCAGGCCTTGCACCTGAGCGTGGCCGCGGGCATCACCAGCGACAGCATCACGCGCTGGCTGGGCAGCGAGCGCATCGTGCGCAGCATGCCCAACACCCCCGCGCTGGTGGGCATGGGCATGACGGCGCTGTTCGCGCGCCCGCAGGTGGACGCCGCCGGCCGGCGCCTGGCCGAGCAGGTGGCGCAGAGCACGGGCCAGACGCTGTGGGTCGAGCGCGAGGCGCAGCTCGACGCCGTGACCGCGCTCTCGGGCTCGGGGCCCGCCTATGTGTTCCTGTTCCTGGAGGCCATGACCCAGGCCGGCGTGGACATGGGCCTGCCCGCCGACCAGGCCTACCGGCTGGCCGTGGCCACCTTCCAGGGCGCGGCCGAGCTGGCGGCGCGCTCGGACGAAGGCCCCGAGGTGCTGCGCCAGCGCGTCACCAGCAAGGGCGGCACCACGCACGCGGCCATCAGCCACCTGCAGGCGCAGCATGTGCCCGAGCATTTCATTGCGGCCATCCGCGCGGCCGAACAGCGCGCGCAGGAGCTGGCGGCGGAGTTCGGCCGCTAGGGCCGCCCGCGTTACTTCAGGGCCCAGCCCAGCGCCACCCCGGCGAACAGGGCGGCGCCTATCCAGTGGCTTTGGCTGAAGGCGGTAAAACACCCCTGCCGCGTGCGCTGGCGGATGAGCGTGTAATGCCACAGCACCTGCGCCGCCGCCGCGCCCAGGCCCAGCGCCAGCGGCCAGCCCGGCACCAGCGGCCACAGCGCCGCGGCCGTGAGCGCGAGGCTGAGGGCGAAGCACAGCATGACGCCCGCCACGTCCCAGCGCCCCAGCGTGATGGCCGAGGTGCGGATACCGATCTTCAGGTCGTCGTCGCGGTCCACCATGGCGTACTCGGTGTCGTAGGCCAGCACCAGGCACAGGTTGGCCAGCCACAGCACCCAGGCCGTGCCCGGCACCTGCCCCTGCACGGCGGCAAAGGCGATGACGATGCCGAAGTTGAACGCCAGGCCCAGAAAGGCCTGCGGCATGGCGAAGAAGCGCTTGGTGAACGGGTAGAGGATGGTGCACAGCACCGCGGGCACCGACCAGGCCACCGCCTCCCAGCGGGTGGTGAGCACGAGGGCGAACGCCACCAGCGCCAGCACCGCGCCCAGCAGGGCCGCCTCTTTGACGGAGATGCGCCCCGTGGTGATGGGGCGCGCCTGGGTGCGCTTGACGTGGCGGTCGAAGTCGCGGTCGGCGATGTCGTTGATGCAGCAGCCGGCGCTGCGCATGAGCACCGTGCCCGCCACGAACACCGCCAGCAAGTGCCAGCCCGGAAAGCCCCCCGCCGCCGCCCACAGCGCCACCAGCGTAGGCCACACGAGCACCAGCCAGCCGGCGGGGCGGTCGAAGCGGATCAGGTTCAGGTACAGGGCCAGGCGCTCACGCAGGGGCATCGCGGGGTATCCGGAAAAACAAAGAAAAAAGGGCCGAAGCCCTTGTGCAGCCAGCGCTACAAGCTATCAATCTTCTAGCAGGGAGCGCAGCATCCAGGCGGTCTGCTCGTGCACCGCGAGGCGCTGGGTGAGCAGGTCGGCCGTGGGCTCGTCGCTGGCCTTGTCCACCAGCGGGAACAGGCTGCGCGCGGTGCGCGCCACGGCCTCGTGGCCCTCGACCAGCACGCGCACCATCTCCAGCGCCTTGGGCGGCTTGGCCGGCGCGTCGGGCACGCTGGCGAGCTTGCCGAACTCGGCGTACGAGCCCGGCGCCACATGGCCCAGCGAACGGATGCGCTCGGCGATCGGGTCCACCGCGTTCCACAGCTCGGTGTACTGCCCCATGAACATGGCGTGCAGGGTGTTGAACATGGGCCCGGTCACGTTCCAGTGGAAGTTGTGCGTGGTCAGGTACAGGGTGTAGGTGTCGGCCAGCAGGCGCGCCAGGCCCTGGGCGATGGCGGCGCGGTCCTTCTCGCTGATGCCGATGTGGATGGCGGGTGCGGTGGTCTTGGGGGCTTTGGCCATGGTTCACTCCTTTCAGGCGGTGGGTTCACTGTAGCGCATGCGCACTCAGAAGGTGTGAATGAATCCGGCCTGCTCGGGCATGGTGGGTTCGTTCACACCTTCTCAGCTCAGGCGCGTGACGCCGGGCAGCTCGCAGGCGTAGATGGCATTGCGCAGCGCGGCAATCGCCTCGTAGCGCGTGAAGCTGCGCCGCCAGGCGAGCACCACGCGGCGCGTGGGCGGGGCGCTGCCGTCGGACTCCTGGATGGGCAGGTAGCAGATGTGCGGCTCGTCGCTCTTGCGCCGGCGCGCCGTGCTCTGCAGCGCGTCGCGCGGCACGGCCAGGCGCGGCACCAGCGTCACGCCCATGCCCGCGGCCACCATGTGCTTGATGGTCTCCAGCGAGGAGCCCTCGAAGGTCTTGCGGATGCCCTCGGCATTGCTGGCAAAGCGCGCGAATTCGGGGCAGACCTCCAGCACATGGTCGCGAAAGCAGTGCCCGGCACCCAGCAGCAACATGTTCTCGCCCTTGAGCTCGTGCGCCGACACGCTCTTGTGCTGTGCCAGCGGGTGGTGACTGGGCAGCGCGGCCATGAAGGGCTCGTCGTACAGCGGCGCGATGGCCAGGCCCGTGTCGGGAAAGGGCTCGGCCAGGATGGCGCAGTCGATCTCGCCCGTGCGCAGCATCTCCAGCAGCTTGATGGTGAAGTTCTCCTGCAGCATCAGCGGCATCTGCGGCGTGCGCTTGATGGCCTGGCGCACCAGGTCGGGCAGCAGGTAGGGGCCGATGGTGTAGATCACCCCCAGCGTCAGCGCGCCGGCCAGCGGGTCCTTGCCGCGCTTGGCGATTTCCTTGATGGCGGCGGCCTGCTCCAGCACGCTTTGCGCCTGGCGCACGATCTCCTCGCCCAGCGGCGTGACGCTGACCTCGCTCGCGCTGCGCTCGAAGAGCTTGACGTCGAGCTCCTCCTCCAGCTTCTTGACGGCGACCGACAAGGTGGGCTGCGATACGTAGCAGGCCTCGGCCGCGCGGCCGAAGTGCTTCTCGCGTGCCACGGCCACGATGTATTTGAGTTCGGTGAGGGTCATGAGGATGGCAGTGTAAAGATTCCGGCGCGCCAGAGACCGGCGTCCCTGCCCCGGGTGCGGGCGCCCCGCATGCCTCTTATGATGCACCCACCATGGCTTTGCGTACACCCCGGTCCCTGCACCTGCGTTTGTGGGTGGTCATCGGCATGGCCTGCCTTCCGGTCTTCCTGATGGCCTTCTTCGACTACCGCGAACGGCGCCAGGACGCCATCGCGGCGCTGGAGAGCGAGGTCTCGCGCATGCTCGCGGCGGCGCGCCTGACCGAGGACGCCGCCCTGCGCAGCATGCGCCAGACCTTCCAGATCATGGCGCGCGCCGACAACCTGCAGTCGCTCGACCCCCAGGACTGCTCCGGCCTGGCGCAGCGCCTGCTGCAGTCCATGGAGGATTTCGCCAACCTCGGGGCGGCCCTGCCCGACGGCACGGTGTTCTGCAGCGCCCGCCCGGCGCCGGCCCCCGTCTCGGTGAGCGACCGCGCCTGGTTCCAGGACGCCCGGGCCGGCAACAGCATCACCTCGGGCGAATTCGTCACCGGGCGGATCTCCCGCAAGCCCGGCATGGTGTTCGGCTACCCGGTGCGCGCGGCCGACGGCACGCTCCAGGCGGTGCTGTTCGCCTCCATCCAGCTCGGCTGGTTCGACAAGCTGATCGCCGAGTTCCAGCTGCCCGAGGGCTGGAACGCCTTTTTGCTCAGCGATACCGGCACGGTGCTCTCCTACCACCCGGCGGCCAGCCGCCCGCCGGTCACGCAGCAGCCGGCGGCGGGGGCCGCGCCGTTCCTGCAGGCGCTGCGGGAGGGCCGGCGCATCGGCGAAATCGAGGGGCTGGACGGCAACCGCCGCATGTACGGCATCGGGACGCCGCACTTTTCCCGCACGCCGCTGCTCGTGGCCATCGGTGCGCCGCTGGACCGCACGGTGGCGCGCATCGACCAGGGGTTCTGGTGGCGCATCCTGCTGCTGGCCGGCATCGCGCTGGTGTCGGCGCTGGCGGCGCGCTACTACATCTATGGCCTGACCGAGACCTGGACACGCCAGATCACGGCCGCCATCGACAGCGTGGCCGCCGGCCGCCTGCAGACGCGCATCCGGCGCCTCTCGCGCGTGCGCGAGCTGCGCGCCGTCGAGCAGGGCATCAACCACATGGCCAGCGAGCTGCAAAAGCGCGACGTGGACCTGCGCCGCCTCTCCACCGCCGTGGAGCAAAGCCCCGAGGCCATCATCATCACCGACACCGAGGCGCGCATCCAGTACGTGAACGACGCCTTTCTGCGCTCCACGGGCTACACGCGCGCGGAGGTGCTGGGACGCAACCCGCGCATCCTCAACCGCGGCCTCACCCCGCCCGCCACCTACGCCGCCATGTGGGGGGCGCTCAAGGCGGGCAAGGTGTGGAGTGGCGAGCTCATCAACACCCGCAAGGACGGCAGCACCTATGTGGAGATGGCCACCATCGCCCCCATCTTCGACGGGGACGGCCAGGTCACGCACTATGTGTCCACCAAGGAGGACATCACGCAGCGCAAGCAGTCGGAGGCGCTGGTCCACCAGCTCGCCTACTACGACGCGCTCACCGGCCTGCCCAACCGCGCCCTGCTGCACGATCACCTGCAGCAGGCCGTCGCGGCCAGCGCGCAGGGCCCGTCCCAGGGCCTGCTGCTGCTGATCGACATCGACCGCTTCAAGCAGATCAACGACACGCGCGGGCACGCCACGGGCGACTGGCTGCTGCGCGAGATGGCGCGGCGCATCCAGGGCTGCACCGGCGCGGGCAGCACCGTGGCGCGCCTGGGCAGCAACACCTTCGGCATCATCGTGCCCGACATCGGCGGCGCCGCGGAACGGGCCCAGGCCATCGCCCGCAACGTGCACCAGGTGCTCGCCGCCCCCTACGACCTGGGGGATGCCCGGCGGCTCTACGCCACCACCAGCATGGGCATGGCCTTCTTCGGCGCCGGCACGCCCGCGCCCGACACCCTGCTCAAGCAGGCCGAGGTGGCGCTCTACCGCGCCAAGGACGAGGGCGGCAACGGCATGCTGTTCTTCGACGCGCCCATGCAGGCCGCCGTCGATGCGCGCGCCGCCCTGGAGATGGCGCTGCGCGACGCCATCGAGATCCAGGCCTTCCAGATGTTCTACCAGGTGCAGGTGGACCAGCACGGCGCCGTGGTGGGCGCCGAGGCGCTGATCCGCTGGATCGGCGCCGACGGCAAGCTGATTTCGCCCGCCGCGTTCATCCCGCTGGCCGAGGAGACCGGCCTGATCGTGCCCATGGGCCAGTGGGTGCTCGACACCGCGTGCCGCCAGCTCGCCCGCTGGCAAAGCCAGAGCGCCACGCGCCACCTGACGCTGGCGATCAACGTGAGCGCGCGGCAGTTCCACCAGGCCGATTTCGCAGCCCAGGTGCGCGCCGCCATCGAGCGCCACCGCATCGACGCCGGCGGACTCAAGCTGGAGCTGACCGAGAGCGCCATCCTGGACGACACCGAAACCACCATCGAGCGCATGCACCAGTTGCGCGGGCTGGGCATGCGCTTCGCGCTGGACGATTTCGGCACGGGCTACTCCTCGCTGTCCTACCTCAAGCGCCTGCCCTTCGACCAGATCAAGATCGACCAGTCCTTCATCCACGACATGCTGAGCGACAACACCAGCAACGCCATCGTGCGCGCCATCCTGGTGATGAGCGATGCGCTGGGGCTGGAGATCGTCGCCGAGGGCGTGGAGACGGCGGAGCACCGTGCCTTCCTCGTCGAGCACGGCTGCCAGTTCTGCCAGGGCTACCTGCTGGGCCGGCCCATGCCCATCGAGGCCTGGGAGGCGGCCCACCTGGCCACCCGCCCGCCCGCCGGCAACACCCCTCCTACGCCTTGAGGTAGTCGGCCTTGCCGCCGAGCCAGCGCGCCACATGCCGGGCGGCCAGCTCCGGGTGCTGCGCGAGCATCTGCGGCGCCAGCGCGCGGGCCCATTCGAGCAGCGGCGCGTCCGTGGCCAGGTCGGCAAAGCGCAAGAGCGCATCGCCCGACTGGCGCGCGCCCAGGAACTCGCCCGGCCCGCGGATCTCCAGGTCGCGCCGGGCGATCTCGAAGCCGTCGTTCGTCTCCAGCATGGCGCGCAGGCGCTCGCGCGCGGTCTCGCCCAGGCGGCCGCTGTCGTTCGTGGCATAGAGCAGCACGCAGGCCGAGGCGGCCGCGCCGCGCCCCACGCGCCCGCGCAACTGGTGCAGCTGCGACAGGCCGAAGCGCTCGGCATGCTCGATGACCATGAGCGAGGCGTTGGGCACATCCACGCCCACCTCGATCACCGTGGTGCTCACCAGCACGCCCATCTGCCCGCCGCTGAACTGCGCCATGACCGCCTTCTTCTCGGCCGCGGGCATGCGCGAGTGCAGCAGGCCCACCATCGCACCGGGCAGGGCCGCGCTGAGCTCGGCATGCGTGGCCGTGGCGTTGGACAGGTCCAGCGCCTCGCTCTCCTCGATCAGCGGGCACACCCAGTACACCTGCCGCCCGGCGGCCACCTGCGCGGCGATGCGCGCGATCACCTCGTCGCGCCGGCTGTCGGCGATCAGCTTGGTGACGATGGGCGTGCGCCCCGGCGGCAGCTCGTCGATCACCGAGACGTCCAGGTCGGCGTAGTAGCTCATGGCCAGGGTGCGCGGGATGGGCGTGGCGCTCATCATCAGCAGGTGCGGCTCCATGCCCTGCGCCTGCAGCTTGCGGCGCAGTTCCAGGCGCTGCGCCACGCCGAAGCGGTGCTGCTCGTCGATGATGGCCAGCGCCAGGTTTTGGAAGCGCACCTGCTCCTGGATCACGGCATGCGTGCCCACCACCAGCGCGGCCGCGCCGCTCTCCACCAGCGCCAGCATGGCGGCGCGCTCCTTCTTCTTCTGCCCGCCCGACAGCCAGGCCACGCGGCGGCCGCTGGCGGCCAGCAGCGGCTCCAACCAGCCGACCAGCTTGGCAAAGTGCTGCTCGGCCAGGATTTCCGTGGGCGCCATGAGCGCGCACTGCCAGCCCGCGTCCATGGCGCGGCAGGCCGCCAGCGCGGCCACCACGGTCTTGCCCGCGCCCACGTCGCCCTGCAGCAGGCGGTGCATGGGCACGGGGCGCGCGAGGTCGGCGGCGATCTCGCCGTCCACGCGCTGCTGCGCGGCCGTGAGGGCAAAGGGGAGCTGGGCGAGCAGTTGCGCATGCAGCGGGGCGGCCGGCGCAGCGTGCGGCGCGCGCAGCACCGGGGCGCGCAGGCGGCTGCGCGCCAGGCGCGACTGCTGCTGACTGAGCTGCTGGGCCAGCAGCTCCTCGGCCTTGAGGCGCTGCCAGGCCGGGTGGCTGTGGTCTTCGAGCGTGGCCAGGGCCACCTCGGGTGCCGGGTGGTGCAAAAACAATAGCGCCTCGCGCAGGCTGTACGGGCTCTGCGGGCCATTTTGACCCCAAACCCGCACCAGCGGCGGCGCGACCCCGGGCGGCAGGGTGTCGGACAGGTCGGCGCGCTGCAGCGCGGTGGCGATGGCGCGGCGCAGGTAGGGCTGGGGCAGGCTGGCGGTGCTGGGGTAGACCGGCGTGAGCGCCGTGGGCAGCGCGCCGTGGGCAGCGCGCACCGCCGGGTGCAGCATCTGCCGCCCCCAGAAGCCGCCCTTGACCTCGCCGCGGATGCGCAGGCGCGCGCCCACGGCCATGGTCTTGAGCTGCGAGGGGTAGAAGCTGAAGAAGCGCAGCTCGCAGGTGCCGGTGCCGTCGTCCACGTGCACCAGGAGCTGGCGGCGCGGGCGCAACTGCACCTCGCTGGCGGTGACCGTGGCCTCGATCTGCACCACCGCGCCGTCGCGCGCGCTCTGCAGGGGGGTGATGCGCGTCTCGTCCTCGTAGCGCAGCGGCAGGTGCAGGGCCAGGTCGATGTCGCGCGTCAGGCCCAGCTTGCGCAGGGCCTGCTGGGCGGGGCTGGGGGCGGCAGGCATCGGGAGTCGAAAGGAAGCGGCAGTGCGGACGGGGCGGAGCGAAAAAGACTACCATGGCGGGGAACTGTATTTTTTTGTATCCCCTTCGCTACCGCACCATGCTCAAGCGCATTCATGTGGAAGACCTGACCCTGGGCATGTACCTGCACGAGTTCTGCGGCTCGTGGATGGACCACCCCTTCTGGCGCACGAAGTTCGTGCTCAACGACCCCAAGGACCTCGAGCGCATCCGCGCCACCTCGGTGCGGGAGGTATGGATAGACACCGACCGCGGCAAGGACGTGGCGCGCGGCCGCCCCGCGCTCTCGCCCGAGGAGGTCGAGGAGCGCATCCAGACCGACTTCGGCCAGCTCGCCGACCTGCCCCCGTTCAAGGTGACCGAACCCGAGCAGCCCCCGCCGCCCCAGCGCGACCTGCGCCCCACCAGCACGCAGGCCGAGCTGCAGCGCGCGGCCAGGATCTGCAACCAGTCCAAGGTGGCCGTGATGTCCATGTTCCAGGAGGCGCGCATGGGCAAGGCCGTGGACGCCGAGGCGGCCTCCGGCCTGGTGCAGGACATCGCCGACTCGGTGGCGCGCAACCCGGGCGCGCTCATCAGCCTGGCGCGCCTGAAGACGGCCGACGAATACACCTACATGCACTCGGTGGCCGTGTGCGCCCTGATGGTGGCGCTGGCGCGCCAGATCGGCCTGAACGACACCCAGACGCGCACCGCCGGCCTGGCCGGGCTGCTGCACGACCTGGGCAAGGCCGCCATCCCGCTGGCCGTGCTCAACAAGCCGGGCAAGCTGACCGACGCGGAGTTCACGCTCGTCAAGAGCCACCCGCTCGAAGGCTGGAAGATGCTGCGCGAGGGCCAGGGCGCCGAGCCCGCCGTGCTCGACGCCTGCCTGCACCACCACGAGAAGATGGACGGCTCGGGCTACCCCGACCGCCTGGGCGCCGACAAGCTGAGCACCATCGCGCGCATGGCCGCCATCTGCGATGTCTACGACGCCATCACCTCCGACCGGCCCTACAAGCGCGGCTGGGACCCGGCCGAGTCCATCCGCCGCATGGCCGACTGGACGCGCGGCCATTTCGACCCGCGCCTGTTCCAGGCCTTCGTCAAGGGCATAGGCATCTATCCCGTGGGCTCGCTCGTGCGCCTGGAGTCCGGGCGCATCGGCGTGGTGCTGGAGCAGAACAGCGCCTCGCTCGTGACCCCCAAGGTGCGCGTGTTCTTCTCCACCAAGTCGGGCCTGCGCTTCCCGCCCGAGGCCATCAACCTGGCCGCGCCCGGCTGCAACGACCGCATCGTGGCGCGCGAAGACCCCGAGAAATGGCGCTTCCCCGACCTGCACACGCTCTGGAGCGGCATCGAAGGCCAGCCCTGGTGAGTGCCGCGGCCCGCGGTGGCCGCCGGCCCCGTGCGGGCGCACGCCTTTTGCCACAATGGCGCTCTTTGTTCTTGGAACGGGCCCGTCCGGCCCTCAAGCCCCATGCCCCACCCTGCCCCCGGCGCCGCGCGCGCCTACACGCTCAGCGACTTCGATTTTTCGCTGCCCCCTGAACTCATCGCCCAGCACCCCGCCGCCGAACGCAGCAGCGCCCGCCTGCTCGACGGCCGCGACCCCCAGCCTGCGGACCGCATCTTCCGCGAGCTGCCGCCACTGCTGCGCAGCGGCGACCTGCTCGTCTTCAACGACACGCGCGTGGTGCCGGCGCGCCTGTTCGGCGAGAAGGCCAGCGGCGGCAAGCTGGAGCTGCTGATCGAGCGCGTGCTCGCGGGCAACGAAGTCGTGGCCCACATGAAGGTGAGCAAGAAGCCCCTGCCCGGCGCCACGGTGCACCTGGCCGGCGGGCTGGGCGGCGGCGGCTTCGACGCCCGGCTGCTCGCGCGCTGGCCGGACGCCGACGGGCCGCTGTTTCGCTTTGCCCTGTACGGCCCGAAGGGCGAGAGCCCCTGGGAGCTGATGGAGCGGCACGGCCACCTGCCGCTGCCGCCCTACATCGAGCGCCAGCAGAACGCGGACCACGACCCCGACGCCGCCGCGGACGCCGAGCGCTACCAGACCGTGTTCGCACGCGCCCCCGGCGCCGTGGCCGCGCCCACGGCGGCCCTGCATTTCGACGCCGGCGTGCTCGCGCAACTGGCCGCGCTGGGCGTGCAGCAGGCCAGCGTGACGCTGCACGTGGGCGCGGGCACCTTCCAGCCCGTCAAGACCGAGAACCTGGCCGAGCACCGCATGCACAGCGAGTGGTACGAGATCCCGCCGGCCACGCTGGCCGCGCTGGAGCGCTGCCGCCAGCGCGGCGGGCGCGTGGTGGCCGTGGGCACGACCACGGTGCGCACGCTGGAATCCTGGGCGCGCAGCGGCGCCACCACGGGCGAGACCGACATCTTCATCACCCCGGGCTTTCGCTTCCAGGTCGTGGACCTGCTGGTGACCAACTTCCACCTGCCCAAGAGCACGCTGATGATGCTGGTGAGCGCCTTTGCCGGCTACGAGCACGTGATGGCGCTGTACCGGCACGCGGTGGCGCAGCGCTACCGCTTCTTCAGCTATGGCGACGCCATGCTGCTGGCGCGCTCAGCCGAGTAACGCGCCCAGCCGCTCCAGCGCGTGCGCCACCGTGGCCGCGCGCACGGCGGCGCGGCCGCCGGCAAAGTGCTGGCACTGGCTGTGCGTGCGCCCGTCCACGCACCAGGCGAACCACACCGTGCCCACGGGCTTGTCCGGGCTGCCGCCCCCGGGCCCGGCCACGCCCGTCACCGCCAGGCTGGCCTGGGCGGGCGAGCGCGCCAGCGCCCCCTCGGCCATGGCGCGCGCCACGGGCTCGCTCACGGCGCCGTGCCGCGCGATCAGGGCCGGGTCCACGCCCAGCAGCTCGGTCTTGGCGGCGTTGGAATAGCTCACGAAGCCGCGCTCGAACCATAGGCTGGAGCCCGCCAGGTGGGTGCAGGCCCCGGCGATCAGGCCGCCCGTGCAGCTCTCGGCCGCCGCCAGCATCTGGCCGCGCGCCTGCAGCCGCGCGGCAATATGCAGCAAAAGGGGCTCCAGCGCTTGTCCATCCAGCGCCAGTAGCTCCTGATTCGATAGCATACCAGGCGCAGCATCAGCGCTCATGCGAACCTCCACAGCGCAATCACCAGCAGCGTGCAAAAGGCGGCGACGAAGTCGTCGAACAAAATGCCCCAGCCGCCGCGCCAGCCCAGGCCCTTGAACAGGCCGTCGGCCCAGGCCACGGGGCCGGGCTTGGCCGCATCGAAGAAGCGAAACAGCGCAAAGGCCGCGCTCTGCCCCGCCCAGCCCATGGGCATGGCCAGCCACAGCACCAGCCAGAAGGCGACGATCTCGTCCCAGACGATGCTGCCCGGGTCGGCCACGCCCATGTGGCGCGCCGTGAGCGTGCAGGCCCACCAGCCCACGAGCGTGCTCGCGCCCAGGCACAGGCCCATGGCCAGCGGCGTGGGGAACCAGCGCTGCAGCACGCCGAAGGCCAGCCACGCCCACAGCGTGCCCACGGTGCCGGGCGCCACGGGCGAGAGGCCCGCGCCCGCGCCCAGCGCCAGGAAATGCGCCGGGTGCGCGAGCAGAAAGCGCACGCCCGGACGGGTGGGCGCGGGCGCGCCAGCGCCGGCCATCAGGCGCTGGCGGCCCGGGCGCCGCCCTTGGGGGGCCGGCGCACGAGCAGCACGGGCATGGCGGCGTAGCGCGCGATCTGCTCGGCGTCGCTGCCCAGCAGCATGCGCTCGATGCCGTGCTTGCCCTGCGTGCCCAGCACGATGAGCGAGGCGCCCCAGTCGCTGGCGTACTCGACCACCAGGCGCGCCACGCTGGCGTCACGCTGTTCGATCAGTTCGGCGTCGGTGGCTACGCCCGCGCCCGCCAGTTGCTCACGCGCCCGGGCGAGCAGGGCCTGCCCTTGCGCGCGCGCCTGGGCCAGGTCGGGGGCGGCGGGGGCATCGGGGCGCGGAAAGCCGCGCACCTGCCCAGCGGGGCCCACGATGTGCAGCAGGCGCACCTGCGCGCCGGTGAGCAGGGCGAGCTGGCTGGCTTCTTCCAGCGCGCGGTCGGAGGTGGGGCTGCCGTCGATGGGAACGAGGATGCGTGTGTACATGGCCGGTCGGTGCGGTGGTGGTTTTTCTCAGCCCGCCATTGTGCGCCAGCGCCCCGGGCCTGGCGCATGCCCCGGTGTGCCGGTGCAGTATCGGGGGCGCATCGCGCGCCCCGGCCTTACTGCGCCGCCGCGCGCGCGGCAGCCGCCTTGGCCTTGGCCTCGTCGGCCTTGCGCTGCAGCTCCTGGGCCTCTTTCTCGGCGGCCTGGGCCTCGGCCTGCTTGGCGGCCTGGGGGTCCTGGGGCGCGGCGCTGCCCGCCAGGGCATTGCCGGCCATGGTGCCGGCCACGGCGCCCACGGCGGCGGCGCCCATGGTGCCCATCAGGCCGGGGCCGCGGGCGGCGGGCGCTGCGGCCGGCGCCGGGGCGGCGGCAGGTGCGGCCGCGGCCGGTGCCTGCGGCGCGGCGGGCGGCACGGGCTTGGCCGGCGCCTGGCCGATGCGCGCCGGGGCCATGCTGCGCGCGCCGCCGCCCAGGCGCTTGGCGTGCGCGGGCGTGGACAGGGCGAAGGCCGCCATGCTCACGGCGATGACGGCGGCGGCCGTGCGGGGCAGGGAAACGGGGGTCATGGGGTACTCCTTGGCAAGAATGCGATCAGTCGTTGCCGCCGAGGCCGAACAGGCTCAGCAGGCTGGTGAACAGGTTGAACAGCGAGACGAACAGGCCCACGGTGGCGAGCACGTAGTTGGTCTCGCCGCCGTTCACGATGCGGCTGGTCTCGAACAGGATCAGCCCGGCCGAGAGCAGCGCGACCATGGCCGACACCGCCAGGCCCAGCGCAGGCATCTGGAAGAACATGGCGGCCAGCCCCGCGAGGATGGCGATCACCATGCCCGCGAACAAGAAGCCGCCCAGGAAGCTGAAGTCGCGGCGCGTGGCCAGCACCCAGCCCGAGAGCGCGAGGAAGGTCGCGCCCGTGGCGCCCAGGGCCAGCGCAATGGTCTGCGCGCCGCCCGGCAGCGCCAGTTGTGCGGCCAGCACCGGCCCCAGGGTGTAGCCCATGAAGCCGGTGAGGGCGAACACGCCCGCCACGGCCCAGCCGCTGTTCTGCTGCTTGTGGATGAAGAACAGCAGGCCGAAATAGCCCACCAGCGTGAGCAGCAGGCCCGGATGCGGCAGGCGCAGCGCGGCCGACAGACTGGCCACGGCGGCGCTCAGCAGCAGCGTGAGCGACAGCAGGGCGTAGGTATTGCGCAGCACGCGGTGCGTGGACAGCGTGGCAGCCAGGCCGGAGTGCGCGGCGTCCAGGCGGCGGATCGAAGGGGCGTTCATGGAACAGGTCTCCAGAAAAACAAGGAATGGAGCGAAGGTAAGGCCATTGATCTACAGAAAAAAGCAGATGAAATATGAATTTGACTTCGGTAATATCTGAATATGAACCATCCCCTGCCCTTCAATTACCGGCATCTGTACTACTTCTGGCGCGTGGCCCGCGAGGGCAGCATGTCGCGCGCGGCGGCGCGGCTGGACATGGCGGTGCAGACCGTCAGCGCCCAGGTGCGCGAGCTCGAGCGCGACCTGGGCTGCCAGTTGCTGCGCCCCGCGGGGCGCGGACTGGCCCTGACCGAGGCGGGCGTGGTGGCGCTGCGCCAGGCCGAGCAGATCTTTCCCCTGGGCGAGGCCCTACCCGAGCTGGTGCGCGCCCAGGCGCAGCAGCCTGCCGTGCGGCTGGTGGTGGGCATTGCCGACGGCCTGCCCAAGCCCGAGGTGCAGCGCCTGCTGCACCCGGTGCTGGAGGTGCCGGGCCTGCGCCTGGTCTGCCACGAGGGCGAAATGGCCGACCTGCTGGCCGACCTGGCGCTGCAGCGCCTGGATGTGGTGCTCGCTGACCACCCGGCGCCGTTCCGCCCGCACCTGCGCGTGCACAACCACCCGCTGGGCCGCGCGGCCATGGGCTGGTATGCGGCGCCCTGCTGGTGGGCGCAGGCGGCGCAGGACTTCCCGGCGGCGCTGCAGCAGGTGCCCGTGCTGCTGCCCACGGCGCACGCCACCGTGCGCGGCCAGCTCGACCAGTGGCTGGCCCACAAGGGCCTGCGCCCGCGCATCGTGGGCGAGTTCGAGGACAACGCCCTGCTGGAGGCCTTCGGCGCCTCCGGGCTGGGCGTGTTCCCCGGCGCCGTGGCCGCGCAGCAGGCCCTGGAGCAGCGCACCGGCGTGCGGCTGGTGGGCACCTGCGACGGCGTGGAGGAGCACTACTTCGCCATCAGCACCGAGCGGCGTGTGGCGCACCCGCTGGTGCTGCGGCTGCTGGAGGCCCGGTCGGCGGCCTGAACCGCGGCGCGCCTTCAGGCGAAGTGGTCGAAGGACGCAAAGCGCCCGGGCACGGCGCGCCCCTGGCCGTCGACCAGGCGCAGCCCGGGCTGCGCCTCGGTGCGGCCGATGCGCGCCACCGGCGTGCCGCAGCCCTGGGCGGCGGCCTGCACGGCGGCGCGCGCCGCGGCGGGGGCGGTGAACAGCAGCTCGTAGTCGTCCCCCCCGGCGAGCGTGCACTGGTGCAGAAATTCGGGGTCAAAATGGGTTCCAGCGCTTGCTGCTTGAGCGCCAATAGCTATCAATTCGATAGTCCTGGAGGTGTCGATGCAGGCCCCCACGCCCGAGGCCCGCAGGATGTGGCCCAGGTCGCCGAGCAGGCCGTCGCTCACATCCAGCGCGCTGCTGGCGATGCCGCGCAGCGCCTGTCCCAGGGCCACGCGCGGCGTGGGGCGCTCCAGGCGCTGGCGCGCCGCCTGCAGCAGTTGCGGGGGCAAGGCGGCCTGGCCCTGCAGGGCGCACAGCGCCGCGCGCGCATCGCCCAGGCTGCCGCTGACCCAGATGTCCTCGTCCGCGCGCGCGCCGCTGCGCAGCAGGGCCTGGCCCGCCGGCACTTCGCCCAGCACGGTGATGCAGATATTGAGCGGCCCGCGCGTGGTGTCGCCGCCCACGAGCGCGCAACCGTGCGCATCGGCCAGGCGCAGCAGGCCGCGCGCGAACGCGGCCAGCCAGGCATCGTCGGCCTGCGGCAGGGCCAGCGCCAGCGTGAAGGCCAGCGGGCGCGCGCCGCAGGCGGCCAGGTCGGACAGGTTCACCGCCAGCGCCTTGTGGCCCAGGGCCTCGGGGTCCACGTCGGGGAAGAAATGCCGCCCCTCGACCAGCATGTCGCTGGAGACGGCCAGGTGCATGCCCGGCCGCGGCGCGAGCAGTGCGCAGTCGTCGCCCACGCCCAGTACCGCCGCACCGCCGGGCGGCACGGGGCGCGTGAAATGGCGCGCAATGAGGTCGAATTCACCCATGGGTGTGCACCGCCTTCACCCGCGAAAGCGCAGCGCCGCCTGGCGGCTCACCTCGGCCAGGAGCTGCTCCTCGCGCTGGCAGCCGCGCAGCCAGCGTGCGTCGTTCTCGCCGGCCTGGGCGTCGCCCGCCAGCAGGTGCAGCGCGGCCGTGGCGCCATGCGCCTGGGCGTGCGGGGCGATCTGCTCGAGCGTGCGCAGCAGGTGCTCGCGCAGCGGCATGTGCTCGCCCGTGGCCGGGTCCACGTACACGGCCTCCAGGCCGAAGCGGCAGGCCTGGAAGCGGTTGTAGGTGTAGACTAGGTAGTCGTCCTCCGCGGGCTGGAAGGGCTGCTCGGCCAGGAACCAGGCGGCCAGCGACTGCACGAAGCCCGACAGCGCCGCTGCCTTCTCGATGGTGAGCGGCGTGTCGAACACGCGGATCTCTATGGTGCCGTACTCGGGCTTGGGGCGGATGTCCCAGTAGAAGTCCTTCATGCTCTTGACCACGCCGGTGCGCGTCATCTTGTCGAAGAACCGGCCGAAATCGTCCCAGGTGAGCACGAAGGGCGCGCGGCCCGACAGCGGGAAGGCAAACACCGAGTTGAGCCGCGCCGAGTCGAACTGCGTGTCGTGCCCCTGCACATAGGGGCTGGAGGCCGACAGCGCGATGCAGTGCGGGATATAGCGGCTCATGCGGTGCAGCATGAGCAGCGCGGCGTCGGCGTCGGGGCAGCCGATGTGCACGTGCTGGCCGAAGATGGTGAACTGCTTGGAGAGATAGCCGTAGAGCTGCGAGAGCTCCTGGAAGCGCGGCTTGTCGTAGATGCGCCGCTCGTGCCACTGCTGGAACGGGTGCGTGCCGCCGCCGGCCACGGCGATGTTGAGCTTGTCGGCGCAGCGCACCAGCGCGTCGCGGATCTGCGTGAGCTGCCCCAGCACCTCGCTGCTGCTGTGGCACACGCCGGTGGAGATTTCGATCATGCTGTTCGTCATCTCGGGCACCACGCTGCCGGGCAGGGGGATTTTGTGCATCAGGCGCAGCATGTCGGCCGCGTAGGGCGCCAGGTCGTAGTTGTGCGTGTTCACGAGCTGCAGTTCCAGCTCGACGCCCAGCGTCAGCGGCGCGGATTGGTGGAAGGCCTCAAGGCTCATGGTGTTCTCCTTCCTTGCGGATGCGCGCCAGCGGCGCCCAGGGTTTGGAGCTTTCGCCCGCACGGTAGACGGCCACGGTGGCGATGATGGCGCCCAGCACCTCCATGAGCAGGATGGCCGGCAGCGCCACGCGCGCGATCAGGTGCCCGGTGGAGGGCGAGGCCAGCGCGAACTGCGAGGCGATGAGCAGCGCGATGGCCGACATGGGCGTCATCGCGCAGCCCAGCCACAGCGCCTGCAGCCAGCTCGCGCCGCTGCCCACGTTGCCCAGGCCCACGCCCACGGCCTTGGCCAGCAGGCGCACGGCGATCAGGGCCAGCACCACGCCGGCCACGGGGGCGCTCCAGTCGGCCTGCGCGGCCACGGTGGAAACGAGCACGAACATCAGCATGGTCAGCAGCGCGGAGGCCGTGCCGAGCTGGCGCGGCCAGGCCCAGGGGCGCGGGTGCACCTGCTTGAGCAGCATGCCCGCCAGCAGCGCCGCCAGCGGCGCCGAACCGCCCATGTGCGTGGCCACCGCCGTGGCCGCGGCCACGAGCGCGAGCAGCAGCATGGCGGTGTTCTCGCTCGTCGGGCTCATGAAGCGCAGCGCCGCGCGCAGCACCAGCGCCAGCAGGGCCGCCACGGCGATGGAGACGCCCAGCACGACCAGCACCGGCGAGAGCGTATCGAGCAGGGTGACGCTGCTGCGGTTGATGAGCTCGGCGCGCGCGCTGCCCAGCGTGAGCGCGTACAGCGTGGAGAGGCTGGCCAGCACGATGGCGCGCTCGGTCACCGGCCCGGCGGCCTGCGTGTCGGCCACCACGCGCGTGAGCACTGCGGGCGAGGCGGCCAGCGCCACGATGGCCAGCGGCCCGGCGGCGCGCACCGGCACGTCCAGCCACAGCAGCACCCAGAACACGGCGAAATAGGTCAGCGCCGACTCGACCACGCTTTGCACCAGCACCATGGGGTTGTGGCGGAACCAGCGCAGCGGGATGCGCCCGCCGCACTCGAACAGCACCACGGCGATGCCCAGCTCCAGCAGGAACAGGCCTATGCCCTGCAGCGGCCAGACCGCGCCGCTGAAGCCCGCCAGGCCCGCCACCGTGCCCACCAGCGAATAGCCCACCACCTTGGGCAGGCCCACATGGCGCTGCAGCAGGTAGCCCGTGGCCGCGGCCACGGCCAGCAGCAGGGACCACTGCACCGTGGGCAGTCCGGCCGAGGGGCGCAGCCACTGCGCCCAGAAGTTCATCAGTTCATTCATGCGGTACGTCCTCTCCGTCGTTCGGGTAGAGCCCGGCAGGGCGGGCCGGAGGCTGCGGCGGGCGGGGCCTGCGCAGCGGCGGCCCCGGGGCGCAGGCCGCCCGGGCGATGACCTGAATGCGCGCCCCACCAGGCGGGGCGCGGCCGCGGCCATCAGGCGCGGCGGCGTTCAGGCAGAAAAAAGCTCCAGGGAGCGGTGCGCAAGCGCGCACGGATGGCAGTGTATATGCGTGAGCGCTCCACGCCGCTGACGTTCTGCGCGCGCAGCGCCAGGTGAAAGGCCAGGTAGAAGCTCACGGCCACGTTGAGCGCGCCGTTGAACGGGATCATGGCCACGGCCCACCAGAAGGCCCCCAGGTGCAGCGCGTCCCAGCCCAGCGTGGCGCTGGCCACGCCGATCTGGCCCGAGGAGAGCGTCACGTGGCGCGCATCCAGCCCCAGGCCGAAGAAGCCCGCGACGGCCGGCGTGAGCCCGAGCATGAAGCCCAGCGAGATATTGGCGGCAAAGCCGGAAATGTTCGCCCGCAGAAAGCGCGCCCAGCGCGCCGCGCGCGCCGCGCCCAGCCAGCGCGTGCTGCGCGGGTGGTAGCGCAGGGCCGAGTCCAGGCGCAGCAGCACGAAGGCGTTTTCCGCCCAGCCGGCGACGATGCTGGAGGCAAACAGCAGCACGCCGGTGTAGGCCGCGAACAGCAGCGAGGGCCCGAGCAGGTGCAGCGCATCGAGCACATGCCGGGCCTGGTCCGCGCCCAGGGGCGGCTGGCCCCACAGCGCGCCCCACAGCAGGGACAGCGCCAGCGCCGCCGGGAACACCACCAGCACGTTGCCCAGCACGGCGGCCACCTGCGAGCGCACCAGGTGCGTGACTTCGTCGACGAAGGACTCCACCGCCCCGGCGCGGCCCAGGTCCTTGAGCTTGGCGGCCATGGCCGGGGCCGTCATCGCGGGCTGCTTGGTCGCCACGGTGAAATGCAGCAACTGGATGAGCACGAAACTCAGCGCGTAGTTCATGCCGGCGGCAAACCCGCCCCAGAAGGCCGAGAGCGCCAGCGCGTACAGGCCGAACTTGATGAGCGTGGTGAAGGCCATCACCGCGCCGCCGCCCGCGGCCTGGCCCAGCATGCTGCGGTACTCGGCGGCCGTGCGCGTGATGTAGTGCTCGCCCGTCTCGGCGCTGCGCTCGGCCACCTTGGCCGCCAGCAGCGAGGTATTGGCCGCCAGCAGCACGCGCAGGCTGCGCCGCTCGCGCCCGACCTTGACCAGTTGCGCCAGCAACTGCGCCGCGCTGTGCGCCGGGGTGGGCGAGAGCACGCAGTCGAGCAGCGCGCGCACGCGCAGGATGCGCTCGCGCAACTGGCGCATGCGAAACACCAGGCCCACGGAGATGCCGTTGTCCGCGAAATGCGGGTACACCGAGTTGACCGCGGCGCGGCAGGCGTCGAGCCGCTCGCGCAGGCGCTGAGCGGCCGCGTCCAGCCGCTCGGGCGTGCGCAGGCCGTGCAGCACCTCCACGCGCAGGCTCTCCACGTCGCGGATCAGCGCATGGAAGGGCTGGGACTCGCGCGCCGCCTCGCTCATGCGCAGGCGCAGGTCGGGCGCAAAGCCGGTCGAGAGGATCTGCCCCGCGCAGTAGGTGATGGCGTCGAGCAGCGCGGTCTTCCAGGCCAGGCCCGTGCTGCCGGGCCCGGCGAGCAGGGGCACCAGGCGCTGCACCAGGTCCTCGGGCAGCGCGGCCAGCCACTGGGCATCGAACGCCGTGGGCAGCGCCAGGGCGAACAGCTCCGAGGCGTCGATGGTCTCGGGGCTGCCGGGCAGGAGCTTGCGGCGCAGGCGCTCACCGATCTCGCTGAACATGGCGTTGCGCGCGGCAAAGCCGAAGTCGGCCAGCAAGGTGGTGATGTCCACCGTCTCGGCCAGGGCCTGCCACCAGGCCTGCAGGCGCTGCTGCACCGCCGGGTGGGCCTGCACGGCATCGACGAAGGCGTGCACGCGCGCGCAGGCGGCCGGCACCGCATCGGCCGGGCCGCGCACCCAGGCGAGCAGGTCCAGCAGCCAGAGGTGGCGTTCGGCCAGGGGGGCGCTGGCGTCCAGGCGCGCGAGCAGCAGCTCCAGCTCCACCGGCACCGGGGCGTTCGCGCAAGCCGCCATCAATGCAGCACCCGCGGCGCGCCGGGCGCCCCGTCGGCAGCGGCCTCCAGCAGGAACAGGGCAATGGGCACCTCGAAGGGCGTGCCATCCGCGCCCACGCAGTGGTAGCTGCCGTGCATGGTGCCCGTGGGCGTGCGCAGCGGGCAGCCGCTGGTGTACTGGAACGACTCGCCGGGCTGCAGCAGGGGCTGGCGGCCCACCACGCCCAGGCCACGCACCTCCTGCGTATGGCCCTGCGCGTCGCTGATGACCCAGTGGCGCGCGACGAGCTGCGCCGCCTCCGCGCCCGTGTTGGTGACGGTGACGGTGTACGCGAAGCGGTAGATGCCTTGCCCGGGCGCGGACTCCTGCGGCAGGTACTGCGGCTGGACCTCGACGGTGAAAGCGTGCTTGGGACTCATGGCGCGCATGGTAACTGCGACAATTGCGCCATGAGCCCCACCTACCGCATTGCCCCTTCGATCCTGTCTGCCGACTTCGCCCGCCTGGGCGAGGAGGTGCGCAGCGTCATCGCCGCCGGTGCCGACTGGATCCATTTCGACGTGATGGACAACCATTACGTGCCCAACCTCACCTTCGGCCCCATGGTCTGCCAGGCCCTCAAGCCCCACGCGGTGACGCCCGCGGGCCAGGCCGTGCCCATCGACGTGCACCTCATGATCGAGCCCGTGGACGCGCTGGCCGCCGCCTTTGCCGACGCGGGGGCGGACTACATCAGCTTCCACCCCGACGCGAGCCGGCATGTGCACCGCAGCATCCAGGCCCTGCGCGCCAAGGGCGTGCGGCCCGGGCTGGTGTTCAACCCGGCCGAGCCGCTGGACGTGCTCGACTGGGTGATCGAGGACATCGACCTCATCCTCATCATGAGCGTGAACCCGGGCTTTGGCGGGCAGAGCTTCATCGACATGGCGCTGCGCAAGATCGAGGCCGTGCGCCGGCGCATCGACGCCTGCGGCAAGGACATCCGCCTGGAGGTGGACGGCGGCATCAAGCAGGACAACATCCGCCGCGTGGCCGACGCCGGGGCCGACACCTTCGTCGCGGGCAGCGCCATCTTCGGCAAGCCCGACTACCAGAGCGTGATCGGCGCCATGCGCGCGCAACTGGCGTGAACGCCCCGCTCCTGCTCGGCGCTGGCGCGCTGCGCGCGCGCCTGGACGCCGCCATCGTGGACCTCGATGGCACCCTGGTCGATACGCTGGGCGATTTCGCCGCCGCCCTGGGCGGCATGCTGCAGGACCTGGGCCTGCCCGGCATCGCCCCCGCCGCCGTCGCCCACCGGGTCGGCAAGGGCTCGGAGCATTTGCTGCGTTCAGTGCTTGAGCACGTTCTGGCCCAATCAGGGCAAGCGCCTGCAGCTACAGAAATCGAAGCGTTGTACCCCGCTGCCTGGGAGAGCTACCAACGCCACTACCGGCGCATCAACGGCACGCATGCGCGCGTCTACCCCGGGGCGGCAGAAGGGCTGGCGGCGCTGCGCGCGGCGGGCCTGCGCCTGGCCTGCCTGACCAACAAGCCGCGCGCCTTTGCCGAGCCGCTGCTGCAGGCCAAGGGCCTGGCGCCGCATTTCGAGCGGGTCTTCGGCGGCGACAGCTTCGCGCGCAAGAAGCCCGACCCGCTGCCCCTGCTGATGACCTGCGAGGCCCTGGGCACGCAGCCCGCACGCACGCTGATGGTGGGCGATTCGAGCAACGACGCCCAGGCCGCGCGCGCCGCCGGCTGCCCCGTGGTGCTGGTGACCTACGGCTACAACCACGGCCAGAGCGCGCGCAGCGTGGACGCCGACGCCTGGGTGGATTCGCTCGCCGCACTGGGGCGCTGACGCGCCGCCGCCCCGGGCCCGGCGCCGGCTCTCAGCGCAGCCGGCGCTGCGCGCCCTGCCCCGCCAGGGCCGCCGGGGCCGCCGCAGCCTGCACGGGCTCGGCGGCGGTGCGGTCCATGAGCGCGCGCGCCGCGGCGCTGCTGCCCGTGCCGGTGTGGAAGATGGACATGGTCTGCACGAGCTGCGCGGCCTGGTTGCGCAGGCTGCCCGCAGCAGCCGCGCTTTGCTCGACCAGCGCGGCGTTTTGCTGCGTGGCCTGGTCCATCTGCGTGATGGCCTCGCCCACCTGGGCCACGCCCGTGCTCTGCTCACTGCTGGCGGCGCTGATCTCGCCCACGATGTCGGCCACACGGCGGATGGCCTGCACCACCTCCTGCATGGTGGAGCCGGCGCGGTCCACCAGGGCCGAACCCGCCTCCACGCGCTCGGCGCTGGCGCCGATGAGCTGCTTGATCTCCTTGGCGGCA
>NZ_BBJX01000014.1 GCF_000739995.1 Comamonas granuli NBRC 101663 | reverse complement strand
GCATCACGTGCATAACGGTGGACGGGTCAGACAATCAGTATGCAGATACCTGCATATACCAAATTGCTATATAAAACTCTATATATTCATTTGCATCACACACCATCCAAGAGGAATGCATGTCTATCCCATCCATCGTGAAATCCTCCGTAGCGGCACTGGCGATCGTGACCGGTGGGCCGCTTTTCGCACAGGGCGCGCCCATCAATGCAGCGGCGTTTGACGCGCTGATCGCGCAGGGCCCCGTCGCCGACGCTGCGACCATCGCATCGAGCACCTGGGCCAGCAAGATCAAGCAGGCCGGCACCCTGCGTCTGGGCGGCACGCAAACTTCGAACCTCTTTTCGCTGCTCAACGAGAAAGACGGCAAGATCCGCGGCTTCGATGCAGGTCTGGCCCAGCTCCTCACGCGCTACATCCTGGGCGATGGCGGCAAGTACCAGTTCACGCAGGTGACCTCGTCCACACGCGAACAGGTACTCATCAACGACCAGGTGGACATGGTGTTCGCCACCTACTCCATCACCCCTGCCCGCGCCGAGAAGATCTCGTTCGCCGGCCCCTACTACACCTCGCAGGCCGGGGTGCTGGTCAAGGCGAACAACAAGACGATCCAGTCGTACAACGATCTGGCCGGCAAGAAGGTCGCCACGCAGGCGGGCTCCACGGGGCCCGCGATCCTGGCGCAGTACGCGCCCAAGGCAGTCGTACAGGAGTTCCAGACGCACCAGGAAGCCCTTGACGCTCTGCGCCAGGGGCGCGTGGACGCCTACGTTACCGACCACACGCTGCTGCTCAATGCCCTGAGCCTCGGAACCGGCGACGCGAAGCTGGCGGGCGCGCCCTTTGGTGCACAAGACCCCTACGGCGTCGGACTGCCCAAGGGTTCGGACGGCGTGGCCTTCATCAATACCTTCCTGAAGAAGGTGGAAGCCGACGGTACCTGGGCCAAGCTTTGGACCATCTCCATCGGACAGCGCACCGGCAGCACTGCCGTTCCGACACCGCCCGCTCTGCCATAACGAATGGGCGAGGTTTCCAAGCTCCTGGCCGACTACGGGCCTGCCTTCGGGCAGGCCCTTTTACTGACATGGAAGCTCACCGCCATGTCGTTCGTGCCCGGCTTCTTGCTGGGCATGGTTGTGGCGGTGCTTCGGCTCTTCCCACTGCCGCCGCTGCGCTTCGTCCTGACCGTCTACGTCGAGATCTTCCGCAACATTCCCAGCGTGGCGCTGTTGATCTTCATCGTGTTCGCGTTGCCCGATCTCCATGTCCTGATCGACTATGAGCCCAGCGTGATCCTGACGTTGACGCTGGTCTGCTCCGCGTTCACTGCGGACTACCTTCGCGCGGGCATCAACACCATCGGCGGCAGCCAGATGGAAGCCGCACTCAGCCTGGGCATGCGGCCAATGCAGATCATCTCTGCAGTGGTATTGCCGCAGGCGCTGCGCTCGGTGGTGCAGCCGATGACATCGCTGCTCATCGCGCTGATGCTGTCGACCTCCTTGGCCTCGCAGGTACCGATTCCAGGCCGGGAGCTTACCGCGCTCGTATCCAAGATCGCCAACGACTCCGCCGCCGGCATGGCCGCGTTCGCGGTGGCTGCCGCGATGTACGTGGCAACCGGGCTGCTCATCGCTTGGGCGGGTGCCACCGTGGAAAAGAAAGTGCGGATGCTGCGATGAGCCGCCCTTTGGAAGACATTCTGTTTGGCGCGCCAAGCCCGCGGGCCCAGACCGTCACCCGGGTGGTGAGCGTGATCGCCGCGGCCGTGCTGCTCCTGCTGGCTGCGGGTATCGGGTTGCGCTTTCATACCGCAGGGCAGTTCGAGGCCCGATTCTGGGAGTTCTTCGCCTGGCAGACGACCTGGGCCTTCCTGGCCAAAGGCCTGCTGGGCACGCTGGCATCGGCGGCGATGGCCGCCGTCATCGCACTGGTCTTCGGGCTGATGCTATTGCAGGGGCGCCTGGCGCGGGCGCGGCTGGTGCGCTGGCCGAGCATCGCGGTCATCGAGTTCCTGCGTGGCACGCCGACGCTGCTGCTGATCTATGTGTGTTTTCTGGTGCTGCCGCAGGCCGGGATCAAGCTGAGCACCTACTGGATGTTGACCTTGCCCGTCGGCCTGAGCACCGCCGCCGTGGTGGCCGAGGTGTACCGCGCGGGCGTGCTCGCGGTTCCCCGAGGCCAGACAGATGCTGCGCGCAGCCTGGGGATGACCGAAGCCCAGGTCTTCTTCATCGTCGTCTTCCCCCAGGCCATTCGCTACATTGTCCCGGCGCTGGTCGCGCAACTGGTCATCGTGGTCAAGGACACCACCTTCGGCTACGTCGTCACCTACGGCGAGCTCATGCAGAACGCCAAGGTGATCATCGCCAACTACCACGCGCTGGTGCCCGTGTATCTCGTTGTCGCTGCGCTTTACTGTCTCGTGAACTACGGGATATCCAGGGCGAGCAAAAGGATGGGCCAGCCGATGCATTGACCGTTGCCAGGCAACCCCACAGCCCCCCGCAGGCAGGCCAATCAGCCAAAATACCGAACGTGCTGGCTGAGTATTTGCTCCTGAAATAGTAGCTGGTGGCGCTTGTTTCTATGGGGCTGGGCGCTGTTTTTATTGCACATTCTCAGGCCCGCCCTTGTCCCCGCGCTCGGAACATTCCCCATGACCCTGCTCCTGGCCCCCATGGAGGGCCTTCTCGACTTTGTGCTGCGCGACGTGCTGACCCGGGTGGGCGGCGTGGACCGGTGCGTTTCGGAGTTCATCCGCGTCACCGGCACGCTGCTGCCCGACAAGGTGTTCCTGCGCTATGTGCCGGAGCTGCTCACGGGCGGGCGCACGCTCGCCGGTGTGCCGGTGCGCGCGCAACTGCTGGGCTCCGACCCGGTGTGCATGGCCGAGAATGCGGCGCGCCTGGCCGCGCTCGGGCCCGAGGGCATCGACCTGAACTTCGGCTGTCCGGCCAAGGTAGTGAACCGCCATGGCGGCGGCGCGGCCCTGCTGCGCGAGCCCGAGCGCATTGCCGCCGTGGTGGGTGCGGTGCGCCGCGCCGTGCCCGCCCACCTGCCGGTGTCGGCCAAGATGCGCCTGGGTTACGACGACGCCAGCCTGGCGCGCGCATGCGCCCAGGCCATGGAGGCGGGCGGTGCGTGCGAGATCGTGGTGCATGCGCGCACCAAGGCGGACGGCTACCGGCCGCCCGCGTACTGGGAGCAGATTCCGGCCATCCGCGCGGCGGTGGCGGTGCCGGTGGTGGCCAACGGCGAGATCTGGACGGTGGAGGACGCGCAGCGCTGCCGCGCGGTTTCGGGCTGCCAGGCGCTGATGCTGGGGCGCGGCATCGTGGCCGACCCCGGGCTGGCGCGCGCCCTGCGCGCGCTCGATGCCGGCCGGCCCGGCAGCGATACGGTGCAGTGGGCCGACCTGCTGCCGCACCTGGGCGACTTCTGGCGCCTGGTGTGCGAGGGCCTGGGCCCGCACCAGCGCGCCGGCCGGCTCAAGCAGTGGCTCAACCTGCTGCGCCGGCGTTTTCCCGAGGCCGAGGCGGCCTACCAGCAGGTGCGCACCATGACGGACCAGCGCGCCATCGGCCAGTGGCTGCAGGACCTGGCTGCCGCCGGGCGCAGCCGCCCGGCCGGTCCGGGATGACCATCGCACGATAGGTGCTATTTGTTTGGTAGCGCGTAGCGCATGCCGGGCGGCCGTTAGAATCACAAAACTCCCCCAACATTCTGGCACTGCCCGCGCTCTGCGGGCGGCACGCGGCATTCCCCCGTCAGCATGCATCCCCCGGCCTCGCGCAACCCCCTGATCGACACCCTCAAGGGCGCCGCCTGCATCGCCATCGTCTGGCACCACCTGGCCTTCTACGGGCCCATGTCGGACGCGGCCCTGCCGCTCTTCCCCGGCCTCATGGCCTGGCTGTACGATCATGGGCGGCTGGCGGTGCAGGTCTTTCTGGTGCTGGGGGGCTTTCTGGCGGCCGGCAGCCTGGCGCCCGAAGGCCATGCCCGCTTCGACAGCGTGCGGGCCCTGGCCGGGCGGCGTTTCGTGCGGCTGGCCATCCCCTATGCGGCGGCGCTGGCCGTGGCGCTGGTCGCCGCCGCGCTGGTGCGCCCCTGGCTGGACCATCCCAGCGTGCCGGGCGTGCCCGAATGGCCGCAACTGCTGGCCCATGCGCTGCTGCTCCAGGATGTGGTGGGCGAGGAGGCCTTGTCGGCCGGCGTGTGGTATGTCGCCATCGACTTCCAGCTCTTCGTGCTCGCCGCGGCGCTGCTGGCGGCCGTGCGCCGCACCGGCCTGCCCGCCGCGGCGCAGGCGCGCTTGGCATGGGCGCTGGTGGCGGCGGGCGTGGCCGCCTCGCTGCTGTACTTCAACCGCCAGCCCACCCTGGATGTCTGGGGCATTTACTTCTTCGGTGCTTACGGCCTGGGCATGCTGGCCCGCTGGACGGTTCGCGCGCGCCAGCCCGGCTGGGGCCTGGCCGCCATGGCGCTGCTCGCGGGCGCGGCGCTGGCGCTGGATTTCCGCAGCCGCATCGCCGTGGCGGCGCTCACGGCCCTGGCCCTGGCCGTGCTGCTGCGCCGTGCCCCGGCCTGGCCCAGGGGCCGGCTGGCCGGGGAGCTGCAGCGGGTGGGGCAGATGTCGTATTCCGTCTTCCTCGTGCACTTTTCCGTGTGCCTGGTGGTCAACGCGGTGTTTGCCCATCTCTGGCCCGAAGACAGCGTGGCCAACGCCCTGGGCATGGTGCTGGCCTTTGTGCTCGCGCTCGCCGCCGGGCGCGTGCTGTATCTGCGGGTGGAGCGGCGCACGCCCTCCTGGACGCAGGCGCTGCGCTGGCAGGCGGGCATGCTGGGCATGGGCCTGCTGGCCTTCAAGGCATCGGCCTTTCTGTGAGCGGAGGGCGCCCACCGCGGGGCGCAGCGCGGCGCCTCAATGCCCGCTGCCGGGGTGCAGGGCCGTGCGCCGCTTTCGGCGCTTGCTGTCGATGAACCAGGCCAGAAAGGGCAGCAACAGCATGGAGCCCGGCACCACCCAGATGATCAGGTAGGGGCTCACGGACGAGGCCGAGCGCATGACCTGGCGCCAGTGCGTACGGTCCTCGCTGCTCCAGTGGCCCAGGCGCTTTTGCCGCACCAGCCAGACGATGGAGCCGCGCATGATGGCCATTTCCTTGTGCAGGCGGTCCTTTTCCCGGCTGTTGCCCGCCAGAAACGAGCAGAACCATTCCGGCGCCCGCTCCATGCGCCGCTGGAAGGCGCTGGTGGAGTGGGGGTCGAAAGCCTGGGTCTGCAAAGGGTCGGGCAAATGGCGCTCGGGCATAGGAGTTCCATTGTCGCCCGAAGAGGGCGTCAGCGGTGCAGTTCGCCGGAACTCTCGGGCTGATAGATGATTTTTTTCACTTGCACGGTCATCATCGTGCCTCCGGGGCCGGGCCAGGCGAGTTCGTCGCCGACCGACAGGCCCAGCAGGGCGCTGCCCACGGGGGCAAAAATCGATACGCGGTCAGCGCTGCCATCCATGTCGCGCGGGTAGACCAGGGTCAGGCAGAACTCCTTGCCGGTCTCGCGGATGGTGAATTGCACCGTGGAGTTCATGGTGACCACGGTAGGTGGAATTTCCTCGGGCGCCACCACGTCGGCCCGGTTGAGCTCGGCCTGCAAATCCGCCTTGCCCGGGAAGGCGCTGGCCGGCACGGCCGCCAGCAGGGCGTCGATGCGGTCGAAATCCAGCGTAGAAAGAACGATCTGGGGCTTTTTGCTTGACATGGGCTACCTCCGGGAGTGCAGGGTCAACTGTAGTGCAATGCGCGTCTGGCGCAGCAGGCAGGGGCGCTTTGGGGCTGCGCAAGAAAAAAACCCGCCAGCACACTGGCGGGTTGGCGGCCCCCGCCGCGCCAGGCGCAGCGGCAGGCGTGGGCGCGCGCGGCGTCAGACGTCGCGGCGCGGCGAGCCCGTGAAGAGCTGGCGCGGGCGGCCGATCTTGTACTCGGGGTCGCTGATCATCTCGTTGAGCTGGGCAATCCAGCCCACGGTGCGGGCCAGGGCGAAGATGCCCGTGAACAGGTTCACCGGAATGCCGATGGCGCGCTGCACGATGCCGGAGTAGAAGTCCACGTTCGGGTAGAGCTTGCGCTGCACGAAGTAGTCGTCCTCCAGGGCGATCTGCTCGAGCTTCTTGGCCAGGGCGAACAGCGGGTCCTTCTCCAGGCCCAGCTCCTGCAGCACTTCGTTGCAGGTTTCCTGCATGAGCTTGGCACGCGGGTCGTAGTTCTTGTACACGCGGTGGCCAAAACCCATCAGGCGCACGCCGGAGTTCTTGTCCTTGACCTTTTCCATGAACTCGCCGACCTTGGCCACGCCGCCCATGGCCTGGATGTCCTCCAGCATGTTCAGGCAGGCCTCGTTGGCGCCGCCGTGGGCCGGGCCCCACAGGCAGGCCACGCCCGCGGCGATGGCGGCGAACGGGTTGGTGCCCGAGGAGCCGCACAGGCGCACGGTGGAGGTGGAGGCGTTCTGCTCGTGGTCGGCGTGCAGGATGAAGATGCGGTCCATCGCGCGCTCGATCACGGGGTTGACCTGGTAGTCCTCGCAGGGCGTGCCGAACATCATGCGCAGGAAGTTACCGGCGTAGGACAGGTCGTTGCGCGGGTACATGTAGGGCTCGCCCTTGCCGTACTTGTAGGCCATGGCCACGAGCGTGGGCATCTTGGAGATCAGGCGGATCGCGGCGATGTGGCGGTGCTCGGGGTTGTTGATGTCCGTGCTGTCATGGTAGAAGGCCGAGAGCGCGCCGATCAGGCCGGTAAGCACGGCCATGGGGTGGGCGTCGCGCCGGAAACCGCGCAGGAAGAACTGCATCTGCTCGTGCACCATGGTGTGCTTGAGCACCAGCTTGTGGAAGTCGTCGCGCTGGGACTCGTTGGGCAGTTCGCCGTTGAGCAGCAGGTAGCAGGTGTCGAGGTAGTCGCACTTCGTGGCGAGCTGCTCGATGGGGTAGCCGCGGTACAGCAGCTCGCCCTTGTCGCCGTCGATGTAGGTGATGGCCGATTGGCACGACGCCGTGGACAGGAAGCCCGGGTCGTAGGTGAACATGCCGGTCTGGGCATACAGCTTGCGGATATCGATCACGTCCGGGCCGATGCTGCCCTGGTACACGGGAAGCTCCACGCTCGGGCTGCCGTTGCTGAACGATAGCGTC
The DNA here is from genome assembly GCF_000739995.1 of Comamonas granuli NBRC 101663. Classification (GTDB taxonomy): domain Bacteria; phylum Pseudomonadota; class Gammaproteobacteria; order Burkholderiales; family Burkholderiaceae_C; genus Simplicispira; species Simplicispira granuli. The sequence goes on along the minus strand of NZ_BBJX01000014.1, from coordinate 110,394 downwards.
GCTTTGTTGTCTGCCAGTTTCATTTCAGTTTCCTTGGAAATAGTGGGCGGTAAGGGGACGGGAAGGGGGCTCAGGCGCGGGCGCGCATTTGTTCCAGCACGGCCTGCACTTCGCCGGTGGCCAGGTCGCCGGAGGGCTCCTTGCGCCGCAGCAGCAGGTCGAGCAGGTCGTTGTCGGGCAAGTCCATCAGGGCCGTGAGGCCGCGTGCCTGGGCGGCGCTCAGGTGCGCGCCGTGGGCCTGGAAGAAGCGCTCGATGAACAGGTCGTTCTCCACGAGGCCACGGCGGCAGCGCCAGCGCAGCACGGCCACTTCGCGTTCGTCGAGCAGGGCTTCTGCGGTCATGGCAGGCTCAGATGGCGCGGCGCACCATCAGCTCCTTGATCTTGCTGATGGCGGCAGCGGGCTTGAGCCCCTTGGGGCACACGTCCACGCAGTTCATGATGGTGTGGCAGCGGAACAGGCGGTAGGGATCCTCGAGGTTGTCGAGGCGCTCGCCCGTGGCCTGGTCGCGGCTGTCGGCAATGAAGCGGTAGGCCTGCAGCAGGCCGGCCGGGCCGACGAACTTGTCGGGATTCCACCAGAAGCTGGGGCAGGCGGTGGAGCAGCTTGCGCACAGAATGCACTCGTACAGGCCGTTGAGCTCCTCACGCTCCTCGGGCGACTGCAGGCGCTCCTTGGAGGGCGACACCGGCTCGTCGTTCACGAGGTAGGGCTTGATCGAGTGGTACTGCTGGAAGAACTGCGTCATGTCCACGATCAGGTCGCGGATCACCGGCAGGCCGGGCAGGGGCTTGAGGACCACGTCGCCCTGCAGGCTGTTCATGTTCGTCAGGCAGGCCAGGCCGTTCTTGCCGTTGATGTTCATGGCGTCCGAGCCGCACACGCCTTCGCGGCAGGAGCGGCGGAACGACAGCGAAGGGTCCACCGCCTTGAGCTTGACCAGCGCGTCCAGCAGCATGCGCTCGTGGCCGTCGAGCTCTAGCTCCACGGTCTGCATGTAGGGCTTGGCGTCCTTGTCCGGGTCGTAGCGGTAGATCTTGAAAGTGCGTTTCATGGGAGTGTTCTTTCGTGGGCGGCTGCGGGGTTAGAACGTGCGGACCTTCGGGGGGATGCTGTCCACCGTCAGCGGCTTGAGGTTCACGGGCTTGTAGCGCAGGCTGTTGGTCTCGCTGTCCCACAGCGTGTGCTTCATCCATTCCTTGTCGTTGCGGCCCAGCGGGCACTCCGGGTGGTCGGCCGGGTGCTCGTAGTCGTACACGGTATGGGCGCCGCGGCACTCGTGGCGGGCGGCGGCCGAGGTCATCGTGGCCTGCGCCGCCTCGATGAGGTTGTCCACTTCCAGGGCTTCCATGCGCGCCGTGTTCCAGACCTTGGACTTGTCCTTGAGCGCGATCGAAGCGACGCGCTCGCGGATGGCGTTGATCTTCTCCACGCCTTCGTCCATGGTCTTTTGCGTGCGGAACACGCCCGCATGCTGCTGCATGGTCTGGCGGATGTCGTTGGCCAGATCCTGGGCGTAGATGCCGTCCTTGGAGCCGTCGAGCTGGTTCAGGCGCGCCAGGGTGCGGTCGGCGCCGTCGGCCGGCACGGTCTGGAAGTCGCCATAGCCGGAGACGAACTGCACGATGTGCTTGCCCGCCGACTTGCCGAACACCAGCAGGTCCAGCAGCGAGTTCGTGCCCAGGCGGTTGGCGCCATGCACCGACACGCAGGAGCATTCGCCCACGGCGTAGAGGCCGTTGACCACGTTGTTCTTCTCGCCGTCCCACACCACGACCTGGCCGTTGATGTTGGTCGGGATGCCGCCCATCTGGTAGTGGATGGTGGGCACCACGGGGATGGGCTCCTTGGTGATGTCCACGTTGGCGAAGTTGTGGCCGATCTCTTCCACCGAGGGCAGGCGCTTCCTGATGGTGTCGGCGCCCAGGTGGTCCAGCTTCATCAGGATGTAGTCCTTGTTCGGACCGCAGCCGCGGCCTTCCTTGATTTCCTGGTCCATGGAGCGCGAGACGAAGTCGCGCGGCGCCAGGTCCTTCAGAGTGGGCGCGTAGCGCTCCATGAAGCGCTCGCCGTTGCTGTTGAGCAGGATGGCGCCTTCGCCGCGGCAGCCTTCGGTCAGCAGCACGCCCGCGCCGGCCACGCCGGTGGGGTGGAACTGCCAGAACTCCATGTCCTGTAGCGGAATGCCTGCGCGCGCGGCCATGCCCAGGCCGTCACCGGTATTGATGAAGGCATTGGTCGAGGCCGCGAAGATGCGGCCCGCACCGCCGGTGGCCAGCAGCACGGCCTTGGCGTGCAGCTCGTACAGGTCGCCGGTCTCGAGCTCAATGGCGGTCACGCCCACCACGTCGCCGCGCGTGTTGCGGATCAGGTCCAGCGCCATCCACTCGACGAAGAAGTTGGTCTTGGACTTGACGTTCTGCTGGTACAGCGTGTGCAGCATGGCATGGCCGGTGCGGTCGGCGGCGGCGCAGGCGCGCTGCACGGGCTTTTCGCCATAGTTGGCGGTGTGGCCGCCGAAGGGGCGCTGGTAGATGGTGCCGTCGGGGTTGCGGTCGAACGGCATGCCGAAGTGTTCCAGCTCGATCACCACGTTGGGCGCCTCGCGGCACATGAACTCGATGGCGTCCTGGTCGCCGAGCCAGTCCGAGCCCTTGATGGTGTCGTAGAAGTGATAGTGCCAGTTGTCTTCGGACATGTTGCCCAGCGAGGCGGACACGCCGCCCTGCGCGGCCACGGTGTGCGAGCGGGTGGGGAAGACCTTGGAGAGGCAGGCCACGTTCAGGCCGGCGCGCGAGAGTTCGAGCGAGGCGCGCATGCCGGAGCCGCCGGCCCCGACGATGACGACGTCGAATTTGCGAACGGCAATGTCTTTTTGGGTGTAACTCATGGTCGTGGGGAGGGAGTACGTTTCGTTCGGAATGGAGAAGGATGGTCGATCACAGGCGCCAGAGCACCTGCACGGCCCAGCCACCACAACTCACCAGCCAGACGGCTGCCAGCGCCTGGAGCACGAGGCGCAGGCCTGCCGGCTTGGCGTAGTCGTACCAGATGCTGCAAATGCCGATCCACGCATGCCAGGCCAGCGCCACGATGACGGAAAAGGTCAGGGCCTTCATCCACTGGGGCGCAAAAATGCCCGCCCAGGCGTCGTAGCCTATGGGGCCCTTGACGAGCAGCAACTGCACCAGCACCAGCAGGGTGAACACCCCCATCAGCAGGGCAGTGATGCGTTGCACCAGAAAGTCGCGCCAGCCGTAGTGGGCGCCGACCACCGTGCGCTTGTAGCCGTAGGTATCAGCCATGGAAATCGCTCCTTGTGTCTTGGAAAAATCAGTACAGGCCGAACAGCTTGGCGCCGAGGACCAGGGTCAGGCCGACGCTGGCCACCAGCACCACGACGGCCGAGCGGCGGCCGGTCTCCTTGGTGATGGCGTGGTGATCCACGTCCAGCCAGAGGTGGCGCGCACCGGCGAACAGGTGGTGCAGGTAGGCCCAGATGAGCGCCAGCACGACGAGCTTGACGAACCAGGCCGGGAAGATCCACAGCCCCGCCGTGAAGGCGGCGCTGAACTTGCCGAACGAGATCTCGGACGACACCGACTTGTCGAACAGCCAGATGATGAAAGGCAGCAACAGGAACAGCAGCATGCCGCTCACACGGTGCAGGATGGAGACGACCCCCGCCAGGGGCAGGCGGTAGGTCCGGACGTCGGAGAAGATGTTGATGTTGCGGAATTCAGGTCTTTTTTTGGCGACGTCGGTCATGGCTAGAGCTTTCGTGGGTGTAACTGCCTTGTAATTCTGTGCACGCAAGGACACAAAATTCTATTGCAATGCAGCATGCAGGGTTTGATGCAGACCGCATTTTGTGTTTTTTTCCACATCGGGGCCAGATGCAAGCTGGATGTCAGTTCAAATCGTTGTGGTAATGGTGGGTGTCCGTGCGGTAGATGCCGCGCCGTAACTCCATCGGAACATCGTTGTACGTGTAGGCCACACGCTCCACGCTCAGCAGCGGCATGGTGGGCGGCACGCGCAGCAGGTCCGCCTGCTCGGGGGTGGGCAGCACGGCGCGGATGCGCTCTTGCGCGCGCACCATGCGCACGCCGAAATCCAGCTCGAACATGGCATAGGTCGGCCCGGGGTAGTTCGCCATCTGGGCTGCCGTCAGGCCCTTGAAGGCCTGGCCCGGCAGCCAGATGTCCTCCAGGATGGTAGGGACACCGGCGAACAGCAGGATGCGGCGCACCTGGACCACGGCGTCGCCGCTGCGCAGCCCCAGGGCGCGCGCCACGTCGGCGCTGGCGCGCACGCGCTTGCATTCGATGATGTGGCGCTGTGCCGGCCCCTCGATGCTGGCGTCGCCGGTGTCGGGCATGAGCTTGAGGAAGCGGTACTGCACATGGCGCTCGGCGTGCGTGGCCACGAAGGTGCCCTTGCCCTGGCGGCGCGTCACCAGGTTCTCGGCCGCCAGCTCGTCGATGGCCTTGCGCACCGTGCCCTGGCTCACGCGAAAGCGCGCGGCCAGCTCCATCTCGCTGGGGATGGCCTCGCCCGGTTTCCACTCGCCCGCCTGCAGGCTTTGCAGGATCAGGCCCTTGATCTGCTGGTACAGCGGGCTGAAGGCCGGCGCGCCCATGCCGGCCTGGGGCGGCTGCGGCGCGGGCGTGGGGTCGGCGGGGGGTGGGGACAGGGAGGACATGGTCGTGTGCTCTACGGGGTCGATCATATCTTATATAAGACATAAGACAAATTGACGCGCAGCAGCCAGCAAAGCTACAATCCTCCCCTGTTTGCGGCGCGCGCATGCTGCTGGTAACAGGCGCAGGTGGCCACCGCTCTCCGCTCTCTCTTCACCTGTTTCCTCACTTTCTGGAGTTCCCACCATGAGCAAAAAGCCCGTCCGCGTGGCCGTCACCGGCGCCGCAGGTCAAATTGGCTACGCCCTTCTGTTCCGCATCGCCTCGGGCGAAATGCTGGGCAAGGACCAACCCGTCATCCTGCAATTGCTCGAGATCCCGGACGAGAAAGCCCAGAACGCGCTCAAGGGCGTGATCATGGAACTGGAAGACTGCGCCTTCCCGCTGCTGGCCGGCATCGAGGCCCACAGCGACCCCATGACCGCCTTCAAAGACACGGACTACGCCCTGCTGGTCGGCGCCCGTCCCCGCGGCCCCGGCATGGAGCGCGCCGACCTGCTGGCCGCCAATGCCCAGATCTTCACCGCCCAGGGCAAGGCCCTGAACGCCGTGGCTTCGCGCAACGTCAAGGTGCTGGTGGTCGGCAACCCCGCCAACACCAATGCCTACATCGCCATGAAGTCGGCCCCCGACCTGCCGGCCAAGAACTTCACCGCCATGCTGCGCCTGGACCATAACCGCGCCGCCTCGCAGATCGCCGCCAAGATCGGCTGCGCCGTGGGCGACATCGAGAAGCTGGCCGTGTGGGGCAACCACTCGCCCACCATGTACGCCGACTACCGTTTTGCCACCGTGAACGGCAAGTCCGTCAAGGACACCATCAACGACCACGACTGGAACGCCAACGTGTTCCTGCCTACCGTGGGCAAGCGCGGCGCCGCCATCATCGCTGCCCGCGGCCTGTCGTCGGCCGCCTCGGCCGCCAACGCCGCCATCGACCACATGCGTGACTGGGCCCTGGGCACCAACGGCAAGTGGGTCACCATGGGCATCCCGTCCAACGGCGAATACGGCATTCCCAAGGAAGTCATGTTCGGCTACCCCGTCACCTGCGAGGGCGGCGAGTACAAGATCGTCGAAGGCCTGCCGATCGACGCCTTCAGCCAAGAGTGCATCAACAAGACCCTGGCCGAGCTCGAAGGCGAGAAGGACGGCGTCAAGCACCTGCTGTAAGCAGCCGCCATGAGCGACGCCGGGACGCCCCGAGGTGCGCAGGCCCCCATGGGGGGCAGCGCCGTACACGCAGCGACAAGCGCGGGGGCCATCCTCCATCCGCGCGATGTCCTGCTGGGTGCCCAGGCGACCGCAGGCCTGCTGCCGGTCTGTGACCACTACAGCGGCGCGCCCGCGCGCATGCGCAAGAGCCTGCAACTGCAGGCCGAGATGATGCAGGAGTTCGGCGCCTGCGTGTTCGACGTGACGCTGGACTGTGAGGACGGCGCCCCCGTGGGCGCCGAAGCCGAGCACGCCGCCCTGGTTGCCGACCTGGCCCTGCACGAGGCGGCGCCTGGGGCGCGCGTGGCGGCCCGCGTGCACCCGGTGGAGCATCCGGCCTTCGCCCAGGACGTGGCCACCATCGCCGGCCGGGCAGGCCAGCGCCTGTGCCACCTCATGCTGCCCAAGGTGGAGTCGGTGCACGCTATCGAGCACGCCGTCCGGGCGCTGGATGCCGCAGGCGCCACCCACCTGCCCCTGCACGCGCTGATCGAGTCGCCGGCCGCAGTCCACCGCGCGTTCGACATCGCCGCCCATCCCCGGGTGCAAAGCCTGAGCTTCGGGCTCATGGATTTCGTCTCGGCCCATGGGGGGGCGATTCCCGATGCTGCCATGGGCGTGCACGGGCAGTTCACCCACCCTCTGGTGCTGCGCGCCAAGCTGGAGATCGCCTCGGCCTGCCATGCCCATGGCAAGGTGCCCTCGCATTGCGTGGTCACCGAGTTCGGTAACCCGCAGGCCCTGCAGGCGGCGGCGCGTCGTGCTGCCGATGAGCTGGGCTATACGCGCATGTGGAGCATCCATCCGGGGCAGATCCGTCCCATCCTGGAGGCGTTCTCGCCAAGCGGGGATGCGGTGCTCCAGGCGGCCCGCATCGTCGCCGCGGCCTGCCAGGCGCAATGGGCGCCCATCAGCGTCGAAGGCGTGCTGCACGACCGTGCCAGCTACCGGTACTACTGGCAGGTGCTCGAACGTGCCCAGCGCACGGGACGGTCATTGCCGGACGCGGTGCAGCACTGGTTTGTATGATCCAGGCATTGAAGACCACCCAGGAGACTGCCATGATCAAACCCCTGCTTGCCACCGCTGCCGTGCTCGCCCTCCTGCCCGGCTTGGCGCTGGCGGAAAACGCCCCCGCCAAGACCGCACCCAAGGCCGCGGTGAAGTCCAAGGCGGCCAAGGGCGCCACGCCCCAGGCCGCGAACAAGACCGTCGTGGCCAAAGCCGCGCCCACAGCCCGCCGCACGCCGGCCCAGGCGACGGCTGCGGCTGCTACGGCCGCCGCGGCCACTGGTGCGGCGACCGCTCGCGCGAGCCTTGGCCCCGAGGAGCTCGACATCGCCAAGCGCGTGTACGTGGGTGAGATGGCCTGTGAGCTCGGCGCCTCGGTGCGCGTGGCGGCCGATGCCCAGGAGCCCGGCCACTTCCACCTCGAAGGCAAGGGCTTCAAGTTCCATATGGCGCCCGTGACCACCAGCACCGGCGCCGTGCGCCTCGAAGACCACAAGGCGGGCGCCGTGTGGCTGCAGATTGCCAACAAATCCATGCTCATGGACCAGAAGCGCGGCCAGCGCCTGGCCGATGAGTGCAAAGGCCCCGAACAGGTGGCGGTGGCCGAGGCCCAGAAAAAGGCCCCGCCCCAGAACCTGCTCGACGCACCACCGCCCAAGTGAGCGGGCGCGCGGGGCGGGCCGCTGAGGTTCCCCGATACAACCACGACCCAACCGGAGAAAGCAAAACATGTTGAAAGCCTACCGTGACCACGCCGCCGAGCGCGCCGCCCTGGGCATCCCCCCGCTGCCCCTGGATGCCAAGCAGGTGGCCGAGCTGATCGAGCTGATCAAGAACCCGCCCGCAGGCGAGGAGCAGTTCCTGCTCGACCTGCTGACGCACCGCGTGCCCCCGGGTGTGGACGATGCCGCCAAGGTCAAGGCCAGCTTCCTGGCGGCCGTGGCGCACGGGGACCTCACGGTCGGCCTGATCTCCAAGGCCAAGGCCACCGAGCTGCTGGGCACCATGGTGGGCGGCTACAACGTGCACCCGCTGATCGAGCTGCTCGACGACGCCGACGTGGCGGGCGTGGCCGCCGAGGCGCTGAAGAAGACGCTGCTGATGTTCGACTTCTTCAACGACGTCGCCGCCAAGGCCAAGGCGGGCAACGCCAAGGCCCAGGAAGTGATGAAGTCGTGGGCCGACGCCGAATGGTTCACCAGCCGTCCCGAGGTCGAGAAGAAGATCACCGTGACGGTGTTCAAGGTGCCCGGTGAGACCAATACCGACGACCTGTCGCCCGCGCCCGACGCCTGGAGCCGCCCGGACATTCCGCTGCACTACCTGGCGATGCTGAAGAACACGCGCCCGGACGCTGCCTTCAAGCCCGAGGAAGACGGCAAGCGCGGCCCCATCCAGTTCATCGAAGACCTCAAGAAGAAGGGCCACCTCGTGGCCTACGTGGGTGACGTGGTCGGCACCGGCTCCAGCCGCAAGTCCGCCACCAACTCCGTGATCTGGGCCACTGGCCAGGACATCCCGTTTGTTCCGAACAAGCGTTTCGGCGGCGTGACCCTGGGCGGCAAGATTGCCCCCATCTTCTTCAACACGCAGGAAGACTCCGGCTCTCTGCCCATCGAAGTCGATGTGTCCAAGCTGGAAATGGGTGACGTGATCGACGTGCTGCCCTACGACGGCAAGATCGTGAAGAACGGCGAGACCGTGGCCGAGTTCGCGCTCAAGAGCCAGGTGCTGCTGGACGAAGTGCGCGCCGGCGGCCGCATCAACCTGATCATCGGCCGCAGCCTCACCGCCAAGGCCCGCGAATTCCTGGGCTTGAGCGCATCCACCGTGTTCCGCCTGCCCCAGGCACCCAAGGACAGCGGCAAGGGCTTCACCCTGGCGCAGAAGATGGTCGGCCGTGCCTGCGGCCTGCCCGAAGGCCAGGGCGTGCGTCCGGGCACCTACTGCGAGCCGCGCATGACCACCGTGGGTTCGCAAGACACCACCGGCCCCATGACCCGCGACGAGCTGAAGGACCTGGCCTGCCTGGGCTTTTCCGCCGACCTGGTGATGCAGTCCTTCTGCCACACCGCCGCCTATCCCAAGCCCGTGGATGCCAAGATGCACCGCGAGCTGCCCGCCTTCATCTCCAACCGCGGCGGCGTGGCCCTGCGCCCCGGTGACGGCGTGATCCACTCCTGGCTGAACCGCCTGCTGCTGCCCGACACCGTGGGCACCGGCGGCGACTCGCACACCCGCTTCCCCATCGGCATCTCCTTCCCCGCGGGCTCCGGCCTGGTGGCCTTCGGCGCCGCCACCGGCGTGATGCCGCTGGACATGCCCGAGTCGGTGCTGGTGCGCTTCAAGGGCCAGATGCAGCCCGGCGTCACGCTGCGTGACCTGGTGCATGCCATCCCCCTGTACGCCATCAAGCAGGGCCTGCTGACCGTGGCCAAGGCCGGCAAGAAGAACATCTTCTCGGGCCGCGTGCTGGAAATCGAAGGTCTGCCCGACCTGAAGGTGGAGCAGGCGTTCGAGCTGTCCGACGCCTCGGCCGAGCGCTCCGCCGCCGGCTGCACGATCAAGCTCAACCCCGAGCCGATCAAGGAGTACCTGCGCTCCAACATCGTGCTGATGAAGAACATGATTGCCGACGGCTATCAGGACGCCAAGACCCTGCAGCGCCGCATCGAGAAGGTCGAAGCCTGGCTGGCCAAGCCCGAGCTGCTCGAAGCCGACAAGGACGCCGAATACGCCGCCGTGATCGAGATCGACCTGGCCGACATCAAGGAACCCATCGTCTGCTGCCCGAACGACCCCGACGACGCCAAGTTCCTGTCCGAAGTGGCCGGCACCAAGATCGACGAGGCCTTCATCGGCTCGTGCATGACCAACATCGGCCACTTCCGCGCCGCCGCCAAGCTGCTGGGCACCCAGCGTGACATCCCCGTCAAGCTGTGGGTCGCTCCGCCCACCAAGATGGACCAGAGCGAACTGATGAAGGAAGGCCACTACGCCGCCTTCGGCAACGCCGGTGCACGCACCGAAATGCCGGGCTGCTCGCTGTGCATGGGCAACCAGGCGCAGGTGCACGAGGGCGCCACGGTCATGTCCACCTCCACGCGCAACTTCCCCAACCGCCTGGGCAAGAACACCAACGTGTTCCTGGGCAGCGCCGAGCTGACCGCCATCTGCTCCAAGCTGGGCAAGATCCCGACGGTGGCCGAGTACCACGAGGCCATGGGCATCATCAACAAGGATGCCGCCAGCGTGTACCGCTACATGAACTTCGACCAGATCGAGGAATACGCCGAAGTGGCCAAGGGCGTCACGGCCTGAGTGGCACCTGCTCGGTGAACGAACAAGAACGGCCCCTCGGGGCCGTTTTTGTTGCGTGCGGCGCAATACCGCAGGAGAACGCTGCCGCAGCGCCGAGCATTGCGGGTTGTTTCTGTAGCGCACCAGCGCGGCGCCCATACCGCACCGCTGCGACACGCGCCCACCAGTCCTTGGCGCAATACCTAGGGTTTTCACTAGGATGCGCCATGGAATGGAAGATGCGGGGCCATGCTCTTAAGCCACATGATCCCAACCGCCGAGTCGCGCTACAACCAATGGGTGCGCGAGCATTACCGTTTTCTGCTGCGCAGCGCCTGGGCCTTGACGGGCTCGCGCGCGCTGGCCGAGGACGTGGTGCAGGACTGCTTCACCAGCGCCTGGCGCTACCGCAACCAGTTGCGCGATGCCCGCCTGGCGCGCGCCTGGCTGTTCCAGATCATGCGCCGCCATGCGCTGCGCCATCTGGTCCCTGACCAGCCCCTGGTCTATACCGAGCAGGCTCCGGACACGGTGGCCCCGCCTTCGGCACTCGACGACCAGCTTGACGTGGTCAAGGCCCTGGGCCGCATCGCGCCCATCCACCGCGAAGTGCTGGTGCTGTACTACTTCGACGACATGCCCACGGCCCAGATGGCCGAGGCGCTGGATATCGCTCCCGGCACGGTGCTGTCGCGCCTGGCGCGCGCGCGCGAGGCCCTCAAGGCGGCGCTCAGCCCCGCGCCAACGGCCACCGCCAGCGTGATTCCCATGCGAAAAGCCCAGAAATGACGCCCCAAGATACCCCGCAGGAAACGGCATTCGATCTGCGTGCCCGCGCCGAATTGGCCCTGGCCTTCGAGCCTGGCGAGCCGCCGGCCCATTTGCTGCGCCACACGCCCTGGCATGCGCGGCGCGGCGTGCGCCGCGTGCTGGCCGCGCTGCTGGTCAGCGGCTCGGCGGCCTCGGCGGTGTTCGCCATGCGCCCGCCCGAGATCGTGCGCGCTGCGATCGAGCACGAATACTACGAGCGCACGCTGCGCGGCAGCTTCATGCCCGAGGCCGAGATCGCGCACCACCTGGACCTGGAGCCCGGCAAGGTCCTGCCGGGCTACACCCAGCTGATGCGCCCCTGCGACATTGACGGCACCAAGGCCTACCACCTGACCACCTTCTTCGAGAAGGGCGGCATCGTCACCGTGCTGGCCTTCGAGCAGCCCCTGTCTCTGGCTGACAACCACGGCTGGTGGGCCAATATGTACTGGCAGGTGGTGCACTCGCGCGAGGGCCGCCCGCTGGTGCTCGTGGCGCAGAAGAAGCAGGCCCTGGCCGTGGCCAGCAAGGCTCTGGTCGGCAGCGAGACGCCGCGCTGAACCGCTGGCAGCGCGCCAGCAACACTTTCCCTCAACCTTTGACAAGCCCACCAAGGAGACACCCATGCCTACCACGCCCCATTCACTGCCGCGCCGCCGCCTGCTCACGGGCAGCGCCAGCGCCCTGGCCGCCGCCGGCCTGGCCAGCTTCCACCAGAGCGCCCTGGCCCAGGCCGCCGCGCCGGCCGCCAAGCCCCTGCCCGGCTACGCCGGCTGGAAGAAGGCCGATGCCGTCATCGTGCACAGCTCCACGACCATCGAGACCAAGCGCAGCGCCTTCGGCACCAGCGTGATCACGCCCACCGACCAGCTGTACGTGCGCAACAACCTGCCTTCGCCGCCCGAGTCCATCGTCGCCGACCGCGACGCCTGGGAAGTGCAGATCGAGGGCGTCAAGCAGCCGCGCCGCATCAGCGTGCGCGAGCTCAAGACCCTGGGCCTGGAGACCGTGACCATGGTGCTGCAATGCTCGGGCAACGGGCGCGGCTTATTCCCGAGCAAGCCCAGCGGCACGCCCTGGACCGTGGGCGCCGCGGGCTGCGTGGTCTGGAGCGGCGTGCCCGTGCGCGACGTGGTCAAGGCCCTGGGCGGCGTGGCCGACGGCATGAAGTACATGACCGGCACGGGCGGCGAGGTGCTGCCGCCCGGTATCGACCCCAAGAGCGTGATCGTCGAGCGCTCGGTGCCTGCCGAGGCCCTGCAGGACGCGCTGCTGGCCTGGGAGATGAACGGCGAGCCTATCCCGCTGGCCCACGGCGGCCCGCTGCGCCTGATCGTGCCGGGCTACACCGGCGTGAACAACATCAAGTACATCAAGCAGTTGGCCTTCACGGCGCAGGAGAGCGACGCCAAGATCATGTCGCACGGCTACCGCATCTCGCCGCCCGGCAGCAAGGGCGACCCGAGCCAGCCTTCGGTGCAGGAGATGAGTGTCAAGTCCTGGATCAACAGCCCCCTGCCCGAGGATGGCCCCCAGGCCGCCGGCGCGGTGCAGATCCACGGCGTGGCCTTCGGCGGCATGCACGCCGTCAAGGGCGTGGAGGTCTCCATCGACGGCGGCAAGACCTGGAAGGCCGCGCGCCTCGTGGGCCCGGACATGGGCAAGTACGCCTGGCGCCAGTTCGTGCTGCAGGCCCAGTTGCCCAAGGGCACGCATGTGCTGGCCAGCCGCGCCACCGACGCGCAGGGCAATGTGCAGCCCGAGACGCGCGGCGAGAACCAGAGCGGCTACAACAACACCAGTTGGGCCGACCATGCCGTGACCGTGACCGTGGCCTGAGCCCGGCCTCCGTCCTGTCCTGATTTTTCACCACCAAGCCTGCGGGATGCGCCCGCAGGCTTGGCGCTTTCACGTCCCTTTTTTACGAGACCTTTCCATGATGAAGACCCTGCTCCAGACCGCTGCTCTGGCCGCCGCCGCACTGGCCGTTCCCGCCCAGGCCGACGAAGCCGCACAGATGGCCCTGGGCAAGAAGCTGTTCACCACGACCACGCCGGCTTGCGCCCTGTGCCACACGCTCAAGGACGCCGGCGCCGAAGGCGCCATCGGCCCGGTGTTCGACGAGCTGCAGCCCGACGCCGCGCGCGTGACCCGTGCCCTGCGCGACGGCATCGGTTCCATGCCCTCGTTCAGGGCGGGGCTCAGCGATGCCGAGATCGCCGCCATCGCTTTGTATGTGAGCCGCGCCAGCCGACAGCCCTGAGCGGCGGCATGCGCCGTACCGGGCATGGACGGAGGGCGGCTTGGCCGCCCTATTGCATGGCAGGGGGTGCAAGGGCGCGCAGGCTCGCATGCCGGGCGCCGACCTGTGCCACCGCCTGTGCCCCTGCGTTCTGAGATTTATTCAGTGTTTTCTTGAGTTTGCCCTGATCTGGCAAGCGCAAGCAGCTACAAAAACTAGAGCAATTTGGCGATCAGCGCACCCTCGGCCGGGCCGCCCAGCGGAATGCGCACGCGCAGCGGGCTGCCCGAGGCGAATTGCAGTTCGGCGCCGTCCAGGCCCCGCATGCGCTCCAGCCGCACCACGCGGTTGCCCTGGGGGTGGATGATCTCCAGCCGGTCGCCCACGTCGAAGCGGTTCTTGGTTTCCACCTCGGCCCAGCCGTCCTGCACCGCCTTGACCTCGCCCACGAACTGGCTGCGCCGCGCCTCGGAGCTGCCGGTTTCGTAGTTCTGGTAGTCGTTCGCCGGGCGCCGCTCCAGAAAGCCCGGCGTGTAGCCGCGGTTGGACAGGCCTTCGAGCTCGGTGATGAGCTCGGGGTTGAACGGGCGGCCGGCCACGGCGTCGTCGATGGCGCGGCGGTAGATCTGCGCCGTGCGCGAGACGTAGTACTGGCTCTTGGTGCGCCCCTCGATCTTGAGCGAATCGACGCCGATCTGCACCAGGCGCTGCACATGCTCGACGGCGCGCAGGTCCTTGCTGTTCATGATGTAGGTGCCGTGCTCGTCTTCCATGATGGGCATGAGCTGGCCGGGGCGTTCCTTCTCTTCCAGCAGATAGACCTTGTCGGCCAGCGGGTGGCGCGCGCCGCCGCCGCACGAGGCAAAGGCGGTGTTGCCTTCCTCCTGGGCCTGGTTGAAGTTGAAGCCGCCCTCCATGCGTGCGGCCATGGCCTCGCCGGTGTTCGGGTCCACATCGGCCTCGTGCGTGGCGTAGTTCCAGCGGCAGGCGTTGGTGCAGGTGCCCTGGTTGGGGTCGCGTCGGTTGAAGTAGCCCGAGAGCAGGCAGCGGCCTGAGTAGGCGATGCACAGCGCGCCGTGCACGAACACCTCCAGCTCCATGTCGGGGCATTCCTGGCGGATTTTCTCGATCTCGTCCAGGCTCAGCTCGCGCGAGAGGATGATGCGCGACACGCCCGCCTTTTGCCAGAACTTCACCGTGGCGTAGTTGGTGGTGTTGGCCTGCACCGAGAGGTGGATTTCGGTCTCGGGCCACTTTTCCTTGACCATCATGATCAGGCCGGGGTCGGCCATGATGAAGGCGTCGGGCTGGCAGGCGATCACGGGCTCGATGTCGCGCAGGTAGGTGCGCACCTTGTCGTTGTGCGCAATGAGGTTGCTGGTGACGAAGAACTTCTTGCCACGCGCATGCGCCTCGTTGATGCCCTGGGCGATCTGCTCCAGGCGGAACTCGTTGTTGCGCGCGCGCAGGGAGTAGCGTGGCTGGCCGGCGTATACGGCGTCGGCGCCGAAGTCGTAGGCGGCGCGCATTTTCTCCAGTGAGCCGGCGGGCAGCAGCAGTTCGGGGCTTTTGAGGGTCATGGTGTGTGATTGTCTGCCAGGGCCCCGGGCCGTGTGCGCGGCGGCACGGGAGCACCCAGCGGTGAAAGGGTCGGCCTCTCAGTCCTTGGGCCTAAAGCCGATGACCAGCGAGGAGGGCACGCGACCGTCCACGTCGCGCGGCAGGGTTTCGGTCTTCTGCAGGGCGCGCAGCACGGCGTCGTCCCAGGCCTTGTTGCCGCTCGATTGCGTCAGGCGCACGCCGGTGATGGTGCCGTCGGGTGCGGCGCGCACCTCCACCTCGGCGCGCGGGTTGCCCGCCACGGCGTCGGGGTAGACGATATTGGGCTTGACCTTGGCGGCCACCCGGCCACCGTAGCTGCCCGAAGGGCCGGCGTCGCGCTGGGCCGTGCCTGTGGCATTGGCGCCGCCGGTGGCGCCGGCCAGGCCCTGCATGCGGCGCAGGGCCTCCTGGCGCCGCTCCTCGGCGGCCTTGGCGTTGGCCTTGTCGATGGCTTCCTGCTTGCGCTTTTCCTCGGCTTCCTGGCGCTTCTTGTCTTCGGCCTGCTGTTTCTGCTTTTCCAGCTTTTCCAGGCGTTCCTTCTCGCGCTGCTTTTCCTTTTCCTTCTGCAGGCGTTCCTTTTCCTTCTGCAGGCGTTCCTTTTCCTGGGCGCGGCGCTCTTCTTCCTTGCGTTCGCGTTCGCGCTTGTCGCGCTCCAACTGCTGCGCGCGCTCCTTCTCTTTCTTTTCCTTCTCGATGCGCTTTTTCTCGCGCTCGATGGCCAGGTCGGCCTCGCGCGTGTCGGGCTCGGCCTGGCGCGGTGGCGGCGGCGGTGGGGGGGGAGCGGGCACGGGCTGCGGGGGCGGCGGCGGCGGCGTGGGGGTGGGCTCGGGCTGCGGCTCGGGTTCGGCGCGCGGCGCGGCCTGCTGCGGCACGGCGGCCCAGAGCTCGGCCTGCACGGCGGGCTGGTCGGTGGCCGTCTTCCAGTTCACGCCCCAGGTCAGGGCGGCAATGAGCAGCGCATGCACGAGCACGGCCAGCACGATGGCGCGCACGCGCGCCGGTGCGTGGGGCGGGGCCAGTTGGTCGCGGTCGTCGTGGGCGTGCATGCGGCGGGGTGGGCGGCGCTCAGCCGCCCTGCTTGACGGACAGGCCCACGCGCTGCACGCCGGCCCTTTGCAGCGCGTCCATGGCCTTGACCACGGCTTCGTAGCTCACGGACTTGTCCGCGGCGATGATGACGGCCGACTCGCCCGGTTGGGCCTGCTGCCACTGCAGTGCCGCCGCGCCGATCTCGCGCGTGTTCATGCTGCGCTCGGCGTCGCGCGTCTTCCAGCGCAGCGAGCCGTCCTTGGTGACGACCACCGTGGCGAAGCTCTTGGGCTGGTTCCTGCTTTTGCCCACGCTGGGTACATCGATGGCCCCGGGCGTGAGCATGGGCGCCGTCACCATGAAGATGATGAGCAGCACCAGCATCACGTCGATGAAGGGCACCATGTTGATCTCGTTCATCGAGCGGCGCCGTCCGGCGCCGCGGGGGGCCATGGTGGGCATGCGCGGCTTCCTTGTGCGTCAGTGCCCCGAGGGCGTGGCCACCGGGTGGGCACCCAGGTTGCGCTGCAGGATGTTGGAGAACTCCTCGATGAAGGTCTCCTGGTGGATGGCCACGCGGTCGATGTCGCGCGCAAAGCGGTTGTAGGCGACCACCGCGGGAATGGCCGCGAACAGGCCGATGGCCGTGGCCACCAGGGCCTCGGCGATGCCCGGGGCCACGGTGGCCAGCGTGACCTGCTCCATGCCGGCAAAGCCCGTGAAGGCGTGCATGATGCCCCACACCGTGCCGAACAGGCCCACGTAGGGGCTGACCGAGGCCACCGAGCCGAGGAAGGAGAGCTGGGATTCGACCACGTCCATCTCGCGCTGGAAGCTCGCACGCATGGCGCGGCGCGCGCCGTCGAGCAAGGTGCCGGGGTCGGCAATGCGGCGCTCGCGCAGCTTCTGGTATTCGCGCATGCCGCTGGCGAAGATGCGCTCCATGGGTCCGGCGTTCTTGGCGTTCTGCACGGCGCTGGCGTACAGGTCGTTGAGGCTGGTGCCGGACCAGAAGTCACGCTCGAATTCGTCGTTGAGCGTCTTCACGCGCTTCAAGGCGAACAGCTTGCGGAAGATGGCGGCCCAACTGGCGACCGAGACGCACAGCAGCAGCAGCATGACGAGCTGTACCACCCAGCTGGCGTGCAGCACCAGGTTCAGGATGGACAGGTTGGAGTCATTCATGAAAGCAGTTCCAGAAGGTCGTTGGGAATGCGCGCCGGGCGCAGGGTGGCGGCATCGACGAAGCCTATGCGTACCGTCGCTTCGCTCAGCAGGGTGGGGGCGGCAGAGGGCATGTGCTCCGGGCGCCGTAGCGCCTGCTGCGCGATGGTCATGGAAGCGCGGCCCTTTTCGGTCAGGCAGGCAGTGACAAGCAAGAGATCGTCCAGGCGTGCCGGCTGCAGGTAGCGCAGGCGTGCCTCGGTTACGACAAAGATGCCGCCCGTTTGTTCCCGCAGTGCCTGCTGCGACAGTCCGTGGGAGCGCAGCCATTCGGTGCGCGCGCGCTCGAAGAACTTGAGGTAGTTGGCGTAGAACACGATGCCGCCGGCATCGGTGTCCTCCCAGTAGATGCGGATGGGCAGCTCGAATGCCATCTCAGCCCAGTATGGTTTGCAGCCGCGCCACCGACTCTTGCAACTGTGCCATGGAGTTGGCCGTGGAGAAGCGCACGTAGCGTGCTGGGTCGTGGGTGCCGAAGTCGCGCCCGGGGGTGATGGCCAGGTGGGCCCGGCGCATGAGCTCGAAGGCGAAGTCCCAGCTCCCGCTCACGCCCAGGCGTTCGCAGGCGGCGCTGCAGTCGGCCCAGGCGTAGAAGGCGCCGTCGGGCATCACCGGCACGGCCAGGCCCAGGCGCTGCAGTTCGGGGATGAAGTAGTCGCGCCGCGCCTTGAACTCGGCGCGCCGGCGTTCGTATTCGGCAATGCTCTCGGGCTCGAAGCAGGCCAGGGCGGCGTGCTGCGCGACGGTGCTGGCGCAGATGAACAGGTTTTGCGCCAGGCGCTCGACCACGGGCACTAGGCTTTCCGGCACCACCATCCAGCCCAGGCGCCAGCCCGTCATGTTGAAGTACTTGCTGAAGCTGTTGATGCTGATGATGTGGTCGTCGATGGCCAGGGCCGTGTGGCCGAAATGCTCTTCGTAGGACAGGCCCAGGTAGATCTCGTCGATGAGCGTGATGCCGCCGCGCTCCTGCACCACGGCATGGATGCGCGCGAGCTCCTCGGGCGCGATCGAGGTGCCCGTGGGGTTGGAGGGCGAGGCCAGCAGCACGCCGCGGGTGTGCTCGTTCCAGGCCGCGCGCACCTTCTCGCCGCTGAGCTGGAAGCGCTCCTCGGCGGTGGTGGGGATGAGCACCGCGCGCCCCTCGGCCGCACTCACGAAGTGCCGGTTGCAGGGGTAACTGGGGTCGGGCATGAGGATTTCGTCGCCCGCGTCGATCAGGGCCAGGCAGGCCAGCTGCAGCGCAGCCGAGGCCCCGGCCGTCACGACGATGCGCCGCGCCGGCACCTGCACGCCAAAGCGCTGCTGGTACCAGGCGCTGATGCGCTCGCGCAGGGCCTCCAGGCCCAGGGCATTGGTGTACTGCGTATGGCCTGCGCGGATGGCGCGCTCGGCGGCCTCCTGCACGAGCGGCGGCGCGGTGAAGTCGGGCTCGCCGATGTTGAGGAAGATCATGGGCGCGCGCGTGCCGGCCACCTCGCGTGCCAGGGCCTGCGCGGCCTTGGCCACTTCCATCACGTAAAAGGGTTCGATGCGCTGGGCGCGCGTGGAGAGCTTCATGGTGCGGGCTTCCTGCCCGTGTCCTGGGCGTCTGCGGCTACTTCGGCGGCGCGCAGGCGCGGCGCCAGGCCGCCGAGCACCCCGTTGACGTACTTGTGCCCATCGGTGCCGCCAAACTCCTTGGCCAGTTCGATGCACTCGTTGAGCACCACGCGCCAGGGCACGTCCAGGCAGTGCTGGAATTCGTAGGCGCCTATCCACATGACGGCGTGCTCGATGGGCGAGATCTCGGCCAGCGGGCGGTCCAGCAGCGGGGCGATCAGGCCGTCCAGGTCGGCGGCGCTGGCGATGCAGCCGTGCAGCAGGGCGTCGTAGTGTGCGGTGTCGGCCTTGTGAAAGCCCGAGAGGTCGCGCGTGAACAGGTCGATGGCCGCGGCCTCGTTGCGCCCGACCAGGTGCTGGTACAGCCCCTGCAGCGCAAACTCGCGTGCGCGCGTGCGCCCCGGCTTGCTCGACGCCTTGCGCGCGCCCGTGCGCGTGCGGCCCGGGACGCGGGGCTGTGCGGGAGGCGGGGTGGTGCTCATGACAGCGCGTCCAGCAGGTTGGCCATTTCCACGGCGACGTGGGCGGCGTCACGCCCCTTCTCGGTCTGGCGCGCAATGGCCTGTTCCAGGTTTTCCGTCGTCAGGATGGCGTTGGCCACGGGCAGGTGGTAGTCCAGCGCCACGCGCGAGACGCCGGCACCCGACTCGTTGGCCACGAGCTCGAAGTGGTAGGTCTCGCCGCGGATGATGCAGCCCAGCGCGATCAGGGCGTCGTATTCATCCTGCTCGGCCAGGGCCTGCAGCGCCACGGGCACTTCCAGGGCGCCGGGCACGAGGACGTGGCGGATGTGCTTGTCCTGCACGCCCAGGTCCAGCAGGGCGGTGCGGCAGGCCTCCCACAGGGCGTTGGTGATGCTTTCGTTGAAGCGCGCCTGCACGACGCCGATGTGCAGCTTCTTGCCGTCGAGCCGGTCGCCCGTTCCTTTTTCTGCGCCAAACATGGGGTGTTCCTTATTCCTTGGGGATGTATCCGGTGATCTCGAGCCCGTAGCCCGCCATGCTGGGCAGGCGGCGCGGCTGGCCCATGAGCTGCATCTTGGCAACGCCCACTTCGCGCAGGATCTGCGCGCCCACGCCGTAGGTGCGCAGGTCCATGCGGCCACGCTCGGGCGCCTGGGCGGCGCGGGCCTTGCCTTCGAACTGCTCCAGCAGTTGCGCGCCCGACTCGCCGCAGTTGAGCAGCACGGCCACGCCGCGCCCCTGCTGGGCGATGTAGGCCAGGCTGGTGTCCAGGCTCCAGGAGTGCATGGAGCGGTGCACCTCCAGCACGTCGAACACCGACAGCGGCTCGTGCACGCGCACGGGCACGACCTCGTCGGCGCCCCACTGGCCCTGCACCAGCGCCAGGTGCACGGCACCGCTGGGCTTGTCGCGGAAGGCGTGGGCGGTGAAGTCGCCAAAGGCCGTGCGCAGCGGGCGCTGGCCCACCTTCTCGACCAGGGACTCGGTGCGGCTGCGGTATTCGATGAGGGCGGCAATGGTGCCGATCTTGATGCCGTGCTCCGCGGCAAAGAGCTGCAGGTCGGGCAGGCGCGCCATGGTGCCGTCGTCCTTCATGATCTCGCAGATCACGGCAGCGGGGCTGCAGCCGGCCATGGCAGCGAGGTCGCAGCCGGCCTCGGTGTGGCCCGCGCGCATGAGCACGCCGCCATCGACGGCCTGCAGCGGGAAGATGTGGCCGGGCTGCACCAGGTCGCTCGGCTGACTTGCCTTGGCCACGGCCACCTGCACGGTGCGCGCGCGGTCGGCGGCGGAGATGCCGGTGGTCACGCCCTCGGCCGCCTCGATGGAGACGGTGAAGGCCGTGCTGTACACGGTGCCGTTGCGCGCCGCCATGGGCGGGAGCTTGAGGAATTCGCAGCGCTCGCGCGTGAGCGTCAGGCAGATCAGCCCGCGGCCGAAGCGCGCCATGAAGTTGATGGCCTCGGGCGTCACATGGTCGGCGGCCAGGACCAGGTCGCCCTCGTTCTCGCGGTCTTCCTCGTCCACGAGGATGACCATGCGCCCGGCGCGCAGCTCGGCAACGATGTCTTGCACCGGCGAGATCGGCGCGGGGGTGGGGGTGGTGTTCATGCGCAAGCTTTCGTCTGGGGGAGGGGCGCACCGGGTGGCCGAGCGCAACGCGGGTTCCCCGGTGCTGCCAGGCGGGCCGGACCGCCCCGCAGGCCTTGCCAAAGAACGAGCGATGCGGCGCTGCCGCACGGGGGGCGCACGCGCTGGATGCGGCACGGCCCGAAAGAGGGGATTTTAGTTCACCCCCGCTGCCGCGGCGCCGATCCGGGCCACAGGGCGTGCGGCCGCCGTTTCAGATGGACGGCACTTCCAGCACCAGGTCGGACGTGGGGTAGGCCACGCAGGGCAGCACGCAGCCGCTGGCGTGCTCCTCGGGGGTGAGGCCGGGCCACTCCATGCGGTAGCGCACCTGGCCCTGGGCCAGTTGTGCGATGCAGGTGCGGCAGTTGCCGCTGCGGCAGGAGCTGGGCCAGGCGATGCCGCCCTGTTCCATGGAGTCGAGCAGGGTGTGCTCGGGCCAGGCGTCGCACTGCTGGCCGTCGGGCTCGGTGCGCAGGGTGAAGAACGGAATGCCGGGCGACGGACTCGTGCTCATGGGGGATTGCGGCGGCGGGCCGCGTGCAGGGGAAAGCGCGGCATGCTAGCGAAAAACCGGCATCCTGGTGCGGCTGGGGGGCAAGCCGGGCGCACGCACGGGCGTGCACAAAAATGCAGCAGCGCAAGCCTTGTGCTTGCAAATCAAGGACTTGGCGTTGTCATACAGCGCTTGTCCCGAGTTGTCCACACGATTGTCCAGTGCGGGCAGGGATAACCCGCGGCCCTGGTTCATCCTTATGCATCAAATAGGCCCCTGGCGCTTGCTGATCAAGCGCAAGCAGCTATTGTTTTGATAGTTCCGCAGGGTGTCGCTCGGGTATGCCGCAGAGGCGGCGCGGCGCGCCACAATGGCTGCATGCCACACACCACCCCCACCCCCGACTTCTCCCAGGGCGCCGCCTATGTGCGCGGCCAGTACGTTCCCATCGGCGAGGCCGCCATCCCCATCACCGACTGGGGCTTTCTGCGCTCGGACGCGACCTACGACGTGGTCACGGTGTGGCAGGGCGCCTTCTTCCGGCTCGATGCGCACCTGGAGCGCTTTCTCGCGAGCTGCGCGCGCTTTCGCCTCGACCCGGGGCGCACGGCAGAGCAGATCACGGCGGTGCTGGAGCATTGCGTGCGCCTGTCGGGCCTGCGCGACTCGTATGTGGAGATGATCGTCACGCGCGGCCAGCCGCCCTGGGGCTCGCGCGACCCGCGCCAGGCGGTCAACCAGTTCTACGCTTTTGCCGTGCCCTTTGTCTGGATTGCCAACGCCGAGCAGCGCGCACGCGGGCTCAACCTGGTGGTCAGCAGCGTGCAGCGCATTCCCGCGCACAGCGTGGACCCGCGCGCCAAGAACTACCACTGGAACGACCTGACCATGGGCCTGCTCGGCGCGCTCGATGCGGGCGGCGATACCGTGGTGCTCTCGGACGGCGCGGGCCATGTGGTCGAGGGACCGGGCTTCAACGTGTTCTGCGTGAACGCCGAGGGCGTGCTGGTCACGCCCGCCGAGGGGGTGCTCGAGGGCATCACGCGGCGCACGGTGCTCGAGATGGCGCAGGCGGCGGGCCTGCCGCTGCAGGTGCGTGCCCTGCCGGCCGCCGAGCTGCGCGGCGCACGCGAGGTGTTTCTCTCCACCTCGGGCGGCGGCGTGCTGCCCGTCACGCGCGTCGATGGCCAGCCCGTGGGCGATGGCGCGGTGGGGCCCGTCACGCGCCAGCTCGTGCAGACCTACTGGGACTGGCACCGCGACCCGCGCTACAGCCGCCCGGTGCAGTACGCACCAGCGCCGGCCTGAGCGCGGCCGGCCGCGGGGCGCTTAGAGCCTGTTCACAATCTTTTCATAGTGCCCGCAAGGCAGCAAAAAGCCGCAATCTAGGCGCGCGCCGCAGGCCATGCTGGCGGCCTGGGCAAGGTGCGCAACGACGAGTGCGGCTTTTTGCTGCCTTGCACCTGCCACTTTTGCGGGGCAACGGGCACTATGAAAAGATTGTGAACAGGCTCTTATGCGAACAGCGCCTCGAAGCCTTCCTCGGGCAGAAACCGCCGCCCCTGCTGGCGCAGCCGCGTGGGGCCGGGCAGGGCGCGTTCGCGCACCGAGTGCAGGGGGTCGCCCGGGTAGCAGATGGTGCGCGCGCCCGCGTCCACGAAAGCCTCGGGCAGGATGGTGGGCGGGCTCTGGCGGCGTGCGGCCGCCAGCACGCTGTGCACGCTGGCGTGGCGCGCCAGTTGCGCCAGGCTCATGATCTGCGGCGGTGCCAGGTCGATGGCCCCGTCGCGGTACTGCTCCAGCGCGGCGCGCGGCGCCAGCCAGACGCTTTCGGTGGTTTCCTCGTTGTCGTGCAGGGCCGTCTGGCCTGCGGGCGCCTCGGCGACGAAAAAGCGCGTGTCGAAGCGCCGCGTGCCCATGGCGGGCGCCAGCGGCGTGATCCAGCGCGACCAGGGCGCCAGTTGGCGCGTGGCCAGGCGCAGGCCCAGGCCGGCAAGCACCTGCGCAAAGGGCTGGCCCGCGTGCAGCAGGGCGCGTGCGTGCGGTGCGTCCAGGCGCGCCTGGGGCGCGGCCGCCTCGGCCAGCAGCAGGCCGCATTCCTCCAGCGCCTCGCGCAGCGCCGCCACGTGCAGGCCGGCGGCCGTCGCCGGGGCGATGCCGGGCTCGCCCAGGCCGGCGTGCAGGTCCGCGGGGCTGCGGTCGAGCAGGGCGGCGCTGGCCGGATCGCTGTCCTCGGCGTCGAGCTTGCCGCCCGGGAACACATAGACGCCGGCCATGTTCGCCATCTGCGCATGCCGGCGCAGCAGCAGGGTCTGCAGGCCTTCGGGGCTGTCGCGCAGCAGCACCACGGTGGCGGAGTCGCGCGGGGTTTCGATCTGGGTGGGGGCAATGGGCTGCATGGCGGAGCTGACGGTGGAGGAAGTCGCGCACGGTACTGTGGCAGCCGGGTTTGTAGCGTAAAGTGGCGCGCGCTGTCGCGCCGGGCAGTCCCGTGCGCGACCCGTTTTCCTTTTCGTCGAATACACAAGGAGTGGATGCACCATGGAACTGGATTTCAAGGGCCGCGTGGCCATCGTGACGGGCGCGGGCGGCGGCCTGGGGCGCCAGCATGCGCTGGCGCTGGCGCGGCGCGGCGCCAAAGTGCTGGTCAATGACCTGGGCGGCGCGGTGGACGGCAGCGGCGGCTCGGTCACGGCCGCGCAGGCCGTGGTCGACGAGATCCGCGCCGCGGGCGGCGAGGCGCTGGCCAATGGCGCCTCGGTGACCGACTTCGCCGCCGTGCAGGCCATGGTGCAGCAGGCCGTGGATGCCTGGGGGCGCGTGGACATCCTGGTGAACAACGCCGGCATCCTGCGCGACAAGTCCTTCGCCAAGATGGACATGGCGGACTTCGCACTCGTGGTGCAGGTGCACCTCATGGGGGCGGCGTATTGCTGCAAGGCCGTGTGGCCGCACATGGTGGCGCAGAACTACGGACGCATCGTCATGACCACGTCCTCCACCGGCCTGTACGGCAACTTCGGCCAGGCCAACTACGGCGCGGCCAAGCTCGCCCAGGTGGGCCTGATGCAGACGCTGGCCATCGAAGGGGCCAAGTACGGCATCCACGCCAACGCCCTGGCCCCTACGGCGGCCACGCGCATGACCGAGTCGCTGTTCCCGCAGCAGCTGCTGGACGCGCTGCAGCCCGAGGCCGTGGTGCCCGCCATGCTGGTGCTGGCCCACGAGAGCGCGCCCACGCGCACCATCCTGTGCGCGGGCGGCGGCAGCTTCGAGGCCGCGCACATCACGCTCACCCAGGGCATCCACCTGGGCCTGGGCGCCGATGTGCCCGAGCAGCTTGCGGCCCGCCTGGCCGAGGTGACCGACCGCACCGGCGAGCAGGTGCCCGCCAGCGGTGCGGCGCAGGGTGCGATCGAGGTGGAAAAGGCCATGGCGGCGGGCGCCTGAGGCCTGCGGGCGGTGCTGCTCGGCCCGGCCGCGCCCCGCGGCCCGGCATGACCCGGCGCAATGCAGGCCTGCTCCGGGCGTGCTAAGTTCCGGGCCGCAAAAAACAAAATGGCAAGCACCATGAACATCTTGCAGGAACGCATCGCCCGCCTGGACGCCAACCGCCTGGCGGGCATGCGCCGCGGCATAGAGAAAGAGGGCCTGCGTGTGCTGCCCACGGGCGAGGCCCTGGCCCTGACGCCGCACCCGGCGGCCCTGGGCTCGGCGCTCACGCACCCTTGCATCACCACGGATTACAGCGAATCGCAGATCGAGCTCATCACCGGCGCGCACACCGGGGTGCAGGCCTGCCTGGACGAGCTGACCGAGATCCACCAGTACGTCTACCGCGTGCTCCAGGTCCAGGGCGGCGAGATGCTCTGGGTCTCCAGCATGCCGTGCAACCTGCCCACGGACGAGACCATTCCGCTGGGTCGCTACGGCAGCTCGAACATCGGGCGCGCCAAGAGCATTTACCGCATGGGCCTGGGCCACCGCTACGGGCGGCGCATGCAGACCATCTCGGGCATCCACTACAACTGGTCGCTGCCGGGCGTGACCAGCGACGAGTATTTCGGCCTGATCCGCAACTTCCGCCGCCACGCCTTCGTACTGCTGTACCTGTTTGGCGCCTCGCCCGCGCTGTGCCCCTGCTTCGTCGAGGGGCGCGCGCACCATCTGCAGCCCCTGCCCGGCGGCAAGGCCCTGTACCTGCCGCATGCCACTTCGCTGCGCATGGGGCGCCTGGGCTACCAGAGCGAGGCGCAGTCCTCGCTGTCGGTGAGCTACAACGGGCTGCAGGGCTACGCCAATTCGCTGCACGAGGCGCTCACGCGCCCGTACCCGGCCTACGAGACCGTGGGCATCCGCAACCCGGGGGGCGACTACAACCAACTGGCCACCAGCCTGCTGCAGATCGAGAACGAGTTCTACGGCACCATCCGCCCCAAGCGCACGGTCCAAAGCGGCGAGCGCCCACTGCACGCGCTGCGCGAGCGCGGCGTGGAGTACGTGGAGGTGCGGCTCATGGACCTCGACCCCTTCGTGCCCGTGGGCATCACCGCGTCCACCATGCGCCTGCTCGACGTGTTCCTGCTGCACTGCCTGCTGTCGGACAGCCCGCCCGACACCCCGGCCGAGATCGCCGAGCTGCGTGCCAACCAGTTGCTTACCGCCGGGCGCGGGCGCGAAAGCGGCCTGTGCCTGCAGCGCCAGGGCCAGAGCGTGCCGCTGAGCGCCTGGGCCGCCGAGATCCTCGCGCAGTGCGCTCCGCTGGCAGCCGCGCTGGACGCCAGCAGCGGCGGCTCCGACTACCGCGCCGCCCTGCAGCAGGCGCAGGGCCTGCTCGCGCGCCCCGAGGACACGCCGTCGGCGCGCGTGCTCGAGCGCATGCAGGCGGAGCACGGGCACAGCTTTTCTTCCTTCACCACGCAGCAGTCGCAGCAGGCGCGCGACCACCTGCTGGCCCTGCCCTGGCAGGCTGCGCAACAGGCGCGCTACGAGGCCCTGGCGCGCCAGTCGATCGAGGCGCAGAAAGCCATCGAGGCGGCCGACAGCCTGCCGTTCGAAGAATGGCGCCAGCGCTACGTCTCGCCCGAGGGCCTGCTGGTCTGAGCGCCTTGCCGCCTTCCGCCGTGTCGGTGCGCCCGCGCTGGTCCGTGGCACTGCTGCTGCGCATGGCGCGGCCGGGCTTTCTGGTGGCCACGCTCGTGGGCTGCGTGCTGGGCCTGGCCTCGGCCTGCGCGGCCGGGGCGTTCTCGTCCGTGCCGCGGGCCCTGGTGACGGTGCTGCTGGCCCTGCTGCTGCACGCCGCGGCCAATATGCTCAACGACCATGCCGACGCGCTCAATGGCGCCGATGCCGCCAATGGGCAAGGGCTTTTTCCGTTCACGGGCGGTTCGCGCCTGGTGCAATCGGGAGTGGTGCGGGCGCTCGACATGCACCGCGTGGCGCTGGTGCTGCTGGCCGTGGTCGTGGCGGCGGGGGCCGTGCTGGCCTGGCACGCCGGGCCGGCGCTGTGGTGGATAGGCCTGGCCGGCCTGGCCCTGGGCTGGGCGTATTCCATGCCGCCGCTGGCGCTGATGGCGCGCGGCTGGGGCGAGGTGGCCGTGGGGCTGGCCTGGGGCCTGGTGGTGGTGGGGACGGACTATGTGCAGCGCGGGCACGCCGCCCTGCCGGCCGTGGCCGCTGCGACGGGCTACGCCCTGCTGGTGGCCAACATCCTCATCGGCAACGGCTTTCCGGATGCCGCCTCCGATGCCCAGGTGGGCAAGCGCACCCTGGTCGTGCGCCTGGGCACGCGGCGGGCCGCGCTGCTGTGCCTGGCCCTGGCCCTGACGGCGCACGCCGGGCTGGCGCTGTGGGTGGCGGCCGGCGTGCTGCCCGCCGGGGCGCTGTGGGCCCTGGGCGCGCTGCCCCTGTCCCTGCTCGGCGCCGCGGGGCTTTGGCGTTACCGCGACAATGTGCAGCGTCTGCGGCCCGCGCTGGCGCTGGGCATTGCCGCTGCGGTGGTGCACGGGCTGGCGCTGGCGGCCGGACTGTGCCGCCTTTGAGTCCGGTCTGGCGGGCGGTGCAGGCCGCTTCCTACCGGTTGAATGCACGAAACGAAAGCTCCCATGTCCATCCAGTGGTTTCCCGGCCATATGCACCTGACGCGCAAGGCCATTGCCGAGCGCGTCAAGAACATCGACGTGGTCATCGAACTGCTCGACGCCCGGCTGCCGGGCTCGAGCGGCAACCCCCTGCTGGCCGAGCTCACGGGCCACAAGCCCACGCTCAAGGTGCTCAACAAGCAGGACGTGGCCGACCCCGAGCGCACGGCGCTGTGGCTGGCCTGGTACAGCGCGCGTCCGGGCACGCAGGCGCTGGCGCTCGACGCCTCCGACAGCGCTCCGGCGCGCAAGCTCATCCAGGGCTGCCGCGCGCTGGCGCCGCAGCGCGTGGGCATGTCGCGCCCCATGCGCGTGCTCATCGTGGGCGTGCCCAATGTGGGCAAGTCCACCCTGATCAACACCCTGAGCAAGAAGCGTGAGGCCAAGACGGGTGACGAGGCCGGCATCACCAAGCAGGAACAGCGCATTGTGCTCGAGGACGACTTCTACCTCTGGGACACGCCCGGCATGCTGTGGCCCAAGATCATCGTGCCCGAGAGTGGCTACCACCTGGCCGCCAGCGGCGCCATGGGGCGCAATGCCTACGACGAGGAGCTCGTGGCGCTGGAGCTGCTGCGCCGCCTGCAGGCGGCCTATGCGCCGCTGCTGGAGGCGCGCTACCGCCTGGGCCTGGAGCCCGCTGCGCTGGCGGCCCTGCCCGACCACGAACTGCTCGATGCCATAGGGCGCAAGCGTGGCGCGGTGATGAGCGGCGGGCGCGTCAACGTGCAGAAGGCGGCCGAGCTGGTGCTGACCGACTTTCGCAGTGCCGCGCTGGGCCGCATCACCCTGGAGACGCCGCAGGAGTTCGAGGCCTGGCTGGCCGCGGGCCAGGCGCAGGAGGCCGAGCGCAAGGCGCGCAAGCTGGAGCTGGAACGCCAGCGCAAGGGTGCGCGGCGCGGCCCGCCCCGCGGCTGAGGCCCCCTGCACTCACGGTGGCGCGCCGGCGCCCGGGAAGGATTCAGGCCCCGCCCATTGCCAGGGCAGGGCGTGCAGCAGGGCGTGCCAGTCCTCCAGGCCCGCCGGGCCGGGCGGCGCGCCAGCTGCGGCCGGCGCCAGGGCCAGGCCGCTGTGCACCTGCAGCGGCGCGCCGCTGCAGGGGTGGGGCAGTTGCAGGCTCCAGGCATGCAGCCACAGGCGCTGCAGGCCCAGTTGTCCGGCCCACCAGCGGTTGAGCGGGCCCTTGCCGTGCGTGGCGTCGCCGAGGATGGGGTGGGCCAGGTGCTTGAGGTGGCGGCGGATCTGGTGGCGCCGCCCCGTGGCGGGCTCGGCCAGCACCAGGCTGGCGCGCGTGCTGGCAAAGCGCGGGTCGCTCTCCAGCGGCAGTTCCAGCCGCGCCAGGCAGGTGAAGCGGGTGCGTGCGGCCTGCGCGGGCGCATCGGGGGGCGCGTCGTCGGGGCGCAGGGCGTGATCGACCTCGGCGCGGGCCGGTGCCCAGCCGCGCACCGCGGCCAGGTAGCGCTTGGCCACGCGCTGCTGCTCGAAGGCTTCGCTCAGGCGGCGCGCCGCCTGCGGGTGCAGGGCCAGCGCCAGCACGCCGCAGGTGCCCTTGTCGAGCCGGTGCACGGGGTAGACATGGCAGCCCAGTTGGTCGCGCAGCGTCTGCACCACGAAGCGGGTTTCCCCCGCGTCCAGCCCCGTGCGGTGCACCAGCCAGCCGGGGGGCTTGTAGATGGCGACCAGATGCTCGTCGCGCCAGAGGATGGGGAGGGCGGTCATGGTCGGTGCGGCTGGGTGCAGGGCGTGGCCGGGCAACTATACAAGCCCTATGATGCGTGCCCACGTGCACAACCACCGGGGTATCCGATGTCCGCAGGCGACTGGAAAGACATGTATGCGGCCGCGCTGGCGGGCGATCTGCCGCGCGTGCGCCACCACATCCTCTCGGGCGTCGATCCGGACTACCAGCATCCGGAGGTGATGTGCACCCCGCTGGTCGCCAGCCTGGTCCAGGGCCACGATGCGGTGGCGCAGTTCCTGCTGGAGCACGGGGCCAGCCCGCACCTGCGCTCGGAGTTCGACGGGCTCACCCCGCTGCAGGCCGCGCGCCGGCATGGCCGCGCGCAGTTGGCGCAGCAGCTCGCGCAGCGCGGCGCCCGCGAGGCTGCGCCCTCCTGGTGGCGGCGCTGGCTGGGCCTGTAGGCCCGCGCAGGCCAGGCGCCGGCGTGCGGGCAGGCGACAATCGCCTGCATGACGACGATTCTTCCCCTGCGGCTGTTGGTGGCGCCCGACCGCCATGACCCCGACCCCCTGGTGCTGTTCCACGGCAAGGGCTGCCCCGACGGCTTTGCGGCCGCGCTGGCGGCCTGGCTGTTCTATGGCGCGCGCGTGCAATGCCTGGGCCTGGACCATGGCGACGTGCAAAGCCTGGCCGACCTGCCCCCCCTGCAGGGGCGGGCGGTGTATGTACTGGACTTTTCCTTTTCCCCCGAGCTCCTGCGTGCCATCGAGGCGCAGGCCGCCAAGCTGGTGCTGCTGGACCACCACAAGAGCGCTGCCGAGCGCCTCACGGGCTTTGCCTGCCGCTGCGGCGTGGTGCATTTCGACCTGCACAAGTCCGGCGCGCGCCTGGCCTGGGAGTTCTTCCACCCGCAGGCGCCGCTGCCCGACCTGGTGCGCTACGTGGAGGACCGCGACCTGTGGACCTGGCGCTACCCGGAAAGCGCGGCTTACCTGGCCGCGCTGGACATGGAGCCCCAGAGCTTCGAGCGCTGGCAGCAGGTGTTGGCGTTCGATGCGCCGCAGCAGGCGGCGTTCATCGCCCGCGGTCAGGCCATGGACGAGAAGTTCCGCCAGCTCGCCGCCGACATGGCCGAGGCGGCCCAGCCCCTTACCTTCAATGGCGTACCCGGCCTGATGCTCAACGCCCCCAGCGCCTTCCACAGCCTGCTGGGCGAGATGCTCTCGCACCGGAGCGGCAGCTTTGCGCTGCTGTGGACGGTCAATGCCAAGGGACTGATCAAGGTGGGCCTGCGCTCGCAGCGCGGCTACGACTGCTCGCCCCTGGCCGAGAGCATGGGCGGCGGCGGCCACGCGCAGGCCTGCGGCTTTCGCATGCCGGCCAGCCGCCTGCCCGAGCTGCTCAGCGGCGCTTTCGAGGCCCAGCCCCGCGCTTCGTAAAGCGTTTGCCGGCCGGGCGCCCCTGCCGGGCGCCCGGCGTCCTGTCTGAAAGGCTGTCCCGCTGTGTTCAAAGGCATTGCCGCCTCGGTTTTCGCATCCTTCCTGTTCGCGGCCCTCTACGACCTGTCGCCGCGCCTGGCGCCGCTGGGCGGGGAAGACATTTTCGGCTGGCGCGTGCTGTGCTCGCTGCCGTTCACCACGGCGCTGCTGTTCTGGCGCGGCGAGGGCGCGCACCTGCGCGCCCTGCTGCAGCGCGTGCGCGCGCGGCCCGTGCTGGCGCTGGGGCTGGTGCTCAGCAGCGCCCTGTTCGGGGTGCAGCTCTGGCTCTTCATGTGGGCGCCGTTGCATGGGCGGGCGCTGCCCGTCTCGCTGGGCTACTTCCTGCTGCCGCTCACGCTGGTGCTGACCGGGCGCGTGCTCTACCGCGAGCAGCTCTCGCCTGCGCACCGCGCCGCCACGGCCCTGGCGGCGCTCGGCGTGGGCTGGGAACTGCTGCGCGCGGGCGGCGTGTCGTGGGAGACGGCGCTGGTCGCCCTCGGCTACCCGGTGTACTTTGCCCTGCGCCGCCGGCTCGGCACGCAGCAGCTCGCCGGGCACTGGCTGGACCTGGCCCTGCTTGTCCCCGTGGCCCTGTGGTTCGTGCTGCGCGCGCCCTCCACGCTGCCCGTGGTGCTGGCCCATCCGCCGCTCTGGGCACTGGTGCCGCTGGTGGGCGTGGTCAGCTCCGTGGCGCTGGCGCTGTACATGGCGGCCAGCCGGCTGTTGCCCCTGGGCCTGTTCGGCCTGCTGTCCTACGTGGAGCCGGTACTGCTGGTGGGCGTGGCCCTGCTGCTGGGCGAGAGCCTGGCACCGGGCCAGGAGCCGCTGTACGCGCTGGTGTTCGCTGCCGTGGGCCTGCTCGTGCTCGACGGCGGCCTGCGCCTGCGGCGCGAGTGGCGGCGTGTGAAAGAATAGCGAAATCCGACCCTGGCGCTCTGTCCATCAGCGCGACCAGCTATTGAAAACGTAGCATCAAAGAAAGCCTGTATGACGCCGACCATGACCTGGATGCGCGCTGCCCTGCGGCGCTGGGCCTGGCTGCTGCTGGGCCTGGTGGCGCTGCCCGCGCTCGCCCAGCCCGCGCAGGGCCAGTGGGGCCAGCGCCTGCTGCAGACCATCGACCTGCCGGCCGAGGCCGTGGCGCGCCTGCAGCAGGCGCCCGCCGTTGCCGACGCCCAGTCCGCGCCGGCGCAGAGCGAGCCGGTCTGGCGCGGGCCCACCCTGGCCCTGAGCACCGAGGGCAGCCCCTACACCGTGGTCATCAAGGCCAGCGGCACCGCGCCCGCCGACGGCGAAGCCGCCCTGCACCTGCGTGCGGGCTGGGCGCTGGACGGCACCGTGCACAAGCTCCTGCTGCCTGCCATGGCGCAGCCAGGCGCGCACGCCGGCCAGGCCGTGGAGCTGACGGGCGTGTCCATCCCCGTGAGCATGAAGCAGGACCGCGAGGCGGTGCTGCGCATCGACGCGGGCTCCACGGCCAACCTCGGCCTGGCGGGCGTGCAGGTCGAGATCTGGTCGGGCATGGGCAATGTCAGCATGAGCCATCCGCTGCTGTCGTGGGTGCCGCTGCTGCTGGGGCTTTTCTTCGTCGGCTTTGTCGTCTGGATGCGGCGCCAGTAGGCCGCGGGTGCCGAGCATGTCCAGGCGTCTGCCGCTGTCCTTCTCCCTCGGCCGCCTGTGCTGGCGCGCCGCCCTGGGCTGCGCCCTGCTGCCGGCCGGCCTGGCGCTGGCGACCGAGCCCACGGTGCTCGAGCGCTGGCACGTGCGCTACGACGTGGAGCGCGACGGGCGCGCCACGGTGACCAAGGAGCTGCACCAGAAGATCCTGCAGCCCCAGGCCCTGCCCGAGGCCGCGGCCTATGACTTCAGCTTTCTCACCGGCCTGCAGCAGGGCAGCCTGCTGGAGGCCTACACCCTGAAGCCGGACGGGCGGCGCATCGACGTGCCCCCCGCGAGCTTCCAGAGCGCGCCGGACGAGGGCGACCCGGCGCGCACGCGCACCCTGGTGCGCTTTGCCGATGTGGCTGTGGGCGACACCGTGGCCGTGCGCTTTCGCATCGCCGACCGGGAGGCCGTGCTGCCGGGGGCGTTCTCGCTGGCGCATGGCTTCTCGCCCTTCAGCGTGCACCGCGACAGCCGCATCACCGTGCGCGCGCCCCAGGGCCTGGACCTGCGCTTCGAGGCCCATGGCCTGCAGGAACTGCCCGCGAGCACGCAGGGCGGGAGCGTGGAGCGCCAATGGGAGTACCGCAACCCCGCAGCGCGCCCCTGGAGCGCCGCCGACGAGGGCCTGTGGCGCATGGAGGAAACCCCCGTGCTGCTCGCCAGCAGCT
Organism: Comamonas granuli NBRC 101663; assembly: GCF_000739995.1. Lineage (GTDB taxonomy): Bacteria > Pseudomonadota > Gammaproteobacteria > Burkholderiales > Burkholderiaceae_C > Simplicispira > Simplicispira granuli. The sequence continues at coordinate 77,434 of NZ_BBJX01000014.1, read as the reverse complement.
TCGCCAGCCATGGCGCCCTGGCGCGCGCCTATGGCGCCCGCGCCCGGCCCCTGGCCGAGCCCACGGCGCGCGTGCGGGCGCTGGCGCAGGAGGTCGCGGGCGGCGCGGACGACGCCCGCGAGCGCGCGCGCCTGCTGTACGAATGGGTGTCCACGCACATCGCCCCGGCGGGCGGCGCCTGCCTGGGCCTGGGGGCCATGGTGCCGCAGGCGCCGGATGCCGTGCTGGCGCGCGGCGCGGGCGATTGCAAGGACCAGGCCACGCTGCTGCAGGCACTGCTGGCGGCCGTGGGCATCCGCAGCGAGCAGGTGCTGCTGAACGCGGGCGAGGTCTACGACCTGCCCGCCACGCCCGTGCTCTCCAGCCTGGACCACGTGATCAACTACCTGCCCGACTGGCAGCTCTACCTCGACGCCTCCGCCGCGCTGATCCCCTTCGGCCACCTGCCGGCCCACGCCTACGGCAAGAACGTGGTGCATGGCGAGGCCGAGCCGGCGCTGCGGCGCATCCCGGCCGGAGCGGCCGGCGCCAACGGCCAGGCCGTGCATACGCGCCTGCGCGTGGCGGCCGACGGCAGTGCGCGCGGCCGCATGGAGGTGGAGTTCCAGGGCGTGCAGGCGGCGCGCATGCGCGACTACCTGCGCCGCCTCGACGCAGCGGCGCAGCGCGACTTCGCGCACCAGTGGCTGGCGCGCTCGGGCTACCGCGGGCGCGGCACGCTGGAGGCGGGCGAACCCGCCGACACCCCGCTGCTGGCCGAGCGCTACGCCCTGGCCCTGTCCTTCGAGATCGACAACTACCTGCAGGCGGGCACGCAGGGCGCCTTCGTGCTCGCCCCCGTGGTGGACCTGCCGCTGTCGGTCGTGCGCCTGGCGGTGGCCAGCTTCCCGCAGCCGCAGCGCCGCGTGCGCTGCTACGGCTACCACAGCGAGGAGACCTACGACATCGAACTGGCGCCCGGCGTGGCCTTCACCCGCCTGCCGCCGGACTTCCAGGTGCGCAGCCAGCCGCTGCGCTACAGCGGCCACTACGAGCGCACGGCCCAGGGCCTGCGCGTGCAGCGCATTCTGCGCGACGACACGCCCCAGGGCGTGTGCGAGCCTGCCGCCCTGCAGGCCTGGGTGGCCCAGGCCCAGCCCATCGCGCAAAGCCTGCAGGGCCCGATCTACTACCGCCTGCCCGCGGCCCTGGGGCCGGCCCACGCCCGCGCGCCCGCGGCCCTGGCGGCGCCGCGCCCGGCGGGCAAGGCCCGCCATGCGGTCAAGGCCAGCAAATCGGGTAAGAAAAAAGCAAAGAAATAGGGCTCCAGCGCTTATCCATCAAGCGCTGGCAGCTATCAAAAAAAGAGTGCTTTGCTCTCAGGTAGGTGCGGCGCCGTCCGCGCTGCGGTACTGCTCGCGCAGGCGCACCAGGGTGTGCAGCATGCGGTTGACCGGCGTGGGCACGCCCCGGGCCTGGCCCTGGCGCACGATGAAGCCGTTCAGGTGGTCGATCTCCGTCGGCCGGCCGCGCGCCAGGTCCTGGGCGGTGGAGGAGATCTGCGTGGGCATGCTTGCCGCCAGCGGCAGCACGGCCTGGGCCGCGCCCTCGGGCAGCGTGACGCCGCAGGCCTGCGCCACGGCCAGGCACTCCTGCACGATGTCGTCCATCATGCGCGGCACGTCCAGGCCCGGGCTGTCCACGATGGCGCCATAGGGCAGGCCGGTGAGGGCCGACAGCGGGTTGTACACGCAGTTGAGCAGCAGCTTGGCCCACAGCGCACCGGCCACGTTGTCCGAGATCTGCACGGGGATGCCGGCCGCCGCCATCAGGTGGGCCAGGCCGCTGCTGGCCGGGGAGGGCGGCAGCACCAGGTCGCCGCGGCCATGGTGGCGCACATGCCCCGGGCCGGCCATGCTGGTGGCCACGTACACCACGGCGGGCAGCACGGTGCGCCCCAGCACGGCCTGCAGGCGCTCGGCATTGTCCACGCCGTTCTGCAGGCTCAGCACCACGGCATCGTCTGCCAGGTGCGGCGCCATGGCGCGGCCGGCGCTCTCGGTGTCGGTGGACTTGACGCAAAACAGCACGCACTGGGCGCCGCGCACGGCGCTGGCGTCCGTGTCGGCCTGCAGGTGCACGCGCTCCTGCCCCTGGCGGGTGTCCAGCAGCAGGCCCTGCGCGCGCACGGCCTGCACGTGCGCGGGGCGCCCCACCAGCACCACCTCGTGCCCGGCGCGCGCCAGCATGCCGCCGTAGTAGCAGCCCACGGCACCGGCACCCATCACTGCGAATTTCATGACCTCCACCTCCGGCCCCGGCGCCCGTGCACCGCGGCAATGCCTGACAAGCGGCCCAGTGTAGGGCAGGAACCGCGTAAAAACCCTGACGCAGCAAGGCCGGGACAGGCCCGCAGCGTTGCCATAATCGCCTTCCATGGAGAACTCCGCGACCGATCCGGACGATCTCGGCCCCTGGAGCGCTGATACCGCACTGGACGAACCCCTGGCGGAGCTGCCTGCCATGGTGGATGTGCTGCGCCGGCGCAGCGGGGTCGATTTTTCCGGCTACAAACACTCCACCCTGGCGCGCAGGGTGCGCCACCGCATGGGCCAGGTGCAGGCCGATGTTCCGGGCCAGTACCTGCAGCGCCTGGACGCCGACGAGGCCGAGCGCCAGGCCCTGTGCGCCGACCTGCTGGTCCATGTGACCGAGTTCTTCCGCGACCCCCTGATGTTCGCGCACCTGGCCGACGTGGTGTTCACCGACCTGCTGCGCGGCCGCCCCGCGGGCGAGGAGCTGCGCATCTGGTCGGCGGGCTGCGCCACCGGCGAAGAGGCCTACACCCTGGCCATGCTGGCCCTGGAGGCGGCGGGGCGCATGGGTTTTCACGGCAACGTGAAGGTCTTTGCCACCGACCTGGGCGCGGCCGCGCTGGCGGCGGCTTCGTATGGCGAGTACGACGCGCAGGCCCTGGCCGTGGTGCCCGAGGCCCTGCGCGGGCGCTACTGGGTGCGCGACGGGCGCGGGCGCATGCGCGTGGACGCCTCGCTGCGCCGCCACGTGGTGTTTGCGCGCCACAACCTGCTGTGCGATCCGCCGTTCACGCACGTGGACCTGGCCGTGTGCCGCAACCTGCTGATCTACCTGCAGCCCGAGGCGCAGGCCAAGGCCTTGTCGCAACTGCATTTCGCGCTCAAGCCGCACGGCGTGCTGATGCTCGGCGCGAGCGAGACGGTGGAGGCGCTGGACGCTCCCGCCTTCTCCCCCCTGGATCGCACGAGCAAGCTGTTTCGCAAGCAGGGCGTGGCCCTGGCGCGAGTGATCGACCCGCCCGGCCCCGCGGTGAAGTCCGTGCCCGCGGGGCTCGAAGACGGCCTGTCGGACCCCTCCGATCCGCCCGCGCACCTGCTGCAGGCCGAGCTGCAGGCCACGCGCGAGCGCCTGCAGGAAATGGTGCTCGAACTGCACGCCAGCTACGAGCGCCTGGACCTGGGCAACGAGGAACTCACCGCCTCCAACGAGGAGCTGCAAAGCGCCAACGAGGAACTCAAGTCGGTCAACGAAGACCTCTACACCCTCAACCGCGAGCTGCAGGCGAAGAACGACGAGCTGGCCGCGCTCACGCGCGACTACGACCACCTGCTCGACAGCACGGACATCGGCACCGTGTTCCTGGACGAGCGGCTGTGCCTGCGCCGCATCAGCCCCGGCGTCGAAGACTACCTGGCGCTGCGCGCGAGCGACATCGGCCGGCCGGTGGCCGATATCCACTACCGGCTCGGCCCGCAGCAGCCCTTTCTTGCCGAACTGCAGCGCTGCGCGGAAACCGGCGCGCGCCGCGAGACCGAGCTGCGCCTGCCCGACGGGCGTTGGGTGTTCCAGCGCATCGTGCCCTACCGTGACGAAGGCAAGGGCGGCGGCAACGGCGTGGTGCTCACCTGGACCGACATCAGCGAAGTCAAGCGCACCCAGGAACTCGCCGCGCAACTGGCGAGCGACCGCGCCCACCTGCAGGCCATCACGGACGCGCTGACCGACGGCGTCTACATCGCCAACCCGCGCTACGAGATCGAATACCTCAACCCCGCCCTGCAGAAGATCTACGGCCCAGTGCAGGGGCGCAAGTGCCACGAGTACTTCCATGGCAGCGCGGCGCCCTGCACCTGGTGCAAGAACGCCGAGGTCTATGCGGGCCACACCGTGCGCTGGGACTGGACCATGCCCAACGGCACGACCTACGAGCTGCTGGACATGCCGCTGCCCAATGCCGACGGCAGCGTCAGCAAGATCGAGCTGCTGCGCGACGTGACCGCCCCCCAGCAGCAGCGCCGCCGCATGGAGCAGGTCGCGCGCCTGGCGCATGTGGGGCACTGGGAGTGGTGGGTGGACACCGGCGTGCTGCACTGGAGCGACGAGACCTTCGCCTGCTTCGGCTACGCGCCCGGGCAGGTGCAGCCGACCTACGAGCTGTTTCTCCAGCATGTGGAGCCCAAGGACCGCGCGCGCGTCGGCACGCAGGTGCAGGCTGCGCTGGGCACGGGGCCGCGCGACGCGCTCTACCAGGCGGAATTCGGCTTTCGCCGCACGGACGGCCAGGTCCGCGTGGGCCGGGCCACGGGCGAGGTGCAGCGCGACAGCGCGGGCCGCGCTTTGGCCGTCTCCGGCTCCATGCAGGACATCACCGAGCTGCGCCAGACGGAGCAGCGCTTCCAGGTCGCTTTCAGCGCCAGCCCGCTGGCGGCCTCGATCGCGCGCGCCGCGGACGGCCTGTTCCTCGAAGTCAACACCAAGTACACCGAGTTCTTCGGCTGGGAGCGGCAGGACCTGATCGGCCACACCACGCTGGAGATCGGCCTGTGGGCCGACCTGGCGGCGCGCGAGGCCTGGCTGGAGGAACTGCGCCTGCACGGCACGGCGCTCAACTACGAGACCCAGTGGCGCTGCAAGAGCGGCGAGCTGCGCCATGTGAGCCTCTCGGCGGGGCTGGTGGACAGCGAGAACGAGCCGCTGGTGCTGGCCTTCATCCAGGACGTCACCGAGCGCAAGGAGGCCGAGGCGCGCATCGATTTCCTGGCGCACCACGACCCCCTGACCGGCCTGCCCAACCGCGTGCTGTTTCGCGACCGCTTCGAGCTGGCCATGGCCTGGTCGGAGCACCTGGGCACCAAGGTGGCGCTGCTCTACCTCGACCTGGACCACTTCAAGACCATCAACGACACGCTGGGCCACCCCGTGGGCGACCAGATGCTGCAGCAGGTGGCGCAGCGCCTGCGCGCCAGCGTGCGCGACGCCGACACCATCAGCCGCCAGGGCGGCGACGAGTTCTTCATCGCCCTGACCGGGGTGAAGGACATGGAGGCCATCAACCGCATGGCCACGCAGGTCGTGCAGGCGCTGGCCGAGCCTTTCCACATCGAGGGCCACGAGCTCGCGGCCAGCCTGTCCATGGGCGTGGCCGTGTGGCCCGACGACGGCCGCGATTTCGACGCCCTGCTGCAGCGCGCCGACACCGCCATGTACCAGGCCAAGGCGGCCGGGCGCAACACCTGGCGCTTCTACACCTCGACCATGAACGCCGAGGCGCTGGAGCAGCTCAAGCTGCGCACGGCCCTGCACTGGGCGCTGGACCAGCGGCAGTTCGTGCTGCACTACCAGCCGCAGATCGACCTGGCCAGCGGCCGCGTGGTGGGCGTCGAGGCCCTGGTGCGCTGGCAGCGCAGCCCCGACGAATTGCTGCCGCCCGGGCGCTTCATCGCCACCGCCGAGGAAAGCGGCCTCATCGTGCCCATCGGCGACTGGATCCTGCAGGAGGCCTGCGCCCAGGCCGTGCGCTGGCAGCAGCAGGGCCTGCCCGAGCTCACCATGGCCGTGAACCTCTCGGCCGTGCAGTTCCGCCGCGGCGACCTGCTGCACAGCGTCACGCAGGCGCTCACGCAGTCGGGGCTGGAGCCCGCGCGGCTGGAGCTGGAGCTGACCGAGTCGCTGCTCATCGAGGACGCCGAAGAGGTGCTCGAGAAGCTGCGCCGCTTCAAGGCCCTGGGCGTGTGCCTGTCCATCGACGACTTCGGCACCGGCTATTCCAGCCTGGCCTACCTCAAGCGCTTTGCTGTGGACAAGCTCAAGATCGACCAGTCCTTCGTGCGCGACATCGTGAGTGACCCGGACGACGCCGCCATCGTGCGCGCCATCATCAGCATGGCGCGCAGCCTCAAGCTCAAGGTCATCGCCGAGGGCGTGGAGACGGCGGAGCTGGCCAACTTCCTGCACCTGTACCAATGCCACGAGGCCCAGGGCTACCATTTCGCCCGGCCCATGCCGGCCGACGCCCTGGCCCAGTGGCTCAGCGACTATGCAGTGCGCTGAGAGGGATGCCTGCACACCTTCCGGGGCCGCGCGCCCCGGCCTGCCCTTGCCGCCGATTGCTCCCGTGACCCATGCCAAGCAAGAACCCATCCTCTGAATTCCGTATCCTGTCCCTGAGCGGCGGCGGCTACCTGGGGCTGTATGCCGCCGTGGTGCTGGCGCACCTGGAGGAGCGCGTGGGCGAGCCCCTGGGGCGGCGCTTCGACCTGATCGCAGGCACCTCGGTGGGCGGCCTGCTGGCGCTGGCGCTGGCCTACGAGGTGCCCATGGCGCAGATCGTCAAGCTCTTCGTCGAGAAGGGCGAGGACATCTTCTCCGCACGCCGCCTGCCCGGGGGCACCGTCACCCGGCTGATAGACCTCACGCGCTCGGTGCTGGGCCCCAAGTACACGGGCGAGACCCTGCGCGGCGAGCTCATGCGCCACCTGGGCGCGCGCACCCTGGGCGACGCGCTGCACGCCGTGGTCATTCCCGCGGTCGATGTCTCGCGCAGCGTCACCAAGGTGTTCAAGACGCCGCACGCCGACGCCTCCCTGGGCGACGAGGACATCAGTGCCGTCGACGTGGCCATGGCCACGAGCGCGGCGCCGGCCTTCTTCCCCAGCGTGCAGATCGGCAAGACGCTGTACGCCGACGGCGGCCTGTTCGCCGTTGCGCCCGACCAGGTCGCGCTGCACGAGGCCGAGCTCTTCATGGGCACCAAGCCGGCGCGCGTGCGCATGCTCTCCATCGGCACGGCCACCATGGGCTACCGCCCCGCCGAGCACCTCGAGGCGGACGCCGGCGCCGTCGGCTGGCTCACCGACGGGCGGCTCATCCTCACCATGATCGCCGTGCAGCAGCAGCATGTGGTGGCCACCATGGAAGACCGCCTGCAGGACCGCTACCTGCGCCTGGATGCCCGCTGGCCCGCGCAGGCGGGCCTGGGCATTGACATCGCCACGCGCGCCGCCGCGCTCACGCTCACCGCCCTGGGGCGCGAGACCATTGCCCAGCTCGACCCGCAGCGCCTGAAGCAGTTTTTGTGAGTTCTTGGCCTTGAGGTCCGACGAAACAAGCGCAAAGAGCTACAAAAAAGATAGCTAACGGCAAGCCGCGGCTGCGCGTGCCGCGGGCCAGGCTTTACTTTTGCAGCCGATTGCGGGACCATGCGCCCTGTCCCCCCAGTGCATGAGAGGCAAGCCATGGAAGCCATAGCACGCAATCCGCAGGAGGCCCAGCGCGTGGCGGCCCCGCCATCGTCGTCCGCCGCAGCGGCCTATCGCCGCGGCGCAGAGGAAGACAGCGACGCCGGCAACGAGCCCGACAGCAGCGCGACCACCGTCACTCTGAGTGCGCGCGCCCAGGCCCTGGCACGCGCACCGCAGGCCGCAGACGCGCGCGAGCAGGAACAGGCGGGCACCGAAGCCATGGCGCAGCTCAACGCCCAGGTGCGCCGCGCTTACCTGTCGGAGTAAGGGGAGGGCATGGCCATGCTGCAACCCCTGGCGGTCAGCGCCTCGGCACTGCGCACGCCGCCGCAGCTCGAGGCCGCGCGGCGCGCCGCCGATCAGGCGCAGCGTCAGGCGCAGGCGCTGGAGCGCCGTGCGGACCAGGCGCAGCGCCGCGCAGACCAGGAACAAGCACGGGCCGACGGCCTGGCCCGCGAGGCCGGTGCCGCCGATCGCCGCTCGGACGGCGCACGCAGCGCGCTGACGGCACTCGAAGCGCGCTTGCGGCCCAGTCTGTTCGCTGCATCCACGGCGCGCCAGCCCGGCAGTGCCGTGGACACTCTGGCCTGAGCGCCCCTACAGCGTCACGGCTGGCGGCGCCAGCCCTGTGCCAGGGCGCCCAGGGCCATGCCGCCCAGCGCCCACAGCAGCGTCCAGTTGCCCGTGCCCAGGTTGGCGATGGCCGGCCCCGGGCACACCCCGCACAGGCCCCAGCCCACGCCGAACAGCGCTGCACCCAGGGCGGTGTCGCGGTTCCAGGCGCTGGGGTGGGTGTGAAAGCTGCCGCCCAGCACCGGGCGCGTGAGCAGGCGCGGCGCCCAGCGGTAGGCGACGAGCGTGACCGCCACGGCACCGCCCATCACCAGCATCAGCCCATAGTCCTGAAAGCGCAGAAAGCCCAGCACGATCTCGGGCCGCACCATGGTCGAGAGCGCCAGGCCGAAGCCGAACAGGGCGCCGCACAGCAGCACGGCGACAAAGCGGCCCGCGCTCATGCCAGCACCCAGGCCATGAGGTTGGCCGTGGCGAACGCCGTGGCCATGAAGGTGAGCACCGCCAGCAGCGACGGCCACTGCAGCGAGCCCAGCCCGCAGATGCCGTGCCCCGAGGTGCAGCCATTGCCCAGCCGCGCCCCATAGCCGACGAGAAAGCCCCCCAGCAGCAGTTGCCAGACCGGCAGGCTGGTGGGGGCTGCCGGGGCGCCGGCAAACCACAACGTCCAGGCCAGGGCGCCCAGCACCAGGCCCAGGGCATAGACCAGGCGCCAGGCGCGGCTGCCGGTGAAGCGCTCCTGCTGGAAGAAAGGGCGCTGCACCAGGTAGGACCAGGTGGACGAAAACACCGTGCTCATGCCGCCAATGAGGCCGGTGAGCACGAACAGCAGGGCCACGCCCGTGCCGATGAGCAGGCCGCCGAGCAGGTAGTGCTGCCAGCCGTGGGGAAAGAGGGCGAGAAGGGAGTCCATGGCAGTGCCGTGCGCAATGTGCTCCCGCAGCAGCGGGAGCGCGGGGGAGGCCAGAGGCGGGACGGTGCAGCCGTCAGCGCGGCAGGACCTGGCGGATCGTGGTGGCCAGCTCCTCGGCCTCGAACTTGGCCACGTAGCCGTTGGCGCCCACGCTGCGCACATGGTCCTCGTTGGCCGAGCCCGAAAGCGAGGAGTGGATGACCACGGGCAGGGCCGAGAGGCGCGCGTCCTGCTTGATGTTGCGCGTGAGCGTGAAGCCGTCCATCTCGGGCATTTCCAGGTCGGTGAGCACCAGGCTCACCTTGTCCAGGATGGTCTTACCCTCGGCCTCGGCGGCATGGGCCAGGGCGATCAGGCGGTCCCAGGCCTCCTTGCCTGACTTGACCATCTCGAACGGGGCTTGCAGCACCTTGAGCTCCTGCTCGATCAGCGAGCGCGCGACGAAGGAGTCGTCGGCCGCGAGGATGATGGTGCCGGGCTTGAGCTGGAGTTTGGCGCCCACCTTCTGCGGATCGACCTGGTGCTTCTCGTCCGCCGGCGCGACCATTTGCAGAATGGCTTCCACGTCCAGCACCTGGGCCAGGCGCGTGCCGTCGGTGTTGCCGTCCAGGCGCGCGATGCTGGTGACGAGGTTGTGCCCCGCGCCGCTGGATTCGGCCGAGATGACCTGGTTCCAGTCCAGGCGCACGATGTCCTCGACCGACTCCACGGCAAAGGCCTGCGTGGTGCGCGCAAACTCGGTCACGAGCATGATGTTGAGCCCGGTCTTGGGCTTGCAGCCCACGATGGAGGGCAGGTCGAGCACCGGGATCACCTGGCCGCGCAGGTTCACCACCCCCAGCGAGTGCGCCGTGGCGCCCACGATGGGCGTGATGGCGGGCATGGCCACGATCTCGCGGATCTTGAACACGTTGATGCCGAACAGCTCCGACTGGCCCAGCGCTTCGTCCGCCCCGAGGCGAAACAGCAGCAACTCGAACTTATTGGAGCCGGTAAGGTTGGTGCGCTCGTCGATGTCTTTTTGCACGGACTTCATGGGGTTCTCTGGATGGCACGGGATGCGCCGGTTCAAATTCTAGAAGCGAAATCATGCCTTGGGTTTGGCATTCGTTCAGGCAATACCCGTAGAGCGGCGCGCCAGGCGGCCGCTGTGGCTGCCGGGGCTCGGGTCAGAAGGCCCGCGCGCTGGGCCGTTCGGCCATGCGGTCGCGCCAGGCCTGCAGGTGGGGCATGTCCTCGGCGCCGGGCTGGAACTTCATGAGGCCGCGCGCGAACTCCAGCGCGCAGAACGCGGTGATGTCGGCAATGGTCAGGCGTGCGCCCGCCACGAAGGGCTGCTGCGCCAGCGTGGCGTCCAGCCAGCGGGCGGTCTCGCGCATCTTGCGGCCCTCGCTTTCGCCGTACTGCGGAAATTGCGGTTGCTCCAGCACGGCCAGACCGGGGTGGGTGTGGCGTATGCAGTGCCCGATGCGCGCCAGCAGGTACCACTCCACGCGCCGGTCGGCCATCTCGATGAAGGCGCGCTCCTCAAAGTCCTGGCCCATGAGGTTGGGCTCGGGGTGCAGCCCTTCGAGGTAGGTGCAGATGGCGCGCGTCTCGGTGAGCATGCGCCCGTCATCGAGCTCCAGCGCCGGCACCGTGGCCAGCGGGCTTTTGGCGCGGAAGGCCGCGGCCTTGTGCTCCTGCGCATTGAGGTCGATGGGCACCAGCGTCACGCCGCTGATGCCTTTCTCGGCCATGAACATGGTCACGCGGCGCGGGTTGGGGGCGCGCGGGGCGGTGTAGAGCTGCATGGTCGGGTCTCCGTGGTGCTTGCGGTGTTCAGACGCCGGACTGGCGCGACTGGCCCATCTTCACCATCTTGCGCGCTTCCTCGGCGAACTGGCGTTCCTTTTCTTCCCGGTCAGGGCCGTTTTCACGCATCGAGGGCGGCATGAGGATGCCTTGTTGCACGGCAGGGCGTGCACGGATGGCCTCCACCCAGCGCTGCAGGTGGGGCAGGTCGTCGATCGGCACGCCCGACCAGCGGTGCGTGCGCACCCAGGCCCAGTGGGCGATGTCGGCGATGGAATAGTCGCCCGCCAGGTATTCGTGCTGCTGCAGGTGGGTGTCGAGCACGCGGAACAGGCGCTTGCATTCGCCCTGGTAGCGGTCGATGGCGGGCTGGATCTTCTCGGGGAAGTAGCGGAAGAACACGTTGGCCTGGCCCATCATGGGGCCGATGCCGCCCATCTGGAACATGAGCCACTGCACCACGCGCGAGCGGCCCTTGGCGTCCTGGGGCAGGAGGCGCCCGGTCTTCTCGGCCAGGTACAGCAGGATGGCGCCGGACTCGAACACCGCGAAGTCCTCGGCGTCACGGTCCACGATGGCGGGAATGCGTCCGTTGGGGTTGAGGGCCAGGAACCAGGGTTCCTTCTGCACCCCGCGCGCGAGGTCCAGCACATGCATCTCGTAGGGCAGGCCCAGTTCCTCCAGCGCGATGGAGACCTTGTGCCCGTTGGGCGTGGCGGCGGTGTAGAGGTCGATCATGCGGGCCATTATGCGCAGCGCGGCGCAGGCCTGCTGTCGCCCGGGTTCAGGCGGCCTGGGCCTGCGGCTGCCGTGCCCGCAGGCCCGCGGCCAGCGGCTCCAGCATGGCGCGGGTGGGGCCGTCGTGCGCAGCGCAGGCCAGGCCCAGATGGCGCTCGAAGCTGACGGTGCCCGCCTCCAGCGGGCGCACCACCGCGCGGCGCGCATGCTGCGCGTGCGAGGCCGGAACGATGGCCAGGCCCAGCCCCAGCTCCACCATGTGCAGCAGGAGCTCCTCGCGGGCCGCGCTGGCGCGCACGTCCGGCACCACGCCGCGCTCGGCCAGCAGCCGTGCGAACGACTGCTGTTGCGGGCAATAGGGCCGCTCGATCAAGGGCATACCCTGCAGGTCGTCCAGGGCAAAGCCTTTGCGAAAGCGCAGCGGGTGCGATTCGGGGACGAGCATCACATAGGGCTCGCGCCACAGCGGCACGAAGGCGTCGCCGGCGCGCTGGCAGCCCTCGGCGACCAGGCCCAGTTGCGCCTCGTCCAGCGAGGCCGTGATCCGCAGGACGGCGCCGGGCAGGTGCTGGTCGATCTGCGCGAGCAGCGGGGCCGCGGTCTGCACCAGCACGTCGTCCTGCAAGTACAGGCCCAGGGTGGTGCGCGGGCTGTCGCGGAAATCGCGCACCATGGCCGTGGACTGGGCCAGCAGGCTGCAGGCGCGCGGGTACAGGCGCTCGCCTGCGGGCGTGGGCGCCAGGCCGCTGCGGCTGCGCTCGAACAGCACCGTGCCCAGGGCTTCCTCCAGCCCCTTGATGGCCATGCTGATCGAGGGCTGGGCCACGAAGCAGCGGCGCGCTGCCGCCGTGACGGACCGCTCCTCGAAGGCGGCGACGAAGTAGCCCAGGGCGCGCAGGTCGAACAGCATGGCGGGAGCTTTCAGGCCGCGCCCGCGGGCTCGGCGGCGAGGGGGGTGATGGTGGCCACGGTCTCGCGGAAGTAGTCCAGCAGGCCGTCCCGCGAATGGCTCACGATCCAGGTCTGGCTCTCCACGGCGCGCTGCAGCACGCCGTAGTGAAAGCGCTGGTGGAACTGCGTGAGCACCCAGCCGCCGCCCAGCGCCTGGCTGTGCGTGCGCAGGATCTGCGTGCCCTGCGGAAAAATCTCGGCCGCCAGGCGCTGCAGCACCGCCAGCACGCCGGCCTTGCCCTGCGCCTGCTGCCAGGCAACGTCGACGGCGTCGCGGTAGTGGTCGATGCGGAAATCCACGTCGTCGGCGATGAGCGCGAGCAGCCGCGGCACGTCGCCCTGGGCAAAGGCGGACAGCACGTGGTCGATGGGGTGGAGGGCGGGGGCGGGGTGGGTCATGGCAAGGCTCCTGTGAAAAGCCGCGACTCTAGGGAGTGGCTTGCCATCAGTAAATTATTTTATTATTCCAATATAACAACAAATTGTTGATGGCCAACGCCGCGCCGCCCGCCCGGCGGGCCTTCATCACACCACGCCCTGCGCCTGCAACTGGGCGATGCGCTCGGCGTCCAGCCCCAGCTCGCGCAGCACCTCGGCCGTGTGCTGGCCCAGCGCGGGCGGTGCGTGGCGCAGCACGGGCGGGGTGGCCGAGAGGCGCAGCGGGCTGGCCACGGTGGCCACCTGCGCCACGCCGTCGCCCGCCTGGCGCGGCAGGTCCATGCGCAGGCCGCGGGCGCGCACCTGGGGGTCGTCGAAGGCCTGGGCGATGGTGTTGATGGGGCCGCAGGGCACGGCCTTGTCTTCGAGCAGGGCGATCCAGTCGGCGGTGGTGCGCGTGCGCGTGACCTGCTCCATGGCCGGGATCAGCACCGCGCGGTGCTGCACGCGCAGGGTGTTGGTGGCAAAGCGCGCGTCCGCGGCCCACTGCGGCTGGCCCGCGGCGGCGCAAAAGCGCTGGAACTGCCCATCGTTGCCTATGGCCAGCAGCATGCTGCCGTCCTGCGTGGGAAAGTCCTGGTAGGGCGCCAGGCTGGGGTGCGTGTTGCCCTGGCGGCCGGGTGCCTGACCCGTGGCCAGAAAACCGGCGGCCTGGTTGGCGAGCACGGCCATGCCCACGTCGAGCAGGGCCATGTCGATGTGCTGGCCCAGGCCCGTGCCCGTGGCCGCGTTGTCGCGTGCGTGCAGCGCGGCCAGGATGGCGTTGCTGGCGTACAGGCCGGTGAAGACGTCCACCACGGCCACGCCCACGCGCAGCGGGCCGCCGCCGGGCTCGCCGTCGGCGCGGCCGGTGATGCTCATCATGCCCGTCATGGCCTGGATCATCAGGTCGTAGCCGGCGCGCTCGGCGTAGGGCCCGTCCTGGCCGAAGCCGGTGACGGAGCAGTAGATCAGGCGCGGGTTGACCTCGCGCAGGCTGGCGTAGTCCAACCCGTAGCGCGCCAGGCCACCGACCTTGAAGTTCTCCACCAGCACGTCGGCCTGCTGCGCCATCTGGCGGATGAGCTGCTGCCCCTCGGGCGTGGCCATGTCGATGGTGACCGAGCGCTTGTTGCGGTTGCAGGCCGTGAAATAGCTCGCCTGGGGGGTGTCGCGGCCCTCGGCGTCCTTCAGGAAGGGCGGGCCCCAGTGGCGCGTGTCGTCGCCCGCGCCGGGGCGCTCGACCTTGACCACGTCGGCCCCCAGGTCGGCCAGGATCTGCGTGCACCAGGGGCCGGCGAGCACGCGCGAGAGGTCGAGAACCCGGATGCCGGCCAGGGCGCCTGGGGTGGGGGATGCGGTCATGTCGAAAGGGTGGATTGCTATGCTTTGAATAGCTGCTCGCGCTTACTGTGTGGCTGTTTCAATGGGTTTTCATATTGAAATGACTCACATGCGGCGCGAACAGCTCCTGTTTCAGGAGCGCGTCTCAGTTGGCAAACGCTGCAATGCCCGTCTGCGCGCGGCCCAGGATGAGCGCGTGCACGTCGTGCGTGCCCTCGTAGGTGTTCACCACCTCGAGGTTCACCAGGTGGCGCGCCACGCCGAACTCGTCGCTGATGCCATTGCCGCCCATCATGTCGCGCGCCACGCGGGCGATGTCCAGCGCCTTGCCGCAGCTGTTGCGCTTGATGATGGAGGTGCCCTCCACGCTGGCGGTGCCGGCATCCTTCATGCGGCCGAACTGCAGGCAGGCCTGCAGGCCGATGGCGATCTCGGTCTGCATGTCGGCCAGCTTCTTCTGGATGAGCTGGTTGGCGGCGAGCGGGCGGCCGAACTGCTTGCGGTCCAGCGTGTACTGGCGCGCGGTGTGCCAGCAGAACTCGGCGGCGCCCAAAGCGCCCCAGGCGATGCCGTAGCGCGCGCTGTTGAGGCAGGTGAAGGGGCCCTTGAGGCCCTGGATGTCGGGGAAGGCGTTCTCCTCGGGCACGAACACGTCGTCCATGACGATCTCGCCCGTGATGCTGGCGCGCAGGCCCACCTTGCCGTGGATGGCGGGGGCGGTGAGGCCCTTCATGCCCTTGTCCAGAATGAAGCCGCGGATGGGGCCGACCGCGCCGCCGGCGGAGACCTCCTTGGCCCAGACGACGAACACGTCGGCGATGGGGCTGTTGGTGATCCACATCTTGCTGCCCTTGAGCCGGTAGCCGCCATCGACCTTGTAGGCGCGCGTGGCCATGCTGCCGGGGTCGGAGCCGTGGTCGGGCTCGGTCAGGCCGAAGCAGCCGATCCACTCGCCGCTGGCGAGCTTGGGCAGGTACTTCTGCTTCTGCGCCTCGGTGCCGAATTCATGGATGGGTACCATCACCAGCGAGCTCTGCACGCTGGCCATGGAGCGGTAGCCCGAGTCCACGCGCTCGATCTCGCGCGCGATCAGGCCGTAGGCCACGTAGTTCAGGCCCGGGCCGCCGTACTGCTCGGGGATGGTGGGGCCCAGCAGGCCCAGTGCGCCCATCTCGCGGAAGATGGCCGTGTCGGTCTTCTCGTGGCGGAACTGCTCCAGCACGCGCGGGGCCAGCTTGTCCTGGCAGTAGGCCGCGGCCGCGTCGCGGATGGCGCGCTCGTCCTCGGTGAGTTGCTGGTCGAGCAGAAAGGGGTCATTCCATTGGAAAGCGGCGTGGGCCATGGCGGTCTCCGGTGCGGTGGGTCGTTGAAGAGAGGGCGTGGAATGCATTCAATGCATGCCATGCGCGAACGGCTGCCATCGTAGGCCCCGACATTGAGCGGTGCAAACGATGAGTTCTCATGCAGAAATGCGTTTTGCAAATATATGGAATACTTGAAGCTCCTCTCTGCGCGAAGAAAGCCGCCCGCCCATGCGACGCCACATCCCCTCCACCCAGGCGCTGGCCTGCTTTGAAGCCGCCGCGCGGCACGAGAGCTACACGCGCGCGGCGCAGGAGCTGGCGCTGACGCAAAGCGCCGTCTCGCGCCAGATCATTGCGCTGGAAGAGCAGCTCGGCGTGGCCCTGTTCCGGCGCACGCGCCACGGCGTGGAGCTCACGCCCGCGGGCGCGCACTACGGCCGCCAGGTGGCACGCTGGCTGCAGGGGCTCGAGCGCGACACGCTGGACGTGATGGCCCACCAGGGCCAGGGCGGGTCGCTGTGCCTGGCGGCGGTGCCCACGTTTGCCACGCGCTGGCTCATCCCGCGCCTGCCGCAGTTCGCGCGCCGCCACCCCGACATCGTGGTGCACATCGACACGCAGACGCGCCCCTTCCTGTTTGCCGACACACCTTTCGACGCCGCGCTGTACGCCGGCACGCGCGAGCAGGTGGCCAACTGGCCCGGCACCCAGGCCCAGCGGCTGCTGCACGAGGACGTGCTGCCCGTCTGCAGCCCGCGCCTGCTGGAGGAGGCCGCCCCGCGCGGGCGCGGGCGCGCCCACCAGCCGGTGGCGCCCGAGCGCATCGCCAGCCTGCCGCTGCTGCAGCAGAGCACGCGGCCCCAGGCCTGGCGCCAGTGGTTCGATGCCCTGGGCGTGGCGGCGCCGCGCGCGCTCGAGGGGCCGCGCTACGAGCTTTTTTCCATGCTCGCCGTGGCGGCGGCGCACGGGCTGGGGGTGGCGCTGATCCCGCCGCTGCTCATCGAGGCCGAGCTGGCGCAGGGCGAGCTCGTCGTCGCCTGCGCCCAGCCCCTGCGCGGCGAGCGCGCGTACTACCTCGTGAGCCCGGCGCAGAGCACCTCGCCCATGCTGGCCACGTTTGCCCAGTGGCTGGGCGAGGTGGCCGCGGGCGCAGCGCCCCGGGCCGGGGCGTGAACTTCGGGCCCGCGGGCCGGGTCTGACCCGCGTCCGGCCGGTGCGGGCGCGTGCGCTTGCACTGGCGGGGCCGCCGGGGTAATCTGGCACCGGCGTTTGTGTCTGGCACTGCAGGTGCCAAGGGAGCCCTGACCATGAGCACGCACTACCATGCCCCGCATTTCGATCCCACCGTGGACGAGATCGCCACGCTCAAGCAACTGGAGATGGGCCAGGTCATCGACCTGCCCCATGCGCTCAAGGAGCACATGTCCGGCCGCCTGTACGAGCGCGGCTACATCGCCAAGGATGCCTCGGGCGCGCTGACCATCACGGCTGCGGGGCGCCAGTTGATCCAGCGGCAGAACAACTGAGGCAAGGCGGGCGCGCTGCCTCATTTTTCGGCAGCGCAGCAAAGGTCTTGTGCTGGCGCGCACTTGGCGCTGCCCTGCACGTGGTGGGCACGGCTTGTCCACAGCCTTTTCCAGTGCGCGTGTGGATGAAACCCTCAGGCGCGGCGCAGCAGCCGCAGCCCGTTGAACACCACCAGCAGGCTGGCGCCCATGTCGGCGAACACGGCCATCCACATGGTCGCCTGGCCCAGCACCGCCAGCAGCAGAAAGGCGGCCTTGATGCCCAGCGCCAGCACGATGTTCTGCCACAGCACGGCGTGCGCCGCGCGCGACAGGCGCACCAGCTCGCCGATGCGGTGCAGATCGTCGTTCATGATCACCACGTCGGCCGCCTCCATGGCCGTGTCCGTGCCCGCCGCGCCCATGGCAATGCCGATGTCGGCACGGGCCAGCGCCGGCGCGTCGTTGATGCCGTCGCCCACCATGGCGGTGGGGCCATGCACCCGCTGCAGCGCGGTGATGGCGTGGAGCTTGTCCTCGGGCAGCAGATGGCCCTGGGCGGTGGCGATGCCCGCCTCGCGGGCGATGGCGCTGGCCGTGGCCTGGTTGTCGCCGGACAGCAGCACGGACGTGATGCCCAGCGCGTGCAATTGCGCCACGGCCGCGCGCGCGGCGGGCTTGATGGTGTCGGCCACGGCAAACAGCGCCAGCACTTCGGTGGGCGAGGCCAGCAGCGTCACCGTGCGGCCGGCCTGCTCGTGGGCCTGGAGCTGCGCTTCGAGCTCCGGGCTGCACTGGCCGCGCTCCTCGATCAGGCGGTGGTTGCCCAGCACATAGGCCACGCCGTCCACCTCGGCCTGCACGCCGCGCCCGGCCAGCGCCGTGAGGTGCCGGGCATCGACGGCGTTGGGCTGCAGGCCGGCGGCGATCGCGCGCGCGACCGGGTGGTCGGAATGCGCGGCCAGCGCCGCCGCCATGTGTTCGATGGCGGCCGCATCGCGCCCTGCAGGCACCACCGACCAGGCGACCAGGCGCGGACGGCCCTCGGTCACGGTGCCCGTCTTGTCCAGCGCCACGACGCGCAGCAGGCGCGCCTGCTCCAGAAACACGCCGCCCTTGATCAGCATGCCGCGCCGTGCCGCTGCCGCCAGAGCGCTGACGATGGTCACGGGGGTGGAGATCACCAGCGCGCAAGGGCAGGCGATGACCAGCAGCACCAGCGCGCGGTAGACCGCCTGCAGGGCCGACCAGTCCAGCAGCACCGGGCCGAGCAGCGCCACGGCCAGCGCCAGGGCGAACACGGCCGGGGTGTAGATGGCGGCAAGCCGGTCCACCAGCCCCTGCGTGGGCGCGCGCGTGGCCTGCGCCTCTTCCACCGCATGGATGATGCGCGCCAGCGTGGACTGCGCGGCCAGCGCCGTCACCTCCAGCTCGAAGCGGCCCGTGGCATTGATCGTGCCCGCGAACACCGCATCGCCCGGCCCCTTGTCCACGGGAATGCTCTCGCCCGTCACGGGCGCCTGGTCGATGCTGGTGTGGCCGCTGCGCACCACGCCGTCCAGCGGCACGCGCTCGCCGGGCTGCACGCGCACCAGCGCGCCCAGGCCCACCTCGGCCACCGGCACGCTGCGCCAGGTGCCGTCGGGCATGCGCTGCAGCGCCTGCTCGGGGGCGAGCGCCAGCAGACCCTCGATGGCGTGGCGCGCACGCTGCACGGCGCGCGCCTCAATGGCTTCGGCCAGGGCGTAGAGCGCCATCACCATGGCGGCCTCGGGCCATTGGCCTATGGCGAACGCCCCGGTCACGGCCACCGTCATCAGGGCGTTGATGTTCAGGCGGCCGGCGCGCAGCGCTGCCAGCCCCTTGCGGTACACGCCCCCGCCCGCCAGCGCAATGGCCAGCCCGGCCACGGCCATGCCGGCGGCGCGCCAGGGCAGGGTCTCGGGGGCGAAAAACCCCATCAGCTCTGCCACCACGGCCAGCGCCAGGGCGGCGGCCATGCGGCCCAGGCCGTGCATGGCGCCGCCGTGGCCTGGGCCAGCGTGGGCCTGCGGCGCGGCGGCTGCATGTTCCGCGGGCGCGCTGTCTGCCAGGGGCTCGGGCTGGAACCCGGCCCGGCGGATGGCTGCCAGCGCCGCGTGCAGGTGGTCTTCGCCGGCCGCGTTGATGCCCAGGATGCGCTGCGCCAGTTGGAAGCGCAGGGCACGGATGCCGTGCACTCCTTGCAGCGCATGGCGGATCTCGGACTCCTCGCTGGCGCAGTCCATGTTGGCGATGCGAAAGCGCCGGAACGCGCCGGGCAGGGGGGTGGGGGCGCTGGCCTGCGCGGGCGGGCAGGCGCCACAGGGCGCGCCTGCGCCGCGGCGCTCTGGGGGGTGGTCGTGGGGTCTTGCGTGCATGGCGGTGTTTTCAAACTCCTTGCACGCATTGGAAACCTTGAAGCGTGTTCAAGGTCAAGCCCCAGGCCTTGGGGTCAGCGCGGGCAGGATTGCCGGGGCGCGCAAGCCCACGAAAAAGGCCGCAGCGTCAAACGACGGCGCGGCCTGTCTCTGGTGCCCGGGGCCGGAATCGAACCGGCACGCCTTGCGGCGGGGGATTTTGAGTCCCCTGCGTCTACCAATTTCACCACCCGGGCGGGAATCAGCGAAGTCGCAAATTATGGCACAGTAGGGTGCATGAATTACCCGACCATTGAAGACGCGATCGGCCGCACGCCGCTGGTCGCGTTGCAGCGCATTGGCGCCCGGGAGAATGCCGAGCGCGGCAACGTCATCCTGGGCAAGCTCGAAGGCAACAACCCCGCCGGCTCCGTCAAGGACCGCCCCGCACTCTCCATGATCCGCCGTGCCGAGGAGCGCGGCGAGATCCGGCCCGGCGACACGCTGATCGAGGCCACCTCGGGCAACACCGGCATCGCCCTGGCCATGGCCGCAGCCATCCGCGGCTACCGCATGGTGCTGGTCATGCCCGAGGACCTGTCCATCGAGCGTGCGCAGACCATGAAGGCCTTTGGCGCCGAGCTCGTGCTCACGCCGCGCAGCGGCGGCATGGAGCACGCGCGCGACCTGGCCATGGCCATGCAAAAGCGCGGCGAGGGCAAGGTGCTCGACCAGTTCGCCAATCCCGACAACCCGCGCATCCACTACGAGACCACCGGCCCCGAGATCTGGGAGCAGACGGGCGGGCGCATCACGCACTTCGTCAGCGCTATGGGCACTACGGGCACCATCACCGGTGTCTCGCGCTATCTCAAGGAGAAGAATCCCGGCGTGGTCGTGGTCGGCGCCCAGCCGCAGGAGGGCTCGCGCATCCCCGGCATCCGCAAGTGGCCCGAGGAATACCTGCCCGCGATCTACGACCCCAAGGCGGTCGATGAACTGGTGCTCGTGAGCCAGGGCGACGCCGAGGACATGTGCCTGCGCCTGGCGCGCGAGGAGGGCATCTTCGCCGGCATCTCGGCCGCTGGCGCCTGCTGGGTGGCGCAGCAGATCGCTCAGCGCGAGCAGGGGGCCTGCATCGTCTTCGTGGTCTGCGACCGGGGCGACCGCTATCTGTCCACGGGCGTTTTCCCGGTGTGAGGGCCTGTGCCCGGAATATATGCCAAAAATGCCTGCAGCGCCCGTAAAATAAGCGCAAACAGCTACCAAAAATAGAGCAATGCAGTACCACACCCGCTATTGCACCCACTGCGCTGCCCCGCTGGCGCCCATCGTGCAGATGGAAGACGGCGGCCCCAAGGAGCGCCTGCGCTGCCCCGACTGCGGCTGGACGCACTGGAACAACCCCACGCCGGTGCTGGCCGCCATCGTGGAGGTGGACGGCAAGGTGCTGCTGGCGCGCAACGCGGCCTGGCCGGGCAAGATGTATGCGCTGATCACGGGCTTCATGGAGGCGGGCGAGTCGCCCGAGCAGGGCATCGTGCGCGAGGTGAAGGAGGAGACCAACCTTGACGTGCACGCCTGCACGCTCGTGGGGGCCTACGAGTTCCTGCGCATGAACCAGATCATCATCGCCTACCACGTGCAGGCCCGTGGCGAGGTGCGACTGTCGGCCGAACTCGTGGACTACCGCCTGTACGACCTGCCCGACCTGCGCTGCTGGCCCGCCGGCACGGGCTATGCGCTGGCCGACTGGCTGCGCACGCGCGGGCACGAGCCGGTGTTCTTCACCGCCGAGGAAAACGCCGAACGCCGCCGGGGCCTGGAATAACCGCCCAAGGATAGAGAACCATGCAGATACACAAGGAAATCGACACCAGCGGGCTCAACTGCCCCTTGCCCATCCTCAAGGCCAAGAAGGCCCTGGCCGACATGGACAGCGGCCAGCTGCTCAAGGTCGTGGCGACCGACAGCGGCTCGCTGCGCGACTTCCAGGCCTTCGCCAAGCAGACGGGCAACGAGCTCCTGGAGCAGCAGACCGTGGGCGAGCAGTACATCCACATCCTGCGCCGGCGCTGACGCCGGCGGGCCCGGGCCGTGGCAGCGCCGCCGCCCGGGCGTTCAATCGATGAGAAAGGGGTGGCCGCTGACCGGCGTCGAGGCCACCGCCATGTCCTGCGGCGCCATCACGCCGGCCTCGAAAGCCGTGCGCCCGGCCTCTATCGCCAGGCCGAAGGCGCGCGCCATGCGCACCGGCTCCACGGCCTGGCTCACGGCGGAGTTGAGCAGCACGGCATCCATGCCCAGCTCCATGGCCTGGGCGGCATGGCTGGGGGCGCCTATGCCCGCGTCCACCACCAGCAGCACGCCGGGCAGGCGCGCGCGCAGCGTGCGCAGCGCAAAGGGGTTGAGCAGGCCCTGGCCCGAGCCTATGGGCGCACCCCAGGGCATGAGCACCTGGCAGCCTGCGTCCAGCAGCCGCTGGCAGGTCACCAGGTCATCGGTGCAATAGGGGAAGACGGCAAAGCCGTCGCGGATGAGCTGCGCGGCCGCCTCCACCGTGCCCCAGGGGTCGGGCTGCAGGGTGTGCTCGTCGCCCACCACCTCCAGCTTGATCCAGTGCGTGCCGTAGAGCTCGCGCGCCATGTGCGCCAGCGTGATGGCTTCGCGCGCGCTGCGGCAGCCGGCCGTGTTGGGCAGCAGTTGCGCGCCGCGCTCGCGCATGGCGGTGCGGATGATCTCGATGAAGCCGTTGTCGCCGCCCGCGGACAGGGTGCGCTTGAGGCCCACGGTCACCACCTGCGCGCCGCTGGCGGCAATGCCCTCGGCCAGTACCTGCGGCGACGGGTAGCCGGCGGTGCCGAGCAGGAAGCGGCTGTGCAGCGTGACGCCATAGGGCGCCCAGGGTGTGGGGGTCATGGCCTCAGCCTCCGACGATGGCCTGGAAGGTCAGCACGGCATCGCCGGCCTGCAGGGTCCGTTCGGCGCGCAGCGCGCGCGGCACGAACTGGCCGTTGACGGCGGTCGCCACCTCCAGGGCGTCGATGCCTTTTGCCTGCAGCAGCGCCTGCAGTGTCAGGCCCGGCGGACAGGGCAGGATGCATCCGTTCAAGCGCAACTGCGCCGCTGTGGGAGGCAGGGTGTCAGTAGGCATGGGTGATCTCCGATGCGGGGGCGGCCAGGCCGGCCTGTGCGAGGGCGTCCTGCACCAGCGCGGGCGCCAGCAGCCAGCCGTGGCGGTACAGGCCGTTGATGCGCAGCAGGCCGGTGGCGTGGTCTATGCGCGGTTCGTTGTCCGGCAGGGCCGGGCGCAGATTGGTCTCGAGGTGGGCGATGCGCGCCTCGGCGAGTTCGGGCAGCACGCTGTGCGCGGCGGCCATGAGTTCGACGGCGCTGCGCAGGCTCACGGGCGAGCGGTCTTCGCTCTCGATCTCGCTGGCGCCGATGACGATGTGTCCGCACGGGCGCGGCACGATGTAGACGCGGTGGCGTGGGTGCAGCAGCCGCACCGGGCGCTGCAGGGTCACGCCGGGCGCGTGCAGCCATAGCACCTCGCCGCGCACGCCGCGCACCGGCAGGTCGGGCCGCGCGCCCGTGCCGCGCACGTCGATGGCCAGGTCAAAGTGCTGCGCGCTGCCGTCGTCCAGTTCGATTCGGCCCGGGCGTACCGCGGCCACCGTGCAGCCCCAGCGCCAGCGCACCGGCCCTGCGGCGGCGCACAGCGCGGGCAGTACCTGCAGCGGCAGGATCTGGCCTTCGCCGGGCAGCAGCCAGGCGTGCAGGCGCGCGTCCAGTGCCGGCTCCAGGGCAGCGAGCGCAGCGCGGTCCAGCGGCTGCGGCTCGCGGCTCACGCCGGCCAGGCTGGGCGCCTGTGCCAGCCGCGCCAGCACGCGCTGCGCTGCGCCCAGGTCGCTGCCGTGGGCCACCAGCAGGCTGCCCCGCATGCGCAGCAGTTCGCCCGCTGCCGTGCCGGGCTGCGCCAGCGCGCGCGTGATCTCCTGCCACAGGCCCATGGAGCGCCAGCCCAGGGCGGCAATGGCCGGGCCGCTGTTGTCCAGCTCGGCCAGCGGGCTGAGCATGCCGGCGGCAGTGAAGGCTGCCGCGCCCTGGCCGTCGCTGCGCGCCTGCGGCCCGCTGGCGGGGTCGAACACGGTCACCGCGTGCTCGCGGCCCAGGTGCCAGGCGAGCAGGCGGCCCAGCAGGCCGGCGCCGGCAATTCCGATACATGCCATGGTTCATCCTCTCCGAGATGGCGTGCCGGCCGCCCGGCGGCCCTGCATCAGCAGGGCTGCCACGTCGTGCAGGCGGGCGTCATCCAACGGCGTATCCAGTTCGATGGCCAAGCGCCGGCGGTAGAACACGCCCAGATCCAGGCCCACGCCCAGGCCGCAGATCTCGACGTCGGCGCTGCGCTCGTGCGCGGCCACCACCTGCCGCAGGTGCTGATCGAGGTAGTGCTCGTCGTTGCATTGGTGGGTGGCGGTGTCCATGGGGCAGCCGTCGGACACCACCATCAGGATGCGCCGCTGCGCGGGCAGCTTGAGCAGGCGCTGGCATGCCCATTCCACGGCCTCGCCGTCCATGCCCTCGCGAAACAGGTCCGGGCGGCGCAGTGCCGCAATGCCGTAGCGCCCGCGCCGCCAGGCTTGCGTGCCGGCCTTGAACACCAGGTGCAGGCGCTCGTTGAGCCGCCCGGGAAACTCGGGGCGGCCGGCGCGTTGCCAGTCCCGGCGGGCGCGGCCGCCGTTCCAGGCCCCGGTCGAGAAGCCCAGCACCTCCACCGCCACGCCCGCCATGTCCAGGGCGCGGCCCAGCACGTCCACCAGCAGGGAGACGGACGGGGCGTGCGCCTTCATGGAGCCCGAGCAATCGAGCAGCAGGGCCACGGCGCACTCCATGGCGGGGCGCTGCAGCTCGTCCTTGAAGATGGCCTTGTCCTGCGGGTCGCTCACCAACTGGGCCAGGCGGCTGCCGTCGATCAGGCCTTCCTCCTGGCTGAAGCGCCAGCCGTCGCGGCGCGGCACGGCCAGGGCGCGGTGCAGGTGGCGCGCCAGGCGCGGCACATTGAAGCCCGCCTCGATCACTTCCTGGTCCATCTGGGCGCGGAATTCGGCCAGCTGGGCGGCGCGCACCAGGGCGGCCGCGTCCACCTCGCGGTCGTAGGCGCGGGTGAATACGCGGTACTGCTGCGCAGTGGCGTCCCAGCTGCGGCTCGCGCCGCTGGTGGCCACGGGCGGGGGCGGCGGCTGCGGCGCGTCGAAATGCAGACGCAGGGCGAAACCATTGCGCCGCCGGGCGCTGGCCGATCCATTGGGCACTTCGGCCTGGGCGGCGCGCACCGCCTGCCCGACCCACTGGCTCAGGGCCAGGGCTGGGGGAATGAAGGCGGCCTGGTCCGCGCGGTGGCGGCGCAGCGCCGCGAGCAGGCCGCCGATATCGGCCACGATGTTGGCGCGCGTGGCCTCCACCAGGTCGGACAGGGTCTCGGGCACCTCGTTGCCGGTCAACCGCGTCCAGGCGGTGAGCGCCACCGTGAACAGCAGGATGCCCAGGCTGGTTTCGGTCAGCCCGGACTCGGTGAACGCATGGCACCAGCGCAGAAAGCGCGCGCTCAGGTTGTGCTGCACCCCCGGCCAGTCCGGCGGTGCCAGGCTTTCGGTGCGCAACTGCTCCAGCAGCTCGTACACCAGCCGCTCCACGGGTTCGGCCGGTGCGTGCTGGGCGTGCAGCGCCGCATCGCTCCAGCGCAGGCGCAGCGCGGCACCGTCGAGCAGGGCCCGCTGGTCGGGCAGGGCGGGGGAGGCGTCGCTCTGGTGCGCGGCGCGCAGCGGCACCACCTCGGTGCCCTGGTACAGGGTCTGGCCGCTCCACTGCAGCGTGGCGTCGCCGGTGAGCGCGCGCACCAGGGCCCCGCACAGGGCCTCGGTCCGGGTGAGCGCTGCGGCCGGTTCAGAGGGCATGGTGCAAGGCCATGCCCGGCTCGGCCCAGGCTTGCAGCTCGGCGTCGAAGCAGCGCTGGAAGTATTCGGCCACGATGCCGCGCTCGGCCGGTTCGCACTTGTTCAGGAACGACAGGTGGAAGGCCACATCCAGGTTGCGGAAGATCTCGGTGTTCTCGGCCCAGGTGATCACGGTGCGCGGCGACATCAGCAGCGAGAGGTCACCCACGGCAAAGCCTTTGCGCGTGAGGCCGGCCAGGGCCACCATGGCGCGCACCTGCTGGCGCCCGTGCTCGGTGTCCAGCGCCGGCACGCGCGCCAGGACGATGGCGGCTTCCTCCGCGGGCGGCAGGTAGTCCAGCGAGGTCACCAGGTTCCAGCGGTCGAGCTGGGCATGGTTGAGCAACTGGGTGCCGTGGTACAGGCCGCTGAGGTTGCCCTGTCCCAGCGTATTCATGGTGGCAAACAGGCGGAAATAGGGGTGCGGCTGGATCACGCGCTTCTGGTCCAGCAGCGTGAAGCTGCCTTCCCGCTCGAGCACGCGCTGGATGACGAACATCACATCCGGGCGCCCGGCATCGTATTCGTCGAAAACCATGGCCATGGGGCGTTGCAGGGCCCAGGGCAGGATGCCTTCCTGGAACTCGGTGATCTGCTGGCCCTCGCGCAGCACGATGGCGTCCTTGCCCACCAGGTCGAGGCGGCTGATGTGACCGTCCAGGTTCACGCGCACGCAGGGCCAGTTCAGGCGCGCGGCCACCTGCTCGATGTGGGTGGACTTGCCCGTGCCGTGCAGGCCCTGGAGCACCACGCGCCGGTTGTGCGCGAAGCCCGCCAGGATGGCCAGCGTGGCCTGGGGGTTGAAGCGGTAGGCGCGGTCCAGCTCGGGCACATGCTCGTTCTGCCCGGCAAAGGCCGGCACGGTCATGTCGATGTCGATACCGAACACCTCGCGCACGCTCACGCGCTGGGTGGGTTGCAGAAGTGTGAGGTCAGTCATCGTCAGGTACCCCAGGGGGAACTTCGTCGTTGATGCGCGCCATGGCCTCGGCGGCCTGGCGCAGGGTCGGGAGCATGGCCAGGGCCTTCTCGCGCGTGAAGCGCATCACGGGGGCCTGTACGGCCAGGCCCATGTTGGAGTGGCCTTGCGCCGCGGGCACCAGCACCCCCAGGCACAGCAGTCCGGGCAGGAATTCCTCGTTGTCGAAGGCATAGCCCAGGCTGCGCACCTGTTCGAGCTCCTGCTCCAGGCTCTCGTAGCTGGTGTGCGTGTTGTGGGTGAACTTTTCCAGCGGCACGGCCGCCAGCAGGCGCCGGCGCTGCGAGGGCGTCATCTGGCTGAGGAACAGCTTGCCCGTGGCCGAGCAGTGCGCGGGCACGCGCGATCCGGGGTGCAGATAAAAGCGCAGGGGCGCGGCGGTTTCCACCCGGTCCAGGTACAGCACCTCGCCGCTGGAGAAGGCGGTGATGTTGCAGCTCTCGCCCACTTCCTCCACCAGCTTGCGCAGCACCGCGTGC
The DNA here is from genome assembly GCF_000739995.1 of Comamonas granuli NBRC 101663. Classification (GTDB taxonomy): domain Bacteria; phylum Pseudomonadota; class Gammaproteobacteria; order Burkholderiales; family Burkholderiaceae_C; genus Simplicispira; species Simplicispira granuli. Next base: position 50,525 of record NZ_BBJX01000014.1, on the reverse strand, counting down.
CGCGCCCCGTAGGTGGTGTTGTTCAACAGCACGCTCTCGGCCAGGCGCATCAGCCGCTGGCCGGTGCCGTAGTGGCGGCCATTGCCGTCGCGCTGCAGGATGCCCGCGCCCTCGAGCTGCTGAAGCATGCGGTGCAGCGTGGGCTTGGGCAGGCCCGTCTCTTCCACCATGGCCTGCAGGGTGAAAGGGGCGTCCTGTTGCGCAATCACCTCCAGCAAGGCGAACAGCCGCAGGTTGGGCGTGTCGCCGTCCAGCCGGGGGGTGACTTTGTTCGTGGCGTCTTTCATGGCGGTTCCAATCATATGAAGTTTCTTTTTTCGAGTCAATTTGTTCCGGAAAAAGTAATTTTCTTGACACGAGGGCAAAGCATGCCTAGACTTCGCTCAATAAATTCTTTTTTACGGAACAAATCGTTCCATTTTCCAAGGAGATAGCAATGACTGCACCCGCAAATCGTACGGTGGTCGAAGGCGTCCAGAAGATGACGCCCTCGGAGGCCTTTGTGGAAACCCTGGTCGCCAACGGCGTGACCGAGATGTTCGGCATCATGGGCTCGGCCTTCATGGATGCCATGGACATCTTCGCCCCGGCTGGCATCCGCCTGATTCCCGTGGTGCACGAGCAGGGTGCTGCGCACATGGCCGACGGCTATGCGCGTGTCTCCGGCCGCCACGGCGTGACCATCGGCCAGAACGGCCCGGGCATCAGCAACTGCGTGACGGCGATTGCGGCTGCCTACTGGGCCCACAGCCCCGTGGTGATCATCACGCCCGAGACGGGCACCATGGGCATGGGCCTGGGCGGCTTCCAGGAGGCCAACCAACTGCCGATGTTCCAGGAGTTCACCAAGTACCAGGGCCATGTGTGCAACCCCAAGCGCATGGCCGAGTTCACCGGCCGCTGCTTCGACCGCGCCATGTCCGAGATGGGCCCGACCCAGCTCAACATCCCGCGCGACTATTTCTACGGCGAAATCCAGTGCGAGATCCCCAAGCCCATGCGCGTGGAGCGCGGTGCGGGCGGCGAGAACAGCCTGAATGCCGCTGCCGAGCTGCTGGCCAGCGCCAAGTTTCCTGTGATCCTGGCCGGTGGCGGCGTGGTCATGGGTGATGCCGTGGAGGAGTGCAAGCTGCTGGCCGAGCGCCTGGGCGCCCCGGTGGTGACGGGTTACCTGCGCAACGACGCCTTCCCTGCCAAGCACCCCCTGTGGGCCGGCCCGCTGGGCTACCAGGGCTCCAAGGCGGCGATGAAGCTGATCGCCCAGGCCGACGTGGTGATCGCTCTGGGCTCGCGCATGGGCCCCTTCGGCACCTTGCCCCAGCACGGCATGGATTACTGGCCCAAGAATGCCAAGATCATCCAGGTCGAAGCCGACCACACCAACCTGGGTCTGGTGAAGAAGATCTCCGTGGGCATCCATGGCGACGCCAAGGCCGTGGCCAAGGCGCTGACCGCCCGCCTGGAAGGCAAGGCCCTGGCCTGCGACGCCACCAAGGCCGAGCGCGCGACGACCATCAAGGCCGAGAAGGACGCCTGGGAAAAGGAACTGGACGAGTGGACGCACGAGCGCGACCCGTTCAGCCTGGACATGATCGAAGAAGCCAAGGGCGAGCGCACGCCCACCGGCGGTACCTACCTGCATCCGCGGCAGGTGCTGCGCGAGCTGGAGAAGGCCATGCCCCCGCGCGTGATGGTGTCCACGGACATCGGCAACATCAACTCGGTGGCCAACAGCTACCTGCGTTTCGATGAACCGCGCAGCTTCTTCGCACCCATGAGCTTCGGCAACTGCGGCTATGCCCTGCCCACCATCATCGGTGCCAAGTGCGCCGCGCCCGACCGTCCGGCCATCGCCTACGCCGGCGACGGTGCCTGGGGCATGAGCATGGTGGAGATCATGACCGCCGTGCGCCACGACATCCCCGTGACCGCGGTGGTGTTCCACAACCGCCAATGGGGCGCGGAGAAGAAGAACCAGGTGGACTTCTACAACCGCCGCTTCGTGGCCGGCGAACTGGAGAGCGAGAGCTTCGCCGGTATCGCCAAGGCCATGGGGGCGGAGGCCATCGTGGTGGACCACCTGGAAGACGTGGGCCCGGCCCTGAAGAAGGCCATCGACATGCAGATGAACGAGCGCAAGACCTGCGTGATCGAAATCATGTGCACGCGCGAACTGGGCGATCCGTTCCGCCGCGATGCGCTGAGCAAGCCGGTGCGCTTCCTGGAAAAGTACAAGGACTACGTCTGACGTTCACGTCCTGAGCCCACGCCCCGCGTGCCTGAGGCGCGCGGGGCGCATGCCCTCCCCACGCATCGAGAATCCCCATGGCCCACGCAGAACTCATCGACGCCGGCACTACGGACGCCTGGACCGGCAACACGCCACGCCCCCACCTGAACAACCTCCTGGCCCGCGCACGCGCGCTGGGCCCCCTGCCGGTGGCCGTGGCCTACCCCTGCGACGCCACGTCCGTGCAATCGGCCTGCGAGGCAGCACAGGCCGGTCTCATCGCCCCGGTCTTCGTCGGCCCGCGCGCGCGCATCCTGGCGGCGGCGCAGCAAGCCGGGGTGGACGCGGCGGAACTGCGCATCCACGACACGCCGGATGCGCCGCGCGCTGCGGCCGCGCAGGCCGCCGCCCTGTGCCGCGACGGCCAGGCTGCCGCCCTGATGAAGGGCAGCCTGCACACCGACGAGCTCCTGGGTGCCGCCGTGGCCAAGGAGGCCGCGCTGCGCGGCGAGCGCCGTGCCAGCCATGTCTTCGTGCTGGACGTGCCGGGCTTCAACCGCCCGCTGCTGATCACCGACTGCGTGGTCAACATCGTGCCCACGCTGATGGACAAGCGGGACATCGCGCAGAACGCCATCGAGCTGGCCCAGGCGATCGGCATCGGCCGCCCGCGCGTGGCGGTGCTGTCGGCGGTGGAGACGGTCAACCCCGCCATCCCGGGCACCATCGACGCTGCCGCGCTGTGCAAGATGGCCGACCGCGGGCAGATCCAGGGCGGCGTCTTCGATGGCCCGCTGGCCTATGACAACGCCATTTCCGTGGAGTCGGCGCGCAACAAGGGCATCGTCTCCAGCGTCGCCGGCGAGCCCGACATCCTGCTGGTGCCCAACCTGGAAGCAGGCAACATGGTCTACAAGCAGCTCGTCTACATGGCCAATGCGGAATGCGCGGGGCTGGTGCTGGGCATGAAGGTGCCCGTCATCCTGACCAGCCGCTCTGACTCCGTGGCCAGCCGCATCGCCTCTTGCGCACTGGCCGTGCTGCGCAGCCATGCGCAGGCGGGAACCGGGAGCGGCTCATGAAAAGCACGCCTCCGGCCATGAAACGGTCCAACCCCTGGCTGGCTCCGGGCTACCGGCTGGAGCCCGTCCTCAATCTGCTGCCCGGCACCGCCCTGGCCGGGGTGGTGGCGCTGGCGGCCACCTTTGTGTCCACGCTGCACGGCGGGCCGCAACTGCTGTATGCACTGTTCTTTGGCGTGGCCTTCCATTTCCTGAGCCAGGAGGCCAAGACCAAGCCGGGCATCGAATTTTGCGCCCGCGGCATCCTGCGGCTGGGCGTGGGCCTGCTGGGGGCGCGCATCACGGCCTCGCAGATCGCAGGCCTGGGCTGGACCACCGCGCTCATCGTCATCGCTGCCGTGGTCACCACGCTGCTGTGCGGCGCCTGGCTGGGCCGGCGCCTGGGCATGACGCGGCCGCAGGGGGTGCTCTCCGGCGGTTCGGTGGCCATTTGCGGCGCCTCTGCGGCGCTGGCCATCTCGGCCGTGCTGCCACGTGACAAGCACAGCGACCGCTTCACCCTGATGGTGGTCGTGACCGTGACCGTGCTCTCCACCGTTGCCATGGTGCTGTACCCGCTGATCGCCAAGCTGCTGCACCTGCCGCCCGAGCTGGCGGGCCTGTTCATCGGCGGCACCATCCACGACGTGGCGCAGGTGGTCGGCGCGGGCTACACCATTGACCAGGCGACGGGCGACTATGCCACCATCGTCAAGCTGTTCCGCGTGTCCATGCTGGCCGTGGTGGTGGTGGTGGTGTCCACGGTGTTCAAGCGCCAGCGCGAAGCAGCGGCCGACGGCCACGAGGCGAAGAAGCAGCCCCTGGTGCCCTGGTTCCTGTGGGTCTTCGTGGCGCTGGTGCTGGTCAATTCCATGGGCTGGATGCCGCTGGCGACGCAGCACTATCTCAGTGACGTCTCGCGTGGCTGCCTGGTACTGGCGATCGCCGCGCTGGGCATGAAGACCTCCTTTGCACAGTTGGCGAACGCGGGCTGGCGGCCTTTCATGCTGCTGCTCGTCGAAACCCTCTGGATGGCGCTGTTCGTGCTCGCCGCCATCGAGTTGCGCCATCTGTACGGGCTTTGATGCCTGTGCACCGTGCGCCGGGGACGGGCCCCGGCGCGCGCCTTTTCACGGCCTCCTGGTGACTGACCATGTCGTTTTTTGGTGTCTCCTTGCTGACCTGGTGGTACGTGACCGTGTGCATGGCACTGGCCACCTACGTGCAGGCGCTGACCGGTTTTGCCTTCTCGCTGCTGTTCATCGGGCTGATCGGTACGTTCGATCTGGTGCCGCTGGATGAGGCGACCAACGCCATCAGCGTCATCACCCTGGTGCAGACGGCCGCCTACTTCCGTGCGCATCCGCTGGGCCGGGAGTGGCACCCCGTGCGGCCCGCCATCCTGCCCAGCATCGTCGGGGTGATGGGAGGGGCGGCCCTGCTGATCTGGCTCAGCGGCCAGGCGCTGTATGTGCTCAAGTACGTGCTGGGTGGCTTCATCCTGCTGACGGCGCTGTCCATGGTGGTCCAGCCGGTTCCCTGGCGCCAGATGTCCCCACCCTGGGTGTTCCGGGTCACGGGCCTGCTGTCCGGCCTCATGGGGGGGCTGTTCTCCACCGCCGGCCCGCCCCTGGTCTACCTGTTCTACCGCCAGCCCCTGCCGCAGCGGGTGATACACCAGTGCCTTTTCCTGGTGTTTTCCATTGGGCAGGTGGTGCGCCTGGCCTTTATTGCAGCCACGGGCAGCTTCACCTGGCGCTCGCTGCTGTACATCGCGCTGTCCTTCCCTGTGGTGCTGCTGGTGCACCGCATCCAGCAGCGCTATCCTCTGGGCCTGTCACCGCGGACCACGACCCGGGTGGCGGCAGCGCTGCTGGTTCTTGCTGGCACCGGCCTGGTCTACTCCAACTACCTCGCGCGCTCCTGAAGCACCGGCTGCCCTGGAGGTTTCCCGGTTGGGTGGCGGGTGGTAGTGTTCAATACTTGAACACACCATGGAACTTTGCTTCGCAGGCACCCGTCGAACAGTGCGGGGACGACGGGCTTATGCTGGCGTGCCTTCTCTTCTGACTGATACTGAACCCGGATGTCCCAAAAACTCACTGGCGCCATGTGGAACGAACTGTTCCGGCGTTCCCGGCGCGATGGCCTGAGCCTGCAAGGCCAGATCTGCGCCATGATGGTCGATGCCATCCACGGCGGCGTGCTGCCGCCGGGTGAGCCCGTGCCCTCCAGCCGCGAGCTGGCTGAACAGCTCCAGGTCGGGCGCATCACCGTGGTGCTGGCCTACCAGCAGCTCTCCGAGGAGGCTTTCCTGGTCAGCCTGCAGCGCAAGGGCCACTTCGTCAATCCCGATTTCCGGCGCGGGCTGGTGCCCTCTGCCAGCCCGCGCACCGAGGCTGCGCCGCAGAGCAAGACAGACTGGTCGCGGCGGCTGTGCCTGCAGCCCAATGCGTACCGCAGCATCGTCAAGCCACCGGACTGGCAGTCCTACCCCTATCCGTTCCTCTACGGGCAGTTCGACAAGGACTTGTTCCCCACCGCCGCCTGGCGCGAATGCTGCATGAAAGCCCTGAGCGTGCTCGACATCCGCGAGTGGGCGCCCGACCAGATCACCCGCGACGATGAGTCCCTGATCCAGCAGATCCAGACCAAGATCCTGCCGCGCCGCGGTGTCTGGGCGTCCAGCGACGAATTGATCATCACCGTCGGCGCCCAGCATGCGCTCTACATGGTGGCCGACCTGCTCATGCGCGAAGGTACGCACGTGGCCGTGGAAGACCCGGGCTACCCCGATGCGCGCAATATTTTCAACAGCCGGACTTCCCAGATCATCGCGCTGCCCGTGGACGAGCACGGCCTCCCCCTGAGCGAGAGCCTGCGGTCCATGGACTACGTCTACACGACCCCCAGCCACCAGTGCCCCACGGGCGTGACCATGCCGCGCGAGCGCCGCGAGGCCTTGCTGGAGCAGGCGCAGCAGCACGACTTCGTCATCATCGAAGACGACTTCGAGAGCGAGAACAGCTTCGAGGGCGATCCCATCCCCGCGCTCAAGAGCCTGGACCGCAGCGACCGCGTGATCTACATCGGCAGCCTGTCCAAGAGTCTGGCGCCGGGGCTGCGCGTAGGCTATATCGTGGCCGCGCCGGAACTCATCGAGCACCTGCGTGCACTGCGCCGCCTGATGCTGCGCCACCCGTCCACGTTCATCCAGCGGACTTTGGCGCTCTTCATCTCGCTGGGGCACAACGACGCCCAGCTCCGCCGGCTGGCGCAGGCCCAGAAGGAACGCCACCATCTCCTGTGGGCGGCACTTGCCAAGCACCTGCCCGAGTGCACCCCTGTGCCGGTGAGCGGGGGAGGGTCTCTGTGGGTGCGCATTCCGGATGGCGTGCGCGCCGGCGAACTGGCCCGCCAGGCCGCTGAGCGGGGGGTGCTCATCGAGCCGGGCGATGTGTTCTTCGTGGCCCAGACACCGCCGGCCAACTACATCCGGCTGGGCTACCAGTCCATCCCCAGCCATGCCATCGAGCAAGGCATTGCCATCCTTGCCGATGTATTGCATGGCATGCGTTCACGGACTCAGTAGCCCAGCAGCTTGGGCAGCCACAGCGAGAGCTGTGGGAAGAAGGCGATCATGAACACGGTCAGCGTGGAGACCAGCACGAAGGGCAGCACGCGCACCACGATGCGTTCGACCGACTCGCCGCCAATGCCCGAGGCGACGAACAGGTTCTCGCCCAGGGGCGGGGTCTGAAAGCCGATCGACAGCGCGCAGATGACCACGATGCCCACGTGCGTCGGGTCTGCCCCCATGGTGTACATCACCGGCAGCAGCACAGGCACCAGGATCATGATGGCGGCCAGGGTCTCCATGAACATGCCCACGAAGAGCAGGAACAGGATGATCAGGGTCCAGACCACATAGATGTTGTCCGTCATGCCCAGCATGGAACTGGCCACCAGGGCCGGGATGCGCGTCTCGACCAGCAGGCGCCCGAAGGCCGTGGCCGTGAACAGGATCAGCAGCACGCGGCCGGTGATCCAGGTCGTGGTGCGCAGTGCGTTGAGGCAGGCCTTGAACCGCAGTTCATGGTGTACGAAGATGCCCACGAACAGGGTATAGAAGATTGCCACGATCGCCGACTCGGTGGGCGTGAACATCCCGGTGTAGATGCCGCCCAGGATGATCACCGGCGCGAACAAGGCCCAGATGCCCTTGCGCAGCGCCGTGCCGATGTCGCCGCCCGACCAGGTGTCGGTCAGGCCCCGGTAGCCCTTCTTGCGCGAGATCACGTAGTTCATCACCAGCAGGCCCGTGGCCATCACCAGGCCGGGGATGAAGCCTGCCATGAACAGCTTGGGAATGGACAGCGAGTCGAACTGGCCGAACTTCTCGATGGCCTCCGGCGGCGGCGCCATGCCCAGCGCCGAAATACCGAAGATCACCATGGGAATGGACGGCGGAATGATGATGCCCAGCCCGCCGGAGGCGGCCGTCACGGCCGACGCGTAGGCACGGTCGTAGCGGCGTCTGACCATGGCCGGAATCATCAGCATGCCCACGGCGGCGGTGGTGGCGGGCCCGGAGCCCGAAATGGCGCCAAAGAACAGGCAGGCCAGCACCGTGGCGGCGCCCAGGCCGCCGGTGATCGGACCGGCCAGCGCCTCGGCAATGTCCACCAGACGCCGCGAGATGCCTGCGGCCTCCATCAGGGCCCCAGCCAGCACGAAGGCGGGCAGGGCCATCAGCGGGAAGCTGCCCACCGACGTGAACGCAATCTGTACCAGCGTGATGGGGTCCTTGTCCAGGGCCAGGTAGGCCCCCATGGCGGCGCCGCCGAGCGCCACGGAAATCGGCGCACCCATGATCAGGAACAGGAAGAATCCGCCGAACAGCAGTTCGACTACATAGTTTTCCATGTTTGTCTCCTCAGCCGTCAGGCATTGCCCCGTGCCGCTAGTTGTTTGAGTTTTTCGATTTCCGCTGCCTCGGGGTCGATCAGCTCCACGCCCTTGAACACCGTGAGATACACGTTGTAGAGAATGCGGATCGACATGAGCGTGAACGCAACCGGCAGGATCATGTACAGGTACTTCATCGGCACGCCCAGGGTCTGGGACTTCCAGAACAGGTTCATGCGGTGGAAGACGAAGTCGTAGCTCAGGTAGACGAAATAGCTGTTGAAGGCCACCCACAGCAGATCGGCCAGCACGAGCATGGCCTTGGCCATGGCTTTGGGCATGAACTGGAAATGGAAGGTGACGCGGTTGTGGGCCGACATCTTGGCCGCCACCACGGCGCCCAGGTAGGCGAACCACACGAACATGTAGGTGGACAGCTCCTCACTCCAGGCGATGGAGTACTGGAACAGTTGGCGGGCGACGATCTGGGCGAACAACAGCAGGACGAATGCGGCGAGCAGGAGCTCGCACAGCATGGTCTCCAGATGGTTGAGCCACTTGAGGAAGGAACGAGGGCTGGACATGGCGTTCTCTCAGGGAAAAACAGGGCCTGCCCCGCGGGTTGGGGGCATGCAATTGCGCAACGCTAACACTGACCGGCAGGACGGCCGCCCCATGGCGCCGCCGTCCTGTCCAGGCCCGTCTCAGCGACCCAGCGCCTTCAGCACCTTGTCGAGCTTGTCTTTCCCGCCGATGCTGTTGTAGAACTTCGGCCACACCGTGGCCGTGGCCTTGCTGATGAACTCTTTCTCGCCATCGGCCGCATCCGTGATCTGCATGCCCTTGGCGGTCAGGTCTTTCTTGATCTTGTCTTCGGTCTCCAGCAGCCAGCGGTAGCTGTGCTCGGAGGCTTCGGCGCCTGCTTCGAGGATGGCCTTCTGCACGTCGGCCGGCTGCTTCTTGAACACCGACTCGCTCACGATCAAGGGTTCCAGCGAGAACACGTAGCGGATGTTGGTAATGTACTTCTGCACCTCGTTGAACTTCATCGCCGAGATGGTGATGTACGGGTTGTCCTGGCCATCGACCACGCGCTGCTGCAGGGCGGTGAAGGTCTCGCCCCAGGACATCGGCGTGGGATTGATGCCCCAGGCCTGGTAGCTGGCGATCATGATCTCGTTCTTGGGCACGCGGATCTTGAGGCCTTGCAGGTCGGCCACGGTTTTCACGGGCTTCTTGGAGTTGGTCAGCACGCGAAAGCCCGAGTAGGCCCAGCCGACGATGCGCACGTTGGCATCGCGCAGGGTGCTGGCCGTCAGATCCTTGCCGACCTCACCCAAGGTGAGCTTCTTGGCGTCCTCGGCGCTCTGAATGACGTAGGGCAGTGTCAGCACGCCGACCGTGGGCGAGAAAGGGGTGACGTTGTTGATCGCCAGAATGGAAAAGTCCAGCGTGCCCATGGCGGCATTGTTGATGGTGTCTTCCTCGCTGCCCAACTGGCCGTTGGGAAAGAGGTCGAGCTTGTGCTTGCCGCCGGTCTTCTGTTCGAAGGACTGCTTGAACTTGGTCGCCAGCTCCCACTGGGTTCCGCCCTGGGCGTCGCCAACGGCCACCTTGAACGTCGTTGCCCAGGCACCGGTGGCAAGCAGAGAGGCTGCGCCCACCAGGTGCATCACCATGGTTTTCTTGAAAGTCATGTCTTGTCTCCTTTGAATTGATCCAGTTGTCAGCGTGCGCTGATCGGGGGGCGGTCTTTTCTGTAGGCGTTCTTGACCGCGATTTTTCCGTCCCGGAAAGTGAACACATCGACCATGCGGGCCTCGACCCGCGAGCCGTCGAGCTTGGTGCCCTTGAACGTGGTCTCGGAAACCCCGCGGTCGCCGTGCACGAAGTGCACGCCGTCGAGCCAGGCGGCGTCGGGGAAGGTCTGCCAGGCGAGTTGAAAGCCCTCGCGCACGGCTTCACGGCCGATGTAGCTTCGGCCCATGAGGTCCGGGCCGGCCACGGCGTGAAACTCGCAGTCGTCGGCCATGAACGACATCAGGGCCTCGATGTCGTGGCGGTTCCAGGCGGCGCCGAAGTCCATGAGGAACTGCACGCTCACGCTGTCGCTTCTTTCAGTCATTTCGTCTCCTTTGATTCGCTTCCGGTCAATCTCTGCTTCGCCGTCGCGATGGCGAAGCCGCCATTGGTGTGATGGTCGAACGAATGGTAGTTACGCACTTCGTGGGCTCGTAGAACCAGCAAAGTGCATTCGATAGGTCCAGACACAGGCAGCGGCTTGCTGGCTCTATCAAAACCCGCGCAGTGGCGCTAACGATGTGGCGATGGCCCTGGATAACCTCGCCGTACTCCTCGGCATTCCTTTGGGTGTGCCGAAGTGCATGCATCACCCAGCCGCAAAAAAGGCCCATTTGAACTACCCGGAGACCGGCATGAAAGCCCACGCCCAACCACGCGCCTCCATGCGCAGCCCCTACGATCCGCAGTACGACCCATTGGTGGCGAAATCGCCCGGCCATGGGGCCAACTACGCTCCCACCTACTGGGTGGGAACGGCCGGCGAGCCGCCGGAAGACGATGGCCCGATCACGGGCGACGTCGATGCCGATGTGGTGATCGTGGGCTCGGGATTCACGGGCCTGGCGACGGCGCTGTTTCTGGCGCGCGAGCATGGCATCCGCGCCACGGTGCTTGAAGCCAACCAGGCCGTCTGGGGCTGCACCAGCCGCAACGGCGGGCAAGGCCAGAACGCCAGCGGCCGCCTCTATCGCTCGCAGTGGATCGCGCGCTGGGGCAAGGAAACCGCACTGAAGCTCGACGCCGAGATTCGCGAGGGCTTCGACACCTTCAAGAGCCTGGTGGCCGAATTTCCCGAGTGCGAGCCCCAGCCGGGCGGGCATCTGTACATCGCGCACCGCGAGAAGAAGATGGCCTTCCTGCACAACGAGTCCAAGGTCATGCGCGAGGTCTTCGGTTACAACACCCGCATGCTCACCCCGGACGAGGTGCGCGACGAGTATGTCAACGACGCCGAGAGCTTCGGCGCGCTGCACGAGCCCGACGGCATCGGCGTGCATCCGCTGAAACTGGCCTTCGGCTATCTGCGCAAGGCCCGGGAACTGGGGGTGAAAGTGCACCCGGCCAGCCCCGTGATCGGCATGGAGACGCGCAACGGTGTGCATTACCTGAAGACTCCGGGAGGCACGGTCAAGGCGCGTGCCGTGGGTTTTGCCACCGGTGGCTATACCAGCAATGGCATGCACCGGAGCCTGGATTCCAAGATCATGCCCATTCTGTCCAACTCGCTGGTCACGCGCCCGCTGACGGAACAGGAGCTGGCGGCGACCAACTTCAAGACCACCGAAGTCATCACCGATACCCGCACGCTGCGCTTTTACTACCGCAAGCTGCCCGACAACCGGGTCCAGATCGGCAGCCGTAGCTCCATCACCGGAGCCGATGCACCCAACCCGGTGCACATGGCCAAGCTCATCGACGGCCTGCACCGCAAATTCCCGGCGCTCAAGGGCATCCAGATCGACTACTCGTGGTGGGGCTGGGTGGACGTGAGCCACGACATGATGCCGCGCATCGTGCAGCCCAATGCGGATGAATCGGTGTTCTACGCAGTCGGCTATGGCGGCAACGGCGTGTCCTTCTCGGCCCACGCCGGACGCCGCATGGCGCAGCGCATCGCCGGCAAAAACCTGCCGGCGTTCGAACTGCCCATCTACAACTCCGAACTGGAATATCCGAACGTGTTCAATCTGGTGCGCTCGCGCGCCTTTGCACCGTTCCGCCGGTTTGGCCAGCGCTTTCTCTACCACTGGTACTACCTGCGCGACGAAACCCTTTGATCGGGCGGCGCCATCCCTGCTTGCAGCCTTGCACTGCGGGGTGGCGGCCCACAGGGCCTGGGCCCGCCCGGCGCGTCGCGCCGACGGCCGCGGCCACTCAATCGCTGCGGCCCCGCGCAGGGCCGCAGCACCCGCGCCTCAATCGCTCAAGGCAAAGGCGCTCATGATCCCGGTCACGGGCTTGGCCTCGGGCCGCGCGCCGTCGCCGCGCTTGCTGGCGGACAGACCTGCACCGCTCAGCGCCTCGGCCAGCTTCACTGCCACACTCACGCCATCGATCACGGGCACGCCCAGGACGCCGGACAGGCGCGCGCACAGCGGTGCCATGCCGGCACAGCCCAGCACCAGTGCTCCGCAGCCGTCCTCCTCGATCGCGCGTTCGGCGCAGGCGCGCACCTGGGCAAATACCCGGTCGTCCGTAGCGGCTGCCTCCAGGGCCAGCACGGGCAGGCCGGTGGCGTGCACGCGGCGGCATTGGTATTCGAAGCCATAAAGGCGCGCCAGGCGCTCCGCCGTGGAGACGGTGCGCTGCAGTGTGGTGATGACGGAAAAGCGCGGCGCCAGCAGGCAGGCGGCATGCATGGCAGCCTGCGCAATCCCCAGCACCGGCGCATCGGCCACCTCGCGCGCGGCCTGCAGGCCCGGGTCTCCGAAGCACGCGACGACATGGGCGTGCACGCCTTCCCGGCGGCCCTGTTCTACGGCCTGCATGAGTCCGGGCAATGCCAGGGCTTCGTCGAAAGCGCTTTCTATGCTGGCCGGGCCGCTGGCCGTGCCGGTCAGCATGATGTGCGTTCCCTGGGCGGCCACCCGGCGCGCAGCGTGGCCGATTTCTTCGGTCATGGCGAGCGAGGCGTTGGGGTTGATGATTTGGATCTTCATATTGTGTGAATCAATTGATTTATTGTGACAAAAATAGATTGCTTTGCCATAATATAGACGAGCGCCGCATGGGTCAACAATTCCGTGGCACCATGCCGCCTGTTAGGAGAGCATTCCATGGCACGACCCAAACAGAACACCCCTTCCATTGCCCCTCAGGCAGCCCCGGATGATGCGGCTCCTTCGCAGGAGCTGGCGGACGAAATCCGGGTGCGTGATGCCATTGTGGAGGCTGTTTTGTCACAAAAGCTACCACCCGGAACGCGGCTGGTAGAGACGCCGCTGTGCGAAGCCTTCGGCGTCAACCGTTCGCTGCTGCGGCGGGTGCTGGTGCGCCTGGCCAACGAAAAAGTGGTGGAGCTGCAGCACAACCGGGGCGCATCGGTGGCCCAGCCCAGCCCGGTCGAGATGCGCGAGGTGTTCGAGGTGCGCCGCCTCGTCGAGGGCGGTTTGGTGCGCCGCCTGTGCGCCTGTGCCAAGCCCGGCGATATCGCGGGCTTGCGCCGCCTGGTGCAGGACGAGGCCCAGGCTTACCACCAGGGCGATCGGTCGCGCTGGATCAGGCTCTCGGGCGAGTACCACCTGGCAGCCGCGCGCGCGCTGGGAAACGATGAGTTGCAGGAGATCATGAACGCACTGGTCGCCCGGACCACGCTGATGAAAGCGCTGTACGACGCGCCGGGCCGCAGCGCATGCTCCTTTGAGGAGCATGGCGCCATCCTCGATGCCATCGCTGCCGGGGAGACCGAGCGCGCCTGCCAGTTGATGGACGAGCACCTGCAGAGCGCCGAGCGCAAGCTGCGGCGGGATCCCCCCAGCGTCGATGTCGATCTATTGCAATTGTTCGGAGCCCAACAATGAGTGCCTTCTCCACCCGTGCCGCTGTCGACGGGGGGCGCAACCTGCACTGGCAGGGCCTGCCCCAGGTCCTGGCCCTGGCCCTGGCACCGCTGGTCGCCTTGGGTTTTTCGCGCTTTGCCTATGCGCTGCTGCTGCCGGCCATGCAGGTGAACCTGGGCTGGAGCCTGTCCCAGGCGGGCGCCCTGAATACCGCCAACGGCGTGGGCTATCTGATCGGCGCCGTCGCCGCGGCCCCGTTGGCGCGCCGCTGGGGTGCAGTCCGCAGCTTCATCCTGGGCATGTGGCTGAGCGCGGCAGCCTTGCTGCTCAGCGGGCTGTTCCAGGGCTGGCATGTGTTCATGCTGGTGCGCTTTGCCGGGGGCATCAGTACCGCAGTCGCCTTTGTGCTCGGTACCAGCCTGGCCACGCGCGCCATGCCGCACAAGCCTGCCGGCGCCCTCACCGTGTATTTCGCCGGCTCCGGCATGGGCATGGTGCTGGCCGGCAGCCTGCTGCCGCAGTGGCTCGATACCAGTGCCGCAGGCTGGCAGACCGCCTGGCTGCTCATGGGCGCGGCTTCCGTGCTGGCCGCCATGGTGAGCGCGGCAGCGGCGCGGCGCCTGCGCCCTGCCGCCGCGCCCGCCGCACCGACCCAGCCGGGCCCTTCGGTGCTCGGCCGGCTCTGGCCGAGCCTGGCGGCCAACAGCCTCTTTGGTGCAGGCTACGTGGGCTACACCACCTTTGTCATCGCGCTGCTGCGCCAGCAAGGGCATGGCAGTGTGGCCACGTCCTTGTTCTTCTGCGGGCTGGGACTGGCCTCGCTGCTGGCCATTCCTGCGTGGGGCCATGGCCTGGCCCGCCTGCGCGTGGGACGGGGCTTTGCCCTGGTCAGTGTCTGCGTGGCCCTGGGCGTGATGCCCGTTCTGCTGTCTTCGGCGCTGCCCGCCCTTGCGCTCTCGGCGTGTGTGTTCGGTGCCAGCTTCATGGCCGGGCCGGCGGCCATCAGCCTGGTGGCCCAGCGCTTGTTGCCCGAGCGGCAGTTGGCGGTCGGCCTGGGTTTGCTGACGGCGGCGTTTTCGCTGGGGCAGTCCGTAGGTCCCATCGTGGCAGGGCTGGTTGCCGATGCCACGGGGCAGTTGACCGCCGGTCTGTGGCTGGGCCCGGTGATGCTGGCGCTGGCGGCGCTGGTCTCGCTCCGGCAGCGCTGAAGAAGGAGCGGGGGCTGCTCTGGCTGCCCCGGCAGAGCGCCGGCAGGGGAGGGAGATCAGTGACCGGGGCCGCCCGGCATCTGCACCAGCCAGGGGCGGGGCAGGCGTCCGCGCAAGCCGATCGCCACCAGCGTGCTCGATGGTGCCGGGGCGCTGTGCAGGGGCTGCCAACTGCTGCGCAGGCCGGCCACCTGGAGCTCGTACCAGCCGCCATCGCTGGTCTGTACCCAACCCTTGAGGCGGAGCAGGCCCGCAGGCACCTGCGCCAGCCAGGCGTGCCAGGCCGCCAACGGGAAGCTGCCGCCGGGCCGGTGCGACCAGGTTTCAAACTGGCTGGCGAGGAAGCCGGCGCCGTCTGTCTGGGCGGGCCGTTCGAAAGGGGGCCAGGCCGTGCCCGTGAGCAGGTCCTGCGGCACCGCGCCATAGGAGGCGGCCACGCAAGGCCGGCCTTCGCTGAGCTGCGACACCCAGGACTGGAGATCCTCCAAGGCTTGCGCATCCAGCAGCTCGGCCTTGTTCAGCAGCACCCAGTCGGCGCGCCGCAGTTGCTGGCGCAGCCCGTCGGCGAGCAGCGGGTCGGCCGCCTGCGCCCGCAGCGCGGCGGCGTCTGCGACCACCACCACCGCATCCAGGCGCAGCTCTGGCGCGGCCATGCCCAGCTGGGCAATGCGCCAGGGGTCGGATACGCCGCTGGCCTCGATGATGATCCCGTCAAAAGGGGGGTGCGCCTCGATCACCCTGATCAGGGCGCGGCTCAGGTCGTCGCCAATCGAGCAGCAGACGCAGCCATTGGTGAGCGCGATGGTGTCGCCATGCACCGCCGCAATGGCTGCCGCGTCGAGGTTGATGGAGCCAAAATCGTTCACCAGCACCGCCAGCCGCCGGGGGCTGGCGTTCTGCAACAGGCGGTTGAGCAGGGTGGTTTTTCCAGCGCCCAGAAAACCGCCAATCACGGTGAACGGAATGCGCGGCGCCGCCATGATCACCGCCGCGCTGCGAAGGGCTTGCCGGACAAGACGGTGCCCCAGATGCCGATGTCTTTGAGCCGCATGGGATCCACGGACAGGGGGTCCTCGTCGAGCACGCAGAAATCGGCCTTCTTGCCGCATTCGATGCTGCCGATCTCGTGGTCCAGGTTCAGCGTCCAGGCGGCGCCCAGGGTCACGGCATGCAGGGCTTCGGCGACGCTGATGCGTTCGCTCGCACCCAGGATGCGCCCGGAGGGGGTGACACGGTTGACCGCACACCAGGCGGTGAACAAGGGCCCCAGGGGCGTGACGGGGGCATCGGAGTGGATGGCCATCGGCACCCCGGCGCGCAGCGCGCTGGCACAGGCGTTCATGCGTTCGGCACGGTCCGGTCCCAGCGTCAGGCTGGCGTGCTGGTCGCCCCAGTACCACAGGTGGTTGCTGAACAGGTTGACGCCCAGGCCGAGGCCGGCCATGCGCCGGAACAGCGCGGCGTCGATCATCTGGCCGTGCTGCAGGGTGTGGCGATGGTTGGGACGGGGGTAGCGCGCCAGCACGCGTTCGATGGCATCGATGGCTACCAGGCTTGCTTCGTCGCCGTTGGTGTGCGTATGAATGGTCAGACCCGCGCGGTGGTAGGTCTCGAAATCGGCCTCGAACTGCGTGGGTGCAGTGACCCAGATGCCATTGTCCGCGCCATTGAAGTAGCCGGGCCAGCGCAAGCGGGCCGAGAAGCCCTGGATGGAGCCATCGAGCATCATCTTGACCAGGCCGTAACGCAGGCGGTCGGTGTTGCCGGCCATGAGCGTGCGCACGTGGTTGGCGCCGTCCTGCGCACCATGGGTGCCATGGAAGGCCTGGAAGGCCGGCAGCAGGCGCACGCTGTAGTCCGGGTTGGAACAGGCACGCTCCAGCGTGGCGCAGTCGGCTTCGCCCAGGCGGTTGACCAGGTCGGTGGCGGTGGTCACGCCCTGCATGCGGGCAATGGCGGCAAAGCCCGCCATGCCGTCGTCGTCCATGGGGGCCAGCAGCCCGGCGTTGCCGATGCGGCGCACCACCGGGAACATGGCCGCGGGCTCCTGCAGCTCCCCATTGGGCTCGCCGTCGTCGAACTTCATCACGCCCTCGATCTCGGTCTCGCGCGTGATGCCGGCGAGCTGGAGCATGGCCGTGTTCACGTTCATCAAATGCCCGTTGGCGTGGGCGATGACCACCGGGCGGGTGGCGCAGGCGCGGTCGATATGGCGCACGGTCATGCGCTCGTTGTCGAAATAGATGGGGTCGAAGCCCCAGGCGATCAGGGGCTCATCGGCCGCGCAGCCCGTCTGCTGCATCTCCCGGTCCAGCTCGGTCAGCCGCTCGATCACCGCCTGCATGGAGCGCAGCCCGGGCCATACACGGCCCTGGGGGTCGCGGCGGTCGAACCAGCCCAGGTAGGGCATGGTCCACATGCCGCCTTCCTTCAGGTGGCAATGCCCCTCCACCAGGCCGGGCATGAGCACCTGGTCGGCAAAGCGCGTGTCCACCTCGACATCGCCCCAGGCACGCATGCGGTCGAGGTCGCCGACGGCAAGAATGCGGCCGTCGCGCACAGCCACATGGGTGGCGGTCGGCTGCATGGGGTTCATGGTGATGATCTTGCGGGCGGCGTAGACAGTCGTTTTTGTCATGGTAAGCGTCACGGGTGGGAAATGGCAGGAGGCGGCGGTGCGGTGTCAGGCGAGCGGCGGCAGCAGGGCCTGGCCATCCTGTGCCACGATGCGCCCGCGCTTGAGGACATAGCGCGGCAGCGGGTGCGCCGCCACGGCTTCGGCCGCGCAGCTGGCGGGCACGACCACCAGATCGGCGGTGCAGCCAGGGGTCAGGCCGTAGTCCTGCACGCCCATCAGCTGGGCGCCGCCGTAGGTTGCCATGCGCAGCGTGATCTCCAGTCCCGGGTCATCGCGAAAGCCGTTGAGGTACGAGATCAGGAAGGCGCGCTCCAGCATGTCGCCGGTGTTCAGCGGACTCCAGCAGTCGCGCACGCCGTCCGACCCGGTGAACAGGCGCACGCCGCGTTCGGCCAGCAGGCGTACCGGGGGGAAGGGAATGCCGCCCACCGGGCCGTGCGTCATGATGGCGATGTCGTGCTCCAGCAGCAGCTCCACCATCTGCTCCAGCCGCGCCTCGTCCAGGCCGCCCAGGCAGAAGGCATGGCTGATGGCGACCCGGCCGCGCATGCCCAGCGCGCGGATGCGATCGGCCACCATCTCCAGTGTGCGCGCACCCACCTCGCCGCGGTCGTGCAGGTGGATGTCGAGGGCGCAACCCCGGCGTTCGGCGATGGCAAAGAGGCCGTCGAGCTGGCCTTCGGGGTTCTGGTCCACGCCGATCGGGTCCAGTCCGCCCAGCACCTGCGCGCCGGCCTGCACGGCCTGGTCCAGCAGGTCCAGGGTGCCGGGGCGCATCATCACGCCGGTCTGGGGAAAGGCCACCATTTCCATGTCGATGTAGTCGCGATGGGCCTCGTACATGGCCAGCACACCGTGCAGGTAGCTCAGGCCCATGTCCAGGCCGACATCGATGTGCGTGCGCACATGGGTGGTGCCGCGCGCCACCATGTGGCGCAGCAGGCGCGCGCTCTGCAGTTCGGACGAGATGCGCAGTTCCTTCATCACGCGCTGCTCGTTCTCGATGCGGTCGATCAGCGTGGGGCCGGCCTGGTGGGGGTGCCAGGGCAGGCCCCAGAGGGTCTTGTCCACATGCGCGTGGGCATCGACATAACCGGGCAGCACCATGCAACCCTGGGCCTCCAGGATGCGCCCGGCGCCCGGCGCCTGCAGGCCGGGCCCGACGGCGGCGATGCGCCCGTTGTCGATCAGCACATCGGCGTCGTGCGCCAGGCCCCAAGGCCGGGCGCCGCGGATCAGAATGCTTTCTTGTGGCATGTTTCAGGCGGCTTCTTGTTGCAGGGGGGGCAGGGCACGGCCGTTCACCACCTCGATGCGGCGGCAGCGCACCCAGTGCCCGGGGGTCACCTCGCGCAGCGGCGGCAGCTCGCGCGAGCATTCCGGCTCGGCCGCCGGGCAGCGGCCCGCGAAACGGCAGCCGGGGGGCGGAGCGATGGGGCTGGGCGGATCGCCGACCAGGCGCAGCCGCCGCGCGGCCCGCTCGCGCCCGCCCTTGACCGTTGGCACGGCCGAGAGCAGGGCCGCGCTGTAGGGGTGCAGCGGATTGCTGAAGAAGGCCTTGCGCGGTGCGCGCTCGACGATCTGGCCCAGATACATCACGGCGATTTCGTCGCAGATGTGCTCCACCACCGCCATGTCGTGCGAGATGAAGAGGTAGGTCAGCCCCATCTCTTTCTGCAGGCGTACCAGCAGATTGAGAATCTGGGCCCGGATGGCCACGTCCAGTGCCGACACCGGCTCGTCGCAGACCACCAGCTCGGGGTGGGTGGCGAGTGCGCGGGCGATGTTGATGCGCTGGCGCTGCCCGCCCGAGAACTGGTGGGGAAACAGGTGCTGCTGCTCAGGGCGCAATCCGACCTGCGCGAACAACTCGTCGACGCGTGCCCGCCGCTGCTCCGGCGTGCCCACCTTCATCAGGTCCAGCGGCGCACGCACGGCTTCGCCGACGCGCTGGCGCGGGTTGAGCGAAGAAAACGGGTCCTGGAAAATGATCTGTACCCGTTTGCGCGCATCGCGCAGCGCTTCGCCCTCGATTTCGTCGAGCTGGGTGTCCCCCAGGCGAACCTGCCCGGAGGTGATGGGGGCCAGACGCATGACCGACAGCGCCGTGGTGGTCTTGCCCGAACCGGACTCGCCCACCACGGCCAGGGTGGTACCCCGCGCGATGTCAAAGGAGACGCCATCGACGGCCCTCACGACTTCCGTCGAGCGGCGCCAGCCGCTGCCGGCGATCGGGAAGTGCACCTGGAGGTCGCGGACCGACAGCAGGGGGGATGGTGCGGTGTTCATGCGATTTTCCTCAACGGGGGGGCTTCGAGCCAACACGCGGCGGTGTGGCCGGCATCGGTACCAAACATGGGGGGCAGGTCGTGGGCGCAGCGCGCCAGGGCCTGGGGGCAGCGCTCACGGAACGCGCAGCCGCGGCCGATCTCCCAGAGCGAGGGAACCACACCGGGGATTTCGGTGAGCTCGACGCGCTCGGCCAGGCGGCTGCTGCCCAGCTCGGGCAGGCATTCGATCAGGCCCCGGGTGTAGGGGTGCGACGGGCGCGAGAGCACCTGCTCGGTGCTGCCCTGCTCGATCACCCGGCCTGCATACATCACCATCACCCGGTCGGCCATCTCGGCCACGGCACCCATGTCGTGGGTGATCATGATGATGGCCGTCCCCTTGTCCCGCTGCAGTTGGCGCAGCAGATCGAAGATCTGGGCCTGGACGGTCACGTCCAGCGCGGTGGTGGGTTCGTCGGCGATCAGGATGTCCGGCTCGCAGGCGATGGCCATGGCGATCATCACGCGCTGGCGCATGCCGCCCGACATCTGGTGCGGATACTCGTCGACGCGCCGCTCCGGCGCCGGGATGCCGACCTGGCGCAGCATCTCGATGGCGCGCAGGCGTGCCTGGCGTGCGTCCAGGCCGGCATGCAGGCGCAGCGATTCGCCGATCTGGTCGCCCACGGTGTAGACCGGGTTGAGCGAGGTCATGGGCTCCTGGAAGATCATCGAGATGCGGTTGCCGCGCACCTCGCGCATGCGCGCTTCGCTGGCCTTGAGCAGGTCCTCGCCCTGGAAGAGCACGCGGCCGTCGCGCACCCGGCCGGGAGGCGAGGGAATCAGCCCCAGCAGGGCCAATGCCGTCATGCTCTTGCCACAGCCCGATTCGCCGACCACACACAGCGTTTCGCCGCGGTTGACCTCGAAATCGACGCCATTGAGCACCAGCGCGGTGCCGCGCCGGGTCTTGAATTCGACCTGCAGGTTCTGCACCTGCAGCAAGTTGTCTTGGGTCATCAGCGCTCCCGCAGTTTGGGGTTGAGTGCGTCGTTCAGGCCGTCGCCGATCAGGCTGACGGCCAGTACGGTGATGAAGATGGCCGAACCGGGAATGGCCACGGCCCACCAGCTCGAGAGGAAGTACTGGCGGCTCGAGCCGATCATCAGGCCCCAGCTCATCTGGTTCGGGTCACCCAGGCCCAGGAAGGACAGGCCCGCCTCGAACAGGATGGCGGCACCCACCGCCAGCGTGGCCGACACCACCAGGGGAGGGAAGGCGTTGGGCAGAATGACTTTCCAGATGATGCGCGAGTCACGCGCTCCGATGGCACGCTCGGCGCGCACGTATTCCAGCCCGCGCGCTTTCAGGAACTCGGCGCGCGTGAGGCGGGCCGTGCCGGTCCAGCTCACGACGCCGATGGCCAGCGTGACGGTCAGCAGGCTGGGGGAGAACAGAGTCACCACCACCATCGCAAACAGGAGCGCCGGCAGCACCTGGAAGAACTCGGTGACGCGCATCAGAATGCTGTCGATGCGGCCGCCGTAATAGCCCGCCAGGGCGCCCAGGGTGATGCCGATGCTCACGGACAGCAAGGCGGCCACGACACCCACCAGCAGGGTCGTGCGGCCGCCGTGGATCAGCGTGGCCAGCACGTCACGCCCGAGGTAGTCGGTGCCCAGCCAGGCTTCGGGGCTCAATGGCGGCGTCAGCGGCGCGGCCGTGATTTCGAACGGGTCCACCGGCAGGAGCAGCGGGCCGATGAGGGACAGCGCCAGGATGGCCACGAGCAGGACCATGCCGCCGATGGCCGACGGGTTGCGCATGAACATGCGCACCGCCTCGCGCCACGGGTGCTCCACCACAATGACTTGGTCGGGTTTCATGATGTCTTGATCCTTGGGTCGATGAGGCGGTAGCAGTAGTCCGTCAGCAGGTTCATGACGACCACCACCATGGAGGAGAACAAGAGCACGCCCAGGATGGTGGGGAAGTCGCGCCGCAGCACCGACTCGAACGCCAGGCGTCCCAGGCCCGGCCAGTTGAAGACCGTCTCGACGAGGATGGCGCCTGCCATCACGTTGCCGAACTGCAGCCCCAGGATGGTGATCACCGGCAGGATGGCGTTGCGCAGAGCGTGCTTGTACATAACGACCCGCTGCGACAAGCCCTTGGCGCGCGCCGTCCGGATGTAGTCCGAGCCCAGCACATCGAGCATGGATGCGCGCGCCAGCCGGCTGTACTGCGCCAGGTAGATCAGCCCCAGGGTCAGGGCCGGCAGCACCAGGTGGTGGAGCACGCTCAGGGCATCGGCCAGCCCGGTCGCACCGGCCGAGTCGATGTCGCGCATGCCCGAGACCGGGAACAGCGGCAGCACCGAGGAGAACAGCAGCACCAGCATGATGCCCGTCCAGAACACGGGCGCCGCAAAGCCCACCAGCGACACCGTGTTGATGAACTGCGACAACAGCCCATTGGGCTTGCGCGACGAGAGCACGCCGAGCAGGGTGCCAAAGACAAACGCCGCCAGCACGGCAGTCACCACCAGCAGCAGCGTGGCGGGCACCCGTTCACCGATCATGGTGGACACCGGCAGGTTGAAGAAGTGCGAGTGCCCCAGGTCGCCCTGAACCACCTTGCTGAGGTAGATGCCCAATTGCGTGTGCAGGGGCTTGTCCAGGCCGTACTGCGTGCGCAGTTCGGCCTTGAGTTCCTCGCTCATGCCCCCGCTGGCGCCGGCGATGGTTTCCACCAGATCGCCGGGGGCGGCATGCAGGAGCACGAAGTTGAGTACCACCACCGCGAGCACCAGGGCGGCGCCCTGGTACAGGCGGGTGAACGCGTGGGAGAGTGCGCGCATGGTCTGGGCCCCTGCTTACTTGAGGGAGACCTCGTCGTACGGTGCAAAGGGCCCCCAGATCGTCGCGGGCACATTGACCACCTTCTTCTGCGCGGCCGTGTGGTAGGGCACCTCGTTGATGAAGATGATGGGCAGGTCTTCCGTCACGATCTTCTGGAAGGTCGCGTAGTAGGCCTTGCGCTTGACGGGGTCGAGTACCGTGCCCGCGGTGTTCAGCAGCTCGTCCACCTTCGGGTTGGCGTAGGACTGGGTGTTGGTCCAGACCGTCGGCTTGATGTTGGTCGACAGATAGGTGCGGTGCACGCCGATGATGGGGTCGCCCCAGTTGAACACGGCGTCCATGGTGACGTCGAAGTCCTTGGTGGCCACGCGCTTGGCCCAGGCCGGGAAGTCGGCCGAGGCACGCGTCTCGGCGACAACGCCGATCTTCTTGAGCTGCGCACGGATGTACTCCGCCACCGTCTTCTGCTGGTCATCGTTGCCCGGCGTGTAGTCGATGGTCATGCGGAAGCGCTCGCCGTTCGCACCCACCTTGTAGCCTGCGGCATCCAGCAGTTCGCCGGCCTTCTTGAGGTCGGTGGGGTAGCGCACCAGGTCATCGACCGCGAACGGGCTGCTGGCGATGATGGGGCCGTCGGCCGGCTTGGCAAAGCCTCCCATCAGCGCCTTGGTGACGAACTTCTTGTCGATCACCGAGGCAATCGCCTGGCGCACCCGCACGTCCGAGAAGGGCTTGCGCGTGAGGTTGAATGCCAGCCAGTTCAGCGCGCCCACGGCCTCATAGCCCTTGGGCGAGAGGTTGACCGCCGGGTTGGTGGAGAGACGCCGCAGGTCGGTCGAGATCGACACCATGGGCAGCATCTGGATGCTGCCGCGCTCGAAGCCCAGCATCAGGCTGGACGAGTCGGGCGTGATGTCGATGATGACCTTGTCCAGGTAGGGCTTGCCCGGCAGGAAGAACTTGTCGAAGCGCTCCAGCGTGATGCGCTGGCCAGGCTTGAAATCGACGAATTTGAACGGACCGGAGCCCACCACATCGGTCACGTTGCGCGGGTGGTTGCGCAGGTCCTGGCCGTCACCGTAAATGTGTTTGGGCAGGATGGGGCACAGCGCCGGCGACAGGGCCAGCAGGATGGCCGGATGCGGCGTGGCCATGCGGATGATGGCGGTGTGGGCGTCGGGCGTTTCGACCTTTTCCACGGGACCCATCATGGTGGTGAATGGGTGGTTGGCCTTGATGGCCATGATCGAGAAGGCGACGTCGGCCGAGGTGATGGGCTTGCCGTCGTGGAACACGGCGTCCTTGCGCAGGTGCAGCGTCAGGGACTTGCCGTCTTCTGCCAGGGACCATTTCTCGGCCAGGTAGGGCTGCGGATTCCATTTGTCGTCGAAGCGCAGCGGACTGGCGAACAACTGCGTCGAAGGCAGGGCGGTGGCCACGCCGGACTGCACGGCCCCGTTGAGGTGGCGGGGGGTCTGCGTCCAGCCGACAACCAGGGTTCCGCCGCGCTTGGGGGCTTCTTGTTGTGCCTGCACCGCCCAGGGGGAGCAGAGGGCACCGGCGAGCATGGCAGCAACGGCAAAGCGGCGGCGCGAAGCGCCGTGAGGGATTTGCATTTTTGTCTCCTTGGAAATGCGCCAACCTTCGATGCGCAAGATTGATCAGGAGCAAATTCTGCTTAGATGTTCCTCTCTACACATAGAGCCACCCGCGGACATTCGATAGGACCAATGTCCACGCTAGCAGCAGGCACCCGCCGTACCCGTGGCGCGTGGGACGGGATGGGGTGGAGATATATTAGTGAAATACGGCCTTGGCGCTTGTGCAGAAAGCGCTGGAAGCTATTGTTTTGATAGCTTTCTGCGTGGCACCACGGGTGTCTCGCCCTCCTGAACGCGTCAGGCATTCAGCGCGCGTACCAGCAGCACCAGATCAGTCTGGCGGCGGCAGCCCGTCTTGGCCAGCGCATTCTTGACGTGGGTACGTGCCGTATGCCAGCTGCAGCCCTGTTCCTGGGCGAAATGCTTGAGCGACTTGCCCGAGGCCAGCACCAGCGCGAGGCGCGCCTCAGTCTCCGTCAGTCCTAAGGCCATCCCGATCTGAGTCACTGGCGGTAACGCATGAGGCCCGCCCCACAGCAGCAGCGCAAGGGGGCGCTGTCCGCTCAGTCCCGTCAGTGGGTGCTGTGCATGAAGCGGCAAGATATGGATGAACACTGCTGGCGCCGCCAGTCCTCCGACCTGCAGGCTGGTGCCGCGAGAAGGCATATCCAGGCCGCAAGCCCCGGCTATGCCGGCACGCAGGGCCTGTTGCTGGCGGGCATCCTCTGCGCCCAACCGGTTTTGGCGCAGGCTTAGGCCCGGCGTGTCCTTCAGGAATCGTTCGGCCGCCGTATTGAGGTAATGAACCCTGGCCTGAGCATCCAGTATCACCACGGCCTGGGGGAGGGCGTCCAGCGCGGCAACGCTCCAGCCTGCCTGATGCACCAGGCCGCGGGCACGGGCGCGCAGCCGGGCGGCACGCAGCAAGTCGGGCAGTAGACGCTGCACCAGCATGTTCTCTGGCTGTGCAAAGTCGACATGGTCTGCCGGGCGCACGATGCTGAGCAGCTCCCGTGTGGAGCCTGACTCATGGATGGGGACGCAGAAGGTATGCCTGTAGCCCAGCGATGGCAACCATTCGCCGTGGATGAAACTGCGCGAGAGCTCACGCGGTGAGAAGTGCTGGTAGCCGAACATCGGCTGCCCTACGGGCAGGCGCATAACCAGGGGCACGCATTCGTCTTGGTGCACATGGTGTCGCTCGTATTCGCGCATCTGTTCGACCGTGCTGTCGTCATTTTGCAGACTGCCCGCTACCTGCCCAGAGAACTTGTCGAACACCACGTTGTAGAACAGCGCCCCCTGCATGGCCCGTCGGAAGTCATCCAGGGCGCCGAACCATTCTTCGGGCTCCAGGATGCCTTCATAGAAACGACCTGCAATAGTCTGAAGGGTTCGTTCTTCTGACGTGGTGAAGGACATGCGAATAACCAATTCAGTGGATGGTGGCACAGGCCTGTTTCTGAGTCTGCAGAAGCATCGCATACCGCAATTGCGGTATGCCCAAAACCCCTCGGCCGCCAGAGGATTGACGGTCTTTGTTCACAGGGGCTCTACCCGCAATCCTCCTCACGCACTATGTCCAGTCCTCCTGTATTCCACGGTATTCCCGCTCAACCCCAATGGGTGCACACAGGCTTGGCTAAGGATCTGGCCGACCTGACGGTGTCCGACGTCACTGGTTTCCCTTTGACTGTGACATTGAAGGTGCAGGACGCCGACGCTAATGTGCCAGGCGTTATTGGCGGCACCTTGCAAGTGCCTGGCATGGCGGCCCAAAGCGATGGCAGCTTCGAGCTCACCGGCACGGCGGAACAGATCAATGCCTTGCTGGCGCAGGCCAGCTTCACCGCTCATGCCACTGGCCAAGCTTACATCCAGCTCACTGTCAGCAATCCTCAGAGCATGCAGGCGAGCACAGGCATCTATGCCTTGACCTCCGTGACTGAGCCCGTCAACCAGGCTCCCAGTTTTGCGCCGCCGACGGGCACAGGGAAACTGATTGTTTCGATCAGCGGCAGCATGGATTATGGCCGCAGCCTTGCGTTGTTGCCCGACGGCAAGCTCGTACTGGCGGGATACAGCTATATCGGTACGCAGAACTACATTAGCCTGATTCGCCTGAATACGGATGGCACCTTGGATAGCAGTTTTTCAGCAGATGGAAAACTGCTCTTGCCCTCCGATGCCGGCAAGAGCAACGGCATCTATGGCATGGGCCTTCAGCCAGACGGCAAGATGGTGTTGATCGGCAATACGAACGGCGGCAAATCCGACGGCACGTACTTTCTCATGCGGCTCGGCGCTGACGGGACGGTGGACACGGATTTCAACGGCACCGGCACCCATTACATCAATATCGGCAATGGCGAGGATGGCGGTCATGCCGTTGCCATTCAGCCTGACGGAAAAATACTGGCCGCAGGCACCAGCGTACGCAACGGCAACTATGACTTCAGTCTGGCGCGCCTCAATGCCGATGGCTCGCTGGACACCAGCTTCGGCACCGACGGCACCGTAGTGGTGCCCGTAGGCAGCTACCGTGATCTGGGCTTGGGAGTAACGCTGCAGCCGGATGGAAAAATCATCATGGTGGGCACTGCCCAAACCGTAAACGGCGCCATATGGAATTTCGGCATCATCCGCTTGAATCCCGACGGCAGCCTGGACTCCAGTTTCAACGGCGCGGGCAAGCAGCAAGTGAGCTTTGGCGGCACGTCCGACGATGCCTGGAATGTGGCGGTGCAAGCCGATGGAAAAATCGTTGTCTCTGGTCTCAGCGGTGGCGAATTCGGCATTGCTCGCCTGAATGCCGATGGCTCCATGGACGCCAGCTTCGGCGCTGGCGGCAAGCAGTACTTCTACGTTGGCGGCGGTGAGGCGGAAAGTCACAGCCTGATTCTCCAGCCCGACGGCAAGATCGTCATGGCGGGGATGGCTCGCAATGGCAGCAACAGCCTGGATTTCGCCCTGATGCGTTTAAATCCCAATGGCAGTCCGGACACCAGTTTCAACGCCAATGGTCCGGTTCCTGGCCAATTGTTGGCGAGAGTGGGCAACGATGCGGACCTGGGCTACAGCGCTGTCCTGCAGCCCGACGGCAAAATTGTGGTGGCTGGGTACAGCAGCCACGGCGGAACGACCCAATTCAGTCTGATTCGCGTCAACCCCAATGGCACATTGGATGCCACCTTCAATCCCTCGGCCTCCCCGGTGGACACGCTGGCCGGCAGCGCCGCCAGCTACGATCAAACCGGTACCCCCGTGGTACTGGATGCCGATGCCGCCATATTTGATCCAGAGCTGGCCGCCCAAGGCCATTACAGCGGCGCCAGCATCACCTTGGCGCGGGTGGGGGGGGCCGTCGCGGAGGATGAATTCGGCGCCAGCGGCAACCTGAGCTTGAGCAACGGCCGGGCCAAGCTGCACGGCACGGACATTGGCAGTTATGTCCAGGCCCATGGCAGCTTCACACTCACGCTCAATGCCAGCGCCACGCAGAGCCGCGTCAATGAAGCGCTGCAATCGCTGACCTACCGCAACACCGGCGGCAATCCGCCCGTCTCTGTCGATATCGAGTGGACATTCAACGACGGCAATACCGCCGACGCCCAGGGCCGCGGCGGAGCACTGTCTGCCGCAGGCCGGACCACGGTCAGCATTGCGCCCGCCAACCAGCCGCCTACTGGTGCCATCACAATCACCGGCACTGCCATGCAGGGCCAAACCTTGGCGGCGGATACCTCGACCCTCGCGGATGCCGACGGCCTGGGTGCGTTCAACTACCAGTGGCTGCGCGATGGCTTGGCCATTGCCGGAGCCACCGCCAACACCTACACGCTGGCCCAGGACGACGTGGGCTTTGCGATCAGCCTGCGCGTGAGCTACTCCGATGGCAGGGGTACCCAGGAAACGGTGGCCTCGGCATCGACAGGCGCCGTCCTGCCACCGCCAGCGAACAATCCGCCGACAGGCTTGCTTGTCATCACCGGCACAGCCATGCAGGGCCAAACCTTGACGGCAGATACCTCGACCCTCGCGGATGCCGACGGCCTGGGTGCGTTCAACTACCAGTGGCTGCGCGATGGCTTGGCCATTGCCGGAGCCACCGCCAACACCTACACGCTGGCCCAGGACGACGTGGGCTTTGCAATCAGCCTGTGCGTGAGCTACTCCGATGGAGCCGGATACCCCGAGAAGGTGCTGTCGGCAACCACCGCCCGGGTAGAAGCAGCGCAAGAACAGCCGCCCGTTGTACCACCCAACCAAGCACCATTGCTGCTGGACCTGCCTGGTGAAATACAGGAAGTGGAAGTAGGAATAGCGGCTGCGTTGGCTGATTGGCGGGTCGTGGATCCCGATGCTCCTCATGAGCCGCTCATCCTTGTTCTCACTCCCGTCAATGGTCACATTGGCGGTCTGGAGTCGGCATCCGCCACTGGCATTGATGCCATATGGACCCAAAACGCCTGGGTCCTGCAAGGACCTGCGCTGGCGATGAACAAGCTGCTGGCAGGGTTGACCTTCACGGCAGATTCGCCAGGTGAAGCGGCCATTGAAATCCGGCTGAGCGATGGCCGCAGCCCCGCGCCCGTCAGTGCGCGCTATACGTTCCGCAGCCAGGACGATGCTGACGGCATTACGGCTGCACAAGAGAGCGGGGTGCCGGGTCTACCCGGCCCAGGAGGTGTCCCTGCCTTGCCGGGCGACGGCAATGGCGATGGCATTCTCGATAGCCGCCAGAAGGAGGTTGCCTCGGCCCCCTTTGCGCAGTCGCCATACGGCGGCTCCGCACCTGGGGACGCACCACGTACTTACGTGACTTTGGTTGCGGGCGAGGGGCGTTCCGTCGACACTGCCTCGCAGATTACCGGACTCCGCCAGCTCGATTCGCCACCCGGCCTGCCTGGGCTTATGGAACTGCCACTCGGGATGCTCGCCTTCAGCCTGCAGATGGATGCGACGGGAGGGACTCATCGATTCAGCCTCTATCTGGATGCGGCACAGCCAGTCAACGGCTACTGGGCTCAAAACCATGACGGTGTGTGGACCCACCTTGCCAGCGCCGCGTTCGGCGGCCGGATGGTGATCGAGGGTGACCGGCTGCGGCTGGATTTCCAGATCACCGACGGGGGCGAATTCGACGCCGACGGACAGCTCAACGGAGTGATCACGCATCAAGGCGCTGCAGGGCGGCTTCCGCTGTCCCTGGTGGGCTATGCACCGGATACAGAGCACATGCTTCTGTGGTTCTGATGCGCCCGCAACGTCTGATCCCGCTCCGACTCCCGCCGCTTGTCCGAACAATTTTCATGCACCAATACCCGATGCCCATTGATGTTCCCCGCCTCCACAGCGCTCGCTGGGTTGTCGCCGTTTTGTTGGGATGGAGTCTGTGGGGTTGCGGCGGAGGCTCTGCCATAGAGCGTGATGCGCCTGCAGAAGAAGCTCCGCCTGCGCCACTGAAAACCTCCAGCCTGCAGGGCCGCTGGACCGCGCCCGCAGGCGCTACCTCGGCGCACACGCTGCTGGTGCTACCTTCCGCGACCGATGGCACGGCTGCCGTTTGGGCGATCACAGCGGATGGCCAAGCCCTGCTGCGGTTGCAAATGCAGGCGACAGGTGCCCATGAAGTGGAACTCAGGGGCTGGCGCCATGTTCTCGGCGAAGGCCAGATGCCCTCGACGGTGGCCTGGCAGGGCACCGCCGCGCTGACCACCGGCAGCGCCTCAATGACATTTGAGGCAGGTACATTGGCATTTACACGTGTGGACCCGCTCGATCAGCCGCCACGCCTTGCGGATATTGGAGGCTCCTGGTCCGCAACGTTGGGCGAAGGTGCAGTCGTATTGCACTGGAGTGTGGACGCTAGCGGCCGCCTTTCCGGCTCCAGCACCACGGGCTGTACCTACAGCGGCATGCTGCAAGAGAACAGCCATGCCACGTTATTCGATACTACGCTCATAGAGACCTGCCAAGACCTAGCGCGGAAGTTCGCGGGCATCGCCAGCCCGCGACCGGCGATGGATGGCACAGTTTCCGGCATGACACTGGCGCTGGTACAGGAAGATGGTGACGCTGCGCTGCTGTTAGCGCTGCGAAGGTAGCGCAGCTCAGTCCTCCACGCATGCGTCACATGCAATGCGCCGGTCTGGAGCTGTCAGCAGCGACTTTCCGTAAGAACACGCATGCGACGTGCGCGTCCAAATCCAGGCGAGTGATGGGCAGCTCACTAGCTTCCATATTCTCGCGCTCAGTTGTGCGGGCTTGGATTGCGGAAATAAAAAACCCAAGTAAATCATATACTTGGGTTCATGTTTGGCGGAGAGGGCGGGATTCGTCCAGTCCGAAGAGAATTTTCAATAAAATCAACGACTTACAAAACTACGCAGCTTCTTCGTCGTATGACTTCTCGTATGACCGAGAAGGCGCTCCGGGTAGTTTACCGCGCCTAGTGAACCTCAGAGGTCAATCCAACTGCAATAGAAAAAAGGCCTTCCCGGAAGGCCCAGGCGGTGGCCTAAGTTGTTGATGAAGTAGGTTGTAAGCCACAACAGTACTCTGGATTACTTGCACAGTTATCTATCACATATAGAAAGCCTTTCGGCTTTAATAGTGATAAAATTCTGTGCAAATGAATGCGAGCTGCACCCTCCAACTGTTCGCCAACGGCGCTTGGTGCGACGTGGGCAGCGTAAGCCTGCTGGGCCCTGAAGCACAAGGCTGGCGCAGCAAGACGTATACCGGCTACTCGGTGGAGTGGGCCATCGAGCACGGCGGAGCGCGAGACGCTCATGCCTTTGCCTGTCGCTTCCCAGTGGGACTCCAAGCGTTCGAGCATCCGCACTGGCCCGTTTTCCTTATCGATATGTTGCCGCAGGGCTTTGGGCGAGAAGAGCTTCTGCGCAGACTGGGGCTATCTGCAACGGCAGGGGAAAGCGTGGACTGGCGGCTGCTGCTCGCGGGTGCGGGCAACTCGGTAGGAAACCTGCGCGTGAAGGAGGCCGCGAGCTGGCTAGCCGCGAATGCTGGTCCGCTACGGGGCTTCACGGACGATGAGGTGGCCGAACGGGGAGACAACTTCGCTGAGTACCTGGCTTCGCACGGCCTGTTCGTGGCGGGCTCTTCTGGGGTACAGGGCGAGTGGCCCAAGATTTTGCTCACGAGAGCAGAGGATGGGCTGCTGTACCTGGACCACACGCTTCCTGATGCGCGGGCGCGGGAGCACTACATCGTCAAGTTCGGACGAGGCAGCAACGAGGCTCTTGCGTCCATCCTGCGGCATGAAGCCCCTTATATGGCGTTGGCTCGAATGCTGGGGCTTCGCGTGCATGCAGACCTCGTACTGCTCAAGCGAGCGCTTTTCATTCCCCGGTTCGACCGCCAAGTGACGGGCGGGGGTGTTCTGCGCCTGGGGCAAGAGAGTATCGCGACGTTGACGGGCAACCCTGGCTTCGATGCGGTGCCCAGCCACGACGAAGTGTGCCGGCAGCTGCTGCGGCAATGCACCCACCCCCTTGCAGAAGTGCTTGAGTACATCAAGCGGGATGTGGCCAACCTGGCTCTGGGGAATAAAGACAACCACGCACGAAACACCGCAGTCCAGCGCGACTTCAGTGGCGGTATCCGCCTGACACCTCTCTACGACTTTGCGCCGATGTACCTCCACCCTGATGGAATCGCCCGTCGCATCCGATGGGAGGGCAATGACAGCGGCGCTCCGGACTGGAACAGGGTCATCGACACGGTGTGTGAGATGGCGCAGACCCTGAGAGATGAGAAGCGGATGCCGTCCGCGCAGAAAAAAGCGTTGCGCGAGGTGTGCCGACCGGCATTGGTTGAAGGCTTGCGCTCGATGGCTGAGCCTCTGAAAAAGATTGCAGCGCACGGCACTGACTTCGGCCTGGAACCGGCGGTGCACGCTCACCTCAGGCTCGTAATCGAGGCGCAAGCCCAGCGATTGACCGCGCTGAACTGAACTGGACGCCGACATGGACAAGCGATACGAAATCTTGACCCTGCCTCAGCAGCTGGAACTGCGCAAGAAGGCCATCAACGATGTGCTGGCGAATCCGCAATGGAGCCTGGCACAGGCCGTGCGCCATCTGAAGAAGACGATGCATCTCACCACTGCAGAACTGGCTCAGTTGGCCGGAATATCGTTTCGCACGCTGCAAGACATTGAGCGCGAGAAAAGCGAGGGAACGGTCCAGACAATGAACCGGGTCTTTGGTGTGCTCGGACTCAAGCTCGGCGTAGTCCGCGTGTCGCACGACGACGAGTTTCGTGCCGCGTCGGCCCCCGAGTCCGCGCAGGAAGCCTGAGGTCGGGGCGCAGGCCGTCGAACCGCCAAGCTTCTCAGGTACTGGAGAAATTTTCGGTAGGAAAAAGCCCTCTGAACCGGAAAGGCTCAGAGGGCGAATCAGGTGCCGAGTTGGCAGACGTCAGCACTTTAAGTCAACGCCTTGAGCATGGCTGTGGGGGCTGAAATCATTGATGCTGGTTGTTACCTTGCGTCATGGGGGAGGTCGTAGCACCTTTGTTACCCCGTTACCGCCGTTACCCTTCTTCGGCGACAGAAAGAGTCTGCGGCTTTGCTATCTTGGCCGCCTCGAAAGCAATGATGAGCAGCGTACCCGTGGGTTTGCCCTCGCGTGACAGGTAGAAATCTGCTTTCAGCTTGCCGGTCACTTTGACAAAGTCGCCTTTGGTGAGCTCCGGCATGGTCTCTTTCATCACGCGGCAGGTGTACCAGGTGGGCTGGGAGTCCTGTCCGCGCTGCGACTCCGCAATGCGAAATTCGAAGTAAGCCTTATTAGTCGATTTTGAGATTTTTTTCAGTGGTTGAGTAGCCAAATTACCGTAGACCATCATAGCTTGTGTCCTTATTCTGTGAGCGCAGCGAACGATTTCGATGCTTCTCACAGACGTGTAGCAACTGGCTGGCGTTTTTCAGTGCAGGGTGGCCCCATTGGCCCCAAGTTTTTTTGCCAACAATTGGCTGAGGTTGGGAAGCATGGCGTCGAACACGATGGAGACACTGACGTCGGTGATGGCCAGACCCTCTATCAGGTTGGGAAACTGCTCAGGTTCGGCCGCTGTCTCCATCCATTCCGGCATCGCTCGCAATAGCGCTTGCAAGCGCTGAGGGTCGGGCATAAACATGTCCAGGTGCTTTCGCAGCTCCAGGGCATACGGAGCATCCGCGGTGAGGGACAAGACCACGGCCTGCGTATCGCCCTTGCGCGCCAATGAGATGGAAGTCTGTCCTTGGCTCAAGGCTTCCACCAGGTTGGGCACCCTGGGGTCCCACATCGGCACCAAGAAGCGGTGCTGAGCGTTCCCCAGCTGATGGTTGACGACCAGGAACTTGATGTCGTCTCCGCGCTGGGAAACCCCCAGCGAGTAGCGAAGCGCTGCCTCACCATGCCGTGCAATACCGTCAAACATTTCTTGGCTGCAATCGCCGCAAAGAAACCAGTGACCTCTGACGCGTTGGCGGGTCTGGTGGTCATAGCCTTCGGAGGCCTCGTCAACTTCGTCGGGTGACATGAGCCGCCCCACGGTGTATTGCGCGCCGTAGCCGGTCTTTTGGATGTCCAGAATGTTGCTGTGTATCGTGTGCATGAATGTCCTTGATGCGGTTGATTCCGCATGACGTATAGGCACCGGGCGACAGCGCCGCACATGGCAGTGTGTTTTTTCAGTTGTGCCCGCGGTGCGGCTGCAACAAAGGCGACTTCGGTCGCGGCCACGGCGCCATGGCCGCTGGTCTGCGGTAGGGCAGGTAGTTGTCATCAAACCACCCGCGCATGGACCAATCACCACGACCGTCGAGCCTGACCCGGGGGAGCCAATTGGGGAGCTCCTGCACGATGACGTAGCCAGCGAGCCGGTCCTGCAGCTGGCTGCGACCATCGCGCAGCTTGACCTCCACGCTCTGATGCACCTCGTAGCAGCCGGTCTCGACCAGCTTGAGCTGACGCCGGCCTTCCATCAGTCCCACCGCCGCGCTGTCCTTGACCAGACCGTCCAGTGTGGCCAGTACGCGCAGGTGGATGCGACTGGTGCGGCTGAACACCACCACGCGACGCAACGGTTGTCCAAGGGTGGTCTTGGCTCCCATCGACAGTACCAAGGCCCGCAGGGATGCTGGCGGCCCCCTGTTGGGCTGGCTGATGGACGAAGCCCAGTTGCGCGGTCAGTTGTTGAACGAGATGGCCTCTGCTCTGGGGGTGACCTACGGCTACATCAACCAGCTGCGCAACGGCATCCGCAAGGTCTCCCACATCAGCAATGAATTTGCTCGCTCCTGCGCGAACTACCTCGGCGTCCCCACGGTCGTGGTCAAGCTCGTATCGGGGAGCATCTCACTGAGCGACTTCGCCTGGCCGGCCGTGGATGAGGACATGGTGGTCGAGCGCGCGTTCCAGCGCATGCTGTCCGACCCGAATGTTCGGCCCTCCCTGCCGCGCAATGCGCACAAGCTGCCAGTCCCAGCCAAGCGAGCCATGGTCATGATGTACGCGGACATCACCGGCGTGGACATCTTCGGTGCCCGGCAGCTGCCTGACATCGTGCACTGGCTGCAGCGTGCTGCCATCGTCCACGATGGGCATGAAGGGCAAGCGATGGAGGCCAAGCTCCACAGGCTGCTGATGGCAGAGAGCAACGATTTGGCGGCCCACGTCGTCGCCTGAGGACACTCCAATTCACCATTCCGGGCGAGCCTTTGTGCTCGCCCTTTCTTTTTTTTCCCTCCGTATAAACCGTTCGCTCTATATGTCCCGTCATGGTCACTACCGACCGATGACGGGCACGAAAGGGCGTTGTCGGTCGCAGTCGTGCTCTCACTTTCCGACGCGAAAGCACCTGTGCAAAACCTCCAACTTCTCACCCTCGACGAGCTCGCGGCCATTCTGGAGCGCAGCCCTGAGACCATCCGCAAAGACATTCGCCGCAATCCCGATGCGGTGCCGCCCAGGCTGCAGTTGCCGGGCACCCGTTTGCTTCGCTGGCGTGCCAGCGATGTGGACGCCTGGCTGGCTCGTCATGCAGAGCAGGGAGTACGTCATGTCTGATTCGTTTTCCAGCTTCTTTGGTCTCCCGGTCGACATCGAGTACATACTGGCAAACCCGCCCCCTGAACTGGACTATGTTCTGCCTGACTTGCCCGCAGGCATTGTGGGCAAGCTCATCGGCCCTGGTGGCATGGGCAAGACGATGCTTGAGCTCGAAATAGCCATCCTGTCGGCAACTGGGCTTCTCCAGCGCGACCACCTCTTTGGCCCCAAGTCCTGTGACGCCCTGACCACCGCCCCCCAAAAAGTTGTTTTGTTGGCTGCAGAGGAGCCCCTGGTTGTGCTGTGGCAGCGGGTGCACCACATCGTGCATTCACTCAAGCAGCGTGAAGTCCTGCCCGAAGGCATGAGCTGGCTTGAATTTCGTGACCTGCTGCGGGCCAACCTGTTGATGTTTCCCCTTGCTGGAGCAAAGCGGGTGAATTTGCTCACAGACGATTTGCAACCGTCCGAGACAGCCCTGGCTCTGGGGCGCTTGTGTGAAGGTGTTCGACTGTTGATTGCGGACCCCCTGCGTCAGCTGCACCTGGCAGACGAAAACCAATCCTCCCCGATGTCCGCGCTGATGTCGGTCTTCAAGCAGATTGCGCACGATACCGGTGCAGCCGTCTTGGTGGCTCACCACACCAGCCGGGCTGCCAGCCTTCAAGGCTATGGTGGCTCTGCAGACGCAGGCCGCGGCTCCACCGCATTGAAGGACGACTCCCGCTGGGAAATCAACCTGAACTTGCCAATCATTGCATCGGCATCCTGCTCCGTTGCCGGAGTGGCAGACACAAATGCCCAGTAACTGGCCAACAAGGTGCCGATGGTGTCAGCCAGACGGTCGTCACCCCCGACGTTCATGATGCGCTGGCGCACCATTTCCTCGGATGCCTGGAACACACTCCAGCGATTGATGAAAAGACGGGCCAGCTTAGGCCCCAACTCGCGGGCTTGCTCCTCGGTCATGCGGGCGCCGTTGGGTTTCCCACTCGACTCCAGCACCAACCAGCGGCTCACATCCGCCGGCTCCATCTTGCCGGGGCTGATGCCCGCAGCGATGAATGGCGAAAAAAACCGATAGCTGACCGAGTTGCCCGTGTTGGAGCCGCGCACGATGCCCTCGTCACCTTCACCCAAGCTGTACGACATGCGGGCCACCTCGAGGATGTCCTTGCATGACTTGCTGTTGGGGTCGGCTTCGAACTCATCGCACATGACTGTTTTGGCGGTTCCACCCACGCTCTGAAACAGGCCTGCAAAGGTTTGCCGGCCAGTACACGCGAACGCAAGGTCGCCGAGTAGCCACCGCACTTGTTCAAGCACGGAGGACTTGCCACAGCCACGAGGGCCGGTCATCAACACATGCGGGCGACGGCGCAGGGCCGCCGCCGTTATCGCAGTGCCAAAAAAGCCCAGCAACAACTCGCCGCTTAAAGGGTTTACCCAGTGCAGCGCTTTGAAGCTGGCCAACACCTGAGCCACTTCATCCTCTTGGGCGGGCGGGGTTTGTGGACCAAAGCCCACATCACCGCTGACTGGGTATACCCGGCCATTGATGATGCCGTGCTCCATCACAGTACCGTCCGCCTTCCACAGCTCATGGCCATTGACCACAAGGCTGCCGTCTGCCATTTTCCAGACCCCTGCACGGCGCTCTGTCGAGCCCGTGTAAGAGCCGGCCGCCTGACAGGCGGAGAGGATGTCGCTGGCCATGCGTTTGTGGTTGAACACAAACTCTTCTTTCTTTTCGTGAAACTCGGTGTAGTGCTGTTCGCACCACTTCGCGCCGAACATGGCTTTGAGGGGCATTTCTTTGAGCTCCGAAGTGCTCAGCAAAAGCACCTGCTTGTTCAGCAGCGAGAACACGGCAAATTTCTTGCCGGCCATCCCCAGTGCCTGGAAACCCCCTGCGGGGCCCTCGGCGGTCAGGTTCAGGGGGGTGCCTTCGGTGTTCAGAATGATGTTTGACATTTGAGATTCCTTCTTTCGTGGCCTGCCGTCATGCACGACATGCCTGGTTAATGGGGTTGGAAGCCTCGGAGTGAGGCAGACCCAGCCGCGGGTCGGCCGCCCGTGAAGGCGGCACGAAGCACTAACAAGGAAACACCGGCCCAGCAGTTGCCCACCGAGCAAGGGCACCCCAACGAGTTCACATCGCTGGTGTGTTTGAAGGTCAGGTTTTGAAAGAACGACACGAGCAGTCACACAAATGGAAACCGCTGGACACATCGTATTACAAAAATGAACAGCCAGTGTTCATGACCGCTTGAAATCACTGTGCGGGTCATGCCCAAGCGTGTCGCAGGAGCGGAAATGTTCAGCAGTACCGACAACGGGCGACAGTGAACGCTGCGAAGCGAATCACGGCGTCATCCAACGTTGCCAGTCAGCGGCCTACGCGCATGTCCGCAACCGCAGAGGCAAAAGCCTTACGGACTGCGGCTGAGGGCATGCTCTTGAGGACCCGCGAGCGCAGTGCTGCGAGCGCTCAGCACACCGGTCATGGCCGTGTCAGCATCTCACGAATGGCGATGTATTGGATGGCGGCCAAATCATGCGTCATAAGCCGAACCCAAAAGGTCAGATAGAGGTGACCACCGACTTGCTGGACGTTAGTGGCAAATTAGTGGCAGGGATGTGGTTCCTAACACTGCCAGAAGCTAGGTGCGCTGAAAGTCAGCCCACGGTTTGGGCCAGACCACCTTGGCAAAGGATATTTGGTCTAAGTAGGGCTTCATCAGACTCGGGGGCAATTCGCCGCCGTAAGCGGCCGATGAACCTTCGACTTTTTCGAGGTGAGCCTGCGAGCGGCCGCTGATTCTTTCGACCATGCCCTTCGGCCAGGGGTGGCCACTTAGTGAATTGGAAGCCACGGTTTTTCGAACCGAGTCCTCCCAGTAGTGCCTGAAGCTGTGAAAAGTGTAGCCATTCTCGAACGCCAGGTCTTCGCGCAGGAAGTCGTTGAAGCGCTGCAAGAGGGTGTTGGACTTCCGTTCGAATTTGGTGTGAAGTTCGGGGAAGAGGGCGCCAGCCTTCTTGGGACGAACATACCGGCTGCCAGGGCCAAGCTCCACAAACATGTCCGCCGCTTCAGGCACTTGCTGCTTTTTGCGCTGGGACTCGACATACTCTGCGAAACCGAGGTCCAGCAGAACTTTGTGAACAGGCACCCAACGTTGGCTGTCTTCGTTTTTCACACGGCCGGACTCGACGGTGATGTGAATCGAAAAAACACCGGATTGCATACCAACATCGACCAATGTGAGTTGACATACTTCCTCGGCGCGAAGCCCCTGGCAGCAGGCGATGAGCGGTACCCAATATCGGGCGTTGCCTGCAAGGACGGTTTCGGTCCTCAGTTTGCCTACGGGCTGGGTGAGACCGCTATACCAGACGGATGCAAAGATGTGGTTGATGTAGATGTAATTGAAGGTTGCGCGTGGTTTCTTCCGTGCAGCAGCCTCTACTTTGTCCAGCTTGGGCGCCTGAATGCCCATGGCCGGACTCTGCTTGATGCCAAATTTACCCGACAGAACGGCATAGTCGAATAGGGAGCGCAGAGCTGGCAGGTAGCCATCTGTGATGGTCTTTTCAGCGAGCTTGTCCACGCGCAGGAGCTTGTTCAACCAGTCCCACACGTCCTTCTTCTCCACGGCTACCACGAGCTTATCGTCGGTAAATTCGATGAAGTTCTTGATACGGCTGGTGTAGCTGCTGCGTGTCTTTGGGTCCGCTGGCGCGTGTTCTTTTTCCCAGCCTTGCAGCAGTTCGCCAAGCCAGGGGCCGGACTCACCTTCAGCCAGGTCTGCCAATTCGCCTTGACTGCGCCGCTCCATCAGTTCGTAGGCGCGCTTCTCAACCCTGACCATGGCGTCGATGAATTCCGCCAGCATGGGGTCCTGTTTGTCGATGTCGTAGCCCATCACTTGCGCGA
This sequence comes from Comamonas granuli NBRC 101663, assembly GCF_000739995.1. Taxonomy (GTDB): domain Bacteria; phylum Pseudomonadota; class Gammaproteobacteria; order Burkholderiales; family Burkholderiaceae_C; genus Simplicispira; species Simplicispira granuli. The sequence goes on along the minus strand of NZ_BBJX01000014.1, from coordinate 11,166 downwards.
ATTCGATGACCGTTTTCACGAAGCGCTCGTAACCGGGGGCCGATTTGCGGCGGGCAATGAGCTTCTTCAGGTCGTCTAGGCTGAGCTTGATGAGCTCGTCATGCTCATCCCACTGCTCGGGCTCATCCATCGAGCTCCGTTCTTCGTCGTCGAAGCGCACGAGGCTTGCAAGACGAATGTGCGCGATTTTCTGAATGAGGGAGGCGTCGAGCACGACGGTTTGGGGATGGCCGCTTGTGAACCCCTTCAGCAAGTCCCGCTTGGAGAGAAACTCGCGGCTCTTTTCAAGCACGAACGCAGCTGCGCGAGCTTCAGCAAGTACGCGGTCAGTGGTCCGAGTTGATTTTTTGAATTCCGCCTCTTGGTAGAACTCAAGAAGGTCGGCGGGCACATAGACGCGAACATACCAATTCTTCGTCTTGCCGCCTGGGGGGACAAACAGGTTCATTTTTACCTCGCCGTATGACGTTTCCGTACGACTAGGCTGCTGTAACCTGTTGATTTTCATGAAAGTCCTTGCAAATCAAGGACTTATTTTATCTTGGCGGAGAGGGCGGGATTCGAACCCGCGGTGGGCTATTAACCCACACACGCTTTCCAGGCGTGCGACTTAAACCGCTCATCCACCTCTCCGAAGCCCGCCATTATAGCCACAGGATGTGGGTGCTTGGACATACGGATTGGGAATCGGCACAAATTTCTGCCAACGCGGCGGGCGGGCGTGGTACTGGGCCGTGGGTTGGACGGCCTGCATTACGCGCCCGCCAGGGATTTGAACGAGTTCAGGACCGCCGGGCCGTTGAACGGCTTGACGATCCAGCCGCGGATGCCGGCGGCCTTGCCGCGCTCCTTCATCGTGGGCGAGTTTTCCGTCGTCAGCATGACGATGTTCACGGCGGTGTTGCGCAACTCGCTGCGGACTTTCTCGGCCATGGTGAGCCCGTCCATGTGGGGCATGTTGACATCGCAGACCACCAGGCGGATGCCTGGATCCTGGCGCAGCTTGCTCAGGCCGTCCTGGCCGTCCACGGCGAGGGCGACCCGGAAACCGTTCCGGGAGAGGAAATCGTTGAGTTCGTTGCGAACGGTGCTGGAGTCATCGACGATGAGTACGTTGGCCATGGTGGCGTCTCCTGGTGGGATGGCGGGCTTGCAGAAGGCAAGGGGCGGTGGCGCGTGGACCGGAACGTCAGAAGAACTCCAGTTCCCCGGCGCTCTCGGGCTGCTGTGCGGCGTGCCAGTCGAAATCCATGGTCTCGTAGGCGCGTACGCACAACGAGGCATACAGGCGCAGGTCCGGGGCCAGGTCGATGCGGAAATGCCGCAGGTGTTGTGCCCCGAGCCCCTGCAGGTGCGGCAGGCTGCGGATGTCCAGGATCTGGGGGGTGGACAGCCCCAGGCCGTTGTAGACCGTGCCCAGTTCGCGGTTGATGGCACCGCAGCACATGTTGCCGCTTTCGCAAATGGCGTCGCGGAAGTCCTGATCGCTCATCGCCTGCAGGGGCCGCTGGCTTAGCCTGGCCATGTGGGCCTTCAGGGACGCGCAGGCGCCGAAGTGCAGGGCGGTGATGATGCGAAAGGTGTAGGACGCGATGGAGAGCACGACCATGTGCGTGCAGCCGCTGCGGCCCGGAGGGTCACTGGCGGCGATGGTGGCATCGGCCGCGCCGCCTGCGACGCCATGGCGCAGGCCGAGCACCATCATGCGGTCCAGGCTGTCCCGGGTGCGGGGCGTGATTGCGGGGGGCGGGCTCATGCGCAGAGGGCCGCCCGGACCTTCTGGTTCGTCAGTTCCAGGCCGATGGCGGCGTTGATGACCATCTTGCCGCCGGCCTGCATGTCCTGGAAGACGGTGGTGGCGATCAGGTCGTTTTGGTAGAGGTTGTCCCGGTAGTGCTTGGACAGCGCTTCGGCGCGCACGGAGAGCGAGCGCATTTCGTTGGCGACCACGGCGAAGCCCTGGCCGGCCGCGCCTGCGCGGGCCGCCTCGATGGAGGCGTTGAGGGCCACGATGATCATCTGCGAGACGATGCGCGCGAACTCGTCGTTCTTTACGTGCATGTCCTTGTTGTGGGCGACGAGGCGGCTCATGTCGGCATGCCAGCGGTCGAAGGTCTTGCTGATGCCTTGCAGCTCCGCCAGTGAGGTGGACAGGGTCTTCGTGTGGGTCAGGGCGCCGTCGACCAGCGCCCGTGTGCGGGCCTGGGTGCTGTACTCCAGCGCCTGCAGCTCCTGGGGCAGGCGCTGCTGCGTCTGCTCCAGCGCCAGCCGGGTGTGGCGCAATTGCTGCTGCAGGTCCTCGACCTGCGCCTGCAGCAGCGCCGCGCGGTCATGGTCGGCGGCGCCGTGGTCGATGACGATGGCCTGCGGGGCACGGCGCCGCGCCAGGCGTACCAGCCACCAGCCGGATACCAGTGCGCATGCCAGGGCGCCGCTGGTGAACGAGATCAGCATGTCCATGGGGTGATGCTCCTGCGGCCCTTCAGCCTGGCGCATGCAGCGCAAAGCGTGCGGGCAGGTGGATCAGGATGTCGAACGCACGGTGTGCGCTTGCCGTGGCGGTGTGCAGCCGCAGCGCCACGTCGCCGCCGTGGGCGGTGACGAAGGCCTTGACCGCGTCCATGCCGACGCCGCGCCCCGACACTGCCGTGACGGCGCTGGCCGTGGAAAAACCGGGGGCGAAGATGAACTGCGCCAGGGCTTCCTCGCTGGGCTGCTCGTGCGCTGCGAGCAGGCCAGCCTCTATCGCCCGTGCCTGGATGCGGCCGAGGTCGAGACCGCGGCCGTCGTCCGCCATGCGCAGTTGCAGGGCCTGGCCTTGCAGGGCAGCGTCGATCTCTATGCGCCCGGCGGCCGGCTTGCCGGCGCGCAGGCGCTCCGCGGCGGGCTCGATGCCGTGGTCCATGGCGTTGCGTAGCAGGTGGGTGAACACGTCGCGCAGCATGTCTGCGATCTCGCGCTGTACCGCGATGTGGCCATCGTTCACCTGCACCACGGGGGGCTCCTTGGCCAGCTCCGCGGCGAGTGCGGGCAGCGAGGCGATCGTGCCGCCCAGCGCCTGTGCCAGCCGCAGGCTGCCCCACTGCTGCAGCGTGCGCGCGGCGTGTGCCGTGATGGCCTGGAGCGCCTGCAGGTCCGCGCTGCCGGCGGCCTCGTGCAGTTGCCGGGCGAGGGCCTGCACCTGCGGGTGGGGCAGTGCGCTGCTGGGGGCGCCAGCCTCGTCCGCGGCTATGCTGCGGTCGCGCAGCTTCACGGTCTCCACGCTCTGGTAGATGTCGAGCATGGCCTGCACGGCGGACAGGTCGGCGAGCAGGGCATCGGAGTCCCAAGCGCTGGCGTCGTGCCGCAGCGTGTCATAGCGCTGCTCTGCCGCGTGCGCCGCGTCGGCGAGCTGGAGCAGGCCGTAGGTGCGCGCATTGCCCTTGACGGTGTGCATGTTGCGAAACAGCGCAGCGATGGCCGCCGGGCGCTCCTCGGGCGCCTGGTCGGCGGTGTGCACCAACTGCTGGTTGGCCGCGATGAAGGCGCCGGCGCTGGCGGCGAAGGCGTGGAACTTGGAACGCTCCAGCGCCAGGATCTCGCCGATGATCGCCAGCTCCTGCTGCTGTGCCTGCGCGGCGCGCGCGAGCTGGCGCAATTCGGTCACATCGCGGATGCAGAGCATGAGCCGCGCTATCGTGCCGTCCTCGCTGGCGATGGGCGACCAGCCCAGCTCCCAGATGCACAGCGTACCGTCGGGCTGTGGGCGGCCGATTTCGCGCGGGAGCAGATGCGCATTGAAGTCGAAGTTCATGGCCTCTTCGCCCATGCAGGCATCGATGGCGGCCAGGGCCTGGGCCGTGGCGTCGGCCCCGAGGTCGGTGTGCGCGAAGATCACTTGCGCCACGGGGCGCCCTGCGATGTCGCGCGTGCCGAGCAGCGTCACCAGGTGCTCGGAGAACTCCGGGTGGATGCGGCCCCCCGCCTGCAGCGTGAGAATGCCCTGCGGAATGGCGTGCAGCAGCGCCTGGATGTCGGCGCTTTTCTGCCGCACGAGTGCGCTGCTGTGCTGGATCTTCTCGATCATGGTGTTGAACGCCACGATCGAGCGGCCGATCTCGTCCTGGCGCTTGACGGGCACGCGGTGCGTGAAGTCCTGGCTCGCGGCGATGGCGGTCATCTTGTGCTCCATGTCGCCCAGCGGCTGGATGATCTGCCGGTAGAGCAGGTAGCCGATCAGCGCGAGGCCCAGCACCGACACCACGGTGACCGCGGCGAGCGTCGCACTGGTGTTGCGCAGGTTCTGGTTGAGCGCCTCGATGGCCTGGTCCTTGCTCCGACGCTTCTCCACCTGCACCGCGTCGATCATCTGGCCTTGCTCGCGCAGGTACTGGTCCACGGTGGCGGCCATGGTCGCCTCGGCCGCCTCTTGCTGCCCGGCCAGCTTGAGGCGCACGGTGTCGTCTATGGCCGCGAAGTAGTTGTCCAGGCTGTGGCGCGCCTCTTCGATCAGGCCGCGTTGCGCCTGGCTGTCGGCCTGCCGTTGCTGCGCATCGAGGGCTTGCTGCAGGCCCGTCCTGCGGGCGCTGAGTTCGCCATGCAGGCCCAGGGCCGCCTCCTTGTCCGGTGCTGCCACCATGGCGAGTGTGGCGATCTGGATGTCCTTGAGCTGCCCCATGAGCTCCACGGACTGGATGGTGCTGGGCACCACGCCTTCGGTGACGGCCTTGACCTCCCGCGCCCCCTGGTGCGACTGGTAGAGGGCCACCCCCCCGACACCGCCCAGTGCCGCGAAGGTGAGTGCGATGAGAAAGATGATGCGTTGTCGTACGGTCATGAAGGCCAGCCCCCTGCGGGAACTCACAATTGAATACAAATTGTGGGTTGCGCTGGTTGCAACTTGATGACGGTGACGCGGCCTGGCCCGCGCCTGTGCACGCGAGGTGGGCCGGAGCCATCGCGGCGGGCCGCCCGGGCCGGCCGCATGCCCAGGTGCCGGTCAGGGCGTGGGGGGCTGCATCGGCGCGGCCACGCAGCGGTTGCGCCCCTGGTGCTTGGCCTCGTAGAGTGCGCAGTCCACATGCTGGAGCAGGGTGTCCAGGTCCATGGTGCTGTGCGCGGGCAGGCATGCCAGGCCGATGCTGGCCGTCACCGGCGTTGCCAGGTGGGCGATGCGTGTGTTCGCCAGCGCCTGCCGCAGTTTCTCGGCCAGGTGCAGCGCGTCGGCTTCGCTGGTGTCGGGCAGCAGCAGGACGAATTCTTCGCCGCCGTAGCGGGCGATCCGGTCGGTGTGGCGCACGGTGTGCGTCATCAGCCGGGCGACCTCGCGCAGCACTTCATCGCCCTTGGGATGGCCGAAGTGGTCGTTGATGGACTTGAAGTGGTCCAGATCGAGCATGAGCAGCGACAGCGGGCTGCCCTGGCGGCGGGCGCGCGCCAGTTCCGCCTCCGCTGCGCGCACGAAGGCCCGGCGGTTGAGCAGGCCGGTGAGCGGGTCCAGGGTGGCAAGCGCCTGCAGCTCGACCTGCTGTCGCTCCAGTTGTTCGTTGGTGTCGGCCAGGGCGCGCTGCAGCAGTTCAGTCTGGACGTACCGCCGCCACAGCAGGCTGCTGACCAGTGCCGCCAGGATGCAGGCCGATGCCGCATTCATGCGGTTGGTGGTCAGCAGGGCCTGGTCCTGGGTGGTCCAGCCCAAGGTCCAGGCCAGCGCGCACCAGGCCACGACCAGGATGGCCAGTGCCGACCGCGGGCGCAGCAGGAACACGATGGCGATGCCCACGGCGGCGTTGACGAAGGCATTGATGCTGGTGCTGACCGCCTGGTCCAGCAGCGTCAGCGCCACCGCCCATGCCAGAACGAGTACGGCCGTCAACGCCGGCAGTGCGTGCTGCCAGGGGCGGGACGACGTGCGGGCCTGCAGCCTGCGGGACCACCAGCCCAGTGCCAGCATCAGCAGCGCCATGGCCCCATGTGCCTGGGCGATCTGGCGGGCCCAGGCGTCGCGCACGGGCTCGCCGAAGTCCAGCAGGGCGAACACGGCGACGTGCAGCAGGTTCAGGGCCACCATGCCCCACGCGGTGATGCCCAGCACATGAAGATTGCGGCGGTAGGCGGCTTCCTGCACGCGCTGGTCTTCCTCGGACCAGCGGCGCAGCGTCTGGAGAATGTTCATGGCGCTGCATCATAAGAGCCCGTTCACAGTCCGGGCCCGGTGCGCGTTGCCGCCCCCGGGCTTGCGCGCATGGGGCGCGCAAATGCCCCACCGCCGGGCGGACTCTGCGCAACAGGTATCGTTGCGCCCATGGCAGACCACACGATCCACAAGACCCGGCCGGGGGCGGCGCAATGCGTCATGGTGCTGGGCACCACCAGCGGCGCTGGCAAAAGCTGGCTTACCACCGCGCTGTGCCGCTACTACAGCAACCTGGGCCTGAAGGTGGCGCCGTTCAAGGCGCAGAACATGAGCAACAACGCCCGCGTGGTTGAGGGCGAGGGCGGCCAGTGGGGTGAGATCGGCTCGGCGCAGTACTTCCAGGCCCTGGCCGCGCGCGCTGTTCCTGAAGTGCGCATGAACCCGCTCTTGCTCAAGCCCGAGGCCGACACGCACAGCCAGGTGGTGCTGCTGGGGCAGGTGAGCGCCGAGCTGACCGCCTTGCCCTGGCGCGGCCGCAGCCAGCTCGTGTGGCCGCAGATCGCCGCCGCGCTCGATGCCCTGCGCGCCGAGAACGACGTGGTGGTGATCGAGGGCGCGGGCTCGCCCGCCGAGACCAACCTGCACGCCAGCGACATCGTGAACATGCGCGTGGCGCGCCATGCCGGCGCGCGCTGCCTGCTGGTCACCGACATCGACCGGGGCGGCGCCTTCGCCCACCTCTACGGCACCTGGGCCCTGCTGCCCGAGGACGAGCGCGCGCTGATCCACGGCTTCGTGCTCAACAAGTTCCGGGGCGACGCCAGCCTGCTCGCGCCCGCGCCGCAGCACCTGCAGGAGCGCACCGGCGTGCCCACCGTGGCCACCATCCCCATGCAGTGGCACCACGGCCTGCCGGAGGAAGACGGTGTTTTTGACGACCGTACGCTGACCCCCGGCGCCGTGCACACCACGGTGGCCGTGGTGGCCTATCCGCGCATCAGCAACCTCGACGAATTCCAGCCGCTCAAGAACGTGCCCGGCCTGCGCCTGCAGTGGGTGCGCAGCCCGGCCGACGTGGCGGGCCTGCGGCCCAGCGACTGGATCGTGCTGCCCGGCTCCAAGGCCACTGCCGCCGACCTGGCCTGGCTGCGCGCGCAGGGGCTGGACCAGTCCATCGCCGCGCACGCGGGGCGGGGCGGCACCGTGCTGGGCGTGTGCGGCGGGCTGCAGATGCTGGGCGAGGCGCTGATCGACCCCGAGGGCATCGACGGCAACGGCCCCGGCCTGGGCCTGCTGCCCCTGGTCACCGTGTTCGAGCCCGCCAAGACCGTGCGGCACACCAGCGCAGCCTTCGGGTCGCTCGCGGGTGCCTGGGCGCCGCTCTCGGGCGTGGCTGCCTGCGGCTACGAAATCCACCACGGCCAGACCGCCCAGCACCCCGCCATGGCCGCCAAGGGCGACGTGGCGCGCGAGGTCATGCCGGGCATCGCCTGGCAGAACCCGGAGGGCAATGTGCTGGGCGTGTACCTGCACGGTCTATTCGAGGACGCCGCCGTGCTGCACGCCCTGTTTGGCGCCCAGGCGCCGACGCTGGAGACGGTGTTCGACGGCTTGGCAGAGGGCGTGGCCCAGCACTTCGCACCGGGCGTGCTGGACGCGCTCATCGCGTAAGCATTGCGCAGTGGGCGGCTGCTATCATCCCGCCCCTCAGGTGCCCAATGCCATGATGGCAAAGGGAGAATCGGGAAGGCGGTGCAAGTCCGCCGCGTGCCCAACGCTGTAAGGACGATGCCGCGCACAAATACCACTGGCTGCCCAGCCGGGAAGGTGTGCCAAGGCAGACGACTCCAAGCCAGAAGACCGGCCTGAGCCATTCTTGGCGCTGCAAGGCCGGGCAGCGCTGCCACTATTCACGCACAGGGGACTGCCATGAATACCAGCGCAGTGGCGCAAGCCACGCCCAGCGCGCACGCCTTCACGCAAGAAGCGCGCGACGCCATCGACCACGCCATCTTTTCACGCCGCGACGTGCGCGGGCAGTCGAAGGGTGGGGCGTGGACCACTTGAGTCCCTTCCACACCACGCCCGAGCTGGAAGCCGCTGGCTGGCTGCCGCGCCTGCCCCTGGAAGACCTCGTGTAACCAGGCTGCCGCCCAGTGCGGGCGTGAAGCCCTCGCCCGATCCTGCCGCACCGGGCCAGGCCGGCCAAGCGCGCTCCGCCCGCCAATGCGCGACCCCTGTGTGCGGGCCGCGCCAAACCTCCCATTGAAAGTTGAACACGCATGAATGCCCACCTGCCCCTGATTGCCGACATCGCCGATCCGCAGCTCACCCAGGCCCTGCAGCACCAACTGGACCACAAGACCAAACCCCTGGGCTCGCTGGGCCGCCTGGAGCAGCTTGCGCTGCGCCTGGGCCAGATCCAGGGCACGGCATCACCCCGGCTGGAGCAGCCGCAGATGGTCGTCTTCGCGGGCGACCACGGCCTGGCCGCGCGCGGCGTCTCGGCCTTCCCGAGCGACGTGACCTGGCAGATGGTGGAAAACTTCCTCGCCGGCGGCGCCGCCGTCAGCGTGCTGGCGCGCCAGCACGGCCTGGCGCTCACCGTGGTGGACTGCGGCGTGGCGCGCGACATCGCCCCGCGCGAAGCCGCCCCCGGCCAGCCGCGCCTGCTGCTGCGCAAGGTGGCCCCCGGCACGCAGGACGCCAGCCAAGGCCCGGCCATGAGCGCCGCGCAGTGCGCCCAGGCCCTGAACCATGGCATCGAACTGGTGCGCGAGCTGCCCGGCAACGTGCTGCTGCTGGGCGAAATGGGCATCGCCAACACCTCGGTGGCCTCGCTCCTGTTGGCGCGCCTGTGCGGCCTTTCGCTGCAGGATTGCACCGGCGCGGGCACCGGGCTGGGCGCCGCAGGCATAGCACGCAAGCGCGCCGTGCTGCAGCAGGCGCTGGACGCCAACGCCGCCGCCACCGCGCCGCTCGATGCCCTGGCCGCGCTAGGCGGCTACGAGGTCGCCACCATGGTCGGCGCCGTGCTGCAGGCCGCGCAGGAGCGCCGCGTGATCCTGGTGGACGGCTTCATCACCAGCGCCGCCGTGCTCGTCGCCAGCCGCCTGCAACCCCCTGTGCTGCAACGCTGCGTGTTCGCCCACCGCTCGGGCGAGCGCGGCCACCAGCTCATGCTGGCGCAGATGCAGGCCGAGCCGCTGCTTCAACTCGACCTGCGCCTGGGCGAAGGCTCCGGTGCAGCGCTGGCTTGGCCGCTCTTGCAATCGGCCTGCGCCATCCTGCGCGAGATGGCGAGCTTTGATGCGGCGGGGGTGTCGGAGCAAACTGCAGCGTGAGGGGCTGCCCTGGCGTTGTCGCCAGTGGGAGGCACCGGAATGCGCTGTCAGCTATGGAATCAATAGCTGTTGGCGTTTTATGGGTAAGCACTACAAGGTGATTTGGCAGTTGATTTGCGCGGTGTGTTTGAGCCTGGGTGGGCGCGAAACGGCGTCGGTTGTGGAGCAGCTTTCGGCCATGAGCTGTCGCTGATGGGATCAAGAAGCAGACTTTCAACGCCCAAGGTAAGCGGCGCCGGAGCCGAAGGCGTAGGGCACCAAAACTGGCCATGAAAATGGCGAAGCCATGGCCAGTGTTGGCATCTGCTTTACCGCCCAGTTACGCTCTGGAGCGTAGGAGAATATGTACTTATGCTTCTTGTTGAGCATCTGGCCACTCTGGCTTTTCAACTTCAAATGTTTCGGGATCCATGGCCAAGAACTCATTTCGCTCATATGGAAGCAAAGTTCGACCACCGAATGCCAGTGTGCGCGAGGCACGGTCTGGCCAGTAGATGTTGTATGGCAGTGTGTTTAGATGTGTGTATATTTTGTATATTTGAGGACATCCGCCAATGTACGGCTTTTGCGGGTCTCGAATGAATTCAAGGAGAACCTCGAAAGGTTCCATTTCCATTCCGATCGCTCGCACACGACCTCGTACTCTTAGGATTTCGCAAGCGCGTTCGTTGGCAAGATTTTCGTCGTCGCCGATGAATGCGAAGTATTTGTTGCCACCAGCCTTCTTCCGATGTGTAGAAGCCTCGCGAAATTTAAATTCATTGGTCGGATTGTCAAAGTAAACCGTCCAAATTTTGAATGTGCTGTACTGCCATGAGTACCCGGCGAGAATGAATTTGCTTTCGGCAGGATCTGGCACCTTCTGACCTCTGGGCAGATCGGATATGGACTTCCACATGGCATTGAAGATGCGCAAAACATGCCCTTTAAGGTGAGTTATATCGTAAGCGCGGCTGCGGATTTTGGGGTGCATCTTGACCGCAGTCTGCAATTGAAGCATCAGTGGATATGCATTTGCTGTGTTTCCTGCAAATGCAATCACTGCATCCCCCCGACCGAGGTCAAGTACCTTAGTACCAATGTCCCAAGTACGGCCACCGTTGAGTCGAGAGTCACTTGCTACATATAACTCTTCACCCATTTTGTGTTGTCGAACCCAAGCTGCTACGAGTGTCATTTTCTCCCTTGCAAAGAGGCCTAACGAACCAGGTAAGCCACCCGCAGAATACGGGTCGGCTTGAGCGCCGGGTTAAGAGCTAATTCGGACGGCAACAGAAACCTTATGAATAATCTCGGCGCAAAGCACAACGAAAGCATCATCGACCTCCACCAGCGTTGATATTTCAGAGACATCTCCTTCATTGAAAAAATACTCATCTGGAAGTTTGACTCTGAATGGAAGTGCTCCTGCTTTTTCGACTAATTCTTCATAGCTTCGACCCTTACCATGTTTTAGCACATTAACCGCAAGTTGAAGATTGGAAAAAATTTCTTTAAGCTCGATCTCGTCTTGGTTCTCTAGGATTTTTCCGGCTTCTTTGAATCCGTCTTTACATTGCAGCTGATCCTGAAGGATGGCATCAAACATCGAGAACATGCCAACAGCAGAAATCGCTTTTTGTAGCTGCACCATTTGAAGAGTCTTCACCAACGTTGTTGCAGCACTTGTTTGTAGTGCATCAACTGTGCGCTGCTGTGCTTCGTCTAATG
>NZ_BBJX01000015.1 GCF_000739995.1 Comamonas granuli NBRC 101663 | reverse complement strand
CCGCTGCACCCGCCAAGAAGGCTGCAGCTCCCGCGAAGAAGGCCGCTGCACCTGCCAAGAAGGCCGCAGCTCCGGCGAAGAAGGCCGCTGCACCTGCCAAGAAGGCTGCAGCTCCGGCGAAGAAGGCCGCTGCACCCGCCAAGAAGGCTGCAGCTCCCGCGAAGAAGGCCGCTGCACCTGCCAAGAAGGCTGCAGCTCCCGCGAAGAAGGCCGCTGCACCCGCCAAGAAGGCGGCAGCCCCGGCAAAGAAGGCCGCTCCTGCGAAGAAGCCTGCGGCTGAAAAGCCTGCTGCGCCCGCCGCACAAACCACCCTCAATCCCCAGGCTGCCTGGCCCTTCCCCACGGGTCCCAAGCCCTGAGCCCCGGCGGTTCATCCGCCCTGGCAGGCCCACCCGGTGCCGCGCACCGGGTTTTTTTGCGCCTGCGGCCTCAGGCTCCCAGCAATGCGGGGTCGAAGTCCAGCACGTAGTTCTGCGGGCCGCGTGCGGCGATCTTGAGCGCACCGAGCCGGTTGCCCAGCTCGGCGCAACGCACCAGCGGCCACCCGCGCTCCAGGCCGAACAGCAGCGCACCCCGCCAGGCGTCGTCGCACCCCGTCGGGTCCACGATGGCCGCCGGGGCGGTGGGCGGCACCAGGGTGCACTCGCCCTGCTCCCAGACTTCACAGCCCTGCCCGCCCAGGGTGACCACCAGCCCCCGCACCTTGCGTGAGAGCTGCGGCACATCCAGGCCCGTGCGCTCGCACAGCATCTTGCCCTCGTAATCGTTCACCGTCACCCAGGTCGCCTGCCCGACGAAGCGCAGCAATTCATCGCCGGAGAACATCGGCAACCCCTGGCCGGGATCGAAAACGAAAGGAATCCCGGCGGCGTGCAATTGCTCCGCGTGCTCGATCATGGCGTCACGCCCGTCGGGCGCGATGATGGCAATGCGCACATCCGCCGCGGCCCCGGCGGCGATGCGCTGTGTGTGCGCCTGCATCATGGCCCCGGGGTGGAAGGCTGTGATCTGGTTGTTGTCCCGGTCGGTCATGATCATGGCCTGGGCGGTGTAGGTGTCCTGCACCTGTCCCACGCCCCGCGTGCTGATGCCCAGGGACTGCAGGCGCTCCAGGTACTCGCCCCCGTCGCTGCCCAGCATGGCCATGGGCACGGGCTCACCCCCGAGCAGCTTGAGGCTGTAGGCGATATTGCCTGCGCAGCCCCCGAAATCGCGGCGCAGCGCAGGCACCAGGAAGGAGACATTGAGGATGTGCAATTGGTCGGGCAGGATTTGCTCGGCAAACCGCCCCGGAAATCCCATGATGGTGTCAAAGGCCAGCGAGCCGCAAATCAGTACCGCCATATCAATCTTTCAGTGCTTGTGGTTGTCAGGGATAGAAGGCCACCACCCGGTAGCCGGCAATGCGCGCCGGGACGGACTGGAGCTGCACGGTGCGCGCAGCCGCCCATTCGCCCCGGGCGGCGAGCTCGGACGGTGCCGCCCACTGCGCCGGCAATAGCACGCGCCGCAGCACGGGCTGGTCCATGGCGTCGGTCAGGGTCAATTCCACGGCCGGCATGGCCACGGTCATGCCCGAGCGGTTCTTCAGCACCAGTGAAAACCGGTACTCCTCACCCCGGAGCTTCTGGAATGAAGAGCTCTCCACCTCCACGGCCGTGATGTCACGATAGGGCGCGACCTGGCACCCCAGGGGAGCGCACAGCGCCTGCAGGCCCGCGCGCAGGGGCGGATGGCGCGCCGCGAGGAAGTCGCGCTCCTGCACCGCGACCTGCAGTGCCAGCGCCGCCAGCAAAAGCAGCAGCACAGACCACAAGCCCGCGCGCACCCATGGCCGGCGCCAATAGGCCTGGCGGCGCGCCGCACGCAGAAAGGAGGGTTCGGCCGCGGCGGCGCCATCGGGTTCAGCCTGGGCAGCCTGCGCGCCATCCGCTGGCTCCCCGGCAGGCACAGCGCCAGCCGGCAGGGGCGATGGCGCGGCGGGCGGCATGCGGCGCTGGAGTGCAGGTTGCAGGGCCTCGTCTTCCTTGGGCACGAGCCGCAAGCCTGCCGCAGCCGCCCCTTCTTCCTCCAGGCTCCCGAGCGGCACTGCCGCAGCAGACGCCGCCTGAAGCGGCTCCTCCAGCGAGTCTGGCGTTGCGTGCGCGGCCTGCGCATCGGACTCGGCGGCACAGGCCACCTCTGTCAGATCCTGTCCATCGTCCCCATCCAGCACCGGCGCGGGGAGTTCATAGCCGCCCTCGGTGTCCGGCGCGATGGCGGGCGCCGGCACGGCGGTAGCCTCAAGCGGCAGGGCTGCCACGGGCGCCTCCGGTGCAGGGGCTTCAGGCAGCGCCGTGACCGGCGCCAGCGCCTGGGGCAATTCGATGGGCGGCCATTCGATGTCCGCGCTGTGCTCTGCAGCGCCGGCAAAAGCGGGCCCCGCGGCAGCCTCCAGGGCCTGCGGCGGCGGTGTGCGGCTCCAGCCGTCGGCCAGCGGGGCATCCGGCTCTGCTACGAGAAACGCCGGCACCACGGGCTCAGGAACCTGCAGCACCGCTGGCGCAGGCTCTTCCACCTGAGGCAAGGGTTGCAGCGCAGGGGCCGGTGCCGACGGCTCCGGCGACCGGGCAGGCAGGGGCGGCTGGGGCCAGTGGCCTGGTGCCTGGACAGGCTCCGGAGCCGGTGCGGATGCCGCGGGCAGCGGCCTCTCGCCCCACTTCCGTGCAGGAGGTGCGGTGCGGGATACCGGTGCGGGCGGCGCCCGCAGTTGATCGAGGGCCAGGTCGGGCAGCAGCGGCGCCTTGGGCAAGTCCTGCAAATGGCTGGACGCATCGAACACCTGCTGGCACTGGCCGCAGCGCACCCAGCCATCGGAGATGCGCAATTGGTCCGCGACGACCTTGAACAGGGTTCCACAGGACGGGCAGCGGGTCGTCTGGCTCATGGGCTGTGGATTGTAGGCGGGGCGTGCCGCAGGCCGCGCAGCCGCGTCAGCGCTGCGCCGTCATGAGGATCCAGCCATCCTCCTGGTCGGCCACCGTGAGCTGCACCCACGGGGCATAGGCCTCCTGCAGCTCCTGCGCCTGGCGCTCCAGAATGCCCGCCAGCACGAGGTGTCCGCCGGCTGCCACATGGCCGCACAGCAAAGGCGCGAGCACGCGCAGGGGCGTGGCCAGGATGTTGGCCAGCACCGTCTGGTAGGGGCCCTGGGCCAAGTCGGGCAGGCCGGTGCGCAGCACCACGCCGTTGGCCTGGGCGTTGAGTGCGGCCGACTCGACCGCCGCTGGGTCGATGTCCACCGCGTCGATGTCGGTGGCGCCGAACTTGGCGGCGCCAATGGCCAGGATGCCCGAGCCGCAGCCGTAGTCGAGCACACGGCCCAGCGCCGCGCCGCCGCCCCGGCGCACAATCCAGCGCAGGCACATGCGCGTGGTGGGGTGGGTGCCCGTGCCGAACGCCAGGCCCGGATCGAGCCGGATGACCTGGCGCGCCTGTGCCGGCGGCTCATGCCAGGTGGGCACGATCCAGAACTCCGGTGTGATCTCCACGGGAGCGAATTGCGACTGCGTCAGGCGCACCCAGTCCTGCTCCTGCAGCGGCGCCAGCGCGACGACGGCGCAGCCGGCAAAAAAATCCTGCACGGTCAGAAGCTGCTGCGCCTGCTGCGCCGCTGCCTCGGTGGCAAACAGCGCCAGCACCTTGCTGCGTTCCCAGCCGGGCTGGGGCGGCGGCATGCCGGGCTCGCCGAACAAGGCCTGCTCGGCGTCGGTCTGGGCATCGGCGTCCTCGACGGATACGCTGAGCGCATCCAGCGCCTCCAGCGCTTCGGACACCAGCTCCACCCGGTCTTGCGGGCACAACAGGCTCAGTTCATACATGGCTTCGTGCCTCTCGAAGAACGCAGACAAAAAAAAGGGCGCCTGCTGCGGGCGCCCCTCCGGGAGCCTCAGCGCTGGCGCTGCGACAGCCACTCTTCCAGGTAGTGGATATTGGTGCCGCCTTCGACGAATTTTGCGTCCACCATCAGTTCGCGGTGCAGGGGCACGTTGGTGTTGATGCCCTCGATCACCGTCTCCGACAGCGCCGTGCGCATGCGCGCCAGCGCCTGCTCGCGCGTGTCGCCGTGCACGATGATCTTGCCGATCATCGAGTCGTAGTTCGGCGGCACGAAGTAGTTGGTGTACACATGCGAGTCCACGCGCACGCCCGGGCCGCCCGGCGCGTGCCACTTGGTGATGCGCCCCGGCGAGGGGATGAACTTGTAGGGGTCCTCGGCATTGATGCGGCACTCGATGGCGTGACCGCGGATCTGGATCTGGCGCTGGGTGAACGGCAGCTTCTCGCCCGCCGCCACCATGATCTGCGTGCGCACGATATCCACCCCGGTGATCCACTCCGTGACCGGGTGCTCCACCTGCACGCGCGTGTTCATCTCGATGAAGTAGAACTCGCCGTTTTCGTAGAGGAACTCGAACGTGCCCGCGCCGCGGTAGCCGATCTTCTTGCAGGCCGCCACGCAGCGGTCGCCGATGCGGTCGATCAGCTTGCGCGGAATGCCGGGGGCCGGGGCCTCCTCGATCACCTTCTGGTGGCGTCGCTGCATGGAGCAGTCGCGCTCGCCGAGGTAGACGGCGTTGCGGTACTTGTCGGCCAGCACCTGGATTTCGATGTGGCGCGGGTTCTGGAGGAACTTCTCCATGTACACGGCCGGGTTGCCGAAGGCGGCCTGTGCCTCGGCCTTGGTCATCTGCACGGCATTGACCAGCGCGGCCTCGGTGTGCACCACGCGCATGCCGCGCCCGCCGCCGCCGCCCGCCGCCTTGATGATGACGGGATAGCCAATGGTGCGGGCAATGCGCCGGATCTGCACGGGATCGTCGGGCAGCTCGCCTTCCGAGCCGGGCACGCAGGGAACGCCCGCCTTGATCATGGCCTGCTTGGCCGAGACCTTGTCGCCCATGATGCGGATGGACTCGGGCGTGGGCCCGATGAACTGGAAGCCGCTGCGCTCCACGCGCTCGGCAAAATCGGCGTTCTCCGACAGGAAGCCGTAGCCGGGGTGAATGGCCTCGGCGTCCGTGACCTCGGCCGCCGAGATGATGGCGGGCATGTTGAGGTAGGACAGCGGCGAGGGCGCCGGGCCGATGCACACGGCCTCCTCGGCGAGCTTGACGTATTTGGCGTCGCGGTCGGCCTCGGAATAGACCATCACGGCCTTCACGCCCAGCTCGTGGCAGGCGCGCTGGATGCGCAGGGCGATTTCACCCCGGTTCGCAACGAGTATTTTCTTAAACATAGGCAGTCTCGCGGCTCAAGGGCCCCAGCGGCCCGGAGTATCTGGAGGTCACTCGATCACGAACAGGGGCTGGCCATACTCGACCGCCTGGCCGTTCTCGCCCAGGATGCGCGTGATGGTGCCTGTCTTGTCGGCCTCGATCTCGTTGAGGATCTTCATGGCCTCGATAATGCACACCGTCTCGCCTTCCTTGACTTGGCTGCCGACCTCGACAAAAGGCTTGGCGCCGGGGCTGGAGGCACGGTAGAACGTACCGACCATGGGCGACTTGACGATATGGCCCTGGACCTCCGGGGCGGCGGGGGCCGGCGCGGGCAGTCCGGCGACGGGCGCCGCAGCAGCGGCCGGCTGCGCGGGCGCGGCGGCCGGCGCCACGGCCGCGGGGACGATTTGTTGCACCACGGTGGGGCCGCTCTTGACGATACGAACCTTGCCCTCGGCCTCGGTGATCTCCAGCTCGGAGACATTCGACTCGGAGACCAGGTCGATCAGGGTCTTGAGTTTTCGCAAATCCATGGGAGCTCTCTCAGCAAAACGGAATAGGGCGCGAATGTACTCCAATTTGCCCTATCTTTGCCCTTCGATCGACTTTTTTATTCAATAGCCCGCATCTACAAGGCACGACTGCCCGCGCTTACACCATGGCAGCCCAGGTGCGCAGGTCTTCCGCTGTGGCCTGGCCCATTTTACGCTGCAGGATGCGACCATCGGCGGCGAACAATACGGTGAACGGCAGCCCCCCCTGCAGATTGCCCAGGGACCGCACCAGCTCGATGCCACCCTGCCCGGCCATGGCCACGGGGAAATCCAGCGGCATACGCTCCAGGAATGTTTTGACAGAAGCAAGCTGATCGACCGCAATACCCAGTACTTGCCAATTCTTTCCCGTGTTTTCACGGTAGAACGTATTGAGCAGGGGCAGCTCGGCGATGCACGGCGGGCACCAGGTGGCCCAGAAGTTCAGCAGCAAGGGTTTGCCGCGCAGCGAGTCCATGGCCAGCTGGCCGCCGGACGGCGTCTCGAAGCTGCGCTCCCACAGCGCGCGGGCGGCGTCCTGCTGGGCGGCGCTCGGCTGCATGCGCCACCAGGACCACGCGCCCCCGGCCGCCGCTGCCGCCAGCGCCACCCCGGCGTACCAGCCCCACTGCCGGCGCGAGAGCCCGCCGCCGGCGGCGCCCGTGCGGGCCATGTCGTCCTGGGCGGGGTCTTCAATCCCCAGGGGCTGGTGTGGGTTCACGTGTCGTTCTCCAATAAATGGCGCAGCGCTGCCAGGTCGCCCCGGGGCACCCGGCCACGCCGGTCCGGGCGCAGCGCGCCGCGCAGGTCATCAAGGTCATAGATCAGCAGATGCACACCCACCACCACGCCCAGCGCCCGGCTCGGGCAGGCGATGCTGAGCACGTCCACCGGCGCCCCTTGCAGGCCGGGCGCAGAACCCGGCTCATAGGATACGCCCTGGTTGATGAGCGCGATCTCGGCCGACTTGGGGTCGTCGCAGAACAACTGCAGGTAGATGTCCGAATGCCGGGTGGCCGTGCCATGCCAGACCGCGCCCGCCACATGCGGGCGAAACGGCGCCAGGCGCTGCATCCACTCCACCGCCAGGCCGCGCAGGGTGCGCAGTTCGTCCGGCTGCGTGTCGGCGCAGTACAGCGCAATGTGCTCGCGCACGGCGTCCTCCAGCACATCGTTGTCGGGCAGGGGCGTGCGTGCGGGCAGGCCCAGCAGCTTGAGCGCGCGGCGCTTGGCGGGGCCGTATTCCAGCCCCTCCTCGGCCACCAGGCGGGCAGCGGCCTGGGCGATCTCGGCGTGGATGGGTGCAGATGTCATGGCGCGGCTTTCACCCGCCATTGTGACCGCAACGCTGCCGCGCCAGGCCTATGCCCTTACGCCAGACCGCCCTGCCGCCACTGGAAATATGCTATTATTTTTATAGCTTCTGGCGCTTGCCCAACGGGCTGCAACCATTGTTTTGGCACTGAGACTTATCCCATGCACATCCATATCCTGGGCATTTGCGGCACTTTCATGGGCGGGCTGGCCGCACTCGCGCGCGCAGCGGGCCACCGGGTCACGGGCTGCGACGCGGGCGTCTACCCGCCCATGAGCGAGCAGTTGCGCGCCCTGGGCATCGAACTGATCGACGGCTACGGCGCCGACCAGCTCGCGCTGCAGCCCGACATGTTCGTGGTCGGCAACGTGGTGAGCCGCGCACGCCTGGCAGACGGCAGCCCGAAGTTCCCGCTGATGGAGGCCATTCTGGACAGCGGCGCCCGCTATACCAGCGGCCCGCAGTGGCTGGCCGAGCATGTACTGCAGGGCCGCCACGTGCTGGCCGTGGCCGGCACCCACGGCAAGACGACCACCACGTCCATGCTGGCCTGGATTCTGGAATGCGCGGGCCAGGAGCCCGGGTTTCTGGTGGGCGGGGTGCCGCTGAATTTCGGCGTGTCCGCGCGCCTGGGGGCTGCGCGCCGCCCGCACGCCGGCCCGGGGCCCGTGGGCCAGGCACCGCTGTTCGTCATCGAGGCCGACGAGTACGACACGGCCTTTTTCGACAAGCGCAGCAAGTTCGTGCACTACCGGCCGCGCACGGCCGTGCTGAACAACCTGGAGTTCGATCACGCCGACATCTTCGACGACCTGGCGGCAATCGAGCGCCAGTTCCATCACCTGGTGCGTACCGTGCCCCCCACGGGCTGCATCGTGGCCAATGGCCTGGAGGAAAGCCTCACGCGCGTGCTGCACCTGGGCTGCTGGAGCCCGGTACAGACCTTCGGCGCGGCGCTGAGCGACTTCACGGCAGCGGGCGAACCCCAGGCCTTCGATGTGCTGCAGCAGGGGCGGCCTGTGGGGCGTGTGCAATGGGCACTGGGCGGCGTGCACAACCAGCTCAATGCTCTGGCCGCCATCGCCGCAGCGCACCATGTGGGCGTGGCGCCCGCGCAGGCGGCGCAGGCGCTGGGGCAATTCCAGAACGTGCGCCGCCGCATGGAGCTGCGCGGCGCGGTGCGCGGCATCACGGTGTACGACGACTTTGCCCACCACCCCACGGCCATGCGCACCACGCTCGACGGGCTGCGCCGCAGCGTGGGCGCGGCGGGGCGCATCCTGGCCGTGTTCGAGCCGCGCAGCAACACCATGAAGCTGGGCACCATGAAGGCCCAGCTCCCCTGGGCCCTGGAGAGCGCCGACCTGGCTTTCTGCCACACGGCCGGGCTGGACTGGGACGCCGCCGCGGCCCTGGCGCCGCTGCAGGCGCGCGCGCAGACGGCGGCGAACATCGACGACCTGGTCGCCCAGGTGGTGCGCGCCGCGCAGCCGGGTGACCACATCGTCTGCATGAGCAATGGGGCCTTTGGCGGCGTGCACGCACGCCTGCTCGCCGCGCTGGCGCAGGGCTGAAAGCTACTAAATCAGTAGCTGCCCACGCCCTGCTGGCGTGCGCTGGAGGGCGCTGGAGGGCTATTCCATCAGTAATTGATGGTCATGCCCGCCAGGTCGATGCGCACCACGGGGCGCGAGAGCGCAGCGCTCGCGGCGCGCGCAAACTGGCCCAGCCACGCGCGATCGCCCAGCAGGGACGCTCCGGCCGCCCGTGCCACGACCAGCACCTTGTCGGCCAGCAGCACCTTGCCGCTGGCACGCAGGGGTTCGCACTCCATGCGCGTGAATTCGCCATCGAGCCAGAGGCGCGCCTGTTCGTGCGCCATGGGTTCGACGCCGTCGAGTTCAAAACGAAATTCCTGGTCTTTGTCCAGGCAAACCGTCACCACGCTGTGCATGAAAGGCCTTTCGGTGATTGATGAATTCAAGGAATCCCGAGCTTACACCCTGGCAGCGGTGCGGCGCGCCTGCACGGCCGCCGACAGCTCGGCCAGGGCCTGCACGGAATCGTCCCAGCCCAGGCAGGCGTCGGTGATGCTCTTGCCGTATTCCAGGGCGCCGGGCGCATCCTTGCCCGGGGTGAACTTCTGCGCCCCGGCGACGAGGTGGCTTTCGAGCATCAGGCCGAACACGCTGTGCGAGCCGCCGGCGATCTGGCCCGCAATGTCGCGCACCACGTCGCGCTGCTTCTCGTGCTGCTTGCTGCTGTTGGCGTGGCTGCAGTCGACCATCAGCGTGGGGCGCAGCTTGGCGGCCTCCAGGTCCTTGCAGGCCACGGCGACGCTGGCGGCGTCGTAGTTCGGCGCCTTGCCGCCGCGCAGGATGACGTGGCAGTCCTTGTTGCCCTTGGTGTCCACGATGGCCACCTGCCCGTTCTTGTGCACCGACAGGAAGTGGTGCCCGCGGCTGGCCGACTGGATGGCGTCGGTGGCGATGCGGATGTTGCCGTCCGTGCCGTTCTTGAAGCCGATGGGCGCCGACAGGCCCGAGGCGAGCTCGCGGTGCACCTGGCTTTCGGTGGTGCGCGCGCCGATGGCGCCCCAGGAGATGAGATCGCCGATGTACTGGGGCGAGATCACGTCGAGGAACTCGCTGCCCGCGGGCACGCCCAGGCGGTTAATCTCGATGAGCAACTGGCGGGCGATGCGCAGGCCCTCGTCGATGCGGTAGCTCTCGTCGAGATAGGGGTCGTTGATCAGACCCTTCCAGCCCACCGTGGTGCGCGGCTTCTCGAAGTACACGCGCATCACCACCTCCAGCGTGTCCTGGAATTTTTCACGCACCTCCTTGAGGCGGCGCGCATACTCCAGGGCCGCCGCCGGGTCATGGATGGAGCACGGACCGATCACCACCAGCAGGCGCTCGTCCTTGCCGTGGATGATGTTGTGGATGGCCTTGCGCGTCTGTGCGATCAGTTGCTCCACCGCGGTGCCGCGTATCGGGAAGAACCGGATCAGGTGTTCGGGAGGGGGCAGCACGGTGATGTCCTTGATGCGTTCGTCGTCGGTCAGGCTGGTCTTCTCGACGCTTTGGTACCAGGACTCGCTGGTGCTCAGGGCTTTGGCAGTCATCGCAGGCTTTCTGTGCAAAGTGGGAAAAAAAGGACAAAAAAAACCGCCGGGCTCTAGAGCGACGGCGGTGGGGTGCTAAGGGTTCGGGGGCTTGCGCGCTTGCCTCTCATCCGCCAGGGACCGAGAACCAAAACCAAAAATAAAAGGCAAAGCGCGGATGCATGGGATTGAATGTAGCACAGTCACGCTGCAGTGCAATAAAACGCGCGCCGCAGTGTCTCAGGCGCGCAACCGCCGGTACCAGGCGGCCAGGCGCGCCCAGGGCGAGCGCGCGGGGGGCGGCGCCGACTCGGGCACGGCGCTGAGCATGCCGCCGCTGCCCTGCTCGTACATGTCGATGAGCAGCATGCCCTCGCCCAGGGTGCGCCAGGCAAGCAGCTCCAGGCGCTCGAACGCCCCCCCCTCGCGCGAACTGCGCTGCTCCAGCGCCTTGAGCCAGGCCTCGGCAGCGCGGCGCAGCTCCTGCAGCGCGCTCTGGTAGGCGCCGAACTCGTACAGCGCGTGCCAGGCCGAGCCCAGGCCGGTGAGAAAGCGCAGGTGCTCACGCACCACGCGCACCAGGATGCGCGCGTGCGCCGTCACCGCCCCGGCCTCCTGGCGCGCACGGCGCACTTTCACGGTTTCGTCGATCACCTGGGCGAGCGCGCCCACGCCCTCGCGCATCTCGCGCGAGTCCTCGTCGGCCACTCCCTCGCGCAGGAAGCGGCTGATGTCGCCAAACGTCTGCAGGCTGTGCAGGGACGCGGACAGGGGACGCGATTCGGGCATGCGGCGATTGTGCCGTCTTGCGCTTGCGCGCGCACGCAAGAGGCCGGCGAACGCGCTGCCGCCCTCAGGCCGTGCCCCCCACGGTCAAGCCGTCGATGCGCAGCGTGGGCTGGCCCACGCCCACGGGCACGCTCTGGCCTTCCTTGCCGCAGGTACCCACCCCCGAATCCAGGCGCATGTCGTTGCCGATCATGCGCACGCGCTTGAGCGACTCGGGGCCGCTGCCCACGATGGTGGCGCCCTTGACGGGGTAGAGCACCTTGCCGTTCTCCACCCAGTAGGCTTCGCTGGCCGAGAAGACGAACTTGCCCGAGGTGATGTCCACCTGGCCGCCGCCGAAATTGGTGGCGTACAGGCCCTTCTTGATGCTGGCGAGGATCTCCTGCGGGTCCTTGTCGCCGCCCAGCATGTAGGTATTGGTCATGCGCGGCATGGGCAGGTGGGCATAGCTCTCGCGCCGGCCGTTGCCCGTGGGCGCCACGCCCATGAGGCGGGCGTTGAGGCGGTCCTGCATATAGCCCTTGAGGATGCCGTCCTCGATGAGCACATTGCAGCCGCTGGCCTGGCCTTCGTCGTCCACGTTGAGCGAGCCGCGCCGGTCGGGCAGGGTGCCGTCGTCGAGCACAGTGACGCCGCGGGCCGCCACCTGCTGGCCGATGCGCCCGCTGAAGGCCGAGGAGCCCTTGCGGTTGAAGTCGCCCTCCAGCCCGTGGCCCACGGCCTCGTGCAGCA
Source organism: Comamonas granuli NBRC 101663 (assembly GCF_000739995.1). Classification (GTDB taxonomy): domain Bacteria; phylum Pseudomonadota; class Gammaproteobacteria; order Burkholderiales; family Burkholderiaceae_C; genus Simplicispira; species Simplicispira granuli. The sequence continues at coordinate 24,157 of NZ_BBJX01000015.1, read as the reverse complement.
GGACGCCGGGCCAACCGGGGCCGAGCACCACCGTCATCTCCCCGGCCGGCGCGGGGCGCGCGTCCAGGTTGACCAGCGCCGTGCTCACCGCCTCGTCCACATAGCGGGCGATCTGCGCGTCGTCGAAATACGCCAGGCCGAAGCGCCCGCCCCCGCCCGCGGAGCCGACCTCGCGGCGCCCGCCCTGCTCGGCGATCACGGTGACCGACAGGCGCACCAGCGGGCGCACGTCCGCCGCCAGGGTGCCGTCGGCGCGCGCGACGAGCACCACGTCGTACTCGCTGGCCAGCCCCGCCATGACCTGCACCACGCGCGGGTCGCGCGCACGGGCCCGGCGCTCGACCTGTTCGAGCAGCGCCACCTTGGCCGTGCTGTCGAGCGAGGCGATGGGGTCCATCCCGGCATACAGGCTGCGGCTCTTGGCGACCTTGGCGTCGCGCACCGGCACCCGACCCGTGCGCCCCGCCGCGGCAATGGAGCGCACGGTGCGCGCGGCGTCCAGCAGCGAAGCCTCGGAAATATCGTCGGAATAGGCAAAGGCGGTTTTCTCGCCGCACACGGCGCGCACGCCCACGCCTTGGTCGATGGAGAACGAGCCGGTCTTGACGATGCCCTCCTCCAGGCTCCAGCCTTCGCTGCGCGTGGTCTGGAAGTAGAGATCGGCGTCGTCCACGCGGTGCGCACGGATCTCGGCCAGGGCGCGGCCCAGGTGGCCCTCGTCGAGACCGAAAGGCTCCAGCAGGCACTGGCGGGCGATGGCGATGCGGTCGAGCGTGGGCGCGCTGCGCGGCGCGCCAGAGGTGGGGCGGGAAGTCATGCGCCGGATTTTAGGCGCCGCCGCAGGCGGCTGCTTCAGGCGGCCACGGGCTTGCCCGGCATGCCCTGGCGCTGCGCGCGCGCAATCGACATGAGAATGCCCAGCGCCAGCCCCAGCGTGACCATGGCCGTGCCCCCGTAGCTGATGAAGGGCAGCGGCACGCCCACCACCGGCAGCATGCCGCTGACCATGCCCATGTTCACGAAGGCGTAGGTGAAGAAGATCATGGACACCGCGCCTGCCATGAGCCGCCCGAACAGCAGGCTCGAGCGCATGGCGATCGCCAGGCCGCGCCACACGAGCAGCAGGAAGCCGACGATCAGGTACAGGTTGCCGAGCAGACCGAATTCTTCGGAATAGGCGGCGAAGATGAAGTCTGTGGTGCGCTCGGGGATGAACTCCAGGTGCGTCTGCGTGCCCGCCATGAACCCCTTGCCGAACACGCCGCCCGAGCCGATGGCGATCATCCCCTGGATGATGTGAAAGCCCTTGCCCAGCGGATCGCGCGTAGGGTCGAGCAGCGTGCAGATGCGCTGCTGCTGGTAGTCGTGCAGGATGGGCCAGCGCACGCCGTCGGCGCACCAGGCGTCGCCCATGGCCACCAGCACCGCAATGCCCGCCAGCCCCAGCAGCACGGGCGGCAGCACCAGCCGCCAGGACAGCCCGGCGAAGAAGATGACCGACAGCCCGGCGGCCAGCACCAGCAGGGCCGTGCCCAGGTCGGGCTGCTTCATGATGAGGCCCACAGGCACGGCCAGCAGCAGCCCTGCGGCGGCAAAGTCCAGGGGGCGCAACTGCCCCTCGCGGCGCTGGAACCACCAGGCCAGCATCAGCGGCATGGCGATCTTGAGGATTTCGCTCGGCTGGATCACCACGCCCACGTTCACCCAGCGCTGCGCGCCCTTCTTGGTGATGCCGAACAGCGCCACCGCCACGAGCAGCACCACCCCGGCCGCGTACAGCGGCAGCGCCAGGGCCATGATCCGCTGCGGCGGCACCTGGGCCACCAGAAACAGCAGGCCCGCGGCGATGAGCATGTTGCGGCCATGGTCCACGAAGCGGGTGCCATGGTCGAAGCCTGCCGAATACATGGCCAGCAGGCCGGCCGCCGCCAGCCACAGCACGATGGCGATGAGCCAGCCATCGAAGCCGCGGAACAGGGGCAGGATGCGCTGCGCCAGCGAAGGCTTCTCGAAAGTCGTTCCCATGGCCGCCATTATCCGGCGCCCCGCGCCGGGGCCGGCCGCGGGGTGCTCAGGCGGCCTGGCGAAACGCCATCACGGCCTGGTTGCGCAGGGTGCGCAGCAGGCCCAGGGCCTTGTCGTCGACCACGATGGCGTCGGCCTGCGCATGGTCGGCGTAGATGAGCGCAAACGGCCGCCCCTTGATCTGCAGGGGCAGCAGCAGGAAGGTCGGCGCATCCAGGCGCTGGCGGTACCACGCGGGCAGGCGCTCCTGCATCTGCGGCCCCGTGGCGTCGCGGATCAGCGTGTCGGCGCCCTTGAGGCACACGGCGGAGAACAGGTCGCCGCTGGCCTTGAGCGGCACGGCCAGGGCGCGCACGGCGGCCTCGCTGTCCTCGCCCAGGCCGAAGCGGCCGGTCACCACGTCGGTGCGCGCATCGCGCAGGCAAAAGACGATGCGCCGCGCGCCCAGCGCCCGCAGCATGGTCTCCAGGATCATGCGCAGCACGTCGTTGAGCTTGAAGCCGTCGTCGACCATGGCATTGGTGATGTCCTGGATGCCCGAGGCGAGGATCTCGGCCGTCTGCGCCAGGCGCGGCATGCCCGGCTCCTGCCCGGGCGCCGGCGGGGCCGCGTCGGTGCTGAGCTCACAGGCAACCAGCATGTCCTGCGGCTGCGCCGGCGCGGGCAGTTGCAGCAGGCGCGCCGCGGCCGATCCGGGCGCCACCTGCAGGTCCAGCGCCTGGGCCATGGCGGCGAGCTGGCGCCGCGCGCGCAGCGTGGCTTCGGCAATGGCCTGGGGCGTGAGCGCCAGGGTGCGTGCGTACTGCGTGGCCAGCAGCTCCAGGCGCGCCGCCACGGCGCGCGCATCGGGCAGCAGCAGGCCGGCGGCGACCTCGTTGGCCGCCCGCGCGACCCAGCGCAAATGCTCCACGCCCTGGTGCGGCGGGCGCAGCGGCGGCGTGCCCTGGGGCGTGCGTATGCAGGCCTGCAGCGACTCGGGCAGGCCCCAGATGCGCGCCACCCCGGCGCCCAGGTCTTCCAGCCCCAGGCCCAGCGCCTGCAGCGCGGCGCTCTCCTCGGTGGCGCCCGCGGCCAGCGCCGCGCGGATCTGGGCCGCCTCCTCGGGGAAGTAGAAGGTGCACAGCATGCGCCCCAGGTTCTGGAACATCGCGCCGATGAAGGACTGCTCGGCCAGGGCCGCCCCCCCGAGTTCGGCGGCCACGCAGCCGGCCATCATGGCGCGCAGGAACTCCTCGCGCATCTGGCCCGCATGCTGCTGGTTCTGCATATGCTCCAGCAGCACCAGGGACAGGGCCATATTGCGCACGGCATTGAAGCCCACCAGGCTCACGGCGCGCGAGACCGTGCCCACGCCGTCGCGGCGCGCATGCGCGAACTGCACGCTGTTGACCAGGCGCAGCAGCTTCTGGGTGAGCGCCACGTCCTTCAGGATTTCGTTCGTCAGGTCGGCAATGCTGTCGTCCTCGGAGCTGGCCACGCGCTGGATGCGCGCCACCGAGTCCGACAGCGCGGGGAAGTCGCTCTTGTGGCGCATGCGCCGCAGCAGGAAGTCCAGCGTGGCATTGCCCGCCGCCGTGGACGCGCTCACCGGCGCGGCCCAGGCGCGCAGCGCGTCGCGGAAATCGCCCGCCGTGGCAAAACGCTCGGCCGGCGCGCGTGCCAGGGCGCGCAGCAGGATGGCGCGCAGCCCGTCGTCAACCCCGGGGCCCAAATCAGCGGGCAGCTCCAGTTCGCCGTTGGCGATGTGGTAGAGCGCCTGCCAGGTGTCGCCCTGGCGCACCAGCGGCCGGCCCGTGAGCAGTTCCACCAGCACCAGGGCGGCGGCGTAGATGTCCATGGAAGGCGCCGGCGCCGCGCCGCCGGCGGCCTCGGGGGCCATGTAGGCGGGCGTGCCGCTGGCCGAAGGCGCCATGGGCGCAGTGCCCGCCGCGGCGGCCAGCCCGAAGTCCATGACGCGCGCGTGGCGCTGGGCATCGACCATGACGTTGGAGGGCTTGAGGTCGCGGTGCACGATGCCTGCGGCATGCGCGGCCTGCAGGGCATCGAGCACATCGGCCACCAGGGCCACGGCGTCGTGCGGCGCGCAGCGCCCCTGCTGGGCCAGGTGCTCGGCCAGGGTGCGCCCGGGCACAAACTCGAAGACGATGTACGGCTGGCGGCCATGCACGTCGGCTTCGAACACCGGCACGATGCAGGGGTGGGCCAGGCGCCCCACGTGGCGCGCCTCGCGCAGCCACTGCTCCAGCACCGCCCCGTCCTGCCCCTGCACGGGCGGCAGCAGCTTGAGGGCCACCTGGCGCTGCAGGCGCGGGTCCAGCGCCAGCCAGACCGTGGCCTGCGCCCCCTGGCCCAGCACGCGCTGCAGCTCGAAGCGTCCGATGGTGCCGGGCTGGGCCGGGCTGCCGGTCATGAGGCGCCGGGCGGTGGAGAGCGGGGAGAAGTCGGCCATGGTGTGTGTGCGGGCATCGCCGGGCCGCCATGGCACGGCGATGCCCGCGTATCTTATGCTGGCGCGCCATGAAGACCACCCATTTGCTGTACCTGCACGGTTTCCGCTCCTCGCCCCAATCGGCCAAGGCACGGCGCATGCGCGACTTCCTCGCGCAGCGCCACCCGGGGGTGCGGTTCTGGTGCCCGCAACTGCCGCCCTCGCCGCAAGCGGCCATGGCGCTGGTGGCCCAGGGCATCGCGTCCTGGCCGCGCGCCGCCATGGCGGTGGTGGGCTCCTCGCTGGGCGGCTTTTATGCCACCTGGGTGGCGCACCAGGCCCGCTGCCCCAGCGTACTGCTCAACCCTGCCGTGCACCCCGCACGCGACCTGGAGCGCTACATCGGCGAGCAGACGGCCTGGCACCACCCCGAGGAGCGCTTTTTCTTCCGGCCCGAGTACGTGCAGGAACTGCGCGTGCTGGAGCTGCACGGCCAGGCCCCGGCCGGGCCGGAACTCGCCATCATCGCCCAGGGCGACGAGGTGCTGGACTGGCGCGAGATGGTGGCGCGCTACCCGGCCGCGCAGTTGCGGCTGCTCGAGGGCGGGGACCATGCGCTGAGCGATTTCGAGCCGCACCTGGAGCCCATTGCGCAGTTTCTGCGCCTGGCATGAGGCGCGCTCCAAACATGCAGGAATACTGCACCCGCCCGCAGCGGGCGGGGTGCCGCCGCGGTCACAGCGATTTCAGGTACTGGGCCAGGTCCGAGACATCCTGCACGCTCAGCCCCAAACCCAGCCGCTCGTTGTAGGTCTGCGCCACCTCGTCCAGCGTGGCGGCCGAGCCGTCATGGAAATAGGGCGCATGCTGCCACGCCCCCTTCAATGGCGTGGTGCGGTACTGGCGCGTGGCAGAGCGTGCGGCATAGCTGGGGCTCTCGGGCTCCGCCATGGAGTCGGCCGGCGGATGCAGCCGGGTGTTGGCGTCCGTGAAACTGCTGCCGCTGTGGCAGGTCGCGCATTTTCCGGCGCCCTCGAAAACGGCCCGCCCGCGCAGGGCGGCGGCCGGGTCAAAGCTGCCCGCGGGCGCCGCCGGCGCCTGGAGCGTGAGCTGGTACGCCTGCAGCGCCGGCAGCTTGGAACTCACGAGGTCCTCGCTGCCATGGGTGATGCTGAGGTTCAGGCGCGGCTCCGTGACCGTGCCCAGCCCGCCCATTTCGGCCACGGCGACATAGCGGTTCCAGTAGGCGATATCCTCGCCATCGCCGGTGAAGGTGATGCGGTGGATGCCCGCCAGACCATAGGCGGGCGGAATGACAACGGGCTTGCTCAGGCCATCGATGTTGTGGCGCGGGTCAAACTTGCCGGCCCCCCAGCGGTTGAACACGGCCTTCGCCGCCGCATCCACGGCCGGCGACAGGGCGATGATGGCCCCGGGGTTGAGGTCGCGGTTGGGCCAGCCATCCAGGCGCTTGCCTATGCCCTGGGCGAAGGAGTTGTCCACCGTCGAGTGGCACAGGGCGCAGGTGATGCCCACGCGAACGAGCTTGTCCACCCCATTGACCGTCTCCACCGCCCCCCGCACGCCGACCACCGCATTGAGCTTGAGCAACGCCACCGTGGTGGCGGGACTCTGGAGGTCCACGCTGCCGTCCTGGATGCCCGCCACCACAGCCGCAGGAAGCGCCTCGGCATCGACCTTGAGTCCGACGGACAGCGCGGTCACGGGATCGACCGCCGCCGCAATGACTTCGTGCAGCCTGAGCGTGTCGGTCCAATGCGCCTCGTTGCCGAACGTGTCGTAGCGGAAGATGTCCCGTCCCTGGGCCACCAGCGCCGCCTGGGCAGCATCCGGGCCATCGACGGCGGCCCCGCCGCCACAGGCGGCGACGGCCGCCGCGGCCAGTCCCATCGCTCCTGCAAGGCGCAATACCGGCCAGCGGCGCGCCCCTACCCCTGCATGTTTCATCGCTCCACTCCTCAATCGTCTATGGATTCCCGTGCGCCCACGGCGCGGCTAGGGAACGGGCTGGCACGCCGCGCCGGGACGCGCGGCCTCCTTGAGCCAGGCAATCAGGTCCGCCCGCTCGGCGGCATCCTTCACCCCCGAATAGCCCATGGTGGTTCCGGGCAGCGCTTGCATGGGATCCTTCAAGAAGACGTCGAGCGACTTCTCGTCCCACACCCAGCGGCTCTCCCGCATGGCCCTGGAATAGGCGGAATAGCCCGGTGCCGTGCCGGCCCGGCGACCGAACAGGCCGCAGTGCTGGGGGCCCGTGCGGTTGCCTTCGATCGCGTGGCAGGCAGCGCAGCGCGCATACACCTGCTCGCCGCGCGCCAGCGCTGCGGCGCCGGGCGCCGCGCTGGCGCCCGCAGCGAGCAGACCGCCCGACAACCCCAGAGCCATGGCCATCCGGCGCGGCGTCATGACATGAACGCCGATGGCACGGGCGCCTCGCCCAGGACCTGGCGCAGCACCGCCCAGTGCATGGCCTCATCGCCGAGGATGCTCGCGGCGACCTGCGCCAGCGCACGATCCGCGAACAGGGGCACGGCGCCCAGGTAGGCCGAGATGGCGCCGCGCTCCAGGCCTGCCGCGAAGCGCAGCACATCGGCCTCCACCTTGAGCTTGTCCACCGGAAACTGGTACTTCTCCCTGGCCGCCACGGGTGTGCCTCCCAGTTTTTGCACCGTGCTGGCAATGGCCGCCGCGTGCTCCTTGTGGTGGCCCTGGAATGCAACGGCCACGGGAAGCACCGCCTTGCTCAGCAGACCGCTGTCCGCGCCGACCTGGTAGGCGGCAACCGCCTCCAGCTCCGCACCCAGCGCAGTATTGAGAATGCGCACATCGGCCTCCAGTTGCTGGGCGCTCACCTTCGCCCCTGCGGCCAGCGCGTCGCGCCCGCCGAGCAGGGCCACGGCGCTGGCGGACAGCACGGCCGCCCCGGACACGGACATGGCGCGGCGGCGCGCGAGAAACAGGCTCTGCGCAGGGACTTCAATGGAAAGGTTCTTCATGGTTTTCTCCGTGGGTTGGTCAACGGTTGCGCCAGCGCAGGCAAGCGCCGGCAAATGCGAGGGGAGCCCGTGAGCAGGCTTGCCCCGACGGGGCGTGGCACGGCCCTGCGCGGGCGCACAGGGTCAATGCGGGGTCAGTGCCGCACGATGCATCCGCGCCTGTGCAGCTCGGCCAGGACATAGCCCACGACCTGGTTGCAACGCTCGCCGGCAAAGGCAAACACCTCCCCGGCGTGCGCCTCGATCTGCGCGCCGAGCGCATCGCGCAGCAGGGCACGCGCGCGCAGATAGCGTGTCTTGACGACGGCGTCGCTCACCTGCAGGCAGTACGCGGCCTGCTCCACGCTCATTTCCTCCACCGCCCGCAGGATGAAGACGCTGCGGTAGATCGGCGCAAGCCCCGCGATCGCGGACTGCAGCAGCGCACGCAGTTCGGCGCGGGCCTGCAGCGATTCGGGAGATTCCTCTTGGGGGGTGCTCAGGGACATCATGTGCTCCGGCGAAGGTTCACGGTCCAGATCCTGGACCTCGAGCGGCACCGACCGGCCGCGCTTGCGCAACATGTCCAGCGCGGTATTGATGGCGATGCGCACCATCCACGTGCCCAGCGCAGCGCCACCCTGGAAATCCTGCAACCGGGTGAAGGCACGCAAATAGGTTTCCTGCACCACGTCCTGGGCATCGGCGTCGTCCGCGACCACGCCGCGCGCGGCGCGGAACAGCATCCGGTTGTGGCACCGCATGATGGTCTCGAAGGCGCTCTGCTCTCCGCGCAGGGCGCGCGCCACCAGTTCTGCATCGGAGTGCGCGGCGCCGGCAGAGCGCTCCGCACGGTCTGTGGACAAGGACGGCATGATGGTTTCCGTTGGTTTTTTCGGATAGGTGCCCATTGGACGCTGGCACCGCCCAAAAGGTGACAAACGCGGCCGGTGCCGGCCCAGCGCCCCACGCAATCCCTGGCGGCGCGTGGGACAATCGCGCCCATGTATGCATTGTTTGAAGAGACCGGCAAGTTCCTGACCGGACGCATCCTCTCCGAGGCGGAAAGCTCGGCCCAGATCGAGCTCGACTCGGGCAAGCGGGTCAAGGCCAAGACCGCCCATATCCTGCTGCGGTTTGAGAAGCCCGCGCCGGCGGAGCTCCTGGCCCAGGCCCAGGCGGTGGCCGCGAGCATCGAACTCGACCTCGCCTGGGAATTCGCCCCCGAGGACGAATTCGGCTTTGCCGACCTGGCGCGCGACTATTTCTCCGACCAGGCGACGCTGGCCCAGCAGGCCGGCGCGCTGTTCGCGCTCTACGAGGCGCCGCACTACTTCCGCCGCGCCGGCAAGGGGCGCTTCAAGAAAGCGCCGGCCGAGATCCTGCAGCAGGCGCTGGCCGCCATCGAGAAGAAAAAGGCGCAGCAGCAGCAGATCGCCGACTGGGCCGCGCAACTGGGCCGCGGCGAGTGCCCGCCGCCCATCCGCGAGCAGCTCTACAAGATCCTGTTCCGCCCCGACAAGAACGCCCCGGAATACAAGGCGGTGGTCGAGGCCAGCCGCGCCACGCACACCGCGCCGCTGGCGCTGCTGCAGCAGGCCGGCGCCATCGACTCGAGCTACCAGTTCCACTGGAAGCGCTTCCTGTTCGACCATTTCCCCAAGGGCACGGGCTTCCCGGCCCTCACGGCGCCCCCGCCCCCGGACGACCTGCCGCTGGCCCCCGTGCAGGCCTATTCCATCGACGACTCGCAGACCACCGAGATCGACGACGCGCTCTCCGTGCAGGGCCTGGGCACGGGCACCGTGGTACTGGGCATCCACATCGCCGCGCCGGGCCTGGCGATCCAGCCCGGCAGCGAGCTCGACAAGCTGGGCCGCGCGCGCCTGTCCACCGTGTACATGCCGGGCTACAAGATCACCATGCTGCCCGACGCGGTGGTGCAGATCTACACGCTGGACGCGGGCCGCGCCAACCCGGCCGTGTCGCTGTACGCCACCATCGACGAGGCGACGCTGGAGATCACCGCCACCGAAACGCGCCTGGAGCGCGTGCCCGTGGCCGTGAACCTGCGCCACGACCAGATCGACCACATCGTCACCGAGGCCTGGCTGCAGGACGCGTCGATTCAGGTCGAAAACACGCCCCAGCCCTTGCTGGAACTGCGCGAGCAGCTATCGTTTCTGCATCGCCTGGCCATCAAACTCAAGGCCGGCCGCGAGCTGGTGCGCGGCAAGCCCGAGACCTTCAACCGCCCGGACTACACCTTCCGCCTCGTGGGCAACGAGGGCGCCGAACCCGATGGCAGCGAAACCGTGCACATCGGCACGCGCCAGCGCGGCGCGCCGCTGGACCTGATCGTGGCCGAGGCCGCCATCGTGGCCAACAGCACCTGGGGCAACCTGCTGGCCGAGCTGGGCGTGCCCGGCATCTACCGCAGCCAGGCCAGCCTGGCGCCGGGCGTGAAGGTGCGCATGGGCACCAAGGCCCTGCCGCATGCGGGCATTGGCGTCAAGAGCTACGCCTGGGCCACCTCGCCGCTGCGCCGCTATGTCGATCTGGTGAACCAGTGGCAGATCATCGCCTGCGCGCGCCATGGCCGCACGGCTGCGCTGGCCGCGCCCTTCAAGCCCAAGGACGCGGACCTGTTCGGCATCATCAGCAGCTTCGACACCGCCTACAGCGCCTACAACGGCTACCAGGCGGGCATGGAGCGCTTCTGGACGCTCAAGTACCTGGAGCAGAACGGCATCACCGAGCTCGACGCCACGGTGTTCAAGGAAGGCCCGGGCGGCAGCTTCCTGGTGCGCGCAGACACGCTGCCGCTGGTGCTGCCCGTGCTCGGTGCGCAGAACCTGCCGCGCGGCGCGCGCATCCGCGTGCGCCTGGGCGCCGTGGACGAGATCACGCTGGACGTGCATGGCACGCTGATCGCCCGCCTGGACGATCCGCTCGACCCGGGCGACGACGGCGCTGTGGACGAGGATGACGAGGAATCCGTGGCCAGCGGCCCAATTGCCATTGCCGTGGACGTCAACGAAGCCGACGCGCCGGCAAGCGATAATCCCGCCCCGTGAACCCCGCCGCCACGCTCCACCGCTGCGCTCACTGCGGTCCCGCCCAGGGGCCGCTGTTTCATCTTGGGGCGGCCCGGCGATGAAGCTCGCCGCCTTCCTCGCCCGCTTCAGCACGCTGCAGCTCACGCTGGGCGTGTCGGCGGCGCTGCATGCGGCCATCCTCTCGGTGCGCTTCGTCGATCCCGAGGGCTTCAACCGCGTGTTCCAGGACACGCCGCTGGAGGTCATCCTGGTCAACGCCCAGTCCGACCAGAAGCCCGAGAAGGCGCAGGCCATTGCCCAGCGCGCGCTCGCCGGCGGCGGCGATGCCGACAAGGGCCGCGCCACCAGCCCCCTGCCCTACTCGGCCCTGACGGCCATAGGCGACGACTTCGAGGAAGCCCAGCGCAAGACCGATGCACTGCAGGAGCAGCAAAACCAGTTGCTCGCCCAGTTGCGCAAGGAAATCGCCGCCCTGCCCCTGCCCGACCCGCACAAGAGCGCGCAAAGCGCGCAGCAGGCCGCCGAGCAGGAGCGCCGCCGCCAGCTCATCAAGATGCTGGCCGAGATCGAAAAGCGCATCAACGAAGAGAACGCCCGCCCCAAGAAGCGCTACATCAGCCCGGCCACGCGCGAGGAGGTCTACGCTGTTTACTACGACCAACTGCGCCGCAAGGTCGAGGACAAGGGCACGGTGAACTTCCCCGAGTACGGCGGCAAGAAGCTCTACGGCGAGCTGGTGATGATCCTCTCCGTCAACCACGACGGCCGCGTGCTGGGCACCGAGATCGTGCAGGGCTCGGGCAACCCGCGCCTGGACCGCCTGGCCGAGGCCATTGCCGTGGGCGCCGGCCCCTTCGGCGCCTTCAACGCGCAGATGCGCCAGAAGGCCGACCAGATCGCCGTGGTCTCGCGCTTCAAGTTCACGCGCGACCAGACCCTGGAAACCAGCGTGAGGTAAGCCTCCTGCCGTGGCCTGGTACGCGCCCATCGGGGCGCACGCTCCCAGAACGACGTCCATGACCCTTTCCGCCACCTCCCCCGATCTGTACTGCGTGATGGGCAACCCCGTCGAGCACAGCCGCTCGCCCTGGATCCACGCCCGCTTTGCCGAGCTCACGGGCCAGCGCCTGGTGTACGAGCGCCGCCTGGTGCCGCTCGATGGCTTCGCCCTGGCGCTGCGCGACTTCGCCCAGGCGGGCGGGCGCGGCTGCAACATCACCGTGCCCTTCAAGCTCGAAGCCGCGCAGGCCGCCAGCGTGCACAGCGAGCGCGTGCAACTCGCCGGCGCGGCCAACACCCTGAGTTTCATCGACGGCGCCATCCACGCCGACAACACCGACGGCCTGGGCCTGGTGGCCGACATCGAGCAAGGCGCCGGCTTTGCCCTGGCCGGGCGCGACGTGCTGCTCGTCGGCGCGGGCGGCGCCGCCGCGGGCGCCCTGGGCCCGCTGCTGGCCGCCGGGCCGCGCCGCGTGGTGGTGGCCAACCGCACGCTGGAGCGCGCCCAGGCCCTGGTGCAATCGCATGCCGCGCTCACAACGCTACAAAAAACAGAGCTTCTCGCGCAGTCTCCACAAGCGCTGGAGCAGGATTTTGACCTCATCATCAACGCCACCGCCAGCAGCCTGGCCGGCGCTGCGGTGCCCGTGCCCGCGCGCGTGCTGCGCCCCGGCAGCCTGGCCTACGACATGATGTACGGCCCCGCCGCCGCGGGCTTCCTCGGCTGGGCGCGCGAGCACGGCGCGACACCGCGCGACGGCCTGGGCATGCTGGTGGAACAGGCGGCCGAGGCCTTTGCCATCTGGCGCGGCGTGCGCCCGCCCAGCCGCCAGGTGCTGGCCGAGCTGCGCGCCCTCATGGCGCCGCACTGACCCGGCGCGCGCGTCCCCCCATGAAAGCCCTGCTGCGCTGGACCCTCCTCGTCGCGTTCGCGGCGCTGGCGCTGGAGCTGTTCTTCGTGCTGCGCATCGCCGCCATGGCGGTGATCAACCCCGAGTCCACGACCTTCCAGCGCTCCGAGGCCTGGGCGCAGATGGCCGCTGGCGGCCCGCTGCGCTGGCGCCAGCAGTGGGTGCCCTACGCGCAGATCAGCAACCACCTCAAGCGCGCCGTGATCGCCTCGGAGGACGACGGCTTCGTCAACCACGAGGGCGTGGACTGGAACGCCATCGACAAGGCCTGGGAACGCAACGCCCAGGCCGAAGCGCAGACCGCCAAGGCCCAGGCGCGCGCGCCCGACAAGCCGGTGCGCACGCCCAAGATCCGCGGCGGCTCGACCATCACCCAGCAACTGGCCAAGAACCTGCTGCTCTCGGGCGAGCGCACCCTGGTGCGCAAGGGGCAGGAGTTCGTGCTCACGCTGGCGCTGGAGCAGTGCCTGAGCAAGGAGCGCATCCTGGAGATCTACCTGAACAACGTGGAATGGGGTAACGGCGTGTTCGGCGCCGAGGCCGCCGCGCGCCACTACTACCGCAAGAGCGCCGCCGACCTGGCCCCGCACGAGGCCGCGCGCCTGGCCGTCATGCTGCCCGCGCCCAAGCGCTTCGAGCAGATGCCGCAATCGGCCTATCTCGCCGGGCGCACGCGCACCATCCTGGCGCGCATGGGCAGCGCCGAGCTGCCCTGACGGCGCACCGCCTCAGCCGGTGAGCGGCAGCGCCGCCCCCATCACCGCGAACAGCACGCCGCAGCCCTGGTTGAAGCGCCGCCCCACGCGCCGGAGCCAGGGGCGCACGCGGTGCGCCAGGCTGGCCAGGCCGAACTCCACCACGCATTCGATGGCGCCGAAGGTGCCCGCCAGCACGGCGTACTGCAGCCACAGGCTGCGCTGCGCATCCAGGAACTGGGGCAGAAAGGCGCCATAGAACAGCAGCGCCTTGGGGTTGGAGATGGCCGCCAACAGGCCCTGGCGGAACATGACCGAGGGGCGGATCAGCCCCTTGTGGCCGTCGATCTCGGGCATGTCCAGTTGCAGGGGCGGCGCGCGCCACAGTTGTATGCCCAGCCAGACCAGGTAGGCGCCGCCGCCCCACTTGAGCACGGTCAGCGCGTCGGCCGAGGCGCGCAGCAGCGCGCTGATGCCCAGCATGGACAACCCGATCACCGCGGCAAAACCCAGGGCCCCGCCGGCGATGGTCCAGAGCGTGCGCCGGCGCCCGTGCAGCGCGCCGTGCGCAAGCACCAGCAGGCTGTTGGGGCCGGGCGTGAGCGACAACCCCACCGACGCCAGCACATACACCCACCACGTAGACCAGGCCATCGCCCTTGCCCTCCTGCGGCACGCCGCCCATGAACTGCCTGCGAGTCTAGGAGCGGGGGCAGTGCGCACGCTATCCCGATCTGGCTACACTGCAGTCCATTCTGGACATTCGCCTCCACCCCCGGCCCATGGCACCCCTGCCCCCCGCACCCAACCCCGCGCGGCCCGACGTGCGCCTGCTGCTGCTGCCCCTGCCCGAGTTCGGCCTGCTGCCCTTTGGCGCCTTCCTCGACAAGCTGCGCTTTTCAGCCGACGAGGAAGACCACAGCCGCCAGCGCTACTGCGCCTGGACGCTGCTGGGCCTGGACCGCCAGGGCGTGCATTCGAGCAGCGGCGTGCGCGTGGCGGTGGACGCCACGCCCGAGGCGCTGGACTTTCGCGCCTTCGACTACCTGGTGGTGTTCGGCAGCCGCACGGTCGAGCGCTCCATGGCCCTGGCGGGCAGCTACGCCCCGCTGCTGCGCGCCGCCAGCCGCCAGGGCCTGCCGCTGGTGGCCATCGACAACGCCAGCTTTCTGCTCGCGCGCGCCGGCCTGCTGCAGGGCTACGAGGTGGCCCTGCACTGGCGGCACGTGGCGCAGTTCCGCAGCGCCTTCCCGCGCATCGGCGTGCGCAGCGAGCTCATCTACTGCTTCGACCGCGACCGCATCAGCTGCGCCGGGGGCACGGCTGCCATCGACATGGCGGTGGAGCTGCTCGCGCGCCACTGCGGGCGCGAGCGCGCGCGCAAGGGCCTGGCCGACATGCTGGTGGACGAGCCGCGCCCCGGCGCCCACCAACTGCGCTCCATGGCGGACGACCCGCACCTGGGCCGCCACCTGGCGCGCGCCATCGCCTGCATGCGCAGCGCCCTGGGCGAGCCCCTGGACATGGCCCGGCTCGCCCAGCGCATCGGCATCGGCCGGCGCCACCTCGACCGCCTGTTCATGGAGCACCTGGGCACCAGCGCGCACACGCACTGGACGCGCATGCGCCTGGAGCACGCGCAGTGGCGCATCCAGCACTCCAGCCACAGCCTCGCGGCCATCGCCGCCGAGGTGGGCCTGGCCAGCGCCAGCAGCCTGGGCCGACTCATGCGCCAGCACCTGGGCACCAGCCCAGGCCACCTGCGCGCCAAGGCGCCCCGCCGCGGCACGTAAACTGGCGCCCCTGCCTTGCCCCGCCACCCGCCATGCCTTCTGCCTTGCCCTCCCTGCCCCATCTGCAGCGCCGCAGCGGCGCCGCGCCCCTGCGCGTGCTCATGGTCTGCATGGGCAATATCTGCCGCAGCCCCACCGCGCACGGCGTGTTCGAGCACCTGGTGCGCCAGGCCGGCCTGCAGGAGCGCATTGCCGTCGATTCCGCGGGCACGCACGGCTACCACGTGGGCGCACCGCCCGACGAGCGCGCCCAGCAGCACGCCGCGCGGCGCGGCTACGACCTCTCGGGCCAGCGCGCGCGCCGCCTGCTCAAGCGCGACTTCCAGGATTTCGACCTGGTGCTGGTCATGGACGCGGCCAACGAATCCCAGGCACGCGCCCTGTGCGCGCCCGCCTACCGCGAGCGCCTGCGCCGCCTCACGGACTTCTGCAGCGCCGTGCCGGCGCACGAGGTGCCCGACCCGTACTACGGCGGCGCGGCCGGGTTCGAGCAGGTGCTGGACATCGTCGAGGACGCCTGCCGCGGCCTGCTGGCAGCGCTGGCGCCCGCAGCCGGGCGCTGAAAGCACCGGGCGCCGCGCCCGGTTTGCGCGCAGGGCGGCCGGCGCAGCCTATGATCGCCCCATGCTTGCCAAGTTGATGGCCTACTTCCTGCTCGGCCTGGTGCGCCTGCTCACCGGTTCGCAGGCGCGCTGGTACGGCTGCCCGCCCAAGGCGGAGCAGCGCATCTACTTCGCCAACCACCAGAGCCACGCCGACCTGGTGCTGATCTGGGCGGCGCTGCCCGAGGAGCTGCGCAGCATCACGCGCCCGATTGCCGCGCGCGACTACTGGACCAAATCGCCGCTGCGCCAGTGGATCACCAGCGCCGTGTTCAACGCCATCTACGTGGAGCGCCAGGCGCCCCAGGGCGCGCCTTCGGGCAGCCCCCCGGCCGCAGCAGCGCCGGGCCCGGCGCCCAGCCCCGAGACCCTGCGCGCCGCACTGCCCGCGGACGACCCGCTGGCGCCGCTGGTGCGCGCGCTCGAGAGCGGCGACTCCATCATCATCTTCCCCGAAGGCACGCGCGGCCACGGCGACGAGCCGCAGCCCTTCAAGTCCGGCCTGTACCGGCTGGCGCAGATGTTCCCCCAGGTGGTGCTGGTGCCCGCCTGGATCCACAACGTGCAGCGCGTCATCCCCAAGGGCGAGGTGGTACCCGTGCCCATCCTGTGCTCGGTCACCTTCGGCGCGCCCATCGCGCTGGAGCCGGGCGAGGAGCGCCGCCCCTTCCTGGACCGCGCACGGCGCGCCGTGCTGGCGCTGCGCGAGGTGTAGGAACGTGAACAGTTACCTGCGCAACCTCAGCGCCACGCAGCAGGTCGGGGCGCTGTTCCTCGTCGTGCTCGGCGTGCTGGTGCTCGCCACGCTGTGGACCATCGCCTACAGCCTGCGCCCCCTGCCCAACGAGGCCCAGGCCGCCCAGCAGAGCCGCCTGCGCCGGCGGCACCTGCGCGCGCTGCTGCAGACCTCGTGGATGATGGCCTCGGTGTTCTGGGTCGCCTGGGCGCTGGGCGACACCGTGGCCACGGTGCTGTTCGCCCTGGTGGCCTTTCTCGCGCTGCGCGAGTTCATCACGCTCTCGCCCACGCGGCGCGGCGACCACCGCAGCCTGGTGCTGGCCTTCTTCGCCGTACTGCCGCTGCAGTTCGTGCTGGTGGGCACGCGGCAGTACGACCTGTTCACGGTGTTCATCCCGGTCTACGTCTTCCTCGCCCTACCCGTGGTGAGCGCGCTGGCCAACGACCCCGAGCGCTTCCTCGAGCGCAGCGCCAAGCTGCAGTGGGGCATCATGGTCTGCGTCTACGGCATGAGCCACGTGCCCGCGCTGCTGCTGCTGGACTTCCCCGGCCGTGAGGGCCGGGGCGCCTTCCTCGTCTTCTGGCTGGTGATGAGCGTGCAGACCTGCATGGTGGTGCAGCACCTGCTGGGGCGGCGCTTCCCGCACACGCCCGTGGCGCCGGCCGTGAGCCAGAGCTTTCAGTGGGCCAGCTGGCTGGCCGGCGTCGCGGTCGGTGCCCTGGTGGGCGGCCTGCTCTCGTTCATCACGCCCTTCAAGCCCGGCCAGGGGCTGGGCCTGGGCCTGCTCGCCTGCACGGCGGGCAGCCTGGGGCACCTGGTGATGAAGGCCCTCAAGCGCGACCGCGGCGTCACGAGCTGGGGCATGCAGGGCCAGGCCGTCACGGGCGCGGGCGGCCTGCTCGACCGCGTGGACGCGCTGTGCTTTGGCGCGCCGGTGTTCTTCCATTCCGTGCGCTGGTATTTTGGTTTATAGGCAAAAAAGGCCTCTAGCGATTGTTCAGCAAGCGCCAGCAGCTATTGAAAAATGAGCAAATGAGAATCCTCGGCATTGATCCCGGCCTGCAGACCACCGGCTTCGGCGTGCTCGATGCCGACGGCCAGCGCCTGCGCTACGTGGCCAGCGGCACCATACGCACCACGCAACTGGCGCTGGGCGACCTGCCCGGGCGGCTCAAGCTGCTGTTCGACGGCATCGGCGAAGTCGTCGCACGCTACGAGCCCGACGTGGCCACGGTGGAAATCGTGTTCGTCAACGTCAACCCCCAGTCCACGCTGCTGCTGGGCCAGGCGCGCGGCGCCTGCGTCACGGCGCTGGTGGCCCGCAGCCTGCCGGTGGCCGAGTACACCGCCCTGCAGATGAAGAAGGCCGTGGTCGGCCACGGCCGTGCCGCCAAGAGCCAGGTGCAGGAGATGGTGCGCCGCCTGCTCGACCTGCCCGGCCTGCCCGGCCCCGACGCTGCCGACGCCCTGGGCCTGGCGATCACCCACGCCCATGCCGGCGCCGCCATGGCGCGCGTGGCCGCCGTGGCGCCCCTGCAGCGGCGCCAGCATGCGATGTACAAGGGGGGAAGAAGCTATTGAGCCGCCGTGCAGACTCTTGCTCTTGCGCGATTTTTGCCCATTACCAGGGACTGGGTTAAATTGTCGCCAAAAGTAAAAGCCTGGCAGGTCTCCCTGCCAGGCTTTTGGGTACGGACAGGGTCTTTCGACCCTTCCTTATTGCAGCAACGGCTCTCACCCCGGATAACCACAATCGGGGATAAGTATAACAAGGGAGGCTTCATGACGCAGTATGTGTTTGGGCTGGATATCGGCATCGCTTCTGTCGGCTGGGCCGTCCTCGGCGATACACGCATCGTTGATGTGGGTGTGCGCTGCTTTGACAAGGCGGAAACAGCCAAGGAAGGAGATCCGCTCAACCTTGCCCGGCGCCAGGCCCGGCTGCTGCGCCGCCGCCTGTACCGGCGCGCGTGGCGCCTCACGCAATTGGCGCGCCTGCTCAAACGCGAGGGTTTGATCGACAACGCCAAACTGTTTGCACAAAGCCCCTCTTTCACCGACAGCGCATGGGAACTGCGCCGCCAGGGCCTGGACCGCCTGCTCACTCCCCTGGAGTGGGCGCGTGTGATTTACCACCTGTGCAAGCACCGTGGCTTTCACTGGATGAGCAAGGCCGAGGAAGCTAAGGCCGACAGCGATGCCGAAGGCGGGCGCGTCAAGAAAGGGCTGAAAGACACAGCTGCCCGCATGGCCGAAAAGGGCTACCGTAGCGCAGCCGAGATGGTGCTGGCGGAGTTCCCCAGTGCTCAGCGCAACAAGCACGGGCAGTACGACAAGGCCCTATCGCGCATGCTGCTGGGCGAAGAACTGGCACTGCTCTTTGCCACCCAACGCCGCTTGGGCAATCCGCACGCCAGCGAACATTTCGAGACGCAAATCCTCGGCAATGGCGACCGCCGCAGCGGCCTGTTTTGGCAGCAGAAACCTGCCCTGGCGGGTGCCGATCTGCTCAAGATGCTTGGCAAATGCACGTTCGAGAAAAACGAGTTCCGCGCTCCCAAGGCCAGCTTTTCCGCAGAGCGCCATACGTGGCTTACTAGGCTGAACAACCTGCGCGTCATTGAAAATGGCCGCTCGCGGCCCTTGAACGACGCCGAGCGCACCGCGGCCCTGCTGCTGCCCTACCAAACAGAGAGCTTCAAATACGCTACCCTCAAAAAGGCGTTCATCAAGAAGGGCCTGTGGAGCGACGAAATGCGCTTTGGCGGCTTGGCTTACCCTAGTCGGGCACAGGCTGAAAGCGACAAGGCTAAAGATCCCGAAGACCAATTCCTAGTCAAGCTGCCCACATGGCATGAACTGCGCAAAGCCTTCAACAAGGTCGGGCAGGAGGCGCTGTGGCAGCGCATCAGCACCCCGGCATTAGACGGCAGGCCGGAGCTGCTCGATCAAATCGCCTGGGTGCTCAGTGTGTACAAGGACGGCGCGGAAATTGAACAGCAACTGCGCCTGCTTGCCCTGCCCGAACCGGATATTTGCATCCCTATCCTGGAAAAGATCAGCTTCGACAAATTCTCCAGCCTGTCATTCAAGGCATTAAGGCGCATCGTGCCCCTGATGCAGACCGGGTTGCGCTACGACGAAGCCGTCGCGCAAATTCCTGAATATGGCCACCACAGCCAGCGGATAGACCCCGATGCGCCCAAGCGCCTGCACTTGCCGCCGTTCTACCAAGATCAACGCAAATACAGTGGCAAGAACGACCACGTGGGTTCCATGCAGTTCCGCGAAGATGCCAACGTCCCGCGCAACCCCGTGGTGCTGCGCGCGCTCAATCAGGCGCGCAAGGTAGTTAATGCACTGATCCGCCGGTACGGCAGTCCAATAGCGGTACATATCGAGATGGCGCGCGATCTGTCGCGCCCGCTGGACGAACGCAACAAGGTCAAGAAAGCGCAGGAGGAATTCCGCGATCGCAATGACAAGGCCCGCACGGACTTTGAACGGGACTTCGGCTATAAGCCCAAAGCAGCGGCGTTTGAAAAATGGATGCTCTACCGTGAGCAGTTCGGCCAGTGCGCCTACAGCCAGGAACCGCTGGACATACAGCGCGTGCTCGACGACCCCAACTACGCCCAGGTGGATCATGCCCTGCCCTACTCGCGCAGCTACGACGACGGCAAGAACAACAAGGTGCTGGTGCTCACGCGCCAGAACCAGAACAAGGGCAACCGCACGCCCTACGAATACCTCACAGCGCTGGATGGCGGGCAGGAAGGCGAGCGCTGGCGTGCCTTCTCCGCCTGGGTGCAAGGGAACAAGAGTTACCGCATGGCCAAGCGCAACCGCCTGTTGCGCAAGAGCTACGGCGCGGAAGAATCCAAGGGTTTCATTGATCGCAACCTGAACGACACACGCTACATCTGCAAGTTCTTCAAGAACTATGTGGAAGAGCATCTGCAACTGGCCGAGCGCGCCGACGGCGAAACCACCCGCCGCTGCGTGGTAGTCAACGGGCAGCTCACAGCCTTCCTGCGCGCCCGCTGGGGGCTCGCCAAGGTACGCGGCGACAGCGACCGCCACCATGCGCTGGACGCCACCGTCGTGGCCGCCTGCACGCACGGTATGGTCAAGCGGTTGGCTGATTACTCACGCCGCAAGGAACTGGAGCTGCTCCAGGAAGGCTTCCCGGACCCGGAAACCGGCGACATCATCAACCCCGCTGCGTTTGACCGTGTGCGGCAGCATTTTCCCGAACCCTGGGCGCACTTCCGCCATGAAGTTCAGGCACGACTGTTCACTGACGATCTAACCAAGCTGCGCGAAGACATGCAGCGGCTGGGCACTTATACGGCGGAAGACCTAACCGCGCTGCGCACGCTGTTTGTTTCACGTGCGCCGCAGCGGCGCAATGGCGGAGCCGTGCACAAGGACACCATCTACGCGCAACCCGAAAGCCTCAAGGTCCAGGGCGGCGTGATCGAAAAGGTACAACTCACCAGCCTGACCCTGAAAGACCTGGACAACCTTGTCGAACCGCACCGCAACGAACGTCTCTACGCAGCCATCCGCACTCGGCTGGAAGACCACGGCGGCAAGGCCGACAAGGCATTCGGGCCGGACAACCCGCTGCACAAACCAGACAAGAACGGCCAGCCCACAGGCCCCGTGGTGCGCAGCGTCAAACTGGTGCGCAACAAGCAGAGCGGCATTCCGATCCGGGGTGGGCTGGCGAAGAACGACAGCATGCTGCGCGTGGATGTGTTCACCAAGGCGGGGAAGTTTCATCTGGTGCCGGTATATGTGCATCACCGGGTAACAGGGCTACCCAATAGGGCCATCGTGGCGTTCAAGAATGAAGATGAATGGACGCAAATCGATGACAGTTTTGCATTCCTGTTCTCAATTTATCCGAATGACTTTTTGAGAGTCACGCTGAAAAAGGAACGCTTCGATGGCTACTACTCCAGCACGGATCGGTCTACCGGCGCCGTAACCTTATGGGCACATGATCGCGCTGCTTCTGTTGGTAAAGATGGATTGATCCGTGGCATCGGCGTCAAAACCGCCTTATCGATCGAGAAGTTCAACGTCGATGTGCTTGGCCACATCTATCCTGCCCCGCTCGAGGTGCGCCGTGGTCTGGCGTAGCGTGGTCATCAACCGCCCCGCTCGCCTCAAGCGCGAGCACTTCTCGCTGGTAGTGGAACAAGAGCGAAGCGCGCGCGTGCCGTTTGAAGATATTGCGGTCATCGTGCTCAACCACCGCGAAATCACGCTTACGCACCCCGTGCTTTCGGCCTGTGCGGACTACGGCATTGGTCTGTACAGCACGGGCGATAACCATCAGCCCAATGGCGTCTTCCTACCCTTTTTGCAGCACAGCCGCGCCACGCGCATGCAACGCCTGCAACTCGACCTGGACAAACCCACCACAAAGCGTGCCTGGACGCGTATCGTGCAGGTCAAGATTCAGAACCAGGCCCGCTGCATGGAATTGCTGGGCACCACGGGAGCCGACCGGCTCGCGTCCTACGCACGGCGCGTGCGCTCGGGCGATGGCGGCAACCTGGAAGCCCAGGCAAGCGCGTACTACTTTCCGCAGGTGTTTGGCCGCAGCTTCCATCGCAGCCAGTCCGGCTGGGTCAATGCCGCGCTCGACTATGGCTACGCCGTCATGCGTGGCGCATGCGCCCGTGCGCTGGTGGCGCATGGCATGCTGCCCAGCCTGGGCCTGTTCCACAGCAGCGAGCTGAACGCCTTCAACCTCGCTGACGACCTGATCGAACCCTACCGCCCTATCGTCGATCTACACGTGGCGCAACAGCAGCCTCCGGCGGCAGATGCCGAACTGCAACCCGCCGACAAGGCCGCACTGGTGAGTCTGCTAAATGTGGATGTGGCCATGCCCCGGGGCCAAATGAGCGTCCTTGCCTCCATAGAGCAAGCGGCGGAATCGCTGGCGCGGCTGTACGACGGCGGCAGCGAGCAGGTGCTAGAACTCCCCGGCCTAATTGGCCTACGCCAGCACGTCTTCGAGATGTAGCGGTGCGCACCATGGGCCAGGACACGAGGCGATTCATGCGAATGCTGGTGTTCTTCGATCTGCCCGTGGTCACCAAGACCGACCGGCGTGCCTACACCGTGTTCCGCCGTTTTCTGCTCAACGACGGCTACGACATGATCCAGTTCTCGGTCTATGGTCGAATCCTCAACGGCAACGATGCCGTACAGAAGCACATGCAGCGCCTGCTGGCCAACCTGCCGCCCGAAGGCTCGGTGCGCGTTCTCACGGTGACGGAAAAGCAGTTCGCCAGCATGAAACTACTGGTTGGCATGCCGCTGTTTCAGGAAAAAAAGATCGCGGCCAATCAAATGGCACTGTTCTGAAACAGCTTTTACAAGAACGAGAACCCGCGCCCCGTTAGGCGAGGCGCGGGTTTCGAGGGGGCCAGAGTGTAGCTATCCGGGGTGAGAGAGGGAGCTACAACACAAACGCAGGGCGGCGGGCATCGCGTCCAGAGTGTAGCTATCCGGGGTGAGAGAGGGAGCTACAACCCAACTGGCGCGGTCCACGATGTGCCGCTGGAGTGTAGCTATCCGGGGTGAGAGAGGGAGCTACAACCGGCTTGTCGTTCTGCATTCGTCATCGCCAGAGTGTAGCTATCCGGGGTGAGAGAGGGAGCTACAACGGTGGTGGTTCCTTTCAGGTGGGGCTATGAGAGTGTAGCTATCCGGGGTGAGAGAGGGAGCTACAACCGGCGCCGCGTCCCCGCCATCGGCGGGCAGGAGTGTAGCTATCCGGGGTGAGAGAGGGAGCTACAACTTGTGAGTCGCTGGCGCCACCCGCACCGCCGAGTGTAGCTATCCGGGGTGAGAGAGGGAGCTACAACGGTCTGAGTGGTGCTGTCGGCAAAGGCCTGGAGTGTAGCTATCCGGGGTGAGAGAGGGAGCTACAACTTTTCTGGTTGTGTTATTCCGCAGGTTTTGGAGTGTAGCTATCCGGGGTGAGAGAGGGAGCTACAACCGCCATTGCCATCGAGCCACTCCGCGTAGGGAGTGTAGCTATCCGGGGTGAGAGAGGGAGCTACAACGTCATGCGCCATGTGGACTTCTCGCGCGCGGAGTGTAGCTATCCGGGGTGAGAGAGGGAGCTACAACTCCTTCCATTGCGTGACGGCAGACGATGAGGAGTGTAGCTATCCGGGGTGAGAGAGGGAGCTACAACTCGGCGTGCTCAACACCCTGGTGGTCAATAGAGTGTAGCTATCCGGGGTGAGAGAGGGAGCTACAACTTCATCCCTGAATGGGTCATCCTGGCCCATGAGTGTAGCTATCCGGGGTGAGAGAGGGAGCTACAACGTGCGGCTGCGACTCCTGCCACTGGCGCGCGAGTGTAGCTATCCGGGGTGAGAGAGGGAGCTACAACCAATGGAGGTGCGCAGTTGACACTGGATATGAGTGTAGCTATCCGGGGTGAGAGAGGGAGCTACAACCTTCGCGGGGCGTTAAGACTGTTTCCGTGGGAGTGTAGCTATCCGGGGTGAGAGAGGGAGCTACAACGGGTTTTTAGCAGGCATAGGTGCATCATAAGAGTGTAGCTATCCGGGGTGAGAGAGGGAGCTACAACCAGGAATGGGGACGAACACGGCCCTAACGTGAGTGTAGCTATCCGGGGTGAGAGAGGGAGCTACAACGGTGAAGAAGCGGGAGCGGGAGGGGCGCGGGAGTGTAGCTATCCGGGGTGAGAGAGGGAGCTACAACCTGCGCTGTGTTCTCCAGCGCGTGGCGGTTGAGTGTAGCTATCCGGGGTGAGAGAGGGAGCTACAACCTCCCCGGTCTTGGAGCGCACAACTTCCTTGAGTGTAGCTATCCGGGGTGAGAGAGGGAGCTACAACACAATCACCCGG
>NZ_BBJX01000016.1 GCF_000739995.1 Comamonas granuli NBRC 101663 | reverse complement strand
TCCCCCTGGAAGCGGGCAACGGCCTGAAGAACGAGCCCTACACCATCGCCATGGCGCGCACGGCCAACCCGAATTCGGCCACCGCGCAGTTCTTCATCAACGTGAAGGACAATGCCATGCTCAACGCCCCCAACCCCGACGGCTTCGGCTACGCCGTGTTCGGCAAGGTGGTCGAGGGCCAGGGCGTGGTCGACAAGATCAAGGCCGTGGCCACGGGCAGCCGCGGCCCGTACCAGGACGTTCCCACCACCCCCGTCACCATCACCTCGGCCACGCTGGTCAAGTAACAAGACAAGGAAACCGCCATGAGCAACCCGCAAGTCGAACTGCACGTCACCATCCACGTGGCCGACACCGCCACCCCGGGCGTCATCACCCTGGAGCTGGACGCCGCCCACGCGCCCAAGTGCACCGAGAACTTCCTCACCTACGTCAAGCAGGGCCACTACGACGGCACGGTGTTCCACCGCGTGATCAAGGGCTTCATGATCCAGGGCGGCGGCTTCACCGCCGACATGAAGCAAAAGCCCACGCTCGCGCCCATCGAGAACGAGGCTGCCAACGGCCTGAAGAACGATGCCTACACCATCGCCATGGCGCGCACCAACGACCCGCACAGCGCCACGGCGCAGTTCTTCATCAACGTGGTGGACAACGCCTTCCTCAACCACACCTCGCCCACGCCCCAGGGCTGGGGCTACGCGGTCTTCGGCAAGGTCATCCAGGGCCAGGACGTGGTGGACGCCATCCGCAAGGTGCGCACCACGCGCAAGGGCTTCCACGACGACGTGCCCTTCGACCCCGTGGTGATCGACAAGGCCGTGGCCCTCTGAGCCCGCGGCGCGCGCGATGACCGCGACCGTGCCCCGGTGCGAGGAGCTCGCCGCTCCCGCGCACTGGCGCACGGTCGATTTTCTGTCGGACCTGCACCTGCAGGCCAGTGAACCGGCCACCCTGGCCGCGTGGCGCCACTACCTGCAGACCACGCCGGCGGACGCGCTCTTCATCCTGGGTGACCTGTTCGAGGTCTGGGTGGGCGACGATGTGCTGGACGAGTCCGGCAGCTTCGAGGCCCAGGCCTGCGCCCTGCTGCAGGCCGCCAGCCGCCGGCACGCGCTGTTCTTCCTGCACGGCAACCGTGATTTCCTCATCGGCGCGCGCTTTGCCCGGCACACGGGCGCGCGCCTGCTGCACGACCCCACGGTACTGATCTGGCAGGGCCGGCGCCTGCTGCTGAGCCATGGCGACGCGCTGTGCCTTCAGGATGTGGACTACCAGCGCTTTCGCCAGCAGGCGCGCAGCCAGGCCTGGCAGCAGCGCTTTCTGGCCCAGCCCCTGGCCCAGCGCCGCGCGCAGGCGCGCGCGATCCGCACCGAGAGCGAGGCGCGCAAACAGTCCGGCGCCGTGTACGCCGATGTGGACGCCGCTGCCGCCGCGGCCTGGCTGCAGGCGGCCCAGGCCGGCACCCTGGTGCACGGCCACACCCACCGCCCGGGCGAGCACGCTCTGGGCCCCGGTCTGGCACGCACGGTGCTCAGCGACTGGGACCTGGCCGCGCACCCGCCGCGCGCCGATGTGCTGCGCCTAAGCGCCGCAGGGCTGGAACGCATCGCCATCGCCCCCACCTGACGGCGATGCCCGCCTTTTTCAACCGCCTGCGCAACCGCCTGCGCACCACCCTGGCCCCCGTGCCCGACATCCCGGCCGGCTTGTGGCTGCAGACCCTGCAGCGCCACCCCTTCCTGGCCGCGCTGGACCTGCCCGAGCAAGGCAAGCTGCGCGCGCTCAGCGCGCTGTTCCTGGACGGCAAGCAGTTCCACGGCGCGCACGGCCTGCAAGTGACCGACGCCATGGCCATAGACATCGCCGCCCAGGCCTGCCTGCCGTTGCTGCACTGGGGCGATCCGCGCGCCGCCCTGGGCTGGTACGACGACTTCGTGACCATCGTCGTACACCCCGGCGAGGCCATCGCGCGGCGGGCGCACCTGGACGAAGCGGGCGTGATGCACCACTACACCGAGGTGCTGGCCGGCGAGGCCATGGAACGCGGCCCGGTGATGCTGAGCTGGCAGCATGTGGAAGACGCCGGCCACAGCGCCCAGCGCGGCACCAACGTGGTGGTGCACGAGTTCGTGCACAAGCTGGACATGCGCAGCGGCAGCCCCAACGGCTGCCCGCCGCTGCCCGCGGGCTTTCTGGGCACGCACAGCGCCCGCGCCGCGCACGAGGCCTGGTGGGCCACCTGGGAGCCCGCCTACGCCCAGTTCCGCGAGGCCGTGATCAAGGCCGAGCGCTTCGGCGCCCCCTGGCCCTGGCTGGACGCCTACGGCGCCACATCGGAGGCCGAATTCTTCGCCGTGGCCTGCGAGGCGTATTTCGTCAACCGGCAGCGCTTTGCCCAGGAGTTTGCGGGCCTGGTGCCGGTGCTGGATGCGTTTTTCCGGCCGGCTCCGTGAGGCCTGCGGCATCTGCCGCACCGGCGTGGCGCAGCGCGTCCACCGTGGCGTGCAGGTCCTGCGCCCAGACGCGGCGCTCACGCCCGCGGGCCATCTCGGGCGGGCCGAAGCTCACCACCGCGTCGAGCGCCTCGCACGAGAGCGTGCGCCACACCGAGCGCCACACCGAGCCCTCGCCCTTGTAGCTCGGGTAGTAGCAGGCCTGGCCCGTGCGCCGGTGCACGAAGCGCAGCCCCAGCGGCTGCACCGCCACCTGCGCCTGCACGGCCGCCTGCAGCAGGTTGGCGTGAAAGGGCAGCAGGCGCCGGCCGTCGCCCGTGGTGCCTTCGGGAAAGACGGCCAGCACATCGCCCTGCGCCAGCGCCGCCTGCATGGCGCGCACGGTGCGCAGCGCATCGCGCCGTGAACTGCGCTCGATGTACAGCGTGCCCATGGCCGTCGCTGCGGCGCCGATGAGGGGCCAGCGCTGCACCGAGGATTTGGAGACGAAGCGGCAGTAGCCTATGGCGTGCAGCACCGGGATGTCGAGCCAGGAAATATGGTTGGCCACCCAGACCACCGGCCCGCGCACCTGGGGCCGGCCCTGCACCACCACGCGCATGCCGCCGTGGCGCAGCAGCGCCAGCGCCCAACCCTGCACATAGGCCGCGCGCGCGGCGGCCGAGAGCCGCGGAAAGCGCCACATGACGGTGGCATGGCCGCACAGCAGGTGCACGGCCATGCGCAGCACGCGCCAGCAGGCCACCAGGCGGCGCACGGGCATAAGCACCCCCTCCCCCGCGGGCTGATGCCGGGCGCTCAGGCCCGGTCGAACGCCACCTGCCCGCCCACCAGGGTGCAGCGCACGCGCGCCGGCAGCGCCACCGCCGAGAACGGCGTGTGCTTGCCCTGGCTGCGCAGTTCCCGCGGCTCGGCGCGCCAGGAGGCCCCCGGGTCCACGATGCAGACGTCGCCCACGCCGCCTTCGACCAGGCGCCCCACGCTCGCCTGCAGCGTGCCCAGGGCATTGCCCAGCACGGCCGCCGGGGCGCTGGTGACGACGGCCAGGGCGCGCTGCAGCGGCACGCTGTCGTCCTGCGCCCATTGCAGCGCCAGGCTCAGCAGCAGCTCCAGGCCGGTGGCGCCGGGCTCGGCCTCGGCAAAGGGCAGGGTCTTGGCGTCTTCGTCCACCGGGTTGTGGTCCGAGACCAGCGCGTCGATGGTGCCGTCCTTGAGCGCCGCGCGCAGCGCCGCGCGGTCGTGCGGCTGGCGCAGCGGCGGCACCAGGCGGGCGCGGCTGTCGAAGTAGCCGATGTCCTGGTCCGTCAGGTGCAGGGAGTTGATGCTCACGTCGCAAGTGACCTGGAGGCCGCGCGCCTTGGCCGCGCGCACCAGCTCCACCCCCGCGCCGCTGGAGAGGCGGCACAGGTGCACGCTGGCGCCCGTGGCCTGCAGCAGGTCGAAGATGGTGTGCAGCGCAATCGTCTCTGCCGCCACCGGGATGCCCGACAGCCCCAGGCGCGTGGCCAGCGGCCCGCTGGCCGCCACGCCCTGGCCCAGGTGCAGCTCCTGCGGGCGCAGCCACACGGTGTAGCCGAAGGTGGCGGCGTACTGCAGCGCGCGCTGCAGCACCTGGGTGCTGGCCAGGGCCACATCGGCCTGGCCAAAGCCCACGCAGCCCGACTCGGTGAGTTCGGCCATCTCGGTCAGCACTTCGCCAGCCAGGCCGCGCGTGAGCGCCCCGAGCGGGAACAGGCGCGCCTGGTGCAGCTTTTCGGCGCGGAACTTGAGCATTTCGACCAGGCCGGGCTCGTCGAGCACCGGGTCGGTGTCGGGCGGGCACACCAGGCTGGTCACGCCGCCGGCGACGGCCGCGGCCATCTCGGATTCGAGCATGCCCTCGTGCTCGTGGCCGGGCTCGCGCAGGCGCGCGGCCAGGTCCACCAGGCCCGGCAACACCAGGCAGCCCGTGGCGTCGATGCTGCGCGTGGGCGCGAAGTCGGGCGGCACGCGCCCCAGGCCCACGATGCGGCCCGCCGCCAGCGCGATGTCGCACACCTTGTCGAAGCCACTGGCGGGGTCGATCACGCGGCCGTTCTGGATCAGGATTTTCATGATTTCAAGCGAAATAGGCCTCTAGCGCTTATGGGACGAGCGCCAGCAGCTATGAAAACAGGAGCAATAGCGGCCAAGGTCATGCCTCGTTCCCGGCCACGATGGACATCACCGCCATGCGCACGGCGATGCCGAAGGTCACCTGCGGCAGGATCACGCTCTGCGGGCCATCGACCACGGCGGAGTCGATCTCCACGCCGCGGTTGATGGGGCCGGGGTGCATGACGATGGCGTCCGGCTTGGCCAGGCGCAGCTTCTCCGGCGTGAGGCCGAAGCTCTTGAAATACTCCTGGCTCGAAGGCAGCAGCGCGCCGCTCATGCGCTCGTTCTGCAGGCGCAGCATGATGACCACGTCGCAGTCCTTGATGCCCTCCTCCAGCGTGTGGAACACGCGCACGCCCATGTCGGCCATGGTGGCGGGCACCAGGGTGCGCGGCCCCACCACGCGCACCTCGGCGCAGCCCAGGGTGGTCAGGCCGTGGATGTCCGAGCGCGCCACGCGCGAGTGCAGCACGTCGCCGACGATGGCCACCGTCAGGTTGGAAAAATCCTTCTTGTAGTGCCGGATGGTGTACATGTCCAGCAGGCCCTGCGTGGGGTGGGCGTGGCGCCCGTCGCCGGCATTGATCACGTGCACATGCGGCGCCACATGCTGGGCGATGAGATAGGGCGCACCCGACTCGCTGTGCCGCACCACGAACAGGTCGGCCGCCATGGCCGAGAGGTTGGCAATGGTGTCGAGCAGCGACTCGCCCTTGCTCGCCGAGCTGCGCGCGATGTCGAGGTTGAACACGTCGGCCGAGAGGCGCTTGGCGGCGATTTCGAAGGTGGTGCGCGTGCGCGTGCTGTTCTCGAAGAACAGGTTGAACACGCTCTTGCCGCGCAGCAGCGGCACCTTCTTGACTTCGCGCTCGTGCACGCTCACGAAGTTGGCCGCCGTGTCGAGGATGTGCGTGACGATGTCGCAGGGCAGACCCTCGATGGAGAGCAGGTGGATGAGCTCGCCGTTCTTGTTGAGCTGGGGGTTGCGGTGGTGCAGCACGGGAATCACGCCTCCTTGACCTGGAACACAAAGCCCCCGGCATCGGTGCGTGCCAGCGCCAGCGACTGGTGCGCGGGCAGCGCCACGCGCGCCGCCGCGAAATCGGCCTGCACGGGCAGTTCGCGCCCGCCCCGGTCCACCAGCACGGCCAGGCGCACGCGCGCCGGGCGGCCATAGTCGTACAGCTCATTGAGCACGGCACGCACGGTGCGGCCGGTGTAGAGCACGTCGTCGAGCACCAGGATGTCGGCGCCGTTGACGTCGAACGGGAGCTGCGTCTGGGCGCTGGCGGCCAGGCCGCGCTGGGCAAAATCGTCGCGGTGCATGGACGAGGACAGCACGCCCGGCGTGCCCTCCAGCCCCAGGTCGCGGTGCAGGCGCTCGGCCAGCCAGGCGCCCCCGGAGGCAATGCCCGCGAGCTGCGTGTGCGGCTCGCGCAGGCTGCGCACGCCGCGCAGCAGTTCACGGTACAGGGCCTCGGCGTCGAGCACCAGGCTGCCTGGTGCGCCCCCAGCGGGAGTGGTCATGCAAGACTCCTCAAAAACTGTTCCAGAATGATGCAGGCGGCCGCCGCATCGGCGTCGCGGCTGCCTGCGGCCAGCGCCTCGGTGGTGCTGTAGCGCTCGTCCACCTCGTACACCGGCAGGCCAAAGCGCCCGCGCAGTTGCCGGGCAAAGCGCTGCGCGCGCTCGGTATTTTCATGGGCCGCGCCATCGGGGTGGTAGGGCACGCCCACCACCAGCGCATCGGGCTGCCACTGGCCGATGAGCGCGGCCACGGGCGCAAAGCGCGCCGCGCCCTCGGCCACGATGGTGCGCTGCGGCGCCGCCGTGCCCAGCAGGCGCGTGCCATACGCCACCCCGGTGCGGCGCAGGCCGTAGTCAAAAGCAAGAAAGGACTGGAGATGCGCAGGAACGGCCGGCTGAACGGGCAAGCCGGTCATGCGTGCCCCGCCCTGGGCGAGATCTGCCAGGACTGCAGGCCCAGCAACCCCAGCGCGGTCTCGTAACGCTGGGCGATGGGGGTGTCGAAGATCACCGACAGGTCTGCGCCCACCGTGAGCCAGCTGTTCTCCGCCAGCTCCGACTCCAGTTGCCCCTCGCCCCAGGCCGAATAGCCCAGCGTCACCAGCACGCGCCGCGGTCCGGCGCCGGTGGCCAGGGCTTCGAGCACGTCCTTGCTGGTGGTCATCTCCAGCCCGCCGGGGATGACCATGGTCGAGGCGTAGGCCGTTTCTTCCTCGGCATCGCCGGGCGCGTGCAGGGGTTCGTGCAGCACGAAGCCGCGCTCGGTCTGCACCGGCCCACCGAGGAACACCGGCGCATCCGTGAGGTCGGCGCGCCCGAGCGAGAGGTCCACCTTGTCGAACAGGCCCTTGAGCTTGATGTCCGTGGGCTTGTTGATGATCAGCCCCAGCGCGCCGCGCTCGCTGTGCTCGCACAGGTAGACCACGCTGCCCGCGAAAGACGCATCCTCCATGCCGGGCATGGCAATGAGGAAATGGTGCGTCAGATTGATGGGCGCAGAATGGGCGGACATCTTTGTATTTTACGGTCAACATGCCTGCTCCCTACCGCTCGGGGCTGGTCTGGTTCCGGCGCGACCTGCGCGCCCACGACCACGCCGCCCTGCACCATGCCCTGGCGCAATGCCGCACCGTGCACTGTGCTTTCGTCTTCGACCGCGCCATCCTCGATGCCCTGCCGCGCCAGGACCGGCGCGTGGAGTTCATCCAGGCCTGCGTCGCCGAACTGGACCAGCATCTGCGCGCCCTGGCCGGCCACCCGCAGGCCGGGCTGATCGTGCTGCACGGCTGGGCCGAACAGGAAATCCCCCGCCTGGCGCTGGAGCTGGGCGTGGACGCCGTGTTCACGCACCACGACGACGAGCCTGCCGCGCTGCAGCGCGACGCCGCCGTGCGCACCGCCCTGGCACGTGCGCGCCAGGCGCTGCACACCTACAAGGACCACATGGTGTTCGAGCGCAGCGAACTGCTGACCCGCACCGGCAGCCCGTACACCGTGTTCACGCCCTACCGCAAGGCCTGGCTGGCGCGCATCGACGACGCGCTGCTCGCGCCCTGGCCCATCCAGCCCCGGCCCGGCGCCCTGGCCCCGCGCCCCGATGCGCTGTGCCGGCCCGTGCCGCCGCTGCAGGCGCTGGGCTTTGCGCCCACCGACCTGGACCTGCGCGCCCTGCCCGCGGGCAGCAGCGGCGCCCAGCGCCTGCTGCAGGACTTCCTGGGGCGCATGGACCGCTACGACCAGACGCGCGACTATCCGGCCCTCAAGGGGCCGAGCTACCTGGGCACACACCTGCGCTTTGGCACCATCTCCATCCGGGAGCTGGCACGCACGGCGCTGGCGCGCACGCGCACGGGCAGCGCCGGCGCCAGCGTGTGGCTGGGCGAGCTCATCTGGCGCGACTTCTTCTTCCAGGTGCTGCACCACCACCCCCATGTGGCCGAAAGCAGCTTCCGGCCCGCCTACGATGCCATTGCCTGGGAAAGCGGCCCGGCGGCCCAGGCCCTGTTCGACGCCTGGTGTGCGGGCCGCACCGGCTACCCGCTGGTGGACGCCGCCATGGCCCAGATCCGGCGCACTGGCTACATGCACAACCGCCTGCGCATGGTGGTCGCGAGCTTTCTGACCAAGGACCTGGGGATTGACTGGCGCTGGGGGGAGCGCTATTTCGCGCGCCAGCTCAACGACTACGACCTCGCAGCCAACAACGGCGGCTGGCAATGGGCCAGCTCCAGCGGCTGCGACGCCCAGCCGTATTTCCGCATCTTCCACCCGGTGACGCAGAGCCGCAAATTCGACCCGCAGGGCCGCTTCATCCGCCGCTACCTGCCCGAGCTGGCCGCGCTGCCCGATGCGGCGCTGCATGCGCCCTGGGAGGCCTCGCCCCTGGAGCTGCAGGCCGCTGGCGTGGTGCTGGGGCGCGACTACCCCTTGCCCATCGTGGACCATGCGGCCGCGCGCACGCGCACGCTGCAGCGCTACGCCGTGGTCAAGGCAGCGTGATGCCTACGGGGGTGCGCCGGAGGGCGGCGCGGCGCCTTGCTCCTGCGCCATCTGCATCCCTTCCACCCCCAGCGAGGCGCCTGCAGCCAGGCGCATGCGCAAGCCCATGTCGGTTCTGTTGTCGGCATGGGCGATGGCCTCGGCCTGCGTGATGGCGCCGCGCTCGAACAGCGCGTAGAGCGCCTGGTCGAAGGTGCACATGCCCACCTCGCCGCTGCGCTCCATGGCGGTGCGCAGCCCCTCGATCTGTCCTTTCTGGATCAGATCGGACACATAGTGCGACAGCAGCATGACCTCCACCGCCGGCACCCAGGCTCCCTGTGCTCCCGGAATCAGGCGCTGGCCGACCACGGCCTTGAGGTTGAGCGACAGGTCCATGAGCAGTTGCCGGTGCGCCTCTTCCGGAAAGAAATTGAGCACGCGCTGCACGGCCTGGCTGGCGT
This sequence comes from Comamonas granuli NBRC 101663, assembly GCF_000739995.1. Lineage (GTDB taxonomy): Bacteria > Pseudomonadota > Gammaproteobacteria > Burkholderiales > Burkholderiaceae_C > Simplicispira > Simplicispira granuli. The sequence goes on along the minus strand of NZ_BBJX01000016.1, from coordinate 52,626 downwards.
TGTTGGCGTGCAGTGTGGACACGCACAGGTGGCCCGCCTCGGCGTAATGCAGCGCGTGCTGCAGGGAGGTGCGGTCGCGGATCTCGCCGATCATGATCACGTTGGGCGCCTCGCGCATGGCGTGACGCAGGGCCTCGTCGTAGGACAGGGTATCCAGCCCCACTTCGCGCTGCGTGACCAGTGATTTTTTGTGCGTGTGCAGGTATTCGATGGGGTCTTCCACGGTGAGGATGTGGCCCGCCGCGTGCTCGTTGCGGTAGTCCAGCATGGACGCCAGGGTGGTGGTCTTGCCCGAGCCCGCCGCGCCCACGACCAGGATCAGGCCGTTCTTGAGAAAGGCCAGTTGCTTGAGCACCGGCGGCAGGTGCAAGGCATCGATGGAGGGAATCTGCGGCGACACATAGCGCACCACCATGCCCACCTGCCCGCGCTGCTGGTGCACGTTCACCCGGAAGCGCTCGCTGGGGCTGGTCTGGTAGGCCAGGTCGCACTCCATGCGCGCCTCGAACTCAGCGATCTGCGATGTGCGCATGACCGAATAGGCCGCCTCGCGCACCTGCAGCGGCGTGAGCGGCTCCTGCTCCAGCGCAATGAAGGCCCCCTGGCGCTTGAGGGTGGGCGGCGCCCCGACCGTCAGGAACAGGTCGGAGGCGCCTTCCTGCGCCATGCGCGCCAGGCAGTCGAGCAGCCAGGCGCAGGCGGTGGCGGGGGGCGTCTCCATGGGGCTCGCCTCCACCCGCCCCTACCGCTCACGCCGGAGCGCCGACCTGCGCCTGTTGGGCGTAGTGCTGGACCAGGCTCAGCAGCTCGTCATCCGAGTAGGGCTTGCCCAGGTAGTGGTTCACGCCCAGCTCCATGGCATGCTCGCGGTGCTTTTGCGCAATGCGCGAAGTGATCATGATGATGGGCAGGTCGTGCAGGCTCGCGTCGGCACGGATGTTGCGCGCCAGGTCGAAACCGTCCATGCGCGGCATCTCGATGTCCGAGAGCACCACCGTAGGCCGCTCTTCCTGGAGCTTTTCCAGGGCCTGCAAGCCGTCGGCGGCCAGCGCCACCCGGTAGCCCTCGCGCTGCAGCAGACGCTGGGTGACGCGGCGCACGGTGATGGAGTCGTCCACCACCAGGACCAGCGGCACCTGGGGCGCAGCAGCAGCGGCCGGTACGGGCACGGCGGCAGCAGGCGCCGCCTGGGCGGCAGCGCCGTCCGCCATGGGCAGGCTGCTGCCCAGGGTGCGCACGCGCTCGCCATACACCGTGGCCAGGGCCACGGGGTTGTAGATGAGCACCACGGCCCCGGACGCGAGCACCGACATGCCCGCCAGACCCGGCAGGCGCGAGAGCTGCGGCCCGAGGTTCTTGACCACGACTTCGCGGTTGCCCAGCACTTCGTCCACATGCATGGCGATGCGCTGCGCCGCACTGCGCAGGATGACGACAGGACGGGTCTTGCCCGTGGTCTGCTCGGTGCTGTGCGTGGACGCCTGCAGCAGCGCACCGCACCAGAAGAAGGGCAGGCTTTCCCCCGCGACCTCGAAAAAGCCCGTGCGGTAGGCGGCCTCCAGCTCGGGGGCGGGGGCGCGGCGCACGATCTCCACGAGGTTGGCCGGCACGCCGATGGCAAGATCGCCCGCGCGCAGCATGACCACCTGGGTCACCGCCGTGGTCAGTGGCAGCACCATGCGGAAGGAAGTTCCCTGGTCCGCCGCGGTCTGGGTTTCGATGCGTCCGCCCAGGGCATGGACTTCGGCGCGCACCACATCCATGCCGATGCCGCGCCCGGCCAGTCCCGTGACCTCGCTGGCCGTGGAAAAGCCGGGAGTGAAGATCAGGTTCGCCGCCTCGGCATCGCTGATCTGGGCATCGGCGGCGATCAGGCCCTGGGCCAGCGCCTTGGCACGGATGGCGTCCAGGTTCAGGCCCGCACCGTCGTCGCGGAACTCGACGGACACGTCATTGCCCTCATGGCGCAGATCGACGGTGATGGTGCCCGTGGCAGGCTTGGACTTGGCCGTGCGCTGGCCGGGTGCCTCGATGCCATGGACCACACAGTTGCGCAGCAGGTGTTCAAAAGCCGGCGTCATGCGATCGAGCACGCCGCGGTCCATTTCGATGGAGCCGCCCGTGATGTCGAGCTTGATCTGCTTGCCCGTTTCCTTGGAAGCCTGGCGCACGACGGCATACAGGCGCTCGGAAATGCCTTCGAACTCCACCATGCGCGTGCGCAGCAGGTCGCGCTGCAGTTCGCGCGCCTGGCGGCCCTGTGCGATCAGGTCATCCTCGGCACCCTCCATGGCGCGCAGCAGGTTGCGCTGGATGGTGGCCACGTCGTTGACGGACTCGGCCATCATGCGCGTGAGTTCCTGCACGCGCGTGAAGCGGTCGAATTCCAGCGGGTCGAAACCCGCGGCCGAATCCTTGGATTGCGCCAGCCGCGACTGCATCTGCGACTCGGATTGCAGCTCGATATCGCGCAACTGCTGGCGCAGGCGCTCCAGGTTGCCCGTCAGATCGCTCATGGCATTGCGCAACTGCCCCACGCGGGCCTCCAGGCGCGAACGGGAGATCATGACTTCGCCCGCCTGGTTGACCAGGCGGTCGAGCAGCTGGGCGCGCACGCGCACCGAGTGGCCCGCCGTGGCGCGCACCGGTGCGACATCCAGCACCTGCGGACGCGCCAGCACCGGCCGCACCACAGGAAGATGCGCCTGCGGCTCCTGGCTCGCCTCGACCACCTCGGGTTGCGGCTCGGCGCGCGCAGGCGCCACCACCATGGGTTCCATCGGGCTTTGCGCACTGATGCTGCGCAAGGCGTTGAAGCTGCCCTGCAAACTGTCGAAACGCCCCAGAAGCGGCTCGACATCCGCCGTCTGGACGGTGTCCACGTCGATCTGTTCGATGGCCGATTCGAGGCGGTGGGACATCTCGCCCAGGCGCATGGCGCCCGCCAGGCGCGCACTGCCCTTGAGGGTGTGCAACGCGCGCAACACCTCGGAGCGCGCTCCCAGGTTGTCGGGGCGCGCCGCCCATTGGCGCAATGCGCTGCCCAGCGCGGGCAGCAGCTCGGCGGCCTCTTCCTCGAAGATAGGGAACAGGTCCGGATCGATCACGTCCACGGCATCGATGTCGTCATCGATGTCGGTGGGCATGGCGGCGGCGCTCTGGGCCCGCTCGGCCAGGGGCGCCGGCATCGCCATGGCGAGTGCAGGCGCTACCGGTACCGGGGCGGCAGCGGCGGGCGCAGGCTCGAGGACCGGAGCAGCCTCCTGCGGCTCGGCCTGCTCGGCCTCGAAGGCCTGCAGGGCCTGGGCATTTTCAATGCGCCAGGCCTCCATGGCGTGCTCCGCATCCTCGATGGGAGGCGACTGGGTACTGACCACTTCGGTGGCGAGAATGCGCTCCAGCGCCTCCAGGACGTTCGGATCGGCCTGCTTGAGGAAGCCGGCAGCAAACTGGTGCAGCAGGCGCCGCACATCGTCCGCGGCGGCCAGGAAGGTCTGCATGTCCTCTGCGGACGTGCGCCCCTGCAGCTTGGCATGGTCGAGCGCATGCTCGAGCAGGCGCGCGGCGTGCGAGAGCGCCTCGAAACCGACGGTGGCCGAGCTTCCGGCCAGCGAATGGGCCAGGGCCGAGGCCTCGTCGGGCATGGGTTCGTCCGGCTCGAGCGACCACTCCTGCAGACGGGTGACGAGGCGGCGCGACCACTCGTCCGCTTCGCTCAGGTAGACGTTGTAGAGCGGGATGCTGATGCGCAGGTCGCCAATCACCTTGACGGTCTCGTCCAGCGCTGCAGGCACGCTGACCTCTGCGGCCTCGGAAGCAGCAGGCAGCGCCTCCTCGGCCCCGATCGCGTGCACTTCCTCCTCTGACACAGAGGAAGCGGTCTCCTGCACCGCCTCTTCTTCCGCAGGCATGGCAAGGGCAGGCTCCAGATCGGCTGCGGCGGGGGCTGCGTCGAGGGGCAGATCGATGCCGGCCTCCGGGGACGATTCCAGCAGCCCCTCCAGGGACGGCGGCAACTCCTCTGCCGGGGCGGGTGCGGCTGCAGGCTCCGGCGCAGGCGCTGCCTCCAGGGCAGCCGCAAACTCCGAAAAATCGATGTCCTCGGCCAACGCCACAGGTTCGACGGGAGCGCTGGACGCCGGCTCTTCCAGGGAGAGGTCCAGCGGTGCCGTCTCGGAAAAATCCGGCATGGATTCCGGTTCGGCATCGGCCAGTGCGGGTGCCAGGGGCGCCGCGTCGGGCAGCAGTGCTTGTGCGCCTGGCTCCGGCAGCACCAGCTCCACCTGCTCGCCGCGCAGACGCAAGGCATCGGCCGCATCGGCAAAGGCGCTGGCCTGCCAGGCGTCGGCCTGGTTGGCAGCGATATCGTCCGCCCAGCGCGCAAAGGCCTGCAGGGCTTTTTCCGACAGATCGACCAATGGGGGCTGCACCGGCTTTTGTTCGGCCAGCCAGGCGTTGAGCATCTGCTCCATGGACCAGGCCGCCTCGCCGAATTCGTTCAGGCCGACCATGCGCGAACTGCCCTTGAGCGTATGGAAGGCCCGGCGCAAGGTGGTCTGTTCACTCAGATCGCCGGGTTCGGCACGCAAATTGGCGATGGCCGCCAGTCCGTTGCCCACCACTTCCCGGGCCTCTTCCAGGAAGATGGAGAGCAGCTCGTCCTCTTCCTCATCCACGGCAGGTGCCGGTGCCGGTGCCGCAGGCGGCATCAGCGGCATGGTGGCCAAGGGATCGAAGGCGGCCGGTTCGGCGGGGGCAGGAGCCTGCAGCGGCTGAGGGCCGGACTCGGCCTGCAAGTCCGCAGGCGCCTGCACAGGCGGGGCGGTCGCAGGCACGGCAGGCTCCGGTGCAGCCTTGGATGCTGCGGCCGGTGCCGGCGCCGGAGTCTCATACAGGGCTGCGCGCGGCAGAATCTCCGGCAGGGGAACGGGGGCACGCTCCTCGATGAGCTGGGTGACTTCTTCCGGACCCTGTACCGTATCGGACGACCGGGTGCGGGTGCGTCCCATGAGGATCCGCAACTCGCCCAGCTCCTCGTCATAGACGAAAAGCTTGCGCGCCATGGCCCGCTGGTAGCTCAGCATGTCGATGAGAAAACCCAACGCACCCAGGCTGTTGCCCAGCTTCTCGAAGGTATTCTGGCGCTCGGGCTCCTCGGCGGGTTCGTTGAGCATGAGGCGCTCGACGGCGTCGCGCATGCGCAGCACCGCCAGCGAGGCCTGGTCCAGCCCCAGCACCGAGAGCACGCCGCGCATCTGCGCCAGACGGCCGGGAACGTTGGCAAGCTGGCTGGTATCCGCCGGATTGCGGAAGAACTGGTCCATGGCCCGCTCGGCCTCACCGAGCGTGGCGCGCAATTCATCGACCACGCTGCCCATGGTCTGGTTGTCACTGACGCGGCGGTACAGCTCCTCCATCCAGGGCTCCAGGGGTTCGGGCTCGCCACCCGCACACACCCGGCCCAGACGCTCAGCCAGGCGGCTGGAGCGTTCGGACAATTGCTCCTCGGAGGTATCCGTCTCTTCCAGGGCTGCCTGCAGGTACAGCACGGCCGTGGCCACCTCCATGGCCAGCGCGGGGGCTGGCGGCTCACCGCTGCGCACGGTCAGGTCGACCGCCTTGGTCAGGGCCTGTGCCAGGGATTCGCTGCTGCGATGGAGCTTGCGCAAGGAGTCGCATACCAGGCTGAACTGGTCAGCCGCGGGCTTGAGTTTGTTGCGGTCGCCGCCGGCGAGCGCCGACCAGGTTTCAGCGGCCGCCGAAATGCGCTTGCGCGCCTGAGCCAGTACGGCCGGATCGAAGCGGCCAAAGCGCCGCGCTTCGTAATCGACCGGAACATTGCGGTCCAGCGCAAAGGCCTTGCGCACCGCCTGCAGGCTGGGCAGGTCGGCATCTTCGGTCGGACGGGCCTGCGCACAGAAGAACAGCAGGTCCTGCACCAGGCGATCGGCGACACCGGCCTCGCCGCGTGCCAGGGTGGAATACTGGATCAGCACGCGGGACGCCACCCGCTTGGCATAGACATCGGCGCCGATCAGCCCGCGGCTGAAGGCTTCGAAAAAGCCGGCACAAATCTTCCAGAATGCCCGTGCCTGGCGATCGGTCTGTGCAGCGGCGAAGCCCAGAGAGACATCGCGCAGATCGCGAGCGGCGTCGAAATCCCCGTCCTTGACAATGCGCAGCACCGCCTGGTCCAGCCGCCCACGCGCTGCCGGGCCATAGGCCAGGGGCTCAACGGACAAGGGGGTATCAGGCTCGCGAAAGCGCCGTTCGACGGGCCAGAGGTCTGCCGGATGGACGCGCTCGACGCCTGTCAGCGCCTGGACATCGCGGTACTGCGGAAACAGGGCGACGGGTGACACCGCCTTGCCGGCAAGCACGCTTTCGAGGTATTCGCTGAGGGCGAAGCAGGCGCGCTCGATGGCGCCGGCAGCATCATCGGTGCACAGCTCAGGGCGCTGCACGAAGCGCTGCACGGCGGTTTCCATGGAGCGCAGCACCAGCGCCGGAGACGCCATGCCGACCATTTCCAGCGCGCCGCCCGCCTGGTGCAGTTGCTGGCGTGCCATGCGCAGGCTGGCCACATCCAGCGTGGCAAGGTCCGATTCGCGCGCCAGATCGGCCTCGTGCACGAAGCGCCGCAGTGCCTTGACTGCGCCATCGAGGGACTTGCGCAGTTCATCCAGCACCCACGCCAAGGGCCCCAGGTCCTGTTCGACCGGAGTGCCTTCTGCGTGGGCCGCATTGACGGGATCAAGAGTTGACATGGATGGGTTCCCGGCTGCACTGAGCCCGTATGTGGTTTCTTAGCGGTCAGGCAATCTTGAATCGCGACACGGACTGGCGCAGCTCCTCGGCCATAGCGGAGAGCTCGCGCACCTGCTGGGCCGTCGTGCGCGTGCCTTCGCCCGTCTGCTCGGTCACGGCAAAGATGTGCTGGATGTTGTCCGCCACTTCGTTGGCCAGCGTGGCCTCGCGCGATGCGGAGGACGAGATCTGCTCGATCAGCTCGGCCAGGCGGCGCGACACGCGGTCGATTTCGGTCAGTGCCGTGCCGGCGCTGTCGGACAGGCGCGCGCCTTCGACCACACCCTGGGTGGAACGCTCCATGGCGGCCACCGCGTCCTGCGTGTCCGTCTGAATGGCCTTCACCAGCGCCGAGATCTGGCGCGTGGCGTCCGCCGAGCGCTCGGCCAGGCGCTGCACTTCCTCGGCCACCACCGAGAAGCCACGCCCGGCTTCACCGGCGGACGCGGCCTGGATGGCGGCGTTGAGCGCCAGCACGTTCGTCTGTTCGGTAATGTCAGAGATCAGCTCGGTGATTTCACCGATCTCCTGGGAGGATTCACCGAGGCGCTTGATGCGCTTGGAGGTTTCCTGGATCTGGTCGCGGATGGAGTTCATGCCGCCAATGGCGTTCTGCACGGCCTGCAGGCCGGAGTCCGCCGCCTGCAGCGACTGGCGGGCCACCTGGGCCGATTCCTGGGCCTGGGAGGACACGTCGTTGATTCGGGTGGCCATGTCGAGCACGGACTGGCCCGTTTCACGGATCTCGCGCAACTGCTCGGTCGAGGCCGCGAGCAGCTCGGTGGAGGTGTTGTCCACCATGGCCGTGGTCTGCGCCACGCGGGTGGCCGTCTTCTGCACGCTGCCCACCAGCTGGCGCAGTTCTTCCACGGTGTAGTTCACCGAGTCGGCGATGGCACCCGTGATGTCCTCGGTCACTGTGGCCTCCTGGGTCAGGTCGCCCTCGGCCACCAGCTGCAGTTCGTTCATGAGGCGCAAAATGGCAGCCTGGTTGGCATCGTTGATGCGCTTGGCCTCCTGCTCCTGGCGGCGCGCCTCGCGTTGCTGGACTTCAGCCAGGCCCTGGCGATGGCGGCTGTCGAGCAGTTGCACACGCGCAATGCCGACACCGCACAGCAGCACGAAGGCGCCGACGAGCACCAGGGCAGCCAGTGGCCCGGCGCCCACGCCCGTCTGTGCGGAGAGCTTGCTCTGCAACGCTTCGAGCTGGCGGCGCAGCGGCTCGCTGTCGCCAATGATGGCGGACTGCGCCTCGCGCGCCGACACCAGGCCCTGCAGGTTACCCAGGATGGCGCTTGCCTGGTTGCGCGTATCTTCGTAGAGCTTGATCAGGGCCTGGAGCTGCTCGCGCGTCTGTGCGTCCTTGGAGGCCGAGAGGCGCAGCTCCGGGCTGCCGTCGAGCAGGCCCTGGGCGATTTCCTTGAAAGAGTTCAAGTCCTTGCCCAGAAGGAACACCGCCTCCGGGCTCACGCCTTCGGAGGTCTGGAATTCGTTGGCCGACTTGCCGATGCGCTGCGTCAGCATCACGAGCTGGCCCGCTGCCGAGATCTCGGCTGCCGCGGCGTTTTGCTGGAGCTTGAGCGAGGAGACGGTTTCCGCAATCTCGAGCAGGTCGGAGGACTGGCGGTTGATGGTGCGCAGGGCGTCGCCCACCTGGGTCAGAATCTTCTGCTGCCCCATGACCACGGAGGCGTTGCGCTCGGCACGCTCCATGAGAGGGGTGATGGCGTCGAGCTCGGGACGGTAGGGTTCGCCCAGCGATTGCACCCCCAGCTCCGCGTCGCCTGCATTGAGAGCGCGCACATTGCGCGCCAGCACGCCCGAGCTCTCGACCACGTCCGGGAAGGCTTGCGGGCTGCCCACCAGCGCCTGCGACACCGATTTGGCCAGACGCTGCGACTGCATGAGCGATTGGCCCGTGGCCGTCAGTTGCTGCGCCACGCGGTCTGCCTGCTGGATCACCCAGCCGGCCACCAGCGCCAGCACCACCACGCCCAGGGCCAGCGTCAGCAGAAGGCGGCGCTGATGGCGGGCGGCCGTGGCCTGGCCCAGCAGAGGCAGCGAGATCAGGTCGTCGCGCGTCTCCGCCTCAGGCAACTCGCTCACCGGCGCATCCGGATCTCCCTGCACACTGTCCAGGCCGTCGGCCTGATAGGGCTTGAATACATCCTGGGCCGACACGGGGCCGTCGTCGGTCTGCGGGGCATCCGGCTTGCGGTTGAACAGATCGGCAATTTTGTTGACAACAGACATGGGGCAGCCTTACAGAGGTACTCAAGCACTAATGCTCAGGAAATCGTTGTTTTGCGACAGGGCCTGCACATTCAGCTCCTGCCAGCGCTGGCCGTCGGCATCGACATAGACCGAGCCGAAAAAGGACGGCGTGCCGTCCTGAGGCGGCTCGGAGGCCACAAAGGCTTCGGTGCCACGCAGGCCTGCCAGGCGATCGACCAGCAGCGCCGCATTGACCTCCAGCACCGGATTGAATGCCAGCAGGCTGGCCTCGGACAAGGCCTGCTCGGTGCGCACGGGCGCCTGGCCGAGCAGGCCCGCGAGATCCACCACCCCCGTGAGGCCGCCCCGCAGATTGGCCACGCCCATGAACCACTTCTGGGTGTAGGGCACGGGCTGCACCACGGTCCACGGGAAGATCTCTCCCGCATGGCCCAGGGGCAGCAGGAATTTGTTCCCCGCCGCCTCTACGGCCAGCCAGGAAGAGACCGATGAGCTTTCGGTGCGCGCCGCCTGCAGGCGGCTGGCAAGGCGTATCTGGAGTTCTCGCAGTGCTTCGCGGTTGGCCATAGGAGCTGCAGGTAATTCAGTTGAGCGCGTCGATCTTGGCCTGCAGCTCGGCCGGGTCCACCGGTTTGGTGATGTAGCCGCGCGCCCCCTGGCGCATGCCCCAGACCCGGTCGGTTTCCTGGTTCTTGCTCGTGCACATGATGATGGGCACGTCGGCATACTGGGGATCGCGCGTGATGGCGCGCGTGAGCTGGAAGCCGTTCTGCCCGGGCATGACCACGTCCATGAGGATCAGGTCGGGCTTTTCCTCTGCCAGGCGGCGGAAGGCCTCTTCGGCGTTTTCCGCCGTGCGCACCTGCATGCCCTTCTTCTGCAGCAGATCGGTGAGGAACATCAGCTCGGTCTTGGAGTCATCCACGACAAGCACTTTCTGGATAGGCATCACATCGCTCCTTGATCGGATTGGCCATACTGCTGCACGGCCTGCAGCAACTGGTCTTTGGTAAAAGGTTTGGTCAGATATTCCTGGCAGCCCACCATGCGCCCGCGTGCCTTGTCGAACACACCATCCTTGGATGACAGCATCACCACCGGGGTGCTCGCGAAGCGGGGGTTGCGCTTGATGATGGCGACCGTCTGGTAGCCATCGAGCTTGGGCATCAGGATGTCGCAAAAAATCAACTGGGGGTGGTAGTCGTTGATCTTGGCCAAGGCGTCGAAGCCGTCATCGGCCAACACGACCTCGTGCCCGCCCTGCTTGAGAAAAATCTCCGCGCTGCGCCGGATGGTGTTGCTGTCGTCCACCACGAGCACTTTGAAAGTTGCGCCGCTTGTAGTCAATTTTCACTGCTCCCGATGGGAAAAATAAACAGATGGCAAGAGCCGCGCATGCCATAGTCCAACGATCCGCATCCCACTGGCATCCATGCCCTCCCGGCAACCCGCTCCTGACAGCGAGTATCCCAAACCCTCGTTCCTTCTTGGCAGCCTTTGCACCCGGAATAACCCTCGGGTCCGGCCCAGGCCCTGGTTGCGCGCAACGCGGCAAGAGACCTGGCCGCGGCGCCAGCGGGGCACAGCTTAAGGGGCCTTCACATAGAATGCAACGATTGTAGCCAGCCCCCCGAGCTGGTCTGTGCCGTCGGCACCCGGCCGCGTCACACCCTTCGCCACGCACAGGGCGCCATGTCCTACGAACCGCCAAGCTCCTCCGACGACGACACCCGCAGCACTGCCAGCCATCCCCCCTGCGTGCTGGCGTTCAACGCCGGCGACCCCAGCGGGGCCGGCGGCCTGACGGCAGATGTCGCCACGGTGGCTGCCATGGGAGGGCACCCGGCCGCCGTGGTCACGGGGGCCTATGTCCGCGATACGGAGCGGATCTACGACCATTTCAGTCTGGATGACGAGGCTGTGCACGAGCAGGCCCGCACTGCGCTGGAAGACCTGCCGGTGCAGGCCATCAAGGTCGGTTTCGTGGGCAGCGTGGAGAACCTCAGCGCCATTGCCGAGCTCGCCGCAGACTACGCCGAGCTGCCCGTGGTGAGCTACATGCCGCACCTGTCCTGGTGGCAGGAACCGCACATCGACCAGTACCTGGACGCCTTCCGCGAGCTGCTGTTGCCCCAGACTTCGGTGTTGGTTGGAAACCACAGCACCCTGTGGCGCTGGCTGCTGCCGGACTGGAGCAGCGAGCGCAGCCCCACGGCGCGCGACATTGCAGCGGCCGCGGCCGACATGGGCGTTCCCTACACGCTGGTGACCGGCATTCCCCTGCCTGCGCACCATGTGGAGAACGTGCTGGCCAGCCCCGAGACCGTGCACTGCCATGTGCGCTGCGAGCTGTTCGATGCCACCTTCACCGGCGCGGGCGACACGCTCAGCGCAGCGCTGGCGGCCTTGCTGGCATGCGGCACCGACCTCACCACGGCCTGCACCGAGGCGCTCTCGTTCCTGGACCGCTGCCTGGAGGCGGGATTCCGCCCCGGCATGGGCCATGCCATCCCCGACCGCATGTTCTGGGCCGAGCCCGAGGACGGCGACCCTCCTCCACCCGAAGCCGACAAGGACGACGCACCAACCCTTGAAGGCTATGGATTCCCCTGCCATGACACCAAGCACTGACCTCAACCTCCCCCTGTTCGAACGCGCCAAGGCCGTGATCCCCGGCGGCGTCAACTCTCCCGTGCGCGCCTTCCGCGCCGTCGGCGGCACGCCGCGCTTCGTCAAGCGCGCCCAGGGCGCCTATTTCTGGGACGCCAACGACCAACGCTTCATCGACTACATCGGCTCCTGGGGCCCGATGATCCTGGGCCACGGCCACCCGGCCGTGCTCGAAGCCGTGCAGAAGGCCGTGCTCGAAGGCTTCTCGTTCGGCGCGCCCACGGAGCGCGAGGTCGAGCTGGCCGAGGAAATCCTCTCGATCATGCCCTCCATGGACATGGTGCGCCTCGTCAGCTCGGGCACCGAGGCCGGCATGAGCGCCATCCGCCTGGCGCGCGGCGCCACGGGCCGCAGCAAGATCATCAAGTTCGAGGGCTGCTACCACGGCCACGCCGATGCGCTGCTGGTCAAGGCCGGCTCGGGCCTGGCCACCTTCGGCAACGCCACCAGTGCCGGCGTGCCGCCCGAGGTGGTGCAGCACACGCTGGTGCTCGAATACAACAACGTGCAGCAACTGGAAGAAGCCTTCGTGCTGCACGGCAAGGACATCGCCTGCCTGATGATCGAGCCCATCGCCGGCAACATGAACTTCGTGCGCGCCAGCGTCGAGTTCACGCGCCGCTGCCGCGAGCTGTGCACGCAGCATGGCGCCCTGCTGGTGTACGACGAGGTCATGACGGGCTTTCGCGTGGCGCTGGGCGGCGCGCAAAGCGTCTATGCCCAGGCCATCCCCGGCTTCGAGCCCGACCTCACGGTGATGGGCAAGGTCATCGGCGGCGGCATGCCGCTGGCGGCCTTTGGTGGCAAGCGCGCCGTCATGGAGCACCTGGCGCCGCTGGGCGGCGTCTACCAGGCCGGCACGCTGTCGGGCAACCCTGTGGCCACGGCCTGCGGCCTGGCCACGCTGCGCGAGATCCGCAAGCCCGGCTTCTACGAGGCCCTCTCGGCCTCCACGCGCTCGCTGGTCGATGGCCTCAAGGCCGCCGCCGACGCCGAGGGCGTGCCTTTCAGCGTGGACTGCCAGGGCGGCATGTTCGGCTTCTTCCTGATGCCCGAACTGCCACAGAACTACCCACAGGTCATGCGCACCGACGGCGCGCGCTTCAACCAGCTGTTCCATGGCCTGCTCGACCGCGGTGTGTACATCGCCCCGGCGCTCTATGAAGCCGGCTTCGTGAGCGCAGCCCACACCGCCGACGACATCGCGGCCACGGTGGATGCCGCCCGCGCGGTCTTCCAGACGCTGCGCTGAAGCCCAGTGCACAGCCTTCTCCTTCCGCGAAGCTCTTGATGTCGGCCCTGAAGTTCGTCTTTTCCGCCGTCGTCCTGGTGCTGAACACCCTGTTGTTCTGCGCCTCGATGACGCCCTTTGCACTCATCAAACTGCTGCTGCCTTTTGCTCCGGTGCGGCGCGCCACCGACCGGGTGCTCAACTTCATCCCGCAGTTGTGGATCAGCGTCAACAACTTCTGGCTGATGGCGGTGAACCGTTCCCAGTGGCAGGTCAGCGGCCTGGAAGGACTGCGGCCTGACGGCTGGTACCTGGTGACCAGCAACCACCTGAGCTGGGTGGACATCGTGGTGTTGCAGCGCGTGCTCAACCGCCGCATCCCCATGCTCAAGTTCTTCCTCAAGTACGAGCTGATCTACGTGCCTGTGCTGGGCCTGGCATGGTGGGCGCTGGACTTCCCGTTCATGCGCCGGGGCGGCGGCGCCAACGCGCGCAAGGATCTCAAGGCGGCCCGCGAGGCCTGCGAGAAGTTCCGCCTGCTGCCCACCTCGGTGATGAGCTTTGCCGAGGGCACGCGCTTCACCCCTGCCAAGCACGCCGACCAGCAATCGCCCTACCAGCACCTGCTGCAACCCAAGAGCGGCGGCCTGGGCATGGCGCTGAGCACCATCGGCGACCTGTTCACCGGCCTGGTGGACGTGACCCTGGTCTACCCCCAGGGCACGCCCAGCTTTGTGGACGCCATGTCGGGGCGCCTGGGGGATGTGGTGGTCGTCGTGCGCCAACAGCCCATCCCCCCCGACCTGTTCAAGAACGGCGCGCGCCAGCGCGCCCAACTGCAGAGCTGGCTTGACGGCGTCTGGCAATCCAAGGACGCCCTGATCACTCAGATCAAGGCAACGCCTCCCGCTCCTTGAGCCACAAAAGCACGCGTAGCGTCTGGGCAGCGTGCTGAATCCTTTGCACTCCCACCACTCTTAGACCTGGGCGCAACCCAGGCCAGCGCCCCCGCGCAAGGGCCGCCCCGCCGCGCTGGGGGCGCCCCCCTGCCCGCAGCGCACAGCGCTGCGAGAGCGGGGGGAAAGGCGCCGAAGGCACCTCAGGGGGGTGCACCCCTCTCAATGCCGGAAGTGGCGCACGCCCGTGAACACCATGGCCACGCCGCGCTCGTTGGCGGCGTCAATCACTTCCTGGTCGCGCATGCTGCCGCCGGGCTGGGCCACGCAGGTCGCGCCTGCATCGACCACCACGTCCAGCCCGTCGCGGAACGGGAAGAAGGCGTCGCTGGCCACCACCGTGCCCTGCAGGCTCAGCTTGGCGGCCTCGGCCTTGATACTGGCGATGCGCGCTGAATCGAGGCGGCTCATCTGGCCCGCGCCCACGCCCATGGTCATGCCGTTCTTGCAGAACACGATGGCATTGCTCTTGACGTACTTGGCCACCTTCCAGGCAAACAGCAGGTCGTTCAGCTCTTCGGGCGTAGGCTGCTTGACGGTCACCACCTTCAGGTCGGCCAGCGCCAGCTCGTGGTTGTCGGCCGTCTGCAGCAGCAGGCCCGAGCCCACGCGCTTGGCGTCCATGGCGTTGCGGCCCTGGTCCCAGGCGGACGCACCGCCCTGGGGCAAGGCGATCTTCATCAGGCGCACATTGACCTTGGGCTTGAAAACCTCCAGCGCTTCGGGCGTGAAGTCGGGCGCCATCAGCACCTCGACGAACTGCTTGACCACGGCCTCGGCCGCCGCCTTGTCCACCGTGCGGTTGAAGGCGATGATGCCGCCGAAGGCGCTGGTCGGGTCGGTCTGGAAGGCCTTGCTGTAGGACTCCAGCGCATCCTTGCCCACGGCCACACCGCAGGGGTTGGCGTGCTTGACGATCACGCAGGCGGGCGCGTCAAAGCTCTTGACGCATTCCCAGGCGGCGTCGGCGTCGGCGATGTTGTTGTAGCTCAGCTCCTTGCCCTGCAACTGCACGCCGGTGACCAGCGAACCGGGCGCGGGGTACAGGTCGCGGTACAGCGCGGCCTGCTGGTGGCTGTTCTCGCCGTAGCGCAGGTCCTGCACCTTGGTGAAGATGCCGTTGCTCTGGCCGGGGAACAGCGTGCGCTGGGGCACATAGCCCTCGCTGAGCTTGTCTTGCTCGAAGGTGATGGACGACAGGTAGTCGCTGATCGCGCCGTCGTACTGC
This sequence comes from Comamonas granuli NBRC 101663, assembly GCF_000739995.1. GTDB lineage: Bacteria > Pseudomonadota > Gammaproteobacteria > Burkholderiales > Burkholderiaceae_C > Simplicispira > Simplicispira granuli. The sequence continues at coordinate 37,499 of NZ_BBJX01000016.1, read as the reverse complement.
GCGATGCGGTTGAAGGCGGCCACCGACAGCGCAAAGCGCAGCTTGTCGCTGAGCTTGCCTTGGGCCTTCAGTTCGGCCAGCACGGCCGCGTACTGGTCGGCCGAGGTAATCACGCCCACATCCTTCCAGTTCTTGGCGGCGCTGCGCACCATGGCGGGGCCGCCGATGTCGATGTTCTCGATCGCGTCGGCCAGCGTGCAGCCGGCCTGGGCCACCGTGGCTTCAAAGGGGTAGAGGTTCACCACCAGCAGGTCGATGGTGGCGATGCCGTGCTCCTTCAGGGCCGCCATGTGCGCGGGCAGGTCGCGGCGCGCCAGCAGGCCGCCGTGCACCTTGGGGTGCAGGGTCTTGACGCGGCCGTCAAGCATCTCGGGGAACTGCGTGACCTCGGCCACCTCGGTCACGGGCAGGCCCTCTTTGGCGAGCAGCTGGGCGGTGCCGCCGGTGGAGAGCAGTTGGATGCCCAGGGCGTGCAGGGCACGTGCGAAGTCGACGATGCCGGTCTTGTCGGAGACGGAGAGAAGTGCGTTCATGGTGGCCTTAGGTTTTGAGATAAAAATCGGCTCTAGCGCCCTGCTGGCAAGCGCAACGTGCTATGTAAAAAATAGCAATTGAGGATCAGAGCATCTTGTGCTCCACGAGCTTTTTGCGCAGGGTGTTGCGGTTCAGGCCCAGCCATTCGGCCGCGCGCGACTGGTTGTGGTCGGCCTGCGCCATGACGACCTCCAGCAGCGGTTTCTCCACGACGCGCACCAGCATGTCGTACATGCCGTTGGGCGTCTCGCCGCCCAGGTCGCTGAAGTAGCCCAGCAGGCTCTCACGCACGCAGTCCTCGATGTGCTTCTTGCTCATGGCGTTCATCCCTCCGCGTCTTGTGCATCGGCGTCCTGCAGGGGGCTCGGGGGCAGCCGGTCCATCTGCTGCCCCAGGGCGTCCAGATAGCCGGCCACGGCCTGCCATTGCACCTGGCAGTCGTCGATGGTGTTGATATGTTGTCTGAAGGCCTCGCCCCCGGGCAGGCCGCGCAGGTACCAGGCGATGTGCTTGCGCGCGCTGCGCGTGCCCGCACCTTCGCCGTAGAGGCGGTAATGGTCCTGCAGGTGTTCGAGCAGCAGGCTGCGCAGTTCGTCCACCCGGGGCGGGGCCAGGTGCTCGCCCGTGGCCAGGTAGTGCGCGATCTCGCGGAAGATCCACGGCCGCCCCTGGGCGGCGCGCCCCACCATGACGGCGTCTGCACCCGTATGTGCCAGCACGGCGCGCGCCTTCTCGGGGCTGGTGATGTCGCCATTGGCGACCACGGGGATGGCCACCTGCGCCTTCACCGCGGCGATGGTGTCGTATTCGGCCTGGCCCTTGTACCCCTGCTCGCGCGTGCGGCCATGCACCGTGAGCATCTGGATGCCCACGGCCTCGAACTGGCGCGCAAGCTGCACGGCGTTGCGGTGCCGCTGGCACCAGCCCGTGCGCATCTTGAGGGTGACGGGCACGCGATGCGGCGCGCAGGCCGCGACCACGGCTTCGGCGATCTGCACGGCCAGGGGCTCGTTCTGCATCAGCGCCGAGCCCGCCCATTTGTTGCAGACCTTCTTGGCCGGGCAGCCCATGTTGATGTCGATGATCTGGGCGCCGCGGTCAATGTTGTAGACCGCGGCCTCGGCCATCATGGCGGCATCGGTGCCCGCGATCTGTACCGCGATCGGCCCCGGCTCGCCCTCGTGGTTGGCCCGGCGCGAGGTCTTGAGGCTGTTCCACAGGTCCTTGCGCGAAGTCACCATCTCGCTCACCGCGTAGCCCGCACCCAGGCGCTTGCACAGCTGGCGGAACGGCCGGTCCGTCACCCCGGCCATGGGGGCGACAAACAGGCGGTTGGCCAAGGGGATGGGGCCGATGTGCATGGAGGCGCGCGGAGGCTGGCAGACAGCCGGTGCTGAAAAAGGAGGCAGGATTGTAGCTGCTCAAAATTTCAGCAACTGAAATGGACACCGGCGCGCCGCCGCTCGCCTACACTGGCGCTCCCATGGAGACCTGGATCCTCCCCTTGCTGCATTGGCTGGCCCTGCCGCAGTTCGGCCTGGGCACGGTGTTCGTGGTCTCCTTCGTGTCCGCGACGCTGCTGCCGCTGGGCTCAGAGCCGGCCGTGTTCGGGCTCATCAAGCTCAACCCCGATCTCTTCTGGCCCGCCATCCTCGTGGCCACGGTGGGCAACACCCTGGGCGGTGGCGTGAGCTGGTGGATGGGGCTGGGCGCGCACCGCGCCTGGGATGCCGCGCGCCGCCACCGGCGGGCCGGCCACCCCCCGGCTGCCGAGGCCAAGCCGGCGCGCGAACTCAGCCGCAACGAGCGCCGCGCGCGCATCTGGCTGCGCAAATGGGGCGCCAAGACCTGCCTGCTGAGCTGGCTGCCCGTGGTGGGCGACCCGCTGTGCGCCGTGGCCGGCTGGCTCCAGCTGCCGTTCTGGCCCTGTCTGGCCTACATGGCCATAGGCAAGTTCCTGCGCTACCTGTTCATGACGACGGTGCTGCTGCATCTGGTGCCGGGCCAGGTGGGGCTGTAGCCGGCTCGGGCGGCAGCAGCACGTCCCAGTCCACCGGCCGGGTGGTATCCACATGCACGGCCAGGGCCTCTTCCTGCGCAGACAGCGGCCGCGCCGCTGCCCATTGCGCCAGCAGCACCTGCTCGTCGGCCTCGGAGGCATCACCCCCCGCGCGCTGGCGCGCACGCACGCGCTCGCGCAGCACGGGCAGCGGCGCCTCGAAGCACAGGATGCGGCAGGGCACGCCCAGCGCACGCGCCAGGGCGAAGAAGCGCTCACGCATGGCCGGGTCCAGGAAGGTGGCATCGACCAGCACCGGCAGGCCCGCGGCCAGCACGGTGCGCGCCAGGTGCGCCAGCCGCTCGTGCGTGCGCAGCGAGGCCGCGGCCGTGTAGATGCCACCCGCCACCGCATGGCTGGAGGCTTCGGGCGCCAGGCCGAACAGGCGCTTGCGCTCCACATCGGCGCGCAGGCGCACCATGCCGCGCTGGCACGCCAGGGCCAGCGCCTGCGTGCTCTTGCCCGAGCCGGACAAGCCATGCGTGAGCCACAGGGCCGCGGGGCGCGGCGCAGTGAAGCGCTCGGCCAGGTCCAGGTAATGCTGCTGCTCCTGCACGCTCGCCGCCTGCTGCGCCCCGGCCGCCTGGCTGGCGCGCATGCCGGCAACGCGGGCGCGCACCAGCGCCCGGTACACCCGGTAGTAGTCCAGCACCTGCAGGCCCTCATAGTCGCCCGACTGCTCCAGCCAGGCGTTGAGAAAACGCCAGGCGAGGTCGGCACGCGCGCGCGCCTCCAGGTCCATGACCAGGAAGGCGATGTCGGCCACGCAGTCGATCCAGCGCAGCGCAGCGTTGAACTCGATGGCGTCGAACAACTGCGGCTGCCCGTCCAGCAGCACCAGGTTGCCCAGGTGCAGGTCGCCATGGCATTCGCGCACCCGGCCCGCGGCCAGGCGGGCGCCCCAGACGGCCTCCAGGCCGGCCCCCTGCCGCGCGCACCAATGCGCCAGGCGCTGCACCTGCGCCACAGCGGCGCTGCCACGGGCCGTGGCCTCGGCCTGCAGGGCAGCCAGCACGTCGGCCACCGGCGTCCGCACGGCCTGCGGCGTGCCCCAGGGCTGCCCGGGCCGCGCCACGGCAGCCTGGTCATGAAAGCGTGCGATGTGCTGCGCCAGCGTGTCGATATGCCCCGGCTGGAGCTGCCCGCGCTCGAGCACCTGCGCGAGCAGGGCCTCCTGCGCAAAGCGGCGCATGCGCACGGCCGGCTCGGCACCTGGCGGCGCAGCCTCCAGGGGCAGCAGGCGCGCGGAGCCGTCCGCTGCAACCGTCAGCCCCACCAGCCCGAGGTACAGGTCGGGCGCCGTGCGCCGGTTGATGCGCAGCTCCTCGGCGCACGCGCTGCGGCGCAGCTCCAGGGTGCTGAAATCGAGGAAATCGAGCTTCAGGGGCTTCTTGAACTTGTAGGCATAGTCACCCGCCAGCAGCAGCCAGGAGATATGCGTCTCCAGCCACTGCACGGCGTCGGCTGCGTGGCCAAAGGCCTGTGGCGCCTGCTGCAGGGCGCGCAGGCGCTGCTCGGCGGCAGCGCAGGCCTGCTGCGCGGTCTGGTCCATGGCTGCGTCCGTCATGGCGCGCGCAGGCGCACACGGGCGCCGTCGGCCAGCGTGGCCGGGGGATAGACCACGACCTGCGCCCCCACGTCCAGCCCCTGGCGCACCCAGGCGTGGGTGCTGCCGCGCGCCTCCAGCTCCACGGGGACACGCCGCGCACGCCCCTGCTCCACCACGAACACGGCCATGCGCGGCGCAGCAGACGCGGTGGCGCCGGCACCGGCGCCATCCGGCAGCGGGAACAGCGCGCTCAGGGGTACCAGCGTGGCCTGCTCCGCCTCGCGCGTGAGCACGCGCACGACCACGCGGTAGCCGTCGCCCAGCGCCGCCCACTGCGCGGCCGGGCTCGTGAGGTCGATGAGCACGTTCACGCGCTGCTCTTCCACCCCCAGGGCGGAGACCTTGGTGAACGCCGCCGGCTCGACGCTGCGCACGCGGGCCTGCAGCACGCCGGGGCCACCCCAGCGCTCGATGCGCACGGGGCTGCCCGCGCGCACCTGCAGCGCATCGGTGGACAAGAGCGGCGCCACCACTTCGAGCTGCGCGGTGTCGCCCAGCTCGATGAGCACGGCGCCCAAGCCCACCATGCCCTCGCTGGTTTGCGCCACGCGCAGCACACGCCCCGCCACCGGCGCGCGCACCTCGAAGGCCCGGCCCGCACCCGGCGCCTCCGGGCGGCGCACCACGTCGAGCGCCGCGCGCGCCTGCGCCAGGTCGGCGCGCGCCGCCTGCTGCTCCAGCACGGCGGCCTGCGCATCCTTCTGCGCGGCGTCCAGGGCCAGGTGGTCAGCCTCCAGGCGCGCGGCGGCCACAAAGCCCTGGCGCGCCAGATCCTCGCTGCGGCGCAGGTCGCCGCGCGCCTGCTCCAGCACCGCGCGGCTGCGCTCGGTGCGCACCCCGGCGCGCTGCACGCCGGCCTGCGCCGCCTCCACACGTGCCTGCTGCTCGCGCAGGCCGCGCTCGTCGAGCAGGGCCGGCAGCGCCGGCAGGATGCGCGCCACCACGTCGCCGGCGCGCACCGCGTCGCCCTCGCGCAGGGCAATGCGCTCCAGGCGCCCGGCCAGTGGGGCGGAGACGGCGTAGCGGTCGCGCAGCCGGGTCTTGGCATCCTCTTCGATGCCGGCCTCGAACCGGCCCTGCACCACGCTGGCCACCTCCACCGGCAGCGGCCGGGGCGCGAACGCCCAGGCCAGCAGCGCCGCCAGTGCCACCACCGCCCCTGCGCCCAGCATCCATGTCTTCTTCTGCATTGCTCTTGTCCTTGTCCTGTCCGCGCGGGCTCATTCGCGCGTCTTGAGCGCGCCCACCATGTCGAGCCGGTCGATGCGCCGCCGCACCACCAGCGCGCTGGCCGCGCCGGCCGCCACCACGCACAGGCCCGCCACGGCGTAGGTGCGCGCACTGATCACCACCGGGAAGAGAAACTGGTCGTTCTTGAGCAGCGTCACCACCAGGTGCACCAGCCCCCATCCCAGCGCCATGCCCAGGGGCAGCGCCAGCACGATGCCGATGGCCAGCTCGCCCAGCAGCAGGGCCGACACCTCGCCCCGCGTGAAACCCAGCACGCGCAGGCTGGCCAGCTCCCAGGTGCGCTCGGCCAGGGCGATGCGGGCATTGTTGTAGACCACGCCCACGGCGATCACGGCCGCGAACAGCGTGAGGATGGTACTCATGATGCGCACGTTGCGCGCGCTCACATCCTGCATGTTGCGCAGCAGCGTGGCCTTGCTGAAGGCGCCCGCCACGCGAGGCAGCTCCTTGGTGGCTTCCAGGAAGCGGGCCTCGGTGCCGGGCTCCAGCGCCACGGCGAACTGCGAGGCCACATCGCCTTCCTGCAGCCAGCGGTTGAGGGTGTCGCGCTGCACGTAGGCGTTGAGCCCCATCATCTCGCGCACGGTGGCCTGCACGCGCACCTGCAGGCTGCGCTGGCGCCCTTCCAGCACCTCCAGCAGCACCGTGTCGCCGGCGCGGATGCCCAGTTTGTCGGCCAGGCGGTCGGTGAGCAGCAGGCCGGTGGCTGGCACGGTGCTCTGCCGCCCCTCGACGTCGATGATGCGCTGCAGTTGCGCGCCCTGTTGCACGCCCTGCAGGCCCACGCGCTCGCTGCGGTGCCCGTGCTGGATGCGCACGGCCACGCTGCGCGTGGGCTCCACCAAATGCACGCCGGGCAGGCGTGCCAGTTGCAGGCGGGCCAGCGCATCCACGGGCTCGGCCATCCACACATTCACATCGCTGCGCATCGACAGGTGGAACGTGGTATCGACGATATGGTCGATGGCATCGCGGAAGAAGTTGCCCATGATGACGATGGCCACCGCCGCCGCCGTGCCTCCGATGGTCAGCAGGGTGCGCAAGGGCTTGCGCTCCATGTTGCGCAACACCATGCGCAGCGCCGGTGGAATGCGCTGCACGCCCAGGCGTTCCAGCGTGGTGCGGCGGTACAGGCCTGGCGCCGGCGGGCGCATGGCCTCGGCCGGCGCCAGGCGCACGGTGGCGCCCACGGCGCTGAGCGTGCCCAGCAGCGCCGTGCCCCCCGTCACACAGGCCCCCACCACGATCAGCCAGGGCGCGATGCGGTGCTCGAACACCGGAAAGAAGAAGAACTCCATGTAGAGCCGGGTCAGCAAGGTGCCCAGCCAGTCGCCCAGCGCCACGCCCAGCACCAACCCCGCGGCCACGATCAGCGCCACGAGCTTGAGGTAGTGCCCGGCGATGGCCGCATTGGCATAGCCCAGCGCCTTGAGCGCCGCGATCTGCTCGCGCTGCGTGGACACCAGGCGCGAGAGCACCACATGCAGGAGGAAGGCCGCCACGGCCAGGAAGATGGCGGGCAACACGGTGCCCATGACATGCATCTCCTTGATCTCGTTGTTGAGCATGGCGTGCGAGGTCTGGTCCTCGCGGCCCCGGGCATCGCGCCCGCCGTAGGGCGCGAGCAGGCGCGAGAGGCCATCGAGCACGGCGGGCTCGGAGGCCTGCGGCGCCAGCTTGATGGCCACGCGGTTGAACGCGCCCTGCATGTCGTAGGCGGCGGCCAGGGCCTCGCGGTCTACCCAGAAGACGCCGAAGCCGCGCATGTCGGGCATGCCCGCGAGGCCGGCAAAGATGAACTCGGGCGACAACGCCGTGCCCACGATGCGCAGCTGCCGCTGCTTGCCGTTGACGAGGGCCGTGAGCTCGTCGCCCGGCCGCAGCCCGCGCACGCTGGCAAAGCCCGCGGACACCAGGGCGTCGATGGCGCCGTCGCCGCGCGCCGCTCCGGAACCGGCGGGCGCCAGGGCACGCCCCTTGCCCACGGTGACCTGGTTCATGCGCGGCGGCTGGCGCAGGTCCACGCCGATGAGCTGGCCCAGGATGGGGTCGGCCACGCCGGCCATCTCCACGCGCACCACCTGCTCCACCGTCACCTGCACATCGGCCACGCCGGGCACGCCACGCAAGACCTCGGCCAGCGCCAGCGGCGCGCGCTTGACGGTGACGAAGGCATCGGCGAAATGGCCCCGGGCATAGAACTGGTCGCGCGCCAGCGCCAGCGAATCCACCGCCGACAGGCAGGTGATGAAGCCGCCCAGGCCGCTGGCCACCACCAGCGCGATGGTGAGCGCCTGGCTCCACATGCGCCGCAGGTCACGCAGCAGCTTACGGTCGAGGGCTTTCATGCTTTGCGGCCGCGGAGCGGCGTCACCAGGACAGCTCCGACGGCGTGACGCGGTGCGCGTTGCGCTCCACGCGCTGGATGGTGCCGTCGCCCAGGTAGACCACGCGGTCGGCCATGGCGGCGATGGCGGCGTTGTGCGTGATGACCACCGCCGTCGTGCCCAGCTCGGCGTTGATGCGGGCGATCACCTCCAGCACCATCTTGCCGGTCTGGTAGTCGAGCGCGCCCGTGGGCTCGTCGCACAGCAGCACCTCGGGGCGCTTGACGATGGCGCGCGCGATGGCCACGCGCTGCTGCTCGCCGCCCGAGAGCTGCGCCGGAAAATGGTCCTGGCGCGGCGTGAGCCCGACGAGCGCGATGGCCTCGTCGATGGGCATGGGGTGCGGCGCGATGTCGGTCACCAGCGCCACGTTCTCGCGCACCGTGAGGCTGGGGATGAGGTTGTAGAACTGGAAGACAAAACCCACATGCTCGCGCCGGTAGGCCGTGAGTTCGGCCTCGCTCGCGCCGGTCAGGCGGTGGTCGGCGAACCAGACCTCGCCCGTGCTGGGCACGTCCAGCCCGCCCAGGATGTTCAGCAGCGTGGATTTGCCACTGCCCGAGGCGCCCAGCAGCACCACGAACTCGCCGCGCGCGATCTCCAGGTTGACATCGTGCAGCGCCCGCACCTGCACCACCCCGGTCTGGTAGGTCTTGCCCAGGCCGCGGGCGCGAAACACGGTGGACGAAGGTGGTGGACCCGCAGCGGCGGAGTCCGAGGTGGTCGGTGCGCTCATGCCCTGTCAGTGTGGTGCCGATCCGGCCATTGTCACCCACTGCCCGCCAGGCAGCGCACGAGGCGCGAGCGCGGGCGCCCCGTCACCCCGAGGCGTAGCGCCGCCCGGGGTGCAGCGGCGTGGGCACCGTCACCGCGGGCTCCGCGTCTTCGCCGTCGTCCGGCACGGGCTGGACCGTCACCGAAGGATCGCCCTTGCGCGTGGGCTCCTCCACCACCACCTGGTTGCGCCCGCCCTCCTTGGCGAGGTAGGTGGCGGTATCGGCGCGCGAGAAGAACTCCAGCACCGATTCGCCCGGTACGTACTGCGTGACACCGATGGAGACGGTGACGCGCCCGCGGGGCAGTCCCTTCCAGGTCTGCGCCTCGACCTGGGCACGGATGCGCTCGCAGGTGTTGAGCGCGGGCAGCAAGGCAGTGCCGGGGAAAATCAGCAGGAACTCCTCCCCGCCATAGCGGCCGAAGATGTCTTCCGCACGCACATTCTCCTGCGCCACGCGAGCGAAAGCGCGCAGCACCTCGTCGCCCCCCAGGTGCCCCAGGGCATCGTTGATGCGCTTGAAATGGTCCAGATCGATCACCGCCAGGCACAGGGGGATGCCCGTCTCGTCGGCCAACTGCTGCTGCTCTTCGAGCGCAGTGACGATGTAGCGCCGGTTGTAGCACCCGAGCAGGGTATCGCGCTGGGCGTCTTCCTGGATGTTCTTGATCTTGCGGTTGGCACGGTGCAGGATGTGGTGCAGCAACTGCACCTTGCCGATCAGGAAGACAAACGCCGGCACCGCCGCCCCCAGGGCCAGCAGGTGCATGAGCTCCAGGCGCAGCAAGGCCGCGTTCTGCTGCTCCCAGTAGTGCAGGGCCACGACGGCCGCGTAGCCCGCGATGAGATAAAAGCCAAGCAGATAGGCCAGCGCGCGCCGGATGCGGTACATGCCATACGCCAGCGCCACGAAGGCAAAAGGCGCGAGCACGATCTGCGTGACGGGCTCCAGGTAGAACACCGCCAGCATGCCGGTCAGCGCAAGAAAGACGATGGGGAACTTCAACCGCTTCTCACGCAAGCGCCGGTTCACCCCTGAGCGGAAGATCAGCAGGAACAGCAGCAGGCCGCCGCCCATCATGGCCACCAGGGCATAGACCGTGCGCGGCTGCACCATGCCCAGGGCATGGAAAACCACCACCACCATCAGGTACAGGCACAGCAGGCAGACGACGATGAGCCACTTCTGCAGCGTGGTGCGCTGCCCGGGCAGGCGGCGCATGTCCAGTTCCCGGCGCGAAAGCCGGATGCCCTCGGACGCCGAATCATCGAAGTCCATGATCGCGTCGGTCAGCGGAAAAACGTCCGTTGTCGTGAACTGCGGCTTTTTGCGAGCGGAGAACATGGATAAGAAGCGGACAGCGCCCTGGGCGGAAGTGGAATGCAGCGATCCTGGAGGGGCCGACGCGGCGGCCTGCGGGGTTGACGGGCTTCAGGGCACGGCAGCATTCCGGTGGCAAAGGCACATGGTACCCTGCCCTGGAGAGCAAACAGCGCATGTTACGGCTGGTAAGAAAGCCCCACCTCAGTGTTTTCCAGTATCACCGGGCACCAGCCGCGCATCGGCTTTGCGCATCTGGCTCCAGCCTTCGAGGGTGTAGACCAGCAGGGCCGCCCAGATCAGGCCGAAGCCCAGCATGCGCTGCGGCGCAAAAGGCTCACCAAACCACAGGATCCCCAGCGCCAACTGCATGCTCGGCGAGATGTACTGCAGTATGCCCATGGTGGCCAGCGGGATGCGGCGTGCGCCGGCCGCAAACATGAGCAAGGGCACGGCCGTGATCGGCCCGCCCAGCAGCAGCCAGCCCAGCGTGGCCCCGTCTCCGTGCACGAATGCGCCCTGCCCCTGCCAGGCCCCATAACCCAGCACGGCCAGGGCCAGCGGCGCGAGCAGCACGGTCTCCAGCGTCAGGCCCTCCAGGGCACCCAGCACGGCCACCTTGCGCAGCAGGCCGTAGAACCCGAAGGTCAGCGCCAGGGCCAGGGCAATCCAGGGCACATGCCCCGCCTGCAGCGTGAGCCACAGCACCCCGCAGGCAGCCACCGCCACCGCCAGCCACTGACCGGGCCGCGGGCGCTCGCGCAGGAACACGAAGCCCATCCCCACGTTCACCAGCGGCAGGATGAAGTAGCCCAGGCTGGCATCGACCACATGGCCGTTGTTGACGGCCCAGACATAGGTCAGCCAGTTGGCCGACAGCAGCAGCGCCGAGAGCGCAAACGCACCGAGCACGCGCGGCTGGCGCAGCACATCGCGCACCCAGGCCCACTGGCGGCGCAGCGCCAGCACCACCAGCACGAACACCAGCGACCAGAGCGTGCGGTGCAGCACCACCTCCAGCGCCGGCACGGACGCCACCTGGTGGAAGTACAGCGGAAACAGCCCCCAGGACAGGTACGCCAGCGCGGCGTAGGCGACGCCCGTGTTCATGCGCAGGCAACCGGTGTCAGACGTTGAACAGGAAGTTCATCACGTCGCCATCCTTGACGACGTAGTCCTTGCCCTCGGCGCGCATCTTGCCCGCGTCCTTGGCGCCCTGCTCGCCCTGGTAGGCAATGAAGTCGTCGAAGGCGATGGTCTGCGCGCGGATGAAGCCGCGCTCGAAGTCGCCGTGGATCACGCCGGCCGCCTTGGGCGCGGTGTCCCCGACGTGGATGGTCCAGGCGCGCACTTCCTTGACGCCCGCGGTGAAGTAGGTCTGCAGGCCCAGCAGCTTGAAGCCCGCGCGGATCAGGCGGTTGAGGCCCGGTTCGTCCTGGCCCAGTTCCTTGAGGAATTCCAGGCGGTCGGCGTCGTCCATCTCGGCCAGTTCGGCTTCGATCTTGGCGCAGATGGCGACCACGGGGGCGTTCTGCTTGTCCGCGTATTCCTGCAGGCGGTCGAGCAGCGGGTTGTTCTCAAACCCGTCCTCGGCCACGTTGCCGACGAACATGGCGCGCTTGGCGGTGATCAGGCACAGCGGCTTGAGCAGCGCGCTTTCCTCATCGGTGAATTCGAGCGCGCGCACGGGCGTGCCCTGGTCCAGCGCGGCCTGCACGCGCGTGAGCACCTGCACGAGCTTGGCAGCTTCCTTGTCATTGCCGCTCTTGGCCGCCTTGGTGTAGCGCTGCAGGCTTTTTTCCACCGTGCCCAGGTCGGCCAGGCACAGCTCGGTCTGGATGACCTCGATGTCGGCAATGGGGTCTACGCGTCCCGCGACGTGGATCACGTTCGGGTCCTCGAAGCAGCGCACCACGTTGACGATGGCGTCCGTCTCGCGGATGTGCGCCAGAAACTGGTTGCCCAGGCCCTCGCCCTTGCTCGCCCCGGCCACCAGGCCCGCAATGTCCACGAACTCGACGATGGCCGGCACGATGCGCTCGGGATGGATGATGTCGGCCAGTTGCTGCAGGCGCGGGTCGGGCACCTCCACCACGCCCGTGTTGGGCTCGATGGTGCAGAACGGGTAGTTCTCGGCGGCGATGCCGGCCTTGGTGAGGGCGTTGAAGAGGGTGGACTTGCCCACATTGGGCAGGCCCACGATGCCGCATTTCAGGCTCATGGCAGGGCTTTCTGGTGAATCGCTGGAAAAACCGTAGATTTTACGGCTCCTGGCGCATACCGCGCGGCCGCCCCGGCCCGACCTGCGCGCAGCCCGTGGACGGGCTCCTACAATCGGACACATGGCGCAATCCTTTGACATCTGCATCCGCGGGGCGGGCGTGGTGGGCCGCACCCTGGCCCTGCTGCTGGCGCGCGAGCGGCTCTCCGTGGCCCTGGTGGCCCCACCCGCCCCCGCCGGCACAGGCCCCGATGTGCGCGCCTATGCGCTCAACGCGGCCTCGCGCACCCTGCTGCACAGCCTGCGCTGCTGGCCCGACGCCGCACAGGCCACGCCGGTGCAGCGCATGCAGGTGGCCGGCGACCAGGGCGGCGAGATTGCCTTCGACGCCGCGGACCAGGGCGTGGAGGCGCTCGCCTGGATCGCCGATGTGCCCGCGCTGGAAGCGCGCCTGCACGAGGCCGTGCGCTTCCAGCCGCTGGTGGAGGTGGTGGCTGCGCCCGTGCCCGCCCCCCTCACCGCCGTGTGCGAGGGCCGTGCCAGCCGCACGCGCGAGGAGTTTGGCGCCGCATTCGACGTGACGCCCTACCCGCACCACGCCATCGCCACGCGCCTGGCCTGCGAGCAAGCGCACGGCGCCACCGCACGCCAGTGGTTCGCGCCCGACGGCAGCATTCTGGCCTTCCTGCCCCTGGGCGGCGCGGACGGCCGGCAGGTCGCCGTGGTCTGGTCCGTGCATCCCCAGCAGGCCCAGGAGCTGCTGGCGCTGGACGACGCTGCCTTTGCCGCGCGCCTGCAGCAGGCCAGCGGCGGCGCCCTGGGCGCCCTGCGCACCGAGGGTGCGCGCGCGGCCTGGCCGCTGCAGCAGGCGCGTGCGCGGCAGTGGTGCGGGCCGCTGGCCACGGGCGGCGGCGCAGCGGCGAGCTGGGTGCTGGCGGGCGACGCCGCCCACAATGTGCACCCGCTCACCGGCCAAGGCCTGAACCTGGGCCTGGGCGACGTGCAGGCGCTGGCCGAGGTGCTGGCCGCACGCGAGCCCTGGCGCAGCGTGGCCGACCTGCGCCTGCTGCGCCGCTACGAGCGCCGGCGCAAGACGGCCCTGCTGCCCATGGGCCTGGCCACGGACGGCCTGCAGCGGCTGTTCTCGCTGCCGCAGGAGCCCTGGCAGTGGCTGCGCAACCAGGGCATGCGCGGCGTGGACCGCAGCGGCCCCCTCAAGCACTGGATGGCCCGGCACGCCATGGGAACGCCTTGAAGCCCCGGCACTCCAACCCTTCTCCACCGTTCCATCCTCCGCAAAGACCCTTTCCCATGCACGCACTTCTTCCCCTTCTGGCAGCCGCTGCGCTGACGCTGAGCCTGCCGGCCGTCGGCCAGGAAGCCGCCATCCGCAAGACCCTGGGCGAACGCATTCCGCAGCTCGAAAAGATCGACGAAGTCCAGCCCACGGCCATGCCCGGGCTGTACGAGGTGCGCGTGGGCACGGACCTGTTCTACACCGACGCCAAGGGCAACTACCTGATCCAGGGCGAGCTGTTCGACACGCGCGCGCGGCGCAACCTGACCGAAGACCGCATCACCAAGCTCACCGCCGTGGACTTTGCGGCCCTGCCGCTCAAGGACGCCTTCACCATCGTGCGCGGCGACGGCAAGCGCAAGCTGGCCGTGTTCGAAGACCCCAACTGCGGCTACTGCAAGCGCTTCGAGCGCGACCTGCAGAACGTGGACAACATCACCATCTACCTGTTCCTCTACCCCATCCTGAGCCCCGACTCGGCCGAGAAGTCGCGCAACATCTGGTGCTCCGCCGACCGCGTGGCCGCCTGGCAGGACCTGATGGTGCGCGACAAGACCCCGCCCGCCGCCACCTGCGACACCAGCGCGCTGCAGCGCAACCTGGCGTTTGGCCGCAAGCACAAGATCACGGGCACGCCCACGCTGATCTTCACCAACGGCACGCGCGTGCCCGGCGCCATCGGCGCCAAGGACGTGGAAAAGCGCCTGGCCGAAGCCGGCGACGCCAAGTCCTGAGCCGCCTGCCGAGCATGCCGCGCCCCGCCAGCGCCGCCCCGGCGGCCATTCACTACCGCATCAGCGCCCCCCACCCGCACAGCCACCTCTTCGAGGTGACGCTCACCATCGCCGCGCCTGCGGCAGGCCAGGAGCTGAGCCTGCCCGTGTGGATTCCGGGCAGCTACCTGGTGCGCGAGTTCGCCCGTCACCTGCAGGACCTGCGCGCCCGCCAGGGCCGCAAGGCCTGCGCGGTGACGCAGATCGACAAGCAGCGCTGGTCCGTGGCCTGCCAGGGCGGCAAGCCGCTGGAGCTGCGCTATGCCGTGCACGCGCACGACGCCTCGGTGCGCACCGCCTGGCTCGATGCGCAACGCGGGTTCTTCAACGGCACCAGCCTGTGCCTGCGCGTCGAAGGCCAGCATGAGCAGCCGTGCAGCGTGACGCTGGATGCTCCTGAATTAATAGCTGGTAGCGCACGCTGGCATTGCGCTACGGCCCTTATTCCCCAAAATACCGATGCCTGGGGGTTTGGCACCTACGGCGCGCGCGACTACGACCACCTGGTGGACTGCCCGGTGGAGATGGGGCCGTTCTGGAGCGCGCACTTCAGCGCCTGCGGCGTGCCGCACCGCATCGTCGTCAGCGGCGCGCCCGCCTCGTTCGACGGCGAGCGCCTGGTGCAGGACACGCGCCGGATCTGCGAGACCGCCATCCGCTTCTGGCACGGCAAGGGCAAGCCGCCGTTCCAGCGCTACCTGTTCCTGCTCCATGTGGTGGACGAGGGCTTTGGCGGGCTGGAGCACGGCGACAGCACCGCCCTGATCTGCGGCCGGCGCGACCTGCCGCGCCTGGGCGCGGGCAAGGTCTCCGACGGCTACACCACGCTGCTGGGCCTGGTGAGCCACGAATACTTCCACGCTTGGAACGTCAAGCGCCTGCGCCCGGCGGCGCTGGCACGCTACGACTACACGCAGGAAAACTACACGCCGCTGCTGTGGTTCTTCGAGGGCTTCACCAGCTACTACGACGACCTGCTGCTGCGCCGCGCCGGGCTCATCGACCACGCCGCCTACCTCAAGCTCCTGGCCAAGACCATCAACCAGGTGCTGCAGACCCCCGGCCGCAAGGTGCAGACCGTGGCCCAGGCCAGCTTCGACGCCTGGATCCGCTACTACCGCCCCGACGCCAACACGCCCAACATCACGGTGAGCTACTACACCAAGGGCGCGCTCGTGGCCCTGTGCCTGGACCTCGCCCTGCGCTGCCAGGGGCGCACCACGCTGGACGAGGTCATGCGCGCCCTGTGGCAGCGCTGCTCTGGCGGCCCCATGGACGAGACCGACCTGCACGCCGTGCTGCAGGCGCTGACTGGCCGCAGCTGGGACGCCGAACTCAGCGCCTGGGTGCACTCCCACACCGAACTGCCCCTGGCCGAGCTGCTGCAGGCCCAGGGCATTGCCCTGCAGACCGAGGCCCCCCAGCCCGCGCAGCGCCTGGGCCTGCGCGTGCAGGACGGCGGCCCGGGCGGCAGCCTGCGCATCCAGACGGTGCTGCGCGGCGGCCTGGCCGAGCAGGCGGGCATGGCACCCGGAGACGAATGGCTGGGCATCGAGGTACAGGGCCAGGGCTGGCGCATCACCCAGCTCGACGACCTGGCCCTGTACGCCGGTCCGGCGCGCAAGGTGACGGCGCTGGTCGCGCGCGACCGCCGCCTGCTGCACCTGCCGCTGGCGCTGCAGCCGCAGGCGGCGCTCCGCGCCGCCGACACCGTCACCCTGGCCGTGACCGACGCCGCACGCGCCAGCCGCTGGCTGGACGCACTGTAGCTGCCCGCGCCGCGCGCGGCTTTGCAATGCCGCAAACCGCCCATGGCAGGAATGCACACGCGCAAACCGCCGTTTCGGGCGGCCCCTTGGTTATAGTGTTCCATTGTCCTGCACCACGACCGGAGAACCCCATGACGTACGAATGCATCGCAGTCCGCACCGAAGCCGACAAGGTCGGTGTCATCCAGCTCAACCGCCCCAAGCAGCTCAATGCGCTCAACGACCAACTCATGGACGAGCTGGGCCAGGCGCTCAAGGCGTTTGACGCCGACCCGGCGATCGGCTGCATCATCGTGACCGGCAGCGAAAAGGCCTTTGCCGCGGGCGCGGACATCACTGCCATGGCCAAGTACAGCTTCGCCGACGCCTACAAGGGCGACTTCATCACGCGCAACTGGGAGACCATCCGCTCCATCCGCAAGCCCGTGATCGCCGCCGTGAGCGGCTTTGCGCTGGGCGGCGGCTGCGAACTGGCGATGATGTGCGACTTCATCATCGCCGCCGACAACGCCAAGTTCGGCCAGCCCGAGATCAAGCTGGGCGTGATCCCCGGCGCCGGCGGCACGCAGCGCCTGCCGCGCGCCGTAGGCAAGTCCAAGGCCATGGACATGGCGCTCACCGCGCGCATGATGGACGCCCAGGAGGCCGAGCGCGCCGGCCTGGCCAGCCGCGTGGTGCCGCTGGACAAGCTCATGGAAGAAGCTCTGGGCGCGGCCCTCATCATCAGCGAGTTCTCGCAGGTGGCGGTCATGGCCGCCAAGGAGGCCGTGAACCGCGCCTACGAGGGCACGCTGTCCGACGGCCTGATGTTCGAGCGCCGCCTGTTCCACGCCCTGTTCGCCACGCAGGACCAGAAGGAAGGCATGGACGCCTTCGTCAACAAGCGCAAGGCGCAGTTCCAGCACTGCTAAAAAACCACTGGCGCCCGCAAATTTTGTACTATAATTTTGGTCTTTCGGTGGTATAGCTCAGTTGGTTAGAGCGCAGCATTCATAATGCTGATGTCCCAGGTTCAAGTCCCGGTACCACCACCAAATGAAACCCCCAGCTTGTACGAGCTGGGGGTTTTTTCTTGGGCCGCTGCGGGGCGCTTGCGCGCGGGCTCCGGCCGAGGGCCTGTCATCGGGTTGTCACATATTTCCACAATAATGGAAATATGGAAGAGAAAGACGTTGTCATCGCCCTGGCCGCGCTCGCACAGGCGAGCCGGCTGCAGGTTTTCCGCGCCCTGGTCGTTGCCGGCCAAGACGGGGCGACGCCCGGCGTCCTGTCCGACACCCTGGGCATGCCCGCTGCCACCCTCTCGTTCCACCTCAGGGAGCTGCTCCACGCGGGGCTGGTGTCGCAGCAGCGCAGCGGCCGCCACCTGATCTACCGGGCGGAGTACGCGCGGATGAACGGCGTGCTGTCCTACCTGACCGACCACTGCTGCCGCGGCGCGCCCTGCCTGGATGTGGCCGCTGCAGCCTGCGCCAGCACCCCCCCGGAGACAACCTGCCATGTCTGACCATACCTGCAACGTCCTGTTCCTGTGCACCCATAACTCGGCCCGCAGCATCCTGGCCGAAGCCCTGCTCAACCACCTGGGCAAAGGGCGTTTCACGGCCTATTCGGCCGGCAGCAGCCCGCGCACGCATGCCCAGCCCCACCCGCTGGCGCTGCAAGCCCTGCGCCAGGCCGGCATACCGACCGACGGGCTGTACAGCAAGAGCTGGGACGTGTTCGGCGCTCCCGGCGCGCCGGCGATGGACCTGGTGATCACGGTCTGCGACAGCGCGGCCGGCGAGGCCTGCCCCTTCTGGCCCGGCCATCCCGCAACGGCCCATTGGGGCTACGCCGACCCATCCGCGGGCGAAGGCAGCGAGGAGGACCAGCGCCAGGCCTTTGTGCGGACCCTGCAGTTGATGCGCCAGCGCCTGGAAGTCTTCGTGAACCTGCCCGCGGCCCGCCTGGACAGGCAGAGCATCGAACAAACCGCCCGCGACCTCGCCCGGAGCTGACCATGCCCACCCCCCACGAAGCAACGGCCACCGCAGCGCCCCCGGCCCGCATGCCATTTTTCGAGCGCTACCTGACGCTGTGGGTGGTCCTGTGCATCGGGCTGGGCATCGCGCTCGGCCAGCGGTACCCCGGCGTGTTCCAGGCCATGGGCGCCATGGAGGTGGCCCAGGTCAATCTGCCGGTGGGCCTGCTGATGTGGATGATGATCATCCCCATGCTGGCCAAGGTGGACTTCGCCGCCCTGGGCGAGGTGCGCCAGCACATCAGGGGCATTGGCGTGACGCTCCTGGTGAACTGGCTGGTCAAGCCGTTCACGATGGCCTTCCTCGGATGGCTGTTCCTGCGCCACTGGTTCGCGCCGCTGCTTCCCGCCGGGCAGATCGACAGCTACATCGCCGGGCTCATCCTGCTGGCCGCCGCCCCGTGCACGGCCATGGTGTTCGTGTGGAGCCGGCTCACCGGCGGCGATCCGCTGTTCACGCTCTCGCAGGTCGCGCTCAACGACAGCATCATGGTCGTCGCCTTCGCGCCCCTGGTGGCCTTTCTGCTGGGCCTGTCCGCCATTGCCGTGCCGTGGGACACGCTGCTGACTTCCGTGCTGCTGTACATCGTGCTTCCGGTGCTGCTGGCGCAGTGGCTGCGCAAGGCGCTGCAGGCCCGGGGCGCGCAGGTCTTCGAGGCCGCGATGGCGCGCATCGCACCCTGGTCCATGGCCGCCCTGCTGGCCACGCTGGTGCTGCTTTTCGCCTTCCAGGGCGAAGCGCTGCTGAAGCAGCCGCGCGTGATGGGCCTGCTGGCCGTGCCCATCCTGATCCAGGTCCTCTTCAATGCCGCCCTGGCCTATGGGCTCAACCGCGCCGTGGGCGAGAAGCATTGCATCGCCTGCCCCTCCGCCTTGATTGGCGCCTCCAATTTCTTCGAGCTCGCCGTGGCCACCGCGATCAGCCTGTTTGGCATCCACTCCGGGGCGGCGCTGGCGACGGTGGTGGGCGTGCTGATCGAGGTGCCCGTCATGCTGCTGGTGGTGGCCGTCGTCAACCGGAGCAAGGGCTGGTACGAACGCGGGGGGGCCGCGCCGGCCTGAGCGCCCGCCGTAGAATCGCGCTTTTCAGCCCCTGGATAAACACCATGCCCCGCTGTCTCCTTACCCTGCCCCGCTTGGCGGCCGCCCTGCTCCTGGGCGCCAGCGCCTGGCTCGCGGCGGTGCCGGCCGCCGCACAGAACACCCTGCCCACCGCCCTGGGCGGGCAGCGCAACTTCCCGGAAGCGGCCCTGCGCGGCACCCTGGTCATCACCTCGGCCACCACGGCAGAAATCAACGGCAACGCCATCCGCATGGCGCCGGGCATGCGCCTGCTCAACCCGCAGAACGGCCTGGTCATGCTGCACACCGCGCTGGGGCAGAAGCACACGGTCAACTACCTGATCGAGCACAGCACGGGCATGCTGCTGACGGCCTGGATCCTCAGCACCGACGAAGCCGCCCAGCCGCGCGCGGGCGGCGTCTCCGGCCACAACTACCGCACCGGCGCCGACGCCCGGTAACTCCCCGTGGCGCGCAGGCTGGCGCGGTGCCCGCGGGCACCGCGGCCGCCGCCATGGCGCCACCCCGCCTGAAAGACTCCCATGGCCAAGAAAATCTATATCAAGACCTTCGGCTGCCAGATGAACGAGTACGACTCGGACAAGATGGTGGACGTGATGCACGCCGCCGAAGGCTACGAAACCACGCAGGACCCCGAGGAGGCCGACCTGATCCTGTTCAACACCTGCTCGGTGCGCGAGAAGGCGCAGGAGAAGGTGTTCTCCGACCTGGGCCGCGTCAAGCACCTCAAGGAGCGCGGCGTGAAGATCGGCGTGGGCGGCTGCGTCGCCAGCCAGGAGGGCGAGGAGATCATCAAGCGCGCGCCCTACGTGGACATCGTCTTCGGCCCGCAGACCCTGCACCGCCTGCCCGAACTGCTGAATGCGCGCCAGCAGCAGGACCGCCCTCAGGTGGACATCAGCTTTCCCGAGATCGAGAAGTTCGACCACCTGCCGCCCGCCCGTGTGGAGGGCGCCAGCGCCTTCGTCTCCATCATGGAAGGCTGCAGCAAGTACTGCAGCTACTGCGTGGTGCCCTACACGCGCGGCGAAGAGATCAGCCGCCCGTTCGACGACATTCTGGTGGAGGTGGCCGGCCTGGCCGACCAGGGCGTGAAAGAGATCACCCTGCTGGGCCAGAACGTGAACGCCTACCGCGGCGCCATGGGCGGCACCAGCGAGGTGGCCGACCTGGCGCTGCTGCTCGAATACGTGGCCGACATCCCCGGCATCGAGCGCCTGCGCTTTACCACCAGCCACCCCAACGAGTTCACGCCGCGCCTGATCGAGGCCTATGCCAAGCTTCCCAAGCTGGCCAACCACCTGCACCTGCCGGTGCAGCACGGCAGCGACCGCATCCTCATGGCCATGAAGCGCGGCTACACGGCCATGGAATACAAGAGCACGGTGCGCAAGCTGCGGGCCATCCGCCCCGACCTGGCCATGAGCAGCGACTTCATCGTCGGCTTCCCCGGCGAGACGGAGGAGGATTTCGCCAAGATGATGAAGCTCATCGCCGACATCCATTTCGACAACTCGTTCAGCTTCATCTTCAGCCCGCGCCCCGGCACCCCCGCTGCCAACCTGCACGACGACACACCGCACGAGGTCAAGCTGCGCCGCCTGCAGGAGCTGCAGGCCGTGATCAACGGCAACATCAAGTCCATCAGCGAGGGCCTGGTGGGCAAGGTGCAGCGCATCCTGGTCGAGGGCGCCTCCAAGCGCGATGGCAGCGAGCTCATGGGCCGCACCGAGTGCAACCGCGTGGTCAACTTCGCCGGCGGCCAGCGCCTGGTGGGCCAGATGGTGGACGTGACCATCACCGAGGCCAAGGCCTACACGCTGCGCGGCGAAGTCAGAAGCTGAGCGCTCGGCGCGCAACAAAGGGGGCGCCCCGTGCCCCCTTTGGCTTCACAGGCGCCGCACCTTCACCGGCAAGCCCTGGCGCACCACGGCCCCCGACACCCAGTCGATCCACACGTTGTCCTTGGCGGGCCGGGTGGGGTCGGCAAAGCCCAGCGCGTTCAGGTTCACGCCGTTGCCGTGCTGCGGGTTGTGGGCCATGGGCTTGCCGTCCACGGTGTGGACGGCAGCGCCCAGCTGCTTGTGGCCGTAGCCGTATTCGATGGCCAGGGCGCCCTGGGCGATGCCGCTGCGCACCAGGGCCACGCCCTGCAGCTTGGCGCCGGGGGTGCTGACCTCGATGCGGTCACCGTTGGCGATGCCGAGCTTGGCCGCATCGTCCTTGTTCAGGCTGATGGGGTTGTGCGGGTGCACCTGGCGCAGGCGCGAGGCGGCGATCGACATGCTGCTCATCAGGTTGGACTTGTAGCTGCTCATGGTGAGCGGCCAATCCTGCTCGGTGAAGCGCTCGCGCATGCTGCTGCCGTCGGCAAAGCGGGTGGGGAACCAGGTGGGGCAGCCCACGTAGCGCTCGCCGGTCATGGAGTGGCGCATCTTGGCCAGGCCCTCGTGCCACAGTTGCACCGGGAACTTCCAGGCGGCCTTGATCTGTTCGCCCTTCCAGGCGTCCTCGATCTTGTCGAAGCGCCCGCCCCGGCTCATCACCATGGCCACGCGGCGCACTTCCTCGGGCTGCAGGCGCTTTTCCAGCTCGGGCATCCAGCGCGTCAGGCCGGTGATGGCCACGTCGTCGTCGCTGGCCTCGGGCACGGGCTTGCCGGCCTGGTAGGCGATGTTGCACATGCCGCGCAGGTAGAAGTCCTCGGCGCTTTCCAGGTCCAGCGGCTCGCCGTCCTTGGTGGACATGGCGTTCTTGCCGAAACCCGGCAGGCCCAGCTGCTGGGCGACGGCAAACACGAAGCTCTCGAAGCTCACCGGCTTGCCGTCCGCCGTCTTGGCCGTAGCGGGCTCCACCACCGGCCAGCGCACGGTGCTGCTCTTGGCGATCACGTCGGCCCAGGGCGCGCCGATGCCCCAGCTCTCGTACGTGACCGTGTCGGGCACGATGTAGTCGGCCAGGGCCGAGGTCTCGTTGATGAACGGATCGACCGAGACGAACAGCGGCAGCTTCTTCGGGTCCTTGAGGGCGCTGACCAGCGTGTTCTCAAAGCCGCAGATGGCGTACACCGGGTTGCTCATGTGGTTGATCCACGCCTTCACCGGGTAGGGGTAGCCCAGCAGGCCGGCGGCCAGCATCTCGCTGCTCATGCCGCCCGGCGCCGGGTACCACGGTGCCTTGGAGGGATAGGGGTTCTGGCCGGCTTCCTTCTTGCGCTTGAACTCGCTGGTCTTCTCGTACGGAAAGCGCGTGCGCGACAGCGCCACGCCCGTGGCTTTGACCGCACCCTCGAACTGCGCGAAGTTGTAGCGCGGGCCGGGGCCGAAGGGGCCGAACGGACCGGCGTCCAGCACCCAGCCGCCCTTGACGTTCAGGTTGCCGATCAGGTTGTTCAGCATGGCGATGGCGTAGGCGGTGTAGAAGCCCGCGCCGCTCATGGTGCCGCCGTGCGAGTTGGCCACGGCCTGCTTGCCATGGCTGGTGAACTCGCGCGCCAGGTCCTCGATGTCCTTCACCGGCACGCCGCACAGGTCGGAATACTCCTGCAGCGTCTTGCGGCGTGCTTCCTCGCGCAGCTTGACGAAGGCGGTGCACACGGCGATCGGTGCAGGCTCCTCGGTAGCGCCCGCGGCCTTCAGGGGCGTGAATTCGCGCTCCACCACCAGCTCGGCCGGCTCGGCCACGGTGTGGGGCACCAGCTTGAAGCCGCCCTGGCCGTCGGCCACCTGCACCACGTACACGTCTTCGGCCGGGGTCTTTTCGTCCACCGGCTCGGGCATGGGCAGCCCGAGGTCGGCGCCGCGCAGGAACTGGCCGTAGCGGGGGTGCTGCACGTCGTTGATGAGCAGGTGGGTGGCGTTACTCCAGCTCGCCTCGCCCGCGGCGGCCATGGCGACCGGGCCGGGCTGGGTGAGGTACTTGGCGTCGTAGCGCTCGTTGTCGATGATCCAGCGGATCAGCGCCATGGCCAGCGCCAGGTCGGTGGCGGGCTTGATGGGCAGCCAGCGGTTGTTGTCGCCCGCCGCGTGGCTGGACGACATGGGCAGGATGGGCGACACCACCACGTAGCGGTAGGTGTTGTCGTCGCGCGAGCGGGCCTCGGCCAGCTCGCGGCCCTGGCGCTGGAAGGGGTTGCCCGCCTGGGCGGGTGCCGTGCCCAGGAACAGGCCGAAGCGCGAGTTCTTCCAGTCCGGCTTACCGTGCGGCATGCCGGGGATGTTGCCCAGGGCCGCCGCCGTGCCCACGCGGTAGGTCTGGCCGCAGTAGGCGCCATGGTTGGCCACGTTCACCGTGCCGAAGGACTGGCGCGCAAAGCGGTTGATGAGCGGCGTGCGGCCTTCGTTCGAGGCGTCCGTCACCAGCAGTTGGTTGGCCTTGGGGCCGTATTCCGGGTTCTCGGGGTCGATCAGCGTCTGCACGTCGCGGATGGCGGCCAGGCCCTCCACAGGGCCTTCGCCGAACAGGTCGCCGCCCTCGCAGATTTCCTTGACCAACTGTTCCAGCGAGATGCTCTTCCACTGGCCGGAGCCGCGCGGGCCCACGCGCTTGAGCGGGGTGAGCACGCGGTGGGCCGCGGTCTGGTGCTCCAGCATGGCCGAGCCGCGTGCGCAGCTGGTGGCGCGGCCTTCCAGGCCGTTGTCGCCGCCCAGCATGGCGTACACCTCGCGCACGGGCGTTTCCATGGGCGCATGGTGCGTGGTGGCCAGCGGGTGGTAGGGGTTGCCGGCGATGCGGATGATCTTGTTGTGCGCCGTGTCCACGCGCACGCGGATGCCGCACTGCGTCCAGCAGCCCAGGCAACTGCTGGGGCTGACCACCTGGCCCGGCTGGGTGGTGAGCTGGCCGGTCACGGGGTCGATGCGGAACTCGGGCGTGAGCGCGTTGCCGCGCGTGGCGCTCTTGGTGGCGGTGCCGGAGGTGCCGGTCACCAGGCCCTTGGCGCCCTTGGCCACGGTTTCGCCGTAGCCGGCGGCAAAAGCCGCCAGGCCGCCGGCCACCGCGCCGCCGCGCAGCAGCAGGCGGCGGCGGTTGGCGTCGGGGTTGTGCGGGTTTTCGGGGGAGGAATGCGGTTTCTTGTCAGTCATGGTCTGCACCTTGGAGTGCAGCGCCGGCGGGTATCAACTCAATTTTGATAGCTGCCAGCGCCTGCCCTTGTTGCGTTAAAGGCCGATTTGGCTATGAATTTCAGGCGGCGGGGGCGTTGCGGGCCGGGAACAGTTCCAGCGCCCAGCTCGCCAGCGCCACCAGCGCCACGCACAGGCCCGCCACGCCCAGCATGCCCAGCAGGCCGTCGCCGCCCAGCGGCATGTGGTACAGGTACAGGCCGGCGCCGAACTTGGGCACGCCCTGCACGCCCATGAACAGCGCCCAGCGGAAGGCCCAGGCGCTGGCGGCCAGCCCCAGGCCCAGCACCAGGGTGTAGCCGGGGGCGTCCAGCCGGTGCCGGCCGCGCAGCAGCGCCGCCAGCACGGCCACGCCGCCGATGGCCGAGGCCACCATCCCTAAGCGCCACACCGGAAATTCGCTCCACAGGCGTGCTGCGGCCATCAGCGAAGGGGCGCGCACGATCAGGCCCAGGGTGAACCAGCTCAGCGTGGCGAGCAGCAGCGCCACGGCCAGGCCCAGGCCCATGGCGCGCAGCAGTTGCAGCGCGGCCGCATCCGGGCGCAGGCTGCGGGGCAGGAAGCGTTCGATCACGAACATCACGCCCACGGTGGCCAGCCAGCCGGTCAGCGCCAGGTTCACCGGCAGCCACAGCGTGTTCCACAGCGGGCGCGCGCGCACCACCATGACTTCGGCGCCGGTGTAGGCCGTGATGGACAGCGCCGAGAGCACCAGCAGCGGGGCGATGGCGCGCATCCAGCCCCCCCGGCCCAGCCACCAGCTGGCGATGAACGCCACGCCGAGCGTGACGAACACCGGCAGCAGCAGCGCGCCCACCGACATCCACGACCACGGCGTGAAGTGCGCGTAGAAATGCCAGAAGCGCGCAGGCTGGTGCAGGTCGGCCAGCAGCGACACCGGCGCGGCGATCACGCTCACCGCCAGGGTGAGCACGGCCACCGGCAGCAGGCGGCGCAGCAGGCCGCCCGCCGGCCCCCAGGCACACAGCGCAGCGAGCAGCGCCGCGCCCGTGGCCACGCCGGCCAGGAAGAAATACTGCACGGCCCAGGGCAGCCAGGCCGCCTCGTAGTGCGGGGTGAGGAGTTCAATGATCTGCATGGTGCTGCTCCCTTCAGTGGTCGGCCACCAGGCGCACGCTGGCCTGGCCGTCCACGCCGTTGACGAACGCATCGGGCAGGCCGATGTAGAACACGCGCGGCGCGGTGTTCATGGCGGGCTTGAGCACCTTGATCTCTTCCTTGTGCTCGGCCATGCGGCGGTTGATCTCGCTGCCCTGGTCATTCAGGTCGCCGATCACGCGCGCGCCTCCCACGCAGCTCTCCACGCAGGCGGGCAGCAGACCCACCTCCAGGCGGTGCTCGCAGAAGGTGCACTTGTCGGCGGTCTGCGTCTCGTGGTTGATGAAGCGCGCGTCGTACGGGCAGGCCTGCACGCAGTAGCCGCAGCCCACGCAGCGCTCGTTGTCCACCAGCACGATGCCGTCGGTGCGCTGGAAGGTGGCCTGCACCGGGCACACGGGCACGCAGGGCGGCTCCTCGCAGTGGTTGCACAGGCGCGGCAGGCTGACCATGGCGGGCGCGCTGCCGTCGTCCTTGTCGATCTCGTACTGCAGCACCGTGGTGCGGAACTGGCCGATGGGCGGCTGGTTCTCCACCGAACAGCTCACCGTGCAGGCCTGGCAGCCGATGCACTTGCGCAGGTCCACCAGCATGCCGAAGCGCTTGCCCTCCATGCCGGGGCGGCGCGGCGGCTGGCCGGGCGCAAAAGGCGTGGCGGCCTGGCTGGCGCCAACCAGGCCAAAGGTAGTGGCCAGGCCGACGAGCTCCTGCAAGAACGTGCGCTTGCCCAGCTGCGGGGCATCAGGGGTTGGGGAACAGGGTGATGGCGTGCTTTGGGACATAAACATTTCCAAATATCTCTTGGTTTGATTATGTCCATTTGAACCATTAGCCTCTTGATGCATGTCAAGGTCAATCAACCCATTTTTGATGACCCACAGTCACTGGAATGCCCCAATGCGTGCAAAAATGAGAACTGGCATACATTCTCAACAAAATCAATGACTTATGTATTTACCTCTTTCACTCCAGAGATAAACGGATCAAAACCGCAAAATAGACATTTGATATTCCGGTTTTGCAAGCCGAGACAAGCAGCGGCAATATGTCAGAATTATGAAATTTTCCGCGAATGTGTCACACCGGCACATCCGGCCACCTGCACCGATACCGCCGGGCGCGGCAAGGCAGGCACAAAAAAACCGGCCTCAGGCCGGTTTTTTTTGTGCTTCACTTTTTATAGCTATCTGCGCTTGGCAGACAAGGGATTGATGCCAAAAAGCACCGAAAAGCTCAAAACGGCATCTTGGGCATGCCGCCGCCCAGGCCCTTCATGCCGCCCATCTTCTTCATGAGCTTCATCAGGCCGCCGCCCTTCATCTTCTTCATCATCTCCTGCATCTGCTCGAACTCCTTGAGCAGGCGGTTGACCTCGTGCACCGGAACGCCGGCGCCCGCGGCAATGCGCTTCTTGCGCGTGGCCTTGATGAGCTCGGGCTTGCGGCGCTCCAGGGGCGTCATGCTCTGGATGATGCCTTCCTTGCGCTTGATGTCCTTCTCGGCCTTGTCCAGGTCCATCTGACCGGCCTTGGCGGTGAGCTGGGACGGCAGCTTGTCCATGAGGCTGGACAGGCCGCCCATCTGCTTCATCTGCTGCAACTGGCCCAGGAAGTCGCTCAGGTCGAAGCCGTCGCCGCTCTTGACCTTGGCGGCGAGCTTCTGCGCGGCCTCCATGTCCACGCCGGCCGCCACCTGCTCGACCAGGGCCACGATGTCGCCCATGCCCAGGATGCGGCCCGCGTGGCGCTCGGCGTCGAACACCTCCAGGCCGTCGATCTTCTCGGACACGCCGGCGAACTTGATCGGCGCCCCCGTGATGGCGCGCACCGACAGCGCCGCGCCGCCGCGCGAGTCGCCGTCGAGCTTGGTCAGCACGATGCCGGTGAGCGGCAGCGCCTCCTTGAAGGCCTTGGCCGTGTTCACCGCGTCCTGGCCCTGCATGGCATCGACGACGAACAGGGTCTCCACCGGGTTCAGCGTGGCGTGCAGGTCCTTGATTTCCTGCATCAGCACCTCGTCGATGGCCAGGCGGCCGGCGGTGTCGACCAGCAGCACGTCGAAGTAGTGCTTCTTGGCATAGTCCAGCGCCGCCACGGCGATGTCGTGGGGTTTCTGGTCGGGCGTGCTCGGGAACCACTCGGCACCGGCCTGCCTGGTCACGGTCTTGAGCTGCTCGATGGCGGCCGGGCGGTACACGTCGCCCGACACCGTGAGCACCTTCTTCTTCCGCTTCTCGATCAGGTGCTTGGCTAATTTTGCCGTGGTGGTCGTCTTGCCCGCGCCCTGCAGGCCGGCCATCAGGATCACGGCGGGCGGCTGGGCGGCGAGGTTGATGTCGCTCACGCCCTCGCCCATGGTGGCGGCCAGCTCCTTGTTGACGATGCCCACCAGCGCCTGGCCGGGCTTGAGGCTGCCCAGCACCTCCTGGCCCAGCGCCTTTTCCTTCACGCGGGCGATGAAGTCGCGCACCACGGGCAGGGCCACGTCGGCTTCGAGCAGGGCCATGCGCACCTCGCGCAGCATGTCCTGCACGTTGGATTCGGTGATGCGGGCCTGGCCGCGCATCTCCTTGACGAGGCGCGAGAGTTTTTCGGTAAGGGCGGAGGCCATGTCTGTCGGTTCCAGGTCGTCCGCAGGCGGTGCTGCAGCAGGGGCGGCGCCGGGCTTTGGAGCCCGGGCGAAAGGTACACTGTGAAGCATGATTCTACCCAGTGCATCCCCGGTGGCTTTGTCCCTCGGGCTGGCTGCCGCCCTGGCCTACGCGGTGCCCGCGATCGCGGCCGCGCGCCTGCAGGCACGCGCAGCGCACCTGGCGCTGTGGCTGGCCTGGCTGCTGCACGGCAGCGTGCTGGCCTGGGGCATGCTGCAGGCCACGCCCCGCTTCGGTTTTGCCCCGGCGCTGTCGGTCACGGTCTGGCTGGTGCTGACGGTCTACGCCATCGAACGCCAGTTGTTTCCGCAAATGCAGGCCCGCTGGGCACTGGCAGCGCTGGGCAGCGCCGCCGTGCTGCTGGCCCTGGTGTTCCCGGGCAATGCGCTGCCGCATTCGGCCTCGGCCTGGCTGCCCCTGCACCTGGCGCTGGGCATCGCGGCCTATGGCCTGCTGGCCGCCGCCGTGGTGCACGCCGCGCTGATGATGCGTGCCGAGCGCCGCATCCGGCAGGCGGAAGACGCCGCCAGCGGCATGCCGCTGCTCACGCTGGAGCGCCTGACCTTCCGCTTCGTGACGGCCGGCTTCGTGCTGCTGACGGCCACGCTGGCGGCGGGCGTGCTGTTCAGCGAGGCGCTCTACGGCCGCGCCTGGCGCTGGGACCACAAGGCGGTGTTCTCCCTGCTGTCCTGGGCCACGTTCGCCGCGCTGCTGCTGGGCCGCAGGCGCTTTGGCTGGCGCGGCCGGGCCGCCGTGCGCATGCTCTATGCCGGCGCCATCCTGCTGCTGCTGGCCTACGTGGGCTCGCGCTTTGCCCTTGAGGTGGTCCTGGGGCGCGCGGCATGAAGTTCCTGGTCGTGATCCTCGCCCTCGCCCTGGGCTACGCACTGTGGCGCCACCAGCGGCGCAGCGCGCCGCCGCCCGTACAGCGCAGGACCAGCCCGCCCGCCGCGCCCCAGGACATGGTGGCCTGCGCCCGCTGCGGCGTGCATGTGCCGCGTTCGGAGGCGCTGGCGCTGGGCACGCGCCATTACTGCTGTGCCGAGCACCAGCGGCAAGATGCCCACTGAGTCACAGCCTGCCTCCACGCCCCTGCCGCAGCGCTCCGGCCGGATCACGCGCACGGAAGACGCCGCCTTCCTGCGCCTGTGGCACGGCTTCCTGACCGGCCGCATCCTGGTGGCGCTGGCGCTGTTGCTGCTGATGGCGGCCGGCCTGGTGTTCACCCAGAGCGCCGCCCCGTGGATGCTGGTGCTGTGCCTGGTCTACCTCGGGGCCACGGTGGCCTTGCGCATTCTGGCGCGCAACACGGTGCCGCGGCCCCAGGCCGGCCTGCACTGGCTGCCCAGCATCGGCGTGGACCTGGCCATGGTGGCCGTGCTCGAGACCCTGCACACCGGCGGCATGAACTTCACGCCGCTGTTTGGCCTGCCCATCCTCCTTGCGGCGGTGCTGGGCACGCTGACCCTGGCCCTGGGCACCACAGCCGCGGTCACGCTGATCCTGCTGTCCTGGGCCACCTGGCTGGGCGCCACCGGGGCGGGCGGCGACGCCACCCCGCGCTACCTGCAGGCCGCGCTCACGGGCTCGGGGTATTTCATCGTGGCCTTTCTGGCGCACCAGCTGGCCTCGCGGCTGGTGCGCGAGCAGCAGCTCACGCACACCAGCCGCATGGCCGCCCGAGTGCAAAGCCAGGTGAGCAACCTGGTCATCCGCAACCTGAGCGATGGCGTGCTCGTGGTCGACGAGGACTTCTGCGTGCGCATGGCCAACCCCGCCGGCCTGATGCTGCTGGGTTGCGCGCCGGCGCTGCAGCCGCCCTTCAACCTGGCGGAAAACGGCGCCTGGCACCCCTTGATGCTGCTGGCGCGCCGGTGCTTCCGCCAGGGCCAGTCGCAGGTGGCGGACGTGAGCCTGCTGGGCAAGGGGCAAAGCCCCGTGGGCCTGCATGTGCAGACCTGGCTCACCGCGGCCGATGCCGCGGGCAGCCCCACCGACCCGGGGCAGCTGTGCGTGATGTTCCTGCACGATGTGCGCGTGATGGAAGCGCGCCTGCGCACGGAAAAGCTCGCCGCCATGGGCCGCATGTCCGCGGCCGTGGCGCACGAGATCCGCAACCCCCTGGCGGCCATCGTGCAGGCCAACGCCCTGCTCGAAGAGGATTTGCCGGACCCGGCGCACCGGCGGCTGACCCGGATGGTGCAGCAAAACGCCGACCGGCTGGCGCGCATCGCCGAGGAAATCCTCGACATCGCACGCGTCAAGCACCAGATCTCCCACGCGGGCGCCTCGACGCTGGCGCTGGACGAAACCGTGGCGCAGGTCTGGCGCGACTGGTGCAGCCAGGACCCGGCGCGACGCAAAGGCCGGCTGCAGCTCGGCGCCGCGCAGATGCACGTGGAGTTCGACCCCGAGCACCTGCGGCGCGTGCTCGTGAACCTGCTGGACAACGCGCTGCGCTTCATGGGCCGCGAGGACGATTCGCTGCAACTGTCCACGCGCGCGGCCACGCCGGGGCAGGCCTGCGTGCAGGTCTGGAGCGACGGCGCGCCGCTGGACCCTTCGATCGAGCGGCACCTGTTCGAGCCGTTCTTCTCGTCGGAGAGCCGCTCCAGCGGACTGGGCCTGTACCTCTGCCGGGAACTGTGTGAGCGCCATGGCGCCACCATCCACTACATGCGCCTGGGCTGCGCCACGCAGCGCGGCGAACAGCAGGGCAACGCCTTCACGGTAAGCTTTCGCGCGGCGGGCCGCCTGCAGGAGCCCGCGTCGCTGTTTGACACCATTGTCGTGTGATGCCCATGAACGCCTCCGCCGCCTCCATCCTGGTCGTCGATGACGAACCCGACCTGCGCACCCTCTACGAGCTGACCCTGCTGCGCGAGGGCCACAAGGTCGGCACGGCCGCCTCGCTGCGCGAGGCGCGCGAACAGCTGCAGGCGCAGCGCTTTGACGTGGTGATCACCGACATGCGCCTGCCCGACGGCTTCGGCATGGAACTGCTGCGCGAATTGCGCGACCAGCAGCGGCCCGAACGCTGCGTGGTCATGACGGCCTACGGCTCGGCAGAAAACGCCGTCGAGGCCCTGCGCTCGGGCGCTTTCGACTACCTGACCAAGCCGGTGGACCTCAAGCAGTTCCGCTCGGTCGTCGCCTCTGCGGTGCAGGGCGGCGAAGGCGTGCCCGCGCCGCGCAGCCGGCGCACCGACGCAGCGCGCGGCGAAAACGCGAGCGAGCCGGGCGCAGGCGCACTGCCGGCCCTGGCGCGCCTGATCGGCGAATCCGACGCCATGCGCACCGTCAAGCAGCGCATCGCCAAGGTGGCGCGCAGCATGGCGCCGGTGCACATCCGCGGCGAATCGGGCACGGGCAAGGAGCTGGTGGCGCGCGCCCTGCATGCGAGCAGCCAGCGCGCCTCGGGGCCGCTGGTGGCCGTCAACTGCGGCGCCATCCCCGAGAGCCTGCTCGAAGCCGAATTCTTCGGCGCGCGCAAGGGCTCCTACACCGGTGCCACGCAAGACCGCCAGGGCTACTTCCAGGCGGCGCAGGGCGGCACCCTGTTCCTCGACGAGATCGGCGACCTGCCGCTGTCCATGCAGTCCAAGCTGCTGCGCGCCATCCAGGAGCGCAGTGTGCGGCCGCTGGGCTCGACGCAGGAGGAAACGGTGGACGTGCGTATCCTCAGCGCCACGCACCACGACCTGGCCGCCGCCGTGCAGGCCGGGCGCTTTCGGCAGGACCTGTACTACCGGCTCAACGTCATCGAGATCTTCATCCCGCCCCTGCGCGAGCGCCGGGAGGACCTGCCCGCGCTGTGCCATGCGCTGCTGGAGCGCATCGCCCTCGAGTCGGGCAGCCCCGTGCCGCGCCTGACCCCGCAGGCGCTGGACGCCATCGCCGCCTACCCCCTGCCAGGCAATGTGCGCGAGCTCGAAAACCTGCTGCACCGCGCCGTCGCCCTGAGCGACGGGGAGACCCTGCAGGTCGAGCCCTGCCCCACAGCCCCGCCCGCCACGGCCCCGCGAGCGCCCTCCGGGCCCACCACTGCGGCCGCAGCCAGCGCGCCGGCCGCCCCCCTCAAGGACCTGCCGCACGATCTGCAGGCCTGGCTGGACGAGCAGGAGCGCGACATCCTCGTGCGCGCACTGCACGCCCACCAGTTCAACCGCACGGCCACGGCCGTGCGCCTGGGCATCAGCCTGCGGCAGATCCGCTACCGCATCGCACGCCTGAACATCCCGGCCCCGCAGGACGAATCCCATGGCGACAGCGAAAGCGCCGCGTGAAGCCCGGCCAGCACCCGCGGCCTGGGACGGCGGCTGGCACCGGCGCGCGCGCGTGCAGGCCTCACCCCACTTCGGCCCGCGCCCCGACCACGCCCAGATCGACCTGATCGTCATCCACTCCATCAGCCTGCCGCCAGGCGTCTACGGCGGGCAGGCGGTGCACGACCTGTTCATGAACCGCCTCGACTGGGACGCCCACCCCTATTTCCAGAGCATCCGGGGGCTGCAGGTGTCCGCGCATTTCTTCATCACGCGGCGCGGCGCGCTGTGGCAGTTCGTCGATTGCGACCAGCGCGCCTGGCATGCAGGCCGTTCGGCCTACCGCGGCCGCAGCGAATGCAATGACGACTCCGTCGGCATCGAACTCGAAGGCCTGGAAGGGCAGCGCTTCACCGCCTCGCAGTACCGCACCCTGGCACGGCTGTGTGCCGACCTGGGCCAGCGCTACCCCATCGCCCACGTGGCGGGGCACGAGCACATCGCCCCCGGGCGCAAGGGCGACCCGGGCGCGGGCTTCGACTGGCAGCGCCTGCAAGGCCTGCTGGGCTGGCCGGCCAAGCGCTTTCCGCAGCACGCGGGCTCGCACTAGCCAGCCCCCGTCCCTCCCCCTCTGCCCCCCTGCCCATCGGCACCCGTGGTGCCGCGGGCACGCCTGCGTGCACGGTTCTCCAATCCTCGATACACTAAATATGGTGTTTTAAATTCAATCGAACATCATCTATGGTGTTCGTGGGATTTCTCCATCCACCCCTCCCGAGGACGCCATGCACACAGCCCCCCTAGCCCCGCCGCCGCCCACCGCCTTGCCCGCAGGCGCTGCGGCGGCCTTGCCTGCAGGCACTCCGCAGTCCGGCAGCGGTCTCTCGCACTACCAGATCATCCGGCGCAATGGCGCGGTGGTTCCCTTCGAGCCGCCCAAGATCGCGGTAGCGATGATGAAGGCCTTTCTGGCCGTGCATGGCACGCAGGGGGCGGTATCGGCCAGCGTGCGCGAGGTGGTGGACCAACTCACCCAGACCGTGGTGCGCGGCCTGCTGCGCTCACGCCCCAGCGGCGGCACCTTCCACATCGAGGACGTGCAGGACCAGGTCGAACTGGGCCTGATGCGCAGCGGCCACCACGAAGTGGCACGCGCCTATGTGCTGTACCGCGAACAGCGCGCCCAGGAGCGCGCACGCCAGGCGCAGGCCCAGGCCCCCGCGGCCCCGGTGCTGCACGTGACCGAGGGCGATGCACGCCACGCCCTGGACGTGCAGGAGCTGCACGCGCTCGTCGCAGCGGCCTGCGCCGGCCTGGACCCGGCGGTACGCCCCGAACCCGTGCTGCAGGAGACGCTGCGCAACCTCTACGACGGCATCCCCCTGGCCGAGGTGCACAAGGCCGCCATCCTCGCGGCGCGCACGCTCATCGAAAAGGAACCCGGCTACACCTACGCCACGGCGCGCCTGCTGCTGCACTCCATCGTGCGCGAAGTGCTGGGGCGCGAGACCCCGCACACCGCCTGGGAGCAGGACTACGGCACGCATTTCGCCCAGGGCATCCGCACCGGCGTGGAGCAGCGCCTGCTCGACGAGCGCCTGCTGCAGTTCGACCTGCAGCGCCTGGGCGCGGCGCTGGCACCGGCGCGCGACCTGCAGTTCGACTACCTGGGACTGCAAACCCTCTACGACCGCTACTTCCTGCACGTGAACAAGCGCCGCATCGAGCTGCCCCAGGCCTTCTTCATGCGCGTGGCCATGGGCCTGGCCCTGAACGAGACCGACCGCGAGGCGCGCGCCATCGAGTTCTATGAAGTCCTGTCCTCGTTCGACTTCATGTCCAGCACGCCCACGCTGTTCAACAGCGGCACGCCGCGCTCGCAGCTGTCGAGCTGCTACCTCACCACCGTGCCCGACACGCTGGAGGGCATCTACGAATCCATCAAGGAAAACGCCCTGCTGTCCAAATACGCCGGCGGCCTGGGCAACGACTGGACGCGCGTGCGCGCCCTGGGCAGCCACATCCAGGGCACGAACGGCGAATCGCAGGGCGTGGTGCCCTTCCTCAAGGTCGTGAACGACACCGCGGTCGCCGTCAACCAGGGCGGCAAGCGCAAGGGCGCCGTCTGCGCCTACCTGGAGACCTGGCACCTGGACATCGAGGAATTCCTGGAGCTGCGCAAGAACACGGGCGACGACCGGCGCCGCACACATGACATGAACACCGCGCACTGGATTCCCGACCTGTTCATGAAGCGCGTGCTGGAGAAGGGCACGTGGACGCTGTTCTCGCCCGCCGACGTTCCGGACCTGCACGAGCGCTACGGCGCCGACTTCGAGACCGCCTACCTGGCCTACGAGGAGCAGGCGCAGCGCGGCGTGATCGCGCTCTCCAAGACCGTGCAGGCCACCGACCTGTGGCGCAAGATGCTGACCATGCTGTTCGAGACGGGCCACCCCTGGATCACCTTCAAGGACCCGTGCAACCTGCGCTCGCCCCAGCAGCATGCAGGCGTGGTGCACTCCTCCAACCTGTGCACCGAGATCACGCTCAACACCAGCGAAACCGAGACCGCCGTGTGCAACCTCGGCTCCGTGAACCTGCTCAACCACCTCACGGCCGGTGCGGACGGGCCGCCCGTGCTGGACCACGACAAGCTGCGCCGCACCGTGACCACGGCCATGCGCATGCTCGACAACGTCATCGACATCAACTACTACGCCGTGCGCAAGGCGCGCGACGCCAACCTGCGCCACCGCCCCG
The DNA here is from genome assembly GCF_000739995.1 of Comamonas granuli NBRC 101663. Classification (GTDB taxonomy): domain Bacteria; phylum Pseudomonadota; class Gammaproteobacteria; order Burkholderiales; family Burkholderiaceae_C; genus Simplicispira; species Simplicispira granuli. The sequence continues at coordinate 2,477 of NZ_BBJX01000016.1, read as the reverse complement.
TGGGTCTGGGGCTGATGGGCGTGCAGGATGCGCTCTACCGCCAGCGCATCCCGTTCGCGAGCGCGGCCGCCGTGGAGTTCGCCGACCGCTCGGCCGAGGCCCTGTGCTACTACGCCTACTGGGCCTCGTCGGACCTGGCGGCCGAGCGCGGGCGCTACGCGAGCTTCCGCGGATCGCTGTGGGACCAGGGCGTTTTGCCGCTCGACACCCTGGACCTGCTCGAGCGCGCACGCGGTGGCCATGTGGAGGTGGACCGCTCGGCCACGCTGGACTGGGACGCGCTGCGCCGCAAGATCGCGCGCGACGGCATGCGCAATTCCAACTGCGTGGCCATTGCGCCCACGGCGACCATCTCCAACATCGTCGGCGTCGATGCATCCATCGAACCCTGCTTCGGCAACCTCTCGGTCAAGTCCAATCTCTCGGGCGAGTTCACGGTCATCAACCAGTACCTCGTGCACGACCTCAAGCGGCTCGGCCTGTGGGACGAAGTGATGCTCATGGACCTCAAGCATTTCAAGGGTTCGCTGGCGCCGATCGACCGCATTCCCGCGGACATCCAGGCGCTGTATGCGACGGCGTTCGAGATCGATCCGCGCTGGCTCATCGAGGCGGCCGCGCGGCGCCAGAAATGGATCGACCAGGCGCAGAGCCTGAACATCTACATCGCTGGCGCATCGGGCAAGAAGCTTGATGAGATCTACAAGCTGGCCTGGCTGCGCGGCCTCAAGACCACCTACTACCTGCGCTCGCAAAGCGCGAGCCACGTGGAAATGAGCACCGTGCACCAGCGCCAGCTCAACGCCGTGTCCACCACCGGCGGTGCAGGCCCCGGCATGCATGCGGGTGCACCGGCGCACCCCGCATCGAGCACCAGCGAAGTGCGCATGTGCGCCATCGACGACCCCACTTGCGAAGCCTGCCAGTGAGCCGTGCACGCGAGGCCTGTGGCACACACATCCTTGCGTGTGTTTCGACACAACAAATCCACGCAGCGCAACGCCATCGTGCTTTTCATTTTGCAGCGCTGCTCCCATAATCCGAGCATTGGAAAAGCCATGTTGACCTGGGACGAAGAAGTCACCTCCACATCGCAGAACATCACGCGCGCCGGTCTGCCGCAGCACCGCGCGGTGGATGCGTCACCCCCCTCCTCCTCAACCACCACTGCGCACCAGGCCCCTGGCGCAACGCAGGCCCCCGCAGGCAACAGTGCTTCCAATTCCGCAGCACCCCGACTGCAGCGCATCCAGGCTGCGGACAAGCGCATCATCAACGGCCAGACCGACGTCAACCAGCTCGTGCCCTTCAAGTACCAGTGGGCCTGGGACAAATATCTGGCCGCCTGCGCCAACCACTGGATGCCGCAGGAAGTGAACATGGCGCGCGACATCGCGCTCTGGAAAAATCCGCACGGCCTCACCGAGGACGAGCGCCGCATCGTCAAACGCAACCTCGGCTTCTTCGTGACCGCCGACTCGCTCGCGGCCAACAACATCGTGCTGGGCACCTACCGCCTGATCACCGCGCCCGAATGCCGCCAGTTCCTGCTGCGCCAGGCCTTCGAGGAAGCCATCCACACGCACGCCTACCAGTACATCGTTGAATCGCTCGGGCTCGACGAAGGCGAGATCTTCAACGCCTACAACGAGATCCCCTCCATCCGCGACAAGGACGAATTCCTGATCCCGTTCATCGACGCGATCATGGACCCGGCCTTCCACACCGGCACCCCGGAAAACGACCAGAAGCTCCTCAAGAGCCTGATCGTCTTCGCCTGCCTGATGGAGGGCCTGTTCTTCTACGTGGGCTTCACGCAAATCCTGGCGCTGGGCCGGCAAAACAAGATGACCGGAGCGGCCGAGCAGTACCAGTACATCCTGCGCGACGAGTCCATGCACTGCAATTTCGGCATCGACCTGATCAACCAGCTGAAGCTTGAAAACCCGCACCTGTGGACGCCGGCCTTCAAGGACGAAATCCGGGCACTGTTCCGCCAGGCGGTGGACCTCGAATACCGCTACGCCGAGGACACCATGCCACGCGGTGTGCTGGGTCTCAATGCTTCGATGTTCAAGGGCTACCTGCGCTACATCGCCAACCGCCGTGCCACGCAAATCGGGCTCGAGGCGCTCTTCCCCCACGAAGAGAACCCCTTCCCCTGGATGAGCGAGATGATCGATCTGAAGAAGGAGCGCAACTTCTTCGAAACCCGCGTGATCGAGTACCAGTCAGGCGGCGCACTCTCCTGGGATTGAAGGACGCTGCGCCATGCCACACCCCCCACCGCCCCGCACGCCACGGCAGGCCATCTGCCGCGCCTGGGGCGGTGTTCGCATTCGTGGAGCCGGGAGGGTCCCCGGCTCCATGGATCGCTCTGTCCCGCAGAAGGGCATGGAGCGTCCTTCCTAAACCAACGACCCGAGGAGAAAACGATGGCAACTGCAAAGAAACCCGCCGCCAAGAAGGCGGCCGCT
>NZ_BBJX01000017.1 GCF_000739995.1 Comamonas granuli NBRC 101663 | reverse complement strand
CGAAACGCGCTCCACGCGCACATCGCCGCCGGTGTAGGCCTGCAGCAGCACGTCCAGCGAAGGCCCGCCCGCGCCGCCGTAGTTGGACGATATGGCGTTCAGCAGCCCGCCTTCGTCGGACAGCGCCGCGCACCTCCCGCGCTGCTCAGTCAGCACGGTCTGCACGCGCTCCACGGTGCTCTCGTTGACGTAGGCGCGTGGCGGGTAGAGCTGCTCGGGCATGGCTGCCAGCTCCTCCTCGATCTGCTTGCGCAGGTGGTCGCGTTCCTCCTGGTTCTCTGCCTTGCCAGCCTGGGCTTGCAGGCGCTTTACGGTGGCCTCGGCAACGGCAATGCGGGCGTTGTTGCCCGCAATCTCGCGCCGCATGCGGTCACCGGCCCGCTTCTCCCATGCCTCCAATGGCGCCACCAGCGCGGCCTTGATAGCCGATTTGCGCGAGCCGCTCGGCGCAACCGTCAGGCTCCAAAATGATGTGGATTCGGTGTAGCCCTCATGCACCTGCACCACGTAGCGCCGCTGCGCGCAGGTGGCCACCACCGACAGCGCAAAGCCCACGGCCATGGCGGGCGGGGTCTGCGTGGCCTCGCACAGCGCTCCCACGTACTGCCCCAGCCAGCCGGGCAGCACATCAGCGGGTAACTCGGGCGGCACGGCACCGCCCACCATGGGAATGGGCCAGTCAGGCGCGGGCGCTGGGGCGGCGGCGCACGGCGCTGCTGGCCCCACAGGCGTGGCCTGGTCGATCTGCTCGCGCACCTCGTCCAGGCCCACCAGCACGGCCGCGTCGTTGAAGTCGGTCGGGTTGTCTTCTTGCAGCGGGGGGAAGGTTTCAGACACCATGTGCGCCCCTATCGAACCTGGGCACCGCCACAAAGCCACCCACGGCCCGCGCCGCCTCGGTGGCCTTGGTGACGCCCGGATTGCCGGGGGTCTGGCTATCGTCGTCAGCGGCGACAACGATGCGCACATGGGGAAACTTTGCACGCAGCGCCCGCGCCACTGGCAGCAAGTTGCCAGCGTTGAATGCGCAGGCCGTGGCCTCGCCCGTGGCCATGAACACCGTGGCAGCCGTGGCGAAGCCCTCAGCCAACAGCAAGCGATGGCCGGGCCTGCCCATGGCGTAGTAACAGCCCTGAATGCGCCCACCCGTCAGAAAGCGTTTGCTGCCATCGGCTTGGATGAACTGCAGCGTGTGCAGCACCCCGGCTGCATCGCGGGCTGGCACCAGCAATGCACCGTTGAGCTGGCGCACACCAAAGCCCCGGATTTGCTTGCGCTGCAGGTAGGGGTGTGCATCGTCTGCAAGCCGCGCCAGTCCCCACAGCTTTGCCGCCCTGGTGCGGGCCTGCTCATGCACCAGCACCTGTTCGGCCTCGCGTGCTGCCTGTGCATTCCGCATGACCTGTCGCAGTGCCTCACGCTCCTGGGGCGTGGGCGGCCTGTCGCGCGCCTCGCGCCAGTTGTGGGACTCGCCGGTTTTCCAAGACCCAAAGGCCCCGGCCAGGACGGGATGGCCGTGCAAAACGAACCAGCCGTTTTTGGAGCCAGGCTTGTCACCCCGCACCCGGTAGCGGTGCAGCTTGCCGTCTGGCGTCAAGTCAATGTCTCTGTGCGGCTCCAAGCCGACAGACTCCATGCGGGCAAGCATGGAAGCGAACTCCATGTAAGCCCTGCGCGTGTCATTGACAGGAACCGCTAGCCTGTCGATAATTTTTCCCATTCGTACCTCCTCGCCGCCTCGGTCCCGCAATGGCCCAGGCGGCTTTTCTTTGTCTGCTCACTCAGCCCCGGCGTTGTGGCCGGGAACAAAGCCAGCCTCAAGCTGTGACGGGTTGCCAGCCTCGGACCGTGCCAAGCATTCGCCCGTGACGGGATCGAACACACGCAGCACGCCGGGCCAATCCAGACGCACCAGCACCGGCTTGCTGCCAGGCCTGCGCATGGTCTTGCTCAGCCACGGCCTGGCTGTGCTGTGCATTTCCGCAAGGAGCGCAGCCTGGGCCAGGGTGCGGCGTGCGGCGGCCTCGGCTGCGGCCTGCGCCTTTTGGGTGGGGGTTTCCATCGTTGTCACTCCTGCGCGAGCTGCTGTTCGATCCACTCATCCACCTGGCGAGAACTCCAGCGCGTGCAGCGAACAGACAGCCGCTTGGGCGCCGGAAAGTCGCCGCGCCGCACAGCAGCCCATATCCAAGATGCACCGCGCCCGATACGGGCGCCAACCTGGCGCACATCCTCCAGCCTGGGCGGCTGCTGGTGTTGCGTGTGCATGTTCGATTCCATTGCATTACCTCCAAATGAAGATCTGCTCAGGTTGCCAATGGCGCTGTCCAAAATCTCAAAAAACGCTGGACTATTTGCGTCCCGATGTGCACATAGGCGGGCATCTGCAAACTGGCACCTGAACAAGACCGCACGGTATCGATGACGTTGTGCAAAATCTCAAAAAAACTGCACTATTTGCGTCCCGATGTGCACATAGGCGGGCATCTGCAAGCTGGCACCTGAACAAGACCGCACGGTATCGATGACGTTGTGCAAAGTCTCAAAAAACGCTGCACTATTTGCGCACCGTGTGCACGTTGACAGGCCTGCAACATGGCACGCCAGCCCAAGCCAACGCCTACATGAGCCCCTTTTCAGCCATGCTCAGTGCACCCGTGGCGCTCACGATCACATGGTCAAGAACCCGCACATCAACCAGCGCCAGGGCTTGTTTCAGGGTCAGGGTTAGGGCTTCATCGACCCGGCTGGGTGCAGTGCTCCCGCTGGGGTGGTTGTGCGCCAGCACCACCGCTGCAGCGCCGTGGCGCAGGGCGGCCAGCGCCACCTCGCGCGGGTAAACGCTGGCTTGCGTCAGGGTGCCCACGGCCATGCGCTCAAACGCAATAGCCCGGTGCTGGCTGTTGAGGAACAGCACGGCGAAGTGCTCGCGCGGCTCTGCCCCAAGCTGCAGGCGCAGGTAGTCCTTCACGGCCGTGGGGCTGTCGAACACCTCGCGGGCGGTCAGCAGGCCCCCAAGAATCTGCAGCGCTTTTTCTACGGTGGCCCGCTCGCGCGCGCGCAGCGTGCGCCTGAAACCGTCTGATGTGTTGACAAGGCCATATTCAGGCACGGCCTCGCCCGCTTTGGGTGGGCGCAAGGGCCTGGGTTTGCGGGGGGTGGTGCTCATTGCCTAGCCCTCCCGGCGGGGTGACCAGCGGCATACAGGGCATGCAAAAGCTCACGCTGCACAGCCAGCCAGTCGGGCGCGGTGGCGAAGTCCTCGGGGTTCGCCTTGGTGAAGGCAAAGTGGATCGTGGCGCTTGCCGTCACTGCGGCCTGCGCCAGCGCCTTTGCAGCGTCAGGGTCGGTCAGCCGGGTGCAGTAGCGCCAGGCATCGCCCAGCGCAAACGCGGGTTGCTGCGCATCGGCGCAGGGCACAAGCTGGCCCGCCTGGTTGACGCCGACGTCCCGGCCTGCGGCCTCCAGTTCGTCAATCAGGCGCAGGGTGTCGTCCCGCCAGGCATCGGCCGCAGACTCTGCGCGGTCAAGCGCACATTCCAGGGCATCAATGCGGGCGTGGGCTGCCTCTATCTCGCCGCAAAGGCTTGCAGCCAGTTCGCGCAGGTGTCCCAGTTCCCAGCGTTCCAGGCGCTTGCGCAGGGTGGCAATGGTTTGGGCGGGGGTGCTCATGCTGCGCCCCCCTGCCCCATGGCATCCAGGCGCCGCAGCGCCGCCAGGGCCTGCACGGCCTTGCGCGATGCGCCGGGCACGTTGCCTGCCGGTTGCCGCAGGTAGTGCAGCGCCATGGCCAGGGCGTTGTGCGCCTCGGCATGCAGTTGGATGGGGTCGGGGGTGCCCGTTGCGGGCGTTGTGGGCGCAGCGCGGCGGCTGGCCAGGTGGATCACCATGGACATGGTTTCATGCTCCTTACTGAGACTGAAACCACCTGTGCCGTTTTGAAGCAGCAGCAGGCGGAGCGTGGTGGTTCAAAACACGGAGTAAGCCGTGCGCCAGGTGTTACCACTCTGGCCCACCACGCCCCAAAACCAAGAAACACGGCGGAGTGCCGTATTTGCTGAAATCCAGACGTGACAAAACCTCACTGACGGGGAGGTTGCACCGCTTACTCAAAGGTGTTTTGAAGCACCGGCCCCTTTCGGGGTTGCGCGGATTATGGCATGGGGTGGGCGGGTGGTGTCAAGCGGAAATGTCCGGGCACCGGACATTTACAGCCCGCGTGCGTGCGAGAGGAACTCCGCCGGTTGCGACGTGTGACCGGCGGCGTCTGTGCGCCCCACGCGCGCGCGGGAGGAGCTGGGTTGATTGCGGTCGGTAGCTTCGACCGCAAGTGCGCCCCACGCGCGCGGGAGGAACATGTGCGGTCGTAGGCTTAGACCGCACATGTCCCACGCCTACGCCCGCAACGGCACCACGTCCGCGCCCCGGCGCAGCTTGTCCAGGTGGTTGGCCCAATCGCACATCATCGCGCGCCGCTCTTTCAGGTACAGAGCATGGTTGTAGGCCGCGCTCACTTCGTTGCGCTCCTGGTGCGCCAGTTGCAGCTCGATAGCGTGGTGGGCAAAGCCCTGCTCATGCAAGATGGTGGAAGCCACCCCACGGAATCCGTGGCCCGTCATGCGGCCCTTGAAACCCATGCGCCCCAAGGCCATCAGTATGGTGTTGTTGCTCATGGGCTTGCTGTGGTCGCGCTCGCCAGGGAACAGCAGTTCGCGCCCACCAGAGAGCGTTTGCAGCACGCGCAACACCTCCACGGCCTGGGGGGACAGCGGCACGATGTGAGGGGTTTTCATCTTCATGCGCGCGGCCGGAATGCGCCACTCTGCGGCCTCCAGGTGGAACTCTGCCCAGCGGGCGCCGATCAGCTCCGACGTGCGGACGAACGTCAGTGCCATCAACTGCATGGCCAGGCGGGTGTAGGGGCCGCCCTGGTATGCCTCGATCTTGCGCAGCAGCTCGGGCAGCTCCTTTTCCTCGATCCGTGGGTAATGCTCCTTCTTGCGGCTCTTGAGGGTGTCGCTGGGTTTCACATCGGCGGCGGGGTTCCGCTCGATCAGATCATGGGCCACAGCAAAGCGCATGATCTGGCCCGCCATCTGCAAAACCCGGTGCGCCAGGTCAAGGGCGCCACGGTCTTGCACGGCCTTGGCCATGCGCGTGAGGTCTTTGGCGGTCAGGCTGGCGATGGGCCGCGCCCCCAGCATAGGGAAGGCGTCGGACTCCAGGCGCCTGATGGCGTAGTCAGCATGGCGCGGGCTTTTCCCATCCTTCCAGTGCGCCCACCATTGCCGGGCCACCTCCTCAAAGGTGTTGCCCAGATTGAAGGCGCGCGCCAGTTTGGCCTCGCGCCTGGCCTGGCCAGGGTCGCCGCCCCCTTTCAGCATCTTGCGGGCATCGTCGCGCCCGTCCCTGGCCTGCGCCAGGCTTACCTCGGGATAGACGCCCAAGGCCAGGCGCGTTTCCTTGGTGCCGATGCGGTACTTCCAAAACCAATACTTGCCGCCCCCTGCGGTCACTTCCAGATAGAGGTTTTTTTCGTCACTGAGGCGAACCCGCTTTCGATCCGGCGGGCAGATGGCCTTCTTGCATTGAAGCTCTGTTAGGGGCATTTTGGGGGCAAATTTTTGGGGGCATCGGAAAATCCCGATTTATGCCCCCAATGATGCCCCCAAAAAATCGCGGCTTCAACAGGACGCATCTGGACGGTACAGGACGAAAAAAACCCCGCTGGTCAATGACTTAGCGGGGTTTTTTGGATGGTACCGGACGGTACCGGATGCATTTCTGGCGGAGACGGAGGGATTCGAACCCTCGATGAGGCTCTACACCCCATACTCCCTTAGCAGGGGAGCACCTTCGGCCACTCGGTCACGTCTCCAGGCAATCCGCGTATTATGCCTCAAGTTCGAGGCCGGTTTTCACTCGGCGGGCTTGTCCAGGCCAAACACCGTGTGCAGGGAGCGCACGGCCAGCTCGAGGTACTTCTCGTCGATCACGACGGAGGTCTTGATCTCGGAGGTGGAGATCATCTGGATGTTGATGCCCTCTTCACTGAGCGTGCGGAACATGGTGCTGGCCACGCCCACGTGGCTGCGCATGCCGATGCCGACGATGCTCACCTTGCAGATCTTCGTGTCGCCCACCACTTCCTGTGCGCCCAGCGCGGGGACGACCTTCTCCTTGAGCAGGTCCAGGGTGCGCGCGTAGTCGTTGCGGCTGACGGTGAAGCTGAAGTCGGTCTTGCCGTCCTTGCTCAGGTTCTGGATGATGACATCGACCTCGATGTTCGCATCGGCCACGGGGCCCAGGATGCGGTAGGCCACGCCGGGGGTGTCGGGCACGCCGAGCACGGAGATCTTGGCTTCATCGCGGCTGAAGGCGATGCCGGATACGACGGCTTGTTCCATTTTTTCGTCTTCCTCAAAAGTGATCAAGGTGCCGGAGGCGGCCTCTTCGTTGATGTCGATGTCCGGGGGCGTGAAGCTCGAGAGCACGCGCACGGGCACGCGGTACTTGCCAGCGAACTCCACCGAGCGGATCTGCAGCACCTTGCTGCCCAGGCTGGCCATCTCCAGCATTTCCTCGAAGCTCACCGTCGCCAGGCGGCGGGCGGCGGGCGCCACGCGCGGGTCGGTGGTGTAGACGCCGTCGACATCGGTATAGATCAGGCACTCGTCGGCCTTGAGGGCGGCCGCCACGGCCACGGCCGAGGTGTCGGAGCCGCCGCGGCCCAGGGTGGTGATGTTGCCGCCGTCGTCCATGCCCTGGAAGCCCGTGATGATCACGACCTTGCCGGCGTCGAGGTCGGCGCGCACGCGCTGGTCATCGATGGACTCGATGCGCGCCTTGGTGTAGCTGCTGTCGGTGCGGATGGGCACCTGCCAGCCGGCATAGCTCACGGCCGGCACGCCCTCGGCCTGCAGGGCAATGGCCAGCAGCGCCGAGGAGGCCTGCTCGCCCGTGGCGGCCAGCATGTCCTGCTCGCGGTGGAAGTCCTGGCTGGGGCGCGCGGGAGCGAGTTCCTTGGCCAGGGCCAGCAGGCGGTTGGTCTCGCCGCTCATGGCGCTGGGCACCACGACCATCTGGCGCCCGGAACGTGCCCATTTGGCCACGCGCTTGGCGACGTTGCGGATGCGCTCGGGCGAGCCCATAGAGGTGCCGCCGTACTTGTGAACGATCAATGGCATGGGATAGCTTGTGACGCAAGCCGGTACGTGCGGCGCGGGGGTGGACGGTGTTTTGCAGGCGCCGCCGGCTTACGTGCTTGTGGGGGTCAAAACCGCGGAATTGTACCAATGCAGCTCCCCTTGCCTGCACTGCACAAAACCCCGGCCCACGCGCAGGTGGATCTGGTGGCCGCGCGTGCGGCACGCCGCGATCTGCCGCTGCAGGGCCTGCAACTGCGCTGTGCTGGGCGTGGTGGCGTGCTGCGTGCGCAGCCAGTGGCGCAGCACATTGGCCTGGCGCGCCGGGCTCAGCGCCTGTAGCGCCGCGACCCGCGGGGGGGTGCCTACGCGCACCAGATCCTCCGCGGCCAGCTCCTGCAGCAGCGCGCTGGCCTGGGCCGCATGCGCGGCGCTGCGCGCAAAGGTCGCGCGAAACTGCGGCAGCGCGGCCTGCAGCGCCGGCAGCAGGCGGCTGCGGATGCGGTTGCGCGTGTAGCGCTCGTCGCGGTTGCTCGGGTCTTCGACCCAGGTCTCGCCGCGCGCCTGCAGCCAGGCGCGCACGTCCGGGCCCGGCACGCGCAGCAGGGGCCGGTGCCAGTCCAGCCCGGCACGCCGCCAGTGCATGGGCATGGCGGCCAGCCCGGCCACGCCCGCACCGCGCGAGAGCGCCAGCAGCAGCGTTTCCACCTGGTCGTCGGCATGCTGCGCCAATGCTATGGATTGAATAGCTGCTTGCGCTTGACTGGCAAGGGCTGCAACCTCAAAAGCCTTGTAACGCGCCTGGCGCGCGGCGTCTTCCGGGCTTTGGCCGGGCGCGGCGCGTGCATCGACGCGCTGCACGGTCAGGGGCACCTGCAGGCGCGCGCACAGGGCCCTGCAATGCTGCTCGAAGCCGTCGGCTGCGGCCTGCAGGCCATGGTGCACATGGATGGCCTGCACCTGCCCGGGCCAGCGCTCGGCGCAGGCCAGCAGCAGCGCGGTGGAGTCGGCGCCGCCGCTCAGGCCCACGGCCAGGGGCAGCGCGGGCTGGAAGGCGCGCAGCGCCGCGTCAAAGCATTGCGTCATGCGGGGAGCGGAGCCAGGGGCACATGGGCCGGATTATCGCGGCCCGGCGGGCGCGTCCGCCGCGGGACGCGGGCAGGCGGCGGTCCTTGGGCGCGCGGATGGGCGGCAACACGCCCCCGTCAAAAAAGCCACGGCCCCGTGCCGGGGCCGTGGACGGGCGGCGCGCGCCGCGTCAGCGGGCGTCGGCCTTGGTGTCGGTGAAACGCCCGTAGCCCTGCAGGCGCTCGTAGCGGCGCTCGAGCAGGTCCTTGACCTTGAGGTCCACCACCTGGCGGAAGGCGTCGCCCAGGGCGCGCTTGAGCAGCGCGGCCATCTGCTTGGGGTCGCGGTGGGCGCCGCCCACGGGCTCATTGACGATCTTGTCCACCAGGCCCAGGGCCTTCAAGCGGTGCGCCGTGATGCCCAGGGCCTCGGCGGCCTCCTGGGCCTTGTCGCTGGTCTTCCAGAGGATGGAGGCGCAGCCCTCGGGGCTGATGACGGAGTACACGGAGTACTGCAGCATCAGCACCTGGTCGGCCACGGAGAGCGCCAGCGCGCCGCCCGAGCCGCCCTCGCCGATGATGGTGGTGATGATGGGCACTTCGAGCTGCGCCATCTCGTAGATGTTGCGGCCGATGGCCTCGGACTGGCCGCGCTCCTCGGCGTCGATGCCGGGGAAGGCGCCAGGCGTGTCCACGAAGGTGAACACGGGCAGCTTGAACTTCTCGGCCGTCTTCATCAGGCGCAGCGCCTTGCGGTAGCCCTCGGGGCGCGTCATGCCGAAGTTGCGCAGCGCGCGCTCCTTGGTGTCGCGCCCTTTCTGGTGGCCCAGCACCATGCAGGCATGGCCGTTGAAGCGCGCCAGGCCGCCGACGATGGACTGGTCGTCGGCAAAGTGCCGGTCGCCGTGCAGTTCGACGAAGTCGGTGAACAGCTCGCGCACATAGTCCAGCGTGTAGGGGCGCTCGGCGTGGCGCGCGATCTTGGTGATCTGCCAGGGCGTGAGGCTGGAATAAATGTCCTTGGTGAGCTGCTGGCTCTTCTTGCTGAGCTGCTCGATCTCATCGGAAATGTCGACCGCGCTCTCGTTCTGCACGTAGCGCAGTTCCTCGATCTTGGTTTCGAGCTCCGCGATCGGGGACTCGAAGTCCAGAAAGGTCTTTTTCGCCAAGATGGTTCTCCTCTTGTCTTTCAGATATCCATGCGCTGCGCGCTACGGGTAAAACCGGCGCGGCCCAAGCCAGGGCTTCCGCGCAAGGGCCGCCCCGCAGCGCCGGGAGCGTCCCCCTGCCCGCAGCGCACAGCGCTGCGCGAGCGGGGGGAAGGCGCCGAAGGCGACTCAGGGGGGTGTTTCACTTCAATACGTCACCGGCAGCGGGTCCAGCGAACGCCAAATATACCAAGTGGCCACGCTGCACCAGGGCTGCCAGGCCTGGGCCACCTCGCGCGCATCGCTGCGGCTGACGGGGTCGCCCGAAAAATAGTTGTGGCTGATGCCATTGATCAGCCCCACATCGTCCAGCGGCAGCACATTGGGGCGCAGCAGGTGGAAGATGAGGAACATCTCCGCCGTCCAGCGGCCGATGCCGCGGATGGCCACCAGCTCGCCGATGATGGCCTCGTCGTCCATGCCGTGCCAGCCCTCCACGTGCAGCTTGCCGGCGTCGAAATGCAGGGCCAGGTCCACCAGGTACTCGACCTTGCGCGCCGACAGGCCCGCGGCGCGCATGTCGTCGATCTTGAGCTTGAGCACGGCCTGGGGCGTCATGGCGGGCGGCAGCGCAGCAAAGCGGTCCCACACGGTCTGCGCGGCCTTGACCGAGATTTGCTGGCCCACGATGCTGCGCGCCAGCGTGCCGAAGGCGTCGCCGCGCGACTGCAGCATGGCGTCGCCGTACTGCGGGATCAGGCGCTTCATCACCCGGTCCTTCTTCATGAGCTGCTTGCACGCCTGCGTCCAGTAGCCAGGCGAGGCGGCGCCGGTTGCTATGGTCTTAGTAGCTGACACCGCTTCCCCCACGGGCGTCAGAGGCCGATTTCATTGCAAAAACAATCACTGCACCGCTTCCCAGGTCGTGCCCGCAGGCGAGTCCTTGAGGGCAATGCCCTGCTCCAGCAGCGCCTGGCGGATGCGGTCGGCCTCGGCGTAGTTCTTGGCGGCCTTGGCGGCGGCGCGCGCCGCGATCTGCGCGGCGATCTGCGCCTCGTCCAAGGTGGAGCCCGCCTGCAGAAAGGCCTGCGGGTCGCCCTGCAGCAGGCCCAGGCAGCCGCCCAGGGCCTTGAGCAGGCCGGCAGCCTGCGCCGAACGGCTGCGGTTGACCTCGCCGGCCAGCTCGAACAGCACGGCCACGGCCTCGGGCGTGCCGAAGTCCTCGTCCATGGCTGCCTGGAAGCGCGCGGCATGGGGCTCCTGCCAGTCGATGGCGGCCTCGGCGGGCGCGACGAGCGCGAGCGCGGTGTACAGGCGCTTGAGCGCGGCGCGGGCGTCGTCCAGGTGCATGTCGCTGTAGTTCAGCGGGCTGCGGTAGTGGCTGCGCACGACGAAGAAGCGTACCGTCTCGGCGTCGTACTCCTTGAGCACGTCGCGGATGGTGAAGAAGTTGCCCAGGCTCTTGGACATCTTCTCGTTGTCCACGTTGATGAAGCCGTTGTGCATCCAGAAGCGCGCGAACGGCTGGCCGTTGGCGCCTTCGCTCTGGGCGATCTCGTTCTCGTGGTGCGGGAACTGCAGGTCGGCGCCGCCGCCGTGGATGTCGAAGCTTTGCCCCAGCAGCTCGCAGCCCATGGCCGAGCATTCGATGTGCCAGCCCGGGCGGCCCTCGCCCCAGCGGCTGGGCCATTTGACCTCGGCGGGTTCGGTGGGCTTGGCGCTCTTCCAGAGCACGAAGTCGAGCGGATCGTCCTTGCCCTCCTGCACGGCCACGCGCTCGCCGGCCTGCAGCTCGTCGAGCGACTTGCCCGAGAGCTTGCCGTAGCCGGGGAACTTGCGCACGGCGTAGTTCACGTCGCCGTTGCCGGCCTGGTAGGCCAGGCCCTTGCCTTCGAGCTGGCCGATCATGGCCAGCATCTGCGGCACGTATTCGGTGGCCCGCGGCTCGTGGTCCGGGCGCTGGATGCCCAGGGCGTCGGCATCCTGGTGCAGCGCGGCGATCATGCGGTCGGTCAGGCTGCGGATGGTCTCGCCGTTGTGCACGGCGCGCTGGATGATCTTGTCGTCGATGTCGGTGATGTTGCGCACGTAGGTCACGCGGTAGCCGCTGGCGCGCAGCCAGCGCTGCACCACGTCGAAGGCCACCATGGAGCGCGCATGGCCCAGGTGGCACAGGTCGTACACGGTCATGCCGCAGACATACATGCGCACATGGCCGGGTTCGAGCGGGGAAAACTCCTCCAGGGCACGCGACAGCGTGTTGTAGATGCGCAGGCTCATGGGAATGGGTGTCAGGAAACAGGGGAGGGAGAGGCCGCGGCGCCAGGCTCGCGGTTCGCAGGCGCGCAGGCCGTTACGGCAGGCCAGCGGCCATGGGCCGTCACCGGCGGCAACAGGGCGCGTGCACGGGACCCCCTCAGCTACAATCCGCCGGAGTATAAGCCCGGCCCGGGCCAGGGCCCCCTCCCACCCCCATTGCCTGCCCATGAAGCAAGTCCGCCGCACCCTCCCCCGATTCCTGCGCCTGGTCGCCCTGGCAGTCTGGCTGGGAGCCGGTCTGGCCCAGGCCAACGACTATGGCGAAATCACCCAGTTGCTCAAGGCGGGCAAGCCCGCCGATGCCCTGGCCAAGGCCGACCAGCGCCTGGCCGAGACCCCGCGCGACCCGCAACTGCGCTTTCTGCGCGGCGTGGCCCAGGCCGACGCCGGCAAGCAGAACGAGGCCATCGTCACCTTCACCAAGCTGACCGAGGAATACCCCGAGCTGCCCGAGCCCTACAACAACCTGGCCGTGCTCTATGCCGGCCAGAACCAGCTCGACAAGTCGCGCGCGGCGCTGGAGATGGCCATCCGCACCAACCCCAGCTATGCCACGGCGCACGAGAACCTGGGCGACATCTACGCCAAGCTCGCCAGCCAGGCCTACAGCAAGGCGCTGCAGCTCGACGCCAGCACGGCCAACTCGGTCAAGCCCAAGCTGGCCATGATCCGCAGCCTGTTCACCCCCGAGGCCGCACGCGGCAGCGCCCGCCCGGCGCCCGCTGCCGTCACCGCTGCGGCCCCCGCGGCCCCGGCAGTGCCCGCCGCACCCGCAGCCAGTGCCAAGCCTGCCGCCCCTGCCGTGGCCACCCCGCCCCCCGCCGCCGCGCCAGCACCTGCCCCGGCGCCGGCCGTGGCGGCAGCGCCCGCACCGGCTCCGGCAGCCACCCCCGCCCCGGCCAAGGCCGACGAGGGCGACACCGCCGTGCGCGACGTGACCGCCGCCGTCCAGGCCTGGGCCGCGGCCTGGGCCGCCAAGGACATGAAGGCCTACCTGTCCGCCTACGCCAAGGACTTCGACCCGCCCGGCCGCCAAAGCCGCGCCGCCTGGGAGAAGGAGCGCGAGGCGCGCATCGTGGGCAAGTCGCGCATCAGCGTCAAGCTGTCGGACCTGCAGGTCAGCGTGAGCGGCAGCAAGGCCACCGTACGCTTTCACCAGGCCTACAGCGCCGATGCGCTGAACGTCTCGAGCCGCAAGACGCTCGACCTGGTCCAGCACCAGGGCCGCTGGACCATCGTGCGCGAATCCACCGGCGGCTGATGGCCTGCGTGTGCGCCCTCTCCCCGGCCGTGCTCCGGGTACATTGCCCATGGTGAGGCGGCACATGCGGCGTATGCCCTCCTGCCCCCGTGCGCTGGCGGCGCTGCTGGCCCTGGCCGGCACGCTGCTGTGGCCGCCCGCGCCGGCCCAGGCCGCCGGCAAGCCCCCGGCGCCGCGCGCCAGCCAGGCCGCCAGCGCCGCCCCCGCGCAGGGGTCGCAGCGCAGCGCCGGGCGCCCCAAGGCCAGACAGGCCGCGCGCGACAAGACCGGCGCCAAGGCACGCCCTCCCGCACCGCTGCCCCCGCTGCGCGACGGCCAGGCCGAGGAACGGCTGCTGCAGGTGCTGGAACTCACGCGCAAGGGCCAGTCGCGCGAGGCCCTGGCCCAGGCCGAGCGCCTGGTGCGCGACTACCCGCATTTCCAGTTGGCCCAGCTCGCCCTGGGCGACATGCTGGCGGCGCGCACGCGCCCGGTGCAGCAGCCCGGCGACGTGCCCGCCCCCCTCGGCGCGCAGGCCGGCGCCACACTGCAGGAGCTGCGCACCGAGCTGCACCGGCGCGTGCAGGCGCGCGGCAACCCGCCGCAGCGCGGCAGCATTCCGGCGCAGTTCCTGGAGCTGGCGCCGCGCTACCGCCACGCCATTGCCGTGGACGCCGAGCGCTCGCGCCTGTACCTGTTCGAGAACACGGCGCAGGGCCTGCGCCTGGTGGCCGACTACTACGCCTCGGTAGGCAAGCTCGGCATCGAAAAGGCCGTCGAGGGCGACCAGCGCACGCCCCTGGGCGTGTACTTCATCACCAGCCGCCTCGACCCGGCGACGCTGCGTGACTTCTACGGCGCAGGCGCCCTGCCGCTCAACTACCCCAACCCGCTGGACCAGGTGCGCGGCAAGACCGGCAGCGGCATCTGGCTGCACGGCACGCCGCCCGACCAGTTCTCGCGCGCCCCCCAGGCCACCGACGGCTGCGTGGCCCTGGCCAACCCGGACTTCGAGCGCCTGCTGCGCACCGTGGAGCCGCGCACCACGCCCGTGGTCATCGCGCGCGCGCTCGACTGGGTGGCGCCGCACAGCATGCAGGCCGAGCGCAAGGCCTTTGACGCCGTGCTCGACGGCTGGCGCCACGCCAAGTCGGCCGCGGACATGCAGCGCCTCATGGCCTATTACGCCCCCGACTTCCAGGGCCAGCGCAAGGCCAGCCTGGCCCAGTGGGCCACCACCCTGCACGCCGAGGCGCACGCGCTGCAAGGCCGCTCCGTGGAGCTCAAGGACCTGGCCATCCTGCGCTGGTCCGACAGCCTGGACACCATGGTCGTCACCTTCGGCGAAGTGGCCGCAGGCGCACGCACCGGCCCCATCAAGCGCCAGTTCTGGGCCCGCCGGGGCAAGCACTGGCAGATCATTTATGAAGGAGTGATTGGATGATTTCCAGAAGAAATACGGTCCTGGCGCTTACTGGCATTGCGCTGGCAGCTACATTTTCTATAGCACATGCCCAGAATGCCCCGAAGGTGAAGCTCGCCACCAGCATGGGCGACATCGTCGTGCAGCTCGACCCCGCCAAGGCCCCCAAGACGGCGGAGAACTTCCTGCGGTACGTGGCCGACAAGCACTATGACGGCACCGTGTTCCACCGCGTGATCAACAACTTCATGATCCAGGGCGGCGGCCTCACGGCCG
>NZ_BBJX01000018.1 GCF_000739995.1 Comamonas granuli NBRC 101663 | reverse complement strand
GGCCTGCTGCATGGAGCGCAGCAGCATGGTGTGGATCTGCTGTGCGTCCTGCCGTTCCTTGGTGGCTTCGGCAATGGCCTGGAACTCCTCGGGCGCGGGGTTCTCGCTGATCGACATGCCCACCCCCATGGCCTTGAGGTAGCTGCGCAGGATGTCCTGCTTCTCGGGCGTGGGGCCTTCGTGCACCCGGAACAGGCCGCTCTGGCCGCTCTGGGCGATGAAATCGGCGCTGCACACGTTGGCAGCCAGCATGGCCTCCTCGATCAGGCGGTGGGCCTCGGTGCGCACGCGCGGCACGATCTTCTCGATGTGGCCGTTGTCGTCGCACACGATCTGCGTTTCGGTGGTTTCGAAATCCACGGCCCCGCGCTGCTGGCGGGCCGCGAGCAGCGCACGGTACACGTCGTGCAGGTGCAGCAGATCGGTCACGCGTGCGCGCCGCCGCTCGGCCTCGGGACCACGGGTGTTCGTCAGGATGGCCGCCACCTCGGTGTAGGTCAGGCGCGCATGGCTGAACATCACCGCCGGGTAGAACTGGTAGGCGTGGATCTCGCCCTTGGCCGTGATCAGCATGTCGCACACCATGCACAGGCGCTCCACGTCCGGGTTGAGCGAGCACAGGCCGTTGGACAGCTTCTCGGGCAGCATGGGAATCACGCGGCGCGGGAAGTACACGCTGGTGGCGCGGTCGTAGGCATCGACGTCGATGGCGCTGCCGGTCTGCACGTAGTGGCTCACATCGGCAATCGCCACCAACAGGCGCCAGCCCTTGCTGCGCCCGATCTTCGCCGGCTCGCAGTACACGGCATCGTCGAAGTCGCGCGCATCCTCGCCGTCGATGGTGACCAGCGGCACGTCGGTGAGGTCGATGCGCTGCTTCTTGTCGCGTGCCCGCACCTTGTCGGGCAGCGCGCCCGCCTCGGCCAGGCAGGCCTCGGAGAACACGTGCGGTACGGCGTACTTGCGCACGGCGATCTCGATCTCCATGCCGGGGTCGTCGACCTCGCCCAGCACCTCGGTGATGCGGCCCACGGGCTGGCCGAACAGGGCCGGCGGCTCGGTGAGCTCGACCACCACGACCTGCCCCGTGCGTGCGCTGCTCAGGGCGCCCGCGGGAATGAGAATGTCCTGCCCGTAGCGCTTGTCCTCGGGGGCGACGATCCAGACGCCGCCCTCCTGCAACAGACGGCCGATGATGGGCTGGGCGGGGCGCTCGACGATCTCGACCACGCGCCCTTCGGGCCGGCCGCGCCGGTCCTGGCGCACGATGCGGGCACGCACGCGGTCCTTGTGCAGCACGGCGCGCATTTCGTTGGGAGGGAGATAAATGTCGGCCTGGCCATCGTCACGCACCACGAAACCGTGGCCGTCGCGGTGACCCTGCACGGTGCCTTCGATTTCGTCAGCGGGATGCGAAGATTGCGTGCGGGAGTTCAATTTTTTGTTATACAATGTTGGTCTTTCCTGAAATGCCCAGGTGGCGGAATTGGTAGACGCACTAGTTTCAGGTACTAGCGGGTAACTCCGTGGAGGTTCGAGTCCTCTCCTGGGCACCAAGTTTAACGAAAAGCCGCTCCCCCAGCGGCTTTTTTCTCAGCAATAAAGCGCAAACAGTTTCAGGAAGACGCTTTCTTGCTATACAATTTGAAATTCCTGAAATGCCCAGGTGGCGGAATTGGTAGACGCACTAGTTTCAGGTACTAGCGGGTAACTCCGTGGAGGTTCGAGTCCTCTCCTGGGCACCAAACAGCAAAGGCCGTTGCACACGCAACGGCCTTTTTCTTTTGGCGCCTGCCCGCTTCCCCGGGGCTTGCCTGCAGGCCCTTGCAGGCCTGCAGGCAGGTGCTTACTTGCGCAGCAGGACCTTGAGCACGGCCTGCAGGCGGCGCGCACTGCCCGCATCGCTGGCGCTGGCCAGGACCCGCGCAGCGTCCTGGCCCCAGGTCTGGGCCGGTGCCGGGTCGTTGCGGCGCGTGAGCAATTGCAATTGCAGTGCACGGCGCGCGGGCAGGTGTTCTGCCGGGGTGGGCAGCTCGGCTGCCATCTCCAGGCGCAGCAGCGCCTCGGCCGCATCCCCGGCCGGCGCACCGGACAGGGCCTGCACCCAGGCGCTGCGCACTGCCGGCGCCACGCGCCCACCCAGTTCCTGGGTGCCGGGCAGTTGCGCCGGGTCGCGCTGCTCCCAGGCGGTCAGCAGTTGCGTGAGGGCCTCGCCATGGGCCTGCGCCGCCAGCCGCCTGAGGGCCGCCTGCGCATGCTCCATGGCGTCGCGCTGGGCACGGAAGGCCGCATCACCCAGGCGCGGGCCACGTTCTTCGCGCATCGGCCGCTCACCCAGGCGCCCTCCGCGCTCACCCCGACCTTCCGGACGGCCGGGACGGCCATCGCGCCGCTCGCCCGGACGGCCGGGGCGCGCACCGGGTGCCGGCACGGCATCGCGCTTCATGCCCGGGCGGTCGTCGCCGCGCACGGCCACCACGGGGCGTGCGCCAGCGGCCTTCGGGGCCGCGGTTTGCGGCGCTTCACTTTCTGTAGCTTCCGACGCTTGCTCAGCGGGCGTTTGCACGGCTTTTTCTTCAGATTGGGCGGCATGCGCCTGCTGGCGCAGCGCCTCTTCCAGGGCCTGCATGGCGTGGCGAATCTGCTGTGCATCGCCGCTGGCGCTGGCGGCGTCCAGGGCCTTGGAGGCCTCGAGCACGGCGCGGTCGCGGGCGCTCAGTTCGGTGGCCGCGCGCTCGCGCTCGCTGCCCTTGCGCTGGAAGGCCTCGTCGATGGGCTTGCGAAACGCGTCCCAGAGCTTTTGCTCATGCCGGCGTTCCAGCGGCACGGCCTGCGCCTCGGCCTGCCAGCGCTGCTGCAACTGTTTGATGGCATCGATGCGCAGCGGGGCCGCAGCCCCCAGCGCGGTGGCCTCCTCGATCATGGCGTGGCGGCGCGCCAGGCTCTCCTTTTGCGCCGCTTCGAGCGGTGCGCTGGCCTGGGCGAAGGCCTGCTTCCACAGCGGCTGCAGTTCGGCAAACACTTTTTCCCCCACATGGCCGCCTTCGCGCCAGCGCTCGGCAAACTGGTGCAGGGCGCGGCCCAGCGCCTTCCAATCGGTGCTGGCGGCCTGCGCGGCAGACCAGGCCTGCAGCTCCTCGATCAGTGCCAGGCGCGCGGCCTTGTGCTCGGCAGCCTCGGCGCGGACCTTGCTCAGCCAGGCCTCGACGACCTTGTGCGCCGCATTGCACGCCTCGTCGAACTTGCGCCACAGCGCATGGTTGGCCGGGCCGCCCTGGTCGGCCTGCTTCCACTGCTCGCGCAACTGGCGCAGGGTCTCCTGCATCTTGCGCCCGCCCAGGGCCTGGCCCTCGGGGCGTTGCAGCAGGGCCTCGGCCTTGGCGACGAGTTCCTCGCGCACCTGATCGGCGCTCCAGCGCTGCCAGCCCTGCAGTTCGCCCGCAGCCACCAGGGCCTGGTGGACCTGCTGCTCCAGCGCGGCATCGATATGGCGGCCATGCACCTTGAGCACGGCACGCAGTTGCGCGGACGCGCCCATGCTGGCCTTGCCATGCCCTTCGGCGGTTTCCGCCTCCAGCGTGGCCAGGGCCGCGCGCACGGCCTGCTGGGCCTTGTCGACCACGACCGGATCAACCTTGGACCGGGGCGGCCTGGCCGCTGCAGCAGCGGCCGCGACGGCGTCCGCCTCGGTGGGCAGGCCGCGCGCGGCGCGCAGCTCGTCGGCCCACACGGGCACGGGCGGCAGCGGGGCCTGGGGATCGGCCGCGGCCGCCACGGCCTGGCCCAGCGCCGCCTCGAACGCCTCCCACACCACGAGCAACTGGCTGCGCGAGGCATCGAGCAAGGGCGGGAAACGCGCTTCCACGCTGACCCAGCTCGCGTCGCCGGCCAGCTCCTGGGCCTGCTCCTGCCAGCGCCCCACGTCGGCGCGCAGCAGATCGAGCGCCGCCTGGGCATCGGCCCAGGGCTTGGTGGACAGCACCTCGATGCGCTGGGCCAGCAGGACCGCGGCCTCGCGCTGCACCTGCACGCGGTGCTGCAGGTCTTCGATCACCTTGACACGCTCGGCCAGCGCGGTCTTGAGCGCTGCCAGGGGCTCGCGCGAGAGCGGCGCGCCAGCCTTGGCCGCATCGCGCTGCCAGGCCATGGCGTCGGCAATGTTCAGGCGCGGCGCGTCCAGCAAGGCCTGCGCCTTGTCAGCCCATTCGGCGGCAATCGCCTCCTGGTTCTTGGCGCGCTTGAGCTCGTCGATGCGTTCGCGGATGGCGCGCGCCGCGCCCTTGTCGCGCACGCTCAGCTCCTTGAACACCTCCTGCAGTTGCTCGGGTGAGGGCTCTTGGGCCAGCCAGTCGCGTACGCGCGCGGCGCGCTCGCCCGAGGTGGCGGCAGAGAAGGCGCCACCCGTCAGCACATCGAGCGGATGCGGCTCGGAGATCTTGGCCGGAGCCGGGGCCGGGGTCGCTTCAGGTGCATCGGACATTTTGCTGCGGGAAGAAAAAGAAAACATGGATGACTCAAGGAATACAGCCCCGGCAGCAGCAGGGGCGTGCCGGGGACAAGGCTCTATTCTCGCCGGGATTTGCCGGCCTCCCGCAGGGCGCTATTTCGCTGCCAGCGTCAGGCGCGCACGCGGGCTCCATCCTTCGTCCTCGGGGCGCGTTACCACGGCACCGAGAAACAGGCGCCCGGACGGCACCTGGCGTGCTGCCAGATAGTCCCGGACCGCCACGCCGCGCGCCAGCGCCAGCGTACGCATGGCGTCTTCGGGCACCGCCATGCTGGTCAGCAGCAAGGCCTGCATCTCGGACTGCGGCAAGTCCTTGGCCATGCCCACGAGATTGCGCGGCTTGGGAATGTCGGAGCGCAGGTACACCTCCTTGAGCAGGGCGGGGACCTCCTCGGCGGCCACCGCCTGCACGCTGGCGCCATCCTGGCCGCTGCGCAGGGCGGCGCGGCGCTTCTGGGCCAGCAGCCACTGCTGCAACTGGGCCTGCTTCCAGCCCTCGCGCTCATCGGCGAGCCGGGCTTCGCCCACCACCGTGAGCGTGAGCGCCGGGCGATCGATCAAGGCCTGGGCCACCTTGTCCAGGCTGGCGCGCGCGGCATCGTCCAATTGCGCGCTGCCCGGGGCAAAGGCCACCGTGCCCGGCTCGGCGGCGCCACCCAAGGCGCTGGACAAGAGCGCGAACGGCGCTGTCACGGCCTTCATGATCAGGTTGCCGATGATCTTGAAGATCACCGGCCCGAGGCGGAACTCGGGGTCGTTGAGCGAGCCGCTGATGGGCAGGTCCAGGTCGATGACGCCCTGGCGGTCGGCCAGCAGGGCCGTGGCCAGGCGCACGGGCAGGCTGGCGGGCGCGCCCTCCACCGGTTCGCCAAAGGTGAGCTGGTTGAGCACGAGCTTGTTGCTTGCCGTGAGCTGGCCGTCGGGCTGGATGCGGTAGTTCACGTCCATGCTCAGCTTGCCGCGCTCGATGCCATGGCCAGCATACTTGATGGTGTAGGGCGAGAGCGGCGGCAGTTCCAGGTCGCGCATCTTGCCCGTGATGGCGAGCGCCAGCGGCCGGGCCAGGGGGTTGAGTTGGCCGGTGATCTCCAGTGTCGCCGTGCCCTCGGCACGGCCGCGCAGCTCCAGGTCCGCCATGGCGGGCGCCGCACCCGCGGCGGCGGGCTCCGAGGAGAACGCACTGAGCCGGCCGGTGAGCTCGCTCAGGTCTGCCGAGTAGTTGGGCTGGATGAAGTAGTCGGAAAAACGCACCGTACCGCCCGTGAGGGCCAAGGGGCCGAAGCGCACGGACGGGAGCGGTGCCGGCTTTGCCGGCGCAGCGGTGGGCGGCCCGGCGGCCGGTTCGGGCTGGCGCAGCAGGTCCTGCAGATTGATGCGGCCGTTGTCCTGCACGATCACGCGCGCAAAAAAATCGCTCAACGCCGTCTCGCGCACCTGGACCTGCGTGGCGTGGCCCGGGGCCAGCTCCACGTCCACGCCGCGCAGGCCCAGGGATTTCCAGTGCAACAGGTCTTCCGGCGGCGCCAGCCTGCGGTCCACGCTGGCGGCCTGGGCGCCGGAGGGCCGCGTGAGCAGGGCCGAGCGCACGCGCAGGTCGTCGAGCGAGGCGTCGCCCTGCACGCGCAGGGCGGGCCCCGCGTCTTCAGCGGCATAGCGCACCGTGCCCTGGAAGCTGCCGTCGGCACGCAGCACGCGCACGTTGAGCGCCTGGGCCACGTAGGGCTCCAGCGCGTGCAGCGGCAGCCGCTGCGCCAGCACCCGGCCCTGCACCGCCAGCGGCGCCATGCGCAGCGTGCCGGTGTACTCCAGCCGGCCGGGCTCGGTGCGCCCCGCGGCGATGCGCGCGGCCAGCTCCAGGGGCGCTGGCTGCGCCCCCAGGGGCGCAAAGTCCGCCATGCGCAGGCGCAGGGCCGCTACGCTCAGCGCCACCGGCCGCTCGGGCAGCGCATCGCGCAGGGCGATGGCGCCGCCATCCACCTCCACGGCGCCGAAATGCACCGTCCAGGGGGCTGCAGGCGCGCTCGCCGCCGGGGCGGCCTCCAGGGCACTGCCCAGCCAGTGCTCGGCCATCCAGCGCCCCTGCGCATCACGCTCCACCAGGGCGCGCGGCTGGGTGAGGACCACGCGGCCCACCTGCAGCGCGCGCTGGCCCGCATCCAGGCGGATCTCTTCGGCGCGCAAGACCTTGATTTCTGCCAGGCTGCTCTTGCTGCGCATGGCGATGCCCGGCACACCGGCCCCGGCACAGGCGGCCTGCGGCGGGCAGTCCAGGGCCAGGCCGTCGAGCGCCACGCGGCCGAGCCGCGCCGCGGCGGTCCCCGCCTGCCAGGACAGCTCCAGATCCTCGGCTGCCAGGCGCCCGCTCAGTTGCGGCACCGGGGCATCGCCAGCGCCGCCGTCCAGGGCCAGCGCGCGCACGGCCGCCCCGGCCGAGGCCAGCTGCAGCCGTCCCGCCAGGGGCTCCATATCGGCAATGCGGGCGTCGGCGCTCTCGAGCTCCAGCAGCGTTTGCCCATGGCGGCCCGCCAGGCGCACGCCACGCGCCTGCACGCTGCCGCGCAGGTGCAGGGCCGCGCCCGAATGCTGCTCGAACGCCAGGGCCAGGTCCACATCGAGCACGCCGGACTGCAGCCGGGCGGGCAGGCTCCGGGGCAGGTAGCCCTGGAAAGGCGCCAGGTCGAAACCCGTGAGGCGCACGCGCGCCTCGGTCTTGCGGCTGGCCAGAAAGGGCGTGGCCTCGGCCGTGGATTCAAAGGCGCTGCCATTGAGCTTGAAGGCCAGGTGCGGCAGCACCTTGACGGCGCGCTGGGATTCCAGGTTGCTCAGAAAGGGGATGCCCAGCTCCAGGTCGCGCACGGTGTGGGTGCGCTGCACCGTGTTGTCGGCAAAGTCCACCGCGCCGCCGTGCACGGCAATGTTGTAGAGCGCAAAGCGCCACGGCTTGCCCTGAGGCGCCTGGTCCCCGGAGGCCGTCAAGCGCGCGAGGATGTCGTCAATATCGTAGTGGCCTGCGCTGCGCTGGGTCAGGCGCAGCACCGGTTCTTCGACCTCCAGGGCGTCGAGCACGGGCGCCAGGCGCAGCAGGGACTCGGCGTCGGCATCCGCATGGATGCGCCGCACGGCCAGTTGCGTGCCCTGGCCATCGGCCGCCGCAATGGCGAGATCGTGGATGGTGAGCTCCAGCGACCAGGGCTGGAACTCCACGCGGCCTATGGTGACCTGGCGGCCCAAGGCCTCGCTGCCCAGGCGCTCGCCCTGGCTGCGCACCAGCCAGGGCACCGCCAGCCAGGCCACGGCCCAGAGCAGCAGCAGTGCTGCCATGGCCCCTGCAACGCGCAGAACCCATGGCTTCGTGTGAAATGAGAACATGAAAATCCGGCCTTGAACGTCTTGGCCCCTGCGGGCGGCGCCATGCGCTCGCGGGCATGGCGCCTTGGGGCTCCCGCCCCGGATTGCACCAGAAAACCAACGGGAAGGCGCGTACCGCACTGTAAAAAACAGAAAGCCCGGAGAAGTGGCGCAGTGCCGCTCCTCCGGGCTTGACGGCTGACGCAACGGTCTGTGCCATCGGTTGCGGCATGGAGGGTAGAGGTCCATGCTGCAGGGGGCAAGGGATTGCCCCCAGGGAGTTGCCTGGGAAGCGCGGCGCTCTGTCTGCTCTGGCACTGAATGCACGGGCAGCGGGCCTTGCTTCTTTCGGCGATGCCTGCAATGAAGAGGCAGTGACACCTTAACAAAGAACACCCGAAAGAACAAATCAGGGTCTCAATCATCCAGTGGCAGTCGATTGAAATTGGGCTGGGCTCTCCACCCGCCCCGGTGGTCCCTACGGGGGAAAAGGGTCAAAAAACTGTATTTTTCATCAGTTTTTATATTATTTATCTGTATGAAGAATGTCTTTGTTAGTGTTGACTATGCATTTTGTGCCCTCCTAGAATCCGCCAACTTCTGAAACATCAGTAGTAACCCTCACCCGCCGCCCTCTTCGGCGAAGTCAGTCCCAGGGCCCCACACCGCACCATGGCCCGGACTCGATGGCGTACCAATCCAAGCGACCCCTGCCCGCCTCCGCATGGCCCCAGGCCCGGATCCCCGGGGGGTTTGCACCAGAAAGGAAAGCTATGACAGCGACAGAAAAAATGGTCTCCGGGCTGCGCTCCGTTGCCGCGACCGTGGCACATGGACTTGTGCACCTCACCCACAACGGCTTCGCCCTCCTGGGCCTGGCCGTGGCCATGGCCGTCATTGCACTGACGGCCCGCCCCGACCTGCGCATGGCCGGGGAATCCCGGCTCGCGGATTGGCTGCTGGCCCGCCAGGCAGCACCCGCCGAGCCTGCCGACCCGGCCGAGGACCTGCTCGAGCCGAGCGAGCGCACGCTGGCGCTCAATCCCCAGGAGCTGCCCAAGGAACAGGCGCGCGTGGCCTATTGGCTCAGCAAGAAGTACCGCGTGGCGCCCGAGCCCCTGGGGCTGCTGGTGGCCGAAGCCTTCGAGCTGGGCACGCGCGCCAAGCTCGACCCCACCCTGATCCTCGCCGTCATGGCGATCGAATCGCGTTTCAACCCCTTTGCCCAAAGCCCCATGGGTGCCCAGGGCCTGATGCAGGTGATGACGCGCGTGCACACCGACAAGTACGAGCCCATGGGCGGCAAGCTCACGGCCTTCGACCCGGTGACCAATCTGCGCGTCGGGGTCAAGGTGCTCCAGGAATGCATTGCCCGCGCCGGCTCGGTCGAAGGCGGGCTGCGCTTTTACGTGGGCGCCAGCGACCCGGAGCAGGACGGCGGTTACGCCGACAAGGTGCTGGCCGAGCACTACCGCCTGCGCCAGGTGGCCGCCACAGGGCGCGCCGTGCCCGCAACGCAGGCCGTGCCCGCGCCCCTGCTCTCGACCAAGGCGCAGGTCAAGCCCGCCCCGGCGCCGGCCGCTCCCGCCTCGGGTGCCGGCACGCAGGCCGCCGCGGAGAAGGTGGCCCTGCTCTCCCCTTCGGAGTTCTGAGCACCGGCGCGCGCCGGCTCATGGCCGCAGCGTTACACTAGCGGGGTACGCGACTGGCGATAGGCGCGGGCTCCCACGGGGCCTGCCGCTGACGTGGAAACCGGCCGGACGACCGTCCGGCGAACCACTGGGGAGCGTACCGCCCGGGCCATCCACCCCGCCGCGTTTGAGCCGTTCGCCTGGGCAGCCCTTGTTTCTCCAAGGGATTCCAATGCAAAAAGGACTGCCATGTACCACCGCAACATCCTCGTCGAACAGACCGACCCCGAGCTCTTTGCCGCCATCCAGGCCGAAAACAAGCGCCAGGAAGAGCACATCGAACTGATCGCCAGCGAGAACTACGCCTCGCCCGCCGTCATGTGGGCCCAGGGCACGCAACTGACCAACAAATACGCCGAGGGCTATCCCGGCAAGCGCTACTACGGCGGCTGCGAATACGTCGATGTGGCCGAGCAGCTCGCCATCGACCGCGTCAAGCAGCTCTTCGGCGCCGAGGCCGCGAACGTGCAGGCGCACTGCGGCGCCTCGGCCAACGAGGCGGTGTTCCTGGCCTTCCTCAAGCCCGGCGACACCATCATGGGCATGAGCCTGGCCGAAGGCGGCCACCTCACGCACGGCATGGCGCTGAACATGTCGGGCAAGTGGTTCAACGTGGTCTCCTACGGCCTCAATGCCCAGGAAGCCATCGACTACGACGCCATGGAGGCCAAGGCGCGCGAGCACAAGCCCAAGCTGATCGTGGCCGGCGCCTCGGCCTACAGCCTGCACATCGACTGGGCGCGCTTCGCCAAGGTGGCCAAGGAAGTGGGCGCCATCTTCATGGTGGACATGGCGCACTACGCCGGCCTGATCGCCGCGGGCGTGTACCCCAACCCCGTGCCGCACGCCGACGTGGTCACCAGCACCACGCACAAGAGCCTGCGCGGCCCGCGCGGCGGCATCATCCTGATGAAGGCCGAGCACGAGAAGGCGATCAACAGCGCCATCTTCCCCGGCCTGCAGGGCGGCCCGCTGATGCACGTGATCGCCGCCAAGGCCGTGGCCTTCAAGGAGGCGCTGGCGCCCGAGTTCAAGGCCTACCAGCAGCAGGTGGTGACCAACGCGCGCATCGTGGCCGAGACGCTGACCGCGCGCGGCCTGCGCATCGTCAGCGGCGGCACGCAAAGCCATGTGATGCTGGTGGACCTGCGCGCCAAGGGCATCACCGGCAAGGAAGCCGAGGCCGTGCTGGGCCAGGCGCACATGACGATCAACAAGAACGCCATCCCCAACGACCCCGAGAAGCCCATGGTGACCAGCGGCATCCGCGTGGGCACGCCCGCCATGACCACGCGCGGCTTCAAGGACGAGGAGGCGCGCGCCACGGCGCACCTGATCGCCGACGTGCTGGACAACCCACGCGACGCAGCCCACATCGAGGCCGTGCGCGCCAAGGTGCACGCCCTGACCAGCCGCTTCCCGGTCTACCGCTGAGCACGCCCCCGGCCCGCCCGCGCCCATGAAGTGCCCCTTCTGCAGCCACCCGGAGACGCAGGTCGTGGAGACCCGCGCCTCGGAGGACGGGGACTTCATCCGGCGCCGGCGGCGCTGCGCCTCCTGCGGCAAGCGCTTCACCACCTACGAGCGGCCGGAGGTGAACTTCCCCAGCGTGGTGAAGAAGGACGGGCGGCGCACCGAATATTCGCGCGCCAAGCTCCTGGGGTCGTTCGCCATTGCGCTGCGCAAGCGCCCCGTGAGCACGGAGCAGGTGGACTCGGCCATCGAGCGCATCGAGGAAAAGCTGCTCAACCTGGGCCTGCGCGAAATCCCGTCGAGCCACATCGGCGAGATGGTGATGCGCGAACTCAAGAAGCTCGACAAGGTGGCCTACATCCGCTATGCCAGCGTGTACCGCAGCTTCGAGGACATCGACGAGTTCAAGAGCGTGGTGGACGAAGTGCGCCAGTGAGCCCGGCACACGCCCGGCCAGCACCGCAAACGCTACAAAATACATAGCTTCCAGCGCTTGCTCCATAAGCGCTGGAGCCCATTTTCATTGATATTCCTGTCGCCCGGAGCACGGCAGCAATGCCAGCCGCCCGGCACAATGGCGCTGCCGTGAGAACCCGCCATCTGCTGCAGCTCGTGCTGCTGTCCGCCCTGTGGGGCGCCTCTTTTCTGTTCATCCGCATCGCCAGCCCGGTGCTGGGCCCGCATGTGATGGCGCTGCTGCGCATCGGCCTGGCCACGCTCACGCTCGTGGCCATCATGCGCGCCACGCGCGAGCCCTGGCCCTGGCAGCACTGGTGCGAGCTCTCGGGCCTGGGCGCGCTGACCGTGGCCCTGCCCTTTCTGCTCTACGCCTGGGCCGCCCTGCACCTGCCCGCGGGCTACAGCGCGCTGCTCAACACCATGGTGGTGCCGTTCGGCGTGCTCGCCTCGGCGTGGATGAAGGAGGACCAGCTCTCCGTGCGCAAGTGGCTGGGCTGCGCGTGCGGCTTTGCCGGCGTGGCGCTGATCGTGCGGCTGGGGCCGGTGGAGCCCTCGCCCACGCTGATCGTGGCGGCGCTGGCCTGCATGGCCGCCGCCGCCTGCTATGGCGTGTGCACGCCCTGGATGAAGCGCGCCACCCAGCGCATCAGCCCCCTGGCCATCGCGGCGGGCATACACGCTGCGGCGCTGGTGCTGCTGCTGCCCGGCGCCGCGTGGGACTGGCCGCGGGCGCAGTTCACCGTGCCCGCCTTGCTGGCCGTGCTGGTGATGGGCGTGGTGACCTCGGGCCTGGCCTACTGGCTCAACCTGCGCGTGCTCAGCCAGGTCTCGCCCGTGGCGGCGATGAGCTCGGCCTTCATGATCCCGCTGTTCGGCGTGGCCTGGGGCAGCCTGTTCCTGGGCGAGCCGCTGGGCTCCGGCATGCTGTGGGGCGGCGCCCTGGTGCTGCTGGCCACGGCGCTGGTGACCGGCTTCAACCCGCTGCGCCTGCTGGGCGTGCTGCGCGCGCGCTGATCAGCGTAGCGCGCCCGCGATGGGCGGCACGGCCTGGACCACGTCGCCGCACTGCGCGCGGTGGCGCAGCGCATGGTCCATGAGCACCAGCGCCAGCAGCGCCTCGGCGATGGGGGCGGCACGGATGCCCACGCAGGGGTCGTGGCGGCCCTTGGTGACCACCTCGGTGCTCTGGCCGTGGATGTCGATGGACTCGCGCGGGCTCAGGATGGAGCTGGTGGGCTTGATGGCGATGCTCACCTCGATGTCCTGCCCGGTGCTGATGCCGCCGAGCACGCCGCCCGCGTTGTTGGCGCGAAAGCCCGCGGGCGTGAGCGCGTCGCCATGCTCCGTGCCGCGCTGCGCCACGCTGGCGAAGCCCGCGCCGATCTCCACGCCCTTGACGGCGTTCAGGCCCATCATGGCGTAGGCAATATCAGCGTCGAGCTTGTCGAACAGCGGCTCGCCCAGGCCCACGGGCACGCCCGTGGCCTGCACGCGGATGCGCGCACCGCAGGAGTCGTGCGCCTTGCGAAGCTGGTCCATGTAGTCCTCGTAGCGCTGCACATCGGCCACGGGGGCGAAGAAGGGGTTGTGCGGCACGTGGTCCCAGCTCTCGAACGGGATGTCGAGCTCGCCCAGTTGCGTCATGCAGGCGCGAAAGCGGGTGCCGAACTTCTCGGCCAGCCATTTCTTGGCCACGGCGCCGGCGGCCACCGTGGGCGCCGTCAGGCGCGCCGAGGAGCGGCCGCCGCCGCGCGGATCGCGCAGGCCGTACTTGTGCCAGTAGGTGTAGTCCGCATGGCCGGGGCGGAAGGTTTGCAGGATGTCGCCATAGTCCTTGCTGCGCTGGTCGGTATTGCGGATCAAGAGCGCGATCGGCGTGCCCGTGGTGCGGCCCTCGTACACGCCCGAGAGGATCTCCACCGCGTCGGGCTCGTTGCGCTGCGTGACATGGCGGCTGGTGCCGGGGCGACGGCGGTCCAGGTCGTGCTGGATGTCGGCCTCGGACAGCAGCATGCCGGGCGGGCAGCCATCGATCACGCAGCCAATGGCCGGGCCGTGGGATTCACCAAAGTTGGTGACACAAAAAAGGGTGCCGAAGGTGTTGCCGCTCATGGCGCCGGATTATCCCAGACGGCCACCCACTGCAACGGGTAAGAGCCACCGACGCTTGGAACGAGCGCGCCTCAAGGCCGGAGCCAGCACGCAAGGACCGCCCCGCCGCGCTGCTGGCGTCCCCCTTCCCGCATTGCGCAGCAATGCGAGAAAAGGGGGAAGGCGCCTCAGGGGGTTGTCTTTTCCTCCGGCCAATCGCGGATATAGGCCTTGAGCATCTTGTTCTCGAAGTTCTGGCTGTCCACCACGGCCTTAGCCACGTCGTAGAAGCTGATCACGCCCATGAGCATGCGCTTGTCCATCACCGGCATGTAGCGCGCGTGGCGGTCGAGCATCATGCGGCGCACCTCGTCCATGTCGGTCTCCATGGTGCAGGTGAGCGGGGCGTCGTCCATGGCCGTGCGCACCAGCATGCTGCCCACGGCGCCGCCGTTCTTGACCATGGCCTGGATCACCTCGCGGAAGGTGAGCATGCCTACCAGGTCGCCCAGCTCCATGACCACGAGCGAGCCGATGTCCTTCTGGGCCATGGTTTCGGCGGCGCGCGCCAGGGGTTCATCGGGGTGGACGGTGAAGAGGGTATTGCCCTTGACGCGCAGGATGTCGCTGACTTTCATGGTGCTTCTCCGTGGATGCCCGCTCGGGCGCTATGCATTCAGGAGCCAAATATAGCCCACAATGCCGGGGACCAAACCCCTGTCCGCTACACCTTGGAGACAACTTCATGCCCGGTTACGCCGATCCAGGCTTCGACACCCTGGCCCTGCATGCAGGCGCCACCCCCGACCCCGCCACGGGCGCGCGCGCCGTGCCCATCCACCTGACGACCTCGTTCGTGTTCGAATCGAGCGACCACGCGGCGTCGCTGTTCAACATGGAACGCGGCGGCCATGTGTACTCGCGCATCAGCAACCCGACCAACGCCGTGCTGGAGCAGCGCATGGCCGCGCTCGAAGGCGGCGCGGGCGCCATTGCGGTCGCCAGCGGCCAGGCGGCGCTGCACCTGGCGATCTGCACGCTCATGGGCGCGGGCTCGCACATCGTCGCCAGCACGGCGCTCTACGGCGGCTCGCAGAACCTGCTGCACTACACGCTGCGGCGCTTCGGCATCGAGACCACCTTTGTGAAGCCCGGCGACATAGCCGCCTGGCGCGCCGCCATCCGCCCCAACACCAAGCTGTTCTTCGGCGAAACCGTGGGCAACCCGGGCCTGGACGTGCTCGACATTCCCACCGTGGCTGCCCTCGCGCACGAGCACGGCATTCCGCTGCTGGTGGACTCCACCTTCACCACGCCCTGGCTGATGAAACCCTTCGAGCACGGCGCCGACCTGGTCTACCACTCGGCCACCAAGTTCCTCTCCGGCCATGGCACCGTCATTGGCGGCGTGGTGGTGGACGGCGGTGCATTCGACTGGGAAGGCTCGGGGCGCTTTGCCGAGATGACGCAGCCCTACGATGGCTTTCACGGCATGGTGTTCAGCGAGGAATCGACCGTGGGCGCCTTCCTGCTGCGCGCGCGGCGCGAGGGCCTGCGCGACTTCGGCGCCTGCATGAGCCCGCACACCGCCTGGCTCATCCTGCAGGGCATAGAGACGCTGCCGCTGCGCATGCAGCAGCACATGCGCAACACCGAGAAGGTGGTGGAATTCCTCGCCAGCCAGCCCTTCGTCGCGCGCGTGGGCCACCCGCTGCTCGAATCGCACCCCAGCCACCAGCTCGCGCAAAAGCTGCTGCCGCGCGGCGCGGGCTCGGTGTTCAGCTTCGACCTCAAGGGCACGCGCGAACAAGGCAAGAAGTTCATCGAGACGCTGAAAATCTTCAGCCACCTGGCCAACGTGGGCGACTGCCGCAGCCTGGTGATCCACCCGGCCAGCACCACGCACTTCCGCCTGGCGGACGACGCGCTCGCGCAGGCGGGCATCACGCAGGGCACGATCCGCCTGTCCATCGGCCTGGAAGACCCGGACGACCTCATCGACGACCTCAAACGCGCCCTGAAGGCCGCAGAAAAGGCAGGAGCCTGAGCCATGGAACTGCAAGTCAACGGCCACAAGACCTTCTGCTACACCGGCGGCAAGCCCTTCGACCCGGCCCAGCCCACCGTGGTGCTAATCCACGGCGTGCTCAACGACCACAGCGTCTGGGCCATGCAAAGCCGCTACCTCGCCCACCACGGCTGGAACGTGCTCGCCGTGGACCTGCCCGGCCACTGCAAGAGCGCCGGCCCGGCGCCGGCGTCGGTGGAGGAAGCGGCGGACTTCATCATCGCCCTGCTGGGCGCCGTGGGCGCCCCGCGCGCCGCGCTGGTGGGCCACAGCTGGGGTTCGCTGATCGCGCTCGAGGCAGCGGCGCGCCTGCAGGAGCGCGCCAGCCACCTCGTGCTGGTGGGCACGGCCTTCCCCATGAAGGTCTCGCCCGCGCTCATCGAGGCCTCGCTGAACGAGCCCGAGAAGGCGCTGCGCATGGTCAACGTGTTCTCGCGCAGCACCCTGTGCGCGCCGCCCACCGCGCTGGGCCCCGGCACCTGGGTGTACGGCGCCAGCATGGCGCTGGGCCGGCGCGTGCTGCGCAGCAACCGCGAGGTGAATGTGTTCCACCGCGGCTTCGTGGCCTGCGACAGCTATGCGGGCGGCAACGAGGCCATCGCGCGCATCACCTGCCCCGTGCTCTTCGCCCTGGGCGCGCAGGACCAGATGACCGCACCCAAGGCCGCGCAGGGCCTGATCGCCAAGGCGCGCGAGGGCGGCAAGCAGGTGCAGGTGGCCTACCTGCCGGTGGGCCACCACCAGATGACCGAGGCGCCCGAGCAAACGCTGGGCGCCATCCGGGACTTCCTGGCGCGCTGAATGCTATCAATCCAGTAGCTGCTCGCGCTTATCTGGCGGGCGCTGGAGCCTTATTTTGCTCTGAATCCAGCGCCAGCGCATCGGCCAGCGTCAAACCGTCGATGCCTGCGCTGCGCCACAGCCCCTGCAGGCTGGGGGCGCGCTCGAGCAGCAGGCGCTGCACCAGCGGCGCCAGGGGCGTGACCTGCGGGTCGGCCAGCAGCACATAGCGCGGCTCGGCCTGGCGCGGGCCCACCGCCGCCTCGGCTTCCAGGCGGCCCACCCAGTCCAGCCCCACCAGGGCTTCGAGCGCGGGTTCGAGCTGCAGGGCCTCCACACGCAGGCGCTGCGCCAGCTCGTCCAGGCGCAGGCCATGCGTGCGCGTCTGGCGTGCGGCCTGGAGCTGCTGCAGCACCTCCACCGCCAGCTCGAAATGCCAGCCCAGCCGGCCCGAGCGGCGCGCCACGCCCGCCAGCAGGCTGGGCAGGTAGGCCGCCACCACCGCGCCCAGCAGCACGATGACCCAGGCCACGTAGATCCACACCAGCAGAATGGGCAGCGTGGCGAAGGTGCCGTACACCGCCGAATACGTGGGCACCTTGGCCACGTACAGCGCCAGGCCCTTCTTGGCCAGCTCGATGCCCAGCGCCACGAACACGCCGCCCGCCCAGGCATGGCGCCAGCGCACCAGGGTGTTGGGCACGTAGCGGTACAGCGCCGCCATGCCCCCGGCGAGCACGAGGAACTCGATGGAATCGAGCAGCAGGCGCAGCGGCACGGGCAGCGCCCCCACCAGCCCGCGCGAGGCCGAGAGCGCGTAGGACGTGAGCGCCAGGCTGGCGGCCAGCAGCAGCGGCCCCAGCGTGATGGCGGCCCAGTAGATGAGCACGCGCTGGCCCAGCGGGCGCAGGCGCCGTACGCGCCAGATGTTGTTGAGCGTGCGGTCGATGGTGAGGATCAGGGCCAGCGCCGTGGCCAGCAGCACGCTCAGGCCCAGCACGCCCAGGCGGCTGGCCTTGGACGCAAACTGCGTGAGGTAGCCCAGCACCTGGCGCGCGATGTTGTCGGGCACCAGGCTGTCGACCAGCCAGCGCTGCAGCACGTCCTGCAGCTTGGCGAACATGGGAAAGGCCGTGAACACCGCCAGCGCCACGGTGAAAAAGGGCACCAGCGCCAGGATGGTGGTGAAGGTCAGGCTGCTGGCCGTCACGCCCAGCCGGTCCTCGCGAAAGCGCTCGTGCAGGGTCTGCACCGTCGTCTTCCAGGGAAACTGCGAAAGCTCCTCGGGCAGCGCCTGCAGGCGCCGCACCACGGTCTGTAGGGAAAAGGGCATGGCCGCTATGATCCCAGATTTCCATGCCCGCCCTTGCCCCCGACACCCGCCCCACCCCCGCGCCGCTGGTGGCCGGCGCGCGCCGCGCCGCCGTGGCCAGCCTGCTGGCGCTGATCGCGCTGTGCCTGGCGTGGGAGCTGTTCCTGGCGCCGCTGCGCCCGGGCGGCTCGTGGCTGGCGCTCAAGGCGCTGCCGCTGTGCATCCCGCTGGCGGGCCTGCTCAAGAACCGCATGTACACCTACCGCTGGGTCAGCCTCATGGTGTGGCTGTACTTCACCGAGGGCGTGGTGCGCGCCTGGAGCGACCGCGCGCCCGGCAACTGGCTGGCCTTGCTGGAAGTGCTGCTGTGCCTGGTGCTGTTCACCGCCTGCACGGTGCACATCCGCGTGCGCCTGCGCAGCGCGCCCGCCCGCCCGCCCGCGCCCCAAGCCCCCTGAACCCACCCGGCAGCGCGCCTGCCGCCACGGAGCCCCTTGCATGTCCTCACTGATAGAGACCCTGCGCCAGATCGTCGGCGCCGCCCATGTGCTGACCGAGGGCGACCTCAGCGCCTGGGAGCTGGACTGGCGCCGCCGCGTGCACGGCAAGGCCCTGGCCGTGGTGCGCCCGGCCAGCACGCAAGAGGTGGCTGCCGTGGTCCGGGCCTGCGCCGCTGCGGGCGTGCCCATGGTGCCGCAGGGCGGCAACACCGGCCTGTCGGTCGGCTCCACGCCCGACACCTCGGGCCGCGAGGTGGTGCTGAGCCTCACGCGCATCGATGCCGTGCGCGCGCTCGACCCGGACAACCTCACCCTCACCGTCGAGGCCGGCTGCATCCTGCAGAACGTGCAGCAGGCCGCCGAGCAGGCAGGCCTGCTGTTCCCGCTCTCGCTCGCCGCCGAGGGCAGTTGCACCATCGGCGGCAACCTGGGCACCAACGCCGGCGGCACGCAGGTGGTGCGCTACGGCAATGCGCGCGACCTGTGCCTGGGCCTGGAGGTCGTCACGCCCCAGGGCGAGGTGTGGGACGGCCTCAAGGGCCTGCGCAAGGACAACACGGGCTACGACCTGCGCGACCTGTTCATCGGCAGCGAGGGCACGCTGGGCGTGATCACCGCCGCCACGCTCAAGCTCTACCCGCGCC
This sequence comes from Comamonas granuli NBRC 101663, assembly GCF_000739995.1. Lineage (GTDB taxonomy): Bacteria > Pseudomonadota > Gammaproteobacteria > Burkholderiales > Burkholderiaceae_C > Simplicispira > Simplicispira granuli. The sequence goes on along the minus strand of NZ_BBJX01000018.1, from coordinate 32,324 downwards.
CGGCCGCGCAGCTCACGGCCTGGGCCGCCGTGCCCAGCATGGAGCAGGCCGTGCGCCTGCTGGCCCTGGCGCACCAGCACCTGGGCGCCGGGCTCACGGGCTTCGAGGTCATGGGGCGCTTCGCGCTGCAACTGGTGGCCAAGCACATGCCACAACTGCGCGTGCCCTTCATCGACCAGGACGAGGTGGCCTACGGCGTGCTGCTGGAGAACTCCGACAGCGAATCCGAGGACCACGCGCGCGCGCGCTTCGAGGCGCTGCTGGAAACCGCCTTCGAGGCCGGCTGCGTGCAGGACGCCGTGGTGGCCGAGAACATCGCCCAGGCGCAGCAGCTCTGGCACATCCGCGAGAGCATTCCGCTGGCCCAGGCTGAGGAGGGGCTCAACATCAAGCACGACATCTCCGTGCCGATCTCGCGCATCCCTGCCTTCGTGGCGCATACCGATGCGCTGCTTCGGCGCGAGATTCCCGGCGTGCGCCTGGTCAACTTCGGCCACCTGGGCGACGGCAACCTGCACTACAACGTGCAGGCGCCCGAGGGCGGCGACGCCAAGGCCTTTCTGCGCGAGCAGGAGGACCGGGTGAACCACCTCGTCTACGAGGCCGTGGCGGAACATGGCGGTTCGTTCTCGGCCGAGCACGGCGTGGGCGCGCTCAAGACCGACAAGCTCGCGCGCTACCAGTCGCCCGTGGCCCTGGGCATGATGCGCGCCATCAAGCAGGCGCTGGACCCGCAGAACCTCATGAACCCGGGGCGGGTGCTGGCGGCGCCTGAAAACTCCTGATTTGATAGCTGCCAGCGCTTTACCCATAAGCACTACAGCCACTTTTAATTAAAATTTTCCGATCATGCCCACCGCTGCCCCCCGCCCCATCCGCTCCCAGTACGAAGACTTCATGCGCCATGTGTTCTTCCATGGCGTGGCCAAGGGCGACCGCACGGGCACGGGCACGAAAAGCGTGTTCGGCCACCAGATGCGCTTCGACCTCTCCGAGGGCTTTCCGCTGGTCACCACCAAGAAGGTGCACCTCAAGAGCATCATCCTGGAGCTGCTGTGGTTCCTGCGCGGCGACAGCAACGTGCGCTGGCTGCAGGAGCGCGGCGTGACCATCTGGGACGAATGGGCGCGCGCGGACGGCGACCTGGGCCCCGTGTACGGCGTGCAGTGGCGCAACTGGCCTACGCCCGGCGGCGGCCACATCGACCAGATCCAGCAGGTGATCGACACGCTCAAGACCAACCCCGACTCGCGCCGCATCATCGTGAGCAGTTGGAACGTGGCCGAGCTCGACCAGATGGCGCTCATGCCCTGCCACGCCTTCTTCCAGTTCTACGTGGCCGAGGGCCGGCTCAGTTGCCAGCTCTACCAGCGCAGCGCCGACATCTTCCTCGGTGTGCCCTTCAACATCGCCAGCTACGCCCTGCTCACGCACATGGTGGCGCAGCAGTGCGACCTGGAGGTGGGCGACTTCATCTGGACCGGCGGCGACTGCCACATCTACAGCAACCACCACGAGCAGGTACAGACGCAACTGGCGCGCGCGCCCTACCCCTACCCCACCTTGCGCCTCAAGCGCCGCCCGGACAGCATCTTCGACTACGAGTACGAAGACTTCGAGGTGCTGGACTACCAGTGCCACCCCGCCATCAAGGCGCCGGTGGCGGTGTGAAGTGAAACACCCCCCTGAGCCGCCTTCGGCGCCTTCCCCCCGCTCTCGCAGCGCTACGCGCTGCGGGCAGGGGGACGCCGCCAGCGCGGCGGGGCGGCCCTTGCGCGGCGGCTCTGGCCTGGGTCGGGCCAGCTTCATGGATCGCGGGTAAAGCGTTCGCGGAATGGATCATTGACATGCACATCGCCCTCATCTACGCACGCGCCGCCAACGGCGTCATCGGCAAGGACGGCACCATGCCCTGGCACCTGCCCGAAGACCTGGCGCATTTCAAGCAGCTCACGCAAGGCAGCCCCGTCATCATGGGGCGCAAGACCTGGGACTCGCTGCCGCCGCGCTTTCGCCCGCTGCCCGGGCGCAGCAACATCGTCGTCACGCGCCAGTCTGATTGGCATGAAATCGGCGCGCAGCGCGCATCCAGCCTGCGCGAGGCGCTACAAATGGCAGAGCAAAGCAAGCCCGCCACGGTGTGGGTGATCGGCGGCGCGCAGATCTACGCCCAGGCCCTGCCGCTGGCCCAGCGCGTGGAGGTGACCGAGATTGCGCAAGACTTCGACGGCGACGCCCACGCCCCCGCGCTCGGCCCCGAATGGGTGGAGACCGCGCGCACAGCGCACACCAGCGCGGGCGGCCTGCCCTTCGCCTTCGTGCGCTACGAGCGGCGCTGAGCGCCGCCGCGCGGGCGGCGCATCATGCCGGGGCGCCCACGATCACGCTGGACGCCTTGAAGATCGCCGTCGCCGTGCCGCCCACGGCCAGGCCGAGCGCCTCGCAACTGCCGTGGGTGATGATGGCCGCCACCGTGGCGCCGCCCGGCAGGTCCAGCACCACCTCATCGTTCACCGCGCCCGGCGTGATGCGCGCCACCTGGCCCGTGAGGCAGTTGCGCGCCGAAAAGCGCGCCCCTTGCGCATCGGTCACGACGACGATGGACGTGGCCTTGACCAGCGCAAACGCCTGCGCCCCCACGGCCAGCCCCAGCCCCGCAACGCTCTCGTGCGTGACGGTGGCCACGATGCACAGGCCGGGGCGCACCGCGATCTCGACCTCGTCATTGACCGCGCCATGCACCACGCGGGTGACGGTGCCTGCGAAATGGTTGCGCGCGCTGGTGTGCATGCTGATTCTGCGGATGAACAGGTAGTCATCGGCCAGGCCCGTGGCCTGGCCGTCCAGTTGGGCGATGAAGCGCTGGTGCTCGGCCTCGATGAGCCGGAAGTTGTGCACGAGCTGCGCGCCGCGCGGCGTCAGGCGCGTGCCGCCGCCGCCCTTGCCGCCCGCCACGCGCTCCACCAGCGGCTCGCCCGCCAGGTTGTTCATGGAGTCGATGGCGTCCCACGCGGCCTTGTAGCTCATGCCCATGGCCTTGGCCGCGTGCGTGATGGAGCCGTGCGCCCCCACCAGCGCCAGGAGCTGCATGCGCCCCGAGCCGCCCAGGTTCTGGCCGTCCACCGTCATCCAGACGGAGCCGCCGAGCTGGATGCGCGCCTGCGGCTCAGCCATGGCCCGCCCCCGTGCCTGGCGCCCCTGGCGCACTGCGCGCCCACCACGCCTGCAGCGCGGCGGCGTCGGCGGGCAGGTGTTCGGCCGCGGCGCCGCAAAAATGCGTCCAGGCGTCCAGGTGCTTGTGCGCCACCGCCGTGACAAAGGGGATGTGCGCCTCGGCCAGGGCCAGCATTTCCGCGGCGAACCCACCCCCCTGCGCCTCCTGCGCGCCGAAGCGATTGACGATGACCAGATCCGGCGGCTGGGCCAGCGCACGGCGCAGCACGGCGCTGGCCTGCGCCAGCCCCGCGGTGCTGACGCTGCAGCCGCGCGCATCGCGCCCCAGGTCCTGGGAAATGCAGTACTCCTCGGCCGTCTGCACGTCCACCAGGAACATGCCGCCGCGACCGCTGGGCAGGCGACGCCGCTCGTGCAGCAGGCCGCCCACGCGCCAGCCCTGCTGCACCAGCGCGGCGGCAAAGCCCGCCAGCAGGGCATCGGCCTGCGCGAAACCATCGGCATGGACCATGGCGGCGATGGCCGCCGCGGCGGGCTGTTCATTCATGTGCATGCAGCGTCCTCCTTCCTGCGCAACACGCCATCATGCATGTACAGCACCTGCTCGCCAAACACCTGCACATCCTGCGGGTCGTGCGTGATGAGCACCATGGGCACCTGCAGGCGGCGCTGCAGCGCGTCCAGCTCGGCGCGCATGCTGGCGCGCAGCTCGGTGTCGAGCGCAGCAAAGGGCTCGTCAAGCAGCAGCGCGCGCGGCCGCGCCACCAGCGCGCGCGCCAGGGCCGTGCGCTGGCGCTGCCCGCCCGAGAGCTCGTGCGGGTGCTGGTGCGCCACCTCGCGCAGGCCGAAGGCATCGAGCCAGCGCTCCACCTCCGGGCTGGCATGCGCCGCCGGCGGGTTGCGCCAGCCGCGCCGCTCGCCAAAGGCAATGTTCTGGCGCACGTTGAGGTGCGGGAACAGCGCGTAGTCCTGGAACAGATAGGCCACGTTGCGCGCCTGCGGCGGCAGGTGGATGCCCTGGACAGCGTCGAACAACGTCTCGCCGTCGATGCGCACATGGCCCGCATCGGGCCGCACCAGCCCGGCCAGCACCTTGAGCAGCATGCTCTTGCCCGCGCCCGACGGGCCCACCACCACCACGCGCTCGCCCTGGGCGCAAAAGCGCGCCTGCAGTTCGAACACGCGGTGGCCCGAACGCAGCGTCTTGCGGATGTCCACGTCAAGCCGCATGCCCGCCCCTCATCGCGTTGCGACGCGCCCCGGCGCCAGCTTGCCCACGGCCAGCAGCACCGCCACGCACACCACCGAGGTGATGAGCACCAGCAGGTGGGCCACATCGTCCTGCCCGGCCTGCACCGCTTCGTACACGGCAATCGACAGCGTCTGCGTCTTGCCCGGAATGCTGCCCGCCACCATCAGCGTGGCGCCAAACTCACCCAGCGCGCGCGCAAAGCCCAGCAGCACCCCGGCCAGGATGCCGCGCCAGGCCAGCGGCAGCGTGACGCGCCAGAACACGCCCGCCTCGGAGATGCCGAGCACGCGCGCCGCGTCCTGCAACTGCGGGTCCACCGCCTCGAAGGCGGCGCGCGCGGGTTTGAACACCAGCGGAAACGCCACCACCGTGGCCGCGATCACCGCACCCGTCAGCGTAAAGATGAGCTGGATGCCAAAGGTGTCGTACAGCCAGCCGCCCAGCCAACCCTTGCGCCCCAACAGCACCAGCAGGTAGTAGCCCAGCACCGTGGGCGGCATCACCATGGGCAGCGTGAGCAGCGTGTCGATGAGGTCGCGCCCCGGAAAACGCCAGCGCGCCAGCGCATAGCCCACGCCCGTGCCCAGCACCAGGCACAGCAGCGTGGCCCAGGTGGCCACCTGCAGCGAGAGCCAGAGAGCGGGCCAGGCACCGTCCATGCTCAGGGCTTCAGAAAACCGTAACGCGCCAGAATGGCCTGGCCGGCCGGCGAGCGCACATAGGCGATGAACGCCGCCGCCTCGGTGGCGTTGCCGCTCGCGGCGGTGCGCGCGATGGGGTAGAGGATGGCCCGGTCCAGCGGCACGGCAAACGCCGTCTTCACCTTGTCCTTCATCAGCGCGGCATCGGTGGCGTACACAAAGCCCGCATCCACCTCGCCACGCGCCACGTAGTCGAGCGACTGGCGCACGTTGGTGGTGTTCACGGCCTTGGCCTGCACCGCGCCCCACAGGCCCGCCGCCTCCAGCGCCTGCTTGGCGTAGCGCCCCACGGGCACGCTGGCGGGCAGCGCCAGCGCCACGCGCGCCACGCCGGGCGCGGCCAGGTCCTTCAGCGCGGCGGGCGGCGCCTTGGCGTCCATCGGCGCAATCACCACCAGGGCATTGCGCACGAAATCCTGCCGATCCGCCGCGCGCACCAGGCCCTGCTGCTGCGCGGCGTCCATGGTCTCCTGGTCGGCCGAGGCAAACACATCCACCGGCGCACCCTTGGCCATCTGCTGCAGCAAGGCGCCGGACGCGCCGAAGTTCAGCAGCACCTTGCTGCCGGGGTGCGCGGCTTCGTAGCCCTGGGCAATGTCCTTGAGGGCATTGGTCAGGCTAGCGGCGGCGGACACCGTGACTTCACCCGCCGGGGCCATGCTGGCAAACCCGGCCAGAAGACAGGCGGCGAGGCTGCGTTTCAGGGATGCGAGGGCCATGGGCGGTGCTCCAAAGTGTTACAAGCCAGCGAAGTATACGCTTGGTTATAACGAAAATTTGGGCCTTGGAGAGGGCCTTTGATGCACCGCAATAGTCTTGGAGGAGAGCGGTCTGGTCCGCAATGGGGCATGCGGACTTTGCTGCAGCATACGCTGAAAAATTCCGATGAAAATCAGCAACAATATCCCATGGATAAAGCGCCAGAAGCTACTGATTCGATAGCAATTCAGATCTAGTCAGGCAATTACGGTGAAGACCGTAAACGGCCAGGAGCCGCAGTTGGGCCAACGGGGAAACGGTCACTCAACGTAAGTGTTTGCGTCGGACGACCTTTTTTGGCCGCCCCTAGCTTGCCCCAGTGAGCTTGGAGGTAAGAAGATCGACGCAATACCCGATGTCTTGGTCCTTCAGGAAAACTTTCCCAAGGGTGTTCGCCAACCCAACCATTGGTACATCCTCAATGATGATCGGCAAGAGGTAAGTCTCCGGCCGCTTTGACCCAGCTGTCTTCCCAATCTCGAATTCGAATCGTGTCCAATCCTTCTCGGGATACTTGGCGGAGATGAAGATCACCATGTAAAGCGCATCGTTTGCGTAGATTTCCGCAAGGCGCTTTTGAAGGTCTACACCCCAGAGCTGGGCTTGGAGGTTGAAGTCATAGAAGGGGAAGACGCCTTTTTCCTCCAGCCTCTTCACAAACTCCAACACAATCGGTCGGTCTTCGCCTGCGAAGGACAACGCGACGTCCCAAGGATAGTCATCGTTCCGAATGTGGATGCGCCGACGGACATCGTCCAAATTCAAGAGATTCAGGTAGAAGCGGAATGTCGGATCCTCAATCGAGATCGACTTACCCTTCCGATACATGATTACGTCATCCAGCTTGGAGTCTTTAATCACGTCACCCAAGTAGTTCAGGCAGTTGTAATACGAAGTCGATTTCTGATTTTTCTTCTTGGTTTCGGAAATAGGAGCGACGATCGTGCGATAAAGGTGCTCAAGCGGAATGTCCGACCTCTCATCTTTGGCAATGGCGGAGACGATGTCGAAATAAGTGTTGTGAACTGACTTCGCCTGAAGTTTCCCCTTCGAAAGCGCCACGATCTTGTCAAAGTACTTGTGCTCGAAGATGCGCAGAACTTCTTGCCTGATATTTGCCAGTGATTCATCGATCTCGACCTCTACGGATTGCGTCTTTTCGATGCCGTGCTTGATACATGCCGTCCGGCATATGGCCTGCACCACCGAAGGTATGCCTTTCGATCCAGCGGCGGTCTCTTGGATGAAGCGCTCAGTGAACCGCAGCTTCAGATGGGCAGATCCTTGCTCCATTAGTTGCCGCACGAACTTCTCATCCTGGGTGCGCAAATCGAAGACGTCATTCCGGATGCCGAGTTCCTTATCGTTCCCTGCGAGGTCGCGAGCGCTGGAGGCGATTCCGATCAAAACGAAGCGGACGCCCTTTTCGTGCCAAAGCTTCAGCTCCTCAGCCAGGCCATCTTTCACGGTTTCACTCAGATGGTGAAAGTCGTCAATGATCACCAATCGTTGAGAGGATAGGTACGGCGCGATTTGCTCATACGTTGGATCGACACCAACAATCGCACCGAGCATCTCCAAGTACTTCGCGTGGTGTCTGTACTCGCGACCGTTGATCAGCAAAATGTCCGTTGACTTGATGTCAAGATCACGAAGAATTTTGTTAACAACCGTGGTCTTGCCGGACCCAGAGGCCCCGGCAATCGTGACATGCTTTCCCGTCGCACGGAGCGCCGATTTGATGAAGGGGTACTCTTTCGGATTCACGTAGGTGTGCTCCGGAAAGGCCGCTTCGTTAAATACCGCTTCCAGATCGAGCACAGGCACTTCTTGCATTTGTCTTCTCGGTTGTTGGTTGACCACACGGCCGGATTGTGCAGCCTAACATTGGAGTACAACCGCCCGCTGTAGTGGGTCGGGTGCAACGACGGGTTGGGTCCGTCCCCTATTAGGACGTGCCCACTACCATAACCTACACGCTTGTGCTCAAGGTGGCGGCCGGCTGCACGGCCAGCCAGCTTGATGCGATGATCATTGGGCACTAGCTGACCGCTTTACAGTTGGGGGCCGACCGTCAGCTCAGGGTCGAAAACAGCCCACTCCATCACCCAACCCTACCCCTGGCACCCCCACAACCCATCCGGCCGCACGCGCCACAGCACCGGCCCGATGCGCCAGCACAGCAGCCCGAACGCCGCCACCCAGCACAGCCCAGCCAGGCCCAGCAGCGCCAAAGCCGCGTCCGGCACAAACGCCGCGCCCGCACGCAGCAAGGCCCCGGCGAAGAGGAGCAGCGCGCCCTGCGCCACCCAGGGCCGCTCGTCCGACGGGTGCCCGCAGTGCGCGCGCCCGGCGATGCAGATCACGGCGTAGATCGACAACCCGATGGCACCCACAGTGAGCATGTGGCGCCCGGCGCTGGCGCCCGGGCCGCCCGCCAGCAGGGCCGTGCCGATGAAGGCATAGCCCAGCGCCATGCAGGCGTACACGGCATACAGCATGAGCGGCAGGCGGCGCAGCAGCGGGCGGCCTACATGCCAGTCGCCCATCAGGTTGCACAGCGCGGCGGCGGCGGCGCAGGCCAGCCAGCCGGAGGTAGCGTCACCGGGCTGCAAAAATTCAGCCAGGGTAAACAGCGCAATGCACAAGATGGCCAGGTTGCGCCGGGGCGGGCGGGCCAGGTAGGGCTCGCGGCCCTCGCCCGTTTCGTCAATCGCGTTGTTGACGATGCGCATGGAGATGCGGCTCATGGCCACGATGATGAGCACCATCACCAGGCCCAGCAGGGCCAGCAGCCAGCGCATGGGGTAGGCACCGCGCAACGCATCCCCATAGAAGCCCGCCACCAGCACCAGCAGCCCCACCAGCGCCCAGCCAAAGGCGTGGTGGCGCCGCCCGGCCACGGTGCGCAGCGCGGGCCACAGCAGCGCCAGCAGGCCGCCGAGCAGGCCCAGGTGCGCCAAGGCGGCCAGCACCAGCGCGGGGCTGCCCGCCACGCCCGAGAGCCAGAAGCCCGCGCGCCCCAGCAGCCACAGCAACACCAACTGGCGCGCGGTGCGCGGGCTGGCGCTGGCGGTGTCGGTGAACTCGGGCACGGCGGTGAGCACGAAGCCGGCCACCGCCGCCAGGCCAAAGCCCAGCAGCAGCTCGTGCGCGTGCCACACCAGCGCGCCACCCGCCACGGGGGGCGGCGGCAGGCCCAGCGCCAGCACGGCGCTCCACAGCGCGATGAGTAGCACGGCGGAACCCATAGTGAGCAGGAAGAACGGGCGCATGGCGCACATCCAGACCGGGTGCTGGGGCGACAGCAGGCCGGGCGGGTTCATCACAGGGGCGGCTATCCGCATCGCATCCTCCGCTCGCCGGGGGTGGCGGCATGAGGCTGGGGCGCGGGCTGCAGGGGCAGCACGCGCGCCTCGGGCGGCGGCAGGGTGTTGGCGAATTCACTGCCGGGGCAGGTGCCCTCTTCCACCAGCGCATCCAGCCCAAAGGCGGCGCGCACGGCGGGCACGCGCAGCAGCTCGGCGGTGTCGCGGTAGACCATGGCATCGGTGCGTGCCAGCGCGGGGGCCTGGGGCGTGTGCAAGTGCACGATGCGGCCCGGCCCGGCGGCCATGACGAGCACGGTATCGGCCAGGCGCACGGCCTCCATGAGGTCGTGCGTGATCATCAGCACGGCCGTGCCCTTCTCGGCCTGGTGGCGCAGCAACAGGCGGTGCAGTTGCGCCTTGAGGCCGATGTCGAGCGCGGCGAAGGGCTCGTCCATCAGCAGCAGGTCGGGTTCGAGCACCAGCGCGCGCGCCAGCGCGGCGCGGCTTTGCATACCGCCCGAGAGCTGGTGCGGATAGGCGGCCAGGGCTTCGGCATCGAGCCCCAGCACGGCGCCCATGGCGTGGGCGCGCGCGCGTGCGGCGGCGCGCGCCATGCCCTGCGCGCGCAGGCCCAGGGCGATGTTATCCATCGTGGTCTGCCAGGGCAGCAGACGCGGCTGCTGGAACATCAGCGCGGGGTTGCCGAAGGAGTTGTCCAGGCGGCCCTCCTGCAGGTCCAGCAGACCCGCGCACAGGTGCAGCAGCGTGGTCTTGCCGCAGCCCGAGGGGCCCACCAACGCCAGCACGCCGCCGGGCGCCAGCGCCAGGCCCACGCCGCCGAGCACTTCGGTCAACGCGTAGCTGTGGCGAACATCATTCAAAAAAAGGCTCATCGGGGTACCTCCCGCCAGCGCTCCACTTCGCGCTTGAGCGGTTCCAAAAATCCATACTCCACGACCAGCAGGCAGCCCACCACGGCGCAGATCCAGCCCAGCGTGGTGGCGGTGTCCAGTTGCGAGCGGCTGGCCGCGAGCGCGGCGCCCACCCCGTCGGTGCTGGCCAGCAGCTCGGCCATCACGGCCACCTTCCAGGCGCTGCCCAGCGCCGTGACCCAGGCGGGGAACAGGTACGACAGCACGTGCGGGCCGTACACCTCGCGCAGCGCCATGCCCATGGGCAGGCGGTAGGCGCGCGCCATGTCGCGCAACTGCAAATCGAGCGTGCGCGTGCCCTGCAGCGCGCTGGCGAACACCACGGGGAAGCAGGCGATGAACACGGTGAACACCGGCGTGCCGTCGCTCATGCCGAACCACAGCATGGCCAGCACCAGCCAGGCGATGGGCGGCGTGCCCAGCAGCACCGTGACCAGCGGGCGCGCGAGCACCGAGGCCGTGACGGACAGCCCCGCCAGCAACCCCAGCACGCTGCCCACGCCCAGCGCCAGCGCCAGCCCCATGAACGCACGCCGCGCCGTGGCCCACAGCGCGGGCCCGGCGGCGCCTTGCTCCACCTGCAGCAGCAGGGCGGCGAAGGCGGTGCGCGGGTCGGGCAGGATCAGCGGGTCGTACAGCGCAGCCACGGCCTCCCAGGCGGCGAGCAGCAACAGCAGGCTGGCCCCCGCGCCCCAGCCGCTCCACAGGTAGGCGGGCAGGCCCGCGAGCACGCGCCCCAGCAAACGCAGCATCAGCGCCCCCCCATGCCGCCGGGTGCGGGGGCCGTGGCCTGGTCCACCACGCCGCCCTCGGGCACGTAGACCATGGAGCCGTCCTTCATGCGGTAGGCCACGCCGGCTTTCTCGCCGTCGCCCTCGCCGATCTCGCCGCTGGCCTTGTATTTCTCGATCTTCTCGCCGCGCTTCTGGATGACTTCCATGGTGGGCTTGCCCGCGTCGGTGATGACGGTGACGTCCTGCTTAGAGAACGGGCTGAGCAGCGGGTTTTGGGCCACAGTGATGAGCAGCGCCGCAATCACCACCAGGAACACATCGATGAGGTTGACCACCGACAGGATGGGGTCGTCGGCTTCGGTTTCGTCGAGGAATTTCATGCTTCACTCCCCGCTTCGGCCAGGTGGCCCGCAGCCGGAGTGCGCACGCCCAGGCGCTGCAGCCACACCAGCTCTTCGGCCAGCCAGCGCCGCTGCACCGACACCACCCAAAAGGTGATGGCGGCGGCGATGAGCGACAGGATCACCGCCGCAAAGGCCACGGCCAGGTTGTCCGACACCTGGGCCAGGTTGCCGTCGGACAAGCCCTTGAGCGCCGGGCCCATGGGGATCATGGTGGCGATCAGTCCCAGCATGGGCGCCACGCGCGTGGCGATGCGCGGCAGCTCCAGCAGCTGGTGCGCCTTCACGTCCAGCTCGTCGGCACTGGCGTCGGGCTGCGCTTTGGCCCAGGCCAGCAGGTGGTGGCCGCGCGTGGGCTGGCTGCCCTGCCCCTTGCGGCGCTGCCACCACTGCATGGCAAACATGCCGAGCAGGAAGAAGGCATAGACAAACAGCACAGCGATCACCAGCAGCGTGGGAAACAGAAAGACCTGGCTGGCCTGGTACATCAGGGATTCAAGCAAATGGCTCATCAAAACTCCTAGGAATGGTCAAAAACTGCGGTAGGCTGTCTTGTTCAGCTATATTTTTGATAGCTGCTAGCGCTTATCCATGCTGCGCGGGAGGCACTTTTGCCTTGAATGGGCGGCCGCGCTGCCACCAGCCGCCCCCGAGCATGACGGCGCCCAGCGCCAGGGCCACCCACAGCGCCTGCAAGGTGTGGGCGGCGGGCGCGGTTGGCTGGTCGGCCACCTGCTCCAGCCGCATGCCGCTGATGGGCGGCGGCGGGGGCGGTGTGGCGGGGGCGGCTTCGGCCGGGGGTGGGGGCTCGGCGGCGCTCTGCGCTGCTGCAGCGGCGGCATCGGCAGGCAGATGGCCCAGGTTCAGGCCAAAGCCGGCGGTGCCCTGGCCTGCACCCACGAAGCGCTCGAAGGCGGCGTTGTCGGTGCGCACGTCAAAGCGCTGGGCCAGGTCGCACCAGCGGTCCTTCAGCTCGGCCACGGTGGCGGCGTCGGCCTGCCAGTAGCTCTGGCGCGCGGCTTCGAGCATGCGCTCGATGTTCTGCGCCAGCGCGTGCGGGTTGTGCGCCTCGAACCACTTCTTCAGGCCCAACTGGTGCTTGTCGCGCACGTACACATCGACCATCTCCTGCCACTGGTCGTCGCGCACGATCTCGCGCGCCACCGCCGTCCAGCCCCAGAAGTTGTTGGTGGCGTCCAGCACCTGCAGCGTGCCCGCGTAGCCCTCGTCCATCAGCCCTTTGATGTAGCCGGGGTGGAACTGCCGCGTGGCCAGCTCCTTGGCCAGGAACTGCGCCGCGCCTTCCACGCGCCCGCTTCCGCTGCCGCGCAGGTTGCTGATGTAGAGCTGCGGCGCCTTGCCGTCCAGGTGGCGCACGGCCAGGCCGATGCCGCCCAGGTACTGGAACGGGTCGTCGGTGGTGAGCATGCCGTAGGTGTTGGAGCTGCGCGAGAGCACCGCGCCCTCGGTGCCGCGCAGTTGCTCGGCATACAGGTTGAGCGGCTGGCCGTCCTGGCCCTTGAGCCCCGCGCCGGACAGGCTGCCCCAGGTGGACTCGTCGGCGCCGTAGGCGAACTGCATGCGCGAGAGGTACAGCTGCGCGAGCTTGCGGTCGCCCTCAGCCTTGCCCTTCCAGGTGTCGGTGGCCAGGGCCGCGTCGTCCAGGCCGGTGCCGTACTTGCCCGACTCGGAGGCGTAGATGCGCGTCTCCGCCGCCGCCTGCGCGGCCTTCTCCGGCATGCCCTGGGCGCGCAGGCGCGCGGCGATGGCGCGGGTGTGGGCCGCCACGGGGTTGGCCTCTTCGCCCGGCCCCTGGGCCTGCGCGGCCAGTTGCGCGGCCTGCGCCAGGATCTTCATGGTGTTGGGGAAGTGGTCGCGGTACAGGCCGGTGGCCGAGAGCACCACGTCCACGCGCTCGCGCCCCAGTTCCTTGCGCGGCACGAGCTTGACGCCCGTGACACGGCCGCCCTCGTCCCACACGGGCTCGGTGCCCAGCAGCCACAGCGCCTGCGCTTCGAGCAGGCCCTGGTGGCGCATGGTCTCCACCGACCACAGCGAGACGGCCAGCTTCTTGGGCGGCTGGCCGGTCAGGCGGCGGTGCTCGGCGATGAGCTGCTCGGCCGCCTCCTTGCCCGCCGCCCAGGCTTGCTTGGTGGGCACGCGCGAGGGGTCGAAGCCGTAGAGGTCGCGGCCCGTGGGGTAGGCGTCGGGGTTCTTGATGGGGTCGCCGCCGTAGGAGGTGGCCAGGTGCTTGCCCGTCAGCACGTTCAGCAGCGCGGGCAGCTCGTGGTCGGCACCGATGGCGGCGTGCCAGGCGCGGGCCTTGTCGAGCTGCTCGCGCAGCGGCGCGCTCAAGCCCTGGGTGCTTTCGCCCTGCACCACATGGCGTTGCAGCAACTGGTAGGGCGCGGTGGCGGGCAGCTGGTCGTAGTCGGCGAGCAGGGCTTCGTCCACCTCGGCGGCGGGGATGCCCGCGTGCAGCGCGGCCGCCTCCCAGAACGGGCGGCCCAGCATCAGCAGCACGGTGGCCAGGCGGTGTTGCGCCTCGGGCGCGCGGCCCAGGGTGTGCAGGCCCAGGGGCTGGGCGGTTTCGGCCAGTTCGTGCAGTTGGGCGTGCAGGGCATCGACAAAGGCGGGGAACTCGGCGCGCGCGCGCTCCGGCGTCCAGCCCATGTCGAGGGCGATGCGCTCCTTGGTGGCGGCGGCCAGCAGGTCGGCCTGGAGCTTTTGCTTGACCACGCCCTCGTCCTGCGCCATCCAGGCGTGCAGCAGGTCGTGCATCTGCGTGAGCGCCTGGTGCAGCCCGGCGGGCTTGAAGGGTGGCGTCTGGTGGCTGATGATGACCGCGCGGCCCCGGCGCTTGGCCTGCTGGGCCTCGCCGATGTTGTCTGCGATGTAGGGGTAGGCCACGGGCAGGTCGCCCACGGCGAGCATGCCGGGGTCGGTGACGGACAGGCCGCGCTCCTTGCCGGGCAGCCATTCCTGGCTGCCGTGCGTGCCGAAGTGCACCAGCGCGTCGCTGGCCTGCTGCTCGCGCGCCCACAGGTAGGCCGCCAGGTAGTAGTGCGAGGGCCAGGCGTTGCTGGAGTGGTAGAGCGCTTTTTCCTTGGGCTCCCACTTCTCGCCGCGCGGGGGCTGGGGCAGGATGGCGATCTTGCCCAGCATCAGGCGCGGCACGACGAACACGGGCTCCTTCTTCGCCCCGTGCTGGCGCAGCACCATGCTGGAGGCCTCGGGCTCGCCCCAGCGTTCGCGCAGCTTGTCCTGCACGGCTTTTGGCAGCGCGGCCAGCCAGGCGCGGTAGCGCGCCACGGGCACGGTGGCGGCCAGGCCGTCGCGCAGCAGGGGCTCCAGTTCCCCCTCGCGGTAGGCGGGCGCGAGCAAGCGCTGCAGCTTGGCGATGAGTTCGGGCTCGGACGGCACCTCGGTGTCGTAGCCCTGGGCGCGCAGCGCGGCCAGCGTGGTCTGCAGGCTGCGCGGCACGTTGAGGAAGGAGGCCGAGAGGTTCTTCTCGCCCGGCGGGTAGTTCCAGAAGAACACCGACAGGCGCTTGTCGGCGTTGGGCTTGCGCTGCAGCGCCACCAGGCGCAGCGCCTTGCCGACCACGGCATCGGCCTGCGCGGGAATGGTGGCGATGGGCGCGTCGCCCGCGCCGCTGGCCGAGGCCACCTGGATGTCGGTCACGCCCGCGTATTCGGCCTGGGCCAGGTAGAAGGGCACGTCCATCAGCGGCACGCCCTGGGGGTTGGCCTGCCAGTGCGCCGTGTCGCCGCGCCGGTAGGTCATGGCCTGCAGCACGGGGATGCCCAGGCGCTCGAACTCGGCGCGGCGCTGTTCGGGCATGAGCATGATCTGCGTGTTGATGAGCACGTCGGCCAGCGCCTTGCCCTGGGGGCGCAGCATGCGGTCAAACGCGCCCGCGTCCATCATGGGGCTGTAGAAGGTCAGCGCCACGGCGCCTGCGGCCTCGATGCGGGTGATCAGGTCGTCGATGTAGTCGGCCTGCACCGAGGCGATGTACTGCTGGTGCACGGCCAGCGCGACCACGGGGCGGCGCCAAGGGTCGGCCGGATCGACCCCCGCCCAGCGCAGGTAGGCCAGCGGGTCGGCGAACACCAGGCCGGGCGCGCGCGGGTGGTAGATCGCCGTCTTGGGGAAGATCACCGGGTCGGGCACGCCCTGGGCATTCTGGCCCTTGAGGTGGGCGGCCACGGTGGCCATGAAGCCCTCGAAGTTCTGCCGCCCGCCGTTGCTGTAGTAATGGGCCAGGCGGCGGCCCAGGGCCTCGTCCACCCCGCCGCCCCAGGCCGGGCGCGCGTCGTACAGCCAGGCGTGCGGCGCGCGCAGGCCGGGCAGCGCGCGGGCCAGGTGCTGGCGCACCTCGTCCTGCTGGTAGCTGTCGAAGAACACCATGTCCTGCCCCTGGAACAGCCCGGCATCGGCGTCGGCCGGGATCTTGCCCAGGTAGCGCACCTGCACGGCTATGCCATGCGGGCGTGCAATGTCGGCCAGCAAGCGGAACTTGCCCGGCGGCACGTTGGAGGTGGCGATGAACAGCACCGACGCGGCCTGCGCCGCCCCCACCGGCAGCACAGGCAGAAAGGCCAGCAGGCACAGGGCCAGCCAGCGGCGAAGAATGGACAGGGGATTCACTGGAATTCTTTGAATGAAATGGGCCTCTAGCGCTTATTCAACAAGCGCCAATAGCTATGCATTTGATAGCACTCGGGCATTGTGTGGGGCACGCCCCGGCACTCGCGTCCCCACCAGAGAGGAGGCCGGGGGTGGTTCGTCACACGGGTTCTATCGCTTCACTCACTCCCCTCTTCAAAAATCCACGCGCGCCGACACGAACAGGCGGCGGGCCCGCTCGGCGTAGCCGAAGCTGGCGGACTTTTCCGCCAGGTTCACGTTGCCGATGTTCTCCAGCCCGGCGCGCAGCGCCAGCGTGCGCTGGTCGGCCAGCGCGATCTGCTTGCCCACGCTGGCGCTCCACAGCGCATAGGAAGGCAGACCCTTACCGTCGGTCGCCGTCTGGCTGCCGATGAACTCGGCCACCAGGCGAGCGCTCCAGCCCGTGGCGTCCTTCCACTCCAGGCGCGAGGTCAGGCTGCTCGACGGCCGGTCGGCCAGGCGCTTGCCGGTGGTCTTGTCGCGCGTGTTGAGCAGCGTGAGGTCGTTGCTCCAGCTCCAGGCGCGGGTGATGTCCCATTCCACGCCCGCCTCCAGGCCCCGGATGCGCGCGGCGTTGATGTTGTCGTACTGGTAGAAGCGGCGCACGCCCTCGGTGCGCAGCAGGCGGTAGGTGATGAGGTCCTTCACCTCGGTGTTGAAGGCCGTGGCGCGCAGCGTCCAGCCGGGCGCGGCCTGCCAGTCGGCGCCGATCTCGAAGGAGTTGGACGACTCGGGTTGGATGTTGCCGTTGCCCGCGAAGGTGTGCGGCCCCTCGGCGCCCACGTAGTTGGGCGAGATCTGCTTGAGCGTGGGCGCCTTGAACGCATGGCCGAAGCCACCCTTGACGACGA
Organism: Comamonas granuli NBRC 101663; assembly: GCF_000739995.1. Taxonomy (GTDB): domain Bacteria; phylum Pseudomonadota; class Gammaproteobacteria; order Burkholderiales; family Burkholderiaceae_C; genus Simplicispira; species Simplicispira granuli. The sequence continues at coordinate 15,535 of NZ_BBJX01000018.1, read as the reverse complement.
GCGCCGGGCCGGCCTCCCACACCAGGTAGGCGCGCGGGCTGAGTTCGCTGCCGAAGAGCTGGTGGTGGTCGGCGCGCAGGCCGGCGGTGAGCATCAGCGTCTGGGTCAGGGCGATCTCGTCCTGCACGAACAAGGCCTTGTGCGTGGCCGAGTCGCTGCCGTTCTTCAGGCCCGCGTTGACCAGGGTCTCATCGCGCCACTCGCCGCCCACGGTGAGCTGGTGGCCGCCGAGCTTGAAGCTGGCGTGGCCGTCGATCACGTCGTCCGTCATGTTCTGCGGCCGCGTGGGCGCCACGCCGTTGCTGGCGGTGTTGGTGATATCGATCTCGCTGCGGTAGGCGCGCACACGGCCGCGCCACTGGTCGAAGCGCCCTTCCCAGCCCACGTGGGCCTGGGTGCGGTCGATGTCGTAGCTGCTGCGGTAGGCGCCCTTGGTGGTGGAGGTGGTGTCGTAGAAGCGGCGCTCGTTGTTGCCCGTCCAGCCGGCCTCCAGCGTCTGCTGCGGCGTGAGCGCGAAGCTGGCGCTCAGCCCCCCGGCCTGCGAATGGTGGCCCTCGATCTCGGAGACGCGTGGGTCCTTGCGGTCCGCCACCGGGGCGGCGTGCGAGACCTCGCCGTTCACGCGCAGCGTGAGGCGCTCGCCCACCGGCCCGGCGGCGAACACCGAGGCCTTGCCCGTGGGCTCGCCCTCGCTCGAACTCGTGGGATTGCTGCCCGTGATGCCGACCGAGCCGACCCAGCGGTCCTTGGGCTGGCGCGTGATCATGTTGACCACGCCGCCCAGCGCCTCGGAGCCGTAGAGCGCCGACATGGGGCCCCGGATGATCTCGATGCGCTCGATGGCCGACATGGGCAGCCAGCCATACTGGTAGTCGGAGTGGCCCACCACGTCGTCCGAGGCGCTGATGCGCCGGCCGTCGATGAGGGTGAGCGTGTGCTTGCCTTCCAGGCCGCGCAGCGCCAGCGTCTTGCGCCCGCCCACCTGGCGCGGCGAAAGCGTGAGGCCGGGCGCGCCGCGCACGGCATCGAGCAGGTCGGCGGCGTTGCGCGCGGCCAGCTCCTCGCGGTCGATCACGGTGACGCTGGCGGGCGCGGTGCGCGCGTCCTGTTCGGCCAGCGTGGCGGTGACGGTGACCGAGGGCAGCGTCTGGGCCTGGGCCACAGTGATGGCGCCATCGCTGCTTGCTGCGGTCTGCGCCTGGGCGGCGCTTGCCAGCGCCAGCAGGGCCGCCAGCGCCACCGGGTGGCGCGCCAGGGCACTGCGGGAGAGAGAACGGGAAACGTCAAGAACCATGGTGAAACACTCCTGAGTCGAAAAAACCAGTGAAGACCCAGGTGGCGGCGGCTGCCAGGGATGCATGCAAGAAAGGGAAACAGCGGGCGGCTTCAGCCGGGCGTGTAGAACGCGGCGGCGGGCAGCTTGCCCCCGAGCAGGCCGGGGTTGCGCGCCATGAGCTGGCCGAAGAAGAACTCCAGCTCCTCGCGCGCCTGCGGCAAGGGCACGGCGTCCATCTGGCTCACGGCGATGGCGTCGGCCACGGCCTCGGGCGTGAGCAGGTCGATGTGCCGGGCCATCATGCGGCCGCAGTCGAGCGGGTGGGCGCGGCACCAGGCGAGCGATTGCGCGTAGGCCCGCGTGATGGCGGCCAGCGCCTCGGGCTGCGCGCGCAGGGCGCCCACGGCGGCGATGCCCGCCTGCGGCAGGCGCGCGGGGCGCTGGTACAGGCGGCCCCATTCCTGCTGCAGATCGGCCCCCCGGTGCAGCGTGGGCGCAATCAGGCCCACGGGAAAGGACTGCGTCTTGCGCAGGGCCAGCGAGACGCCCGGCTCGGTCAGCAGCGCGTGCGACACGCGGCGCGTGATGAGCAACTGCATGGCCTCCATGGGCGTGGGCACGTAGCGGATGCGGAAGTCGCGCTGCACGTCCAGCCCCTGCCTGGCAGCGAGCACCTGCAGCACGATGTCGGGCATGTCGCCGCGGAAGGGCACGGCGATTTCTTCGCCCTTGAAGTCCTGCAGCACCTTGCGCTGCGCGTCGCGCGTGACGAGCCAGAGCGCGCCCCAGGTGGAGATGTTGAGCAGCGCCACACCCGCGCCCCGGTTGTACAGGTTGGCCGCCACGTTGCTGGGCATGGCCAGCACGTCGGCCTTGCCACCCAGGGCCATCATGCGCAGTTGGTCGGGGTCGCGCCAGGCGGTGAATTCGGTGCGCTCGGCCAGGCCGTTGAGTGCCCCCGTCTCGGCCATGTGGATCAGCGGCGCCGAGACGACGGCGGGCGGCCCCGCCAGCGTGATGCGCGGCAGGCGCGGCGCGGCCCGTGCGGCGGCAGGCAGGCCGATGCAGGCCAGGGCCGCCAGGGCCTGGCGGCGCGTGGGGCGGACGGCGTGGGCAAGGGTGGAGGCCATGGTGTGCACCCCACCTCAGAACTGGTACGTCAGCCCGGCCGTGACGCTGCGGCCCAGGCCCGGCAGGTAGCCCGGCTGCGCGGCCGTGGTGCGGTTGCGCACGGCGTAGCTGCTGGCGTAGCGCCGGTCGGTCACGTTGTCGGCCTGCAGGAATACGGCCCAGGGGCCTTCGCGCCATTCCAGCTTGAGCCCCAGCAGCGCATAGGCCTCCTGCTCGGCGCCCGGGGTGTTCGCGTGGTCGGTGGGCGTGCTCACGGGCATCCAGCGCAGGTTGGGGCCGAAGCGCCAGGCGCCCACGCGGTACAGCGCCTCGGCGCTGAGGAGGTGGCGCGGCACGCCAGCGATCTGCTTGCCCGCGTATTCACCGCCGCGGAAGCGGAAGTCGCTGAACGTCCAGGCGGCGCGGAAGTCCACCGCGCCCGCACCGAGCCGGCGGCTGCCCGAGAGGCCCGCCTCGATGCCCTGGTGGCGCGTGCCGCCCCGGTAGTTGTAGGTGCCCACGCGGATGCCGTTGGCGTCGGTGGTGGAGATCAGCTCGTCGGCCAGCACGCTGCGGTACACGGCCGCAGTCCAGTGCAGGGCCTGCGCGCCCTCGCCCCAGCGGCCCTGACCGCCGAGTTCCAGCGTGGTGGCGCTTTGCATCTTCAGGCGCACCAGCTCGGCGCTGGCCGTGGCCGGGCTGTTGGGCGCCACGGTGGCGCTGACGATTTCCCAGAACGTGGGCGCTTCCTGGCTGCGGCTGAGGTTGGCCCACAGGCGCGTGCTGGGGGTGGCGGCCCAGTTCAGGCCGATCTTGGGCGTGGCGAAGCTCCATTGCTGGTCGAGTTGCGCCGCCGTGCTGCGGCTTGCGGCGTCGCGCGCGAGTTGGCTCCACTGCAGGCTGCCCAGCAGCGTCCAGCCGGGCGCAAGGCGCCAGTCGGCTGCGGCCAGCGCCTGCAGGTTGCTGGCGTCGAGGTCGTAGGCGCCAAAGCGCTGCAGCCGCTGGCCATTGGCGGGGTTGTTGGCATACAGGTCGCGCTCCATGGCGCTGTGCGTCCACGACAGCGCCGTGCGCCAGCCCAGCGCGCCGGATGCGCCGCCCGGGCGGCCGCTGGCCTGCCACTGCGCGCCCGTGGTGCGGCTGTGCGTCACGGTGTGGGTGGTGGAGTCGTTGAACAGGTCGTCGGTGTCCTGCCAGTACACGCCGACCTCCTGGCGCAGCGCCTCGTTGCCCCAGGTGGAACGGTTGGCCAGGCGCAACTGCGTAGCGGCACGGCGCGGGTCGCGCTGGTAGACGTTGAGCAGTCGGTCCTGCGGCGTGTTGCCGTCGCCCATGACGCCGCGCGGGTTGGTCGTGACGCGATCCTTGGGCACCACGGTCGGGATCTGGAAGGCCAGGTCGGTCCAGGTGAGGTAGGTGCGGTTGGCGAAGCCGCCGTCGCCCTGGAAGCCCACGTTCGCCTGCAGTGCGTCGCGCTGCGAGGCGGAGTGATGGCGGTAGCCGTCGAAGCGGTCGCTGCTGACCGACACCCGGCCGTCGAAGCGCTCACCCACGCCGCCGACGGCGCCCTGCAGGCCCTGGCGGCCGAAGCTGCCGGTCTCAAAACGCACGCGGCCGCGCTCGTCGGCCCCGGTGAGCGAAACAAAATCCACCTCGCCGCCCAGCGTGGTCGCACCCGGTGTGAGCGCATTCGCACCGCGCCGCGCGCTCACCAGCGCGGCGTTGCGCGGCTCGATCAGGCCGATGATGAAGGAGCCATCGGCCTCGTTGAGCGGCAGGCCGTCCTGCAGCAGCAGCACGCCCCGGTTCACCGGGTTGCTCTGGATGCCCGAGCCGCGGATGCCCAGGCGCGGCTGGTCGGTGCCGCCGAAGAAGTCCTGCAGCACGATGCCGGGCTGGTAGTCCAGCGCGTCGCGCAGCGTGGCCAGGCGCGCTTCCTTCTGCGGCTCGGCCAGGTTGGTGCCGCCGGGCACCTGCGCCAGGCGTTCGCGCTCCTTCTGCACGGTGGGGCGCAGCGGCACGTCGGCGCTGGCGCGCGTCGCCTGCACGGTGACGGAAGGCAGGCTGCCCCCCTCTTGCACCTGGGCATGGGCCGCCCAGGCCGCCATGAGCAGCAGGCCCGCAGTGGCACGCAGCGCGCAGCCGGACGAAGTCAGGGAGTGGTTGGAGATCATGTAAATCTAGTTGGTAGTCATTCGCATTTGCAATATGATCTGGGAAACCATCCGTATCCGGCAATGACATTTGTCAACAAACCGGGCGCACCCCGGCTTTTGCCGGGCCTGCTGCGCGCCCATCCCCTGCTCCAGGACCTCGGTCCCGAGGCGCTGCACGGCCTGTGCGCCCAGGCCCAGGTCCGGCGCATGCGGGCCGCCGAGGTGCTGTTCCACGAGGGCGATCCTGCGCAGCACTGGTTCTTCATCGAGACCGGGCAGGTCGAAGTGGTCCGCTATTGCTGCGAGGGCAACGAGCGCGTGTTCCATCGCTTCGAGGCCGGCCAGTGCATTGCCGAGGCCGCCATGTTCATGACGCACCGCCGCTACCCCATGCAGGCGCGTACGGTGGGCCGCGCCACCCTCTGGCGGCTTGAGCGCCAGGCGCTGCAGCAGGCCTGCGCCCAGCACCCGGCGCTGGCCCTGCGCCTGCTGGAGGACTTCAGCCGGCGCATCTACCACTATGTGAACGAGATCGAGTGGCTGACCGTGAGCACGGCGCCGCAGCGGCTCGCGGCCTGTCTGCTGCGCCTGTCGGACCAGCAGGGCCCGCGGCTGGAGTTGCCCGGCAGCCAGCGCCAGTTGGCCGCCAGCCTGGGCATACGCCCCGAGACCCTGTCGCGCCTGCTGGCGCAGTGGCAGGCGCGGCAGTGGCTGCGCGGTGAGCGCAGGGACTGGACGCTGCTGGACACCGCGCCGCTGCAGCGCCTGGCTGGCGCCCAGGCGCGCGCTTTCTGAGCGGCAGCGGCCGCCCATGCGGGGCAGGGGTACCCCCCTGCCCCGGCCTCAGAACGACACGCGCACGCCGACGCTGAGGGCGCGGCCCATGAGCGGCGCAGCGTTCTTGATGAACGAGGTGTGGGCGTAGGCCAGCCGGTCGGTCAGGTTGCGGCCCTGCACGTAGAACTGCCACGGCGTGCCGTTGGCCAGGCGGCTGCTGTAGGTCAGACCCAGGTTGAGCATGCCGTAGCCGGGCGTGGCGCTCTCGAAGTCGGCCACGCGGCCCTGGCGCGCCACCTGCACCCATTCCACCTGGCCTTCCCAGGCCTGCCAGTGGGCGTCCAGGCGCAGGCCCGCGCGGGCGGCGGGAATGCGCGGCAGGTTGCCGCCCGCATCCAGCCTGGCGCGCACCACGTCGCCGAACAGGGTCACGCCGAGGTTGCGGCTCAGGCGCTGACGCACCTGCGCCTCCAGGCCGGTGAAGGTGGCGTCCGCCTGGCTGTACTGCAGCAGTTGCAGGCCGTCGAGTTCGTCCAGCGTGCGGCCGTAGATGTAGTCCTTCACGCGGTTATGGAACACGCTCACGCCAAAGGTGGTGTCGCCCGCCGTCTTGCGCAGGGCCAGGTCGATGGACTGGGCCGTTTCCGGCTTGAGGTTCGGGTCGCCGCGCTCGTAAGTGCTGGTGGCCATGTGCAGGCCCTTGGCGTACAGCTCCTCGGCCGTGGGCATGCGGCGCGCCTGCGTCCACGAGGCCGAGAGCGCGTAGCCGGGCGTGAACTTCCACACCGCGCTGAGCGAGGCCGAGGCGCCGTTGTGGCTGTTCGACAGGCCCGAGGCCAGCGCGTCCACCGTCTGGCGCTCGTGGCGCAGCGCGGCGGCAAAGCGCCACTGCTGCCACTGGTACTCCTCCAGCAGGAACAGGCCGGTGCGGCGCGTCTCGGTCGGCTGCACGTAGGCCTCCTCGCCCTCGGCGCTGAACTTGCGCTGCGTGGCCTGCACGCCGAACACGCCGCGCCAGCCGGCCAGCGGCTCGTGCTGCAGCTCCACGCGCAGGTCATGCGCCTTGTTGCGGAAGGTGGTGGCAACGCTGCCGTCCTCCACCTCGTCGTGCTGGTAGTCGGTCACGCCGGCACGCAGGCGCAGCGCCGCGAAGCCGGCGAAGGGCTTGCGCAGCTCGCCGCGCACGTCCCAGCGCTCGCTGGCGAGCTGAACCACAGGTACGTCGTCCGCGCCATGGGCGTGATCTTCGTCCCCATGGTCGTGCCCATCATGGCTGCCGCAGTGCAGGTGGTCGCCATGCGTGTGGCAACCCTCGAAGCTGTGGTTATGCCCCGGCAGACCGTATCTGGCGGTCTGGCGCGTGTAGGCCACGCCCAGGTAGCCCTGGTCGCCCACCCACGACAGCCCCAGGCTGCCGGCGTCGGTGCGGTTGAAGCTGCCCGGCACTTTGCGCCCGCCCTCCCAGCCGCTGCCCACGCGGTAGTCGCCCGCGTCGCGCGCCAGGCCTTCGACGTGCACGGCCAGGTGGCCCGCGCCGCCCGTGAGCTGGAAGGCGCCGGTCTTCTCGCCCGCGGCGCTGCCCAGGCGCAGCTCGGCACTGCCCTCATAGCCCTTCTGCGGAATGGCCGTGGGGACCTTGCTGTCCAGCACGTTGACCACGCCGCCGATGGCGCCGCCGCCGTGGATCAGCGCCGAGGGGCCGCGCAGCACCTCGACCTGGCGCGCCAGCAACGGCTCGGACACGACGGCGTGGTCGGGGCTGACGGTGGAGGCGTCCTGCACCTCGGCACCATCGGAGAGCACTTGCACGCGCGGCCCGTCCATGCCGCGGATCACGGGGCGGCTCGCTCCGGCGCCAAAGTGGCTGGCATGGATGCCAGGCTCGCCGTCCAGGGTTTCGCCCAGCGTGCCCGTGCGCCGGCGCACGAGCTCGTCGCCTTCGAGCACGCTCACGGGCGTGGCCATGTCGCTGCTGCCCAATTGCAGGCCGCTGGCCGAGACGGTGACCTCGGGCAGCGCGGCCGTGTCCTGCTGCGGCTGCGCCTGCGCCTCCCGGCCCAGGGCGGCAGCCAGCAGCGCCACGGCCCAGGCGGCGGCAGTCAGGGAAAAGGAATGGGATGTGTATTGCATGGTTCTGAAAAATGGGGTGCGCCGCCCCGTCGCACGGCGGCAGGCGCGGCCGCCTCGAACACCCACAGGTATTCAAGGCAAAAAAGAGCTCCAGCGCTTATCTGGTAAGCGCTGGAAGCTATCGAATCAGTAGTGAATACCGCTCAGGCGGCAGGCGGCGCGCGGGCCTGGAACGGCAGCGGCGCGGCGGCGCGCAGCGGCAGCGCCGCAGGCAGCGCCACCCGCTGGCCGCCGGGTGCGGCCAGCGGCATGGCGTATTCGGCCACGGTGGCCCCGCCGTGGGAGAGCTGGTCCAGCAGTTGGCAGTCGGCCGGGCTGTGCCCGCCGAACAGTGCTGCGACGCCATGCCCGTCTGCCGCATGCACTGCCTGGCCCAGGGCGCCGGGCAGGTGCAGCGCGCGGTGCATCTGCCCCAAGGCCGGCGCCAGTACCAGGGCCAGCAGCAGCCACGCCAACCCCAGGCGGCGTGCCAGGAGCTTGCGCGAGGGAGTGAGCGGGCGGGAGTACAGGCGCATGGCAAAACCCGGCGCGCGGGCGTCGGGGGCCGAAAGCTTAGCCTGAATCGCTGCAGGCCGCACCACAGGGCGCCTCGCTATCGCCATCGTCCCCCGCACCGCAGGACAATGCAAAGCCCAAAGAGGGCATGTCAATGAGAACAGGGATGCGATTTTTCATCGCCGCATTGGTGGCGGTTCTGGTCGCCTGTGGCGGTGGCGACGATGGTGATCCGAACCTGGGCCCAGTGCTGGGCAGTTCCTCGGACCTCATCGGCCAAGCCGCGCCGGATTTCACGCGGACGAGCAGCACCGGAGACGAGGTACGTCTGGCAGACCTGCGCGGCAAGGTCGTGATGTTGTATTTCTGGGCTTCCTGGTGCGGCCCCTGCCGCCAGGAAATGCCGCTTCTGGACGCGATGCACCAGCGCTACAGCAACGCCGGTTTCATGCTCTTTGGTGTCAATGTGGAGGAAGACAGCACGGATGCCCAAAAACTCCTCAAAGATTTGGGGGTGCGTTTTCCCATCCTGTTCGACCCTGAAAGCGAGGCCAGCAGCCTGTTTGGCATTGATGCCATGCCGACGACTGTCTTGATCGACAAAAAAGGGCGGATCCGTTATGTCAGTCGCGGCTACAAGCCGGGCGATGAAAACAAATACCGAGATCAGATCCGTGAGCTGATCAAAGAATGATGCGGTGAATCCTGGCGCCCCCGCTGGAGCAGGGCAGGGTCAGCGGCCCCTGTGCAAACGCCGCCACTCCAGCACACCGGCGCGGCAGGCCTGGGCTGGGGTGCCAGGGGCCGGTGTGGCGTCTTGCGCTGCCCCTGCAGCAGGCAGCAGCAACATGGCGGACAATGGCCCCGCTCCGATAGACCCCGGCAGCGCGGCACGCCCTGCCCCCTTGCACCGACCTACCCACGCACCATGAAGATCGCCACCTGGAACATCAACTCCCTGAGCGTGCGCCTGCCCCAGGTACTCGCCTGGCTCGCCGCCCACCCGGTCGATGTGCTGTGCCTGCAGGAGCTCAAGCTCACGGACGACAAGTTCCCGTTCGAGGCGCTGCACGCGGCGGGCTACGAGGCCGCCTGCTTCGGCCAGAAGACCTACAACGGCGTGGCCATCCTCGCGCGCACGCCGCTCACCGACGTGGTGCGCAACATCCCCGGACTGGACGATGACCAGGCGCGCGTCCTCACCGCCACGGTGCAGACGCCGCACGGGCCGCTGCGCGTGATCAATGGCTATTTCGTCAACGGCCAGGCGCCCGGCACCGACAAGTTCGCCTACAAGCTGCGCTGGCTGCAGGCGCTGCTGGGCCATGTGCAGGCCGAGCTGGCGGCCCACCCGCGGCTGGCGCTGCTGGGCGACTTCAACGTCGCGCCCGAGGACCGCGACTCCTACGACCCCGTGGGCCTGGCCGGCACCATCCACCACACCCCCGAGGAGCGCGCGCACTTCCAGGCGCTGCTGGACCTGGGCCTCACGGACGCCTTCCGCCTGTTCGAGCAGCCGGAAAAAAGCTATTCCTGGTGGGACTACCGCATGCTGGGCTTCCAGAAGAACCGCGGGCTGCGCATAGACCACATCCTGGTGAGCGCAGCCCTGCGCGAGGCCGTGACGGCCTGCAGCATAGACCGCGCCCCGCGCAAGAACCCCCAGCCCAGCGACCACGCACCCGTGCTGGCCACCCTGGCCTGACGCTATTGGTTTGATAGCTTCCAGCGCTTGCCAGATAAGCGCTACAGCTCTTTTTTATCCATATCCTGCGCCTCCAGGCCGAGCTCCTGGAGCTTGCGGGTGAGCGTATTGCGGCCTATGCCCAGGCGTTCGGCCGCCTCCCGGCGGCGGCCGTGGGTGGCCTCCAGTGCAGCGTGGATCAGGGTGGATTCAAACCGCCGCAGCAGCCCGTCCCACACCTGCGCCTGGCCTGCGCCGAGCTGCGCCAGGGCCTCGCGCGCAAGCGTCGGCTCCCAGCCTGGCGCCGGGGCGGCGGGTGCAGCGCCGGCTTCCCATCGGGTATCTGCGCCCGGCTCCGGCCCGGGTTCGCGCGCGGGCTCAGGCATGGCGGTGGCCCGCGGGGCGGGCTCCGCCTGCATTCCCGCGGGCGCCGGGCTGCTGGCGGCAGCTTCGTGCTCCAGCGGCACGGCGGCGGCCAGCGGCAGCGCCTCCAGCACCTCGGGCGGCAGGTCCTGCACCGAAATGGTCTGGGCCGGTGCCATGACGGTGAGCCAATGGCAGATGTTCTCCAACTGGCGCACGTTGCCGGGAAAGGCGTACTGCGCCAGGCGCTGCAGCGCGGCATCGGAAAAGCGCTTGGGCTCCACGCCCAGCTGCTGCGCGCTGACCTGCAGGAAATGCCGCGCCAGCAAGGGGATGTCCTCGCGCCGCTCGCGCAGCGCGGGCAGGCGCAGGCGGATGACGTTCAGGCGGTGGAACAGGTCCTCGCGGAACACGCCATCGCGCACGCGCTGCTCCAGGTTCTGGTGCGTGGCGGCAATCACGCGCACATGGGCCTTGACCGGCGCATGGCCGCCGACGCGGTAGAAGCGCCCATCCGAGAGCACGCGCAGCAGCCGGGTCTGCAGGTCCAGGGGCATGTCGCCGATTTCGTCGAGGAACAGCGTGCCCCCCTCGGCCTGCTCGAAGCGCCCGCGCCGCTGCGCCTGCGCGCCGGTGAAGGCGCCGCGCTCGTGGCCGAAGAGCTCGGACTCCAGCAGGTCCTTGGGGATGGCTGCCGTGTTGATGGCCACGAAGGGGCCTTGGGCGCAGGGTGAATGCCGGTGCAGGGCACGCGCCACCAGCTCCTTGCCCGCACCGGACTCGCCCGTGATGAGCACGGTGGCCTGGCTCTGGCTCAAGCGGCCGATGGCGCGGAACACGTCCTGCATGGCGCGCGCCTGGCCCAGCATCTCGGGCATGGCGCCCGGTGCGGGCGGCGCCGCGGCCTCGTCCTGGCCTTCCTGCAGCGCGCGGCGGATCAGCTCCACCGCCTTGGTCAGGTCGAAGGGCTTGGGCAGGTATTCAAAGGCCCCACGCTGGAACGCCGCCACGGCGCTGTCGAGGTCGGAATAGGCCGTCATGATGATGACGGGCAGGCCCGGCAGCCGGGCGTGCACCTGTTCGAGCAGGTCCAGGCCATTGCCCCCGGGCATGGCGATGTCGCTCACCAGGACCTGGGGCGCGGCGCCGTCCGCGCCGTCGAGGTCGGCCAGCGCCTGCAGCACCTCGTCCGTGTGGCTGAAGCTGCGTGTGGGCCAGTGTTCGCGCGCCAGCGCCTTCTCCAGCACGAAGCGGATCGAGGGGTCGTCGTCCACGATCCAGATGGGCTTGATGGGCAGGGGCGTTGGCATGGGGTGGGGCCCGTTCAGGGCATGGGGATGAGGATGCAGAAATCGGTGTGCCCGGGCCGGCTGTCGCATTCGATGCGCCCATGGTGGCGCTGCACCAGCGTATGCGCCAATGTCAGCCCCAGCCCGGTGCCGCCGTCGCGGCCCGAGACCAGCGGGTAGAAGATGCGTTCGCGCAAGGCCTCGGGCACGCCCGGCCCGTTGTCGATCACGTGCAGTTGCAGCACCAGCCGGTGGCGCTGGCGGCCCAGGGTCACCTGGCGCGCCACGCGCGTGCGCAGCACGATGCAGGCATCCTCCCCGGCCGCCATGCGCCCGGCCAGGGCCTGGGCGGCGTTCTGCACGATGTTGAGCAGCGCCTGTATCAGCTCCTCGCGGTCGCCGCGGAACTCCGGGATCGAGGCGTCGTAGTCGCGCACGATGCGCAGCCCCTGCGGGTGCTCGGCCAGCACCAGGGCACGCACGCGCTCGCACACCTCGTGGATGTTGACATCCCCCAACTGCCGCGGGTGGCGGTGCGGCGCCAGCAGACGGTCCACGAGGGACTGCAGGCGGTCGACCTCATGGAGGATCACGCCGGTGTACTCCTTCCACTGCGGGTCCGGCAGCTCCATGTCCAGCAGTTGGGCCGCGCCGCGTATGCCCCCCAGGGGGTTCTTCACCTCGTGCGCCAGGTTGCGCACCAGGTCCTTGGTCAGCTGCGCCTGCTCCGTCAGGCGCTCCTCCCGGTCCTGCCGCGCCTGCTGCTCCAGCGGCCAGAGCTCGACGACCACCTCACCGGCCCGCGGGCCGGGCGATACCTGCATGTGCACCGGCAACGCGGCGCTGAACGGACGCCGCAGGCTGGCATCGCAGCGCAGGGTTTCGCATTCGCGCCCCTGGATGGCGGCCAGCGCCGTCTGCAGGAGCGCGGGTTCGGTCAAGAAATGCGAGAACGTCGCTCCCTCCAGGCTGCGCCGCGACACGCCGAGCTGGTGCTCCAGCGCCGCGTTGGAGAACTCCACCGTGCCATCGGGCCGCAGCAGGGCCACCAGCACCCCCAGCCAGTCGAGCGCCTGCAGGCCCGGCGCAGCGTCTCCACCCGCAGGCGCGGGCGCTGCCTCCCGCGGCGCCTCAGGGCTTGGGGGGCAGGCGGCTGAGCTCGCGCTGGATGCCTTCGATGTCGCTCTCGCTGCGGGCGATGCTGGCCTTGAGCTCGGCGATGCGCTCCTGGTATTTTTGGACATTGCGCAATTCGAGCGCACTGCGCTCGGGGGCCCCGTTGTTGTATTCCTTGACCAGTTCATCGTGCCGCGCCTGGGCCTTGCGCAACTCTGTTTCCAGAATGGCCCGTGCGTCGGCATCGCGGGCGCGCTGGTCGTTGGCCGAAACCTTGGGCGCACCGGCTGGCGAACTTGCCTTGGCCGGCGCCCCCGCCGAGGCACCCCCTGCGGCTGGGCGCGTGCCTTCGACGACCGTCACGTTGCTGCCTTCCACCAGCTTGCAGCCCCGCTCCCGGGCCTGGTTGGCGTTGTTCGTGTACTCGTTGCCGCAACGGTAGATGGCGTTTTGCGCCAGCACCGCCGGGGCCCCTCCCAGGGTCGCCACCAGCAACACACCCAGCACACTCATCGGTTTCAGGTTCATACGGTTTTCTCGCACCTAAGGGGCAAAACGCATGGAGTATCGCCCAAACGGGCGGCTTCTCCAATCGAACCGCAGCTTGCATCTGCAACCAACAGCAACGCCTTGGGGCTGGAGCGGGCGCCTGGCGCCGGCACCGCCGTGCCGCCAGGCCCGGGCGCACCTGGCGCCCGGCCAGACCCGCTCAGAGCGAGAAGTACAGGTCGTAGTCGGTGGCCGTGACCTCGACGCGGGCACGGGTGACGTCCTGCATCTTCAGATCGATGTAGGCGTCCAGCATGCTGTCGGAGAACACCCCGCCCTTGGTCAGGAAGGCGCGATCCTTGTCCAGGCAGTCGAGGGCCTGGTCCAGGCTGTGGCACACGGTGGGCACCAGCTTGTCTTCTTCGGGCGGCAGATGGTAGAGGTCCTTGGTGGCGGCTTCGCCGGGATGGATCTTGTTCTCCACGCCGTCCAGGCCGGCCATCAGCAGCGCCGCAAAGCCCAGGTAGGGGTTCATCAGCGGATCGGGGAAGCGCGCTTCCACCCGGCGGGCCTTGGGGTTGGCGACGTAGGGAATGCGGATCGAGGCCGACCGGTTCTTGGCCGAGTACGCCAGCTTGACCGGCGCCTCGAAGTGCGGCACCAGGCGCTTGTAGCTGTTCGTGCCCGGGTTGGTGATGGCGTTCAGGGCGCGGGCGTGCTTGATGATGCCGCCGATGTAGTACAGCGCAAAATCGCTCAGTCCGGCATAGCCGTCACCGGCAAACAGGTTCTTGCCGTCCTTCCAGACGGACTGGTGCACGTGCATGCCCGAGCCGTTGTCGCCGTGGTAGGGCTTGGGCATGAAGGTGGCCGTCTTGCCGTAGGCGTTGGCCACGTTCCAGATCACATACTTCAGGTTCTGCGTCCAGTCCGCGCGCTCGACCAGGGTGGAGAACTTGGTGCCAATCTCGCATTGCCCCGCGCCGGCGACCTCGTGGTGGAACACCTCGACCGGAATGCCCAGGTTTTCCAGGATCAGCACCATCTCTGCACGCATGTCATGCGTGGAGTCCACCGGAGGCACCGGGAAGTAGCCCCCCTTGTTGCGCGGGCGGTGCCCCCGGTTGCCGCCTTCGAGTTTGGCGCCGGTGTTCCAGGGTGCCTCGTACTCTTCGATCTCGTAGAAGTAGCGGCCGGGCTCCGTGTTCCAACGCACGTTGTCGAACAGGAAGAATTCCGGCTCCGGTCCGAAGTAGGCCGTATCGCCCAGGCCCGAGGCCTTGAGGTAGGCCTCGGCACGCCGCGCGATCGAGCGCGGGTCGCGGTCATAGGCCTTGCCGTCGCCCGGCTCGATGACGTCGCACTGCATGAACAGCGTGGTTTCCTCGAAGAACGGATCGATCTGCGCCGTGGCAGGGTCGGGCATCAACTGCATGTCCGAGGCTTCGATACCCTTCCAGCCGGCCATGGACGAGCCATCGAAGGCGTGGCCGGAGGCAAACTTCTCTTCATCGAAATGGGACACCGGCACCGTCACGTGCTGCTCCTTGCCGCGGGTATCGGTGAAGCGGAAGTCGACAAACTTCACTTCGTTTTCTTCCACCATCTTCATCACGTCTGCAACGGTCTTGGCCATCGGGTACTCCTGGGTTAAGGGCAATAGAGAGATACGGACTTTGAGCACTAACCGTGCCAGCCTGGATTCGTGCGCCGGCGCGTGGCGCAAAAACCCCGGCGGCCGCCAGAGTGCACCACCAGGGTGCAAATCCGCCGAAGCTAGCCGCGAAACCCCGGTTCGCGCACCATTTGGGGCCCACATTTTGCACCCAATTGGTGCAAACCTGTAAGCAGCTCCTGCCAGGCGGGCTCCACAGCGACGGAGGCACCTTTCACGCCCAGTTCGATATGCCGTCCGTGGACCGGGTGATCCACGCTGGGGAGGCTGAAGACGCGCACCGGCGCGTGGACTTCCTCGATGCGCTGCATCAGCGGAGTCAGCGCCGCCTCCATGGCCTCATAGACGATCACCGAGCGCTCTTGCTGGACTTGGCTGCCAAACCACTGGGCGTAATGCGTATCCAGCACCCACTCGATCATCGGCCAGGCCATGACCGGAAAGCCGGGCACGAAGTGCACGGCCCCACCACTCCCACCCGCACAGCTGAATCCCGGAATCTTGTTGTAGGGGTTGGGAATGATGGACGCCCCTGCCGGGAAACACCCCATGTTCAGGCGGTGGATGTTATCGGGGCGCTCCGGGTCAAAAGCCACTCCCTGCTGTTGCGCCGTCTCACGCATGCGCTCGACGATCAACGCCTGCGCCTGGGGATGCAATTGCAGTGGCACGCCCAGTGCCCGTGCGGCACATTGGCGCATATGGTCGTCCGGCGTTGCCCCGATACCGCCGGTGGAAAACACCACATCGCCAGACGCAAAGGCCCGCTGCAGCACTGCCGTGATGCGATCCGGTGCATCACCGACGTACTCCGCATACGACAGCGCCAGACCGCGCGCCGCGAGCAGGTCGATGACTTTCGCAAAATGCTTGTCCACCCGCTTGCCGGACAGGATCTCATCTCCGACGACGATCAGGCCCCAGTGAGGTTTCATGGTGTCAATTCCACGCGGAATGTTGCCAGGCATGGGCCGG
>NZ_BBJX01000019.1 GCF_000739995.1 Comamonas granuli NBRC 101663 | reverse complement strand
CGCCCCGTTGAATCTGTAGTTAGTGACTTGATGAATTCGTCCATCAAGCTGTCAATTTCGGGAGTTTGTCAACAATGAGCACCAGACTGAAAAAAATTGACTTGGCCAACGCCTTGGGAGTCGATCCCAGCCTCATCACCAGGTACACCGACCGAGGAATGCCTACCACCTCAGTCGCTGCAGCGCTGGAGTGGAAGGAGAGAAACATCCGGCCGCGCGTGAAGGTGGCCAGTGTCGAGAACCCTGGGCTTTTTGATTACGACCAGTCCCGCGCCAAGAGAGAGCACTTCGCAGCCTTGCAGGCCGAGGCGCAGGCGCGCAAAGAACTCGGGGAGCTGGTCGAGATTGCCGATGTTGAGCGCATGGCGGCCCAAATGGGCACCACCATTCGCCTGGCCCTGGAAGGATTGCCTGCCATGCTGGCACCTCAAATTTGCGGGCGCAGCGAGGAGGAAATTGTGGGGGTACTGGCATCCAACGTGGAGCGAGTCCTTGCGGAGATGTCGCGAACCCTGGATGCCATGGGCGAGGCAGAGAGTGCGCGGGGTGGGCGCCATGGGTAAGTGCTCAAGCTTCCGATTCTGTCCGTGTCTTTCTGGTTCTGCGGGTCCTTCAAAAAGGCCTCTGCTGCGGGTGATTCGAGCCGCGTGTTCGGACTGTTCCGCGACCTTCCTAAGGGGGCTATTGCATGACCACGATTGACCTTGACCAACAAGCCACCCAGGCGGCGTTTGGCGAACTGGTGGGTATTGCGCAACCCACCGTGAGCACGCTCATGTCCGAGGGCAAGCTACCCAGCTCTGGTTCGCTGCGCGAGCTGCTGCTGGCCTACTGCCAGCGCCTGCGCGACCAGGCCGCCGGGCGCCTGGGCGAAAACGCCACCCTCGACCTGGTGCAGGAACGCGCCGCCCTGGCGCGTGAGCAGCGCGAGGGCCAGGCCATCAAGAACGCCGTGGCGCGCAAGGAATTCGCCCCCATTGGCCTGCTTGCCGATGTGCTGGGCATGGCCAGCAGTGCCGTGGTGGATCGCTTCGACCAGTTGGATGGTGCGCTGCGCAAAGCCTGCCCCGACCTGCCGGACGAAGCCAAGACAGTGCTGCAGCAGGTGATTGCCAACGCGCGCAATGAGTGGATCAGATCCACCGAGCGGGCGGTTTTTGACCACATCGATGCCATGCCGAGCGCTGGTGACGACCAGGACGACGACACCGCCGAGGAGTCCGCGCCATGAACGCACCCCTGAAACTGGTTCTGATACTGCCATGTCACGAACAGGATGTGATCGGCTTTCGTGGCATCCATGGCGTCATCCCTGAAATCGTGCGCTTGCCGGGCGAGTCCATGCGCCTCATGTTGGAGCGAACAAGCCAGGCGGCCAAGGGTAGCGGGTCGTACATGCTGGCACCAGTGGTGCGGCAGAGGGGCGCAGCATGAGCGCCGCCGTCGAACTGCTGCAGCGCGCCGCCGCTGGCGAACACGTCATGCTGCCCGCCGACCTGGCACGCAAGCTGCTGGCCGCCGCGAATGATGGCGAGGTGGCCACGGCGCTGGGCCTGGGGCTCGCGCAGCGGGTGCGCATGCGCAACGCCGCCCTGGTCGAAGCCGCGCGAGTCCTCTCGACGGACGGGTGCACCACCTGGCAGACCGCCGCCCGTCTGGCCCAGGCTGCGCGGCGCTTTGAACGGGCGCTGTTGCCTGCATTGCAAGCTGGGCAGGCCTTGACCCTCACGCCGCACGAGGCGGCGCTGTGGCGGGCCTACCAGGTGCGCGGCACGCGCATGCTCAGATCCCCGCGAAAGCTGTATTCCTTGCTGATGCTGGAGGGCTGACCAAAAGGGAGGGCGCGGGCAGTGGGGACCGTGGACATTGGATGCAAAGGAGAAACCCCATGTCCATGAACCCCACCAGCCCGCCTCCCATCGACTACGAGCGCTTCGACGCCCGCGAGGTTGCCGCCGCCGCCCCCGATTGGATGGCCCACGCCTTCGGTCAAGCGCTGCCAGGGCGCACCCTTCACCCCATTGCGCGCAGCCTTGACCTTGCAACCGTGGCCCACGCCTTCGGTGTGCTGAACGGCGCACAATCCGGCCCTGCTGGCACGCGTGGCTCTGCTGTCGTTGCGCGCGGCGCCGCGACAAGCGGCTTTCTTGATCTGTTCCGCAGGTACACGGCCCCCGTGCTGCTGCAGGCATACCAGGCCGCAACCCAACGGCCCTACGCGGCCACGCTGGAGCTTCCAGACTTTCGGGCGCAGTCGATCTTTTCGATCGATGCCGCCGTGGGTCTTGAGCGCCTGAATGGCGAGTTCTCTGTCATTTCCCGCCGCCGCGCATTCAATGAAAACACGGCCTACGCCCTGGCGAGCATGCAAAGCTACGCCAAGATTTTCGAGATCAGTCGCGATGACTTGCTGGGCAACGACACCAAGAGCCTCGTGAATTTGCTCCTCGGCGCCGGTTCTCTGGCTGCTGCTGTCGAAGCCGGATTGCTGGCCAGTGCAGTGGAGGACGCACCCGCCCTGTCAGACGGCGCGGTATTCGACGCCACCAACACCGTGGCTTCGGCACTGAGCGCTGAAACCCTAGGTCAGGCCGTTGGCATGCTGCGCACCCAAGGCGCAACAGGCCGACCGCTCAACATTGCGCCCAAGCACCTGGTTGTCGAGCCAGGCCTGGAAATGTTGGCGCGCAAGCTGATTTGCGACGCAGACATGGGCGGTCAGATTCAGATCAGCACCTTGCCGGGCCTGGCTGCCGGCCGCTGGCTGGTGTTGGGTGATCCTGAGCTTGTGCCCTGCCTGACGCTGGTCACGCTGGAGGGTGACTCTCTGAACTACCATGTGCAGCGCCCCTTCAAAAGCGACGGGGTGGATTTGCGCGTACTCCTGACCTCTGGCGCCATGCTCGCGGGCCGCATCGGCATCGTGCGGGGTGGCGCATGATCGGGCGCACCAAGCCACCCAGCGTTGCAGAGCTGACCGCCTGGTTGGAAGAGGAAATGCAGGCTTGTCGTTTCAACTACGCCAGCTCTATGGCAGACCCCG
This sequence comes from Comamonas granuli NBRC 101663, assembly GCF_000739995.1. GTDB lineage: Bacteria > Pseudomonadota > Gammaproteobacteria > Burkholderiales > Burkholderiaceae_C > Simplicispira > Simplicispira granuli. The sequence continues at coordinate 43,921 of NZ_BBJX01000019.1, read as the reverse complement.
AGCGCGCCTCGTTTTGGGCGCGGCGCCAGGGCTACCTTGAGGCCACGGCCGAGGTGATCGGCTGGTTCCAAGCCGAGCTTGCCGAAAAGTGAACCTAGACACCGAATGAAAAAGCCCTCTTCGTACCGGGGCACCGTGCATGCTGGTGGTTCATGGTTGACAGCAATGCAGGCCAGCAGCGGACGCGCCAATTAAGGCGCTGTGAGCTGGCCACTTTTCCCCGCCCGGCCATGCGCCGGGTTTTTTATTGGCGACCGGCCGCCGGGGGGGTTTTGCGGTGTTGTGGGGGCAAAAATGGGGGCAAGTAGAAAGTTCTAAAGCAAAAAATCAAGCATTCATGCGGGTTTCAAGTCATTTTTCGAATGACTCCGTCCCAAGGCTTGATGGAATCTGCGGCGGTTTGTCATCGCTGCCCTTGCCCCAGCGGCAAAACAAAGCCACCTTGCATTCAGCGGGGTGGCTTTTGTTTTTGGGCCCCGTGCCAGCGGGCCCGCGCGGTGCTGTTGCGGTCGCAGGGCCGACGTTGAGCAGACTCAATGGAAGATGGCGCGCTGCAAGGCAGGATGGCTGCATTGTCCCTAGCTTGTGGAGCCGCCCATGAAGACAGATTGGGTTCTTGTGGCCAACGGATCGATGGCCCGGGTGTTGAGCCGCACCGCGCCTGACGCTGCGCTGGTTCCTGTGATGACAGTGCCCTTTCCGGACGGCCGGCTCAAGGCGCACGACCAGGACAAGGATAGGCCAGGCCATGGAGCCAGCGACACCAGCAGCGCCAGCATCCGGTTCGAGCCGCGCACGACCCGGCGGCGCAAGCTCCTGCAGCAATTCGCCCGGGAAATGTCGCACCGGCTGGACCAAGGCCGCAACGACAGGCACTTCGAATCCTTGACCATCGTCGCCTCCAGCCCCTTCCTGGGCGAGCTGCGTTCCGCGCTGTCACCCCAGGTGAACAAATGTGTGGCGGGCGTCTACGACGTCGACCTGACCGAACTGAGCGCGGACAAGATTGAGAGCCGATTGCGGGATCTGGCGGCCTGAGCTTTGCGGGGGCCAGTGCAGGAGGCGTCGGAGGTCCTCCAAAATTGGTTAGCGGCTTGTCTTAGTTGAAACAAGTGGAACCGGACGCCGCAAGATCGCGGCCGCTGCCTATCATGCGCACAGAAAGCGGTGTGGATGCATGAGGCCGGCTGGATGGCCGATCCCGGGTCGGATGGATGCATCACTTCGCAGTCACGCGGCGATGCCTCTGGAGGACCACCTTGCGCGAGCAGAAGTTCTTGTCAGCACCCAGATTGTTGCTGGTGGATGGCCTCGCTTTGGTGCGAGAAGGCCTCAAGAGCTTGTTTTCCGCGCAAAAAGAGAGCTGGACGATCTTGGAGGCGCAGTCTGGCCCCCAGGCGCTGGACATTCTGCGCCGCGAGCCGGTGGACGTGGCCATCATCGATCTGACCGCGCCGGCCATCAACGGGCTGGAATTGACGCGGCGGATCCAGGCAGAGTTCGGCAAGGTCGCGGTGCTTGTGCTCGCCCTGCACTGCCAGGAGCAGTACATCGTCCGTGCACTGAAGGCGGGAGCACGGGGATACCTCACCATGGATGCCACGCCCACCGAACTGATGGCAGCGATTCGCAAGGTGGCCTTGGGCGGCGTCTATCTGTCGAGCCATGCGGCCGACAGGGTCGTGCTGGAGCTCAATGGCCAAGCGCAGGCGCCGGAGGTCCAGTCATTGTCAAATCGTGAGCTGGACATTCTTCAGCGCATTGTCGACGGCCAGCGCCCCATGGAAATTGCCCACGCCTTGAGCCTGTCGATCAAGACCGTCAGCACGCACAAGAGGCATATCCAGGACAAGCTGCGACTGCCATCGACCGCGGCACTGGTGCGCTTCGGCCTGGAGCACAGACTGGGGCAGGACCTCATGGCAGGACCTCCCGGGTGCCCTGGTGTGGGCACCTGCGTGGATCACGCGGATACGGCGTGCTGAAAGCCATGGGCAGTGCACTCCGACCGATGAGGGCACCCCCATGGACGCGCTGATGAGAGCCATGGTGCTGGAGCATCCAGGCCAGGGACTTCGCCTCGTTCCATGTCCGGTGCCGCGGCCTGGACCAGAACAGATCTTGATCGCCGTGGAGGCGTGCGGGGTCTGCCGGACCGATTTCCATCTGGTGGATGGGGAGCTGCCGGACATGGTCCTGCCCATGACGCCGGGGCACGAGATTGTCGGCCGCGTGGCGGCCATCGGTGCGGCGGTGGATCGCTGGACGATAGGCCAGCGTGTCGGTGTGCCCTGGTTGGGCTGGACCTGCGGCGCATGCCGCTATTGTCGTGCCGGGCAGGAGAACCTGTGCACGCAGGCCCGGTTCACCGGCTACCAGATCCCAGGGGGCTTCGCGCAATACACGCTGGCAGATCAGCGCTACTGTTTTGCATTGCCCGAGGGCCCGGCGGCCGAGGAGTTGGCGCCTCTGCTGTGCGCCGGCCTGATCGGCTATCGGGCAGCTCGCCTCGCTGGATCTGCGCAGCGCCTGGGGGTGTACGGCTTCGGGGCTGCGGGCCATCTGGTCACCCAACTGGCTCGCCGGTGGGGATGCGAGGTGTATGCGCTCACCAGACCGGGTGACGAGAGCACGCAAGCGTTCGCGAGGTCGCTTGGTGCCGTGTGGGCCGGTGGCGCGGACGAGGCGCCGCCCTCTCTGCTGGATGCGGCGTTGATCTTCGCACCGGACGGCAGTCTGGTCCCGACGGCCCTGCGGCACATCAGACCCGGTGGTTGCGTGGTGTGCGCTGGCATCCACATGAGCGATATCCCCTCGTTCCCGTACGCACTGCTCTGGGGCGAGAGAGTGCTGCGCTCGGTCGCCAACCTGACCAGGCGGGATGGCGAGGAGTTCTTTGCGCTGGTGGCACAGGCGCCGTTGAAGGCGCAGGTCCACGTCTTTGCGCTGGAGGACGCCAACCAGGCGCTGGATCGCTTGCGCCGGGGCGACATTCAGGGCGCTGCAGTCCTGTCCATGCGCAGCGGCGCGCAGTGACCGCAGAGGTCCCAGGCATCCGCGCGTGCGCTGGGGGCCTTGCGCCGCATGCGGGATGGCCGGCGCTTGCAGCGCGGGCCTCTGTCCTTCGGATTGAGTGTACTCAATGCCCTGGGATGCCTCGGGGGTGATCATGGGGACGCTGGGGGTTTGGGGATCTGCCCCGCCATTCCACTGCCACGAGGAGTCACCAATGAACGGAGTCAGAACAAGGGACCTGCTGCTGGGCGATCCCTTTGACCCGGCATTGCGCAGCTTTCTGCGCCCGTGGGCCCCCAGCCGAGGAGATGAGTATGCAAGCGAGTGAATCGACCCTGCTCTGGATGTTCGAACGCATGCTGGAGATCAGGCACTTCGAAGAGACCATGGCGTCTGTCTACCTTGAGGGAAAGCTGCCGCCCCACATCCAGAAAGGGCTGGCCTTCGACATCGGTGCAGGGCCGGTGCCAGGAGAGATGCATCTGGCGGCAGGCCAGGAGCCCGTGGCGGTGGGGGTCTGCGCGCACCTCCAGCAGACCGATACCGTGGTGGGCACCCACCGCCCGCACCACTTTGCCATTGCCAAGGGGGTGCCGATGGACCGCATGGCTGCCGAGATGTTTGGGAAGGCCACCGGCCTGGGCAAGGGCAAGGGCGGTCATATGCATTTGTTCGACCCCGTCCACCGGTTCAGCTGCAGCGGCATCATCGGCGCGAGCCTGCCCCCGGCCTGTGGCGCGGCGCTGGCCGCCCGAAAGCTGCAGAAGGACTGGGTCGCGGTGGCGTTTTTCGGCGAGGGAGCGGCCAATCAGGGCGCATTTCATGAGTCCCTCAACCTGGCGGCGCTGTGGAAGCTGCCCGTGATCTTTGTGTGCGAGGACAACAAGTGGGCCATTTCCGTGGCCAAGGAGAACGCCACGTCCATCGAATGGGTCGCCGATCGTGCCGCCGGGTATGGCATGCCTGGCGTCAAGGTGGCCACCAACGATGCGCTGGCGGTCTACGAAGCTGCCGGGCCGGCGGTGGCCCGTGCCCGCAGCGGCGCAGGGCCGACCCTGATCGAGGTGAAGACCGATCGCTACATGGGCCACTTCCAGGGGGACCCCGAGGTGTACCGGCCCAAGGATGAAGTCGCGCAATTGAAGAAGTCGGACCCCATCGAGAAACTGAGCGCGTATCTCCAAAGGCAGGGGCATCTGGACGAAGCCGCCGCGGCCGGTCTTGCCGAGCAGGCCAAACGGCGCGTGTCCGAGGCGTTCGAGTTCGCGCGCCGCAGCCCATATCCCGATCCGCAGGACGCCTTGCAGGACGTCTTTGTCTGAGTTTTGCCGCACGACATTTCTGGAGAGCGAAATGAGCAACAGTCGAAAGCTGACGATGGCACAGGCAATCGCCGAAGCCATCAGCCAGGAGATGCAGCGCGATGCGTCGGTCTTTGTCATGGGCGAGGACATCGGCCGGTACGGCGGTATCTTTGGTGCCACTGCCGGGCTGCTGGACCGGTTCGGGCCGGAGCGGATCATGGATACCCCCATCTCCGAAACCGCATTCATCGGCACGGCCACCGGCGCGGCGGCGGCGGGTCTGCGCCCGATCGCGGAGCTGATGTTTGTGGACTTCTTCGGTGTCTGCATGGACCAGATCTACAACCACCTGGCCAAGAACACCTACATGTCCGGGGGGAACCTGAAACTTCCGGTGGTGCTGACCACCGCGATCGGCGGGGGCTACAACGATGCCGCCCAGCACTCCCAGTGCCTGTATGCCACCTTCGCCCACATGCCGGGCCTGAAGGTGGTTGTTCCGTCCAATGCGTATGACGCCAAGGGGCTGATGATCCAGGCCATCCGGGACGACAACCCGGTGCTGTTCATGTACCACAAGGGTATCATGGGCCTGCCCTGGATGGCCTATCTGGAGGGCAGCAGCAATGAGGTGCCCGAGGCGTCCTACACCGTCCCCTTTGGACAGGCGCGTGTGGCCAGGGAAGGAGAGGACGTCACCATCGTCACGCTCAGCCAGATGGTGCAGAAGGCATTGCTGGCCGCCGAGGTTCTGGAGAAGAGCGGCCTCCGTGTGGAGGTCCTCGATCTGCGGGCGCTGGTGCCGCTCGACCGTGAGGCGGTTCTCAGGTCGGTGCGCAAGACGGGCCGCCTTCTGGTCGCCGATGAGGACTACCTCGGGTTCGGCCTGACCGGCGAGATCGCAGCCATCGTGGCCGAGAACCTGGACACGCTGCGGCTCAAGGCGCCTGTGCGCCGGGTGGCAGTGCCCAATGTGCCCATTCCCTACAGCCGGCCCCTGGAGCGGTTTGCGATCCCGCAGGTCGAGACCCTGATCGCCGCCGTGCAGGACCTGGCCCGCCAATCACTGCCGACGCTCATGGAGGCCTGATGAACATCGCGCTGCCAGTCTCTGCCTGGGAGGGCATCGACGAAACGACCGAAGCCCTGCTCGATCGCTGGCTCGTTCAGGAAGGTGAGGCGGTGCACCAAGGCCAGGCGCTGGCTTCGGCCGTCCTGGTCAAGAGCACCCTGGATATCGAGTCCCCCGCCGCGGGCCGGGTACACCGCATTCTGGTCGAGCCGGGCGAGCGATTCCAGCGCGGGCAGGCGCTGGCCGTGCTGGAGGTGTCGCCGTAGACACACCGTGAAGTGCTGCTTTGCGCGCACGTGAAGGGAGTTTTGCCATGGGCCGCATCCTGATCGTCTATTACTCCCGCACGGGCCATACCAAACGCCTCGCCCAGGAACTGGCGCGCCGGTGCGATGCCGACCTGGAACGCATTGGGGAGCGGGGCTCCCGCCGGGGAGCAGGCGGCTATCTGCGGTCGTCTGTGGAAGCCATGCTGGGCTGGCGCCCCCCTCTGAAGCCCGCACGCCACAACCCGCGGGACTACGACCTTGTGATCCTGGGAACCCCCGTGTGGTTCTGGAACATGTCCAGTCCCATGCGCGCGTGGATACACCGGCATCGCGACGACCTCACCCAGGTGGCGATGTTTTGCACGTACGGCGGCTCCGGGTACACCGACGCGCTGGATGGCATGGAGCGCCTGTGCGGACATGCCGCCGTGGCGCGGCTGGCGCTGACGCAAAGCGCCGCCGAGCAATGCCAGCACGACCCGGCGCTGGACCGCTTCCTGCTGGAGCTCGGGGGGATGGGTTCGGCCGGCGTGGCATCCGACGCAGACCAAGGCCGGGCCCACGCCTGAAACACCATGAGAATGGCGCTGCCGCTGCTGTGGGCCCTGTCGGCATCTGCAGTGCTGGGTCCGTCCTGGGCGGCGGAACGCAACGTGCTGGAGTTCGGGGTCTTGGTTCGACCACAGACCGTGGTGGAGGGTGACTTCACCGCCATCGGCCGGCGCGTGGTGGTGGACCAGGCCGTGGCCTGTGACGCGCTGCTTCTGGGGGGCACGATCGACGTGCGTGCGCCCGTGGGCGAAGACGTGCGGGCTGCCGGCGGCGACATCATGCTGGAGAGCCTGGTCGGTGGCGACCTCATGGCCGCGGGCGGCAATCTTGCGCTCCTGCGCAGCGCACAAGTGGCTGGCCGCGCCGAGATGGCAGGCGGCACCGTGTTGGTGGATGGCCGGGTGGATGGCGCGTTGAATGTGCGAGCCCGCCGACTCGTGCTCAATGGATCGGTGGGCGGCAGCGTCCAGGCGGACATCGAGACACTCGATCTCGGACCGCAGGCCCGGGTGGGTGGAGCGCTGCGCCACACGGCAACGGCCATCACCAAGGACTCGGCCGCCGTGGTCTCCGGCCCACTGGAGCGGGTCGATCAGTTGTTCGGCGACGACGCACGCTGGAGCCGGGAGGGACGGCGCCCCATGCATGCAGGCGGCTGGCCCACCTGGAATGCCTGGTGGTTGATGGTGCCGCTGTCCATGGGCTTGCTCGGCATAGTGACCCTGGCCGGTGTGCTGCTGTTGGCGTTTTCGGGTTTTGCCGGCCAGGCGGCGCGCCAGATTGAACAGGCCCCTTGGCGGGCTTTGGGCGTGGGCGCTCTGTGCCTGCTGGCCTTGCCGGCGCTGTCCGTGCTGCTCTTCTTCACCCTCCTGGGCATCCCGCTGGGGCTGGTGATCCTGGCCTTGTACCCTCCGTTGCTGCTGCTGGGCTGGTTGATGGGGGCCTTGTTTGCGGCGCGCAGATTGCCATCGTCCGCGGGGGGCGACGAGCCCAACGCCACGGCGGTCGGCTACGGCAGGATGCTCGTGGCCGTGATCGCGCTGCTGGTGGTGGGGGCCGTGCCTGTGGTCGGGTCCTGGCTGACAACCGCCACCACGGCCGCCGGCCTGGGGGGCTGCGTGCTGGAGTGGCGCCGTCTTCTGGCCAGAAGGGCGGAAAGCGCTGCTGGAGCGGCACCCCCTGTGAACAGGCTCTGAGACGCACCGCAGGCAAGGGCGGGCGCGTTGCGGCGAGAGAACGGCCGCTGTCAGAGCGGCAGTGGCGCCGTTCCAGGGGGCGCCCGTGCAGCGGTTCTGCGCGCCGGTCCAGACCGCCTTAATGGCGCCGCCTGCTCCGGCGGCCTTCGGGTGCTGCGGGAGAATGTCCGCAGCCCTTCCAGGTCGAGGATCTCGACGTAGCGGTCATTGACCTGCAGCAGGCCGGCCGTGGCAAGCGTGGTGAAAGCCCGGCTCACGGTTTCGTGGGCCACGCCCAGCATGCTGGCCAGGTCCCGGCGGCCCATGCGCAGGACGAAGCGGCGCGGTGATTGGCCCCTGGCGGCCAACTGGCTGGAATGCCGCAGCAGGAACCGCGCCAGGCGCACCTCCGAAGACACCGCTGCCATGATGTCCAGCAGGTCATGGGTGTGCGAGAGCGCAAGGCTCAGCGCCCTGTGCAGCTCCCGCTCGAAAGCCGGCACCTGGCGGCAGAACCCGTCAAGGTCGGACCACAGGATCGCGAACACCGTGGAATCCTCCAACGCGACTGCACTGGTGGGGTGGTGCTTGATGCACAGAGCGTCGTAGGCCAGCAGCGCCCCGCGGTCTGCAAAGGCCAGTACCTGCTCATATCCTTCCTCGTCGGAGTGGGCGATCTTGAAAGTGCCTGTGCGCACGACGTACAGCGCCTCCGAAGGGGCGCCTGCGTGCATAAGGTACCGGCCGGCCGGCACCCGCCGGAGGCAGACGGCCAGGGGGGCGGCGGTGGGCAATCCGCTGGAGGGGCTCTGCGCGCCGGTGGTCAAAACGTGCAGCAGATCGGCCAAGCTACCGCGTTCTGTGGGGGAGGAATCTCCGGCCGGCGCGCTCGCTCCGTGCGCCGCCGGCGCGCTGTCATGCGGGTGATTCATGCTCGACTCCAGGGCCGGAGATGACGGGGATCTCCAATGCGCAGAGCATGCCAGCGGTCACGCCGGCACACCATCGGAATCGGGCGCCGCGTGCGCTCGGAAATCCTTGTTCTGCGCCGCGCCGGATTCCGAGGGCGTGATCAGAAAAATCCTGCCTGCACCGGGCCCGCCGCCCCCGCAAAAACGACGGATGTGAAGAAGCGCAGGTGCAGTACGGACCCGGTCTATCCTGCCCAGGCCGGCGTGATGCCGCCTGGGCGCTCAGCGGCTGGTCAGCGCTTGCCGAAGCCCATCCGCCTTGCCGGTCACGATGCGGCCGGCCAGAACATCGTCCAGCCGCACGGATTGGCCGTAAAACGCGTCGGTCTGGTTCCGGCTGAACATGATGTCGCTGACGCTGGCGCTGACGGCATTGCCGAACAGCCCCACGTTGGAAGACCATGCCACGATGTCGCCCGCCTCCGCGGACGAGGCGACGGACCAATTCACCACGGTCAGCCCCACATCGGCATTCAGCGAGAAGTTGGAGTTTTTCCGGAATGCGTCCACCGCTTTGCTGCTGTTCAGCACGAGTGCAGCAGGCCCCGATTGCGCCCCGATCTGCAAGCCCACGCTGATCGAACCCACATGGTAGAAGACCGGCTCACTCCAGGAGCCGTCGGCCAGTCTGGCCAGGAGCAGGCCCGCTCCACCCCCGCCTCCCAGCCCGAGGGCGATGCGCGTGTACGAAGGCACCAAGAAAAGACCCTGGGCCTGTGTCAGCAAGCGGTCGAGTCTGGCGTCGGATCGCATGGTCTGGACGATCTTGACAGCATCCTCGACATGCTTGCTGGCGGCGCTGGCACTCCTGGCCGCGCGGGTGTCTGCCGGATCGGGATCGGCGGCCGTTGCTTGCGCGAAGGCGGCGCTGACCAGGCACAGGCTCAGCAACAGGCCCTCCCAAACGCCTGCGTGGCCGGCGGTTTTCCACAGAGTGATCATTTTCAGCTCCCGTGCATTGAAGACGAATCCCCGCCCGCCGCCGCCAGAGGCAAGGGACCCAGCGTGCAAGATTAATGCGCAGAGGCTCGGCCCCATTGAGCACACGCAACACGGAGCGGATTGCTGGCGCGACGGGGGCCGGACTCTGGGCCGTGGGGGCGCGGCAGCGGCCCAGACGCCTGCGGAGCGCCGGCGCAGTGGCCCAACCCGGAGCCCGCCCAAGCGCGGTCCGGCAGGCCGGTGGGAGGATCAGTGCCCGCCGATGTGCAGGGCCACCTTGCCGAACTGCGCGCCGGACTCCAGGCGCTCCAACGCCGCGTGCACTTCTTCCAGCGGGAACTCGCTGTCGATCACGGGGCGCAGGCCGGTGCGCTCGACGAAGCCGAGCAGCGCGTGGAACTCGCCCAGGCTGCCCAGGCTGGAGCCGAAGATCTGCAACTGGCGCACGAAGAGGCGGCGCAGGTCGGCCCCGGGCTGGTCGCCGGTGGTAGCGCCGCAGGTGACCAGGCGGCCGCCGCGCACCAGCGACTTCAGGGTCGTGGACCAGACGGCCGCGCCCACGTTCTCGAACACCACGTCCACGCCGCGCCCGTCCGTGAGGGCCATGACTTCTTTCACCACATCCTGGGTCTTGCCGTTAATCCCCTGGTCGGCGCCCAGGGCGCGTGCGCGTTCGAGCTTGGTGTCCTCGCGCGAGGTCACGAGCACGCGCGCGCCTATGGCCTTGGCCAGTTGCAGGGCCGCCAGCGACACGCCGCCGCCGATGCCGAAGACCAGCACCGTCTCCCAGGGCTGCAGGCGCGCCTTGGAAAACAGCATGCGCCAGGCCGTGAGGTGGTTGACCCCGAGGGCGGCGGCTTGCGCCCAGCCCAGGTGGGGCGGCTTGGGAAAGACCTGCGCCGCCGGCACCTGGATCCATTGGGCGAAGGTGCCGTCGCGGTGCTCGCCCAGGAACTGGATGCGCGTGCACAGCGCGCTGTCGCCGCGCTGGCAGAACTCGCAGCGGCCGCAGCCCACGCCGGGGTGGATCACGACCTCCTGGCCCGGGCGCAGCAGCGGGTCGGCGGCGTCGCAGGCCTCGACCACGCCGGCTGCGTCCAGGCCCAGGATCTGCGGCAGGCGGTGCGTGATGCCCGCGCCGCTATTGCGCATGTACAGGTCCACCTGGTTGAGGGTGGCGGCCTGCACGCGCACGCGCACCTCGCCGGGTGCGCGCTCGGGCAGGCGGTGCGCGCCCACCTGCACCACCTCGTTGCCGCCGTGGCCGGTGATGAATGCTGCTTTCATGGCTGGTTAGTCCGTTCCTGGCGCTGCGGCCCGGCGCCAGGCCGGGCCGGGCCGCGGGCCATCACATCTTGCACAGCGGCGAGGCGGCGGGCGCGATGGACGCCGGGTAGGTCTGCTCGATCACCGGACGCAGCACGCCGTCGGCCATCTTCACGCGGGCGACGTAGTTGGGGATGATCATCTGGTTGTCCGCCGCACGCACGGTGGCCTTGCCGTACAGCGTGTCCACCTGGGCGCCGCGCAGGGCCTTGGTCACGTCTTCGGGCTTGACGCTCTTGGCCAGGGCCACGCCCTGGAACAGCACCAACGCGCCGTTGTAGGCCTGGGCTTCGGTGTCGGACGGCAGGCGGTTGTGCTTGGCCTTGAACGCCGCCACGAAGGCCTTGGACGCCTCGGAATCGACGTCGGGCGTGTAGCCCACGTTGCCCGGCATGCCCTCCATCAGCTTGCCCGTGGCGTTGATGATGAAGTCGGACACGACGGCGTGGCCGATCATCGGCGTCTTCAGGCCAAAGTCGGCGGCCTGCTTGATGAAGGGGATGGCGCCCGCCACTTCCGCCACCCAGATGGCATCGACGTTGGCGGCCTTGAGCTGCTGGATGTAGGGCGCGTAGTCCTTGGTGCCCATGGGCACGAAGAGCTTGAGTGCCACCTTCTTGCCCTGGGCGGTGATGGCCGCCTCGAACGACTTGGCCGAATCGTGGCCCCAGACGTAGTCGGCCGCCATGATGGCGAAGTTGTTGCCCTTGATGGTCTTGGCCCACTCGCTGATCATCGCCAGGTCCATGGCGTCGGAGTGGTTGGTGCGGATGAAGCGCGGGTTGCAGGCGTCCTGCGTCAGCTTGTCGGCCTTGGAGATGGTGCCGATCAGCGCCGCATCCCAGCGCGCCAGGTTCTGGCTGATGGCCAGCGAGATCGACGAGGCGATGGGCCCGATCAGCAGGTTGTGGCCTTCGCGCGCCAGCTTCTCGGCGGCGCGGCGGCCGGCGTCGGGCGTGCTCTCATCGTCGCCCTCAGCCAGGAGGATCTTGCGGCCGTCCACGCCGCCCTTGGCGTTGGCCTCGTCCACGGCGAACTTGATGCCGTTGATCACATGCGTGCCCATGGCGGAGTAGGCGCCCGACTTGGTGGACACCAGGCCGATCTTGATGGGGTCCTTGGCCTGGGCCGCGGCGCCCAGGGGCAGGGCGGCCAGCAGCGCGGCGGCGGCAAGCATTTGGTGCATTTTTGTGGTCTTGAACATGGTTGTCTCCTGAAAAATTACCGGAGAAGGTCCGGCGGCCGTTATCACTGGCGTCACACCATCACGTGCTGTTCGAGGTCCTTGAGGCAGGTGCGGGAGTTCTCCACCGGGCCCTCGGCCACCACCGCGCCCTTGGCCATGGCCAGGTAGCGCTGCGCCACGCGCACCACCAGGCTCATGTTCTGTTCGATCAAGAGCAGGGCCGTGCCCTGGGCCGCGACCTGGTTGAAGATGTCGGCGAGCTGGTCCACGATGACGGGCGCCAGGCCTTCGGTGGGCTCGTCGAGCAGGATCAGGCCGGGGTTGGCCATGAGCGCGCGGCCCACGGCCAGCATCTGCTGCTGCCCGCCCGACAGCGCCGTGCCCGGCGTGTGGGCGCGTTCCTGCAGGATGGGGAAGAGCTGGTAGATCGCGGGCACGGTCCACGGCCCCTTGCGGCCCGTGGCGGCGCCCAGGAGCAGGTTCTCCTCCACCGTCAGATTGGCCACGATGCGCCGCCCCTGCGGCACGACGACGATGCCGTGCTGGGCGGCGATGTAGGGCCGGGGGCGCTGCATCGTCACGCCGCCGAACTGGAGGGCCCCGGCGCGCATCTGCGCCAGCCCGAGGATGGTGTTGACCACCGTGGTCTTGCCCACGCCGTTGCGGCCGATGAGCGCCACGCGCTCGCCCGCGTTCACATGCAGGCCCAGGCCGTGCAGGATGTGGGCCGCGCCATAGAAGGCATGGACGCCATGCAGGTTCAACAAGGCGCTCATGCGGCACTCCCCAGGTAGGCTTCGCGCACCCGCGGATCGGCGCGCACGGCGGCCGGCTCGCCGCTGGCGATGACGCGGCCGAGTTCAAACACGGTGACGGCGTCCGAAATGCCGAACACCACATCCATGTCGTGCTCCACCAGCAGCACCGAGACGTCCCAGCGCGCGGTCATCGTGCGCAGGTGCTGCGCCAGGTCCATCGACTCCTTCACCGACAGGCCGGCCATGGGCTCGTCGAGCATGAGCAGCTTGGGCCGGCCCACCAGGGCCAGGGCCAGGTCCAGGCGGCGTTGCTCGCCGTAGCCCAGGTCTTCGGCGATGGCATGGCTCAGGCGGGCCAGGTCCAGCTCCTCGAGCACGGCGTCGGCATCGGCGCCGGGGTCGGGCACGCCCATCTTGTAGGACGCCAGCTCCACCTGCTTGCGCACCGGCATGCCGCCGAAGATGCTGGTGCGCTGGAAGCTGCGCGAGAGGCCGCGCTGGCGGCGCTCGACGGCGCCCAGGTGGCTCACGTCCTCGCCATCCAGCAGGACCGTGCCGCGCGTGAGGCGCCGGCGGCCGGTGATGGCGTCGATGACGGTGGACTTGCCCGCCCCGTTGGGGCCGATGAGGCCGCGGATCTGGCCCTTTTCCAGGGTGAGGCCCACCCCGTCCAGCGCCTTGACGCCGCCGTAGTGGATGGCCACGTCCTGCACTTCAAGCACGTAGGGATTCATGTCGGTCTCCTTGGCGCCGTGCGCTCAGTGGCCGCCGGCAGGATGCATGCCCCGGGCCTTGTGGCCCTTGAGCAGCCGCTGCGCCGCGCCGAGGACGCCATCGGGCGCGAACACGATGACCAGGATCAGGATCGCCCCGAAGATCGCCATCGAATGCGTGGCGTACTCGCCCAGCAGGTCCTTGAACAGGAAGTACAGGATGGCACCCACGATGGGCCCCAGGGCCTTCTTGAAGCCGCCCACCACCACCATCAGCAGCGTGATGGCCGAGACGCTCCAGTGCAGGTTCTCCGGCGAGACGAAACCCGTGTTGAACACCGACAGCAGCCCGGCGATGCCCGTGACCATGGCCGACAGCGCATACACCAGGGCGCGCGGCACGGTGGTGGTGAAGCCGATGAAGCGGGCGCGCTCCTCGTTGTCGCGGATGGCCTCGGTGATGGCGCCAAAGCGCGTGCGCAGGATCAGCAGCAGCGCCACGGTCACCAGCACCATCAGCACCCAGGCGATCATGAACAGCGTGGCCGGCTTGAGCAGCACCGACTGCGGCAGGCCGAACAGGGTGGCGGGCCAGTTCACGCTCATGCCGTCGGCGCCGCCGGTCAGGCCCCGGGCGCGCGAGGCCAGCAGGTAGGCCATCTGGCCGATGGCCAGCGTCAGCATGCCGAACGCAATGCCCGGCACGCGCACGATGACCAGGCCGATGAGAAAGGCCAGCACGCCGATCGCCAGCAGCACGGCCAGCAGGGCCCACTCGGCCGGCATCCAGTCGAGCGCCAGGACGACGCCCATGCCGTAGCCCGCCGCGCCGAAGAACAGCGCGTGGCCAAAGCTGACCAGGCCGTTCTGCTTGAGCAGCACGCCCACGCCCAGGGCGAAGATGGCGTAGATGACGGCCTGCGTGAACATGCCCAGGAGGCTGCTGGAGGTGGTCAGCAGCATGATGGCCGCCCCGGCCAGCAGGGCCAGGAGCGTGAAGGCGCCGGTGCGCATGAGTTCCATGTGTGTCTCCCTCGGCGGTCAGGTGCGGCTGCCGGCCAGCCCGGAGGGCTTCCAGACCAGGATGGCGATCATGAAAATGAAGGGCAGCAGCACCGACACCTCCGGCAGGTACACGGCGCCCACGGCCTGCATCATTCCGAGCAGCAGCGCGGCGATGAAGGCCCCGGCCAGCGAGCCCAGGCCGCCGATCACCACGACCACGAAGGAGTCGATCAGCACGTCCGAGCTCATGTGCGGCGACAGCGACAGAAAGGGCCCCGCCACCACACCGGCCAGGCCGGCCAGCGCGCTGCCCAGGCCCACCACGGCGGCGCTCAGCGCATCGGTGTTGACACCCTGCATGGAGGTGGTCACCGGGTCGGTGCTGGCCGCGCGCACGAACAGGCCCACACGGGAAAAGCGCAGCCACAGCGTCAGCCCCAGGGCCACCGCCGCGCCCACCGCGATCACGCCGAGCCGGTAGGCCGGCACCTCGTTGCCCCAGAGGCTGACCGAGAAGTTCAGCAGCTCGGGCGTGAACAGCGACAGGTTGGCCTTGCCCCAGATGAAGACCACCAGGTCCTCCAGGATGAGCAGCAGGCCGAAGGTCACCAGCATCACGTTGAGCGGCTCGCGGTCCTGCAGCAGGCGAAAGCCGTAGCGGTCGAGCAGCACGCCCACCACCGCCATGATGGCGGGCGCCACCAGCAGCGCCACCCAGAAGTTGCTGTGCTGCGCCACCGAGAAGCCCAGGTAGGCCCCCAGCATGTAGAGCGCGCCGTGGGCGAAGTTCACCACGCGGCGCAGGCCGTAGATCAGCGCCAGGCCCGAGCTCATCACGATGAGCAGGGCGCCGTACACCAACCCGTTGAAGAGATGGATCGTCAGCATGTCTTTGTCTCCTGGTGCCGTGGCCTGCCGTTCATGCAGCGGCTGCCGGCACCTTTTGCTATTGTTTTAGTAGCTTATGGCGCTTGGTTTTACTGGCGAAACGGCATCAAACACCTCAAATTCCACAGGGGCCAACCACCGCCTCAGCGGTGCTCGAAGGCGGGTGTGCGCTTGTCCAGGAAGGCGTGCATGCCTTCATGGGCGTCGTGGCTGGCAAAGCGGCCGTACAGGGCGCGGCGCTCGAACAGGATGCCCTCGCTCAGCGGGCTTTCCCAGGCGCGGTTCACCGACTCCTTGATCGCCACCAGCGCCGGCAGCGAATACGACGCGATCTGCGCCGCCAGCGCCTGGGTCTGCTCCAGCAGCCCGGCGTCGGGCACCACGCGCGAGACCAGGCCGTAGCGGTCGGCCTCCTGCGCGTCGAGCATGCGGGCCGAGAGGCACATGTCCATGGCCTTGGCCTTGCCGATGGCGCGCGGCAGGCGCTGCGTGCCACCCGCGCCGGGCAGCATGGCGAGCTTGATCTCGGGCAGGGCGAAGCGCGCCGACTCGGCCGCCACGATGACGTCGCAGGCCAGCGCCAGCTCGCAGCCGCCGCCCATGGCGTAGCCGGCCACGGCGGCGATCACGGGCTTGCGCACGCTGCGGATGGCTTCCCAGTTGCGTGTGATGAACTGGCCCGCGGTGACGTCCATGAACGTCCAATCGGCCATGGCCTCGATGTCGGCCCCGGCGGCAAAGGCCTTGTCGCTTCCCGTGATGACGATGGCGCCGATGCCGGGGTCGGCATCGAAGGCCCGCAGGGCCGCGCCCAGTTCGTCCATCAGGGCGTCGTTGAGGGCGTTGAGCTGGCGCGGGCGGTGGAGGGTGATCCAGCCCACCCGGCCCTGCGCCTGCACCTGGATCGTGCTGTGCGTCATGCTGTGCTCCGCTCAGGCCTGGCGCATCAGCTCGCGCAGCTTGAACTTCTGGATCTTTCCGGACGGCGTGGCGGGCATGGCGTCGAGGATCTCCAGGCGCTCGGGGATGTACTGCAGCGTCACCTTCTGCGCCTTGAGGTAGTCCACCAGCGTGGGCAGGTCCAGCGTTTCACCGGCCTTGAGCACCACCACGGCGCAGGCGCGTTCGCCCAGGCGCTCGTCGGGGTAGGCGACGATGGCCGCCTGCGCCACGGCGGGGTGGCGGTAGAGCAGGGACTCGATCTCGACGACCGGAATGTTCTCGCCGCCGCGGATGATCACGTCCTTGCTGCGCCCGGTGATGCGGATGTAGCCCTGCGCGTCAATGCGCGCCAGGTCGCCGGTCTCGAACCAGTCGTCGGCGTCCGTGCCGTTGAGGTGCGGGCGCTTGAGGTAGCCGCCGAAGTTGGAGCAGGCGCGCAGCAGCAGGCGCCCGGGCTCGCCCGGGGGCAGGGTCTTGCCGTCGCCGTCCACCACCTTGACTTCCACGCCGGGCAGGGGGCAGCCGTCGGTGGAGGCCGGGCGCTCGTCCGGGTCTTCCGGGAGCGTGAGCGTCACGGCGCCGTTCTCCGACATGCCCCAGGCCGAGACGATCTTGGCGCCCAGCGCGCTGCGCGCCTGCTCGACCATCGGCCCGGGAATGGGCGCGCCCGCGCACAGGAAGGTGCGCAGGGAGGGCACGCCGGCGCCGCCGGCCTGCACGTCCGCGGCCACGGTGCGCGCCAGGTCGGTGAGGAAGGGGGTGGAGGCCATGGTGAAGCTCACGTGCTCATTGCGGATGAGTTCGATGGCCTTCTGGGGCTCCCAGATGTCCTGCAGCACGGCGCTGGCCTGGAGCATGATGGGCATCATCAGCCCGTACATGAAGCCGGTCTGGTGCGCCATGGGCGAGGCCATGAGCACCACGTCCTCGCTGCCCAGGTGCAGGCGCTGGGCGTAGGGGATGATGTTGGCCATCACCGTGTTGGCCGAGTGCATCACGCCCTTGGGCTCGCCCGTGGTGCCCGAGGTGTAGATGAGCTGCGTCACGTCGTCCGGGCCGGGGCGGCTGCGCGTGAGGATGTCCTGCGCGTCGGGGGCGTTTTCCCACTCCGGGCCGCTGAGCAGCGCCTCGAAGCTGTTGGCGCCCGTGCCATCGACGGCCACCACGTGCTGCAGGTGGGGCAGGCTGGGCTGCAGGGCGGTGATCATCTGCTCGAAGTCGAACCCCCGGAACACCTTGGGCGCGATGATGACCTTGGCCTCGCCGTGCTGCAGCATGAAGGACAGTTCGCGCTCGCGGAAGATGTGCATCAGCGGGTTCATCACCGCGCCGATGCGCGAGCACGCCAGGTAGGTCAGCGTGAACTGCCACCAGTTGGGCAACTGGCAGGCGACGATGTCGTTGCGGCCCACGCCCAGGCGCGTCAGGCCCACGGCAATGCGGTCGGCCATGCGCACCAGTTCGCGGTAGGTGAAGCGGCGCAGCTCGCCCGTCTCCACGCGCAGCGCCGTCAGCGCCAGCTTGTCGGGGCAGGCGGCGAGGCAGGCGTCCAGGTCGTCGTTGATGGTGCGGTCGTGCCAGAGGCCCTTGGCGATCATGTGCGCGCGGCGCGGGGGCAGCAGGATGGCGTCGAAATGCATGGTGTGTCTCCGGGTGTCTTTATCAAAAATAGGAGCTGCTGGCGCTTGCTGTACAAGGGTTTCTGCATGTTTTCATACGAAAACCCTTGCGCAGAGAGCGTGAGCCGCTATGATTTTTTTCAGGCGGGAACGAACTTGCGGCCGGCGCGGGCGCGGGCGATGATGGTTTTCATGATCTGCGCCGTGCCGTCGCCGATCTGGAAGCCCAGCACGTCGCGCAGGCGCTGCTCCATGGGGCCGCGGTCGTAGCCGCCGTGGCCGAAGCACAGCAGGCACTGGTGGATCACGTCGTAGGCCAGCTTGGGGCCCCACCACTTGGCCATGCCGGCCTCGGCGGTGTGCGGCAGGCCCTGGTCCTTGAGCCACAGGCCCTGCAGGCACAGGAGGCGCGCGCCCTCGACCTCGGTGTCGTACTGCGCGAGCGGGTGCGTCACGCCCTGGAAGCTTGATAGCGGCTGGCCGAAGGCCTGACGCTCGGTGATGTACTGCCAGGTCTCTTCGAGCGCCACGCGCGCCACGGCCAGGCACTGCAGGCCGATGAGCGAGCGCGAGAAGTCGAAGCCGTGCATCACCTGCACGAAGCCCTTGTTCTCGTCGCCCAGGCGGTGGCTCACGGGCACGCGCACGTTCTCGAAGAAGATGGAGCCGCGCCCGATGGCGCGCTGGCCGTGGCAGTCGAAGCGGTTGGTGGTCAGGCCCGGGGTGTCCATGGGCACGAGCAGCGCGGTCACGCCGTGGGCGCCGTCCTCGGGCCTGCCGGTGCGGCCGAAGACCACGGCGATGTCGGCCTGGTCGGCGGCCGAGATGGAGGTCTTCTCGCCGTTGATGACGTAGAAGTCACCGTCGCGCTCGATCTTCAGGCGCAGGTTGGCGGCGTCCGAGCCACCGCGCGGCTCGGTCAGGGCGATGGCGCAGATCGCTTGCCCGGCGGTGAGCTTTTGCAGCCATGGGCCCACCACCTGCGGGTCGCCGTAGCGCGAGAGAATCTGGCCGTTGAGCGAGGCCAGCAGGTTCAGGTAGGAAAAGCTCAGGTCGGCGCGGGCGATTTCCTCGTGGATCACGCCGGCGGCCAGGCAGCCCATGCCCAGCCCGCCGAACTGCTCGGGCAGCTCGGGACAGATGAACCCGAGGGCGCCCATCTCGCGCAGCAGCACGCGGTCCAGGTCGCGGGTGCGGTCGCGCTCCAGAAAGCCGGGCTTCACGCGCTCCTCGGCAAAACGGCGGGCGGTTTCGGCCAGCGCCTGCAGGTCTTCGTTGATGTAGGGGTTCGGGTTCATCGCCAGGGCTCCCGTGCTTATTTGGCGTACTTGCGGAACTCGGGCTTGCGCTTTTCCTTGAGCGCGTTCACGCCCTCGCGCGACTCTTCGGTGTCGTAGTACAGCTTGAGCGCGTACATGCCCATGCCCGCAATGCCGGCCTGGTGGGCGGTGTCCATGTTGAAGCTGCGCTTGGCGATGGCGATGGCCGTGGGGCTGCGCTCGCAAATGGTCTCGGCCCACTCCTGCACGGTGGCGTCGAGCTGCTCGTGCGGCACGCAGATGTTGGCCAGGCCCATGGCCACGGCTTCCTCGCCCGAGTAGCGCTTGTTCAGGTACCAAATCTCGCGCGCCTTCTTCTCGCCCACCACGCGGGCCAGGAAGGCCGTGCCGTAGCCGGGGTCCACCGAGCCCATCTTGGGGCCCACCTGGCCGAAGATGGCCTTGTCCGAGCAGATGGTCAGGTCGCAGATCGTGCACAGCACGTTGCCGCCGCCGATGGCAAAGCCCTGCACGCGCGCGATCACGGGCTTGGGCACGTCGCGGATGGCGGTGTGCAGTTCCTCCATGGGCAGGCCGATGGTGCCGCGCCCGTCGTAGTTGCCGTCGTGGGCCGACTGGTCGCCGCCGGTGCAGAAGGCACGCTCGCCCGCGCCGGCCAGCACGATGCAGCCCACTGTGCGGTCATAGCCGGCCTTGTTCAGCGCCTTGATGATCTCGTCGCAGGTGGTGCCGCGAAAGGCGTTCATCTTGTCCGGGCGGTTGATGGTGATCCAGGCCACGCCGTTCTTCACTTCGTACAGGATGTCTTCGAATTGCATGTTTTTCTCCAGAGAGGGGTATGGGGAGCGGTCAGCCGTGCATGGTCAGGCCGCCGGACACGCTGAGCACCTGGCCGGTGACGAAGCTGGCGTCGTCGCTGCCCATGAAGGCGATGGCCGAGGCCAGGTCGTCGCCCTGGCCCAGGCGGCCCAGGGGGATGGCGCTCTTGAAGGCCTCGATCAGCTTGGCCGGGTCGCGCGCGCCCTCGGCCACGCCGGCGAGCAGGGCGGTGTCCGTGGGGCCGGGGCACACCACGTTGACGGTGATGCCGTGGCGCGCATGCTCGCGCGCCAGGGTCTTGGACAGGGCCACCAGGCCGCCCTTGCAGGCCGAGTACACGGCCTCGCCCGAGGAGCCGCCGCGCGCGGCGTCCGACGCCACGTTCACGAGGCGGCCATAGCCGCGCTCGACCATGCCCGGC
Organism: Comamonas granuli NBRC 101663; assembly: GCF_000739995.1. Lineage (GTDB taxonomy): Bacteria > Pseudomonadota > Gammaproteobacteria > Burkholderiales > Burkholderiaceae_C > Simplicispira > Simplicispira granuli. The sequence continues at coordinate 23,664 of NZ_BBJX01000019.1, read as the reverse complement.
AGCACGGCGTGCAGCATGTGCAGCGCGCCGGTCAGGTTGATGGCGATGAGCTTGTCCCACTCGGCGGGCACGGTCTTGACGAAGGGCTTGAAGATGTCCCAGCCGGCGTTGTTCACCAGCACGGCCACGGGGCCCAGTTGCGCCTGGGTGGCGGCCACGGCCGCGTCCACCTGGGCGCGGTCGGTGATGTCGCACGGGAAGGCGGCGGCCTGGCCGCCGGCCGCACGGATGCCGGCAGCCACCTGCTCGGCAGCCGCCAGGTTCATGTCGAACACCGCCACTCGGGCACCTTCGGCCGCCAGGCGGCGCGCTGTGGCGCCGCCGATGCCGCCGCCGCCGCCGGTCACGATGGCTGTTTTGTTCTCGTATCTCTGCATGGCTTACTCCAAGGTCTGCGAAGTTGTTATCTTCGGGTTCGCCCGCCTTGCGTCTGGTGGGCAATTAAGTAAAGATATTGTCATATTATCGGTCGGCGCTTGCAAGGGGGTAGGCGTCGGTTTTTGTGAAACCTATGGTTTTCCCTATGAAAAATGAAAGCACTACACGCATGGATCTGGCGAATCGGGTCTTCTTTCGCCTCTATCAATGCGCAAACATGTTGCATAAAACAGGCTCCCGGGCCATAGAGGCCGACGGGCTGACGACGCAGCAATGGGCGGTGCTGGGGGCGCTGTCGCGGCCGCAGGCGGCCGAGGGCATGAGCGTGGGGGATCTGGCGCGCTACCTGATGGTGAGCCGGCAAAACCTCTCGGGCGTGATCAGCCGCATGGAGCGCGACGGCCACGTGGGCCTGGCGCCCGACCCGCGCGACCGCCGCTCGCGCCTGATCACCATGACCGAGACCGGCCGGCGCGTGTGGCAGGTGGATGCGCAGCCCAAGATCTTTGCCTACTACGAGGACACGCTCACGGGCTTTTCCGTGAACGACATCGCCCACACCCTGCACTACCTGCTCAAGCTGCTGGAGAACATGCAGCGCATCGACAACGCCCAGGGCGGCGGCCGCGAGACGGACGGGGAGGGGGGCTGAGCGGGCTCAGGCGGCGGGCCGGGCGCGCGCCTTGTCGAGCAGGAAGTCGATGCAGGTGCGCACGGCGTGCGTCTGGTAGCGGCCCGGCATGTAGAGCAGGTACAGGCGCGTGCCGAAGATGCTCAGCCGCCAGGAGTCCAGCGTGGTCAGCACCTCGCCCGAGGCGATGGCGTCCGCGACCACGTAGTCGGGCACCAGCCCCAGGCCCAGGCCGGCGAGGATGCCCTGGCGCAGGAAGGGGAAATGCTCGGAGATCAGCGTGGGCTCGAGCATCACCTCCTGCCGCTCCTCGCCCCGGTAGGCGCGCAGGCGCAGTTGCCGGCCCACGACGCCCGAGGTGATCAGCGGCGTGGTGCGCAACTGCTCCAGCGACTGGGGCAGACCATGCTGCCGCGCGAAGCCGCGCGAGGCGCAGGCCAGGTAGCGCACCGGCCCCAGCTCGCGCGCCACCAACGCGGGCGGCGGCTCGGGCATCACGCGGATGGCGATGTCCACCTCGTCGCGCAGGTTGTCGGCGCGGTTCTCGAACAGTACGTCGAGCACGATGCCGGGGTAGAGCCGCTTGAACTCGATCAGCCAGTCCGACATCACCATCTGCCCGTAGCCGCTGGGCACGCTCAGGCCCACGCGGCCCTGCAGGCCCTGGCCCAGGGTGGTGATGGTCTCGCGCGCGGCGAGCATCTCGTTCTGGATGTTGCGGCCGTGCTCGACCAGGCGCAGGCCCACCTCGGTGGGCTCCACGCGGCGCGTGGTGCGGCGCACCAGTTGCACGCCCACCGACTTCTCCAACTGGTTGAGGTGGTAGCTGACGTTGGCGCGCGTCATCTTGAGCTTGCGCGCGGCCTGGCTCAGGTTGCCGGCGTCGATGATTTCCACCAGCAGCGTCAGGGAGGTCAGATCCATGGGGTTTGTATAAAAACTTTTGACAGTCTGTCAATGGTTCATGTAATTGTCAAGATTGTTTGTCGGCACAACAATCGCTCATCCCATCAGTGACCGGAGAACCTTGCATGAGCATCGAAGCCGAGGCCAGTGCCGACAGCCTGCAATCCCAGGGCCTGGCCCATGCCCTCTTTGCCGAGCGCGAAGCCGCCAACATCCCCGAGGCCAGCGCCGCCGCGCCGCGCCCCGTTGCCGCCATCGCCGTGATCGGCGGCGGCACCATGGGCGCGGGCATCACCGTGTCGGCGCTGGATGCGGGCCTGCGGGTAACCATGGTCGAGCGCGATCAGGATTCCATCGCGCGCGGCCAGGCCAATGTCGAGAAGGTCTATGACGGCCTGATCGCCAAGGGCCGCATGACCCCCGAGGCCAAGGCCGCCACTATGGCGCGCTACACCCCCAGCACCTCGTACGACGACATCGCCCACGTGGACCTGGTGATCGAGGCCGTGTTCGAGGACATCGAGGTCAAGAAGGCCGTGTTCCAGGAGCTCGACCGCGTGTGCAAGCCGCGCGCCGTGCTGGCCACCAACACCTCCTACCTCGACATCGACGCCATCGCCGCCGTCACGGGCCGCCCGCAGGACGTGATCGGCCTGCACTTCTTCAGCCCGGCCCACATCATGAAGCTGCTGGAGATCGTGGTGCCCGCGCGGGTCAGTCCGGACGTGGTGGCCACGGCCTTCGCGCTGGCCCAGCGCATGAAGAAGGTCCCCGTGCGCGCCGGCGTGTGCGACGGCTTCATCGGCAACCGCATCCTGGCCGTGTACAAGCAGGCCGCCGACTTTCTTCTGGAAGACGGTGCCAGCCCCTACGAGATCGACGAGGCCGTGCGCGGCTTTGGCTTTGCCATGGGGCCGTTCCAGGTGACCGACCTGGCCGGTGGCGACATCGGCTGGGCCACGCGCAAACGGCGCCGTGCCGCAGCATTGGCATCGGGCGCCCCCAAGGCGCGCTATGTCGAGGTGGCCGACCGCATCTGCGAGCGCGGCTGGTTCGGCCAGAAGACCGGACGCGGGTTTTATCTCTACCCGCAGGGTTCGCGTGCAGGCCAGCCCGACCCCGAGGTCCTGGCCATCGTGGACGCCGAGCGCGCGAAGAAGGGTGTCACGCCGCGCCAATTCACGCCCGAGGAAATCATGCGCCGCTACATGGCCGCCATGGTCAACGAAGGCGCCAAGGTGGTGCAAGAGGGCATCGCCCTGCGCCCGCTCGACGTGGACGTGACCTTCCTGTCGGGCTATGGCTTCCCGCGCCACCGGGGCGGCCCGATGAAGTACGCCGACATGGTGGGCCTGCCCCAGGTGCTGGCCGACCTGCGGGAGTTCGCCCAGGAAGACCCGCTGTTCTGGAAGCCCGCGCCGCTGCTGGAAAAGCTGGTGGCCGAGGGTCGCAATTTCGACAGCCTGAACAAGGCCGTCTGATTCAAAAACAGGAGCTGGCGGCGCTTGATTGACAGGGGTTTCAGCATGAAAAGAGGCTGAAACCCAATGAAATCAAGCGCAAGCAGCTATCAAAAATCAAGCATTGACACGAGGCACCCACGCATGGATCTCCAATTCACCCCCGAAGAGCAGGCCTTCCGCGAGGAAGTCCAGGCCTTCCTGAAAGACAAGCTGCCCAAGCGCATTTCCGACAAGGTCAAGGCCGGGCAACGCCTGTCCAAAGCCGATCAGGAGGAATGGCACGCCATCCTCAACGAACGCGGCTGGCTCGCCAACCACTGGCCCCAGGAATACGGCGGCCCGGGCTGGGGTGCCGTGCAGAAATTCATCTTCGACACCGAGTGCGCGCTGGCCGGCGGCCCGCGCATCGTGCCCTTCGGCGTGAACATGCTGGGCCCGGTGCTCATCAAGTTCGGAAACGAAGCGCAGAAGCAATACTGGCTGCCGCGCATCCTGAGTGGTGAGGACTGGTGGTGCCAGGGCTATTCCGAGCCCGGCGCGGGCTCGGACCTGGCCTCGGTCAAGACGACGGCGGTGCGAGTCACGGACGCAACGGGCGACCACTACATCGTCAACGGCCAGAAGACCTGGACCACCCAGGGTCAGCACGCCAACATGATCTTCTGCCTGGTGCGCACCGACCGCGAGGCCAAGGCGCAGTCGGGCATCAGCTTCCTGCTGGTGGACATGACGACGCCTGGCGTGGAGCTGCGCCCCATCCGCACGCTGGACGGCGACCAGGAAGTCAACGAGGTGTTCTTCACCGACGTGAAGGTGCCCGTGGAGAACCTCGTGGGCGAGGAGAACAAGGGCTGGACCTACGCCAAGTACCTGCTGACCTACGAGCGCACCGGCATCGCCGGCGTGGGCTTCTGCGTGGCGGCACTGGCCAAGCTCAAGGTGATCGCTGCCAAGGTGCACAAGAACGGCAAGCCGCTGGACCAGGACCCGCTGTTCGCCGCGCGCATGGCCCAGGTCGAGATCGACCTGGAGAACATGAAGACCACCAACCTGCGCGTGATCGCCGCCGTGGCCGGTGGCGGCGTGCCGGGCGCGGAAAGCTCCATGCTGAAGATCCGCGGCACCGAGATCCGCCAGGAAATCCTCTCGCTGATCCGCCGCGCCATGGGCCCCTATGCGCTGCCTTTCATCGAGGAAGCGCAGTACGCCGGCTATACGGAAGCGCCCGTGGGCCCCAAGGAGGCCGCCACGGCCGCGGCCAACTACTTCAACTACCGCAAGCTGTCGATCTTCGGCGGCTCCAATGAAATCCAGAAGAACATCATTTCGAAAATGATCTTGGGCCTGTGAGGTTGCCGCGATGAACTTTGAACACACCGAAGACCGCCGCATGCTGGCGGACACCCTGAACCGCTTCGTGGCCGAACAGGTCGGCATCGAAACCCGCAACCGCGTCGCCTACGGCGACACCGGCATGGACGCCGCGCTGTGGGCGCAGTTCGCCGAGCTGGGCGCCATTGGCGCGCTGTTCCCTGAAGCCGATGGCGGCTTTGGCGGCGCGGGCTTTGACATCGCGGTCGTTTTCGAGGCCCTGGGCCGCGGCCTGGTGGTCGAGCCCTTCCTGGGCGCGCTGGTGGTGGGCCGGGCGCTGGGTGCTGCGGGCACCGCCGCGCAGAAGGAGCGCATCGCCGGCCTGATCGACGGCAGCACCGTGGCCGCGCTGGCGCACGATGAACCCGGATCGCACTATGCGCTCTCGCGCGTGGAGACCCGCGCCGTGCGCAATGGCGATGGCTGGCTGCTCACGGGCCAGAAGGCCGTGGTGGTGCAGGGTGATCAGGCGCAATTGCTGCTGGTGTCGGCCCGCACCTCGGGCGGGGTGGACAGCGAGGAGGGCATCTCGCTGTTCCTCGTGCCCGGCGATGGCGCGCGCCTGACGCGCCGGGGCTATGGCCGCATCGACGGCGGCCATGCCGCCGAGATCACCCTGAACAACGTGCAGGTGGGCCCGGAGGCCCTGCTGGGCGCGGAAGGCCAGGGCTTCGCCACGCTGGAGCGTGCGGTGGGCTGGGGCATCCTGGCCGTGTGCGCCGAGGCCCTGGGTGCCATGGAGGTGGCCAAGGCGAACACGCTCGAATACCTGCAGACGCGCAAGCAGTTCGGCGTGCCGATCGGGAGCTTCCAGGCCCTGCAGCACCGCATGGCCGACCTGCTGCTGGAAGTGGAGCAGGCGCGCTCGGCGGTCATCAACGCGGCGGCGGCCATCGACAGCACGGACCGCACCGAGCGCGAACGCGCGCTGTCGGCCGCCAAGGTCACCATCGGCCGCATCGGCGCCCTGGTGGCCGAGGAGAGCATCCAGTTGCACGGCGGCATCGGCATGACCTGGGAACTGCCCCTGTCGCACTACGCCAAGCGATTGGTCATGGTGGACCACCAGTTCGGCGACGAGGACCACCACCTGGCGCGCTTCATCGCGCTGGGGCGCGCGCATTGACACCCATAGCATCCAAGGAGACACCATGACCCCAGCCTTCATCTGCGACGCCATCCGCACCCCCATCGGCCGCTACGGCGGCGCGCTCTCCAGCGTGCGCACCGACGACCTCGCCGCCATCCCCCTGCGCGCCCTCATGGCGCGCAACCCCCATGTCGATTGGGAGGGCATCACCGACGTGCTCTACGGCTGCGCCAACCAGGCGGGCGAAGACAACCGCAATGTCGCCCACATGGCCAGCCTGCTCGCGGGCCTGCCGCTGGAAGTGCCCGGCGCCACCATCAACCGCCTGTGCGGCTCGGGCCTGGACGCCGTGGGCACGGCCGCGCGCGCCATCAAGGCCGGCGAAGCCGGCCTCATGATCGCCGGCGGCGTGGAAAGCATGAGCCGCGCCCCCTTCGTCATGCCCAAGGCGGAATCCGCCTTCTCGCGCGCCAACGCCGTGTATGACACGACCATCGGCTGGCGCTTCATCAACCAGCGGATGAAGGAAAAGTACGGCGTGGACTCCATGCCCGAGACCGCCGAGAACGTCGCCGTCGAATACAAGATCGAACGCGAAGCCCAGGACCGCATGGCCCTGTCCAGCCAGCTCAAGGCCGTCGCCGCACAGAAGGCCGGCCACCTGGCCCGTGAAATCACCCCCGTCACCATCCCCCAGAAGAAGGGTGACGCCATCGTCGTCAGCCAGGACGAACACCCGCGCGAGACCAGCCTCGAAGCCCTGGCCAAGCTCAAGGGCGTCGTGCGCCCGGACGGCAGCGTCACCGCCGGCAACGCCTCGGGCGTGAACGACGGCGCCTGCGCCCTGCTGCTGGCGAGCGAAGCCAGCGCCGCCCAGAACGGCTTGGTGCCGAAGGCGCGCATCGTCGGCATGGCCACGGCCGGTGTGGCCCCGCGCATCATGGGCATAGGCCCGGCGCCGGCCACGCAGAAAGTGCTGGCGCTCACCGGCCTGAGCCTGGAGCAGATCGACGTCATCGAACTCAACGAAGCCTTCGCCGCGCAGGGCCTGGCGGTGCTGCGCCTCTTGGGCCTGAAGGACGACGACGAACGCGTCAACGCCTGGGGCGGCGCCATCGCGCTGGGCCACCCGCTGGGAGCCTCGGGCGCGCGCCTGGCGACCACGGCGGTCAACCGCCTGCACGCCACGGGCGGGCGCTACGCGCTGTGCACCATGTGCATCGGCGTGGGGCAGGGCATTGCCGTCATCCTGGAGCGGGTGTGAGCAGCGCCATGACAAACGAAGAAATCCTCGCCCAGTTCGGTCCCCGCGAATCCATGGAATACGACGTGGTGATCGTCGGCGGCGGCCCCGGGGGCCTGGCCACGGCCATCCGCCTCAAGCAACTGGCTGCAGACAAAGGCCAGGACATCTCCGTCGTGGTGCTGGAGAAGGGCTCGACGCCGGGCGCGCACATCCTCTCGGGCGCCATCATGGACCCCAAGGCGCTCACCGAACTCATCCCCGACTGGAAGGAAAAGGGTGCCCCCCTGAACCAGCCGGTCACGGACGACGCCTACAGCTTCCTGAGCGAGCGCTCGGCCTTTCGCGTGCCCAACATGTTCCTGCCGCCGTTTGCGCACAACCACGGCAACTACATCGTCAGCCTGGGCGCCGTCACCCAATGGCTGGCCGAGCAGGCGGAAAGCCTGGGCGTGGAGATCTTCCCCGGCTTTGCCGCCGCCGAAGTGCTCTACACAGACGGCGCCGACAACGGGGGCGTGCCTGCGGTACGGGGCGTGGCCACCGGCAACATGGGCCTGGGCAAGGACGGCGAGCCCACCGAGAACTTCCAGCTCGGCATGGAGCTTCTGGGCAAGTACACCATCTTCGCCGAAGGCGCACGCGGCCACCTGGGCAAGCAGCTCATCGCCCAATACCAGCTCGACGCCGGGCGCGACCCGCAGAGCTTCGGCATCGGCATCAAGGAGCTGTGGGAGATCGACCCCGCCAAGCACCAGCCCGGTTTCGTCATGCACACCGCCGGCTGGCCCATGGAGAACGACACCTACGGCGGCGCCTTCCTCTACCACCTGGAGGGCAACAAGGTCGCCGTGGGCTTCGTCACCGGCCTGGGCTACACCAACCCCTACCTGAGCCCCTTCGAGGAATTCCAGCGCTGGAAGACCCACCCCAACATCCGCTGGTACTTCGAGAACGATAAAGGTGAAATCACCGCCAAGCGCCTGTCGTATGGCGCGCGCGCCATCAACGCCAGCGGCCTCAACTCCCTGCCCAAGACCGTGTTCCCGGGCGGCGCGCTCATCGGCTGCGACGCGGGCTACCTCAATGTGAGCCGCATCAAGGGCAGCCACGCCGCCATCAAGACCGGCATGCTCGCGGCCGAGGCGGCGTACGAGGCCGTCACCGCCGGGCGCCAGCACGATGAACTCAGCGCCTACCCCCAGGCCTTCGAGCAAAGCTGGCTCTACACCGAGCTCAACAAGGACCGCAACTTCAAGAACTGGTTCAAGTACGGTTTGAGCGTGGGCACGCTGATGAACGGCTTCGAGCAATTCGTGCTGCGCGGCCACATGCCCTGGACGCTGCACCGCGACAAGGCCGACCACGAGTACTTGAAGCCCGCCAGCCAGTGCCAGCCCATCGACTACCCCAAGCCCGACGGCAAGCTGACCTTCGACCGGCTCTCCAGCGTGTTCATCAGCAACACCAACCACGAGGAGAACCAGCCGGCGCACCTCACGCTCAAGGACGCCAGCGTGCCGGTGCGGATCAACCTGGCGCAGTACGCCGGCCCCGAGAGCCGCTACTGCCCGGCCGGGGTGTACGAGTTCGTGGGCGAAGGCGGCGACCAGCGCCTGCAGATCAACGCGCAGAACTGCGTGCACTGCAAGACCTGCGACATCAAGGACCCGACGCAGAACATCGTCTGGGTCACGCCCGAGGGCGGCGGCGGGCCGAACTATTCGGGCATGTGAGCCGCTCCTGAATACAGAGCTGCCGGCGCTCGCCCCGCAAGGGGGAGCGCCGGTTTTGATGCTGCAGTGGCGCAGGCGCCCAGGGCCGGGGCGGCGGCGATGCTGGCATAGTGGCGCAGCAGTGCAGGCGCCGGCGCGCCGGCCGGTTTGGTGAGGGGGACATCCATGGATCTCAACAGCGATCTGGGCGAGGGCTACGGGGCCTGGCGCATGGGCGACGACGCGGCCATGCTGGCCATCGTCACCAGCGCCAACGTGGCCTGCGGCTTCCACGCGGGCGATCCCGCGGGCATTCTGCAGACCCTGCGCGGCGCCGCCGCGCACGGCGTGGCCGTGGGCGCGCATGTCTCCTACCCCGACCTGGTGGGCTTTGGGCGGCGCCCCATGCAGCCGTCCAGCGCCGAGCTGGTGGCCGATGTGGTCTACCAGATCGGCGCGCTGCAAGGCCTGGCCCAGGCCGCGGGCACGCGGGTGCGCTACGTCAAGCCGCACGGCGCGCTGTACAACACCATCGCGCACGACGAGCGCCAGGGCAACGACGTGATCGCAGCCATGCTGGCCGTGGACCCCGGCCTCACGCTGCTGGCGCTGGCGGGCTCGCCGCTCATCGCACGCGCGCGCGAGCGCGGCCTCGCCGTGGTGGCCGAGGCCTTTGCTGACCGCGCGTACCACGACGACGGCACGCTGGTGCCGCGCCACCTGCCCGGCGCCGTGCTGCACGACGCCGACGCCGTGGCTCAGCGCATGCTCGGCTGGGTGCAGACGGGTGCCATCCCCTCCATCACCGGCCGCAGCGTGCGCGTGCAGGCCGATTCCATCTGCGTGCACGGCGACAGCCCCGGCGCGGTGGAGATGGCGCGGCGCCTGCGCCAGCGGCTCGTGCAGGCGGGCGTGGTGCTGCGGGCGTTCACGGCATGACGCCCGCCACGGCGCTGCCCAGCCCCCTGCTGCGCGTGCGGCCCGCGGGCAGCGAGGCCCTGCTCGCCGAGCTGCCCGACCTGGCCCACACCCTGGCCCTGCACCGCTGGCTGCAGGCCCAGAGCCTGCCGGGCGTGCGCGCGGTGGTGCCTGCGGCGCGCACCCTGCTGGTGGAGTTCGACGCGACGGCCGTGGCGCCGCACGCCCTGGCCGCGCAGCTGCATGCCTGCGCCGTGCAGATGCAAGCGCCGCAGGCCGCCCACCCCGAGGCGGCAGGCCGCCTGGTGGAAATACCGGTGCACTACACCGGCGCAGACCTGCCCGAGGTGGCCGAGCTTATGGGCGTGAGCGTGGCCGAAGTGATTGCCCGGCACACCGGCCAGCCCTGGCAGGCCGCGTTTGCCGGGTTTGCGCCGGGGTTTGTCTACCTGACCGGGGGGCACCCCAGCTTTGACTTGCCGCGCCGCAGCACGCCGCGCACGCGCGTGCCCGCGGGCGCAGTGGCGCTGGCGGGCGCGTTCAGCGCCGTCTACCCTGCGGCCAGCCCGGGCGGCTGGCAGCTCATTGGCGTGACCGAACTGCCCCTGTGGGACTTGCAGCGCCCCGAGCCCGCCTATGTGCAGCCGGGCTTTCGCGTGCAGTTCCGCGATGCCGGGGCGGCGCGCGTGCACCCCGGACCGCCCCGCACGGATTTGAAGCAAAAAACGCCTCCAGCGCCCGTGGATAAAGCGCAGGCAGCTATTGAAATCGTAGCTCCCGGGTTGCAAACCCTGGTGCAGGATGGCGGGCGCCACGGCATGGCGGCCATGGGGGTGTCCGCCTCGGGCGCGCTGGACCTGCCCGCCATGCGCCAGGCCAACCGCCGGGTGGGCAACCCCGCCGGCGCGCCGGTGCTGGAGAACCTGCTGGGCGGCCTGCAACTGCGCTGCCACGGCCGCGCCACGCTGGCCGTCAGCGGCGCGCCGGCGCCCCTCACGCTGCACGATGCCGCGGGCCGCGCCTGGCCGCTGCCCGGCCAGGGCTGCGTGGCGCTGGACGACGGCGACACCCTGCACCTGGGCGCCCCCGCCAGCGGCGTGCGCTGCTATGTGGCCGTGCGCGGTGGCTGGCAGGTGGAGCCGGTGCTGGGCAGTTGCGCCACCGACACGCTGGCGCATCTCGGTCCGCCTGCGCTGCAGGCCGGGCAGCGGCTGGCCGTGGGGCAGGCCGTGCCGGCCGGGCAACTGCAGGCCGTGCAGCCCGGGGTGCCGGAGCCGGCGCCCCTGCCGCGCGCTGGCGAGACCGTCACCCTCGATGTGCTGCTGGGCCCGCGCACCGACTGGTTCGCCCCCGAGGCCCTGGCGCTGCTCACCGGGCAGCCCTGGCAGGTCACCGCGCAATCGAACCGCGTGGGCCTGCGCCTGGCGGGCGCCCAGCCCCTGCCGCGCTGCCGCACGGACGAGCTGCCGAGCGAGGGCACCGTCACCGGCGCCCTCCAGGTGCCCGCCAGCGGCCAGCCCGTGCTGTTCCTGGCCGACCACCCGCTCACCGGCGGCTACCCCGTCATCGGCGCCGTCGCCCGCCACCACCTGGGCCTGGCGGCGCAGATACCGGTGGGCGCGCGCCTGCGCTTTCGCGTCATCGCGCCCTATTGGGAGGAGGTGTTCCCATGATCAGCAAGGTCTTGATTGCCAACCGCGGGGAGGTGGCGGTGCGCATCGCCCGCGCCTGCCGCGACTACGGCGTGCACAGCGTGGCCGTCTACGCCGACCCCGACGCCCAGGCCCTGCACGTGCAGGCCGCCGACGAGGCCTGGGCGCTGGAGGGCGAGCGCCCCGCAGACAGCTACCTGGACATGGCCAAGCTGCTGCACATCGCGCGGCGCAGCGGTGCCGATGCCGTGCACCCGGGCTACGGCTTTTTGTCCGAGCGCGCCGACTTTGCCCAGGCGGTGCTCGATGCCGGCCTGGTCTGGATCGGCCCGCCGCCTGCCGCCATGGCCGCCCTGGGGGACAAGGTGGCGGCGCGGCGTGTGGCGCTGCAGGTGGGTGCGCCCCTGGTGGCGGGCACGCCCGGCCCGGTGCAGGGGGTGGACGAGGTGCGGGCCTTTGCGCGCCGGCATGGCCTGCCCGTGGCCATCAAGGCGGCCCATGGCGGCGGCGGGCGCGGGCTGAAGGTGGCCTGGCACCTGGACGAGGTGGAGGAGCTGTACGCCTCGGCCGTGCGCGAGGCGCAGGCCGCGTTCGGGCGCGGGGAATGCTATGTGGAGCAATACCTGGACCGGCCGCGCCACATCGAGGCGCAAGTCCTGGCCGACCGGCAGGGCCAGGTGGTGGTGCTGGGCACGCGCGACTGCTCGCTGCAGCGGCGCCACCAGAAGCTGGTGGAAGAAGCGCCCGCGCCGTTCCTGAGCGAGGCGCAGCGCGCCCGCATCCACCAGGCGGCACGCGACATCTGCGCCGCCGCCGGCTACGTGGGCGCGGGCACGGTGGAGTTCTTGCTCGGCCGCAGCGGGCAGCTGTCGTTTCTGGAGGTGAACACCCGGCTGCAGGTGGAGCACCCGGTCACGGAGGAGACCAGCGGCGTGGACCTGGTGCTGGAGCAACTGCGCATGGCCGATGGCCTGGCGCTGCCGTTCACCGACACGCCGCCCGTGCGCGGCCACAGCATCGAGTTCCGCATCAACGCCGAAGACCCGGGGCGCGGCTACCTGCCCACGCCCGGGCGCATCACGCAGCTGGTGTGGCCCAGCGGCCCCGGCGTGCGCGTCGACAGCGGCGTGGCCGCAGGCAGCAGCGTGCCCGGCGCGTTCGATTCGCTGCTGGCCAAGGTCATCGTCACCGGCGCCACGCGCGCGCAGGCCCTGGCGCGCGCGCGCCGCGCGCTGGCCGAGTGCCAGGTCGAGGGCGTGGCCACGGTGCTGCCGTTTCACCGCGCGCTGCTGCAGGACGCGGCCTTCACTGCGCAGGATGGGCCGCTGGCCGTGCACACGCGCTGGATAGAAACCGAAATGGTCGCGCGCTTGGACAGCGCCGCGCGCCCCGGCCCTGAGGACGCCGCGCCCCTGCGGCGCTTCGATGTGGAGCTGGACGGCAAGCGCGTGCGCCTGGGCCTGCCGGCGCCGCTGTGGCAGGCGCTGCCCTGCGCGGCGGCTGCACCGCCGGGCGCCGCAGCGGCCCCCGCGCGGGCAGCGGCGGATACGGGCCCGGGGGCTGGCGAGCTGCGCGCCCCGCTGGCGGGCAGCCTGGTCGCCTGGCGCCGCCGCAGCGGCGATGCCGTGCAGGCGGGCGAGGCCGTCGCCGTGCTGGAGGCCATGAAGATGGAAACCACCGTCACGACGCCGCAGGCCGGCACCTTGGAGTGCCTGGTGGATGCGGGCGCGCCGCTGGCCGCGGGGCAATTGCTGGCGCGCGTGCGCTGAGCAGCGGCTCCAGGGGGCGCGCCACCGCAGGGACGCGTACCGCACCGCCCTAGGGTTTGTACGCTTGTACAAGGCTATTGAACAACTGTTCAATGCGCCCATGCCTGCCGCCCTGGTCCGCCCCGCCCACGCTCCTGCCGCGCAGGACGATGGCGCGCGCCCGGACCGCAAGGCCGCCATTCTGCTGGCGGCGGAGAGGCTGTTTGCCCAGCATGGCTACCACGCCGTGTCCATTCGCCAGATCGCCGCCGAAGCCGGCGTGCCGCTGGCCCTGGTGGGCTACTACTACGGCGCCAAGCACGAGCTGTTCCACGCCATCTTCGCGCACTGGCGCCCGACCATCGAGCAGCGCCTGGCGCTGCTGCACGAGGCCCTGGCGGGCAGTGCCCCGCCCCCGCTGCGCCGCGTGGTGCAGGCCTTTGTGGCGCCGGTGCTGGCGCTGCGCGCGAGCGGCGAGGGCGAGTACTACGCCATGCTCGTGGCGCGCGAGCTGGCCTACCGCACGCCCGACACCGACCGCGTGCTCGCCGAGATGTTCGACCCCATGGCGCACGCCTTCATCGACGCCCTGCACCAGTTGCACCCGCACTGGCCGCGCGCGCGCGCCGCCTGGGCCTACCAGTTCGCCATGGGCGCCTTGCTGCACCACCTGGTGGACTACCGCGTCGAGCGCCTCTCGCAGGGACAGAACCAGCCCAACGAGGCCGCGGCCGAGCCGCTGCTCATCGACTTCATCACCGCCGGCATCCAGGCCGTGCTGCCGCCCACCCCCTCACCCTTACAGGAGATCGCACCATGTTGATGACCCGCCGCCTGATCGCCAGCGCCGCGCTGCTGGCCGCTGCCGGGGCCCTTGCGCCCGCCCACGCGCAGCAGACCATCCGCCTCACGGCTGCGGCCGGGCACCCGCCGGTGTTCCTGTGGGTCAAGCTGGTCGACGAGTTCTTCATCCCCGAGGTGGACAAGCGCCTGGCTGCGGCCGGCGGCAAGCACAAGGTCGAATGGACGCGCGCCTGGGGCGGCACCCTGATCAAGCTGGGCGCCGAGTCCAAGGGCATCGGCGACGGCGTGGCCGACCTGGGCTTCGTGAGCACCATCTTCGAGGCCGCCAAGTTCCCCACGCAGAACGTGAGCTACTACGCGCCCTTCGGCACCGACGACATCGGCGCCGTCACGCGCGTGGTCAACGAGATGCAGACCAGCATTCCCGCCATGGGCCAGGCCTGGAGCAAGAGCGGCCTGGTGTACCTGGGCGGCGCGGCGCTCGACGCCTACCACATCTGGACGAGCTTCCCCCTCAAGTCGGTGGACGACCTCAAGGGCAAGAAGATCACCGCCCCCGGCCCCGCGGCCAACTGGATCCGGGACACGGGCGCCGTCGCCGTGGCGGGCAACCTCAACACCTACTACGAGGACATCAAGTCCGGCGTGTCCAACGGCGTCATCACCTTTGCCACGGGCGCCTGGGGCGCCAAGGTGCACGAGGTCGCGCCCTACGTCACCAAGGTCAACTTCGGCGCGCAGTACGCGGGGGGGCTGGCCATCAACAGGGCGCGCTTCGACAAGCTGCCGCCCGAGGTGCAGAAGGTGATGCGCGAAGTGGGCGCCGAGTACAGCCAGCGCTTTGCCGCCGCGCAGTCCGCCGCCGCCGCCGGGCTGCTCAAGAAGATGGAGGAGGCCGGCGCCAAGGTCAGCGAGCTGAGCCCTGCCGAGCGCACGCGCTGGGCCGACACGCTGCCGCCCATCGCCAAGACCTGGGCCGCCGACCTGCAGGCCAAGGGACTGCCGGGCGACCAGGTGCTGCATGGCTTCATGAACGGGCTCAGGAAGGCCGGCGCGCAGCCGGCGCGCGACTGGGCGGCCCGGTAAGCGCGCACCCATGTCGGCACCCACCCCGCCCATGGCGCCTGGCGCGGCGCCCCCGGACTCCTATCGCCTGCCGCTGCCCGGCGGCTTTGCGCGCCTGACGCAGGCGCTCAACGCCCTGGGCACGCTGTGGATCGTGGCGCTCATGCTGCTCATCAACACCGACGTGCTGGGCCGCGAGCTGTTCAACCACCCCGTGCGCGGCGTCACCGAGCTGGTGTCGCTGTCCATCGTGGGCATCGTCTTCCTGCAGTTGGCCGACACCCTGGCGGCCGGGCGCATGACGCGCGCCGACGTGCTGCTCGACCGGCTCAAGCGCACCACGCCCTGGCTGGCGGCGCTCCTGCAGGCGCTCTACCACCTGGCGGGCGCGCTGCTCATGGCCGTGATCCTGTGGGCGGCGTGGGAGCCGCTGGTGGAATCCATCCGCATCCAGGAATACGTGGGCGCTTTGGGCGACTTCACCGCGCCCGTGTGGCCGGTGCGCCTGATCATGCTGGTGGGCATGGTGGTCACGCTCCTCACCTTCGTGTTGCTCGCCTGGCTGGACCTGCGCCGCCTGCAGGCGCTGCGCAGGAGGACCGCATGAGCGCCATCCTGGTCGCCAGCCTGTCGCTGCTGCTGATGCTGGCCCTGATCTGGGCGGGCATGCACGTGGCCGTGGTGCTGGGCGTGGTGTCCTTCGTGGGCGTGTGGCTGATCCGCGGCGACATGGGCGTGGCCGCCAGCCTGCTGGCCCAGGCCAGCCAGGACGCCATTGCCAGCCACATCTTCGGCGTGGTGCCGCTGTTCGTGCTCACGGGCTTTCTGGTGGCGCGCGCCGACGTGGGCAAGGACGCCTTCGAGGTCGCGCACCAGCTCCTGCGCCGCGTGCGCGGCGGGCTGGGCATTGCCACGGTGGCCTCGAACGCGGTGTTCGCGGCCATCACGGGCATCTCCATCGCCTCGGCAGCCGTGTTCACGCGCGTGGCCGTGCCCGAGATGCTGCGCTTTGGCTACCAGCCGCGCTTTGCCGCGGGCGTGGTGGCGGGCTCCTCGGTGCTGGGCATGCTCATCCCGCCCAGCCTGCTGATGATTCTGTACGGCTTCCTGGCCAACCAGTCGGTGGGCGACCTGTTCACCGCCGGCATCGTGCCCGGCCTGGTGCTGGCGCTGGCGTATTCCATCGGCATCGTGTGCATGGCCACGCTGTGGCCGCACACGGTGTACCTGGGCGGCCAGGCGCAGCCGGTGACGCAGGCGCAGTTGCTGCCCTGGGGCACGCTCGTGCTCAAGCTGCTGCCCAGCGTGCTGCTCATCGCCGCAGTGCTGGGCGGGCTGTATGCGGGCTTTTTCACGGCCACCGAGGCCGGGGCCACGGGCGCGGCGATCGCGCTGGCCATCGCCCTGGTGCGGCGCAAGCTCGACCTGCGGTCGCTGTGGAGCGTGCTGACCGAGACCGGCCATGTCACCGTGTCGGTGAGCTTTCTCATCATCTGCGCGACCATCTACACGCGCATGCTGGCCATGTCGGGCATGCCGCAGTTCCTGGTGGAGTCCCTGACGCAGCTGGGCCTGGGGCCGACGGGCTTTCTGCTGGTCTACATCGCCTTCATCATCGTTCTGGGCATGATCATCGACTCCTCGTCCATCCTGCTCATCGTGCTGCCGCTCATGCTGCCGATTGCCGAGCAGTTCGGCATGAACCTGATCTGGTTCGGCGTGGTCACCGTGGTGGCGGTGGAGATCGGCCTGCTCACGCCGCCCTTCGGCCTGTCGGTGTACGTGATCAAGAGCACCCTGCAGGACCCGCGCATCACGCTGGGCGACATCTTCCGCGGCACCATGCCCTTCACCGTCATGATGCTGGCCGTGCTGCTGCTGCTCATCTTCGTGCCGCAGCTCAGCCTGGTGCTGCTCAGAACCCCCGGAGGCTGACGCCATGCATTCCAACCCCCTGTCCGGCTTCACCGTGGACCGCGCGCAGATCCGCACCATAGGCCACGACCTGCAGCGCCCCGAGTGCATCCTGGCCGAGCCCGACGGCACGCTGTGGTCGGCCGATGCGCGCGGCGGCGTGGTGCGCATCGCCGCCGACGGCAGCCAGCGCTTCATCGGCCAGCGGGCCGATGCGCGCTTCGCCCAGGCGGGCGGCGCCAGCAGCGCGGCGCTGGAGCACAAGTACACCACCGGCACGCTGCCCAACGGCCTGGCCTTTGCCGCCCATGGCGACATCCTCATCGCCAACTTCGGCACCGACTGCCTGGAGCTCATGGACCGCGACGGCCACACGCGCGTGCTGCACGAGCGCATCGACGGCCAGCCCATCGGCAAGGTCAACTTCGTGCTGCGCGACCGCAAGGACCGCATCTGGATCACCGTCTCCACGCGCGTCAACCCCTGGACGCAGGCGGCCAGCTCGCGCGTGTGCGACGGCTACATCGCCGTGCTCGACGCGCATGGCCTGCGCGTGGTCGCCGACGGCTTTCACTTCACCAACGAGATCCGCCTCGATGCGCGCGAAGAGTGGCTCTACATCGTCGAGACCACGGGCCCGCACATCACGCGCATGCGCCTGGCCGAGAGCGCGCAGGGCGTGGCCCTGACCGAGCGCGAGGTCTTCGGGCCCACGCACCTGGGCGGCTTTCCCGATGGCATTGCCTTCGACAGCCACGGCAACCTGTGGTGCACCCTGGTCATGGTGGACCAGCTCATCGCGCTCACGCCCCAGGGCGACAAGCAGGTGCTGCTCGACGACGGCAACAGCGCTGCCACGCAGCGGCTGCTCGACCACTTCGCCCTGGGCTGCCTCACGGCCGAAGACATGCTGCAGGCCCGCGGCACGCTGGCGCCCTGGATGGCCAGCGTGACCTTCGGCGGGCCCGATCTGCGCACCGTCTACCTGGGCAGCCTCATGGGCAGCACCATCCCGTATTTCCGCGCCCCGCTGGCCGGCCTGCCCATGGTCCACTGGACCTGAACCCCCAAGGAGTCATCCCATGCCCCGCCGTTTCGTCGATCTGTCGATCTACCTGGAGAACGACGTCATCTCCGACCCGCCGGCCTTTGCGCCCAAGATCCAGTACTTCAACCACCAGAACTCCTTCGAGCAGATGGCGCCGTTCTTTCCGGGCCTGCAGCAGTCGGACCTGCCCGACGGCGAGGTCTGGGCCGTGGAGATGGTGCAGCTCTCCACGCACAACGGCACGCACCTGGACGCGCCCTACCACTTCCACAGCACCATGGACAAGGCGCTGGGCGACAAGAAGCCCGCCTGGACCATCGACGAGGTGCCGCTGGAGTGGTGCTTCCAGCCCGGCGTGAAGCTGGACTTCCGCCACCTGGCCGACGGCTACGTGGTCACCGCCGCCGACGTCGAGGCCGAGCTCGCGCGCATCGGCCACACCCTGCAGCCCCTGGAGATCGTGGTCGTCAACACGCGCGCGGGCAGCCGCTACGGCCACAGCGACTACGTGAGCGCAGGCTGCGGCATGGGCTACGAGGCCACCATGTACCTGCTCGAGCGCGGTGTGCGCCTGACCGGCACCGACGCCTGGAGCTGGGACGCGCCCTTCGTGCACACCGCGCAGAGGTACGCCCAGACGCACGACGCCGGCCTGATCTGGGAGGGCCACAAGGCGGGCCGCGACATCGGCTACTGCCACCTGGAGAAGCTGCACAACCTGGAGGCGCTGCCGCCCACCGGCTTCACCATCTCCTGCTTCCCGCACAAGATCCGCGGCGCCTCCGCCGGGTGGACGCGGGCCGTCGCCATCTTCGACGAGGAGGCGCCGGCCACCGGCGGCTGAATTTCAGGAAAAAAGGGCTGCAGGGCTTACCTGTCAAGCGCAACCAGCTATATAAACAGGAGCAAAAATGCCACTGGACCATACCCACGACCCGCAGGCCCGCAGCTGGCTGGCCGCCGCCCAGGCCGAGGGCTG
The DNA here is from genome assembly GCF_000739995.1 of Comamonas granuli NBRC 101663. Lineage (GTDB taxonomy): Bacteria > Pseudomonadota > Gammaproteobacteria > Burkholderiales > Burkholderiaceae_C > Simplicispira > Simplicispira granuli. Next base: position 4,739 of record NZ_BBJX01000019.1, on the reverse strand, counting down.
CGACTTCCCCCTGCAGAACCTGCCCTTTGCCGTGCTGCGCCGCCGGGGCAGCAGCGAGGCCTTTCGCGGCGCCGTGGCCATTGGCGACCAGGCGCTGGACCTGGCTGCCCTGGCCACCACGGGCGCGGTGACCGGCGCGGCGCGCGCCGCGCTGCGCCTGGCCGCCGAGCCCACGCTCAACGGCTTCATGGCCGCCGGGCCCGCCGTGTGGCGCGGCCTGCGCCGCGCCCTGTTCGGCTTGCTGCGCGAGGGCGCGCCCTTCGAGGCCGCGGTGCGCGCCTGCCTCATCCCGCTGGACGCGGTGGAGTACCAGCTCCCGGCGCAGATCGGCGACTACACCGACTTCTACACCTCGCTGGACCACGCGCAGAACTGCATCCGCATCCTGCTGCCCCAGGGCGAGGTGACGCCCAACTTCCGCTGGCTGCCCCAGGCCTACCACGGGCGCGCCTCCACCGTGGGCGTGAGCGGGCAGCGCTTTGCCCGCCCGCTGGGCCAGCGCCTGCCGCCCGGCGCGAGCGCGCCGGTGTTCGCCCCCTGCGCAGCCATGGACTACGAGTGCGAGCTGGGCTGGTGGGTCGGGCCGGGCAATGCCGCGGGCGAGCCCATCGCCATCGCCCAGGCCGAGGAACACCTGTTCGGCGCCTGCCTGCTCAACGACTGGTCGGCGCGCGACCTCCAGGCCTGGGAGATGGCGCCGCTCGGGCCTTTCCACGCCAAGAACTTCGCCACCACCGTCTCGCCCTGGATCGTCACGCTCGACGCCCTGGAGCCCTTTCGCACCGCCTGGACGCGCCCGGCCGAGCACCCCCAGCCGCTGCCCTACCTGGAGCTGGGCGCGCAGCGTGCGCGCGGCGCCTTCGACATCCGCGTCGAGGTGTGGCTGCACAGTGCGCAGGCACAGCAGGCCGGGCGCGGCCCGGTGCGCCTGTCGGGCACGAGCTTCCGGCACCAGTACTGGAGCCCGGCGCAAATGCTGGCCCACCACACGGCCGGCGGCTGCAGCATGCACGCGGGCGACCTGCTGGGCAGCGGCACCATCTCGGGCCCCGGCCCGGGCGAGGCCGGCGCGCTCATCGAGCTGGCGCACGGCGGCCAGCAGCCGGTGGACCTGGGCCACGGCGAGCAGCGCGGCTTTCTGCAGGACGGCGACACCGTCATCCTGCGCGGCTGGTGCGAGGCGCCGGGGGCCGTGCGCATCGGCCTGGGCGAGTGCCGCGGCACGGTGCTGCCGGCGCGCGCCTGACCCGGCCGGGGCCGCACGCCGGATACTGCACGCACGCAGCGCTGCTGCGCCACACCACATCGGACGCGCCCGCTCCAGCCCCAGGAGCCGGCGCATGCCACAGCAGGAGAGGCAACCATGACATGGACGCAGGAGGAAGCCGCCCTCGAAGACGGCTGGGTGCGCTGGCGCCACGACTTCCACCGCTACCCCGAAACCGGGTTCAACGAGCAGCGCACGGCCCGGCAGGTGGCCCAGGTGCTGCAGGCCCTGGGCCTGGAGGTGCACGGCGGCATCGGCGGCACGGGCGTGGTGGCCAGCCTCACGGTGGGGCAGGGGGCGGGCGTGATCGGCCTGCGCGCCGACATGGACGCCCTGGCCCTGGCCGAGGCCGCCCCCGGCCGGGCCTGGGCCTCGCAGCATGCGGGCTGCATGCACGCCTGCGGCCACGACGGGCACATGGCCATGCTGCTGGGCGCGGCGCAGTTGCTGGCGCGGCGGCGCGACTTCGACGGCACGGTGCGCTTCATCTTCCAGCCCGCGGAGGAGCACGGCCGGGGCGCATCCGCCATGCTGGCCGATGGCCTGCTCGAGCGCTTTCCCATGGACGAGATCTACGGCCTGCACAACATCCCGGGCATGCCTGCGGGCCACATCGCCACGCGCGCGGGCGGCATCATGGCGAGCGAGGACAACTTCGCCATCCGCATCACCGGCCGCGGCGGCCACGCCGCGCGGCCGCACATGGCGGTCGATCCGCTGGTCATCGGCGCGGAAATCGTGCTGGCGCTGCAGACCATCGTGGCGCGCGCGCTCGATCCGCAGCAGCCGGCCGTGGTCTCGTGCACCGAGTTCATCACCGACGGCATCCGCAACGCCATTCCCACCGAGGTGCTCATCAAGGGCGACACGCGCAGCTACGCCCCCGAAGTACAGGCGCTGCTGCAGGCGCGCATGCGTGCGCTGTGCGAGGGCATCGCCGGCGCGCACGGGGCGCAGTGCAGCGTGGAGTACACGCACGAATTCGCCCCCACCGTGAACTGGCCGCAGTGCGTGGACGTGGCCGTGCGCGCCGCGCAGGCCGTGGTGGGCGCCGACCGCGTGGACGCCGCCACCCCGCCCATGATGATCTCGGAAGACTTCGGCCGCTTCCTGCAGGCCATTCCCGGCGCCTTCGTGTTCCTCGGCAACGGCGCGGGCACGGAGGCGGGCAGCGTGCCGCTGCACAACGCGCGCTACGACTTCAACGACCAGATCCTGCCCGTGGGTGCGCGCTACTTTGCCGAGCTGGCGCGCACGCGTCTGCCCCGCTTGGCGGCTTGATGGCGCCTGGCCGGCGGCGCAGCCGCCATGGCAGGGCCGCCCGCGCGCCAGGGGCAGGCTCAGTCGTCGATGGAGGCGCTCCAGCGGCTGCCCCAGTCGCGTGCGCGGTCGATGTGGCGGCGGTCGCGCTTGGTCGGCCGGCCTTCGGGCAGCGCAGCGGCCGGCTCGGGGGCCAGGCGGCGCATTTCCTGGGCCTGGGCGCGTGCCGCCAGGCTATCGGCGGTCTCCTCGTAGAGCTGCTGGGCCACCGGCGCCGGGCCGCGCTGGGCGCTGAGCGCGCGCACCACCACGGTGCGCTGCACAGAGCCCTGGCGCAGGGTCACGGTGTCGCCGGGGCGCACCTCGCGCGCGGGCTTGGCCGGCTGGCCATTGATGCCCACGCGCCCCTTGCCGATCTCCTCGGCGGCGAGCGTGCGCGTCTTGTAAAAGCGTGCGCACCACAGCCATTTGTCGATGCGCATGGAATCCGGCGGAGTCATGGCCGGCATTGTGCCGCGCGCGCGCCGCTGGCGCTACCATCGCCATCCATGCCAGACGCCACCGCCTCCATCCCCACACTGCCGCTGGATGCGCAAGGCATCCTCGAACTGGCGGCGCGCTCGATGTTCCAGCTCTTCTCCAGCGTCAGCCAGGGCATGTTCCTGGTGGATCTGAGCGGGCGCATCGTCTGGGTGAACGAGGGCTACCAGCGCTTCTTCCCCGACCTGGGCATCGCCTCGCTGGACGACTTCGTCGGCCGCACGGTCGAAGAGGTCATCCCCAACACGCAGATGCGCCGCGTGCTCGAGACGGGCAAGCCCGAACTCATCGACCTGCTCACCAACCGGGCCGGCACCTTCGTGGTCAGCCGCATTCCGCTGTACGACGAGGCCGGCGCGGTCATGGGGGCGATTGGCATCGTGTTCTTCGACCACCCGGAGACCACGCTGCAGCCGCTGATCAGCAAGTTCGCCCTGCTGCAGCGTGACCTGGACGACGCCCGGCGCGAGCTGGCCGCGCAGCGCAGCCAGCAGTTGCGCGGCGCGGGCGACCGGCGCAGCAAGTACACCTTTGCCAGCTTCGTGGGCTCCAGCCCCGCCGCCGGCGAGGTCAAGCGCCAGGCGCGGCGCGCGGCGCTCTCCAGCAGCCCGGTGCTGCTGCTGGGCGAGACGGGCACGGGCAAGGAGCTGCTGGCGCATGCCATCCACGCCGCCTCCAGCCGCGCCAACGGCCCGTTCGTGGGCGTGAACATTGCCGCCGTGCCCGACACCCTGCTGGAGGCCGAGTTCTTCGGCGTGGCCCCGGGCGCCTACACGGGCGCCGACCGCAAGGGGCGCGACGGCAAGTTCAAGCTCGCCGACGGCGGCACCCTGTTCCTGGACGAAATCGGCGACATGCCCGCCAGCCTGCAGGCCAAGCTCTTGCGCGCCCTGCAGGAGGGCGAGATCGAGCCGCTGGGCAGCAACCAGCTCGTGCCCTTTGACGTGCGCGTGGTCGCCGCCACCAGCCGCGACCTGCTGCACATGGTGCGCGAGGGGCGCTTTCGCGAAGACCTGTTCTACCGCCTGCATGTGCTGCCCATCCGCGTGCCGCCGCTGCGCGAGCGGCCCAGCGACATCCCGGCGCTGGTCGAGGTGCTGGGCGAGGACCTGGCCCTGCGCAACGGCACGCCCCCGCCCGAGCTGCTGCCCGAGGCCCTGGCCCTGCTGGCCGCCCAGCCCTGGCGCGGCAACATCCGCGAGCTGCGCAACGTGCTGGAGCAGGCAGCCATGCGCAGCGACACGCAGACCATCAACGCCGAGCAGTTGCGCGCCATTCTGCGCGAGGCCGGCGAAGAGCCCGCCCCCCCCATGGACCAGGCCGCCCTGGCCGGCGGCCCGCCAGCGCCCGACCTGTTGCTGCGCCCCCTGGCGGTGCAGGTGGCCGAGCTCGAGCGCCGGGCCATTGCCGCATCGCTCGCGGCCAACGGCGGCAACAAGCTGGCCACGGCCCGCCAGTTGGGCATCTCGCGCGCCACGCTCTATGGCAGGCTGGAAAACCCTGACAAATAAGCAGACAACTGTCTGCGATTCAGCCAGCGCGTCTGGCTGAACGGCGGACAGGGGCGGCGCCCGCACCGGCGCGCCGCAGCACGCGCAGGCCGTGGCCGCGCCAGGGCAGGGGGCTGGCACGAATGCTGCACTACCCGGCCACCTGCCCCTGCGAGACCCCG
>NZ_BBJX01000020.1 GCF_000739995.1 Comamonas granuli NBRC 101663 | reverse complement strand
CTGGGCTTTCTGCGCCTGCACGGCTGCGAGCAGTTCCAGGGCTATCTGTTCGGGCGGCCCGTGCCGGCCGAGGTCTTCGAGCACGAGCTGCGCGGCGACCGGACGGGGCATTTCTCGCACCCGGCCTGAAGCCCCCGGCACAATGGCGGGGATGAGCAAACAGCTATTGATCGCTGGCGCGGGCATCGGCGGCATGGCCGCTGCGCTGGCGGCTGCTCGTGCGGGCTGGGAGGTGCGCCTGTTCGAGCGCGCGCCCGTATTTGCCGAGGTGGGCGCCGGCGTGCAACTCGGCCCCAATGCTGTGCGCTGCCTGCAGGCCTGGGGACTGGAAGCCGCCCTGCGCGCCGTGGCGGCCTTTCCCGCGCAGTTGCAGGTGCGCAGCGCCCTGTCCGCCGGCGTGCTCGCCAGCCTGCCGCTGGGCCCGAGCACGCTGCGGCGCTACGGCGCCCCCTACGCCACCATCCACCGCGCCGACCTGCATGGCCTGCTGGCCCAGGCCGTGCAGGAACTGCCCGCCGTGCAGCAGACCCTGGACTGCCCCATCGTGCGCCACGAGGACACGGGCGGCGCCGTGCTGGTGCGCCTGGCGCGCGGCAAGGACATCGAGGGCGACGTCCTCGTCGGCGCCGACGGGCTGTACAGCCGCACGCGTGCCCAGTTGCTGGGCGACGGGCCGCCGCGCTTTACCGGCCACCTGGCCTACCGCGCGCTCGTGCCGCTCCAGGCGCTGCCCGCGCCCTGGCGCGCATCGCAGGTCACGGCCTGGCTGGGGCCGCGCCTGCACGCCGTGCACTACCCGGTGCGCAGCGGCGCATGGGTCAACCTCGTGGTCATCGTCCACGGGCCCGCGCCGCAGGACCTGGAGCACTGGGACCACGCCGCCAACGCCGCCGGCCTGGAACAGGCGCTGTGTGGCACGCACCCGGAGCTGCAGGAGGTGGTGCGCAGCGTGGCCGCTGCGGGCGGCCAGTGGCGCCTGTGGCCCCTGTGCGACCGCGCGCCCCTGGCGCGCGCCGACGACATGGCGCGCGGCCTGGTGGCCCTGCTCGGCGATGCCGCCCACCCCATGCCCCCGTACCTGGCCCAGGGGGCGGGCATGGCCATCGAGGACGCCATGCAGTTGCAGGCTGCGCTGGCCATGCACGACGTGGAGGTGCCCTTGCGCCTGCGCCGCTATGCGCTCAACCGCTGGCAGCGCGCTGCGCGCGTGCAGGCGCGTTCGCAGCGCAATGGGCGCATCTTCCACGCCACGGGGCCACTGCGCTGGGCGCGCGATGCGGCCTTGCGCCTGTTCGGGCAGCGGTTGCTGGACCTGCCCTGGCTCTACCGCGCCTGAGCGGCCACGGCGGCCGGGCGTGCGCGGCTCACAGGCTGCGCAACACCGCGCGCACGGGCGAGGCGTCCGCCGTCATCAGCTTGAGCGGCAGGGCAATGAGCTCATAGTCGCCCGCGGGCACGGCGCTGAGCTCCAGGTTTTCCAGCACGCGCAGGCCGCGCCGGCGCAATACCTGGTGGCTGGGCAGGGCGGTGCTGTCGGCGGGGTCCACGCTGGGGGTGTCCACCCCCACGAGCTGCACGCCCCGGTCGGCCAGGCGTTCGAGCACCTCGGGGGCGAGGGCGCTGAACTGCGCGCTCCAGCCCTGCGGTGCGGCGTGCTGGCGGGTGCGCAGCAGCACGCGCGGCGGCAGGCTGGCGTCCATGGCGTGGGCGATGTCGTTCCAGTGCAGCAGCGGCCTGCCAGCCAGCGCATGCACCACCCGGCACGGGCCCAGGAAGGGCTCCAGCGCCAGGCTGCCCACGGCGGCGCCCTGCGGGTCGTAGTGCAGCGGGGCGTCGGCGTGCGCACCCAGGTGGGTGGTGAGCGTGAGCGTACCCACATTGACCGCGCAGTGCGGGCCCAGGGTGCTGCTCCACGCCAGGTGCAGGGGGCTGTCCCCGGGGTACACCGGCGTGGCGGCATCCAGGGCGGGGGAGATGTCCCAGAGGCGAGGCATGGCGCATTATCCGGTTGATCCAGCACAAACAGTGAGGCCTTGCAGCGCCGTCCTGCTTGCCGTGCCCGAGCGCCAAGTACTACAATAGACAATAAGAATGGTTTTTATTTAGATCATCATGGACGCAGCCCTCCCCCTGACCGCCCCTGCTCCCACCGCCGCGGGTGAGCCGGGCCTGGTGCACTGGCCCTTGCGCACCGATGCCTGGGTGCAGGGCCTGGACATGGAGGCCGCGGCCGAAGACGCCGACCTGCTGCTGCGCCTGCTGGAAATCGGCTTTCTGCCGGGCGAGCGCGTGCAGGTGCTGGCGCGCGCCTTTCCCGCGGGCGACCCGATCGCCGTGCGCGTGGGGCGTTCGACCTTCGCCCTGCGCCGGCGCGAGGCGGCGCTGGTGCGCATCGTCGCCAGACCGCCCGCGCCGATGGGTGCGGCATGAGCACGGCGGCATGGCGCCTGGCGCTGCTGGGCCATCCCAACAGCGGCAAGACGGCGCTGTTCAATCTCTTGACCGGCAGCCGCCAGAAGGTGGCCAACTACGCCGGCGTGACGGTCGAGCGCAAGGAGGGCCAGCTCACCACGCCCTCGGGCCAGGTGCTGCGCGTGCTCGACCTGCCCGGCGCCTACAGCCTCAATGCACTGAGTTCCGACGAAGCCGTCACGCGCGATGTGATCACCGGCCAGCGCGCGGGCGAGGGCACGCCGGCGCTGCTGGTGTGCGTGGTCGACGCCACGCGCCTGCAACTGGGCCTGCGCATGGTGCTGGAAACCCGGGCCATGGGCCTGCCCATGGTGCTGGCGCTGAACATGAGCGACGCCGCGCGCCGTGCGGGCATCGCCATCGACTGCGCCGTGCTCGAACGCGAGCTGGGCATGCCGGTGGTGGAGACCGTAGGCATCCGCAAGGGCGGCGCACGCGCACTCGTGCAATGGCTCGATGGCTGGCGCCCCTCGGGCGCCGTGCAGCCCCGCCCCTGGCAGGCGCAGGGGCCGGCGCAGGTGCTGCAGACGCAGCAGGAGGCGCGCCGCATCATGCGCCTGGCCGTGCAGGAGCCCGAACACCTGCCGCACTGGGACGACGCCATCGACCGCGTCGTGCTGCACCCGCTGTGGGGCATGCTGCTGCTGGCAGGCACCATGTTCCTGATGTTCCAGGCCGTGTTCAGTTGGGCCGCCGTGCCCATGGACGCCATCGATGCCGGGGTGGCTGCCCTGGGGGGATGGCTGCACGCCCACCTGCCCGAGGGGGTGCTGCGCAGCCTGCTGGTCGACGGCATCGTCGCCGGGGCCGGCGGCGTACTGGTGTTCCTGCCGCAGATCCTGATCCTGTTCTTCTTCATCCTCGCGCTGGAGGATTCGGGCTACCTGCCGCGCGCGGCCTTTCTGCTCGACCGCATCATGGGCAGCGTGGGCCTGTCGGGGCGCTCGTTCATCCCGCTGCTGTCGAGCTTTGCCTGCGCCATCCCCGGCATCATGGCCACGCGCAGCATCACGCACTGGCGCGAGCGGCTGGTCACCATCATGATCGCGCCGCTCATGACCTGCTCGGCACGGCTGCCGGTGTATGCGCTGCTGATTGCGGCCTTCATCCCCGCGCGCACGGTGGCGGGCGTGTTCAACCTGCAGGGGCTGGTGATGTTTGCGCTCTATCTGGGTGGCATCCTGGGCGCCATGGCCGTGGCCGCCGTGCTCAAGCTCTGGCGCGGCAAGCTGCGGCCGACGCCGCTCCTCATGGAGCTGCCGTCCTACCGCCTGCCCAGCGCGCGCAGCCTGGCGCAGGGCCTATATGAGCGCGCCGCCATCTTCGTCAAGCGCGTGGGCGGCATCATCCTGGCGCTGTCGGTGCTGCTGTGGTTCCTCTCGTCCTTCCCGGCGCCGCCCGAGGGGGCGGCGGGCGCGGCCATCCAGTACAGCCTGGCGGGCCAGCTCGGCCGCGCCCTGGAGGTGGTGCTGGCGCCGCTGGGTTTCAACTGGCAGATCGCCGTGGCCCTGGTGCCCGGCATGGCGGCGCGCGAGGTGGTGGTCAGCGCCCTGGGCACGGTGTACGCGCTCTCGGCCACGGGCGACGAGACGGCCGCGCAGCTCGGCAGCCTGATCGCCCAGCAGTGGTCGCTAGCCACGGCGCTGTCGCTGCTGGCGTGGTTCGTGTTTGCGCCGCAGTGCATCTCCACGCTGGCCACGGTGCGGCGCGAGACCAACTCCTGGCGCCTGGCGCTGCTCATGGCCGCCTACATGTTTGCACTGGCCTACAGCGCGAGCTGGCTCACGTACCGGCTGGCGCTGGCCTGGGGAGGGGGCTGAACGATGTGGCAGGAAATCGCCGTGGGCGCCATCGTGGCGCTGGCTGGGCTCTACGCCCTGTGGTACTGGCTGCCTGCGGCCTGGCGCCAGCGCCTGGGGCGCGTGCGGCCCGAACTGGCGCAGGCGCCGGCGTGCGGCGCCTGCAGCACCTGTGGCGGCTGCGCCACCCCGGCGGCGCCGGCCGCGCGGCCGGCCGAGGCGGGCCAGACGGTGTGGATGCGCTCCAAGCCCTAGTGCAGCACTAGCGGATGCTATCGAAAATATAGCTACTTGCGCTTGCCTGGAAAGCCCTGGAGGCCAATTCGGCGTTCAATGATCGGGGTAGGCCCCGAGCCCATGGCGCAGGCGGGCGCGCTCGCAGGCCGCGCTGCCGGGTTCGAACTCGCGGCACGGCGAGGGGCGCCATTCGTAAATGCCGCAGGACGCTTGCACGCCCACGCGGCCCGTGAGTGCCGCGCAGCGCGGCGGGCTGTGGTCGGTGCCGCGCATGCGGCGCAGGGTGTCGGTCACTTCCACGGCCAGGCCGTCGGGCACGTCGCCGCCCCGTTCCTGGGTTTCGCAGGCGGAAAAGTCCACGCGAAAACTCGCGCAGCAGGCGCCGCAGCTCAGGCAGGGGTGGGGCATGGCGCGCAGGCGGCCGGCGGGGGTGTCAGGCAATGCGGCCGAGCAAAAGGTACTCCATGAGCGCCTTTTGCACGTGCATCCGGTTTTCCGCCTCGTCCCAGACCACGGATTGCGGGCCGTCGATGACCTCGGCCTGCACCTCTTCGCCGCGGTGCGCGGGCAGGCAGTGCATGAACAGGGCCTCGGGCTTGGCCACGGCCATCATGGCCTCGTCCACGCACCAGTCGGCAAAGGCCTTCTTGCGCTTCTCGTTTTCGGCCTCGTAGCCCATGCTGGTCCACACGTCGGTGGTCACCAGGTCGGCGCCGCGGCAGGCGTCCAGCGGGTTGGCAAACACCTGGTAGCAGCCCGCACGCGGTGTGCGTGCGCCGAAGGCGAGTTTTTCATCCACCTCGTAGCCGCCGGGCGTGCTCACGTGCACGGTAAAGCCCAGCAGGTCGGCTGCCTGCAGCCAGGTGTTGGCCATGTTGTTGCCGTCGCCCACCCAGGCGACCACCTTGCCCGCGATGCTGCCGCGGTGCTCGATGAAGGTGAAGATGTCGGCCAGGATCTGGCAGGGGTGGAACTCGTTGGTCAGGCCGTTGATGACGGGCACGCGCGAATACTGCGCAAAGCGCTCGATCTTGGTCTGCTCGAAGGTGCGGATCATCACCAGGTCGGTCATGCGGCTGATGACGCGCGCCGAGTCCTCGATGGGCTCGGCGCGGCCGAGCTGGCTGTCGCCCGTCGTCAGGTGCACCACGCTGCCGCCCATCTGGTACATGCCGGCCTCGAAGCTCACGCGCGTGCGCGTGCTGGCCTTCTCGAAGATCATGGCCAGCGTGCGGTCCGTCAGGGGCTGGTACTTTTCGTAGGCCTTGAACTTCTTCTTGATGAAGGCGGCGCGTTCGAGCAGGTAGGCGTATTCGTCGGCGTTGAAGTCGTTGAACTGCAGGTAGTGTTTCATGGCTGTCTCGCAGGGGCTCATTCGGCCAGCAAGGCCTGGACCAGGGGGGTGAGCCGGGCGACGATCTCGTCGGCCTCGGCGGTGGTGAGGATCAGCGGCGGCACGATGCGGATCACGCTCTCGGCCGTCACGCTGATGAGCAGGCCGGCATCGGCTGCGCGGCCCACCAGGGCGCCGCAGGGCTTGTCCAGCTCCACGCCGATCATCAGGCCCTGGCCGCGCACCTCCTTCACGCCGCTCAAACTGCCCAGTGCCGACCGCAGCGCGGCCTGCAGGTGTGCGCCCACGTGGGCGGCGTTCTGCAGCAGGCCGTCTTCTTCCATGATGCGGATGGTTTCCACCCCCGCGCGCATGGCCAGCGGGTTGCCGCCGAAGGTGGTGCCGTGGTTGCCCGGCTGCAGCACGTTGGCGGCCTTGGGGCCGGCCACCACGGCGCCCACGGGCACGCCCGAACCCAGGCCCTTGGCCAGCGGCATCACGTCGGGCACGATGCCGGCCCACTGGTGGGCAAACCACTTGCCGGTGCGGCCCATGCCGCACTGCACTTCGTCGATCATCATGAGCCAGCCGCGCTCGTCGCAGAGCTGGCGCAGCTGCTGCAGGTACTCGATGCGCATGGGGTTGACGCCGCCTTCGCCCTGGATGGTCTCGAAGAATACGGCCACCACATTGGGGTTGCCCTCGGTGGCGCGGCGCAGGGCCTCGATGTCGTTCTGCGGCACGCGGATGAAGCCCTCCACCAGCGGACCGAAGCCGGCCTGGACCTTGGGGTTGCCCGTGGCCGACAGGGTGGCGATGGAGCGGCCGTGGAAGGCCTTCTCGTACACCACCACTTCGGGCTTCTCGATGCCCTGGTCGTGGCCGAACTTGCGTGCAATCTTGAGCGCGGCCTCGTTGGCCTCCAGGCCGGAGTTGCAGAAGAACACGTTCTGCATGCCCGACAGCGCCACGAGCTTGGCGGCCAGTTGCTCCTGCAGCGGCACGTGGTAGTAGTTGGAGGTGTGGATGAGCTGCGTGAGTTGGTGCTGCAGCGCGGGCACCAGCCTGGCGTGGTTGTGGCCCAGGGTGTTGACGGCGATGCCGCCCAGCGCGTCGAGGTACTCCTTGCCGTTCACGTCCCACACGCGGCAGCCCTGGCCGCGCTGCAGTGCGATGGGCACGCGGCCATAGGTGTTCATCACGTGGGGCGAGGCAGCCTCGATCAAAGCGGTCATGCAACTATCTCCAGACGGGAAACGAAAGCCCGGGCGGCCTGCGGTGCGCGCTCCGGGGAAAAGAGAGGTCGATTCTAGGGCGTGTGGCCGCCGGCGATGCATGAGGATGCCGCATCACAGCGATGCATGCCCATGCACGCACCCGGGGGCTTGTAAGCCCGGTGTCGGCCTGGTCTTATATAAGAGTTAGAATGCCCGGTTGCGGCGCCGCCGGCAGCGATCCTGCCCTGTTCGTCCTTTCACCCACCACCCACCCGATGGTCACCCCTTCCAGCAAAGAAGTCTTCATCCAAGGCATCACGAGCAGCGGCAAGACCTTCCGCCCCAGCGACTGGGCCGAGCGCCTGGCGGGCGTGATGAGCAGCTTTCGCCCCGGAGGGGCGCGGCCCGGCAGCCACCTGAGCTATTCCCCCTGGTGCATTCCCACGGCCATCAATGGTGTCAAGTGCGTGGTGGTCCACCGCGCGCTGCGCGATCACGAGCCCATGGCCTGGGACTTCGTCATGAACTTCGCGCGCGACAACGACCTGCAGATGATCGAGGCCTGCCTGCTGCCCGATCCGCCGCCGCCCGCGCCCTGATGCGCAGGGCGGCCCGCGGCCGCCCCGCTGCGGCCGGACTCAGCCCAGTGCCTTGACCACCGCGTCGCCCATCTGCACCGTGCCCACCTTGGTGGTGCCCTCGCTGTAGATGTCGGGCGTGCGCAGGCCCTGGGCCAGCACGGTTTGCACGGCCTTCTCGATGCGGTCGGCGGCTTCGGCCTGGTTGAGGCTGAAGCGCAGCATCATGGCGGCCGAGAGGATGGTGGCCAGCGGGTTGGCCACGCCCTTGCCCGCGATGTCGGGCGCGCTGCCGTGGCTGGGCTCGTACAGCCCTTGCTTCCTGTCGTTGAGCGAAGCGGAGGGCAGCATGCCGATGGAGCCGGTGAGCATGGAGGCTTCGTCCGAGAGGATGTCGCCGAACATGTTGCCGGTGACGATCACGTCGAAGGCCTTGGGCTTCTTCACGAGCTGCATGGCGGCGTTGTCCACGTACATGTGTTCGAGCTGCACGTCGGGGTAGTCCTGGTGCACCTCGGTGACCACGTCCTTCCAGAACTGGAAGGTCTCGAGCACGTTGGCCTTGTCCACGCTGGTGACCTTCTTGCCGCGCTTGCGCGCCGCCTCGAAGGCCACGCGGGCGATGCGCTCGATCTCGGGGCGGCTGTAGCGCATGGTGTCGAAGGCTTCCTCGGCGCCGGGGAAGTGCCCGTCCACGGCCGTGCGGCGGCCGCGCGGCTGGCCGAAGTAGATGTCGCCCGTGAGCTCGCGGATGATGAGGATGTCCAGGCCCGCGACCAGCTCGGGCTTGAGGCTGGAGGCGTGCGTGAGCTGCTCGTAGCAGATGGCCGGGCGGAAGTTGGCGAACAGGCCCAGCGCCTTGCGCAGGCCCAGGATGGCCTGCTCGGGGCGCAGCGGGCGGTCCAGTGTGTCGTATTTCCAGTCGCCCACGGCGCCGAACAGGATGGCGTCGGCTTCCTTCGCGAGCTGGAGGGTGGACTCGGGCAGCGGGTGGCCCGCGGCTTCGTAGGCGGCGCCGCCCACGGGGGCGGTTTCCATTGCGAACTTCAAGTCCAGGGCCTGGAGCACCTTGACGGCCTCGGCGACGATTTCGGTACCGATGCCGTCACCCGGCAGCACTGCGATTTTCATGGTCGATTCACTTCTATTTTGATAGCTGGTAGCGCTTGACTGGCAAGCGCTGGAGGTCAATTTGGCACAAATGTTCGGCGTCTTCAGGACGCCATGGTGTGCGCCAGCCAGGGCTTGGTGGCCAGGCGGTGGGCTTCAAAGGCCTGGATCTTGTCCTTGTGGCGCAGCGTCAGGCCGATGTCGTCGTAGCCGCCCAGCAGGCAGTACTTGCGGAACGGCAGCACGTCGAAGGCGATTTCCTCGCCCTGCGGGCGCACGACCACCTGGCGCTCCAGATCGATGGTGAGCTGGTAGCCGGGGAAGGCGTGCACCTCGTCAAAGAGCTGGGACACCGTGGCCTCGGGCAGCACGATGGGCAGCAGGCCGTTCTTGAAGCAGTTGTTGAAGAAGATGTCGGCAAAGCTGGGCGCGATGATGGCGCGAAAGCCGTACTGCTGCAGCGCCCAGGGCGCGTGCTCGCGGCTGGAGCCGCAGCCGAAGTTCCTGCGCGCCAGCAGGATGCTCGCCCCCTGGTAGCGGCTCTGGTTGAGCACGAAGTCCGGGTTGGGCTTGCGCGCGCTCTCGGGCACGCCGGGCTCGCCGGGCTGGTCCAGGTAGCGCCACTCGTCGAACAGGTTGGGGCCGAAGCCCGTCTTCTTGATCGACTTGAGGAACTGCTTGGGAATGATGGCGTCGGTATCGACGTTCTCGCGGTCCATGGGGGCGACCAGGCCCTGGTGGATGGTGAATTTCTGCATGCCGGGTCCTTATTTGTTGGCGGCACGCTCAATGGCGTTGCCGGCCTTTTGCACGTCCTGGCCCACGCCCTTGACGGTGTTGCAGCCTGCCAGCGCCAGGCTGAGCAGCAGGGTGATGAAAGCGGCGGTCTTCTGCATGGTGCACTCCTTCAGGCGAATTGGCGGATGTCGACGAAATGGCCGTGGATGGCCGCCGCGGCCGCCATGGCCGGGCTGACCAGGTGGGTGCGTCCGCCCGCACCCTGGCGGCCCTCGAAGTTGCGGTTGCTGGTCGAGGCGCAGCGCTCGCCGCTCTCCAGGCGGTCGGCGTTCATGGCCAGGCACATGGAGCAGCCGGGCTCGCGCCACTCGAAGCCTGCGGCGCGGAAGATCTCGTGCAGGCCCTCGGCCTCGGCCTGCTCCTTCACCAGGCCCGAGCCCGGCACGACCATGGCCAGCTTGATGTTGCGGGCCACCTTCTGGCCCAGCTTCTTGACCACGGCGGCGGCGGCGCGCAGGTCCTCGATGCGGCTGTTGGTGCACGAGCCGATGAACACCTTGTCCACGAAGATGTCCTGCAGCGGCTTGCCGGGGGTCAGGCCCATATAGGTCAGGGCGCGCTCCATGGCCTGGCGCTTGTTGGCGTCCTTTTCCTTGTCAGGGTCGGGCACGCTGGCGTTCACGTCCAGCACCATCTCGGGGCTGGTGCCCCAGGTGACCTGCGGCGCGATGTCCTCGCCGCGCAGCGTGACCACGGCGTCGAACTGCGCGTCGGCGTCGGAGTGCAGCGTCTTCCAGTAGGCCACGGCCTGCTCCCATTCCACGCCCGTGGGCGCCATGGGGCGGCCCTTGACGTAGTCGATGGTCTTGTCGTCCACGGCCACCAGGCCGGCGCGCGCCCCGGCCTCGATGGCCATGTTGCACACCGTCATGCGGCCTTCCATGGACAGGGCGCGGATGGTCTCGCCCGCGAACTCGATGGTGTAGCCCGTGCCGCCCGCCGTGCCGATCTTGCCGATGATGGCCAGCACGATGTCCTTGGCGGTGATGCCCGGCGCCACCTTGCCATCCACGCGGATGAGCATGTTCCTGGCCTTCTTGGCCAGCAGGGTCTGCGTGGCCAGCACATGCTCGACCTCGCTGGTGCCGATGCCGTGCGCCAGCGCGCCGAAGGCGCCGTGCGTGCTCGTGTGGCTGTCGCCGCAGACCACCGTCATGCCCGGCAGCGTGGCGCCGTTCTCGGGGCCGATGACATGCACGATGCCCTGGCGCTTGCTCATGAAGGGGAAGAACGCCGCCGCGCCCACCGCGGCAATGTTCTTGTCCAGCGTGACGATCTGCTCCTTGCTGATGGGGTCGGCAATGCCGTCGTAGCCCAGTTCCCAGCCCGTGGTGGGCGTGTTGTGGTCGGCCGTGGCGACGATGGAGCTCGTGCGCCAGACCTTGCGCCCGGCCTCGCGCAGGCCCTCGAAGGCCTGCGGGCTGGTCACTTCGTGCACCAGGTGGCGGTCGATGTAGAGCACGGCCGTGCCGTCCTCTTCGGTGTGGACGACGTGCTCGTCGAAGATCTTGTCGTACAGGGTGCGTCCCATGGCGTTCTCGTTTCGTTGGACAGGTGGGGTTGGAAATTCTAGGCCGCGCGCGCGGCGGGCGTGAGGTGGTCGGCCAGCAGCCGTGCGGTGGCGGGCAGGGCGGCGAAGTCGCGTGCCACCAGGCTCAGCTCGCGCTGCGCCCAGGGCTCGGCCAGCGGCACGGCGGCCAGGCGCCCCACGCCCTGCATGAGCGCGAATGCGCGGTCGGGCAGCAGGCCCACGCCCAGGCCGTTGTCAATCATGCGGCACATGGCGTCCAGGCTGGTGACCTGGATGCGTTGGCGCAGCGGCCGCCCGGCCTGCGCCGCGGCCGCCCGCATGGCCAGGCTGATGCTGCTGCCGGCGTGCAGGCCGACGATGTCGCAGGCCAGCACTTCTTCAAACTGGATGGCTTCGCGCGCCGACAGGGCATGCCCTTGTGGCACGACCAGCACCAGATGATCGCTACGGTAGGGGCGGCTTTGCAGGCCCTTGTCCATGGCTGTGGCGGGCAGCTTGCACAGCCCCAGGTCGGCCGCGCCCTCCTGCACGGCGTGCAGCACGGCGGGCGAGAGATGCTCCTGCAGGTCGATCTTGATCTGGCTGTGCATGCGCGCAAAGGCGCCCAGGTCCTCGGGCAGGAACTGCACGATGGCCGAGATGTTGGCATGCACGCGCACATGGCCGCGCACGCCGCCCGCGTATTCCGCCAGCTCGCCCTGCATGCGCTCCAGGCCGAACAGCACGGTGCGTGCATGGTGCAGCAGGCTTTCGCCCGCGGGGGTGAGCAGCACGCCGCGGCTGTGGCGCTGCAGCAAGGGGGTCTCGGCAGCGGCTTCCAGCTCCGCCAGGCGCTTGCTCACGGCCGAGGCGGCAATGAACTCCTGCTGCGCCGCGCGCGCAATGCTGCCGTGCTCGCACACGGCAACGAAAAGCTGCAGCGAAGTGAGGTCGATGCGGCGCGCAAAACTGCGCTCGGTGCGTACCATGACGGAATATCAGGCGTCTCGATTGGAGAAGTCTGCTGATTTTCCACTGAACAAAACCAGTTTGTCATCGCAAGATACGATGCCTTACATGCTTTTTGGTGTCAGCAAGAGCCTCGCTGCCTGCCAGTCGCCCTAGACAGTGGCTGTGCTGCCGTGCTCGGGCACTGCGGCGCGCCAGCGCAGCTCGTGCGCGATGCGCTCGCGCAGCATGTCGGCCGCCTGCATCTCGCCGTGCACCACGTAGACCTGCTCCGGCGCATGCTCCATGCGGCGCAGCCAGGCCAGGGTCTGGGTGGCGTCGGCGTGCGCCGAGGCCGAGGTCAGCTGTACCACCTCGGCGCGGATGGCCACGTCCTGGCCATGGATGCGTATGCTTTTCTCGCCGGCCGCAATGCGTGCGCCGCGCGTGCCGGGTGCCTGGTGGCCGGTGATGACGATCATGTTGCGGTGGTCGCCCGCGTACAGGGCCAGGTGGTGCAGCACACGCCCGCCCGTGGCCATGCCGCTGGCCGAGAGAATGACCATGGGGCCATGGCGCCGCGCCAGGGCTTTCGATTGGTCGGTGGTTTCCACCATGGTGGCGCAGTGCGAGAGGGCGTGCACCTGCTGGGCGTTCAGGCGGTGCTCGCCGGGGTAGCGCTCGAACAGGCCGGTGGTGCTCACGGCCATGGGGCTGTCGAGGAACACCGGCAGCGAGGCGGGCAGCACGCCCTGGCCCTTGAGCTGCTGGATGGCATGCAGCACCGATTGCGCCCGGCCCACGGCGAAGACCGGCACCACGGCCACGCCGCCGCGCTGCGCCAGACGCTGCAGGGCCGGGCCCAGCTCCTGCAGCATGTCCTGCGCCGGGTGCTCGCGGTCGCCGTAGGTGGACTCGACGAGCACGGTGTCGGCCGCGGGCGGTGCCTCGGGCGGGGTCATGAGCAGGTCGTCGGTGCGCCCCAGGTCGCCCGAGAACAGGATGCGCCGCCCGCCCACTTCCAGCAGTACGCTGGCCGCGCCCAGGATGTGCCCGGCGTGCGTGAATTGCACGCGCCAGCCGGGAATGGGCTCGAAGGGCTTGTGGAAGGCGTGCGTGCGGAACTGCTTGAGGCAGTGCAGGGCGTCGAGCCGCGTGTACAGCGGCAGCGCCGGCTGGTGCCGGGTGAGGGCGTGGCGGTTGAGGAAGGCGGCGTCCTCCTCCTGCAGGTGCCCGCTGTCGGGCAGCAGGATGGCGCAGAGATCGCGTGTGCCCGGCGTGCAATGGATGGGCTTGGTGTAGCCGTCGCGCGCGAGCAGCGGCAGGTAGCCGCTGTGGTCCAGGTGCGCGTGCGTGAGGACCACGGCGTCGATCTGGCGCGGCGTCAGGGGCAGGCGCTGCCAGTTGCGCTCACGCAGCAGCTTGTAGCCCTGGAACAGCCCGCAATCGACGAGCAGGCTGTGGCTGTTGTGCCGAACGAGGTATTTGGAGCCGGTGACGGTGCCGGCTCCGCCCAGAAAGGTGATGCTGACGGACATGGGGGCCATCCTGACGGGGGGATGGCCTCCATGGTAACGGCAGTCAGCTGAAGAAGCTCTTGAGCCGGTCCGTCCAGCTCTCGGCCGACGGCGAGTGCTTGGCGCCGCCCTTCTTCAGCGATTCCTCGAGCTCGCGCAGGAGCTTCCTCTGGTACTCGGTGAGCTTGACCGGCGTCTCGACCACGATATGGCAGTACAGGTCGCCGGGGTAGCTCGCGCGCACGCCCTTGATGCCCTTGCCGCGCAGGCGGAACTGCTTGCCCGCCTGCGTGCCTTCGGGAATGTCGATGGCCGCCTTGCCCGCGAGCGTGGGCACCTCGATCTCGCCACCCAGCGCCGCCGTGATGAAGCTCACGGGCACCTGGCAGTGCAGATCGTCGCCGTCGCGCTCGAAGATGTCGTGCTTCTTGATGCGGATCTCGATGTACAGGTCGCCGGGCGGCCCGCCATTGGTGCCGGGCTCGCCATTGCCGGTGCTGCGGATGCGCATGCCGTCGTCGATGCCGGCGGGGATCTTCACCTCCAGCGTCTTCTGGCGCTTGACCTTGCCCTGGCCATGGCAGGTCATGCAGGGCTCGGGAATGATCTTGCCCGTGCCGCGGCAGTGCGGACAGGTCTGCTGCACGCTGAAGAAGCCCTGGCGCATCTGCACCGTGCCGCTGCCCTGGCAGGTGCCGCAGGTCTTGGCGCTGGTTCCGGGCTTGGCGCCGCTGCCGTGGCAGGTGTCGCAGGCCTCCCAGCTCGGGATGCGGATCTGCGCATCCTTGCCCTTGGCGGCCTCCTCGAGGGTGATCTCCATGGCGTAGGACAGGTCGCTGCCGCGGTACACGCGGTTGCCGCCGCGCCCGCGCCCCTGGCCGAACATGTCGCCGAAGATGTCGCCAAAGGCCTCGGCAAAGCCGCCGAAGCCCTCGGCGCCCGGGCCTCCCGGGCCGCGCATGTTCGGGTCCACGCCGGCGTGGCCGTACTGGTCGTAGGCGGCGCGCTTTTGCGCGTCCGAGAGCATCTCGTAGGCCTCCTTGACCTCCTTGAATTTCTCCTCGGCGCCCTTGGCCGCATCACCCTGGTTGCGGTCAGGGTGGTACTTCATCGCCAGCTTGCGATAGGCCTTCTTGATGTCGTCCTCGGAGGCGTTCTTGGCAACGCCGAGGACTTCGTAATAGTCTCGCTTGGACATGCTTGCAAATCCGGTGGCTTTGAAGAGGCAACGCCGCGCGGGCCTCCTGCATCAGGGCAGGGTACCAGCGCGGCGGGGAGTCAGCGCAGGCGCCGCATCAGCCCTTCTTGACCTCCTTCACCTCGGCGTCGACCACGTTGTCGTCATCGGCCGGCTTGCTGGCCGATGCGCTGCTGCCCGCATCGGAGGCGCCGGCGCCCGCCGCCGCCTGGGCGGCCTGGGCTTCGGCGTACATCTTCTCGCCCAGCTTCTGGCTGGCGGCCATGAGGGCGTTGGTCTTGTCCTCGATGGCAGCCTTGTCCTCGCCCTTGAGCACTTCCTCCAAGGCCTTGACGGCGGCTTCGATGGCGGACTTCTCACCCGCGTCGAGCTTGTCGCCATGCTCGGACAGGCTCTTGTTCACGCTGTGTACGGCAGCCTCGCCCTGGTTGCGCGCCTGCACGAGTTCGAGCTTCTTCTTGTCTTCGGCCGCGTTGAGTTCGGCGTCCTTGACCATGCGCTGGATCTCGTCCTCGGACAGGCCGGAGTTCGCCTTGATGGTGATCTTGTTCTCCTTGCCCGTGCCCTTGTCCTTGGCCGAGACGTGCAGGATGCCGTTGGCGTCGATGTCGAAGGTCACCTCGATCTGGGGCAGGCCGCGCGGTGCGGGCGGGATGCCCTCGAGGTTGAACTCGCCCAGCAGCTTATTGCCGCTGGCCATCTCGCGCTCGCCCTGGAAGACCTTGATGGTCACGGCCGGCTGGTTGTCGTCGGCGGTGGAAAAGGTCTGCGCGAACTTGGTCGGGATGGTCGTGTTCTTGGTGATCATCTTGGTCATCACGCCGCCCAGGGTCTCGATGCCCAGGGACAGTGGGGTGACGTCCAGCAGCAGCACGTCCTTGCGGTCGCCCGAGAGCACCTGGCCCTGGATGGCGGCGCCCACGGCCACGGCCTCATCGGGGTTGACGTCCTTGCGCGGCTCCTTGCCGAAGAACTCCTTGACCTTGTCCTGCACCTTGGGCATGCGCGTCATGCCGCCGACCAGGATCACGTCGTTGATGTCGGAGACGGACACGCCCGCGTCCTTGATGGCCGTGCGGCAGGGCGCGATGGTGCGCTCGATCAGGTCTTCCACCAGGCTTTCGAGCTTGGCGCGCGTGAGCTTGATGTTCAGGTGCTTGGGGCCCGAGGCGTCGGCCGTGATGTAGGGCAGGTTGATGTCGGTCGCGGCCGAGCTCGAGAGCTCGATCTTGGCCTTCTCGGCGGCTTCCTTCAGGCGCTGCAGTGCGAGCACGTCCTTGGACAGGTCCACGCCCTGGTCCTTCTTGAACTCGCCGATGATGTAGTCGATGATGCGCTGATCGAAGTCCTCGCCGCCCAGGAAGGTGTCGCCGTTGGTGGCCAGGACCTCGAACTGCTTTTCGCCGTCCACGTCGGCGATCTCGATGATGGACACGTCGAACGTGCCGCCGCCCAGGTCATACACGGCGATCTTGCGGTCGCCCTTGTCCTGCTTGTCCAGGCCGAAGGCCAGGGCCGCAGCCGTGGGCTCGTTGATGATGCGCTTGACGTCCAGGCCGGCGATGCGGCCGGCGTCCTTGGTGGCCTGGCGCTGGCTGTCGTTGAAGTAGGCCGGCACCGTGATCACGGCCTCGGTCACGGGCTCGCCCAGGTAGTCCTCGGCGGTCTTCTTCATCTTGCGCAGCACCTCGGCGCTGATCTGCGGCGGGGCCAGCTTCTGGCCGCGCACTTCCACCCAGGCGTCGCCGTTGTCGGCGCGGGTGATGGTGAAGGGCATCAGGTCGATGTCCTTCTGGACTTCCTTTTCCTCGAACTTGCGGCCGATCAGGCGCTTGGCGGCATAGATCGTGTTCTTGGGGTTGGTGACGGCCTGGCGCTTGGCCGAGGCGCCGACCAGAATCTCGCCGTCTTCCTGGTACGCGATGATGGAAGGCGTGGTGCGCGCACCTTCGCTGTTCTCGATCACGCGCGTGGTGTTGCCTTCCATGATGGACACGCAGCTATTGGTGGTGCCCAGGTCGATGCCGATGATCTTTCCCATGTTGTTCTCCGTGGTATCTGAAAAAAGAGGGATGTTTGTTACGTGTGGATAACTCGCCGGGCTTCAAGCCGGGCCGCCGGAAATTTCTACTTGGGCGCCGCCACCGTGACCAGCGCCGGGCGCAGTACGCGCTCGGCGATGAGGTAGCCCTTCTGCAGCGTGGACACGACGGTGTTGGCCTCCTGCTCGGCCGGCACCACGCTGATGGCCTGGTGCTGGTGCGGGTTGAACTTCTCGCCCGGCGCCGGGGCGATCACGAGCACCTTGTTGCGCTCCAGGGCTGAGACGAGCTGGCGCCGCGTGGCGTCCGAGCCCTCGCGCAGTTGCTCGGCCGTGGCATTGTCGATGGCCAGCGCCGCATCCAGGCTGTCGCACACGGGCAGCAGGCTCTCGGCAAAGCTCTCGATGCCGAACTTGCGTGCCTTGGAGATTTCGTCCTCCGCGCGGCGGCGGGCGTTCTCGGCCTCGGCCTTGGCACGCAGGAACTGGTCGGCCAGATCGGCGCTCTTGGCCTTGAGCTCGGCCAGTTCGCTTTGCAGGCGTGTCAGCTCGTCGTTGGCATGGGCCGCCATGGCGGCTTCCAGTTCTTCGGGCGAAGGGGCGGCAGCTTGGGCTTGGGAGTCGGACATAGGTGATGAATATGAAACTCGGGACGTGGACAAAAACCGCTACCGCGGGCACCTGGGGACGCAGGCGCGGATTTCAAGGCGGTGCGCGGAAAAAGGCGCCGGAGTGGCCTGCACCCGGCGCTGGCGCCAGGGCGAAGTGTACAAGGGCGGGGCGGGCGGTTATAATCGCCTGCTTTGCCTTGCCACACCGCTACTTGACGCAGCGGGCGGCTTTAACCACAAGGAGTGTGCATGCGTCACTATGAAATCATTTTGTTGATCCACCCGGATCAGAGCGAGCAGGTTCCGGCCATGCTGGAGCGTTACAAGGGCATGATCACCCAGGGCGGCGGCAAGATCCACCGCGTGGAAGACTGGGGCCGCCGCCAGCTGGCGTACCTGATCAACAAGCTCGCCAAGGCCCACTACCTGTGCCTGAACATCGAGGCCGACCAGGCCGTGATGGCCGAGCTGGAGCACGCCTTCAAGTTCAACGACGCCGTGCTGCGCCACCTGACGGTGCAGAAGAAGAAGGCCGAGACCGGTTCCTCGTCCATGATGAAGACCGTCGAGCGCGAGGAAGCGCGCAAGGCCAGCCAGGCAGAAGTTGCCGGCGGCGAGCGCTGAGCAGCGGCTTGTAGCGAGGAGTGGATAACCACGTTGTCCTGACTGCCTGCATCGCCGAGGCCCAGCCCATGCGGTTCACGCCCGCTGGAGTCCCCGCGATCGAGCTGCGCCTGGAGCACGGCTCGCAGCAGGTAGAAGCCGGACACATGCGCGAAGTGCGGTTGCTCATCAAGGCCCAGGCCTTTGGTGCGATGGCCGAGCGGCTGGCCCGCCAGCCCCTGGGAAGCCAGTGGCACTTCAGCGGATTCCTGGCCTCGGCGCGCAACAGCAAGTCCGTGGTTCTCCACATCCAGGATATTCAACAAGATTAATTTTCGAGAGGCTTCACATGGCCACGTTCAAGAAATTCAACAAAGACAAGCGCCCCAAGCGCAATACCCAGTCGCTGCTGTTCAAGCGCAAGCGCTTCTGCCGCTTCACGGTCGCCGGCGTCGAGGAAATCGACTACAAGGACGTCGACACCCTGCGCGACTTCATCGCTGAGAACGGCAAGATCATCCCCGCGCGCCTGACCGGCACGCGCGCCATCTACCAGCGCCAGCTCAACACCGCCATCAAGCGCGCGCGCTTCCTGGCCCTGTTGCCCTACAGCGACCAGCACAAGATCTAAGGAGCACGACCCATGCAAATCATCCTGCTCGACAAGGTCGTCAACCTCGGCAACCTCGGCGAAATCGTCAAGGTCAAGGACGGCTACGCCCGCAACTTCCTGATCCCCACGGGCCGCGCCCGCCGCGCCACCGCTGCCGCCAAGGCCGAGTTCGAGGCCAAGCGCGCCGAGCTCGAAAAGGCTGCTGCCGAGAAGCTGGCTGCCGCCCAGGCCCAGGGCGAGAAGCTCGCCGGCTCCACCATCAAGCTGACCCAGAAGGCCGGCGTCGATGGCCGTCTGTTCGGCTCCGTGACCAACCATGACGTCGCCGAAGAGCTCAACAAGCAAGGCTACAAGGTCGTGAAGTCCCAGGTGCGCATGCCCAACGGCCCCATCAAGATGGTGGGCGACAGCACCGTGAGCGTGGCGCTGCACACCGACGTGGTCGTCGAGATCACCGTCTCGGTCTACGGCGAAACCGCCTGAACCGCGGGGTTTCGGCCCCCTTCGCTCCCAACCGCCTTCGGGCGGTTTTTTTTTATGGTGCGCGCGCTACCTGTGCACCGGCCATACACGCCTTGTCCACAGGTGGCGCACAGGCTGTGCAATGACGGCGTGCCGGGCTGTTGGTACCATGGCCGCCCGATCCGAGGAACCCCATGTTTGACGACCCCGTCCTGGTGGACGATGTATTCGAGCCCATAGACCGCCAGGTGGCGCAGTTGCGCGTGCCGCCACACTCCATCGAGGCCGAGTCGAGCGTGCTTGGCGGCCTGCTGCTGGACAACCACGCCTGGGACCGCGTCGGCGATCTGCTCGTGGAGAGCGACTTCTACCGCCACGAGCACCAGATCATCTACACCGCCATCGCCAGCCTGGTCAACGCCAACAAGCCGGCGGATGTGATCACGGTCTACGAACAACTGCAGAGTCTGGGCAAGTCCGAGGAGATTGGCGGGCTGGTCTACCTCAATGCGCTGGCGCAGTACGTGCCCAGCGCCAGCAATATCCGCCGCTACGCCGAGATCGTGCGCGAGCGCGCCATCCTGCGCAAGCTGGTGACCGCCAGCGACGAGATCGCCACCAACGCCTTCAATCCCCAGGGCAAGCCGGTGGACCGCATCCTGGATGAGGCCGAGCAGAAGATCTTCAACATCGGTGAAGAAGGCTCGCGCATGAAGCAGGGCTTCCAGGCCATGGAGAACCTGGTGGTCAACCTGCTCGACCGCGTGCAGGAGATGGCGGACAACCCGAACGACATCACCGGCGTGCCCACGGGCTTCATCGACCTGGACCGCATGACCTCGGGCCTGCAGGCGGGCGACCTGGTGGTGCTGGCGGCGCGCCCGTCCATGGGCAAGACGGCCTTTGCCGTGAACATTGCCGAACACGTGGCGCTCAACGAAGGCCTGCCCGTGGCCGTGTTCTCCATGGAAATGGGCGCGGCGCAACTGGCCGTGCGTATCGTGGGCTCCATCGGCCGCATCGACCAGGGCCATCTGCGCACCGGCAAGCTCACCGACGACGAATGGCCGCGCCTGACCGAGGCCATCGAGCGCCTGCGCAACGTCTCGCTGCACATCGACGAAACCCCGGGCCTGACCCCCAGCGAGCTGCGCGCCAACGCGCGCCGCCTGGCGCGCAGTTGCGGCAAGCTCGGCCTGATCGTGGTGGACTACCTGCAGCTCATGAGCGGCTCCAGCGGCTCGCAGGGCGAGAACCGCGCCACCGAGCTGGGCGAGATCTCGCGCGGCCTCAAGATGCTGGCCAAGGAGCTGCAGTGCCCGGTGATCGCGCTCTCGCAGCTCAACCGCTCGGTGGAAACGCGCACCGACAAGCGGCCCATGATGTCCGACCTGCGTGAGTCCGGTGCCATCGAGCAGGATGCCGACATCATCATGTTCATCTACCGCGACGACTACTACAACAAGGACAGCAAGGAGCCCAACGTCGCCGAGATCATCATCGGCAAGCAGCGCAACGGCCCCACGGGCACGGTCAAGCTGTTCTTCCAGAAATCGCAGACGCGCTTCGAGAGCCTGGCCCTGGGCTCCAGCGACGATTTTTAAGGAATAGAGGCTCTGGCGCCCGCTGGGCGGGCGCCAGAAGCTATCAAAAATATAGCGTCAAAGCACTTCGCTGGCAAAGTCCGCCAGGCGCGAGCGCTCGCCGCGTGCCAGCGTGATGTGGCCGCTGTGCGGCCAGCCCTTGAAGCGGTCCACCGCGAAGGTCAGGCCCGAGGAGCCCTCGGTGAGGTAGGGCGTGTCGATCTGCGCCAGGTTGCCCATGCAGATGATCTTGGTGCCCGGGCCGGCGCGCGTCACCAGGGTCTTCATCTGCTTGGGCGTGAGGTTCTGCGCCTCGTCGATGATGAGGTACTTGTTCATGAACGTGCGCCCGCGCATGAAGTTCATGCTCTTGATCTTGATGCGGCTGCGGATCAGCTCGTTGGTGGCGGCGCGCCCCCATTCACCCGCGCCCGTGCCGTCGCCCTTGGCCAGGAATTCCAGGTTGTCGTCCAGGGCGCCCATCCAGGGTCCCATCTTCTCTTCCTCGGTGCCGGGCAGAAAGCCGATGTCCTCGCCCACGCTGACCGTGGCGCGGGTCATGATGATCTCGGTGTAGCGGCGCTCGTCGAGCACTTGCGTGAGGCCCGCGGCCAGCGCCATCAGGGTCTTGCCCGTGCCGGCGGTGCCGGTGAGCGTGACGAAGTCGACGTCCGGGTCCATGAGCAGGTTCATGGCGAAGTTCTGCTCGCGGTTGCGCGCCGTCACGCCCCAGAGGGCATTCTTGGCGTGACCGTGGTCCTTGAGCGTGCGCAGCACCGCCGTCTTGTCGCGGATTTCGGTCACGCGCGCGTACAGGCTGGGCTCGCCGGGAGCCTCGAAGTAGACGAACTGGTTGATCAGCAGCTGCGCCACGATGGGGCCGCCGATGCGGTAGTAGGTGTGCACGCCGCTCTGCCAGCTCTCCACGGATTTGCCGTGGCGGCTCCAGAAGTCCGGCGGCAACTGCAGCGCGCCGGAGTAGAGCAGGTCGTCGTCCTCCAGCACCTTGTCGTTCTGGTAGTCCTCGGTGGGCAGGCCCAGCGCGCGCGCCTTCACGCGCATGTTGATGTCCTTGGACACCAGCACCACCTCGCGCGGCGCGTGCTGCCGGCGCAGGGCTTCGACCACGCCCAGGATCTGGTTGTCGGCCTTGCCCTGGGGCAGGCTGGCGGGCAGGTGGATGTCCAGTGCCGCAGTCTGGAAGAACAGGCTGCCGCTGGCGCTGCGCTGGCCGGTGGAGTCCAGCCGCAGGCCCTTGCCGATGTCCGCGCCCTGGGCGGCGGCCAGCGCGTCGAGGGCGCGGCTCACCTGGCGGCCGTTGCGCGCCACCTCGGTCATGCCCTTCTTGTGCGCGTCCAGCTCCTCCAGCACGATCATGGGCAGGTAGATGTCGTGCTCTTCGAAGCGGAACAGGCTGCTCGGGTCGTGCAGCAGCACATTGGTGTCGAGCACGAACAGCTTGGCCGGGCAGCTGCCGCGCGCCTTGCGCGTGCGCCGCGGCGCCGGGGTGGTGCGCGGGGCCGCGGCCGCCGCGGGTGCGGCTTGCGCCCGCACGGCCGGGGCCGGGGCTGCCGATGGAGGCGGGAGTGCGGCGGGAGGCGGCGCTGTCAGGGCGGCCACAGTCTGCCGGGTCTTGGTGGGCGTGCGTGCGCTGCGGGCCGCAGCGCTGCCCGGGGCGGCCTCGGGCGGCGTGGCGGCGGCGTCCGCGGTGGCGGTGCGGGCTGCCGCCGGTGCAGCGAGGAAGGCTTCAGGATCGAGCCGGGAGGCGCGCCGGGTCGGTGGGGGGGGCAGGGGCATGGTGCGTGCGGGAGATCTGGCGGGGTTCAGAAAGCAAAAAGCCGCCGGGAGGCCCAGGCGGCTGATCGTTGGTGGTGGGTCGCTTCGCGGTGCAGCGGCATGGGCCCATTATGCATGGCCGTGGTGACGGCACTGCGTCACCGCCGCGGCGGGCCCCGTCAGGCGGCCTTCTTGAGCTGCGTCTTGAGTGCCTTGACGGCCTTGAGCACCTCGTCCACGTGGCCCGGTACCTTCAGGCCGCGCCATTCCTGCAGCAGCAGGCCGTCCGGCCCGATGAGGAAGGTGCTGCGCTCGATGCCCTTGACCTTCTTGCCGTACATGATCTTGTTCTTGACCACGCCGAACATGTGGCACATTTTCTCTTCGGTGTCGGCGATCAGGTCGAACGGCAGTTCGAGCTTGGCCTTGAAGTCGTCGTGCGACTTCATGTTGTCGCGCGAGACGCCGAACACGGCGGCTCCGGCCTTGACGAAATCCTTGTACTTGTCGCGGAACTGCATGGCCTCGGTGGTGCAGCCCGGGGTATTGTCCTTGGGGTAGAAGTAGAGGATCAGGATCTGGCCATGGTGAGAGGTGTTGGAAACCTTGACCCCGCTGGTCGCGTTGGCTTCGAATTCAGGGAGGGGTTTGTTGACAACGATGGCCATATGTCTTCTGTCTCTCCGGAAGGGTGCTTGAAAGACCGGTGGGGTGTGGGGTTCTTAAAGGTAAGGGCCGCCACCGGCAGAAACCTTGGATTTTACCTTGAAACCCCCGCAGAGTCACCTGCGCGGTTACTCGGGGAGCGGCGGGCTCAGTCGGGGAGCGGCAGCAGCAGGGCCGCGATGACGTTGCGCCCCTCGCCCGCGAGGATGTTGTAGGTGCGGCAGGCGGCGGCGGTGTCCATGGTTTCGACGCCGATGCCGCGCTGCATCAGCGGGGCCAGCCAGGCCGGCGGCACAAAGCGCAGGCGCGTGCCGCTGCCCAGCAGCAGGACTTCGGCGTCGAACTGGGCGAGCGCGGCGAAATGCTGCGGGCCCAGGTCCTCGAAGCGCGCGCAGTCCCAGGGCTGGCGCAGGCCGCGGGCGCCCAGGAGCAGGCTGGTGCTGACCCTCTCGGCGCCTACGGCGATCCAGCCGGGGCCATAGCCGGTGATGCTGTGGGCGTCGAAGCGGTCGGGCTGGAATTTCATGCAGGGGCTGGGCGGCGGGCCCGCAGGGGCGCGGCCGCAGGTGTGAACTGTGGTCAAATTATAGGTTCCGCCGCAAGCCCCGGGGCTGGGCGGGTGATGCCACCTGCTGTCCACCGCGCATGAAAACCGTACTCAAATCCACCAAGCTCAACAATGTTCTCTACGATGTCCGCGGCCCCATCGTGGACGCCGCCCGGCAGATGGAGGACGAGGGGCAGAAGATCATCAAGCTCAACATCGGCAACATGGCGCCGTTCGGCTTCGATCCGCCCGAGGAGGTGGTGCAGGACATGGCGCGCAACCTGCCCGAGTCCGCCGGCTACTCCGACAGCAAGGGCATCTTCGCGGCGCGCAAGGCCGTCATGCACTACACGCAGCAGCAGGGCATTGCGGGCGTGACGCTGGACGACATCTACCTGGGCAATGGCGCGAGCGAGCTCATCGTCATGGCGACGAACGCCCTGCTCAACGACGGCGACGAGCTGCTGCTGCCCGCGCCCGACTACCCGCTGTGGACGGCGGCCACCAGCCTCTCGGGCGGCGTGCCGGTGCACTACGTGTGTGACGAATCCAACGGCTGGATGCCCAGCCTGGAGGACATGCGCGCCAAGATCACGCCGCGCACGCGCGGCATCGTGGTCATCAACCCGAACAACCCCACGGGCGCGCTCTATTCCGACGAGCTGCTGCGCGGCATCGTGCAACTGGCGCGCGAGCACGACCTGGTGCTGCTGGTGGACGAGGTGTACGACAAGGTGCTGTACGACGGCGTGCGCCACACGGCCATGGCCAGCCTGTCCACCGACGTGCTCACGCTCACGTTCAACTCGCTCTCCAAGGCCTACCGCTCCTGCGGCTACCGCGCGGGCTGGATGGTGGTCTCGGGCGACAAGCGCGCCGCGCGCGACTACATCGAGGGGCTGAACATGCTGGCCAACCTCAAGCTCGGCTCCAACGTGCCGGGGCAGTGGGCCATCCAGACGGCGCTGGGCGGCTACCAGAGCATCAACGACCTCGTCAAGGAAGGCGGGCGCCTGCGCCGCCAGCGCGACCTGGCCTACGAACTCATCACCCAGATTCCCGGCGTCACCTGCGTCAAGCCGCGGGCGGCGCTGTACATGTTCCCGCGCCTGGACCCCGCGATGTACCCCATCGAGGACGACCGCCAGTTCTTCATGGAGGTGCTGCGCGCCACGCGTGTGATGCTGGTGCAGGGCTCGGGCTTCAACTACCCCGACCACCAGCATTTCCGCATCGTCTTCCTGCCGCACGAGGACGATCTGCGCGAGGCCATTGGCCGCCTGGCGGGCTTTCTGGCCCAGTACCGGCAGCGCCACGGAAAGGCTTGATACTATTGTTTTTGTAGCTTGCGGCGCTTGATCCACGGGCGCTAAAGGCATTTTTGATTGAGAGTTCTCTGATGAAACCCATCCAAGTCGGCCTGCTGGGCATAGGTACTGTGGGCAGCGGCGTGTTCCAGGTGCTGCGCCGCAATGAGGAAGAGATCCGCCGCCGCGCGGGCCGCGGCATCGCCATCACCATGGTGGCCGACCTCGACGTGGAGCGCGCCCGCTCCATCGTGGGCGAGGGCGTGCAGGTCGTCAACGACGCCCGCGCCGTGATCGCCAACCCCGAGATCGACATCGTCATCGAGCTCATCGGCGGCTACGGCATCGCCAAGGCGCTGGTGCTCGAAGCCATCGCGGCAGGCAAGCACGTGGTCACGGCCAACAAGGCCCTGCTGGCCGTGCACGGCAGCGAGATCTTCGCTGCCGCCTCCGCCAGGGGCGTGATGGTGGCCTTCGAGGCCGCCGTGGCCGGCGGCATTCCCATCATCAAGGCGCTGCGCGAAGGCCTCACGGCCAACCGCATCCAGTGGATCGCGGGCATCATCAACGGCACGACGAACTTCATCCTCTCCGAGATGCGCGACAAGGGGCTGGACTTCGACGTGGTGCTCAAGGAGGCGCAGCGCCTGGGCTACGCCGAGGCCGACCCGACCTTCGACATCGAGGGTGTGGACGCCGCGCACAAGGCCACCATCATGAGCGCCCTGGCCTTCGGCATCCCGGTGCAGTTCGACAAGGCCTACGTGGAAGGCATCACCCAACTGGCCGCGGCCGACATCAAGTACGCCGAGCAGCTCGGCTACCGCATCAAGCTGCTGGGCATCACCAAGCGCGCGGACAAGGGCGTGGAGCTGCGCGTGCACCCCAGCCTGGTGCCCGCCAAGCGCCTGATCGCCAACGTCGAGGGCGCCATGAATGCCGTGGTGGTGCACGGCGACGCCGTGGGCACCACGCTGTACTACGGCAAGGGCGCGGGCGCCGAGCCCACGGCCAGCGCCGTGATCGCCGACCTCGTGGACATCACGCGCCTGCACACGGCCGACCCCGAGCACCGCGTGCCGCACCTGGCCTTCCAGCCGCACACGCTGTCGCAGGCCAAGGACGAGCTGCCCGTGCTGCCCATGAGCGAGGTCGTCACCAGCTACTACCTGCGCCTGCGCGTGGCCGACCAGGCCGGCGTGCTGGCCCAGGTGACGGGCATCCTGGCCGGCGCCGGCATCAGCATCGACGCCGTGCTGCAGCGCGAGGCCGACGAAGTGGGCGGCGAGGGCAGCACGCAGACCGACCTCATCATCCTCACGCACGACACGCGCGAAGGCCTGATGGACGCGGCCATCGCCCAGATGCAGGCCCTGCCCACCGTGCTCGCGCCGATCACGCGCATCCGCAAGGAAGAGCTCAACTGAGGGCGGCCCCGGGCCGCAGGATGTCCGCTTTCCAAGACAGGGGCCCGGTGCCCGCCACCCCCCGGGGCGACCCGCCCGGGGCACGAGAAACCACCATGCATTACCTCTCCACCCGTGGCGATGCCACCCCCCGCAAGTTCTGCGACATCCTGCTCGAAGGCCTGGCGCCCGACGGCGGGCTGTACCTGCCCGCCTCGTACCCGCAGATCAGCGACGCGCGCCTGCAGGAGCTGCGCACCGCCTACCACCAGCAGGGCTATGCCGAGCTGGCGTTCCAGATCCTCTCGCTCTACATCGACGACATTCCCGCCGCCGACCTGCGCGCCCTGTGCGCCAAGACCTACACCGCCGAGGTGTTCGGCACCGGCGAGATCGTGCCGCTGCGCCACCTGGAAGACGGCCTGTGGCTCGAAGCCCTGTCCAACGGCCCCACGCTGGCCTTCAAGGACATGGCCATGCAGCTCCTGGGCAACCTGTTCGAGTACGAGCTGGCGCGCCGTGGCGAGGAGCTCAACATCCTGGGCGCCACCAGCGGCGACACCGGCAGCGCGGCCGAATACGCCATGCGCGGCAAAAAGGGCATCCGCGTCTTCATGACCAGCCCGCACGGGCGCATGAGCCCCTTCCAGCAGGCGCAGATGTTCTCCCTGCAGGACGAGAACATCCACAACATCGCCATCGAGGGCGTGTTCGACGACTGCCAGGACATCGTCAAGGCCGTCTCCAACGACCTGGCGTTCAAGCGCAAGTACAAGATCGGCACGGTCAACTCCATCAACTGGGCGCGCCTGCTGGCGCAGGTGGTGTACTACTTCGCGGGCTACATCCAGGCCACCGAGTCGAACGCGCAAAAGGTCAGCTTCACCGTGCCCAGCGGCAACTTCGGCAATGTGTGCGCCGGCCATGTGGCGCGCATGATGGGCCTGCCCATCGCCCAGCTGGTGGTGGCGACGAACGAGAACGACGTGCTCGACGAGTTCTTCCGCACCGGCGTCTACCGCGTGCGCGGCAGTGCCGACACGCACGAGACCTCCAGCCCGTCCATGGACATCTCCAAGGCGAGCAACTTCGAGCGTTTCATCTTCGACCTGCTCGGGCGCGACGGCGCGCGCACCCAGGCCCTGTTCGGCACGGCGCTGCAGACCACGGGCCGGTTCGACCTGAGCCAGGACCCCTGCTTTGCCGACGTGGCCGCGAAGTACGGCTTTGCCAGCGGCAAGAGCACGCATGCCGACCGCCTGGCCACCATCCGCTCCACCTGGCAGCAGCATGGCGTGACCATAGACACGCACACGGCCGACGGCGTGAAGGTGGCGCGCGAGCACCGCGGCGACGGCTCGGTGCCCATGATCGTGCTGGAGACGGCGCTGCCCATCAAGTTCGCCGCCACCATCGAGGAGGCCCTGGGCCACGCGCCCGAGCGCCCGCCCAAGTTCGCGGGCATCGAGGACCTGCCCAAGCGCGTGCAGGTCATGCCGGCCGATGCGGAGCAGGTCAAGGCCTACATCGCCCGCCATTGCGCCTGAGGCGGCGCACCGCCCGGAGGGCAGCGGGTCTTAAACATCAAATTGGCCTCCAGCGCCCGTCCGGAAAGCGCTGGCAGCTATGATTTCAGGAGTTTCGGATGAAAGTCATCGGCTTTGCCGGGTACTCCGGCAGCGGCAAGACCACACTGGTCGAGCAGATCATCCCGCTGCTGCGTGCGCAGGGGCTGCGCGTGTCGGTGGTCAAGCATGCGCACCACCGTTTCGACATCGACCACCCGGGCAAGGACTCCTGGCGCCACCGCAAGGCCGGGGCGCAGGAGGTGGTCATTGCCTCGGACCTGCGCCTGGCCCTGGTGCGCGAGTTCGACCAGCCCACGCAGGTGAGCGTGCACCAGATGATCGCCGCGCTCTCCCCCGGCGCCGACTGGGTGCTGGTCGAGGGCTTCAAGGAAAGCGGCATTCCCAAGGTCGAGGTCTGGCGCGAACCCGCCGCGGCTGAGCCGCCGCGCCCCGTGCGCTACCCCGGCGACGCCGCCATCGTCGCCGTTGCCACCGACGACGCCTCGCGCCTGCCCGCACCCACCAGCCTGCCGCTGCTGGACCTCAACCAGCCGGCCCAGGTGGCGCAGTGGCTGCTGGCCCAGGGCGAGCGCTTCACCTACCACGCTCCGCCGGCAGGAGGCACGCCATGAACACGAACCTGACCCCGGGCCTCATGCCCCTGGACGAAGCGCTGGCAGCGCTGCTGGCGCGCGCGCAGCCGGGCACCGGCGTGCAGACCGTGCCCACGGCCGAGGCCGACGGCCGCGTGCTCGCGCAGGACCTGGTCTGCAGCCTGAACGTGCCCCCGCACGACAACAGCGCCATGGACGGCTACGCCCTGCGCTGCGCCGACGTGCCGCAGGCCGGCACCGTGCTGCCCGTGGCCCAGCGCATTGCGGCAGGCAGCACCGGCCAGCCCCTGCAGCCGGGCACGGCGGCGCGCATCTTCACCGGCGCCCCCTTGCCCGCGGGCACCGACGCCGTGGTCATGCAGGAGGACTGCGTGGCCGAAGGCACCGGCCAGGTGCGCGTGCAGGTGCAGCCTGTGCCGGGCCAGAACATCCGCCGCGCGGGCGAGGACATCACCCGCGGCAGCGTGGTGCTGCCCGCGGGCGCGCGCCTCACGCCCGCGGCGCTGGGCCTGGCGGCCAGCGTGGGCGCTGCCGAGCTGGCCGTGGCGCGCCGCCCGCGCGTGGCGCTGTTCTCCACGGGCGACGAGCTGGTCATGCCCGGCACCGTGCCGCCCGCGCAACTGCCGCCCGGCGCCATCTACAACAGCAACCGCTTCTTCCTGCGCGCGCTGCTGCAGCGCCTGGGCTGCGAGGTCAGCGACCTGGGCAATGTGCCCGACGAGCGCGCGGCCACCGTGCAGGTCCTGCAGGCCGCCAGCGCCGGGCACGACCTGATCCTCACCAGCGGCGGCGTCTCCGTGGGCGAGGAAGACCACATCAAGCCCGCCGTGCAGCAGCTCGGCAGCCTGGACCTCTGGCGCATCGCCATCAAGCCGGGCAAGCCCTTTGCCTGCGGGCGCGTGGGGCAGGCGCATTTCCTGGGCCTGCCGGGCAACCCCGTGGCCAGCCTGCTGACCTGCGCGCTGCTGGTGCGGCCCTTCGTGCTGCGCCTGCAGGGTGTGCGCGATACTGCGCCCGCCGCCATCGCCCTGCGCGCCGACTTCGACTGGCCGCGCGCCGACAAGCGGCGCGAGTTCCTGCGCGTGCGGCGCAACGCGGCGGGCGGCCTGGACCTGTTTGCCAACCAGGGCTCGGGCGTGCTCACCTCCACCGTGTGGGGCGACGGCGTGGTCGATACCCCCCCGGGCCAGCCCATCGCGCGCGGCGATGTGGTGCGTTACATCCCCTTTGCGGAGTTGTTCGCATGAAGGTTTCTGTGCGTTATTTCGCCTCCATCCGCGAGGCCCTGGGCACCGGCCAGGAGAGCCTGGACACCGATGCCGCCACCCTGGGCGCGCTGCGTGACGAACTCATCGCGCGCGGCGGCGCGCACGCCGCCGCCCTGCAGCGCGGCCGCGCCGTGCGCATGGCGCTGGACCAGGTGCTCAGCGAGGACGCGGCGCCGCTGCGCGAGGGCGCCGAGGTGGCTTTCTTCCCGCCCGTCACGGGCGGTTGACGCCGCCTGCGGCGCCGCGGCTCAGGCCGCAGGCGGCGGCAGCGCGGGGCAGGGCCAGGCCAGCAGCTCGGCCAGCCGCGTGGTGATCCAGGCCGCCTCGGCCGCGTTCACGCCCGAGCCGGCGCTGCACAGGCCCGCATGGATGCGGCGCAGCACCTCGGTCTCGGACGGCGTCGGCCCGTGGTACTGCGCCTGCGCCTGCTCCACCAGGTGGTTGGCCAGGTCTTCGCTCAGCTCGTAGCGCGCGCGCACCACGGCAGGCGGCTCGCGCAGGCGCTGGCGCGCGTCGCTGTACAGCGCGACGAAGGAGGGCGGCACCTGGATCTGGTTGTCGTCGTGGTCCATGGGGGGCGGTGCCTCAGTCGGGTGTGAACAGGCGCTCGAAGCGGGCCCGGTCGGCCTCCAGCTCGAAGCTGACCACCTGGCCCATCTTCATGTCCGCATGGCGGCAGGCGGCAAACAGCGTGCTGCGGCCCGCCAGGTCCATGGCCGCCAGGTCGATGAGGGCGTAGGGATAGGGCACGAAGACCTGGTGCGCGAACACCTCGCGGTGCTGGTTGCGCGGCGACGGGTAGAGCTGGTAGAGCGGGGTGTGGATGGTGGCCATGGGCGTGCGGGGAGCAGAGCGGGTACAGTGCGGGCGAATCGTAGCGGCAATCCGCGGCCGGGTGCCGCTGCCGGTTCCCATGATTCTGCTCTGCAAAGGCCTGCCACCATGAATGCGCTTCACGCCGTGTCCATACAGACTGCGGACTTCGACGTCTCCGCGGAAATTGCCGCCCTGCGTGCGGGCGATCCGGGCGTGGGCGCCGTGTGCTGCTTCGTGGGCACGGTGCGCGAGCACAGCGCGGGCGAGGCGGTGGCCTCCATGGAGCTGGAGCATTACCCCGGCATGACGGAGAAGTCCATCGCCGCCATGATCGAGGAGGCCCGGCGGCGCTTCGACATCCGCGGGGTGCGCGTCATCCACCGCGTGGGCCTGCTCGCGCCCACGGACCAGATCGTGCTCGTCGCCGTGACCTCGGCGCACCGCGGCGAGAGCTTCCAGGCCTGTGAATTCCTCATGGACTACCTCAAGACCCAGGCGCCGTTCTGGAAGAAGGAGGCGACGCCGCAGGGCGCGCGCTGGGTGGATGCGCGCGCCAGCGACGACGCCGCGCTCGCGCGCTGGGGCATCACGGCAGCGCCCAACACCTGAAGCCCGCAGCCCCTGCGGCCGGGGGCCCTCAGCCGCGGCCCGCGCGGATGCGCGCCACGTTGCGGTTCATCCAGCGGCGCACCACGGCCTGGAACAGCCAGCGCTTGAGCCCGGACAGGTTGGCGCCGTGGCGCGCGTAGAAGGCGTCGGGGTCGTCGAACACGCCAAAGTCGTGGTTGATGCCCTCCTTCTGGATGTAGGTGTTGCCGCCCTCCCAGTCCACGGCCGGGCGCTGCAGGTCGGGCGTGGCTGCGCCGTAGCCGCAGAACGGCCCCTGGTGCTTGGCAAAGCGCCGCTGCAGGGCGCGCAGGTAGGCGCCGTCGAGGATGAAGCCCTCCAGCTCCAGCCAGCGGCCCTCGAACCACACCTCCACCCAGCTGTGCACGATGCTGCGCGGCGCGAGCTGGTAGGCGATGCCGGTGATGGCACCTTTTTGCAGCGCCTTGTCGATGGTGAAGCCGTGCAGGCGGCAGGGGATGCCGCAGGCGCGCAGCAGCGCCATGAACAGCGCGCCCTTGGTATTGCATTGCCCCATGCCGTCGGCCAGCACGCGCGAGGCGGGCAGGTCGTCCGCCAGGTTGTAGCCGAAGGCGATTTCGTCGCGCACGAAGCCGTAGAGGGCGGCGATGCGCGCGCGCTCGGGCAGCTCGCGCCAGCCGCGCTGCGCGACCAGCGCCTGGATGCGCGGGTGCGTGTGGTCGAGGATGGCGGTCTGGCGCAGCAGGGTGGGGGTGTTGATGGTGTGCATGCCGCCATTGAAAACCTTGAAGAAACTCCAAGGTCAAGCGGAATTGAGGGCGTACTGTCTTTCCATCGCGGCGCGGCGGTTGAAAAATACGGCCTGGGCCTAAGCTGTGGGGCAACAGGAGAACCACACCCATGCGTCTCGACAAATTCACCACCAAGTTCCAGGAAGCCCTGGGCGACGCCCAGTCGCTCGCGCTGGGCAATGACCACGCCTACATCGAACCCGTCCACCTGCTGGTGGCCATGCTGCGCCAGGAGGACGGCCCGCGCGCGCTGCTCGAGCGCGCCGGCGCCAACGTGCCGGGCCTGCTGGCCGCGGCCGAGGCGGCCGTCAAGCGCCTGCCGCAGGTGCAGGGCCACGAGCAGGTGCAGGGCGGGCCGGAGTTGGCCCGCGTGCTGCAGGCCACCGAGAAGGAAGCCATCAAGCGCGGCGACCAGTTCATCGCCAGTGAGCTGTTCCTGCTGGCGCTGACCGACAGCAAGGGCGAGGCCGCGCGCATCGCCAAGGAGAACGGCCTCACGCGCAAGAGCCTGGAGGCGGCCATCGAGGCCGTGCGCGGCGGCGCCAAGATGGACAGCGCCGAGGGCGAGGGCCAGCGCGAGGCGCTGAAGAAATACTGCATCGACCTGACCGAGCGCGCGCGCCTGGGCAAGCTCGACCCGGTGATCGGCCGCGACGACGAGATCCGCCGCGCCATCCAGGTGCTGCAGCGCCGCACCAAGAACAACCCCGTGCTCATCGGCGAACCCGGCGTGGGCAAGACCGCCATCGTCGAAGGGCTGGCCCAACGCATCGTGGCCGGCGAGGTGCCCGAATCGCTCAAGGGCAAGCGCGTGCTCTCGCTCGACATGGCGGCGCTGCTGGCCGGCGCCAAGTTCCGGGGCGAGTTCGAGGAACGCCTCAAGACCGTGCTCAACGAGCTGGCCAAGGACGAGGGCCAGACCATCGTCTTCATCGACGAGTTGCACACCATGGTGGGCGCGGGCAAGGCCGAGGGCGCCATGGACGCCGGCAACATGCTCAAGCCCGCCCTGGCGCGCGGCGAGCTGCACTGCGTGGGCGCGACCACGCTCGACGAATACCGCAAGTACATCGAGAAGGACGCCGCGCTGGAGCGCCGCTTCCAGAAGATCCTCGTGGGCGAGCCCACGGTGGAGGCGACCATCGCCATCCTGCGCGGCCTGCAGGAAAAGTACGAGGTGCACCACGGCGTGGAGATCACCGACCCGGCCATCGTGGCCGCGGCCGAGCTCTCCCACCGCTACATCACCGACCGCTTCCTGCCCGACAAGGCCATCGACCTGATCGACGAGGCCGCGTCCAAGATCAAGATCGAGATCGACTCCAAGCCCGAGGTCATGGACAAGCTCGACCGCCGCCTGATCCAGTTGCAGATCGAGCGCGAGGCCGTGAAGAAGGAAAAGGACGAGGCCTCGCAGAAGCGCCTGGCGCTGATCGAGGAGGAAATCACCTCGCTGCAGAAGGAAATCGCCGACCTGGAGGACATCTGGACCGCCGAGAAGGCCCAGGCCCAGGGCAGCCAGCAGGTGCGCGAGCAGGTCGAGCAGGTCAAGCTGCAGATCGAGGAATGGAAGCGCAAGGGCGACTTCAACAAGGTGGCCGAGCTGCAATACGGCAAGCTGCCCGAGTTGGAGCGCCAGCTCAAGGAAGCCCAGGCCCAGGAAGAGGGCCAGAATGGCACGCCCAACCGCCTGCTGCGCACGCAGGTCGGCGCCGAGGAAATCGCCGAGGTGGTGAGCCGCGCCACGGGCATCCCCGTGGCCAAGATGATGCAGGGCGAGAAGGACAAGCTCTTGCAGATGGAAGGCAAGCTGCACGAGCGCGTGGTGGGCCAGAACGAGGCGATCGCCGCCGTGGCCAACGCCATCCGGCGCTCGCGCTCGGGCCTGTCGGACCCGAACCGCCCCACGGGCTCGTTCCTGTTCCTCGGCCCCACGGGCGTGGGCAAGACCGAGCTGTGCAAGGCGCTGGCGGGCTTTTTGTTCGACAGCGAGGAGCACCTGATCCGCATCGACATGAGCGAGTTCATGGAGAAGCATTCCGTGGCCCGCCTCATCGGCGCGCCACCCGGCTACGTGGGCTACGAAGAGGGCGGCTACCTGACGGAAGCCGTGCGCCGCAAGCCGTATTCCGTGCTGCTGCTCGACGAGGTGGAGAAGGCCCACCCGGACGTGTTCAACGTGCTCTTGCAGGTGCTGGACGATGGCCGCCTGACCGACGGCCAGGGCCGCACCGTGGACTTCAAGAACACCGTGATCGTGATGACGAGCAACATCGGCTCGCACCTGATCCAGGCCATGGTGGGGCAGGACTCGGACGACATCAAGGAGGCCGTGTGGGGCGAGCTGAAGAACCACTTCCGCCCCGAGTTCCTCAACCGCATCGACGAGACCGTGGTGTTCCACGCGCTCGACGCGGCACACATCGAGGCCATCGCGCGCATCCAGCTCCAGTTGCTGCAGTCGCGCCTGGCGAAGATGGACCTGACGCTGGACGTCTCGCCCGCCGCGCTGGCCGAGCTGGCCAAGGTTGGCTTCGACCCGGTGTTTGGCGCACGCCCGCTCAAGCGCGCCATCCAGCAGCGCATCGAGAACCCGCTGTCCAAGCTGCTGCTCGAAGGGCGCTTTCCGCCCAAGAGCACCATCGCGGTGGGCGTGGACCCGGTGCTCGAACCCGGGGTGTTCCGCTTCCACGCGGCGCCCACGGTGTGATTTTGCTATGAATAAAATAGCTTCCAGCGCTTGATGGATAAGCGCTGGAAGTCTTTTTTATTCAGAAATTGGAGGTTGCTTGAACGATGTGCTTGCGGGTTTGATCCGCTTTTTGGTGCGGCTCCTGCTGCTGGCTGCGGGCCTGGTGTTCTTCCTGAGCCTGCTTGCGGCAGCCCTGGTGCTGGCCCTGGTGTGGGGGCTGCGCCGGCTGTGGGCGCGTCTGACCGGGCGCCCGGCCGCGCCCTGGTCGGCACGCATCGATCCGCGCACGGCGTGGACCACGGTGTACCGTTCCAGCAGCCGCTGGAGCGGCGCGCGCCGCCCCGGGGCGGACGCCGAAGCCCGCTCCGATACGCCGGCCCACCTGCGCCCGCTGCCCGGCGCAGAGGACGTCACCGACGTGCAGATCAAACCGCCGCAGAGGGGCCCTGAAGGCTGAAAAAGCCTTGCGTCTGCGGCGCTGCCCGGCCCAGGCCAGGCCGCTCCAGCACGCGGGCGCTCGGCGAGGGGCGTATGTCCGTCATGGGTGCGCCTTGAGTTGTTCGCGCAAGACGGTCTTGAGCACCTTGCCGTAGTGGTTTTTGGGCAGAGCGGGCACAAAGCAATAGCGCTTGGGCCGCTTGAAGCGGGCGATGTGGTCCAGGCACAGGGCATCGAGGGCGGCGCTGTCCACGCTCTGTCCGGGGCGCGGCGCCACGAAGGCCACCACCACCTCGCCCCACTCGGGGTCGGGCGCGCCGATGACCGAGACCTCGGCCACGGCCGGGTGCAGCAGCAGCACCTCCTCGACCTCGCGCGGGTAGATGTTGGAGCCACCGCTGATGACCACGTCCTTGCTGCGGTCCTTGAGCGTGAGGTAGCCGTCGGCGTCCAGCGTGCCCATGTCGCCGGTCCACAGCCAGCCATCGCGCAGCGCGGCGGCGGTGGCGGCTTCGTCCTGCCAGTAGCCGGCCATCACGGTGTCGCCGCGCACCAGCACCTCGCCGACCGCGCCGGGCGGCAGCGGCGCGCCGTCGGGGCCGGCCACGCGCACCTCTACGGCGGTCTGGCGCACGCCGACCGAGACCAGGCGCTCCGCGTGGCGCGGGTGGCCGGTGTCGGCCAGGTCGGCACGGCCCAGCGCGGTGATGGTCATCGGGCTCTCGCCCTGGCCGTAAATCTGCGCAAAGCAGGGGCCCATGGCGCGCAGCGCGCGCTGGATGTCGGCGGCGTACATGGGCGCGCCGCCGTAGACGATGGTGCGAAAGCCAGCGGCGCTGGCGCCGCTGGCCTCGGCATGGTCCACCAGGCGCTTGACCATGGTGGGCGCGGCAAACAGGCACAGCCGCCCCAGGCTGTGCGACAGCGCAAACAGCTCGGGCGCATCGAAGCCGCCCGAGGCCGGCACCACATGGCGCGCCCCGGCGATCACGTAGGGAATGCAGTACAGCCCGCCGCCGTGCGACATGGGCGCGGCGTAGGCGAGGGTGTCGTCGGGGCTGACGGCGTCCACATCGGTGAAGTAGCACAGTGCCATGGTCTGCAGGTTGCGGTGCGTCAGCACCACACCCTTGGGCCGGCCAGTGGTGCCGCTGGTGTAGAACAGCCAGGCGCCATCGGTGGCGGCGCGTTCGGTCAGCGGCAGCGGCGCGGCCTGCAGCAGGCCGGCGTAGGCGGCCTGGTCCACATCGACCGTGCCATCCGGGGCGCGCAGGTCGGCACCCACATCGGCGCTCACAAAGGCCTGGCGCGCGCCCGAGTGCTCGACGATCCACTGCGCCTCGCGCACATGCAGCTTGGCGTTGATGGGCACCACCACCAGCCCGGCCCACCAGCAGGCGTAGAGCAGCTCCACGTAGGCCGGGTGGTTGCGCAGGAACAGCACCACCCGCTCGCCCGGCTGCAGACCACCGGCGCGCAGGCCGCCAGCCAGGCAGGCCACGCGCTCGGCCAGCGTGCCGTA
Organism: Comamonas granuli NBRC 101663; assembly: GCF_000739995.1. Lineage (GTDB taxonomy): Bacteria > Pseudomonadota > Gammaproteobacteria > Burkholderiales > Burkholderiaceae_C > Simplicispira > Simplicispira granuli. The sequence goes on along the minus strand of NZ_BBJX01000020.1, from coordinate 7,155 downwards.
GTCGTACAGCAGGGCCTTGCCGTGGAACAGGGCAGGGCGCGCCGGGTCTTTCAGCGCGACGCGCTGCAGCGCACAAGCCAGGTTCATCGCGCAGCCTCCAGGATGGACACGCAGCTGACCACGGCCGATCCGCCCATGTTGAACACGCCCACCAGATCGGCGCCGGGCACCTGGATGCCGCCGGCGGTGTGGGTCAGCTGCATGCAGGCCATCACGTGCATCGACACGCCGGTGGCGCCAATCGGGTGGCCCTTGGCCTTGAGCCCGCCCGAGGGGTTGATCGGCAGACGGCCGTCGGCCATCACGGTGCCGTCCTCCAGCAGGCGCGCGCCCTGGCCAGGGGCGGCCAGGCCCATGGCCTCGTAGGTCAGCAGCTCGGCAATGGTGAAGCAGTCGTGCACTTCGGCCAGGCTCAGGTCGGACAGCGCCGCGCCGGCGCGCTGCAACGCCTGCTGCCAGGCACGGCGCGGGCCTTCAAACTCCAGGAAGTTGCGGCGCGCTATCGGCAGGTAGTCGTTGACCTGCGCCGTGGCGCGAAAACGCACGGCCTGGCGGGCGCTGCCGGTCTGGTCGGCAGCGCGCAGCACCAGCGCAGCGGCCCCGTCGGACACCAGCGAGCAGTCGGTCTTGCGCAGCGGCGCGGCCACCATCGGGTTCTTGTCCGACACCGTGTTGCAGAACTCGAAGCCGAAGTCGCGGCGCAGGTGGGCCAGCGGGTTGCGTGCGCCGTTGGCGTGGTTCTTGGCGGCAATGCGCGCCAGCGTGGCGCTGTGGTCGCCATGGCGCTCGAAGTAGGCCTGCGCAAAGCGCGCGAAGATACCCGGGAAGGTCAGGCCCGCACTGGCCTCTTCGGGCACGTAGCTGGCGTTGGCCAGTGCCTGGGTCACGGCCTCGCCGCTCACGCCGGTCATCTTCTCGGCGCCGACGACCAGCACCGTGCGCGCGCGCCCGCTCTCGATGGCGGCCATGCCCTGGTAGAGCGCGGCGGTGCCGGTGGCGCAGGCGTTCTCCACGCGCGTGGCCGGGGCCCAGCGCAGGCCGGGTTCGGCCTGCAGCGGGTAGGAACTGATGAAGTTCTCGGGCACAAAGCCCATGCCGCCAAAGCCGATGAACACGGCATCGACCTCGCTGGCCTCGATGCCGGCGTGCTGCAATGCCTCGCTGGTGGCGCGGCCCACCATGGCCTCCAGGCTCAGGTCGTCGAATTTGCCGAAGGGCAGGTGGCTCCAGCCAATGATGTGGGGGTGCTGCGGCGACAAGGGGTGCTCCGTCTGTTCAGGGAGAACCCGAAAGATAGCGCTGCCTTCGCGCGCCGGCCATAGCGTAAAAACACCAGCGGACCAACCCTTGGGGCCGTTCTGCGAGCGCAGACACCCCTGGCCGCCTGCAGCGTCGGCAGTGCAGGTACACACCCGCCACAGCGCCTGCCCTGGCCTGCGGCAGGCCGTGGTCTACAGCGCCCCCACCAGCCGCGCTACCAGCTCACCCTGCGTGGCCGCCCCGATCTTGCGCATCAGCCGCGCACGGTGGGCCTCGACGGTGCGCGGGCTGATGCCCAGCACCCGCGCAATCTGCTTGCTCGTGCCGCCGCCCAGCAGTTGCCGGGCGATCTCGCGCTCGCGCGGGGTCAGCGGCGTGGTCAGCGGGCGCTGGCTCGACAGGTCCTCGAACATCCACACCGCGCGGGCATAGGGGTCGTCCCGGTCCAGCGTGCGTCCGCTGACATGACACCAGAACAGGCTGCCATCGCGCCGGCGCATGATGCGCTGGTCGCTGTACATGCCGGTGCTGCGCATGGCCGGCAGGCCCGCCTCGCCGGTGTGGTGGTATTCCTCCTCGCTGGGGTAGAGCAGCGCCAGCGACTGCCCGATCAGCGCGTGCAGCTCGTGCCCGAACATGCGCGCGAACTCCTCGTTGCACAGCTCGATGGCGCGGTTGCGCGTCACGCACATGCCCACCGGCGCGACATGGAATGCCAGTTGCAGAAGCTCCAATAGTTCGGGGGCGGGTGGTACGGGCATGGGCGAGGGTGTGTGCTGGCCGCATGTTAGCCGCCGCGGGCGGCTTGTGGCAGGCCACGGCCCGGTAGATGGAGGTCTCTAATCCCGCGACGGGCCGGAGCCGCCGCCCTATGATGCGCGCATGAACCACGCCGACCTCCAAGCCCTGTTCGACGCACAGTACCAGGCCAGCCGCGCCCAGGTGGATGTGCCCCTGCTGGTGCGCCGCGAGCGCCTCCTGCGCATGCGCAAGCTCCTGGACGAGCACGGGCCCACGCTGGCGGCGGCCGTGCAGGCCGACTTCGGCGTGCGCTCGCAGCGCCTGACCGAGGTGGCGGACATGTTCGTGCTGCGCACGCTCATCGGCCACACGTTGCGCCACCTGGCGCGCTGGATGCGGCCGCAGAAAGTGCGCACGCCCATCTACCTGCAGCCCGCCAGCGCCATGATCCAGCGCCAGCCCCTGGGCGTGGTGGGCGTGGTCTCGCCCTGGAACTACCCCGTGCAGCTCGCCCTGGCGCCCGCCATCACGGCACTGGCCGCCGGTAACCGCGTGATGATCAAGCCCAGCGAGCTCACGCCGCACACCGCCGCGCAGCTGGCGCAGCTGCTGGCCCAGTTCTTCAGCCCCGAGGAAGTCTGCGTGGTGCAGGGCGACGCGGCCGTGGCCAGCGCCTTCTGCGCGCTGCCCTTCGACCACCTGGTGTTCACCGGCTCCACCGCCGTGGGGCGCAAGGTGGCGCAGGCGGCCGCCGCCAACCTCACGCCTACCACGCTGGAGCTGGGCGGCAAGTCGCCCTGCATCATCGACGCCAGTTGCGACCTGCAGGACGCCGCGCTCAAGATCGCGCACGGCAAGCTGCTCAACGCCGGCCAGACCTGCATCGCCCCCGACTACGTGCTGCTGCCGCGCGGCCAGGAGGCGGCGTTCGCCGAGACCTTCCGCGCCGCCGTGGCGCGCCTGTTCCCGCGCATCGCGGGCAACCCCGACTACGCCTCCATCATCAGCCCGCGCCACCTGGCGCGCCTGCGCACCATGCTGCAGCAGGCCCAGACCCTGGGCGCCGAGGTGCAAAGCATGGACCCGGCCCCCGGTGCCGTGCCCGCCCCTGGCGCCGCCGTGCAGGACGGCGCCACCAGCCGCCAGATGGCGCCCGTGTTGGTGTTCGGCGCCACCTCGGCCATGCAGCTGATGCAGGAGGAAATCTTCGGCCCCGTGCTGCCCGTGGTTACCTACGAGCGGCTCGACGATGCCATCGCCCATATCAACGCCGGGCTGCGTCCGCTGGCGCTCTACTGGTTCGGCACCGACAACGGCGTGCGCGACAGCGTGCTGGCGCGCACCGTCAGCGGCGGCGTGACGGTGAACGACACGCTCATGCACATCGCGCACGACGGCCTGCCCTTTGGCGGCGTGGGCGACAGCGGCTGGGGCGCCTACCATGGCGAGCACGGCTTTCTGCGCTTTTGCCACCAGAAGTCCGTGCTCGTGCAGTCGCGCTGGGCCATGGGCTCGTTGTTCTACCCGCCCTACGGCGCGCGCTTTGACCAGGTGATGGGCCTGCTGCGCCGCTGGCTGTGAGCCGACCGTGCGCGCGGCCGCTGCCCCTTGTGCAGCCCGCGCGGCAAGACCCTGCTGCAGGGGTATTGCCGGTTTCGGCGAAAATGCCGCTCCCCTTCGTTTTCGTTGTTCGTTTTCGCAGGCCGTCACCGGCCGGTTTCCCCATGTCCAGTATTCAGGTTCGTCCCGCCACGCTCCGCGATGCCAAAGCCATCGCCCAGATCCACACCGCAGCCGCACAGGCCGCCTACAAAGGCCTGGTGCCCGACGAGCAGTTGAAGTCCTTTTCCGTCGAAAAGCGCCAGGCCTACTGGCGCGAAGCCATCGAGTACTGCGAACCGCAGGTCCAGGTCGCCGTCGAGGACGACAAGATCGTCGGCTTCGTCGGCTTCGACCGCTCGCGCGACGAAAAGTCCCGCCCCACCACCGGCGAAATCTGGGCCATCTACGCTGCCCCGACCCACTGGAGCAAAGGGGTGGGCCTGGCCCTGTGGGACGCGGCGCGCGATGGCCTGCAGGAAGAAGGCTGCACCAACGTCACCGCCTGGGTGCCGCTGCGCAACGAGCGCGCACTGCGCTTTCACGAGCTCGCCGGCTTCAAGCGCGAGATGACCACGGCCAAGACCGCGGTGATCGGCGGCGTGAAGATCGAGGAAGTGCGCCTGCAGCGGCCGTTGAACTGAGAAACACCCCCCCTATGTCGCTACGCTCCTTTCCCCCGCTTTCGCAGCGCTGTGCGCTGCGGGCAGGGGGACGCCGCCAGCGCGGCGGGGCGGCCCTTGCACGGCGGCTGCTGGCTGGGGCCGTGCCAATTCCTGCGTCGCGGGTGGCGTGTGGCGCCAAGGGGAACTGAAATGACGGCCATGATCGAGTGGAGCGAACCGGGCGGGCCGCGCAGCGCGCGCTGGCGTTCCGAGAACGGCGCCGCGGCGCCGCGCCGCGTGGTGCTGGCCGACGACACCCTGGCGGCCGACACCGCCTACCGCCTGGCCTGCGAAGGCACGGGCCTGCTGTGGCGCGGCGACTTCCAGAACGCGCGCCACCTGCTGCAGGCCCTCATGCGCCGCGCCGACCGCAAGCCCGCCAAGGCGGCGGCCAAGGCCGCGCAAAAGCGCGCCGCCGCCACCCCGGCCGAGCAGTTCCACCTGCACCGCCAGGCGCAGGCACAGCGCGCGCGCACCCTGGGGGCGCTGCTGATTCCGGTGGAAGGCGACTACAGCATCGCCCTGCGCCGCGCGCCCGACTGGCGCGCCGCCTGCACCGAGGCCTGGGGCCCGGCGACGGGCGAGGCCAGCGTGGTGTCGCTGCGCGAGCTGCTGGGCATCGTCGGCGCGCACGAGTGGCGCAAGAAGGGCGTGGAAATCCCCGCCCTGGGCGCAGGCCCGCACCACCGCATCCACCCGCACTACGGCGTGTTCTCGCCCGTGCGCGGCGAATACATCGACCTCGTGGCGCAGGCGCCGCTGCCGTCCAAGGAGCTGGCCTTCGATATCGGCACCGGCACCGGCGTGCTCGCCGCCGTGTTGGCGCGCCGCGGCGTGCGCCGCGTGGTCGCCACCGAACTGGCGCCGCGTGCCCTGGCCTGCGCGCAGGACAATTTCCAGCGCCTGGGCCTGCAGGGCCGGGTCGAACTGCTGGAGGCCGACCTGTTCCCCCCCGGCCGCGCGCCGCTCGTGGTCTGCAATCCGCCCTGGCTGCCCGCGCGGCCCAGCTCGGCCGTCGAGCAGGCCGTGTACGACGAGGGCAGCCGCATGCTCAAGGGCTTTCTGGCCGGGCTGCGCGAGCACCTGGAGCCCGGCGGCGAAGGCTGGCTGCTGCTGTCCGACCTGGCAGAACACCTGGGCCTGCGCACGCGCGACGAACTGCTGGGTTGGATCGCTGCGGCCGGGCTGCGCGTGCTGGGCCGCGAAGACATGCGCCCGCGCCATGGCAAGGCGCAGGACGCCAGCGACGCGCTGCACGCCGCGCGCGCGGCCGAGGTCACATCGCTGTGGCGGCTGGCTGCGGCGTGACGCGCGCAGAGCGCGGGCCGGGCGCAGCGGGCGCAGCTTCTTCGGGCAGCAACTGCGCCAGGCGCTCGCGGATGGCCGCCGCCTGCTGTGCGCCGGCCAGGTAGCCCACTTCCTCCAGCAGCGCCTCGCCCACGTCCAGCATGCTCCAGCGGTCGCGCGCGCCGCGCAGCGCCGCACGGTACTGCTCGGCCAGCTGCGGGTTGCGCCGCGCGAGCATGTGCTCGCACATGTCGAACAGGTACATGCGTGCACCCGCCAGCGAGCGCAGCGGATCATGCGGCGCCGGCACCATGGGCGACGCGGTGGCGCGCCAGCCAGCGCCATGCGCCTGGGGCTCCGGCAGGCTGAGGTAGCCCGCGTGCACCAGTTCATCGACGATCTGCCGGCCCTGGCCGTGGTACATGGCCTGCAGCTCGTGCAGGGGCTTGCCATCTGCCAGCAGCAGCAGCGAACGTTCGCGCAGGCTCAGCGTGCGCATGCCGGGCTGCAGTTCGAGGCGGGCTTTGTCGGTCTTGAACAGCATCATGGGGCAGGGGGGAGGTTTCCTGCACGGCATTGCAGCAGGGTGGGATGACGGCTTGATGACCTGCGGCGGGACGGGGAGCGCAGCGCCGGTTCAACTTGAGTGCCCATAGTGCGGTGACTTTGGGCTGGTTTCGATCCGTTGCCGCAGTTCGTGCAGCCAGCCACCATGGCTGATTTGCAGCGGGTCCCGTCGTTCGCAGGCCGGAGCCGGGTTCACGGAGCGTGGCTTGAAACAGGCATCGGCTCACCTGGTAACTCGGCAGATGCAATGACCGGTGTCGAGGGCGCTGCGGTCATCCTGCCTGGTGGGCGGCAGGTCGCCTCCGTCAACCTCGTGGCGGCTGTCCGCGCCTCGCAGGGTCGAACGCACGCTATCGCAGTTGCTGGTCAGGCATGTAGGCCCGCACACGCCTCCATGTTCCATGGTCGGCATTTCGGCGCATGCTGCCGGCTCGGAGCGGGCACTGTTGTAAAGGAGCCGCCCTGGTTGCTCCCGCGTGACCTGTGAGGCCAAAGCGTCTACGCTAAGGGCGCCGCGGCGGCTGAACCGGGCGGGCATTCTGCCAGGCATGCCGTGTCGACTTGGTTTCCCGTCGTTCGCTGCTGGGGCACGCGGCGCACCCAGGCGGGCGCGCCGACCGGTCAACTTAACAGGAGTGAAGACATGTCGTACATCGATGGTTTTGTCATTGCGGTCCCCATTGCCAACAAGCAGAAGTTCATCGAGCACGCGCGCCATTTCGACGCGATGTTTATCGAGCTGGGCGCACTCCGTGTGATCGAAGGTTGGGGCGACGACGTCCCCGACGGCAAAGTCACCGACTTCCGCCGCGCAGTCCAGGCCACGGCCGAGGAGACGGTGGCCTTTTCGTGGGTCGAATGGCCGGACAAGGCCACGCGCGACGCAGGCATGAAGAAAATGATGGAAGACCCGCGCATGGATCCGGGCACACCCGGCAACCCTCCCATGCCCTTCGACGGCAAACGCATGATCTTCGGCGGCTTCGAACAGGTGGTCGAAGTGAAGGCTTGAGCGGCGGGGGCGATGCAGCCCCTG
>NZ_BBJX01000021.1 GCF_000739995.1 Comamonas granuli NBRC 101663 | reverse complement strand
GCGCACCTCGCTGGCCACCACGGCAAAGCCCCGGCCCTGCTCGCCCGCGCGCGCCGCCTCCACGGCGGCGTTGAGCGCCAGGATGTTGGTCTGGAAGGCAATGCCGTCGATCACGCCGATGATGTCGGCGATCTTGCTGCTGGCGTTGCTGATGCCCTTCATGGTCTCGACCACCTGGCCCACCACCTCGCCGCCCTGCTGCGCCACGCTGGAGGCGTTCACGGCGAGCTGGTTGGCCTGGCGCGCGTTGTCGGCGTTCTGGCGCACGGTGGAGCCGAGCTGCTCCATGGAGGCCGAGGTCTGCTGCAGCGCGCTGGCCTGCTGCTCGGTGCGCGCCGAGAGGTCGTGGTTGCCCTGGGCGATCTCGGCGCTGGCCGTGGCCACGCCTTCGGCGCTGTGGCGCACTTCGCTCACGATGGCGGCCAGCCGCGACTGCATGTCGGCCAGCGCCTGCAGCAACTGGCCGGTCTCGTCGCGCGCCGTGGTCTCCAGCGGCTGGGTGAGGTCGCCGCCCGCGATCTTCTCGGCCGCCTGGATGCCCTGGCGCAGCGGCGCGACGATGGAGCGCGTCACCATCCAGGCCATGAGGGCGCCCAGCGCCAGGGCCACGCAGGCACCGACGCCCAGCAGCACCTGGCTGGCCTCGGCCATGGCCACGCTGTCCTGCTGGCCCGCGGTCAATTGCGTGGCCATGTAGGTGCGCAGCGCATCGAGGGCCTGCAGGTACTTGTCGGCCAGCGGGCGCAACTGCTCGTCCACCAGGGTGGGCACGGCGGGCTCGCCGTTGCGGTGCAGTTCACGGATTTCGGCGAGCTTGGTCTGGTAGGCATCGCGCGTGGCGGTGATGGCGGCCAGCAGCGCCTTGCCCTGGCTGTCCTGCACCAGGGTTTCGATGCGCTGGACCTTGCCCTCGCTGGCGGCGGCCGTGGCCTGGGAGTCGGCCGTGAGCTTTTCCATGTAGGCCGTGTCGATGGCCTTGAGGAAGGCCTCGGTGCGCACCCAGTTCAGGCGCACGTCGGCGGCCCAGTCCTCCACCAGGGAGCGTTTCTCGATCTCGCGCGTGGCGACACGCTCGCCCGCCTCCTTGAGCGCGCCGATGCGCCAGATGCCCGAGAGCGCGAGCACGGCCGTGATGAGGAGGATGACGCCAAAGCCCAGGCCCAGGCGGAGTCCGACGCGGAGCTTGTTGATATTCATGTGGATCAGTACCTTGCGAAGCGATGGAGGAATGCGCAGATGCCTATGCCCTGGGCGGCAGCCGCCCCAGCGCCCGGTGCAGCAGCAAGGCTATGCCTGAACGCGGCGGGGCGCTGTCGGCCAGGCGACAGCGCGCCAGCGCAAAAAAAACCTGCCCCGAGGACAGGTTTTCAGAGGCGGATGCACTGCGTTCCATGGGCCTGCTACTTGATGCCCAGCAGCTCTTCCTTGAGCTTCCAGTCGGCCGGGCTCTGGCCGAACCAGATGGACATCAGCGCGCGGAAGAAGGCCGGATCCTGGAAGGGCTCGGACTGCAGCTTGCCCTTGGCCCAGATGCTCAGGCCCTTGGCCGGGTCCCATTCGAGGGCGCAGACGTCGCCCGGCGCGAAGGCCTTGTTGGCGGCGAAGATGTCGCCCATCTTGATCATGCCCGGGATGATCTTGGAGAGCTCCTGGCGGCTGACGTTGTCCTCGATGCCGCGCGTGAGCAGCTTGCCGAACTCCCCGGAATTGATTTCGCGCACGAAGGTCATGCTCAGGCGCTTGGGCCCGGGGGCGGCGATCAGTTCGTCGAGCGACTTGACCGGGCGCGTGGTGTAGAGGTCGCCCACGTAGACCTTGAACGGGCCCTTGTAGCGGATGCCCGCGCCATTGAGCTGGAGCTTGGTCCCGCCGACGGTGATGGTGTCCTCCACCTTGACGCCGGCAATCTCTACGGCCGCGTGCGCTGCGCCCGTCCAGCACAGGGCTGCAACCAGGGAAAGAAGGGGTAGTACCTTGCGCATAGGGAACCTCACAATAAAAGCACGATCGTGCACTTTCTGCAACCAATTGTGCCGGCTTGCGGCGGCAGGCGCATCAGGGTTTCCCAGGGGGAACGGCCGCGCCGGCGCTGCTGCGGCCGGGCGCATTTGCTACACTGCGCCCATGTTCATCCACCGCGTGTGCATCACAGGTCGCAGCGACCGGGGAGCCTGGCCCTGGCGCAAGCCTGCCTGCCTGAATCGCTGACAGCACGCGGGACACCCCGGCGTGCGCCCCTGGCCCCTGGCGGGCCTGCCCCATGAACTGCGGTGCGCCCTTGTTCCCTTGCGGCGGTGCACCGCTCCCCAGCAGGGAGTCCTCCCCCCGTGATCACCGAACTCGAATTCCAGAGCCTGGCGCGCGAAGGCTATAACCGCATTCCGCTCATCGCCGAGGCCTTTGCCGACCTCGAAACCCCGCTGTCGCTGTACCTCAAGCTCGCCCATGCCCAGGGCGACGGGCGCAACAGCTTTCTGCTCGAATCCGTCGTGGGCGGCGAGCGCTTCGGGCGCTACAGCTTCATCGGCCTGCCGGCGCGCACCCTGCTGCGCGCCAGCGGCTTTGGCAGCGCCGCGCGCACCGAGGTCGTGACCGACGGCCAGGTGGTGGAGTCGCACGCGGGCAACCCGCTGGACTTCATTGCTGCCTACCAGAAGCGCTTCCAGGTGGCGCTGCGCCCGGGCCTGCCGCGCTTTTGCGGCGGCCTGGCGGGCTATTTCGGCTACGACGCGGTGCGCTACATCGAGAAGAAGCTCGAAGCCACCTGCCCGCCCGACACCCTGGGCTGCCCCGACATCCTGCTGCTGCAGTGCGAGGAGCTGGCGGTCATCGACAACCTCTCGGGCAAGCTCTACCTCATCGTCTACGCCAACCCGGCCGAGCCCGAGGCCTATGCGCGCGGCAAGAAGCGCCTGCGTGCGCTCAAGGACCAGCTCAGGTACTCGGTGAGCGCGCCCGTGGTCAAGCCCAGCGAGCACCACCCGGCGCAGCGCAGCTTCGCCAAGCAGGATTACCTGGCCGCCGTGGAGCAGGCCAAGGAGCTGATCGCCGCGGGCGACTTCATGCAGGTGCAGGTGGGCCAGCGCATCCACAAGCGCTATACCGAGAGCCCGCTGTCGCTGTACCGCGCGCTGCGCTCGCTCAACCCCTCGCCCTACATGTACTACTACCACTTCGGCGACTTCCAGGTGGTGGGCGCCAGCCCCGAGATCCTGGTGCGTCAGGAGCACACGGAGCAGGGGCAGAAGATCACCATCCGCCCGCTGGCGGGCACGCGGCCGCGCGGCGCCACGCCCGAGAAGGACAAGGCGGCCGAGCAGGAGCTGGTGAACGACCCCAAGGAGCGCGCCGAGCACGTGATGCTCATCGACCTGGCGCGCAACGACATCGGCCGCATCGCCAAGACGGGCAGCGTGAAGGTGACCGAGGCCTTCGTCGTCGAGCGCTACAGCCACGTGATGCACATCGTGAGCAACGTCGAGGGCATCCTGCAGGACGGCATGACCAGCATGGACGTGCTCAAGGCCACCTTCCCGGCGGGCACACTCACGGGCGCGCCCAAGGTGCACGCCATGGAGCTCATCGACCGGCTCGAGCCGACCAAGCGCGGCCTGTACGGCGGCGCCTGCGGCTACCTGAGCTATGCGGGCGACATGGACGTGGCCATCGCCATCCGCACGGGCATCATCAAGGACGGCATGCTCTACGTGCAGGCCGCCGCCGGGGTGGTGGCCGATTCCGTGCCCGAGATGGAGTGGCGCGAGACCGAACACAAGGCCCGCGCCCTGCTGCGCGCGGCCGAACTGGTGGAGGAAGGACTGGAATGAGCCGCGCCATTGAACACACCCAGCATTGCGCCACCATGGAGGACGTGCGCCGCCGCATCGACGCGCTGGACGACGTGCTCGTGCCCCTGCTGGTCACGCGCGGCGGCTACATGACGCAGGCCGCGCGCATCAAGCAGGCGGCCTCCCAGGTGCGCGACGAGGAGCGCATCGAGGCCATCGTGGCGCGCGTGCGTGCGCGCGCCGAACGCGAAGGCGGCGAGCCGGACGTCATCGAAGCCATCTACCGCAGCATGATGGAGGCCTACATCGCCTTCGAGCACCGCGAGTTCGCGCGCCTGCGCGCCACGGCCACTGTTTCGGACGGGAGCGAGCCATGAAGCTCTTGATGATCGACAACTACGACAGCTTCACCTACAACATCGTGCAGTACTTCGGCGAGCTGGGTGCCGAGGTCGAGGTGTTCCGCAACGACGAGATCACGCTGGAGGGCATCGCCGCGCGCGCGCCCGAGCGCCTGGTGATCTCGCCCGGCCCGTGCTCGCCGCTGGAAGCCGGCATCTCGGTGGCGGCGATCCAGCACTTTGCCGGCAGGCTCCCCATCCTGGGCGTGTGCCTGGGCCACCAGAGCATCGGCGCGGCCTACGGCGGGCGCATCGTGCGGGCGCAGCAGCTCATGCACGGCAAGACCAGCCTGATCACCACCACACAGACCGGCGTGTTCGCGGGCCTGCCGCGGCAGTTCACCGTGAACCGCTACCACTCGCTGGCCATCGAGCGCGCGAGCTGCCCCGCAGTGCTGGAGGTGACGGCCTGGACGGACGATGGCGAGATCATGGGCGTGCGCCACCGCGAGCTGCCCATCGAGGGCGTGCAGTTCCACCCGGAGAGCATTCTCACCGAGCACGGCCACGCCATGCTCAAGAACTTCCTCGATCAAAAATAATAGCTGCCAGCGCTTGCTCCATCAGCGTTTCAGCATAAAAACAGGCTGAAACCGTTGCAGAGCAAGCGCCAGCAGCTATCCCATTGCAAGGTATCTCCATGACCCCCATCACCCCCCAGGAAGCGCTGCAGCGCACCATCGAGCACCGCGAGATCTTCCACGACGAGATGCTGCACCTCATGCGCATGATCATGGGCGGCGAGCTCTCGCCCGTCATGACCGCGGCCATCGTCACCGGCCTGCGCGTGAAGAAGGAGACCATCGGCGAGATCACCGCCGCCGCGCAGGTGATGCGCGAGTTCTCGCACAAGGTGCACGTGCAGGATGCCACGCACCTCGTGGACATCGTGGGCACGGGCGGCGACGGCGCGGGCACCTTCAACATCTCCACCTGCGCCACCTTCGTGATCGCCGCCGCGGGCGGCAAGGTCAGCAAGCACGGCGGGCGCAGCGTCAGCAGCAAGAGCGGCAGCGCCGACGCCATGGAGGCGCTGGGCGTGAACATCATGCTGCAGCCCGCGCAGATCGCCGACTGCATCCGCGACGTGGGCATAGGCTTCATGTTCGCGCCCAACCACCACCCCGCCATGAAGAACGTGGCGCCGGTGCGCAAGGAGCTGGGCGTGCGCACCATCTTCAACATCCTGGGGCCGCTGACCAACCCGGCCGGCGCGCCCAACATCCTCATGGGCGTGTTCCACGAGGACCTGGTGGGCATCCAGGTGCGCGCCCTGCAGCGCCTGGGCGCCGAGCACGCGCTGGTGGTCTACGGCCGTGACGGTCTGGACGAGATCAGCCTGGGCGCCGGCACGCTGGTGGGCGAACTCAAGGACGGCGTGGTGCGCGAGTACGAGATCCACCCCGAGGACTTCGGCCTGCGCATGGCGGGCACGCGCGCGCTGCGCGTGGACAACCCCGAAGAATCCAAGGCCATGCTCTTGAAAGTGCTGCAGGGCGAGGAAGGCCCGGCGCGCGACATCGTCTGCCTGAACGCCGGCGCCGCCCTGTATGCGGCCAACGTGGCCGGCTCGCTGGAGGACGGCCTGCGCCGCGCGCAGCAGGCCCTGGCCAGCGGTGCGGCCCTGGCCAAGCTGCACGAGCTGGTGGTCTACACCCAGAAGTTCGCGGCCTGAGCGCACCCGCCATGGGCCTGCTGGACGCCCCCATCTGGAACGACCCCGGCACCTGGATCGCGCTGGGCGTCTCGCTGCTGTTCATCGTCGTGGGCATCGTGATGCACCGCATCGTCATGAAGGTGCTCCGGGGGCCGGCCTCTGCCGCCACGCCCACCGAGGGCCAGGCGCCCAGCGCGCGCCGTGAACCTTGACGCTCCCCCGGGAGCAAGAAAGCAAGCATGTCTGACATCCTGAAAAAAATCTGCGACGTGAAGGTCGAGGAAGTGGCCGCCGCGCAAAAGCGCGTGTCCTTCGCCGACATGCGCCGCGACGCCGAGAGCCGCGTGCTCACGCGCGACTTCGTGGGTGCGTTGCGCGCCAAGATCGCCACCGGCCAGGCCGGCGTGATCGCCGAAATCAAGAAGGCCAGCCCCAGCAAGGGCGTGATCCGCGCGGACTTCGTGCCCGCCGACATCGCGCAGAGCTACGCCGCGGGCGACGGCGCGGTCAGCGCGGCCTGCCTGTCGGTGCTGACCGACCGCCAGTTCTTCCAGGGCCAGCCCGACTACCTCAAGCAGGCGCGCGCGAGCTGCCCGCTGCCGGTGCTGCGCAAGGATTTCATGGTCGACCCGTACCAGATCTACGAATCGCGCTCCATGGGCGCCGACTGCGTGCTGCTGATCGCCGCCTGCCTGGAGGACGGCCTGATGGCCGAGATGGAGCAGATCGCCCGCAGCCTGGACATGGCCGTGCTGGTCGAGGTGCACGACGGGCATGAGCTCGAGCGCGCGCTCAGGCTCAAGACGCCGCTGGTGGGCATCAACAACCGCAACCTGCGCACCTTCGAGGTCAGCCTGCAGACCACGCTGGACCTGCGCCAGGAGGTGCCAGCCGACCGCCTGCTGGTGACCGAGTCCGGCATCCTCGGCCCGGACGATGTGCACACGCTGCGCGACGCGGGCATCCACGCCTTCCTCGTGGGCGAGGCCTTCATGCGCGCGCCCGACCCCGGCCTGGCGCTGGCACGGCTGTTCGCCTGAGGCGCACAGGCCCCGCGGCGGCGCCGCCGCCGCGTACTATCATGAAAGCGGCTCGCGCAACGCGGGGGCGGAGCCCGGGGCGCAGCGTGGCCGCTCCGTCGTGTGCAGCCAGCGTGAGGAGCCACTTTTGCGCCCAAGTCCCACAACGCCCAACCCGCGGTTGCGCCGCGAATGGGCCTGGCTCGCCGCCCTGTGGCTGGCTCTGGGGGCCATGGTGTGCGCCGCCCTGGTGCTGGAGCACCGCGACACCGAGGCGGGCGAGCGCCAGCAGATCACGCACCAGGCCCACATCGTCCACGAGAACCTGTACCGGCAGATCGACGCCGTCAACCACGCCCTGCTGAGCCTGCGCCAGGACGTGGTGCAGTGGCGCGCCCAGGTGCAGGGGCCGCGCTGGCTCGGCGAGCGGCTGCAGGCCTTCAGCGACGCCATGACCAGCGTGCGCACCTTGAACGTGCTCGACGCCCAGGGCACGGTGATCGCCTCCAACCGCAACGAGCTGCTGGGCGAGAACTTTGCCAGCCGCGACTATTTCCGGGCGGCGCTGCGCGTGGCCGGCACGCCGGACAACCCGCTGATCGTCAGCCCCCCGTTTCGCACGCGGCTGGGCGCCTGGTCCATCAACCTGGCGCGCGTGGTGCGCGCGCCCGACGGCAGCCTGGCCGCCGTGGTGGCGGCCACGCTGGACCCGGAGGAGTTCAAGACCCTGCTGGAGTCCGTGCGCTATGCGCCCGACGTGGTCGCCACCCTGGCGCATGGCGACGGCCTGCGCTTTCTCAGCGCGCCCGCCGACGCGCAGCAGCTCGGCGTGGACCTGGCGCAGCCCGGCACGCTGTTCCAGCGGCACCGCGACAGCGGCCTGCCCGAGAGCCTGTTCGTCGGCCCGCTGGAGCCCGGGCAGGCGCCGCGGCTGACGGCCATGCACACCATCCACCCCGCCGACCTGCAGATGGACAAGCCGCTGGTGGTGACCGTGGGGCGCGACTGGCACCAGATGCTCGCCCCCTGGCGCGCCCGCGCCTGGACGCTGGGCGGCACCTGGCTGCTGGCCGGCCTGGCCCTGGCCCTGGGCCTGGGTTTCACCCAGCGGCGCCGCCGCCAGCTCTGGCGGCGCGAACAGGCGCTGGCGGCGCAGACGGCCACGCTGCAGGCGCGCTGGCAGGCCGTGCTGCAGGCCACGCAGCAGGGCGTGTGGGACTGGGACGTGGCCGCGGGCACGGTGTACTTCTCGCCCGTGTGGAAATCCATGCTGGGCTATGGCGACAACGACATCGGCAACGGCCTGCAGGAGTGGCAAAGCCGCGTCCACCCCGATGACCTGGAGCGCGTGATGGACGATGTGGAGCGCCATCTGCGCGGCGAGACGGCGTACTACGAGAACGTGCACCGCCTGCGCTGCAAGGATGGCAGCTACAAGTGGGTGCAGGACCGCGGGCAGGCCATGGAGCGCGACGCCAGCGGCCGACCGCTGCGCCTCATCGGCACGCACACGGACGTCACCGCGCAGCGCCAGCACCAGGAGACGCTGGACCGGCTCGCCGAGAACGTGCCCGGCGCGCTCTACCAGTACCAGCGCGAGCCCGACGGACGCAGCCACTTCCCCTACGCCAGCCGCGGCGTGGAGGACATCTACGGCCTGCCGCCGCAGGTGCTGCGCGCGGACGCAGCGCAGGTGTTCGAGCGCATCCACCCCGACGACCTGCCGGCGCTCAACGACAGCGTGCTGCAGTCGGCGCAGACGCTGCAGCTGTGGCGCTGCGAATACCGCGTGCGCGTGCCGGGCCGCGGCGAGCGCTGGATCAGCGGGCAGGCACGGCCGGCGCGCACGGCCTCGGGAGCGGTGCTGTGGCATGGCTACATCCACGACGTGACGCAGGCCAAGCAGCAGTCGCTGCAGTTGCAGGAGACCGAGCGCCTGCTCAAGCACCTGATGCAGGAGATGCCCATCGGCCTGTGCATGGTCGATGCTGCCGGGGCCATCTACTTCCGCAACCGGCGTTTCCAGGACTTGTTCGGCTTCGCCGACGACGAGGTGCCCACGCTGGCGCAGTGGTGGCTGCGCGCCTACCCCGAGCCGCAGTACCGCGAACAGGTCATCACCACCTGGAACGCGGCCCTGGCCCAGGCCGGCGCCCAGGGCGGAGAGATCGCGGACCAGGAATACCGCGTCACCGACCGCGACGGGCGCCTGCACACCATGGTCATCGGCGGGCTGGCGTTCGGCGACCACTTCATGGCCACCTTTGTGGACCAGACCGAGCAGCGCGCGCAGCAGGAGCTGCTGCGCAAGCTGGCCTTCATGGACGGGTTGACCGGCCTGGCCAACCGCCGCCAGTTCGACCGCAGCCTGCAGGCCGAATGGCGCCGCTGCCGCCGCAGCAGCAAGCCGCTGGCGCTGGCGATGATCGACATCGACCACTTCAAGCAGTACAACGACCTCTATGGCCACCAGCAGGGCGACGCCTGCCTGCGCGCCGTGGCCGAGGTGCTGCGCGCGGGGCTGGGGCGTTCGCACGACCTGGTGGCCCGCTACGGCGGGGAAGAATTTGTCTGCCTGCTGCCCGAATGCGACCTGGACGGCGCGCGCGCCAAGGCCCAGGCGCTGTGCCGGGCGGTGCAGGCGCGGGGCCTGGCGCACGCCGGCTCGCAGGTGGTGCCGGTGGTCACCGTCAGCATCGGCGTGGCCAGCGAGGTGCCGCACGCGGGCACCACCCCCGAGCAGTTGCTGGCGCGCGCCGACGCGCACCTCTACCGCGCCAAGGCCGCCGGCCGCAACCGGGTGGACGATGGCACGGATACGCTATCATAAAATGAGCTTCCAGCGCTTGCTGGATAAGCGCCAGAGCCCATTTTGACTATGAATTCCACCCCCCCGCCCCGCGCCACCCAGTTGCAAAGCGCCGACCCGGCCGGCTGGCCCGTGGCGCCCGGCTGGCAGCCGCTGGTCGATGGCTTTTTCGCCAGCACGCGCGGCCAGGCGCTGCGCGCCTTTCTGCAGGCGCGCCTGGACGCAGGCGCCACCATCTTCCCCCCCGAGCCGCTGCGCGCGCTGGCGCTCACGCCGCCCGAGGCCGTGCGCGTGGTCATCCTGGGCCAGGACCCGTACCACGGGCGCGGCCAGGCCGAGGGGCTGGCGTTTTCCGTGGCGCCGGGCGTGGCGCTGCCGCCCTCGCTGCGCAACATCTTCAAGGAGCTGCAGCGCGACCTGGGCACGCCGCCGCCCGCCTGGCCTGCGCCCGGCGGCAGCCTGGTGAAGTGGGCCGAAAACGGCGTGCTGCTGCTCAACACCTGCCTGACGGTGGAGGAAGGCCAGCCCGCCAGCCACGCAGGCCAGGGCTGGGAGCAGCTCACCGACGCCGTCATCCGCCAGGTGGCGCAGGGCCCGCGCCCCGTGGTGTTCATGCTCTGGGGCAGCCACGCGCAGTCCAAGCGCGCGCTCATCCCTGCGGAGCGGGGGCATCTGGTGCTGTGCGCCAACCACCCCTCGCCGCTGTCGGCGCTGCGCCCGCCCGTGCCCTTCATCGGCTGCGGGCATTTCGGCCAGGCGCGCGCCTTTAAAGCGCAGCAGGCGGCGGCGGGCGCGGCGCCGCCGGCCGCCCCCGCCCTCAGGCCAGCAGGGCGTTGACGCGCTTGACGTAGGCGGCCGGGTCTTCGGGCAGGCCGCCTTCGGCCAGCAGGGCCTGGTCGAACAGGATGTGCGCCAGGTCGTGGAAGTGCATGCTGCCGTCGAGCTTCTTCACCAGCGCGTGCTCGGGGTTCACCTCCAGCACGGGCTTGGCGTCCGGCGCCTTCTGGCCGGCTTGCTTGAGCAGGCGCGCGAGCTGCGTGCTCATGCCGCCGTCCTGCACCACCAGGCAGGCCGGTGAATCGACCAGGCGCGTGGTCACGCGCACGTCTTCGGCCTTGTCCTTGAGGGCCTCCTTGAGCTGGGCCAGTACGGGCTTGAAGGCTTCGGCGGCTTCATCAAAGGCCTTCTTCTCGGCCTCGTCCTGCAGCTTGCCCAGGTCCACGGCGCCCTTGGCCACGGACTGCAGCGGCGTGCCGTCGAAGTCCTGCAGGTAGTTCAGCGCCCACTCGTCCACGCGGTCGGTCATGAGCAGCACCTCGATGCCCTTCTTCTTGAAGACTTCGAGCTGCGGGCTGTTCTTGGCCGCCGCCAGGGTGTCGGCGGTGATGTAGTAGATGGCCTCCTGGCCTTCCTTCATGCGCGCCTTGTAGTCGGCGAAGGACACGCTGGGCGCGTCGGAGCTGGTGGAGGCAAAGCGCAGCAGCTTGGCGATGCGCTCGCGGTTGCCGAAGTCCTCGCCCAGGCCTTCCTTGAGCACGGCGCCGAACTCGGCGTAGAACTGCGTGTACTTGCCTTCCTTGGCCTTGTCTTCCTCGCTCACCACGTCGGTCACGCCGTCGGCGCCCTCGGCGGGGGCGTCGTGCCGGTCATGCTTGGCCAGGTCTTCGAGCATGGAGAGCACGCGCTTGACCGAGCCGTCGCGGATCAGGCGCACGTCGCGGCTTTCCTGCAGCAGCTCGCGGCTGACGTTGAGCGGCAGGTCGGCCGAGTCGATCACGCCGCGCACGAAGCGCAGGTACTGCGGCATGAGGCTTTCCGCGTCGTCCATGATGAACACGCGCTTGACGTAGAGCTTGACGCCCGCGTGCTTGCCCTGCTGGTACAGGTCGAACGGCGCCTTGGCCGGGATGTAGAGCAACTGCGTGTACTCGGTGTTGCCCTCGACGCGGTTGTGGCTCCAGCTCAGGGGGTTCTCGTGGTCGTGGCTGATGGCCTTGTAGAACTCCTGGTACTGCTCGTCGGTGATGTCCTTCTTGGGGCGCGTCCACAGGGCGCTGGCCTTGTTCACGGTCTCCCATTCGCCGGTCTTGACCATGGCGCCGGGCTCGCCTTCCTTCTCGCTGTCCTTCCATTCCTCTTTTTCCATGAGGATGGGCAGGCTGATGTGGTCGGAGTACTTGGCGATGACCTGCTTGAGCTTCCAGGCGTTGAGGAACTCCTCGGCGTCCTCGCGCAGGTGCAGGATGACGCTGGTGCCGCGCGCGGCGCGCGTGAGGGACTCGACCTCGAAGTCGCCCGTGCCGCCGCTCGTCCAGCGCACGCCTTCCTCGGGCTTCATGCCCGCGCGGCGCGACTCGACGGTGATCCTGTCGGCCACGATGAAGCCGGAGTAGAAGCCCACGCCGAACTGGCCGATGAGCTGGGCGTCCGCCTTCTGGTCGCCCGAGAGCTTGCTCATGAAGTCCTTGGTGCCGCTCTTGGCAATGGTGCCCAGGTGGTCTATGGCCTCCTGCGCGCTCATGCCGATGCCATTGTCCTGGATGGTGAGCGTCCGGGCGGCCTTGTCGAAGCTCACGCGCACTTCGAGCTGGGGCGCGTCTTCGTACAGGGCGGCGTTGTTCAGCGCCTCAAAGCGCAGCTTGTCGCAGGCGTCCGAGGCGTTGGAGATGAGCTCGCGCACGAAGATCTCGGGGTGGGAGTACAGCGAGTGCGTGACCAGGTGCAGCAATTGCGCCACTTCGGCCTGGAAGGAATGGGTTTGTTTGCTCATGGGAAGAAGGGGTGAAAACCAGTACGACAGGGCGCCGCAGCACGAGCGACGCACGCCCGCGTACAGGTAGGGGCGATGCGCAGCGTTTCAAGCACCCGCCGGGCCCACTTGCGCCGCCGCGCCGGTTTTTATCAAAAAGAATAGCTGCCAGCGCTTGTCCGGCAAGCGCTGGAGCCCTTTTCAGCCATCCGCGTTGATGCGCTGGATCAGGGTGCGCAGCACGCCGTCGGCCTTGTCGTTGGCGATCTGACAGGTGCCGGCCGCCGCATGGCCGCCGCCGCCGTATTCGAGCATGAGGTTGCCCACATGGGTCTTGCTGCTGCGGTCCAGGATGGACTTGCCCGTGGCGAACACCGTGTTCTGCTTCTGTACGCCCCACATCACGTGGATGGAGATGTTGGCCGTGGGGAACAGCGCATAAATCATGAAGCGGTTGACGGCCCAGATGGTCTCCTCCTGGCGCAGGTCCAGCACCACGAGGTTGCCGATCTGCATGGCGCAGTGCAGGATTTGCTCCTTGGCGCGCGCGGCGTGCTCGAAGTAGAGCTGCACGCGCTCCTGCACATCGGGCAGTTGCAGGATCTGCGCAATCGTGTGGTCGCGGCAGTAGTCGATCAGGGCCATCATCAACTGGTAGTTGCTGATGCGGAACTCCCGGAAGCGCCCCAACCCGGTGCGCGAGTCCATGAGGTAGTTGAGCAGCACCCAGCCCTGGGGGTCGAGGATGTCCGTGCGCGAATACTGGGCCGAGTCGGCCTGGTCGACCGCCACCATCATCTCGTCGGAGATGCGCGCAAAGCGCGCCTTGCCGCCGTAGTGGTTGTAGACCACGCGCGCCGCCGAGGGCGCATGCGCCTCGATGATGTGGTTGGGCCGCTCGCCCTGGTTGCGCACGGTTTCGGACTCGTGGTGGTCGAACACCAGGTGCGCGCCCGGCACATAGGGCAGGTTGGTGGTGATGTCGCGGCCGGTGATCTCGATCTTGCCGTCCTGCATGTCCTTGGGGTGGACGAAGAGGATCTCGTCGATCAGGTCCAGCTCCTTGAGCAGCACGGCGCACACCAGACCGTCGAAATCGCTGCGGGTCACCAGACGGAATTTGCGCTCGCTCATGGGGATTTCCTTGTTACTGTGAGTTACCAGCGCGCATGGTAGCAAGCGCCGGACCGCCTGCCGGCGGCTGCAGCCACTGCACCAACTGGCGCGCCACGGCGGGGCTGCTGAGCAGGTCCAGGTGTCCCGTCTTCCAGACCACCTGCTGGTGGCTGGGGGCAAAGCCCAGGCAGTGCGCCGGATCGGCGTGCTGGCCCAGCGCACTGCGCAGGGGCACCAGCCCATCGCCCACCAGGCGCTCGGCCGCCGTGCTGCGGCGCGCCGCCAGGGCCGCAGCGACGGTGAAGCACGCCACCCCGGCGGGCAAGGGCGTGGGCGGGCGGGCGTCGGCCAGGCCCTGCGCGGGCGCGTGGGGCGCGCGCACCTGGCCGTGGCGCAGGTCGGTGATGCCGGCGCTGCGCAGGCGCGCCAGGCGCACGAAGGGGCGGCTGTAGGGGGTGCTGCCCAGCAGCACCTGCACCCACTGGCCCGCGCGCTCGAGCGGCGCGCCGTGGTGCGGCGTGCCCAGGCACACCAGGTGGCGCAAATGGCCCAGCCAGCGCTGGCCCGCCTGCGCGCCGTGGTGGCAGGCGGCCCGCGCCACCAGGCCGCCCATGCTGTGCCCCAGCACGCTCAAATCCTGCACGGGCACGGGCCAGGCGGCCAGCAGCGCTTCCAGCGCCTCGGCCAGGCGGTGCCCGTTGTCGGCAATGTGCAGGCCGGTGTTGTAGAAGACGTAGACCGGCGTGTAGCCCAGCGCCTGCGCCAGGTGGGCGCCATGGTCGTGGCCGGCGCGCAGCCATTGCCGGTCGTTCATGCACAGGCCGTGCACCAGGACCAGCACCTTGCCCGTGGCCGCGCCGGCCGCGTGCAGCGCCGCCAGGTCCAGCGCCTGCCCGGCCTGGCGCAGTTGCAGGGGCAGCGCCAGGGGGTTGGCCTCGGCCGCCAGGCGGTCGCCCATGACGCCGTTGAGCGCGGCCAGCACGGCGTCGCGCCGCGCGCTGGAGACTTCGGCGCCCGCCGCCGCGGGCTCGAGCAGGTGCAGCGCGGTCTGCACGCCCGCATCGACCCAGCGCGTCACGCCATGGATGCTGCGGTACACCAGGCCCGTGATGCCGCGCGTGCGCCCGGGCGCGGCAGCGCCCGGCAGGCCCATGCTGCCGAGCACGGACTGGTGCACGCCCTCGACGATGCGCACCACGCCCGCCGTGGCCTCGGTGGCCAGGCGCGCGGCGCCGCGCAGGTCGGCCGTGCGCCAGGAAAACCGGGGACCGAAGGGGGGACGGGACATGGCGGGGGCTGGGGTTTCAGAAGCGTTCATCCGGCCCCAGGTAGCGCCACTGCCCCACAGGCAGGCGCCCCAGCAGCACCCGGCCGATGCGGATGCGCTTCAAGCCCACCACCTTCAGGCCCACGAGCTCGCACATGCGCCGGATCTGGCGCTTCTTGCCCTCGGTGAGCACGAAGCGCAGCTGCTCGGGGTTTTGCCATTCCACCTGCGCGGGCTTGAGCGGCTGGCCGTCCAGGCTCAGGCCGTGGCGCAGACGCGCGAGCTGCTGCGCCGGAAAGGCCGCCTGCACATCCGCGGCCACGCTGCCGTACTGCACGCGCACCAGGTATTCCTTGTCGATGCCGGAGTCCTCGCCGATGAGCTGGCGCGCCACGCGCCCGTCCTGCGTGAGCACCAGCAGGCCGACGGAGTCGATGTCCAGCCGCCCGGCGGGCGCCAGCCCCTTGAGCTGGGCCGGCGTGAAGCGCTGGCCGCTGGCGTCGCCGCTCCAGTGGCTGCGCTGGGAGATGAGCGTGGCGGCGGGCGGATGGCCGTCCTCGGCCTGGCCCGAGACATAGCCCACGGGCTTGTGCAGGAGGATGGTGACCTGCCCCGCCTGCTGGCGGCGCGCCGCCTGCTGCACCGTGACGCGGTCCTGCGGCAGCACCTTGCTGCCCATGGCGGCCACCTGGCCGTTGACCAGCACCCAGCCGCGCGCAATCCATTCGTCGGCCTCGCGGCGCGAGCACAGGCCCAGGTCGGCCAGGCGCTTGTTCAGGCGCACGGGCGCCGCGCCGTCGGCAGCGGCGGCAGGGCCGGGGGCGGCGCGCACGGCGGCGCGCCCGGAAGCGGGGGGCATATTCGGTGGCATGCGCGCATTGTCTCAGCACGCCCGGGGGGCCAGCACGCTGCTGCGCAGGGCGGGCAGGTCCAGCACGCGCAGGCCGCCGTATTCGACACGGATGACGCCCAGGTCCTGCAGGCTGGCCAGCGCCTCGTTGACGCGCTGGCGCGACAGGCCCACCAGGTACGCCAGCTCCTGCTGGGTGATGCGCAGCACCTGCCCGACGCCCGGGTAGAGCACGGGGTTGAACAGCGCGGCCAGGCTGCGCGCCACGCGCGCATCGGGGCTGCCCAAGCGGTCGATCTCGCGTGCGGCGATGAACTGGCCCAGGCGCTCGTTGAGCTGATTCATCACGAAGCGGTTGAAGCCCAGCGAGTGGTCCAGCAGCCAGTGGAAGGTGTCGATCGGCAGGCCTGCGACCACGCTCTTGCGCAGCGCCAGCACGTTGTAGCGGTAGGGCTCGCGCTTGATGGCCGTGCCCTCGCCGAACCAGCCCCCGGGCGGCAGGCCCGCAAAGGTCATGGTGCCGCCGTCGGCGTCGTCGTTGTTCATCTTGAGCAGGCCCTCGACCACGCCAAACCAGTAGGTGACGGGGCGGCCCACGCGGCACACGTAGTCGCCGGCACGCGCATCGCCCACGAGCAACTCCTCCTCGGCGCGCAGGCGCTCGCCGGGCTGCAGCAGGCCCAGCCAGGGAATGCCGGCCAGCTCGTCGGCCGTGGGCTTGCGCCGGCGCCGGTGCAGGGACAGTTCGTCGCTCATGCGAACACCTTATGCGGGAATACCACGAAGCCAAATGTCGTCATAAGGACAAAAAATTTCCAATTCAGGCGACAAGATGGCAACCATACAGGAAGCGCCGCCCCTGTGCGTAGCGCCCCCTGTCCATTCGGAGACTGCGATGCACGAGCTTTCCCCCCCAGCCGCCCTGAGCCGCCGCCGCCTGCTGGCCGGCGCCGCGCTGGCCCTTCCCGCCCTGGCCGCGCCGCCGGCGGCACGCGCCCAGGAGGCGGCGCTGCGGCTGTGCCAGTCCACCGCCCTGACCGGCCCGCTGGGCGACCTGGGCTCGGCCATGCACCAGGGCGCCCAGGCGGCCTTTGCCGCCATCAACGCACGCGGCGGCATCCACGGGCGCCAGATCGAGCTGCAGACGCTGGACGACGGCTACGAGGTGCCGCGCGCGCTCGCCAACCTCGATACCTTTCTGGCCGAGAGCGACTGCTTTGCCCTGTTCAACTGCATGGGCACGCCCATGGTCGAGGCCATGCTGCCCAAGGTGAAGGACAGCGGCATCCCCTTCTTCGCCCCGTTCACGGGCGGGCAGCTCAGCCGCATTCCCGGCGCGCGCCAGGTGTTCAACATCCGCGCCAGCTACGCCGAGGAGGCGGCGAAATGCGTGCAGCACCTGGCGACGCTGGGCATGCAGCGCATCGCCGTGGTCTACCAGAACAACACCTTCGGCCAGGAGGTGTTCGAGGGCGCGCGCAAGGCCATGGAGCAGGCCGGGCTGCCCGCAGCGCGCACCGCCACGGTGGAGAACAACGCCGCCGACGCCGCCGCCGCGGCCCAGAAGATGGCCGACGCCAACGCCGAAGCCGTGCTCGTGGGGCTGGCGGGCAAGCCGGCGCTGGAGTTCATCAAGGCCTTCCGCCCGCTGCGCCCGGGGGTGACGCCGTATGCGCTCTCGGTGCTGGGCACCACGGCCAACGTCAAGGCCCTGGGCAGCCAGGCCAAGGGCCTGGTGGTCTCGCAGGTCATGCCCCTGCCGACCAACACCATCATCCCCGTGGTGCGCGACTTCCAGGCCGCCTGGAAGGCCGCCGGCCAGCAGGCCGAGCCCTCCCACCTGGCGCTGGAGGGCTACATCAACGCCCGCGTGTTCTCCGAGGCCCTGCAGCGCGCCGGCAAGAACCCCACGCGCGCCGCCTTCATCGACGCCACCTGGACACTGCGCAAGATGGACCTGGGGGGCTTCGAGATCAACGCCAGCGTGCCCGAGCGCAACGCCTCGCGCTTCGTCGAGCTCACGCTGGTGAACCGCGAGGGCCGCTTCGTGCGCTGAAAACGGCAGGCCCACGGGTTCCTCCTGTCAGTATTTACCCTGGAATTGTCATTGCAAAGACAAGAGGACGTCAAACTGACTCCTACCATGCCATGCAAGTCTCCACGGCGACACCCGGGCATGCTGTCCCGCGCCAGCCGCCTGCAGAAACCATCATAGGACCCGGAATGAAGACCACGTTCCCGCAACTGCTGCTCAAACACGCCGCCGAACGCCCGGCCGACGCGGCCATCCGTGAAAAAGAGTACGGCATCTGGCAAACCTGGAGCTGGAAGGATGCCGCCACCAGCGTGCAGCAACTGGCCTGCGGCCTGCTGGCCCTGGGCTTTCGCCGGGGGCAGAACCTGGCGCTGATCGGCGACAACCGCCCGCACCTGTACATGGGCATGGTGGCCGTGCAATGCGTGGGCGGCGTGCCCATTCCGCTCTACCAGGACGCCGTGGCCTCGGAGATGGCCTTCGTCATCGAGGACGCCGAGGTCCAGTTCTTCTTTGCCGAAAACCAGGAGCAGGTGGACAAGCTGCTGGAGGTGCGCGAGACCGTGCCCAGCATCGCCCACATCATCTACGACGACCCGCGCGGCCTGCGCAATTACGACCAGCCGGGCCTCATCAGCACGGCGCAGCTCATGGCCCTGGGCGCCGAATGGGCGGCCAAGCACCCGGATGCGCTGTCCAAGGAGATGGCGCAGATCCGCCCCGACGACATCTCGGTGATCCTCTACACCTCGGGCACCACGGGCAAGCCCAAGGGCGTGTGCCTCACGCACTCGGCCTTCATCGCCTCGGCCCAGGGCGGGGTGGAAGTCGATCGCCTGGGCCCCAGCGACAACATCATCTCCTACCTGCCGCCGGCCTGGGTGGGCGACCACCTGTTCTCCGTCGCGCAGTGGCTGGTGGCGGGCTTCACCATCAACTGCCCCGAGTCGGCCAGCACGGTGTCCATCGACCTGCGCGAGATCGGCCCGACCTACTACTTCGCGCCGCCGCGCGTGTTCGAGGGCATGCTCACCTCCGTCTCCATCCGCATGGAAGACGCCGCCCCCTTCAAGCGCTGGCTCTATGCCAAGGCCATGGCGCATGCGCGCCGCGTGGGTTCGAACATCCTCGACGGCAAGAGCGTGGGCGCCCTCGACCGCCTGCTGTACCAGTGGTACAGCCTGGTCATCTACGGCCCGCTGCGCAACGTGCTGGGTCTGTCGCGCATCCGCGTGGCCTATACCGCGGGTGCGGCCATCGGGCCGGACCTGTTCCGCTTCTACCGCTCCATCGGCATCAACCTCAAGCAGCTCTACGGCCAGACCGAGACCTGCGCCTACGTCTGCCTGCAGCGCGACGGCCAGGTGGACTTGAACAGCGTGGGCCATCCGGCGCCGGGCATCGAGCTCAAGATCGCCGACAGCGGCGAGGTGCTGGTCAAGGGCGTGTCCGTGCTCAAGGAGTACTACAAGCGCCCCGACGCGACGGCCGAGGTCATCGACGCGCAGGGCTACTTCCACACCGGCGATGCCGGCCTGATCGACGCCAGCGGCCAGCTGCGCATCATCGACCGCGCCAAGGACGTGGGCAAGCTCAAGGGCGGCGCCATGTTCGCGCCCAACTACATCGAGAACAAGCTCAAGTTCTTCCCGCAGGTCAAGGAGGCCGTGTGCTTCGGCCACGACCGTGACCAGGTGTGCGCCTTCATCAACATCGACTTCGAGGCCGTGGGCAACTGGGCCGAGCGCCAGGGCCTGCCCTACGGCGGCTACGTGGACCTGGCCTCCAAGCCGCAGGTGCTGCAGCTCATTGCCGACTGCGTGGGCCAGGTCAACGCCGACCTCGCCGGCGAGCCCGGCATGGCCGACACGCAGGTGGCGCGCTTTCTCGTGCTGCACAAGGAGCTGGACCCCGACGACGACGAGCTCACGCGCACGCGCAAGGTGCGCCGCGGCTTCATCGCGCAGAAGTACGCCGTGCTCGTGGACGCGCTCTACGCCGGCCGCAAGGAGCAGTACATCGAAACCCAGGTCAAGTTCGAGGACGGCCGCACCGGCAGCGTGAGCGCCACGCTGCAAATCCTCGACGCCAAGATCCATGCGTCCGTGAAGGCCGCGGCCTGAGACACCGGAAAGCACCCCATGACTCAGAAAAAGATCGGCGACGTCATCCTCGACGTCAAGAACATCAGCCTGCGCTTTGGCGGCGTCAAGGCCTTGACGGACATCTCGTTCAACGTGCGCGAGCACGAGATCCGCTCCATCATCGGCCCCAACGGCGCCGGCAAGAGCTCCATGCTCAACTGCATCAACGGCGTCTACACGCCTTCCGAGGGCTCGATCACCTTCCGCGGCCAGACCTTCAGCCACATGAACAGCCGCCAGGTGGCGGAGATGGGCATTGCGCGCACCTTCCAGAACCTGGCCCTGTTCAAGGGCATGAGCGTGATCGACAACATCATGACCGGGCGCAACCTCAAGATCAAAAGCGGCCTGCTGATGCAGGCGCTGCGCTGGGGCCCGGCCGAGCGCGAGGAGATCGCGCACCGCGAGAAGGTCGAGCACATCATCGACTTCCTGGAGATCCAGGCGCACCGCAAGACCCCCGTGGGCCAGTTGCCCTACGGCCTGCAAAAGCGCGTGGACCTGGGCCGTGCCCTGGCCATGGAGCCGCAGGTGCTGCTGCTCGACGAGCCCATGGCCGGCATGAACGTGGAGGAGAAGCAGGACATGTGCCGCTTCATCCTGGACGTGAACGACGAATTCGGCACCACCATCGTGCTCATCGAGCACGACATGGGCGTGGTCATGGACATCTCCGACCGCGTCGTGGTGCTGGACTACGGCAAGAAGATCGGCGACGGCGCGCCCGACGAGGTGCGCAACAACGAAGACGTGATCCGTGCCTACCTGGGCACCAGCCACTGAAAGACACGCACATGGCATTCTTTCTCGAAACCCTGATCGGCGGCCTGATGGCCGGCATGCTTTACGCGCTGGTGGCACTCGGCTTCGTGCTGATCTTCAAGGCCTCGGGCGTGTTCAACTTCGCGCAAGGCGCCATGGTGCTGTTCGCGGCCCTGGCCATGGCGCGCTTTGCCGAGTGGATTCCGCAGTGGACCGGCATGGACAACATGGTCGTGGCCAACATCGCCGCCTTCCTGATCGCCGGGGTGTGCATGTTCGCCGTGGCCTGGTTCATCGAGCGGCTGGTGCTGCGCCACCTGGTGAACCAGGAAGGCGCCACGCTGCTCATGGCCACGCTGGGCATCACCTACTTCCTGGAGGGCCTGGGCCAGACCTTCTTCGGCAGCGACATCTACAAGATCGACGTGGGCATGCCCAAGGACCCGGTGTTCCTGCTCGAATCCATGTTCGAGGGCGGCGTGCTGGTGAACAAGGAGGACGTGATCGCCGCCGGCATCGCCGCCGCGCTGGTGCTGCTGCTGAGCATCTTCTTCCAGAAGACCAAGACCGGCCGCGCCCTGCGCGCCGTGGCCGACGACCACCAGGCGGCCCAGTCCATCGGCATCCCGCTCAACCGCATCTGGGTCATCGTCTGGTGCGTGGCCGGCGTCGTGGCCCTGGTGGCCGGGATGATCTGGGGCTCCAAGCTCGGCGTGCAGTTCTCGCTCACCACGGTGGCGCTGCGCGCGCTGCCGGTGGTGATCCTGGGCGGCCTGACCTCGGTGCCCGGCGCCATCATCGGCGGCCTGATCATCGGCGTGGGCGAGAAGCTCTCCGAGGTGTACCTCGGCCCCTTCGTGGGCGGCGGCATCGAGATCTGGTTCGCCTACGTGCTGGCCCTCGTGTTCCTGCTGTTCCGCCCGCAGGGCCTGTTTGGCGAAAAAATCATCGACCGCGTGTAAGAGAGGAATCCAACCATGTTCTACCGCGAAAACGGCCAGTTCAAGACGACGTACCAGGCCGACCAGCAGATCTTCCCCATCACCCAGGACCGCATCGCCGTCCTGCTGCTGCTGGCCGTGGCCTTCATCGCCGTGCCGCTGCTGGCCTCGGACTACTTCTACCGCGCCATCCTGATCCCGCTGGTCATCATGTCCATGGCCGCCCTGGGCGTGAACATCCTCGTGGGCTACTGCGGCCAGATCTCGCTCGGCTCGGGCGCCTTCATGGCCGTGGGGGCCTACGGGGCGTTCAACTTCTTCGTGCGCTTTCCCGGCATGCCGCTGGTGCCGGCGCTGATCCTGGGCGGGCTGTGCGCCACCTTCTTCGGCATCCTGTTCGGCCTGCCCAGCCTGCGCGTCAAGGGCCTGTACCTGGCCGTGGCCACGCTGGCGGCGCAGTTCTTCAGCGACTGGATGTTCCTGCGCATCAAGTGGTTCACCAACAACTCCGACTCCGGCTCGGTCTCGGTGAACAACCTGCAGGTCTTCGGCCTGCCCATCGACAGCGCCGTGAGCAAGTACCTGTTCTGCCTCACGCTGCTCGTCGTCGTGGCCCTGCTGGCCAAGAACCTGGTGCGCAGCGCCATCGGCCGCGAGTGGATGGCCATCCGCGACATGGACGTGGCCGCCGCCGTGATCGGCATCCGCCCCATGTACGCCAAGCTCTCGGCGTTTGCCGTGAGCTCCTTCATCGTCGGCATGGCCGGCGCGCTGTGGGCCTTCGTGCACCTGGGCTCGTGGGAGCCGGCGGCGTTCTCGGTGGAAGTGTCGTTCCGCCTGCTGTTCATGGTCATCATCGGCGGCATGGGCTCCATCATGGGCGCCTTCTTCGGCGCGGCCTTCATCGTGGTGCTGCCCATCTTCCTCAACCAGTTCCTGCCCGCACTGTTCGGCCTGTTCGGCGTGGAGATCTCCACCGCCGGCGTATCGCACGCCGAGCTGATGATCTTCGGCGCGCTCATCGTCTGGTTCCTCATCGTCGAGCCCCACGGCCTGGCCAAGCTCTGGTCCATCGGCAAGCAAAAGCTGCGCCTGTGGCCCTTCCCGCACTGAGCCTGCGCCTCCCCCTTTCCCCCCGCGCTTCGTCAACCAACCACCACAAGGAGACATCCATGAAGCTATCCAAAATCGTGCTGGCCGCCGCCGTACTGGCCGCCGGAGCCTCGACGCTGAGCACCAGCGCCCTGGCGCAGGCCAAGGAGCAGTTCTTCCCGCTGCTGTCCTACCGCACCGGCCCCTACGCGCCCAACGGCACCCCCTGGGCCAACGGCAAGCAGGACTACATCAAGATGATCAACGCCCGCGACGGCGGCATCAACGGCGTGAAGCTGACCTTCGAGGAGTGCGAGACGGGCTACGCCACGGACCGCGGCGTGGAATGCTACGAGCGCCTCAAGAGCCGCCCCGGCGTGACGCTGTTCGACCCGCAGGCCACCGGCATCACCTTCGCGCTGACCGAGAAGGCGCCCGTGGACAAGATCCCGCTGATGACCCTGGGCTACGGCCTGTCGGTGGCGCAGGACGGCATGGCCTTCAAGTGGAACTTCCCCTACATGGGCAGCTACTGGACGGGCGCCGACATCCTGATCCAGCACATCGGCAAGCAGGCCGGCGGCCTGGACAAGCTCAAGGGCAAGAAGATCGCGCTGGTCTACCACGACAGCCCGTTCGGCAAGGAGCCCATCCCGCTCTTGCAGGAACGCTCCAAGATGCACGGCTTCGAGCTGCAGATGCTGCCCGTGACGGCGCCCGGCGTGGAGCAGAAGGCCACCTGGCTGCAGGTGCGCCAGAGCCGCCCCGACTACGTGCTGCTGTGGGGCTGGGGCGTGATGAACTCCACCGCCCTCAAGGAAGCCCAGGCCACCGGCTACCCGCGCGACAAGATGTACGGCGTGTGGTGGGCCGGCGCCGAGCCCGACGTGCGCGACGTGGGCGACGGTGCCAAGGGCTACCACGCCCTGGCGCTCAACGGCCACGGCACGCAGTCCAAGGTCATCCAGGACATCCTCAAGCACGTGCACGACAAGGGCCAGGGCACGGGTCCCAAGGATGAAGTGGGCTCGGTGCTCTACACGCGCGGCGTGATCATCCAGATGCTGGCCGTCGAGGCCGTGCGCCGTGCGCAGGAGCGCTTCGGCAAGGGCAAGGTCATGACCGGCGAGCAGGTGCGCTGGGGCATGGAAAACCTCAACCTCGACCAGAAGCGGCTCGACGCGCTGGGCTTCAACGACGTGATGCGCCCCATCTCCACGAGCTGCGCCGACCACATGGGCTCGACCTGGGCGCGCGTGCACACCTGGGACGGCAAGAAGTGGAACTTCTCCTCGGACTGGTACCAGGCCGACGAGCAGATCTTGAAGCCCATGGTCAAGTCCGGTGCGGACAAGTACCTGGCCGACAAGAAGATGACGCGCCGCGACCCGGCCGACTGCAGTTCTTGATGGTTGGAGCCCCCTTGCGCAGACACGCAAGGGGGGCTGACGGCTGCATGCAGCAGCCGCCAGCCGCGAGGGTTGCCGTGCAGCCCTCCCGATTGGCAAAGGCGAAGGCAACACCATGGATTCGAAAAACATCGTTCTCAACGTCAACGGCATCGAGGTCATCTACAACCACGTGATCCTGGTGCTCAAGGGCGTGTCGCTGCAGGTGCCCGAGGGCGGCATCGTCGCCATCCTGGGCGGCAACGGTGCGGGCAAGACGACCACGCTGCGTGCCATCTCCAACCTGCTCAAGGGCGAGCGCGGCGAGGTCACCAAGGGCACGATCGAGCTGCGCGGCGAGCGCATCGAGAACCTCTCGCCCGCCGACCTGGTCAAGCGCGGCGTGGTGCAGGTCATGGAGGGGCGCCACTGCTTTGCCCACCTGACCATCGAGGAAAACCTGCTCACCGGCAGCTATACCCGCACCAGCAAGGGCGAGATCGCGGCCAACCTGGAGAAGGTCTACAACTACTTCCCGCGCCTGAAGACGCGGCGCACCAGCCAGGCGGCCTACACCTCGGGCGGCGAGCAGCAGATGTGCGCCATCGGCCGCGCCATCATGGCCAACCCCAGCATCGTGCTGCTCGACGAGCCCTCCATGGGCCTGGCGCCGCAGATCGTCGAGGAGGTGTTCAACATCGTGCAAGACCTCAACAAGAAGGAAAAAGTCACCTTCGTGCTGGCCGAGCAGAACACCAACATGGCGCTCAAATACTCCGACTACGGCTACATCATGGAAAGCGGCCGCATCGTCATGGACGGCGCGGCCGACTACCTGGCGAGCAACGAGGACGTCAAGGAGTTCTATCTGGGCGTCGGCGGCGGCGAGAGAAAGAGCTTCAAGGACGTCAAGAGCTACAAGCGGCGCAAGCGCTGGCTGGCCTGATCACTATTCTTTTGATAGCTGCTGGCGCTTACCCTGTCTGCGTCGGGGCCTTTTTCGACCCAAAAATCCCACACGCCAAGGAGACCCTGGCATGAGCAAGCACTACGACGCCCTGGAAACCCGCACCCCCGCAGAGCGCGAGGCCGCCCTGCTGGCCGCCCTGCCGCAGCAGATCGCCCACGCCCAGCAGGCCAGCACGGCCTTCGCCGACATCCTGGCGGGCGTGGATGCCCGCACCATCACCAGCCGCGCGGCGCTGGCCCGCCTGCCCGTCACGCGCAAGCACGAGCTGCTCGAGCGCCAGCAGGCCCGGCGCGCCAGCACGCCCTTCGGCGGCTTTGCCGCCACTGGCTTCGGCGCGCAGATGCCGCGCGTGTTCGCCAGCCCCGGCCCGATCTACGAGCCCGAGGGCACGCGGCGCGACTACTGGCGCATGGCGCGCGCCATCCACGCCGCAGGCTTTCGCGCGGGCGAGCTGATCCACAACTGCTTTTCCTACCACTTCGTGCCGGCGGGCTCCATGATGGAGACCGGCGCGCACGCGCTGGGCTGCACGGTGTTTCCCGGCGGCACGGGCCAGACGGAGCAGCAGGTGCAGGCCATGGCCGAGCTGCGCCCCGCGGGCTACATCGGCACGCCCAGCTTTCTCAAGATCATCGTGGAGAAAGCGGCAGAAATGGGCGTGCCCCTGCCCAGCGTGACCAAGGCCCTGCTCTCGGCCGAGGCCTTCCCGCCCTCGCTGCGCGACTGGTTCCTGGAGCGCGGCATCGCGGGCTACCAGTGCTACGCCACCGCCGACCTGGGCCTGATCGCCTACGAGACCGCGGCGCGCGAAGGCCTGGTGCTCGATGAGCATGTGATCGTCGAAATCGTGCGCCCCGGCACCGGCGACCCCGTGCCCGAGGGCGAGGTGGGCGAGCTCGTGGTCACCACGCTCAATACCGACTACCCGCTGATCCGCTTTGGCACCGGCGACCTCTCCGCCGTGCTGCCCGGCGCCTGCCCCACGGGCCGCACGGCCACGCGCATCAAGGGCTGGATGGGCCGGGCGGACCAGACCACCAAGGTGCGCGGCATGTTCGTGCACCCGGGCCAGGTCGCGGCCATCGTCAAGCGCTTTCCACAGGTGCAGCGCGCACGCCTGGTCGTCAGCGGCGCGATGGCCAATGACCAGATGGTGCTGCAGGTGGAAACCACCGAAACCTCGGGTGGCCTGGCCCTGCAGTTGCAGGACGCCGTGCGCGAGGTGACCAAGCTGCGCGGCGAGGTCCAGATGGTCGCCCCGGGCAGCCTGCCCAACGACGGCAAGGTCATCGAGGACGCGCGCAGTTACCAGTGACATCCCCCTGAGGCGCTGACGCGCCTTCCCCCTTCTCTCTCCGCGCTGCGCGCTACGGGAAGGGGGACGCCGCCAGTGGCCGGGCCAAGCCCGCTCCACGGCGTCTGCCGATCTGAAGCCCGCCAGCATCCCGTGCGATTGGACGGCGCACGGTGCTGAAATGCTCCTCTATTGATAGCTGCTTGCGCTTACCCAGCGGGCGACAGAAGGCGTTTTGAACAAAAAATCACCAGGTCACTTCGCGCTCGGCGGCGGCGCTGCGGCGCAGCATGTCGAGCAGGGGCGCCGCGCGCTGGCGCAGGTGCACGGGCTCGGGGCGTTCGAGCACGCCTTCGCCCTCACTCTCCTGCTCAGCCTGGGCCAGGGCACGCTCTTCGGCGGCAATGGCGGCCTCGATGGCGGCAATGGCGGCCGGGATCTGCTCCACGGTGACGATGCCGCTCGCGCCCGGCTCCTTGCCCATGATCTGCACGAGCTGGCGGCCGTTGGGTTCGAGCATGATCACGTCGGCCGTGGCACGGGACTTGAATTTGTAGAGCATGGCGCC
The DNA here is from genome assembly GCF_000739995.1 of Comamonas granuli NBRC 101663. GTDB lineage: Bacteria > Pseudomonadota > Gammaproteobacteria > Burkholderiales > Burkholderiaceae_C > Simplicispira > Simplicispira granuli. The sequence goes on along the minus strand of NZ_BBJX01000021.1, from coordinate 13,718 downwards.
TCCTGGGAATACATGTAGTCGCGGGTGAAAGGATAGTCCGATTGTGCGCCCCGCTGCGCCGCGCCGTCGGGCCGCGACGCGAGGATCTGGTGCAGCGCCAGCCAGCCGCGCTCGAAACCCAGCGCACTGCCCGCCAGGTACAGGCGGTAGGCGCGCAGCGCCTTGCCGGCCTGCTCGGGGCCGGACTGCTCCGCAAGGATCGCGTGCGCCCGCGGCAGCACGGCCTCCAGCGCGTCGGACCAGGCCCACAGCGTGCGCGCGTAGTGGGGGCGCAGGTTCTCGGTGTCCACCATCTCCAGGCCCGCGCGTGCCAGCGCATGCAGCGCCGCGCTCACATGCAGCAGCTCGCCGCCGGGGAAGATGTACTCCTCGATGAACTCGCCCATCCCCGCTCCGAGCTCGGTGTTGTCCACGCCCGCGGCGGTGATGCCGTGGTTCAGCAGCAGGCCGCCGGGCCGCAGCAGGCCGCGCAGGGTCTCGAAGTAGCGCCCCATGTGCGCACGCCCCACGTGCTCGAACATGCCGACCGAGGCGATGCGGTCGAACGGCTGCGGCTCCTGCAGCGTGCGGTAGTCGCACAGCAGCATGCGCACGCGCCCCTGCAGGCCGAGCTCGGCGATCCGGCCTTGCACATGCGCGTGCTGGTTGCGCGACAGGGTGATGCCCGTGGCCTGCACCCCATAGTGCTGGGCCGCCCACAGCAGCAGACCGCCCCAGCCTGCGCCCACATCGAGCAGGCGGTCGCCGGGAGCCAGGCGCAGCTTACGGCAGATGTGGTCGAGCTTGGCCTGCTGCGCCTGCGCCAGCGTCAGGCCGGGCGTGCGGAAGTAGGCGCACGAGTACACGCGCAGCGGGTCCAGCCACAGGGCGAAGAATGCGTCCGACAGGTCGTAGTGGAACTGCACGTGGCGCGCATCGCGCACCACCGTGTGCACCAGCAGCGAGCGCGCGCGCGCCAGGGCGCGCGTCCACCAGCCGGTATGGTCCTGCGCCGGGTCGTGCGCCAGCAGCCCGGCGGCGGCGGCCATGAGGGCGCGCATGCTGCCCTCCATGTGCACATGGCCCTCGACGATGGCCGCACCCACATCGCCCACACGCCCGCCCGCCAGGGCCAGCAGGGCCCGGCGGTCCGCCAGACGCAGGCACACGTCGGGGTCGGCAGGCCCGAGCCGCCGACCGCCCGGCACCTCCAGCGCCAGGCGTACCGGCAGATCGGCCAACCGCTCATGCAGGGAGTGCAGCAGGCTTTCCATGGCGGAGCATTTTTGATCCGCCGCTGCGCCGCGTCAACACGCCTTGCCGAGGCGCAGCCCGGCCCGCGCCCGCAGCCACCAGGGCGCCAGCGCCCGCCCGTAGAGGATGAAGGCCAGCGCCGCAGCGATCAGCGGCAGCGCCGCGAACACCCAGCCGGTGAGGCGCTCGCCGCCCAGGGCCACGCCCACGAGCAGGGCCACGGCCGGGTTCACGAACGAGTAGCTGCCCGCCAGCGCCGCCGAGGCGTTCTGCAGCAGCCAGAGGTAGGTGTTGAGCGTCACCAGCGTGCCGAGCACCAGCAGGTAGGCCCAGGCGACCCAGGAGCGGGCACTCACTTGCGCCATGGCGCTTGCGGGCTCCAGGACCAGGGCGGCCACTAGGCCCAGCGCGCCGCCCGCCAGCCACTGCGCGGCCGAGGCCATGGCGGGCGCCGGCTGCGACAGGCGGCGCGAAGCGTAGGAGCCCAGGCTCCAGCACAGCGGCGCGGCAAAGGCGAGCAGCGCCCCGGGCACGGAGGCCGAGAAGTCGCCCTCCAGCGCGAGCAGCAGCGCGCCCACAACGCCCAGCGCCAGGCCGATCCAGCTTGTCAGCGGCACCGGCTCGCCGCCCCAGCGCGTCCACAGCGCCAGCCACATGGGCATGGTCGTGACCACCGTGGCCATGAGGCCCGAGCCTATGCCCAGCTTCTGCGCCAGGCCGGTGCAGTTCATGGCCAGGAAAACCATCAGCGCGCCCACCAGCGCGCTGTGGCGCCACTGGGCGGGCGTGGGCAGGGCCTGGCCCTGCCAGAGCGCGACGAGCAGCATCACGGCGCCGGCGCACAGGAAGCGGCTCGCGTTCATGAACAGCGGCGGCATGCTCTCGAGGGCGATGCCGATGGCGAAATACGTCGTCCCCCAGACCACGTAGACGACGAGCAGCGCCAGGGCCACGGCCAGTGCGCGGGGATTTCTGCTGTGCAAACGGAAAAATGTCGGCATACTCGTGAACGGACCGGAAAATCAACGGAATTCGGTTGTTATTCGGAATTTTTACTCACGAAGGTCAACAGTGCAAGCGAATTTTCAGATAGATGACGTTGACGCCAGAATAATTTCGGCGCTGAGCCTGGATGGCCGCCGTCCCTACGCCGAAGTCGGCGCCGAGGTGGGGCTGTCCACCGCCGCCGTGCACGAGCGCGTGAAAAAGCTCCTGGAGCGCGGCGTGATCCGGCGCTTTTCCATCAGCGCCGACCCCGAGCGCGTGGGCCTGAGCTTCACGGCCTTCGTCGCCATCCGCAACGACGGCGGCGCCCACTGCCGTGAGGTCGCCCCGCGCCTGCGCACCATGCCCGAGGTGGTGGAGCTGCACAGCGTGGCGGGCGAGTACGATTTCCTGGCCAAGATCCGCACCACCCATGCCCGGGCCCTGGAAGACCTGCTGTTCCAGATCAAGTCCATCCCCGGCGTGGCGCGCACCACCAGCACCGTGGTGCTGAGCACCGAGCTGGAAGACCGCCCGCTGGACCTGGGCGCCCTGCGCAACCCCTGACCCCGAGAACTGCCCCATGGACACCGTCACCATCTACCACAACCCCCAGTGCAGCACCTCGCGCAAGACGCTGGAGCTCCTGCGGGCGCAGGGCATCACGCCGCAGGTCATCGAGTACCTGCGCACGCCGCCCGAGCGCGCGCGCCTGGCCGCCCTGGTGGCCGCCAGCGGCCAGGGCGTGCGCGCCTTCGTGCGCAGCCAGCACCGCCTGTACGAGGAGCTGCAACTGGGCGCCCCCGGGGTGAGCGACGCGCAACTGCTCGACGCCCTGGCGGCGCACCCCGAGCTGCTGCAGCGGCCCATCGTCGTCACCGCGCAGGGCACGCGCGTGTGCCGCCCCGTGGAGCGCGTGCTCGAAATCCTGCCCGCGCCCGCCGCCCCCGCCTGAGCACCGGCCGCCACGCCCCATGAGCTCCGCCGCGCTGCGCTGGACCGTGCTGCGCCTGGGCACGGCGCAGACCCTGGCCTGGGCCTCGTCGTACTACCTGCCGGCCCTGCTCGCCGCCCCCATGGCCGAGGGCCTGGGCGTGCCGGTGGCCCTGGTGTTTGCCGGGTTCTCCGCGGCGCTGGTGGTGTCGGCCCTGTGCGCTCCGCTGGCCGGGCACGCCATCGACCGCCACGGCGGGCGCCCGGTGCTGCTGGGCAGCAATGCGCTGTTCGCCCTGGGCCTGGCCGCGCTGGCCGGGGCGCAGGGCCCCGCGGGCCTGTTCCTGGCCTGGGGCCTGATCGGCATGGCCATGGGCGCGGGGCTGTACGAGGCGGCCTTCGCCGCGTTGGTGCGCCTCTACGGCCAGGACGCCCGCGGCGCCATCACGGGCATCACGCTGATCGCTGGCTTTGCCAGCACCGTGGGCTGGCCGCTGACGGCCTGGATGCAGGCGCATTGGGGCTGGCGCGGCACCTGCCTGGGCTGGGCGGCGCTGCACCTGCTGCTGGGCCTGCCGCTCAACGCCTGGCTGCCGCGCGCGCCGGCGCACGGGCCTGCAGCGCCCTCCCGCCCCCAGGCGGCGGGCAGCACCGCAGCACCGGCCGCGCCCCCCCTGCCCGGATCGCCGCCCGCGCCGGCCACGGCGCGGCGCATGGCCTGGCTGCTGGCTTTCGTCTTTGCGGCCACCTGGTTCACCAGCACGGCCATGGCGGCGCACCTGCCGCGCCTGCTGCAGGCCAGCGGCATGGCGCTGCCGGTGGCGGTGGGCGTCGCGGCGCTGGTGGGCCCGGCGCAGGTGGTGGCGCGCCTGCTCGAATACGGCCTGCTGCGCCGCATGCACCCCTTGCAGTCGGCGCGCCTGGCGGCGCTGGCGCATCCCCTGGGCGCGCTGCTGCTGTGCGTCACGGGCGGCGGCGCCGGCCTGGTGTTCACCCTGCTGCACGGTGCGGGCAATGGCATTCTCACCATCGCCAAGGGCACGCTGCCCCTGGTGCTGTTCGGCGCACACGGCTATGGCCTGCGCCAGGGCCTGCTGATGGTGCCTGCGCGCGTGGCGCAGGCCGGCGCGCCGCTGCTGTTCGGCCTGCTGCTGGACCGCGCAGGCACGGCGGCCCTGGGTGCCACGGCGCTGCTGGGCCTGGCGTCGGCCGGCGCGCTGTGGGCCCTGCGGCCCGCGGCGCCTGCACCGGGCTGAGCGCCGCGGCGGCCGCAGGTGGCGGCGGGTTCTGCCCGCTGCGTTTTATGATGCGGCTCCAATCCCATACGGGCGGCATGGCCGCCCGGCGAGCAGCAGGCGCACCCCGGCGCACTGCGGCCCCCAGCCCCCTGCAGGAGACGCCCGATGTCCGTGATCCATATCCACCGCCACCACCACCTGGGCCTGGAGGAGGCGCGCCGCATCGCCTTCCTGTGGGCCGAGCAGGTCGAGGAAGAGTTCGACATGGAGTGCGCCTACGAGGAGGGCGATACGCAGGACACGGTGTATTTCAGCCGCTCCGGCGTCAAGGGCACGCTGCAGGTGCAGGGCGACCAGTTCGAGCTGCGCGCCGAGCTCGGTTTTCTCGTGGGGGCCTTCAAGGGCCGCATCGAGCAGGAGATCACGCAGCAGCTCGACACCCTGCTGCACCCGCCCGCGGCCAAGAAGCACAAGGGGCACGCGCACCGCAAGAAATGAGGCCCTGCAAAGCAGCAAGCCCTCGGCAAGAGGGCTTGTGCGGGTGCGGCCGCAGGGCCTGCAAGCGGGGGGGTGACGCGGCCCCCGGGGGCCTTCAGCCGCCCTTTTTCGTGCGCTTGCCGGGGTTCTTCTTGCTGCGCGTGTGCGAGCCGCGCTCCAGGCTCACGCGCTGGCCGCGGCCCGGCGTGGGCAGCGTGACGCCATTGGGCGTCTTGGGCTGGGGGGTGAACTTGCGGTCGGCTTCGGTAACGATCTTGTTGCCCATGGCTTGATCTCTATCGGTCAGGTTGAAAACCCTGTATTAGGCCACAGACCCACTGCGGCGCTGGCTGGCGGCTTTAGCTGAGCGAGCCGATCAGGTCGATGTACTGCTGCTTGGCGTCGTCCTGCGCCGTGCCCTTGAGGTTGTTCCAGGCGTCCCACTTGGCGCGCCCCACCATGTCGCCGAAGCCGGGCTTCTTCTCAGCGTTGTCACCGGCCGTGCCCTGCTTGTACAGCGCGTAGATCTTGAGCAGCGTGGCGTTGTCGGGGCGTTCGCTGAGGTTCTTGGATTGGGCCACGGCGGCTTCGAAGGCGGCGTTGAGGTCGGACATGCAAAGGCTCCTTGCGGGGGGTGGGGAAAGAACGGGGATGCCATCTGCTGGCAGCGTTGTATCTTACGGCCAGGCTTCGTTGAAAATCGCCGCCTGGCGTAGACGAGCACCTCCAATTCCAACCCTCCGATGGCCCCTTCTCCATGGTGACCCGCATTTCCTCCCGCACAAACCCGGCCCCGGGCCCGGCCGCCGCCCCCCTGCCACCCACCCAGCTCGCCATCGACGCGGCCCTGGCCGTGCAAAAGAACGTGCGCCGCGCCGCCACGGGCATGCTGGGCCTGTCGGGCGAGCGCATGAGCAAGGTGGATACCGCCTGGCTGCGCATGGACTCGCCGAGCAATCTCATGATGATCAACGGCGTGTGGACGGTCTCGCCCCGCATCACGCTGGATGCGCTGCGCGCGCGCATCCAGGAGCGCCTGCTGCAGTACCCGCGCTTTCGCCAGCGCGTGGTCGAGGACGCGGCCGGCGCCACCTGGGTCGAGGACCAGCGCTTTGACATCACCGCGCATGTGCAAAGCGCCAGCCTGCCGCGGCGCAAGGGGCACAGCCAGCAGGCGGCGCTGCAGAAGTTCGTGGGCGACCTCGCCAGCCAGCCACTGGACCCGCGGCACCCGCTGTGGCACTTCTACCTGATCGAGGACTTCGTCGGCGACGACGGCCAGCCCAGCAGCGCGCTGGTGGTGCGCCTGCACCACTGCATTGCCGACGGCATCGCGCTGATCTCGGTGACCATGTCCATCGTCGACGGCGGCACCGAGCCCCCGAAGCGCCGCAAGAAGCCCCGCGCCGGCGCCGAGGACTGGATCGCCGACACGCTCATCAAGCCCTTCACCGGCATGACCGTGAAGGCCCTGGACCTCGTGGGCGAGAGCGCGGCCAAGTCGCTGCACCTGCTGCTCGACCCGGAGAAAGCCGTGCAGCACGGCCTGGCGGGCTCGGTGGACGCCGCGCGCCTGGGCTACCAGCTCGTGAGCGACGCCGCGGCGCTCGCGCTCATGCCCGACGACTCGCCCACCGCGCTCAAGGGCGTGCCCGGCTCGGAAAAGCGCGTGGCCTGGTGCCCGCCGCTGCCGCTCGACGAGGTCAAGGCCATCGGCAAGGCGCTCAACTGCTCGGTCAACGACGTGCTGCTGTCCTGCGTGGCCGGCGCCATCGGCGGCTACCTGCGCAGCCAGGGCGAGGACACCGCAGGCAAGGAAATCCGCGCCATGATCCCGGTGAACCTGCGCCCCCTGGAGGAAGCCTGGAAGCTGGGCAACCACTTCGGCCTGGTGCCGCTGGTGCTGCCCATCGGCATGACCAACCCCATCGAGCGCGTGTACGAGGTGCGCACCCGCATGGCGGCGCTCAAGGGCAGCACGCAGCCGCTGCTGGCCTTCGGCCTGCTGGCCGTGGCGGGCCTGCTCATCAAGCCCGCGCAGGACGCGCTGCTGGGCCTGTTCAGCCGCAAGACCACGGCGGTGATGACCAACGTGCCCGGCCCGCGCGAGCCCATCTACCTGTGCGGCGCGCGCGTCACGCAGTGCATGTTCTGGGTGCCGCAGTCGGGCAACGTGGGGCTGGGCGTGTCCATCCTGAGCTACGGCGGCGGCGTGCAGTTCGGCGTCATCACCGACACCACGCTGTGCCCCGAGCCGCAGCGCATCATCGACGCCTTCGCGCCCGAGTTCGCGCAGCTCGCCACCCTCACGCTCATGCTGCCATGGGGCGAGGAGCCCTAGGCCGCAGCCCCCTGGCCCCGGCCCTGGCGCTGGCGCTGCTGGCCACGCCCGCGGCGCGGGCCGAGGTGCTGGAGGAGCACGCGCACGCCCCCTACCCCGTGCACGCGCGCGCCGACCAGACGCTGCGCGCCGCGCTCAACGCGGCCACGCCCATCACCGCGGACGGGCAGCGCTTTCACGGCTACACGCACTGGAGCGTGCGCTGGAACTTCTGGTGGCAGCAGGACGGCGCGGGCCGCTGCCGCATCACGCGCGTGGCCACGCGGCTGCACACGCGCATCCAGATGCCCGAGCTGCGCAGCGGCTCGGCCGCGCAGGAGGCGCAGTTCCAGCGCTACCACCGGGCGCTGCACCAGCACGAGCAGGGCCATGTGCAGTTCGGCCGCCAGGCCGCGCAGGCCATCGACCAGGGCATCGCCGCCCTGCCCGAGGCCCCCGACTGCCCCACACTGGAGCGCCAGGCCAACGCGCTGGGCCAGCGCCTGCTGGCCGAGCAGGTGGCCGCGGAAAAGGCCTACGACCGCCGCACCGGGCATGGTGCCACGCAAGGCGCACAGCTCGATTGATGCTATGGTTTAAATAGCTGCCAGCGCTTTACCCGCAAGCGCTGCAGCCCCAAAACACCTCAAGAATCCAGGCCCGCAACGGCCTGGAACAGCGCCTGGCGCGCCTGGGCGACGATCTGCCCCTTCCAGGCGTCGGTGTCGGTGTAGAAGGCCGCCTTCATGCGCGCCTTGATCTGCTCGGCCAGGGCAGCGTCGGCCTCGGGGTGCAGGTTGAGCCACTGCTCAGCGCGCAGGGATTCGAGCACCTCCATCACCGGCACGGTGCCGTATTCCATGGCGATGCCCGTGAATTCGGCCTGCGGGCATTCGTCGTAGATGGCGCTCCACATCAGGCCCGTGAGGAAGGCCGAGGTGGAGGAGCCGTCGTAGATGGAGGTGACGGGCGTACTGCCGCCGCCGTCCCACCAGCGGCGCGCACGCGCCACGGCGGCCGCGTCGTCGCGCCCGGCGTAGATGCGCTCGCCGTGGCCGTTGGGGCCCAGGCCGGTGTGCAGGTCGATCCAGGCGATGCGCTGCGCCGGCGCACCGTGCGCGCGCAGCACCGGGCGCAGCGTGCGGTGGCTCCAGGTGGGCTCGGTGCCGCCGAAGAACAGGCCCTGCGGGTACTCGTGCTGTCCACGCGTGATGGCGGCCTGCCACGCCGCCTCGCCATGCGCGGCGATGTACTGCTGCACGGCGGCCTGGTTCTCGGCCTCGGGGGGCCAGGCCGCGGGGATCAGCCAATGCGCGATGTCGCGGTAGGCCTCGTTGACGGGCAAGTTGCGGCCAAAGTCCTGGAAGTTGCGGTTCAGGTCCACGTTCTCGTGCGTGACGCGGCGCAGGTGCGAGAAGCCGTAGGGGTTGAGCGCATGCAGGTAGAGCACGGCCACGCCGTGCGCACGCGCCTGGTCGCGCCATTCCTGGTCGTGCAGCGCGAACACCTGCACGCCGCTGCCGCAGTAGCCTTCCACGCCGTGGCAGGCGCTGCTCACGATGAGCAGCTTGTCGGCATCGGGCGGGCCGTCGCGCGCCACGTCCAGGGCCAGGGTCTCGCCATCGCGCCCGCGCAAGGGGTGCACGTGCGATTCGATGGCCAGGCCGGCTGCGGCCGCGGCCTCCAGGAACTTGGTGCGCGCCTCCTGGTAGCTCGCGGAGAAGGCGTTGACAACGGTGGTGTTCATGCGGCGCTCCGGGGCTGGGCCAGCCAGTCGTGGGCCAGGCGCACCCAGTAGGTCGCGCCCAGGGGGATGAGGTCGTCGTTGAAGTCGTAGCTCGGGTTGTGCAGCGTGCACGGGCCCGCGCCGTGGCCGGCGGCGCGGTGGCCGCCTTCGCCGTTGGCGATGAAGCAGTACGCGCCGGGCTTGGCCTGCAGCATGTAGGCGAAGTCCTCGCCGCCCAGCGTGGGCTCCTGCACCAGCACCTTGTCGTCGCCCACGATGGAGCGCATGACGTCGCGCGCAAAGGCCGCCTCGGCGGCGCTGTTGATGGTGGCCGGGTAGTTGCGCACGAACTCGAACTCGCACGTGGCCTCGTGCGCCGCGCAGGTGTGCTCGGCCACCTGGCGCATGCGCCGCTCGATGAGGTCCAGCACCTCGGCCGTGAAGGTGCGCACCGTGCCCTGCAGCTCGCAGAAGTCGGGCACCACGTTGGTCGCTTCGCCCGCGTGGATCATGGTCACCGAGATCACGGCGGTGTCTATGGGTTTCTTGTTGCGGCTGATGATGGTCTGGAAGGCCTGCACCATCTGGCAGGCAATGGGCACCGGGTCCACCCCCATGTGCGGCAGCGCCGCGTGGCTGCCCTTGCCGCGCAGGGTGATCTTGAACTCGCTGGTCGAGGCCATGACCGGGCCGGGGCTCACGGCAAAGGTGCCCAGGGGCAGGCCGGGCCAGTTGTGCATGCCGAACACCGCCTCCATGGGGAAGCGCTCGAACAGGCCGTCGCGCATCATCTCGCGCGCGCCGCCGCCGCCTTCCTCGGCCGGCTGGAAGATCAGGTACACCGTGCCGTCGAAGTCGCGGTGCTGCGCCAGGTGCTGCGCCGCCGCCAGCAGCATGGCGGTGTGGCCGTCGTGGCCGCAGGCGTGCATCTTGCCGGCGTGCTTGCTGGCATGGGCGAAGGTGTTGAACTCCTGCATGGGCAGGGCGTCCATGTCGGCGCGCAGGCCCACACCGCGGCCGCAGGCGCCGCCGTCGCGCCCGTGCACGATGCCCACCACGCCGGTGGTGCCCATGCCGCGGTGGATGGGGATGCCCCACTCGGTGAGCTTGGCCGCCACGAGGTCGGCCGTGCGCTGCTCCTCGAAGCACAGCTCGGGGTGGGCATGGATGTCGCGCCGCAACTGGGCGATGGCGGCGGCCTGGGTGGCAATGGAATCAATGATTTTCATGGTGCATGTCTCCTGGCGTCTCCGGGGCCCGGGGCATGGCTGCGCCCGAAAGCCCGGGTGGCTGCACAGTCTATCCCCGTGCGCTACCGACAGCGGTTGCGGGGTTTATTACCATGGCAGACATGAGCGCTGCCACCCCCCTGCCCCTGTCCACCGTCGTGCGCGGCGCCTGCCCGCACGACTGCCCCGACACCTGCGCCCTGCTGACCACCGTGGAGAACGGCCGCGCCGTGCGCGTGCAGGGCAACCCCGACCACCCGCACACGGGCGGCGTGCTGTGCACCAAGGTCTCGCGCTACGCCGAGCGCACGCACCACCCCGAGCGCCTCCTCACGCCCATGAAGCGCAGCGGCCCCAAGGGCAGCGGCCAGTTCACGCCCGTCACCTGGGACGAGGCCCTGACCGACATCGCCGCGCGCCTGGGCGCGATCGCCGCGCGCGACCCCCAGGCCATCCTGCCCTACAGCTACGCCGGCACCATGGGCCTGGTGCAGGGCGAGAGCATGGACCGGCGCTTCTTCCACCGCCTGGGCGCCTCGCTCCTGCACCGCAGCATCTGCGCCACGGCCGGCGGCGAGGGCCTGGTGCACACGCTGGGCGGCAAGCTGGGCATGAAGGTGGAGTTCTTCGCCGAGGCCAAGCTCATCCTCATCTGGGGCAGCAACTCCATCGGCAGCAACCTGCATTTCTGGCGCCTGGCGCAGCAGGCCAAGCGCGACGGCGCCAAGCTGGTGTGCATCGACCCGCGCAAGAGCGAGACGGCCGAGAAATGCCACGCGCACCTCCAGCTCCTGCCCGGCACCGATACCGCGCTGGCGTTTGCGCTCATGCACGAGCTCATCGTGCACGGCTGGCTGGACCACGACTACCTCGCGCGCCACACCCTGGGCTGGGAGCGGCTGCGCGAACGCGCCCTGCAGTGGCCGCCGGAACGCGCCGCGCAGGTCTGCGGCGTGCCGGTGGAGCAGATCCGCCAGCTCGCGCGCGACTACGGCAGCACGCAACCCGCCGCCATCCGCCTGAACTACGGCGTGCAGCGCGCCCATGGCGGGGCCAACGCGGTGCGCGCCATCGCCAGCCTGCCCGCGCTCACGGGCGCCTGGCGCCACCGCGCGGGCGGCGTGCTGCTGTCGAGCTCCGGGGCCTTCCCCGTGGACCGCGCGGCCCTGCAGCGCCCCGACCTGCTGGCCGGCCGCAGCCCGCGCACCATCAACATGGTGACCATCGGCGACGACCTGCTGCGCGCGGCCTCGCCCGCCTTCGGCCCGAAGATCGAGGCCCTGGTGGTCTACAACAGCAACCCCGTGGCCGTGGCCCCGGACTCGGGCCAGGTGGTGCAGGGCTTTGCGCGCGAGGACCTGTTCACCGTGGTGCTGGAGCATTTCCAGACCGACACCGCCGACTACGCCGACTACCTCCTGCCCGCCACCACCCAGCTCGAACACTGGGACGTGCACCTGGCCTACGGCCACACCGACGTGCTGCTCAACCGCCCCGCCCTGACGCCCCAGGGCCAGGCGCGCAGCAATGCGCAGATCTTCCGCGACCTGGCCGCGCACATGGGCTTTGCCGAGCCCTGCTTTCAGGAGAGCGACGAACAGCTGTGCCGCCAGGCCTATGGCAGCGCCGTGGACTTCGGCCTGCTGCTGGAACAGGGCTTTGCCCCGCTGGGTGGGCCGGACGCGCCGTTTGCCGAAGGCGGCTTTCCCACACCCTCAGGGAAGTGCGAGTTCTTCAGCCAGCGCCTGGCCGACCAGGGCCTGGACGGCCTGCCCGACTACCTGCCCAACCATGAGGCGGCGGGCACATCAAAGCAGTACCCGCTGGCCATGATCTCGCCGCCGGCGCGCAACTTCCTCAACTCCACCTTCGTCAACCTGCAAAGCCTGCGCGCCATCGAGGGCCGGCCGCTGCTGGAGATCCACCCGCAGGACGCCGCCGCACGCGGCATCCAGGACGGCAGCGTGGTGCGCGTGTTCAACGGGCGCGGCAGCTACCACTGCCACGCCCAGGTGTGCGAGCGCGCGCGCCCCGGCGTGGTCAACGGCCTGGGCGTGTGGTGGCGCAAGCTGGGGCTGGACGGCACGAACGTGAACCAGCTCACCAGCCAGGCGCTGACCGACCTGGGCGCGGGGCCGACCTTCTACGACTGCGCGGTGCAGGTCGAGGCGGCCGCCGGTTACTCATGAAACCATAGCTACTCGCGCTGATCTGGCAAGGCCTGGAGGCCAATTTTCCTTCAAATCAGCCCGGGGGCACCACGCTCTGGTCAATGGCCCCGAACAGGCTTTGCCCGTCCTTGCCCTTCATCTCGATGCGGATGGTGTCGCCGTAGCGCATATAGGGCGTGCGCGGCGCGCCGTCCTGCAGGGTCTCCAGGCAGCGCTTTTCCGCAATGCAGGAGTAGCCCTTGGCCGCGTCCTGGTTGCTCACCGTGCCGCTGCCCACGATGGAGCCCGCGCGCACATTGCGCGTGCGGGCAATGTGGGCGATGAGCTGGCCGAAGTGAAACGCCATCTCCGGCCCGGTCTCGCACATGCCCACGCGGCGCCCGTTCCAGGTCGATTGCAGCGTCAGGTGCACGCGCCCGCCCTTCCAGGCCTCGCCCAGCTCGTCGGGCGTGATGGCCACCGGGCTGAAGGCCGTGGCGGGCTTGGACTGGAAAAAACCGAAGCCGCGGGCCAGCTCGGCGGGAACGAGGTTGCGCAGCGACCAGTCGTTGGCCAGCATCACCAGGCGCACGCCTTCGAGCGCCTGCTCGGGCGAGGCGCCCAGACGCACGTCGCCGGTGACCACCGCGATCTCGGCCTCGAAATCGATACCCATGGCCTCGCTGGGCACGGGCACGTCGTCGCAGGGGCCCAGAAAGTCGTCGCTGGCGCCCTGGTACATCAGCGGCTCGGTGGCAAAACCCGGCGGCAGCTCGGCGCCACGCGCCTGGCGCACCAGCTCCACGTGGCGCGGGTAGGCCGAGCCATCGGCCCACTGGTAGGCGCGCGGCAACGGCGCCATGCACTGGCGCGCATCGAAGGGGAAGGCGTGGCGCGCCCGCCCGGCGTTGAGGCTGTCGTACAGGTCCTGCAACTGCGGCGCGAGGTAGTTCCAGTCGTCCAGCACCTGCTGCAGGCGCTGGGCGATGCCGGTGGCGTAGTGCGCGTGCGACAGGTCGCGCGCGACGACCACGAGCTGCCCGTCGCGCGAGCCGTCCTTGTAGGTGGCGAGTTTCATGGCGTGCCCTGCGGGGGAATGCGGGCGCGGCACCCGGCGCCCGGCGGCGGTGGCATGCCCGTCATGCCACGAGAGGCGCGATTCTAGTACCCTTGGGCCTGTGCCCGCGCGCCCCCGCCCCGCCCCCCGATGATCCCGCTCCGCCCCCTGTTCGCCATCAGCGCTGCCGTGCTGGCCGCGCACGCCCTGGTCCTGGGCTGGGTGGCCCTGCCGCTGGCGCACACCCAGGCGGCCACGCCGCTGGTCTTTCACACCCGCAGCCTGGCCCTGCCCGCGGCGCCCGCGCCCGAGGCGGCGCCGCCAGCTCCTCCCCCGCCAGCCGCGCCGGCGCCCCGGCGCGCGCCGCGCCC
>NZ_BBJX01000022.1 GCF_000739995.1 Comamonas granuli NBRC 101663 | reverse complement strand
CGATCTTGCGCGAACTGCTCGTGATCTGGTCCATGCTGGCGACCACCTGGCCCACCACCTGGCCGCCGCGCGTGGCCGCCTGCGCCGCATTGGCGGCAAGCTGGTTGGCCTGGCGCGCCGTGTCGGCCGCCTGGGTGACCGTGGCGGTGAGCTCTTCCATGCTGGCCGCCGTCTGCTCCAGGTTCGAGGCCGTCTGCTCGGTGCGGGAGGAGAGATCCTGGTTGCCGGTGGCGATCTCGGAGGACGCCAGGGTCACGGCCTCGACGCCGTGGCGCACCTCGCCCACGAGCGCGCGCAGCCGCCCCGCCATGTGGCCCAGCGATTCGAGCATGTGGCCGAATTCGTCCTTGCGCGTGGTGTGGATCTCCTGGGTCAGGTCCCCGGCGGCGATGGCGTCGATGGCCGCCACGGCCTGGTGCAGCGGCCGCGTCACCGACTGGACCAGCAGGCGCGCCAGCAGCAGCACCAGCCCCAGCACGACTGCGGCCACGGCCCAGATCACGATGCTCAGGCGCGTGCGCCGCTCCTGCGCCTGGGCGCGCACTTCCTCGGCGTGCTGGGCCATGACCTGGACGAAATCGTCCTGTGCCTTGAGGTAACTGTTCACGAGCGGGGTCAATTGCTCGTCGGCAAAGCGCTGCGTCTCCACCACGTCGCCGGCGGCCTTGAGGTCCCAGGTCTTGGCCGTGGCCTCCAGCACCTTCTTGCGCTCGGCCGCGATCTTCTCCAGCGCCGCCTTTTCGCCCGCGTCGGTGGTGCTCTGGGTGATCTCCTCCTGGATCTTGTTGATGCCGCCGATGATCTGCTTGACGCGCGCGTCGTATTGCTGCGCCAGCACCGCGTCGGAGGTCACCGCGCCCCCCATCACCATGTTCACCGCCGTCTCGGTAGCGCCGCGCCAACGTACGGCAGCGGTGATGCGCTGCTCGATGCGCAGCACATCGGCCATGGAGGCATCCATGGCCGCCACGATGCTGCCCATGGCCCCCGCCGTGACCATCGCCATGAGCGCCACGACCCCCAGCAGAATGCCCCACAGCTTGCGCCCCACCCGTATGTCATCAAACTTCATGCTTCTCTCTCCCGGAATTGCCGGGCGGCCTGTACCGCCCATGGCATAGCTTACGCCCGGCGCCGCGCGCGACCGGCAGCACGCACCCGAGGACAAACCCGTAAAATGGCCCGGTGACGACCTACCTCAACCCCGACCTGCATTGCCACTCCGTCGTCTCCGACGGCACGCTGGAGCCCGAAGCCCTGGCGCAGCGGGCGCGGGCCAACGGTGTGGACCTGTGGTCGCTCACCGACCACGACGAGGTGGGCGGCCAGCAGCGCGCTGCCGCCGCGGCGCGCGCGCAGGGCATGGCCTACCTGACGGGCGTGGAAATCTCCGTCACCTTCGCCGGCACCACGGTGCACATCGTCGGCCTGGGTTTCGATGCCCAGGACGAGCGCCTCGTCGCCGGCCTGCGCAGCACGCGCGGCGGACGCGGCGAGCGCGCGCAGGAGATGGCCGGACAGCTCGCCCAGGCAGGCATTCCGGGCGCCTATGAAGGCGCGCTGCGCTACGTGGGCAACCCGGAGCTGATCTCGCGCACCCATTTCGCGCGCTTTCTGGTCGAGGCGGGCGTGTGCCGCGACACCGCCGAGGTCTTCCGCAAATACCTGGTCGAAGGCAAGCCCGGCTTCGTGCCGCACCGCTGGGCCACGCTGGGCGACGCCGTGCGCTGGATCCGCGAGGCCGGCGGTCTGGCCGTGATCGCCCATCCGGCACGCTACGGCTTGAGCGCCAACGAGGAATACGCGCTGTTTTCCGAGTTCCAGCAGCACGGCGGCCAGGGCGTGGAGGTGGTCACCGGCAGCCACACCACGGCCGAATGCGCCATCTATGCGGGCATGGCCCGGGAATTCGGCCTGGCCGCCTCGCGCGGCAGCGACTTCCACAGCCCCAGCGAATCGCACACCGACCTGGGCAAGCTGCCGCCGCTGCCCGGCGACCTGCCAACCGTGTGGGATGCGCTCGCGCACCGCATCCTGCGCCCGGAGTGAACGCCATGGCCCAGTATTTCGAGGTCCACCCGGACAACCCGCAGCCACGCCTGCTCAAGCAGGCCGCCGCGCTGCTGCAAAAGGGCGGCGTGCTCGCCGTGCCCACCGATTCGAGCTACGCGCTCGTCTGCCACCTGGACGACAAGAACGCCGCCGACCAGCTGCGCCGCATCCGCCAGGTGGACGAGCGCCACCACCTCACGCTGATCTGCCGCGACCTGTCGGAACTGGCCAACTATGCGCGCGTGGACAACCGCCAGTACCGCCTGCTCAAGCTGGGCACGCCCGGCCACTACACCTTCATCCTGGAGGCGACCAAGGAGGTGCCGCGCCGCGTGAGCCACCCGGCGCGCAAGACCATCGGCCTGCGCGTACCCACGCACCCGGTGATGCGCGAGCTGCTCGCGCTGCACGGCGCACCCCTGCTGGCCACGACGCTGATCGCCCCGGGCGAGACCGAACCCATGAACGACGCCCAGGCGATCCGCGAGCGTTTCGAGCACCTGCTGGCCGCGGTGGTCGATGCAGGCGCCTGCCCGTCGGAGCCCACCACGGTGATCGACCTCACGCCCATGGGCACGGGCGGCGAGCCCGAGGTCGTGCGCGTGGGGCGCGGCAGCCTGCAGGCCCTGGGGCTGTGAAGCCCCCTGCCGCGCCCATGCCCCGGCGCGTCTGAGACAATCACGCCGGTGGACACTGCCAATCTCATCCAGACCGTTCTGATCTACGCCCTGCCGGTGCTGTTTGCCATCACCGTGCACGAGGCGGCCCATGGCTATGCGGCGCGCCATTTCGGCGACCATACCGCCGCCATGATGGGGCGCATCACGCTCAACCCGCTCAAGCACATCGACCCCATGGGCACCATTCTGATGCCCTTGCTGCTGTACTTCGCCACCTCGGGCGCCTTCCTGTTCGGCTATGCCAAGCCGGTGCCGGTGAATTTCAGCAACCTGCGCAAGCCCAAGCAGCACATGGTCTGGGTGGCGCTGGCCGGGCCCGCGTCGAATTTCGCCCAGGCCGTGGTGTGGGCCGTGCTGCTCGTGCTGCTGCTGGGCATGGGCCTGCAGGAGCGCTTCTTCATCGAGATGGCGCGCGCCGGCGTGCTGGTCAACCTGGTGATGTGGGCCTTCAACCTGTTTCCGCTGCCGCCGCTCGACGGCGGGCGCATTCTCGTGGGCCTGCTGCCCTGGCGCCAGGCGCAGATGCTCTCGCGCATCGAGCCCTGGGGCTTCTTCATCGTGATGGCGCTGGTCATCGCCGGCATCGTCGGCACGCTGTGGCTGCGCCCGCTGATGGCCCTGGGCTACGGCATCATCAACCTGCTGCTCCTGCCGCTGACGGCATGGCTGCACTGAACCGCCCCGTTTCCTGTCCCCTTCTGTCATGAGCACCACGCGCTTTCTCACCGGCATCACCACCACGGGCACGCCCCACCTGGGCAATTTCGTCGGCTCCATCCGCCCCTCGGTGCAGGCCAGCCTGCGGCCCGGGGTGCAGAGCTTCTACTTCCTGGCCGACTACCACGCGCTCATCAAGTGCGAAGACCCGGTGCGCATCCAGCGCTCCACGCTGGAGATCGCCGCGAGCTGGCTGGCCTCGGGCCTGAACCCGGAGAAGGTCACCTTCTACCGCCAGTCCGACATTCCCGAAATCCCCGAGCTGACCTGGCTGCTCACCTGCGTGACCGGCAAGGGCCTGCTCAACCGCGCCCACGCCTACAAGGCCGCGCAGGACAAGAATGCCGCCGCCGGGCGCGAGCCGGACGACGGCGTGACCGCCGGCCTGTTCATGTACCCCGTGCTCATGGGCGCCGACATCCTGATGTTCAAGGCGCACAAGGTGCCCGTGGGGCGCGACCAGGTGCAGCACATCGAGATGGCGCGCGACATGGGCGCGAGCTTCAACCACCTCTACGGCGAGCATTTCGTGCTGCCCGAGGCGGTGATCGACGACCACGTGGCCACCCTGCCCGGCCTGGACGGCCGCAAGATGAGCAAGAGCTACGACAACACCATCCCGCTGTTCTCCAGCCGCGAGCAGCTCAAGAAGCTCATCAGCGGCATCCTGACCGACTCGCGCGCCCCCGGCGAGCCCAAGGAGACCGAAGGCTCGGCCCTGTTCCAGATCTACCAGGCCTTTGCCACCGCGGACGAGACCGCCGCCCTGCGCCAAGCCTACGCGGACGGCATCGCCTGGGGCGACGCCAAGCAACTGCTGTTCGAGCGCGTGGACCAGGTGGTGGCGCCGATGCGCGAGCAGTACGAAGCGCTGATCCACAACCCGGCGCGCATCGAGGCCACGCTGCTGGCCGGCGCCGAGCGCGCGCGCCAGATCGCCACGCCCTTCCTGCGCGAACTGCGCGCGGCCGTGGGCCTGCGCAGCCTGGTGCAGGCCGCCGCCCCGCAGAAGGCGGCCAAGGCCGCCAAGGCGGCCCTGCCGAGCTTCAAGCAGTACCGCGAGATCGACGGCAAGTTCTACTTCAAGCTCGTCGCCGCCGACGGCCGCCTGCTGCTGCAGAGCACGGGCTTTGCCGCACCCAAGGACGCCGGCCAGGCCATCGCCCGGCTGCAACAAGACCCGGACGCGCTGCAGGCCCTGGCGCCCTGCCTGGCCCCGGTGCCCGGCGCCACCGAGGCCGAAGCCCGCGCCGCGCTGCACGCCCTGGCCGAAGCCGCCGGGGCCTGAGCAAAACGCTATAAAAAACGGAGCTGCTGGCGCTTGCGGGGCAAGCGCCAGAGGGAAAAAACACCTCACAAAATGCATTGTCCGCTGCTGGACACGCGCGGCGGCGCCCGCCTGCGACAATGCACCCCATGCCCTGGGACCATCCACAGCCTTTCACCCTCCACGTCCGCCCGCAGGCGGGCGACATCGACGAGTTGCAGCACACCAACAATGCGGTGTACGTGCAGTGGTGCGAAAAGGTCGGCTGGGCGCACTCGCAGGCCCTGGGCCTGGGCATTGCGGACTACCAGCGGCTGGACCGCGCCATGGTCATCCGCCAGGCGCAGTACGATTACCTGCTGCCCTCGCTGCTGGGTCAGGAGCTCATCCTGGGCACCTGGCTCACCGACAGCGACGGCAAGCTGACCATGGAGCGGCGCTTCCAGTTCATCCGCGCGCAGGACGGCGCCACCGTGCTGCGCGGGCGCTGGCACCTGGTGTGCGTGGAGATCTCCAGCGGACGGGCGCGGCGCCTGCCCGAGGAATTCAGCCGCGTGTACCTGGCGGCCCTGACCGCGCCGCCCGCCGCCGCCGGCTGAAGCGCCGGCCCCCTGCCCTTGCCGAGAGGAATGCCCGCCATGTCCCCCGCTGCCATCCGGCCCCTGGCCGCCCTCCTCGCCGCGCTGCTCGCTGGCTGCGCGGCGCCGCCGCCCGCCACCGGCCCCACGGGCGCGCCACGCGGCGGCCTCTGCCAGGCCCCGCCAGCCCAGGCCTTCGTGGGCCAGAACAGCACCGCCAAGGTGGTGGAGGCCGCACGCGTGCGCTCGGGCGCGCTGCTGGTGCGCATCCTGCGGCCCGGGCAGGCGGTGACCAAGGAATTCGACGCCCAGCGCCTGAACCTGGAAGTGGACGCCAGCGGCCGCATCGTGGCCGCGCGCTGCGGGTAGCGGGAACACCCCCCTGAGGCGCCTGCGGCGCCTTCCCCCCTCTCTCTCGAATCGCTGCGCGATTCGGGAGGGGGGACGCCCCCAGCGCGGCGGGGCGGCCCTTGCGCGGGGGCCCTGGCTGGGGCGCGCCGGTTTGTGAGGGCGCGGATGGAGCACGCACCTCTGCGTTCGCAAAGATAATTGCAGCGCCGCGGTTTTTTCGGGGCGCCGTGGACGGCTACAGGAACAGCTCCTGCAGATCACTCAGGAAGTCAAAGCCGCGCGCCGTGGGCTTGACGCGCGCCATGTCGCGCTCGATCAGCCCCTTGCGCTCGGCCTCCTGCAGCGGCACCTCGATGGCGGTGAGCGCCAGCCCAGTGCGCTCGACGAAGTCCTGCAGCGCAAAGCCGCTGCGCAGGCGCAGGGCATTGAGCATGAACTCGAACGGCAGCTCGGCGCGGCGCACATCGGTATCCTGCGCCAGCGCCTGGCCCGCCAGGGCCTGGTCCATGTAGCGGCCCGGGTCGCGAAAGCGCACCTGGCGCACGATGCGGTGCGCAAAGCTGAGCTTGCTGTGCGCGCCGGCGCCTATGCCCAGATAGTCGCCGAACTCCCAGTAATTGGTGTTGTGCTGGCACGGGTGGCCGGGGCGCGCGTAGGCCGAGACTTCATAGCGCTGCAGGCCGCTCTGCCCGGTCCGCTCGGTGATGCGGTCGAGCATGGCGTAGGCTTCGTCGTCCGGCGGCAGGGCGGGCGGGTGCTTGGCGAACCAGGTATTGGGCTCGATGGTCAGGTGGTAGACCGAGAGGTGCGGCGGCGCGAAGGCGAGCGCGGTGCGCAGGTCTTCGTCCAGGCCCGTCAGGTCCTGGCCCGGCAGCGCGTACATGAGGTCGAGGTTGAAGGTCTCGAAGCAGCGCGCGGCCTCCTCCACGGCTGCGATGGCCTGGGCGCGGTCGTGCACGCGCCCCAGGGCCTGCAGGTGCCGGTCGTTGAAGCTCTGCACGCCGATGGACAGGCGCGTGACGCCCGCCGCGCGCAAGGCGCGGAAGCGCTCTTTCTCGAAGGTGCCGGGGTTGGCCTCCAGCGTGACCTCGCAGGCCGCCGCCAGCGGCAGGCGCGCGCGGATGTCGGCCAGCAGCCGGTCGATGGAGGCGGGCGCGAACAGGCTGGGCGTGCCGCCGCCGATGAACACGCTTTGCACCTGCCGGCCCCAGACCAGCGGCAGCGCCGCCTCGAGGTCGGCGCACAGGGCGTCGAGGTAGCGCTGCTCGGGCAGGCCGCCCGCACCGTCCCAGGCGTGCGAGTTGAAGTCACAGTACGGGCACTTCTTCAGGCACCAGGGGATGTGCACATAGAGCGAGAGCGGCGGCAGGCTGCTGAGCTGCAGCAGCCCCGGGCGCATGTAGTGCTGGATGTCGCGCGGCGCGCTGGGCGCGGCCTCGGCGGCGGGGACGATGGGGATACTCATGGCGTTATCAAAACCATAGCTGCTTGCGCTTGCCTGCAAACGATTTGAGGATCAAAAATTCTTGAAATCATTGCCTGGAAAGCGCTGGCAGCTCACTTTTTTGAAGCCTCGGGAAGCCAGCGCTCGCGCATCAGCGCCAGCATCTGCTGCGCCGCGCGGCCGCGGTGGCTGTGCGCGTTCTTCACCTCGGGGGGCAGTTCGGCGAAGGTCTGGCCGAATTCGGGGATGAACATCACCGGGTCGAAGCCGAAGCCGTGGCTGCCGCGCCGCTCGCGCGCGATCTCGCCGACCACGCGGCCCACGGCGATCAGGGGCTCGGGGTCCTGCGGGCTGCGCACGGCCACCAGGGTGCTGACCATGGCGGCGCGCCGGTTGTCCAGGCCCTGCATCTGCTCGAGCAGGGCGCGCACGTTGTTGTCGTCGCCCTTCTCGTAGCCGAACTGCGTGGCGTAGTAGGCGGTGTCCACGCCCGGCAGGCCGCCGAAGGCGTCCACGCACAGGCCGGCGTCGTCGGCCAGCGCCGGCAGGCCGGTGTGCGCGCTGGCAAAGCGCGCCTTGGCCAGGGCGTTCTCGACGAAGGTGCGGTGCGGCTCCTCGGCCTCGCCCATGCCCAAGTCGGCCTGGCGCACGAGCTCCACGCCCAGGGGGGCGAGCATGGCCTGCAGTTCGGCGAGCTTGCCACGGTTATTCGATGCCAATACGATTTTCATAGTCAAATCTGCCTCCAGCGCTTATCCAGCAAGCGCAAGCAGCTATTCATTTTGAAGTGCGGCCTGCTGCATCCGCATCAGTTCGCCAATGCCTTTTTCGGCCAGCAGCAGGAGCTGGTCCATCTCGCGGCGCGTGAAGGCCACGCCCTCGGCCGTGCCCTGCACTTCCACGAAGTGTCCGGCACCGGTCATGACCACGTTCATGTCGGTGTCACAGGCCACGTCTTCCACGTATTCCAGGTCCAGCACGGGCTGGCCCTGCACGATGCCCACGGAAATGGCGGCCACGGGTTCGCGGATGGGCGTGGTGGTGAGCTTGCCGCTGGCAAGCAGCGTGTTCACCGCGTCCTGCGCGGCCACCCAGGCGCCGGTGATGGCCGCGGTGCGCGTGCCGCCGTCGGCCTGGAGCACGTCGCAGTCGAGCACGATGCTGCGTTCGCCCAGGAGCTTCAAGTCGAACACCGCGCGCAGCGAGCGGCCGATGAGGCGCTGGATCTCCTGCGTGCGGCCGCTCTGCTTGCCGCGCGCGGCCTCGCGGTCGCTGCGCGTGTGCGTGGCGCGCGGCAGCATGCCGTACTCGGCCGTGACCCAGCCTGCGCCGCTACCGCGCTGGTGCGGCGGCACCTTCTCTTCGACCGAGGCGGTGCACAGCACCTTGGTGTTGCCAAACTCGATGAGCACCGCGCCCTCGGCGTGCATGGTGTAGTGGCGCGTGATGCGCACGGGGCGCAACTGGTCGGCGGCGCGGCCACCGGGGCGAACGAAAGAGGTCATGGGAAAACTTCCAAAATATGGCGCCATGTGCTGCGCCCAATCAACAAGCGATCTGCCGCGCACGGCCCAGGCCAGTGACCGCCGCGCAAGGGCCGCCTGCCGCGCTGAGCAAGGTCCCCTTCCCCGCAGTGCGCAGCGCTGCGAGAGGAGGGGGAAGGCGCCGAAGGCGACTCAGGGGGAGGGTCACCCCTTTTTCGCCGCCGAGCGCCGGATGGCCTCGTTGATCTCGGCAATGGAGCGCTCGATGGCGGCGTCGTCCAGGTCATCGACCAGCGCGTCCAGCGGCCCGGCCTGGATGGTGGAGGCAAACACGTCGTCGCCGATGCTCTCGGTGGAGATGCCCTGGGTGGACTCGAAGGCGTCGGGCGTCTCCCAGTCCATGGCGACCACGGTGACGTTGTCGCTGCCCTCGCCGGCCTTGCGCAGGGCGCGCTCGACGAGCTCGGGCACGGCCTGCGAGACGGGCTCGGCGCCGAGCTGCTGGGCGATTTCCTCATCCCCCAGCGTGCCCCAGAGGCCGTCCGAGCACAGCAGGATGCGGTCGCCCTGCTCCAGCAGCACGGGCCCCGTCATGTCGTAGATCGGCTTGGTCGGCGAGCCCAGGCAGGTGAACAGCACGTTGCGGTTGACGCGCTCGAGCGCTGTCGGCACGTTGCGCAGCTCCAGGTAGGAGTGGTCGCGCGTGCGCGTGAGCAATTGCCCCGCGCGCACCATGTACAGGCGCGAGTCGCCGCAATGGATCCAGTGGGCGCTGCCCCCCTGCACCACGGCCGCCACCAGCGTGGTGCGCGGCGAGTCGAGCATGCCCTTGTCGCTGGCGTAGCGCAGGATCTGGTGGTGCGCCGCCAGCAGCGCCGAGGAGAGGAACTCCTGCACGTCGGGCAGTTGCGGCCGCGCCTGGCGTTGGAACATCGAGGCCACGGTCTGCAGGGCGATCTGCGCCGCGACCTCGCCCTCGGGGTGGCCGCCCATGCCGTCGGCGAGCACGAACAGGCCGGACTCGCGCGTATAGCAGTAGCCCATGCGGTCTTCGTTCTTCTCGCGGCCGCCGCGGCGGCTGATCTGGAATACGGAAAATTTCATTTGGGCTTGGCTCCGATGGCCGCGGGAGCCGTCGCCTTCTGCACGGTTTTCTTGGTGTCGGAGACCAGGTTGTCGATCTGCAGGCGCATCTTCTCGGCCACCGTGAGCTTGGTGTAGCGGCGCTCGCCTTCGCGCGCCAGCTCCTTCTGCAGGGCGAACACCGACTGCGGGCGCGAGAGCGGGTCCAGCGCCATGCACCACTCGACGACCTCGATCAGGTTGTCCGAATACACGCCGCGCAGCTTGGCCAGCGCCAGGGCCAGGCGGTCCTTGTCCTGGCGCTGCGGCGCCTCGTTGGGCGGATAGCCCTGCATGCAGGCGTAGATGCAGGCGCCGATGGCGTAGATGTCGGTCCACGGCCCCATGGAGGCGTCGCGCCGGTACATCTCGGGCGCGGCAAAGCCCGGGGTGTACATGGGGCGGATGAAGTTGCCCTCCTTGGAGAGCACCTCGCGCGCGGCGCCGAAGTCGATCATCACCGCCTTGTTGTCGTCGGTGATGAAGATGTTGGCCGGCTTGATGTCCAGGTGCAGCATCTTGTGCTGGTGCACGATGCGCATGCCGCGCAGCACCTCGTCGAACAGCGAGCGGATGGTGGACTCGCGGAACACCTTCTGCCCCTTGAGGTCGCGCGCGGTGATGATGTAGTCCTGCAGGGTCGCGCCCTCCAGGTAGTTCATCACCATGTAGACGGTTTCGTTTTCGCGGAAGAAGTTGAGCACGCTCACCACCGAGGCGTGCGAGATCTGGGCCAGCGCCCGGCCTTCCTCGAAAAAGCTCTTGAGCCCCAGGCGGTAGAGCGACAGTTTTTCGGGCGGCACCTTGGGCAGCAACTCGCCGGGCGCGCGCGCCACGAGCGAAGACGGCAGGTACTCCTTGATGGCCACCTGCTGCCCTTCGGCATCCACGGCCAGATAGACCACACCGAACCCGCCCGCCGACAGCCTGCGGATCACGCGGTACCCGCCTATGACGGTATCGGGTGGCAACGGTGCCGGCTTGACTTTTGTCGACATAAGCTGCGAGGTTGATTCAGGCAGCGTGCAGAACCCGGATAATCACCGGCATCTCAAGCCACCAGCCAAAGTGCCATGCCAGTTTACAGCATGACCGGCTACGCCACTGCCCAGGCCGAGGGCACCGGCGCCAGCCCCGAAACCAGCGGCCGCGCGCCGCCCGTGCGCCGCCTGGCCCTGGAAATCCGCTCGGTCAACAGCCGCTTCCTGGACCTGGGCTTTCGCCTGCCCGACGAACTGCGCGCCCTGGAGCCGGCCCTGCGCAGCCTGGTCACGGCGCGCATCCGCCGCGGCAAGGTGGAGGTGCGCGCCACGCTGGAGCAGGCCGAAGGCGCCAGCGTGCCCGAACCCTCGGCGCGCCTGCTCCAGCGCCTGGCCAGCGCGCAGGACAGCATCCGCGCCTGGCTCCCCGAGGCCGCGCCCCTCTCGGTGGCCGACGCCCTGCGCCTGTGCAGCAGCGCGGGCGGCAGCGGGCAGGACTGGGGCGCCCTCGCCCTGCCCGTGGCCGAGCAGGCCCTGGGCGCCCTGCTCGAGGCGCGCGCCCAGGAAGGCGCACGCCTGGCCGCCATGCTGCAAGGCCATGTGCAGCAACTGCAGCAGCTCGCCGGGCAGGCCGCGCCGCTGCTCCCCCAACTGGTGGAGCAGCAGCGCCAGCGCTTCATGGAGCGCTGGACCGAGGCCCTGGGCCTGGGCGGCCCCGGCGGCGTCACGCCCGAGGCGGCGCGCGAGCGCGCCCTGTCCGAGGCCACGGCCTTCGCCATCCGCATCGATGTGGCCGAGGAACTCACCCGGCTGCAGTCCCACCTCGACGAGATCGGCCGCCTGCTGAAAAAGGGCGGCGACATCGGCAAGCGCCTGGACTTCCTGATCCAGGAACTGCACCGCGAGGCCAACACCCTGGGCTCCAAATCGGCCGCCCTGGAGCTCACGCGCATCAGCGTCGATATGAAGGTGCTGATCGAACAAATGCGCGAGCAGGTGCAAAATATCGAGTGACGCTTTCAAATCCATAGCGCATAGCGCACATCCCTCATGGAATATCCGGGAAATCTATTCGTCGTCGCTGCTCCCAGCGGCGCAGGCAAGTCCAGCCTGGTCAAGGCGCTGATGGAGCTCGACTCCCAGGTGTTCGCCTCGGTGTCGCACACCACGCGCGCGCCTCGGGGGCAGGAAAAGCACGGCCGCGAGTACTACTTCGCCTCCGACGCCGAGTTCGACGCCATGGTCGCGGGCGGCGCCTTCGTCGAATGGGCCCATGTGCACGGGCGGCGCTACGGCACCTCCAAGAAGGCCATCGAGGAGCGCATCGCCCAGGGCTCGGACGTCATCCTGGAGATCGACTACCAGGGGGCGCTGCAGGTGCGCCGGGCCTTTGCCAACGCCGTGCTCATCTTCATCCTGCCGCCCAGTTGGGAGGAACTGCGCTCGCGCCTGGAGCGCCGCGGGGAGGACTCCGCCGAGGTCATAGAGATGCGGCTGGTGAATGCCGCCGAGGAGATGGCGCAGGTCCACCAATTCGACTTCGTTATAATCAATGAGTTATTCGAGCGCGCGCTTTTCGATCTTAAAGCTATCGTTCACGCCCAGCGCCTCAGGTACGCGGCCCAGCGCCGCGCCCGCGCCCAGACCTTTGCGTCGCTCAACATCGCCTGATTTTCCGGAGTTCCCATGGCCCGCATCACCGTCGAAGACTGCCTGGAGCAGATCCCCAACCGTTTCCAGCTCGTGCTGGCGGCCACCTACCGCGCGCGCATGCTCAGCCACGGCCACGCCCCGCGCATCGAGAGCCGCAACAAGCCCGCCGTCACCGCCCTGCGCGAGATCGCCGCCGGCAAGGTCGGCCTGGAAATGCTCAAGAAGGTGCCTGGCTGAACGGCCGTGCACCCAATAGAAGCACCGCGCTGCGGTGCTTTTTTTATGTCCCCGGGCGCTAGGGAACATCCGCGCTACATTTAAGCCATGAATACGCAGGCCCGCCCTCCCGTTGCCGACGAGACCGCGCCCGCCGCTGCGGCTGCCACGGCGGCTGCAGCCAGCTTTGCCGCGCTCACCGAGAGCCTGGACTACCTCGACGCCGCCAGCATCGAGCAGGTGCGCCAGGCCTACCGCTTTGCCGACGAGGCGCACCTGGGCCAGTTGCGCAACAGCGGCGAGCCCTACATCACCCACCCCATCGCCGTGGCCGCGCTGTGCGCGAGCTGGAAGCTCGACGCCCAGGCCCTCATGGCCGCGCTGCTGCACGACGCCATGGAAGACTGCGGCGTCACCAAGGCCGACCTCATCGAGCGCTTTGGCGCGCCCGTGGCGGAAATGGTCGACGGCCTGACCAAGCTCGACAAGCTGCAGTTCACCACGCGCGAGGAAAACCAGGCCGAGTCTTTTCGCAAAATGCTGCTGGCCATGGCGCGCGACGTGCGCGTCATCCTCATCAAGCTGGCCGACCGCACGCACAACATGCGCACGCTCTCGGACATGCCGCGCAGCAAATGGGGGCGCATTTCGTCCGAAACGCTGGACATCTACGCCCCCATCGCCCACCGCCTGGGCCTGAACCAGACCTACCGCGAGCTGCAGGACCTGGCGTTCCGCCACCTGCACCCCTGGCGCTACGTGACCCTGTCCAAGGCCGTGGGCCGGGCGCGCAACCGCCGGCGCGACCTGGTGCAGAAGGTGCAGACCGATGTGGACGCCGCTTTCGCGCGTATCGGCATGCCCGTGCGCCTGGCCGGGCGCGAAAAGACCCTGTACGCCATCTACCGCAAGATGGAGCTCAAGCACCTGAGCTTTGCGCAGGTGACGGACCTGTACGGTTTTCGCGTGATCGTGCCCGACATCACCGACTGCTACACCGCGCTCGGCGTCCTGCACCAGTTGTACAAGCCGGTGCCCGGCAAGTTCAAGGACCACATCGCCATCCCCAAGGTCAACGGCTACCAGTCGCTGCACACGACGGTGGTCGGTCCCTCGGGCGTGAATGTGGAATTCCAGATGCGCACCGAAGAAATGCACCTCGTGGCCGAGGCGGGCGTGGCCGCCCACTGGCTCTACAAGGCGCAGGAGAAGGACGGCGCAGCGGCCGAGCGCCTGGGCACCAAATGGCTGCAGTCGCTGCTCGACATCCAGAACGAAACGCGCGATGCCGCCGAGTTCTGGGACCACGTGAAGGTGGACCTGTTCCCCGATGCGGTCTACGTCTTCACCCCCATGAGCCAGATCATGGCCCTGCCGCGCGGGGCCACGGCGGTGGATTTCGCCTACGCCATCCACAGCAACATCGGCAACCAGACGGTGGGCGTGCGCATCAACAACGAACAGGCGTCGCTGCGCACGGAACTGAGCAACGGCGACGTGGTGGAAATCCTCACCGACCCGGCCGCCTCGCCCAACCCCGCGTGGCTGGGGTTCGTGCGCACCGGCCGGGCGCGCTCCAAGATCCGCCACCACCTCAAGACGCTGGCGCAGGCCGAGTCCGAGCACCTGGGCGAGAAGCTGCTGGCGCAGGCGCTGCGCTCCGAAGGCATGCAGCTGCTGCCCGCACAGGACGCCGAATACCAGCCCATCTGGGACAAGCTGCTGCGCTTTACCGGCAGCCGCACGGTGAGTGAGCTGCTCACCGACATCGGCCTGGGCCGGCGCATTGCCAGCATCGTCGCCAAGCGGCTCACGGTGCTCATGGTCGAGCATGGCCACAAGGCCGACCCGCTGCTGATGACGCGCGAACGCTTCACCTCGCACGAGAGCGTCTCGCAGGGCAGCGTCACGCTCGACGGCAGCGAAGGCGCCTCGGTGCAATATGCGCCCTGCTGCCTGCCGGTGCCCGGCGAGCCCATCATGGGCTACCTGGGGCGCGGCGAGGGACTGGTCGTGCACTCCAGCCAATGCGCCGTCGCCCAGCGCCTGCAGCACAAGGACAGCGAGCGTTTCATCGCCGTGGACTGGTCCGAGGAACCCACGCGCGCGTTCGACGCGCGCATCGTCATCACCGCGCAGAACGGCAAGGGCGTGCTGGCGCAGATCGCCGCCGACCTGGCCCGCTCGGAGGCCGACATCAAGCACGTGGATATGGACGACGAGGCCCTGATGGACACCATCGACCTGCGTTTCGTGATCGCCGTGCGCGACCTGCACCACCTGGAGTCCGCGCTGCGCAACTTGCGCCGCACGCCGGCCGTGCTGCGCGCCGAGCGCGCCCTGCCCAAGGGCTGAGGCGCGCCCGAGCCGCCCCGTCAATCCGCAGCGGGGTAGCGGACGTCCAGGATCTCGAGCTGGCGCAGGCCTGCGGGCGTGGGCAGGGGCACCTCGTCGCCCACGCGCGCCTTGAGCAGGGCCCGTGCCACGGGCGCCACCCAGCTCACCTGCCCCTGGCTGGTGTCGGCCTCGTCGATGCCCAGGATGGTGACGCTGCGCTGCTCGCCCAGGTCGTCCACGTAGGTCACCGTCGCCCCGAAGAACACCTGCTCGCTGCCCGCATGCACGCGGGGATCGACCACCTCGGCGATCTCCAGGCGCTTGGTCAGGAAGCGGATGCGGCGGTCGATCTCGCGCAGTCGCTTCTTGCCGTAGAGGTAGTCGCCGTTTTCCGAGCGGTCGCCGTTGCTGGCGGCCCAGTGGACGACCTCCACCACGCGGGGGCGCTCCTCGTCCATCAGGTGCAGCAGCTCCGCACGCAGGTGGGCATAGCCCTGGGGGGTGATGTAGTTCTTGCCCCCCGCGGGCAGCGGCGGCAGCGCGGGGCCGCCGTCGTCATCGTCGTTGTCGGTTTCCTTGGTGAAGGCTTTGTTCATGCTGCACAAGAAGGGACAACCCGAAAAAAAACCCCGTAACTCTTTGGAGTTACGGGGTTTGTGATTGGCGCGGCTGGCAGGAATCGAACCCACGACCCCTTGGTTCGTAGCCAAGTACTCTATCCAGCTGAGCTACAGCCGCGAAGCCTCGCATTGTAGCACGAAAAAACGGGGTGTGTTCCGAATTTTTCAAAATCTCCGGTACGGTGGCGCCGGGGAAGTGCTGCACTTGAGACAGACCGCCATTGTAGCGCAATCCGCGCGGCCCGCCACGCGCCCGGGCGCCGCAGCTCAGGCTTCGTCCGCGCCCTGGCGGGGGCCGCGCGGCGCCAGCCTGCGGTAGACGGTGGCGCGGCTCACGCCCAGGGCCTTGGCCGCGGCATCGACGCGCCCGCCGGCGTCGCGCACCGCCCGGTGGATCAGTTCGGTCTCCAGGGCCTTGAGCGACGGGGTGTTGCGGGCGGGGCTGGCGCCCGGGACTGCGGCATGCACGCTGATGCGCACGCGCAAGCCCGACCAGAGCGGCACCGTGCACGGCTCGCCGTGGCGCGCCAGGTCGAACAGGCTGGGCCAGGGCACGGCGAACAGGTCTGCCGCATGCATGCCCGCCCCCTGTCGGTCCTGCAGCGCAGGCAGCATTTCGCGGGCCGCGCGGTTGGCGCCGACCACGCCGCCCTCGGCATCCAGGCACAGCAGGGCGTCGCCGCCCTCGCCGCCGCTGATGGTCCAGGCAGCAGGCCAGGCGAGGTGCACGCGCAGCCGGTGGGGCTGCGCCAGCACCAGCGCCTCCTCGATGCTGCGCGCCGATTGCGCCACCAGGTGCTTGAGCTCGGGGCGCTCGGGCACTTGCACGCCGGTCACGTCGAGCATGCCCACGCATTCGCCCCAGGGACCGAACAGCGGCGCGCCGGCACAGCTGTAGACGCTGGTGGCGCGGAAGAAATGCTCGCCGCGGTGCAGCCACACGGGGATCTTCTCGCCCAGCGCAGCGCCGATGGCGCTCGTGCCTATGTTGCGCTCGGACAGATCGACCCCGACGCGCGCAATGGCATGGGTGTGCGGTTCGCTGTGGTCTATGGCCCCGGCCGTACCGATCACGGTGCCGCGGGCGTCCGTGAGCAGGGCGAAGTAGCGGATGGGCGCCACAGCCGCCCCCAGGCGTTCGAGTTCGGCGTGCGCGGCGGCGAGCAGCCCGGCATGCGCATCGGCGGTACGGCCCTGCGCTCCGGCAGGCACGGGGTCGAACGCCACGGGCGCATCGGGCCGGTGGCCCTGCGCCAGGCAGCGGCGCCAGCTCTGCATGATCCAGGCGCGGTCGTACCAGGCACCGGCCAGCGCCTCGGTGAGTTCAGCGCCCTCTGCCAGCAGGGCCTGGCGTGCGTGCGCAATCTGCTTCAAGCGAAGGTCGTCTCGCATGGCCGCAGCATGTCTCCTGAATCCGGGGATTTGCACCAGCGCCTGTCTCATTCTGAGAATTTCGCAGCCGTTGCGTGCAAATCAAGGGTTTTACCTAGGTCTCTGGCGGGCCCTTGTTTCAAGAATGGACCGATTCTGACACCAAATCCCCCCACCCGACGATGAGGAGACGCATGCGATGAAAGTTGAGCTCACAGTCAATGGCAAGGCCGTCAGTGCCGACGTCCCGCCCCACACGCTGCTCGTGCAATTCCTGCGCGAGCACCTGCGCCTGACGGGGACCCACGTGGGCTGCGACACGGCGCAGTGCGGCGCCTGCACCGTGGTGGCCGACGGCCGCGCCATCAAGTCCTGCAACATCCTGGCCGTGCAGATGCAGGGGGCCCAGATCACCACCATCGAGGGCCTGGCCGCCGCCGACGGCACGCTGCACCCCATGCAGGCAGCCTTCAAGGAGTGCCACGGCCTGCAGTGCGGCTTTTGCACGCCGGGCATGGTGATGAGCGCGGTCGATCTGCTGGCGCACCACCCCCAGGCCAGCGAGGCCGAGATCCGCGAACTGCTCGAAGGCAACCTGTGCCGCTGCACGGGCTACCAGAACATCGTCAAGGCGGTGCAGACCGCCCAGAAAGCCATGGCCGCCTGACGGCGCCCGGGACCGATAGAAGGAGACCACACCATGGGTGCCAATGAATTTGCCAAGCTGCCGCACATCGGCGAGTCCCTCAAGCGCAAGGAGGACCCGCGCTTTCTGACCGGCGTGGGCAACTACACCGACGATATCCGGCAGGAGAACCAGAAGTACGCGGTGTTCGTGCGCTCGCCCTATGCGCATGCCCGCCTCAAGCGCGTGGACACCGCCGCCGCGGCCGCCATGCCGGGCGTGGTGCGCGTGTTCACCGGGGCGGATGTGGCGGGCAAGATGGGCGGCCTGCCCTGCGGCTGGCAGATCAACAACCCCGACGGCTCGGCCATGAAAGAGCCGCCGCACCCCATCCTGGCGAGCCAGAAGGTGCGCTATGTGGGCGACCATGTGGCCCTGGTGGTGGCCGACACGCTGGAGCAGGCCAGGAACGCCGCCGAGGCCGTGGTGGTGGACTACGAGGAGCTCGCTCCGGTGATCGACATGCGCACCGCCAGGAACGGCCCGGCCCTGCACGACGAAGCCCCCGACAACCATTGCTACACCTGGACGCTGGGCGACAAGGCGGCCGTCGATGCGGCCTTCGCCGCGGCGGCGCATGTCACGAAGATCGACCTCGTGAACAACCGGCTGATCCCCAACGCCATCGAGCCGCGCGCCGTCAACGCCAGCTACAACCGCGCGACCGACGAGTCCGTGCTCTATGTGGCCAACCAGAACCCGCACGTTGAGCGCCTCTTGATGACGGCCTTCGTGCTGCAACTGCCCGAGCACAAGGTGCGCGTGATCGCGCCCGACGTGGGCGGCGGCTTCGGCTCGAAGATCTTCCTCTACGCCGAGGACGTGGCCCTCACCTGGGCGGCGCGCCAGCTCAATTGCGCCATCAAATGGACGGCCGAGCGCAGCGAGTCCTTCGTCTCGGACGCGCACGGGCGCGACCACCTCACGCACGCCGAGATGGCCATGGACAAGGACGGCAAGTTCCTCGCCATGCGCGTGCACACCGACGCCAACCTCGGCGCCTACCTCTCGACCTTCTCCACGGCCGTGCCCACCATCCTGTACGGCACGCTGCTGGCGGGCCAGTACACCACGCCGCAGATCTACGTGGAAGTGGACGCCTGGTTCACCAGCACCGCGCCGGTGGACGCCTACCGCGGCGCGGGCCGGCCCGAGGCGACCTACCTGGTCGAGCGCCTGGTCACGCGCTGCGGCTGGGACATGGGCCTGGCGCAGGACGAGATCCGCAAGCGCAACTTCATCACCAGCTTCCCCTACCAGACGCCGGTGGCGCTGCAGTACGACGTGGGCGACTACCACGCCTGCATGAACCAGTCGCAGCAACTGGCCGACGTGGCCGGGTTTGCCGCACGGCGCGCAGCGAGCGAGGCCCAGGGCCTCAGGCGCGGCATCGGCTACAGCAGCTACATCGAGGCCTGCGGCCTGGCGCCCAGCAACATCGCCGGGGCGCTGGGCGCGCGCGCCGGCCTGTTCGAGGCCGGCGAGGTGCGCGTGCACCCCACGGGCAGCGTGACGGTGTTCACCGGCTCGCACAGCCACGGCCAGGGGCACGAGACCACGTTCGCGCAGCTCGTGGCCGCGCGCCTGGGGCTGGATCCGAGCCAGGTCGACATCGTGCACGGCGACACCGGCCGCGTGCCCTTCGGCATGGGCACCTACGGCAGCCGCTCGCTGTCGGTCGGCGGCACGGCCATCATGAAGGCGCTGGACAAGATCGAGGCCAAGGCCAAGAAGATCGCAGCCCACCTGCTGGAGGCCAGCGACGCCGACATCGACTTCGCGGGCGGGGAGTTCACGGTGCGCGGCACGGACAAGAAGATCCCCTTCGCTCAGGTGGCGCTCACCGCCTACGTGCCGCACAACTACCCGCTGGACAAGCTCGAACCCGGCCTGAACGAGACCGCGTTCTACGACCCGACCAACTTCACCTTCCCCGCGGGCACCTACATCTGCGAGGTGGAGGTGGACCCGCAGACCGGCGTGGTGCGCGTGGACCGCTTCACGGCGGTGGACGACTTCGGCGTCATCATCAACCCCATGATCGTCGAGGGCCAGGTGCATGGCGGCCTGGTGCAGGGCATAGGCCAGGCGCTGCTCGAGCACGGCGTGTACGACCCGGAGAGCGGCCAGCTGCTCACCGGCAGCTACATGGACTACACCATGCCGCGCGCGGCCGACTTCCCGCAGTTCCAGCTCGGCCATGTGTGCACGCCCTGCACGCACAACCCCATCGGCAGCAAGGGCTGCGGCGAGGCCGGCGCCATCGGCTCGCCGCCGGCCGTCATCAACGCCGTGCTCGACGCACTGCGGCCCCTGGGCGTGTCCGACATCGACATGCCCGCCACGCCGCACCGCGTGTGGCAGGCCATCCAGCAAGCCAAGGTTTGAGGAGGAACCACGCATGTATGCATTCACCTACGAGCGTCCCGCCACCCAGGCCGACGCGCTGCGGCTCGCCCAGGCGGGCGGCAAGCTGCTGGCGGGCGGCCAGACCCTGCTGGCCTCGATGAAGCTGCGCCTGGCCGCGCCCGAGCAGGTCGTGGACCTGGGCGGCATTGCCGCGCTGCAGGGCATACGCCGCGAGGGCCAGGCCCTGGTCATCGGCGCCATGACGCGCCACTGCGACGTGGCCGAAAGCGCCGAGGTGCGCACCGCCCTCCCCGCGCTGGCGCACCTGGCCGGCCTCATCGGCGACCGGCAGGTGCGCGCGCGCGGCACCCTGGGCGGCTCGGTCGCCAACAACGACCCCGCAGCCGACTACCCCGCCGCGCTGCTGGGCCTGGGCGCCACGGTGCACACCACGGCGCGCCAGATCCCGGCCGACGGCTTCTTCCAGGGCCTGTTCGCCACCGCGCTGGACGAGGGCGAGATCATCACCGCGGTGAGCTTTCCCATCCCCCAGCGCGCGGCCTACGTCAAGTTTGCCCAGCCGGCCTCGCGCTTTGCGCTGGTTGGCGTGTTCGTCGCGCAGACGGCGGGCGGCGTGCGCGTGGCCGTGACCGGTGGCGGCAACGGCGTGTTCCGCCACAAGGCCATGGAGGCGGCGCTGGGCGCGAGCTTCACACCCGCTGCCCTGGCCGGCGTGGCCACGGCGGAAGCTGACATGTCCAGCGACCTGCACGGCAGCGCCGCCTACCGCGCGCACCTCGTGGGCGTGATGGCGCAGCGCGCCGTGGCGCAGGCGCTGGCCTGAGCCCGGCGGCGCCCCGCCCGGGGGCGCCGCCGCCCTTCGGAATTTTGAGTGTTTTAGGCCTCCAGCGCTTACCCAGCCTGCGCAAGCAGCTCTTGTTTTGATAGCTTTGCGGTTTCCATGAACGTCCCTGAGCGCCCTGCCCTCGACTCCATAGATACGCTGATCCATGCCTTGCAGCGCGAGGGCTACTTTGCCGACCGGCGCCTGGCCACGGCCGTGTTCCTGGCGCTGAGGCTGCAGCGCCCCCTGCTGCTGGAGGGCGAGCCGGGCGTGGGCAAGACCGAGCTGGCCAAGGCCCTGGCGCGCGTGCTGGGCCGCAGCCTGCTGCGCCTGCAATGCTTCGACGGCCTGGAGCAGCGCGAGGCCTTGTACGAATGGAACTACGCCGCGCAGCTCCTGCACCTGCGCGCCGCCGAAGGCACGGCCCCGGCCAGCACGCTGGAGCAGGATGTCTACCACCCGCGCTACCTCGTGCGCCGCCCGCTGCTGCAGGCGCTGGAGGCGCCCGCCCCGGGCGCCCTGCTGCTCATCGACGAGGTGGACCGCGCCGACGAGCCCTTCGAGGCCTTTCTGCTCGAATACCTGGGCGAATACCAGGTCAGCATCCCCGAGCTGGGCACCATCCGTGCCAGCGTGCCGCCCGTCACGCTGCTCACCAGCAACCGCACGCGCGACCTGAGCGACGCCATCAAGCGCCGCTGCCTCTACCACTGGCTGGACTACCCCGAGCGCGAGCGCGAGCTGGCCATCGTGCACGCCCTGGTGCCCGAAGCGCCGCAGCAACTGGCCGCGCAGGTCACAGCCTTTGTGCAGCAACTGCGCAGCACCCCGTATGGCGGATCCTTCCAGCGCGCCCCCGGCATTGCCGAGACGGTGGAATGGGCGCGCGCGCTCGTCGCCCTCGATACCGTGCAGCTCGACCCCGAGGTCGTGGTGGACACCGCCGGCATCCTGTTCAAGCAGCGCGACGACCTCGCCGCCCTGGACGGGCGCCTGGCCGCCCAGGTGCTGCAGGCCGCCCAGGCTGCTGCCTGAAAGCGCGCCCATGCTGCCCCCCAGCGCCCCCTTGCAAGCCGCGCCGCAGCGCGTGCCCCAGTTGGGCGATGCGCGCAGCGGCAAGCTGGCGGGCAACCTGGCCGCCTTTGGCCGGGCCCTGCGCCGCGCCGGCGTGCCGGTGGATGCCGCCCGCCTGGCCCTGGCGCCGCAGGCCCTGGGCTGCGTGGACCTGGGGCGCCGGGACGACGTGAGCGCCGCGCTGGAGGCCGTGCTCGTGAGCCGCGCGCAGGACCGCGCCGTGTTCCGCGAGCTGTTCGACGCCTTCTTCCGCGACCCGGAGCTGGCGCGCAAGCTGCTGGCCCAGATGCTGCCGCGCGCACCCGGGGCCGCACCCGCGCCGCGCCAGCGCCCGCGCGTGCGCGAAGCCCTGGCTCCGCCCCGATCGCCCACCCCGGGGCAGGCCGGCGCCGAGCAGGCCATGGAGCTGGACGCAGCCATGACGGCCAGCGCCCGGGAGCGCCTGCGCACGGCGGACTTCAACCAGTTGAGCGCCAGCGAATACCGGCTCGTCGAGCGCCTGGTGCGCGACATCCCGCTGCCCCTGCCCACCGTGCCCGGGCGGCGCACGCGCGCGGGCAGCCGGGGCGCACGCATCCACTGGGCGCACACCCTGCACGCGGCCGCGCGCCGCGGCGGCGACGTGGTGGCCCTCGAGCGCCTGCAGCGGCGCCGCCAAAGCCTGCCGCTGCTGGTGCTGGTGGACGTGTCGGGCTCCATGGAGCGCTATGCACGCCTGCTGCTCGCCTTTGTGCACGCCGCCACGGCCCATGTGCAGGTGAACGGGCTGCGCCTGGCGCTGCGGCGCGACGTGTTCGCCTTCGGCACGCACCTGACCGACCTGGGCCCGGCCTTTGCCCTGGCCGACACCGACGCCATGCTGCGCTCGGCCTCGCAGCGCATCGCCGACTTCGCCGGCGGCACGCGCCTGGGCAGCAGCCTGGAGCAGCTGCGCCAGCAGTACGCGCGCCGCCTCGTGGGGCGGCGCACGCTGGCGCTGATCGTGACCGACGGCCTGGACACCGGCGAGCCCGCGGCCCTGGCCCACGAGCTCGCCTGGCTCAAACGCCACACGCGCCGCCTGCTGTGGCTCAACCCGCTGCTGCGCTTCGAGGGCTACACGCCGAGCGCACGCGGCGCGGCCGTGCTGCACCGCATGGCCGACGGCATGCTCGCCGTGCACAACCTCAGCCGCCTGGAGGAGCTGGCGGGCGCCATCGCCGCGCTCTTGAAGACCACAAGGAGATAGACACCATGGAAATGCAAGGCTCGCGCCTTCTCGCCGTCTCGCAGCAACAGGCCTGGGACGCCCTGAACGACCCCGAAGTGCTCAAGGCCTGCATCCCCGGCTGCGACAGCATCGAAGCCACCGGCGACCACAGCTATGCCCTGGTCAACGCCATCAAGGTCGGCCCCGTGGCGGCCAAGTTCAAGGGCGCCATCGAGCTGGCCGAGGTCAACGCCCCGCACAGCTACACCCTGCACTTCGAGGGCAACGGTGGCGTGGCCGGTTTCGGCAAGGGCAGCGCGCAGGTGGCCCTCACCCCCGGGGAGACGGGCTGCACCCTGGCCTACACGGTGCACGCCACCGTGGGCGGCAAGATCGCGCAGGTGGGCCAGCGCCTGATCGACGGCGTGGCCAAGTCCATGGCCGAGAGCTTTTTCCAGCGCTTCGACGAGGAAATGCAGCGCCGCCACCCGGCGCCCGCCACAGAGGAGGCGCCAGGCGCCGCCGCGGCCCCGCCTGCCCCGGCCGGCGGCATTCCCGTCTGGCTGTGGGTGGCGCTGGCCATACTCGCCGCACTCGCGGCAGTCTGGGCACTGCGCTGAACCGCGGAGGCAGGTCACCATGGAAAACCTCGACGTCACCGTACTGCGCGCCCTGCGCGACTGGCGCCTGGCGGGGCGCCAAGCCGTGCTCGCCACCGTGGTGCGCACCTGGGGCTCCTCGCCCCGGCCGGTGGGCTCCATCATGGCGCTGCGGGACGACGGCGCCGTCGTCGGCTCGGTCTCGGGCGGCTGCATCGAAGACGACCTGATTGCGCGCTACACCCAGCCCGGCGCCGCCGACGCCCTGCCCCACGGCGGTCCCCCGCAATTCGCCAAGTACGGCGTCACCGCGGACGAGGCGCACCGCTTCGGACTGCCCTGCGGCGGCACACTGGAGGTGCTGCTGGAATTCAACCCCGACGCCGCCAGCCTGCAGGCGCTGGTGCAGGCCCTGGACGCGGGCCGCCTGATGCACCGGCGCGTGCTGCTCGCCGACGGCAGCGTGCAGCTCAAGCCGGCAGCCGCGCCGGCCGAGCTGATCCTCGATGACCAGGCGCTCATCAACACCTTCGGCCCCGAATACCGCATGCTCATCATCGGCGCCGGGCAGATGAGCGAATACCTCGCCACCATGGCGCTGTTCTCGGGCTTTGCCGTCACCGTATGCGACCCGCGCGAGGAATACCGCAGCAGCTGGAGCGTGCCGGGCGCACAGGTGGCCGCCACCATGCCCGACGACACCGTGGCCCTGTTCCGCCCGGACGCGCGCACCTGCGTCATCGCCCTCACGCACGACCCCAAGCTCGACGACCTGGCCCTGCTGCAGGCGCTAGAGACCCCGGCCTTCTACATCGGCGCCATCGGCAGCCGGCGCAACAACGAGGCCCGGCGCCAGCGCATGATCGAACACCTGGGCCAGACCGAGCACAGCCTGGCGCGCCTGCGCGGCCCCATCGGCATCTACATCGGCAGCAAGACGCCGCCGGAGATTGCCGTGAGCATCATGGCCGAAGTGCTGGCCGTGAAGAACGGCGTCACCCTGCCGCGCGACCTGGACGTGGCCCACGTGAAGGACCAGCAGGGGCTGGCCTCGCCCGGCTCGGCCTGCCAGGTGCGCCCATGAGCACAGCGCCGCCCGCGCCCGCCGTGGGCGCGGTGCTCATGGCGGCCGGTGCGGGCCGCCGCCTGGGCGGCGTGCCCAAGGCGCTGCTGCGGCGCGACGGCGAAACCCTGCTGCTGCGGCAGATCCGCCTGCTGCAACTCGCGGGCACAGGCCCCATCGCCGTGGTGCTGGGCCACCATGCGGCGCAGCTCGCCGCCGTGCTGCAGCAGCAGCGCAGCGTGGGCGCCCTGGCGCAGGTGGGCTGGGTCACCAACCCCGCGCCCGACGATGGCCCGGCCGCCTCCCTGCGCTGCGGCCTGGCGGCGCTGCCACCCGGCCTGGAGACGCTGCTCGTGGCCCTGGCGGACCAGCCCCTGCTCGAAGACGGCGACATCCAGGCCGTGCTCGAGGCCTGGCGCACGCGTCCCCCCGGCACGGCGCTGGTCGTGCCCCAGCACGATGGCCAGCCCGGCCACCCGATTGCCTTCGGGCCGCAGCTGCGCAGCGCCATTCTGCAGGCACCTGCCGGCCAGGGCGTGCGCGAGTGGCGCAGCAGCCACCCGCAGCAGGTGCACGCCCTGCCCGCCACGCACGCGCGCTACACCACCGACGTGGACACGCCCGAGGACCTGCAGCGCCTGCGCAGCGCGTGCGGGGTGCGCCTGGAGCTGCCTGTATCGATCCATAGGATTCTGCACAGCTCAGGCGGCTGAAACATCGGTCTCGGCAGGGCATGCCCAGCGCCTGGCGCCCGTGCCGGCAGAGAACCAGACCTTATTGGTGCGAGACTCGCTCGCGCGATGAAGATGGCCTGCCATTCTGGCAACATGCCTCGCGCGGCCAAGCCAGCGGCATCACCGTCCAGAGTCATCCAAACCATCGCTGGCGACGCTTGCTGCATCTGCCTCAGCGGCCAAAACGATTCGACGTTCTTGCCATTGAGAACACACCACCACGGTCACCGCCCCCATGGCTCCCCATGCAATGCCACGTGAAATCGTACGCCTGCAAGAACACCAGCCAAGGGCTTGGCACCGGTACGGGGGAGTGCGTTTGGGCGCGGACAAGGACTTTCCGGCGCCGAACGTGCCGCAGGGGTGGTTGTGCTGAGTGAACGGTGCATCGAAAGCTACTGAATTGATAGCTTCTAGCGCTTGCCAGGCAAGCGACAGTGGAATATTTGACACGGAACTTCAAAGAGCACTCCATGCCGATCCCTGCTGACGAGAACTACGACGACAACCCTGGTTTTAGCGCCCTCAATACCAATGTCTTCACGCTTGATGGCATCAAGTACACCATCACGGGCAGCCACACTTACTCGCCGGTCACTTCGAATTCCGGCTCCACTCCACTGGGAAATGGGGGCTCAGACTGGTTCCTGTTTTGCGACGAGGGTCCAAGGGGCGGTATCAGCAGTGTTCGCATTGAAGCAGCCGATGGCAGTGTCTTCACCCTCGCCGGACTGAGCTTCGGTGCCATCGCCTACAGTGCCTCATCCCTTAGCAACGTCGCGATCACGCCCTACAACGGAGCCATGGCCGGGACGGGCATCTCTTATGGCTTGAATACCGGCAGCTACACAACCTACCAAAACATCGATTTTTCCGCCAACACCCACTTCCAGAACATCACCCACTTCACCATATCGGGTG
This sequence comes from Comamonas granuli NBRC 101663, assembly GCF_000739995.1. Classification (GTDB taxonomy): domain Bacteria; phylum Pseudomonadota; class Gammaproteobacteria; order Burkholderiales; family Burkholderiaceae_C; genus Simplicispira; species Simplicispira granuli. The sequence goes on along the minus strand of NZ_BBJX01000022.1, from coordinate 9,429 downwards.
AAGATCTGGGACTGGACCTGGACGATCTGAACTTCGAACCTCGCAGGCCCACCATCATCCATGCGGCCTACGACGCCAGCAGCGGCGTGTTGTCCGTCACCGGGGCCGGCATGGCTGCGGGCGACAGCATCGACAGCAGCAAGCTGACGCTCACGGGGCAGTCGGGTGGCAGCTACACCCTCAGCTCCGGCACCACCACCGCCAGCAGTGCCACGGCTTTCTCCATCACGCTCAATGCAGCGGACAGGCTGGCCGTCAACGGCCTGCTGAACAAGAACGGCACCAGCGCCGTTGGAGGCACCCCCTTCAACCTGGCTGCGGCGGCGAACTGGAACTCGACCGTGAGTGCGCCCGCCGACCTGACCGACAACGGCGTCACGGTGAGCAACGTCAGCGCGCCCACCATCACCTCCGCCACCTATGACGCCTACACCCATGTGCTGACCGTCACCGGCAGCAATCTGGTGGGCACGGTCGGGGCCAACAATGACATCAGCGTCTCCAAGCTCACGCTCACGGGCGAAGGCGCAAGCATTTACACGCTGACTTCATCCGACGTCGAGGTGAGCAACGCCACCTCCTTCTCCATCACGCTCAACGCCACGGATCGTGCCCAAGTCGAGCAAATGCTCAATCGCAATGGCGCCAGTTCGACCAGTGGCACCAGCTACAACATCGCGGCAGCGGATGACTGGAACAGCGTGATTACCGGCAGCGATATTTCAGACAGCGCCAATCCGGTCACCGTCTCGAACGTTCCGGTGCCCACCATCGCCTCTGCCACCTACGACGCCAGCACCGGCACACTGGTGGTCACGGGTGCGGGATTCTCCCAACTGGCCGGCGCCAGCAACGACATCGTGGCCAGCAGGTTCACCTTCACCGGGGAAGGCAGCACCTATACGCTGACCGACACGCCCAATGTGGACATCACGTCAGGTACGTCGTTCACGCTCGCGCTGAGCGCGACCGACCGGGCCGCCATCCGCCAGATCGCCAACAAGAACGGTACCAGCTCCACGGGCGGCACCCCCTACAACCTGGCCGCCGCCGAAGATTGGGCCGCCGGTGCCGATGCGGCCATCGTCGTGGCCGATTTGACCGGCAATGGCATCACAGTGAGCAACGCCAACCAGGCCCCAGTGATCTCCAACCTCAATGGCGACAGCGTGGCCTGGGCCGGCGTCGGCAATTCGGTGACGCTGGATGCAGGCGCCAACGCCCTGCTGGCCGACGCGGACCTGGGCGCACTCAACGGCGGCAATGGCGACTGGAGCGGCGCCAGCCTGACAGTGCAGCGCGCGGGCACGGCCGTGTCTTCCGATGTGCTGGGGTTCCATACCGCAGGCGCCTTGTTCACGGTGAGCGGCGCCAATCTGCAATCGGGCGGGCAGACTTTTGCCACCTACACCTACACCGGCGGTGTTTTGGCCATCAGCTTTAACAGCAGCGGTACGGCGGCCACTAACGCACTGGTCAACGACGTGGCGCAGCGCATCACCTACCGCAGCGACACCCCTGCCGGCGATGCCACCCTGCGCTACGCGCTGAGCGATGGCACGGCCAGCACCACGGCGGATGTGACGGTGGCCAGCGACGTCATCTACGTCACCAACGCCACGGACACGGCCACCATCGACCGCAGCAATGGCGTGAGCCTGAGCGAGGCCATTGCCATCGCCGCCGCCGATACCACCGGCAGCCAGACCATCGTGATCGACTCCAGTCTGGCGGGCCAGACGCTGACGCTGGCGGGCAACGTAGCGATCAACGAAAACCTGACGCTGGACCTGAGCGCCGCCAACGGCGTGACGCTGACCGGCGGCACGCTGACCCTGGGCGCGGGCGCCACACTCACCGTGCTCAATGGCGCAGGGAGCGCCGCCACCATCGCAACCCCGCTGTCCGGCACGGGTGCGCTGGCCAAGGCGGGCGCCGGCACACTGACGCTGTCGGGCAGCAACGGGGGCCACAGCGGCAGCGTCACCGTCGAGGCCGGCGCGCTGCAGACCAGCGGCGGCGCCGCCCTGGGGGACAGCAGCGCCGTCACCGTCCAGGCCGGGGCTGCGCTGACGGTGGGGGCTGCCGAAACCATCGGCGCGCTGGCGGGAGCGGGGGCGGTGGTGCTCGGCGCCACCCTGACAACGGGCGGCGCGCACATCAGCACGGAATTTTCCGGGGAGATCTCGGGCAGCGGGGGGCTGCACAAGACCGGCTCGGGCACCCTGACCCTGTCGGGCAGCAACAGCTACGCAGGCTTCACCACGCTGGAGGGTGGCACGCTGCGCATTGCCAGCGACGGCAACCTGGGCCAGGACACCGTTGTTTTCAGCGGGGGTGGGGGAACGCTGGCGGTGACGGGCGCAACCACCATCGACAACGCCATGAGCCTGTTGTCCAGCAACAGCATCGTGGATACAGCGGCCAACGTCACCTTCAGCGGCATGCTCAATGGCGGCGGCACACTGACCAAGACGGGGGCGGGCACGCTGACTTTGTCGGGCAGCAACGCGCTTTTCACCGGCGGAACCTGGGTCTACGAGGGCACCCTGGGCGTGGCAACCGGCAGTGGCCTGGGCATAGGCACGGTGAACCTGTTCAGTGGCACGACGCTGGAAACCACGGGCGCCACCACCGTCAGCAATGCCATCGTGCTGGGAGGCAACGCAGGCATACGGACCCTGGCAGACACCACGCTATCGGGAGCGGTCACCGGCGTCGCCAATCTCGATATCTTCGGGCCGGGTGCGCTGACCCTCCTGCATCCCGGCAACAACGTCAATGCAGCCTACCTGCACAACGGCAGCACCCTGCTCGTCCACGGCGCGCTGACCGCCAACAATGTCCAGGCATTTGGTGGTGCCACTTTGGGCGGCAGCGGCAGCATCGGTGGCGGTACCGTCAGCGTGTTCAGCGGCGGCACCCTGTCGCCCGGCAGCGGCACAGGCACGGGCGTACTGACCATCAACGGCAATCTGGAAATGCTGTCCGGAACGCTGGCTGTGCAGATCAATGGCGCCACCGCGGGAGCGGGGTACGACCAAGTGGTGGTCCAGGGGACGGCCAATGTCAACGGCACCACGCTGGCGGTGGTCCACGGCTACACCCCGGCCAGTGGCGACACCTACACGCTGATCGTGAATGACGCCTCCGACGCGGTAGCCGGCACCTTCAGCGGCCTGGCAGAAGGCGCAGCCAGCACAGCAGGTGGCAATGGCACGGTGCTGACGGCCAGCTATGTAGGAGGCACGGGCAATGACTTTACGCTGCAGGCTCCCACCAATGTCGCGCCCGTCGCCACCCCCAGCGGCGGCAGCACGGCCTTTACCGAGGGAGCCAACGTCGCCAGCACGCCGGTAGTGATCGACAGCGGACTCACCGTGGCCGACGCAGACAGCGCCACCCTGGCCAGCGCCACCGTTGCCATCACCGGCAACTTCCGCAGTGGCGAGGATGTGCTGGCATTCAGCAACGACGGCGCCACCATGGGCAACATCAGCGCCCACTACGACAGTGGCACGGGCGTGCTGGCGTTGATCTCTGCCGGCGCCAGCGCCACCCTAGCGCAATGGCAGGCGGCCTTGCGCGCCGTCACGTACACCAACAACTCGGAGACCCCGGACACCGCCAACCGCACCATCAGCTTTGTGGTGCACGATGGCACGAACAGCAGCAGCGCGGCACACAAGGCCATCGCAGTGACTGCGGTCAACGATGCACCCACTGTGGCCAATGCGGTGCCCAATCAGAACGCGACGGAAGACGCCGCTTTCAGCTTCCAGTTCGCCGCCAACACCTTTGCCGACGCAGATGTGGGCGACACACTGGCCTACAGCGCCCAGCTGACCGGCGGCGGCGCACTGCCGGCCTGGCTCAGCTTTGACGCAGCCACCCGCACCTTCAGCGGCACACCGGCCAATGGCGATGTGGGCACGCTTTCCATCGACGTAACCGCCAGCGACGGCCACGGCGGCACGGTGACGGACTCCTTCAGCATTGTGGTCGCCAACACCAACGACGCACCTACGGTCGCCAACGCCATCCCGGATGGCAGCGCCACGCAAGGTGCAGCCTTCCACTTCCAGTTCGCCGCCAACACCTTTGCCGACGTGGATGTGGGCGACACGCTGAGCTACAGCGCGCAGCTCGCCGGGGGGGGTGCGCTACCCGCCTGGCTGAACTTCAGTCCCATCACCCGCACCTTCAGCGGCACACCGACCAATGGCGATGTGCGCACGCTTTCCATCGACGTGATCGCGAGCGACGGCCACGGCGGTACGGTGACAAATACCTTCAATCTCGTGGTCACGGTCGTACCCACCGTAGAACCAACGCCAGATCCCAGCCCAGACCCCAGCCCGGCGCCTTCGACGCCGATTGACGGTATGCTGGTAGTCACCACGCCGGGCGACGGGGGCACCCGCATCATCACCATCCCGGTGGTGCAAGCCACGCGGCAAGACAACCCTGCCAGCCCCAACGCCGATCTGGCCGATATTCCCCTGGTGACCGCGCCCGATGGCCGCCCGATCGTGCTGGTCAGCGTGCCCGTGGGCGTGGGCCTCCAGGCACAAGGCCTGCCCAGTCCCGTCAGCGGCAACGCCGCAGCGACCGAGCTGGGCTTGCGCATTGATCGCATCGCCGGGGGCAGTACCGATCTGACCCACAACGGCCAGACATTCCTGGCCACCCTGGACCCGTCGGAGCCGCTGACGGTACACACCATCACCGCCACGGCCGGCCCGGGCTTCAATCCCGACGTTCCCTTCGTGATCAGCGGCAGCACGGCCCCGGCAGACGGCAGACAGGCGGTTCTGGTGGATGCGCGTGCCCTGCCCAGCGGCTCGCTGATCCAGGTGGACCACATTGACTTCGTCGCCATCGTGGGGGCCGTGCGCATCATCGGCGGCGCGGGGCAGAATGCCGCCAGCGGTGATGGCAGCGCCCAGTGGATCGTGCTGGGCGCAGACGACGACATCCTCCATGGCGGCGGCGGCAACGATGTGGTCGCCAGCAAGGGCGGCAACGACCGCCTCTACGGTGACGAAGGCGACGACCTGGTCGTCGGCGGCGTGGGCGACGACCACCTCGAAGGGGGCACAGGCAACGACGTGCTGCAGGGGGGCATGAGTGATGCGGGCGCCTGGAGCTTCGCCCTGAACGCCGATGGCAGCCTGTCCATGGGCTACAGCGCCAGCCAGCGCCTGCTGACCGATACGCACAGCGTCGCGCTCTCCGGGCACTGGAGCGGCGGTGGCGTCCTGGATGAACGCATTGCGCTGGTGTACCAGGACTACCACCTGCTGGAGACCATCAGCCTGGTGTTCCGGGGCCTGACGGGAGAGCTGCCCTCTCTGCAGACCATGAACATCCTGTCGAGCCAAGGCTGGAGCCAGGCCCAACTGCTGCAGGCGGCCTGGAACTGGTACGAAAGCACCCTGCCGGCAGGGGCCAGCGCACAGGACAAAATGCAAGCGCTGATCGGCCAGACCTGGGGGCCTGGGTACGCCAGCGCGCAGAACATCCAGATCGGCCTGGACTACCTGGCCCAGGGCGGCACCTGGGCCGGGGCGCTGAACGTTCTGGTCCACGCCGAACCCGTGCGCCAGCGCATCACGCACGAAGGCCAGCTGCAGCTGGTGCAGCCGAGCGCCCTGGGCGAAATGGGCTGGGGCGCGGACAGCGGCAACGACACTTTGCTGGGCGGCGCGGGCAATGACGTGCTGATCGGGGGCGGCGGCAACGACATCCTGGACGGCGGCGCGGGCACCGATTTGGCCGCGTTCTTTGGCGCCTTGCCCTACTTCAGCGTGCAGGCGCGGGCCCGTACCGCCAGTGGGGCAGCGCCAGGCCAGCAAGAGCTCGTGCTGCGCAATGCCCTCTCGGGCGAAGAAGACATCCTGCGCGATGTGGAGCTGCTGCAACTGGGCGGGCAGGTGTACCGGATCGAATGGGATGGACTGCAAGCACAGGACACCTTCCAGCCGCTGGCGGAGCATGTGCAGTTGGTCAGCGCCGAGGAACTGGTGCTGGTGGGGTTGCCGGGGTTCTAGAGGGGGAGCGTTCGCCCCCAGACGCCGTGAGCATGGAAGACACCGCGCGCAGTCGCTTGCGCGCGTTTGTGAAGAGCAGAAGTTTGCGGAACCCTGAACGCAAGAAACCCAGGAAGAAAAAAACCCCTTTTGAAGGGGTTTTTCAATTCTGCGCACTGCTCACGGCATGGCGGTCCGCTGACCCATAGGGTCCTGGAACCTGCATGCATTCCGTGTATGTGGCGAGGGAGTCATTCATAAAATAACCTGCAGCCCGCATCAATGCTGGCCTTCGCTTTTCTGCTTTCCAAAAGTGCCCCCAAAAGTGCCCCCACTGCTGGCTGGCGTACCCATGAAAAAATGCCCCGGCGCATTGCCGGGGCGGGGTTGACACCTTCGCAGCCGTCGCCGACGTCCCTAGATGCCAGGCCGGATCAATCAGCCGCTCGATCCTGCAGGGTGCTGCGCCATGGGTAGTGCAGTTGTTCGCCCGGCTATGGCGCCGCTGTCTCGCCGGGTGGGTGCATGGGGTGTTTCTGGAGTCCATTCGCCAGACTGCAGAAGGGTTTGAGCAATGCTGCACACGTCGCGCCAGTGGGCGCTCAGTGCGTGCATGGCCTGCAGTTGGGCGTATGCGTGCCCCGCAACGGTGCGAACACCGAAGCCAGGCGCGAGCATCAGTTCAGCGCGCTCATGGTCGCTCTGCAGCGGGCGGGCTACAGGGCCGCGCCAGGGCAGGCCTGCATGCAGCAACTCGGCAGCCAGCCCAGCATGGAACAGGCCTGCGGCGGTCGCCCGAATCTCGCCCGCTGCATCTTCGGGCTGCACCGTTGCCGAGAAGTCGAGGGCGACGGTGTAGCAGTTGCCGCCGCCCTCGCGCAGCTCTACACGGCGCATGCCAATGCCGATCCAGTGCGCGTAGACGGCGTGGCCCGCCTCATGCCAGGCAATAGCCTGCATGTCGGCGGGGCCACCGCCCCAGGGGCAGGGCTGCCACGCCCACACGCGGCGCAGGTCGGAGGGGTCAGGCGCGCGGTGTATGTTCACTGGTGGCACCGGCGACAAATCCGTCTATTTCCGCGATCACGCCAGCGCACCACCTGGCAATGTGCGCCTGCTGCTGAGCAGCGGATGAATGCCCGGCTGCGTTGCGCTCGCGTGCATTGGCCTCGGCGGCCTGCATCTGCTGCACCAGGTCGGCCCGGAAGCCCTCCAGGGTGGGGGATTTGTTTCCGAATAGCGTCATCATGTCCACCTCCGATCAAACGCCACCGCGCACCACGCCAGCACGGCGCAGCCAGGTGCAACCCAGGTCGGCAGTAATGCGAATGGGCAGTGCATCGGCCTCGAACATATAGCCCAACTGTTCCACGCGGACAGGGGATCGGCTGCCATTCAACTGCAGCAGGCCAATGACAGGGCACACGTCCGGCGCTGTCAGCAGGTACCAGCGGCCACCAGGCAAACCGGCCAGGGCCAAGACGTCGATCTGCATTCCAGACTCGTGCACCAGGCTGCGCGCCGCAAACTCCAGCCCAGGCGCCACGACGAGATAACGCGCGCTCAGGCCCGCAGGCTGCCCGCTCGCGGTAGGCTGCGTGCGCAGCAGAGCGATAGCGGCGCCCAGCGCCGAAGCGTCCAGGGCGGCGGCGTGCACGTTCATGAACTTGGCATCGAACATGGGTTGCCCGTCGCTCAAGTTGGCGCTGGCCTCCATGGTTTTGGCCAGCATGGCGGCTTCTTGCCGCGCCGCCGTGGCAGCAACGTTTTTCAGGCTGGAGAGCGCAAAAGACAGGTCACCATTGATGACCAATTGACGAGACACCGCAACCACGCGCCCGTAAGTGCACAGCGCCACAGAATCAGGCCCTGCGGCGTTCGGCTGCAGCACGGTGGCGGAGATGCGCTGCAGCTCCTGCAGCGGCTCCAGCGGGCCGGTATCACCCTCCAGCGCGCGAATGGGCTCCGGGCGGAACGAGTGCACGGGCACGATGCTGCAAAAGGCCCGGTGCTCTGCAGCCCGGTCGAACGTGGCCACGGTTGCGGGCGCTGCGCCTTGCGCCAGCAACGCGCCAAAGTCGCCACTGGCCAGGCCACGGGCAAAGGCATGCTGCGGGTTTTCGTTCTCGTGCAGGAGTCGCTGTCCGATCAGGGCGGCGGCATTGCGCAGGCTCATTGAGGATGCAAGCGGGTGCATGGACTTGGGCGGCTCGCCATAGGCGGCGGCCACGACGTCGGCAACGGCTGCCAGTTGCTCGCGGCGCTGGTTTGGGGTGATGGTGTTCATGATGGTGACGCCATGGGGTTGATATGGCGCCATCATGCGGTTTGGTGACTGCTGGCGCCACCGTCAAAGTTTCAGCAGCTCATACAGGCGGCGCTGCGTGCGCGGCACACCAACCCCGCTGAGGAATGCTGCGCACAGAGCCTCATCCGCAGGGCTCAGCGCAACCGGAATTCCAGCTTGAATGCGCTGCCATGTCGTGGCACGAAAGCGCGCTATCGCCCGCGCGAGGCGCTGCGCAAGCAGCCACGCTGTAGGCCCGTCGCCAGCCAGGCAATGAGCAGCATCGCGCAGCGCGGCGTCCCTTGCGCGAATGGCTGCATTGCGCTCGCGGCGCCGGGTGGCCTCGGGGTCGGTGGTGCGCGCCAGAAGTGCGGCCCGGGCATCTTGGGGCGCCACGGGCTGGCCTGCGGCGGCCTGCAGGACGATTTCAAACGGGCTCATGCGGTGCATCCTCGTCGGTCATGGCGTCCACGCTATCGGCCACAAGCGTGGACGTGGCGCGTATCCACTCATTGCGGGCGCTGGCAATCACTCGCTGTATCACGTCCTTCGCCTCGTCGGGCAGGTCGGGGCAGGCTTTTCGCATGGCGCCTTCGAGTTGGTCGAAGCGATCCACCACAGCGCTACTGGCCATGCCCAGCACATCGGACAGCAGGCCAATGGGTGCGTACTCGCGCCGGGCCACGGCGTTCTTGATGGCCTGCCCTTCGCGCTGCTCACGAGCAAGGGCAGCACGCTCTTGAACCAGGTCCAGGCCCATGGTGTCGCCCAGGCGCCCGGCTGCCTGGTCGCGAAGGCGGGCGCAGTAGGCCAGCAGCAGCTCGCCCAAGGTGCCATCGGACGGAATCTTGCCCTCCGTCATCAGGTTGGAGATGGTGGGCTGGGTCACGCCTACCAGTTCAGCCAGGGCCGTCTGGGTGCCCTGCATGGATAGGTCAATCAATGGCATGCCATAGCCCCTTTATGAGCACCCCGGAACAGTCCGGAAGGGCGGCGCGAATTACCCGCACGGGACAGAGCCGGGAAGGACCCGCACAACCGCTCACGCCTACATGTCAACCAGTGTGTCAACCAGTTGGAAGGGCTGCACGCTAGCGCGCCGACGGGGCA
>NZ_BBJX01000023.1 GCF_000739995.1 Comamonas granuli NBRC 101663 | reverse complement strand
TTTCTCTTTTGCCATTTTTCGACTCCGATGAGATCAATAGCCAAACAACAAAACGAGGCACAGTCACCCTCGGCAACCGCACCATGAAGATGGTGCCCATGGCGGGAATCGGACCCGCGACCTCTCCCTTACCAAGGGAGTGCTCTACCACTGAGCCACATGGGCATGCAGACCCCAAAGGACCCACATCAATCTAACAACATTACATGCAAGCCTGGAGCGGGAGACGGGAATCGAACCCGCGTCATCAGCTTGGAAGGCTGGGGTTCTACCATTGAACTACTCCCGCAGCGCTCTCCGCTTGTTGCGCGCCATCGATCACCTCAATAGCTCGCCTGCATGTGGTGGAGGGAGCTGGATTCGAACCAGCGTAGGCGTAAGCCAACAGATTTACAGTCTGCCCCCTTTAGCCACTCGGGCATCCCTCCAGGGAAACCAAAATTATAGCAAAAAAATATCCGCGCCTGCAATAGCCCCACATTTTTGAACGGCACCTGGGCAGTGGCGCGGCTGGCGGGGATCGAACCCACGACCCTTGGCTTCGGAGGCCAATACTCTATCCACTGAGCTACAGCCGCGCGGCGCTCCGGTCCCAAACGACTGGAGCCCGCGATTATGGCACGAACAGCGCCCTCTGCTCGCCAGCCCTGCCCAACGGTCGCTGCGGACTTTCCTATAATTGTCTGATTTACATCAAACACCCGCCCCAGGACCGCTCCATGACTTCCTCGCACACCACGGACTCGACCCACGGCCCCATCCGTACCCCCCTGCAGTTGCTCTATGGAAGCCTGTTGGCCTTCATCGGTCCCATTGCGGTCATCATCGGCCTGGCCAGCTTTGTGGCCAGCGGCAACAAGACTTCGCCGGGCGCGGCCGATCTGGAGCGCTCCGTGGCCCTGCGCATTCAGAAAGTGGGCAGCGTCGAGGTCCGGGACGCCAACCGCCCTCTGCAGTCCGGGGAGCAGGTGTACAAGGCGCAATGTGCCGCCTGCCATGCCAGCGGCGCCGTGGGCGCGCCGAAACTCGGCGACGCCGCTGCGTGGGGTCCGCGCATCAAGACCGGTTTCGATAGCCTGGTGCAGTCCGCGCTCAAGGGCAAAAACGCCATGTCGGCTCAGGGAGGCGGCGCGTTCAGCGACGTGGAAATCGCCCGCGCTGTAGCCTACATGGCCAACCAGGGCGGGGGCCAGTTCACCGAGCCCCCGGCGCCGGCGCCTGCGCAGTAAGCTGCTGCGCCAGCGGGCTCGCGACATAGCCGTAGCGCTGCGGCAGTTCGTGGCTGAGCACCTCGTGCAGGTGCCAGCGCTCCTGGGCCAGGTGCTGTTCCAGCGTGATGGTGTCCAGGCTGTGCACCAGGCCCAGGCCCCGCTCGGTCACCAGATAGGCCTTGCCGGATTCATCCACCAAGCACGCCTGAACGGTCGCAGCAAGGCCGGTGTGGGTTTGCACTCCACCATCCGCCTGCACCCTGAAGATCCAGGGCGTGGCTTCCAGCTCCACGAAAACACGCTGCGGCCCATTCTGGAAATACCAGCAGCCGGCCGGGTCGCATGCGTAGTTGCGACCTATGAAAGCCACTAGCTTGGCGTGCTCCAGGCGGCTGCCCTTGGACTGGGGAAAGCGCCCCTGCTCCTGCACGGCCGCATCCCGGAGGTACCACTGGCCACGCGCATCCAGGCCCAGCCAGCCGTGGCAATCGGGCACATGTGGCCATTTGGCCATGGCCTGAAGTACGAGTTCGTCCATCTGACAATCATCCATGAACTCTTCAGGGTACTGCAAGAGGAGGAGGGCCCCGTGAACGACAAAGCCCGCCACGGCGCACCGGGGCGGGCTTGAAGAGAGAACCTGTACGCGCCCCCTTGCCGGGGCCACGCGCAGCCGCGTCAGCGCTTCTCGCGGTACTTGCGCAAAGCCGCCAGCTGAGCGGCCATGATGGCAAGCTCCGATTGGGCGCGCGCCAAATCGACTTCGCTCTTGGCGTTCTTCAGCGCCTCTTCGGCGGCAAGCTTGGCCTCATGGGCCTTCTGGTCATCAAGGTCCTTGCCCCGGATGGCGGTATCCGACAGCACGGTAACGCAATCGGGCTGGACCTCCAGAATGCCGCCAGCCACGAAGACGAATTCTTCGCCACCGTCGGCCATTTCGATCCGCACCGAACCCGGTTTGATACGGGTGATCAATGGCGTGTGCTTGGGCAGGATGCCCAATTCACCCGCTTCGCCCGGCAAGGCGACAAAGCGCGCCTCGCCGGAGAAGATGGATTCCTCGGCACTGACCACATCGACGTGGATGGTGTTCATCTTTGCTCCTAGAAAAAGGGAATGGCAAGCCTGGACGGGCAAGGGCCGGCCCGGGGGCCGGCCTGCATGTCATCAGGCCACCTTCTTCGCCTTTTCGAAGGCTTCGTCGATGGTGCCGACCATGTAAAAGGCCTGCTCGGGCAGGTGGTCGCACTCGCCGGCCACGATCATCTTGAAGCCGCGAATGGTCTCGGCCAGGGGCACGTATTTGCCGGGCGAACCGGTGAACACTTCGGCCACGTGGAAGGGCTGCGACAGGAAACGCTGGATCTTGCGCGCGCGGGCCACCGTGAGCTTGTCCTCGGGCGCCAGTTCGTCCATGCCCAGAATGGCGATGATGTCACGCAGCTCCTTGTAGCGCTGCAGCGTACCCTGCACCTGGCGTGCCACGTTGTAGTGCTCCTCGCCGACCACGTGCGGGTCGAGCTGGCGGCTGGTGGAGTCCAGCGGATCGACGGCAGGGTAGATACCCAGGGCGGCGATGTCACGCGACAGCACCACCGTCGAGTCCAAGTGGGCGAAGGTGGTCGCGGGCGACGGGTCGGTCAAGTCGTCGGCCGGCACGTACACGGCCTGGATCGAGGTGATCGAACCGACCTTGGTCGAGGTGATGCGCTCTTGCAGACGCCCCATTTCCTCGGCCAGCGTGGGCTGGTAGCCCACGGCGGAGGGCATGCGGCCCAGCAGAGCAGACACTTCGGTACCTGCCAGCGTATAGCGGTAGATGTTGTCCACGAAGAACAGCACGTCACGGCCTTCGTCGCGGAAGGACTCGGCGATGGTCAGGCCGGTCAGGGCCACGCGCAGACGGTTGCCCGGAGGCTCGTTCATCTGGCCGTAGACCATGGCCACCTTGGACTGGCTCAGGTCTTCCTGCACCACGACCTTGGAGTCGGACATCTCGTGGTAGAAGTCGTTGCCCTCGCGGGTACGCTCGCCCACGCCGGCGAACACGGACAGACCCGAGTGCGCCTTGGCGATGTTGTTGATGAGCTCCATCATGTTCACGGTCTTGCCCACGCCGGCGCCACCGAACAGGCCCACCTTGCCGCCCTTGGCAAACGGGCACACCAGGTCGATCACCTTGATGCCGGTTTCCAGCAGTTCCTGCGACGGCGAGAGCTCGTCATAGGCCGGGGCCTTGCGGTGGATGGAGGCGGTGAGCTCCTGGCTCACGGGGCCGCGCTCGTCGATGGGGTTGCCCAGCACGTCCATGATGCGGCCCAGGGTGGCCTTGCCCACGGGCACGGTAATGGGGTTGCCGGTGTTGGTCACCATCAGGCCGCGCTTCAAGCCGTCCGACGACCCCAGGGCGATGGTACGCACGATGCCGTCGCCGAGCTGCTGCTGCACTTCCAGCGTCAGGGCCGAGCCTTCGAGCTTGAGGGCGTCGTAGACCTTGGGCATCTGGTCGCGCGGGAACTCCACGTCCACCACGGCGCCGATACATTGAACAATCTTGCCTTGCACTTGAGCCATTTGATTTGCTCCAGAAATTTAAACTGCCGCAGCACCCGCGACGATCTCCGAAAGTTCTTTCGTGATCGCCGCCTGGCGCGTCTTGTTGTAGACCAGCTTGAGCTCGTTGATGACGTTGCCCGCGTTGTCGGTGGCGGCCTTCATGGCCACCATGCGCGCCGATTGCTCCGAAGCCATGTTTTCCGCCACGGCCTGGTAGATCAGCGACTCGACATAACGCACCAGCAGTTCGTCAATCACGCTCTGCGCATCGGGCTCATAGATGTAGTCCCAACCGTGCCCGGTCTTCTCGGCCTGCATCTGCTCGGAGGACAGGGGCAGCAGCCGCTCCACCACCGATTCCTGCTTCATGGTGTTGATGAACTTGGTGTAGCTCAGGTACACCGCGTTGATCTTGCCTTCCGCATAGGCATCGAGCAGCACCTTGACGGGGCCGATGAGCCTGTCGAGGTGCGGCGTATCGCCCAAAGCCGTGGCATGGGCCACGACCTTGGCGCCGATGCGGTTGAGGAAACCCAGGCCCTTGTTGCCGATGGCAACGGCCTGCGTGTCGACACCAGCAGCCTGCAGTTCGCGCAACTTGCTCGTGACTGCACGCAGTACGTTGGTGTTCATGCCGCCGCACAACCCCTTGTCGGTCGTCACCACGATGATGCCGGCCGCCTTGGCGTCGTTCAGCTTCATGAAGGGATGGACGTACTCGGGGTTGGCCTCGCCGAGATGGGCCGCGATATTGCGAACCTTCTCGGCATACGGGCGAGCGGCGCGCATGCGATCCTGCGCTTTGCGCATTTTGGACGCGGCCACCATTTCCATGGCCTTGGTGATCTTCTTGGTGTTTTCCACCGATTTGATCTTGCCGCGTATTTCCTTGCCTGCTGCCATGTTGCTTCCTCGTCCGGATTAGGCGAACGACTTCTTGAAGGCCGTGATGGCTTGCGTCAGCTCGGCCTCGTCCTTGCCTTCCTTGTCGAAGGCGCGGTTCTGCTCCAGGCGCTGCAGGAGGGCTGCATGGCTGGTCTTGAGGAACTGGTGCAGGCCGGACTCGAACGACAGGATTTTCTTGACGTCCACATCGTCCATGAAGCCCTTGTTCACGGCGAACAGCGTAGCGGCCATCAGGCTGATCGGCAGCGGGCTGTACTGGGGCTGCTTGAGCAGCTCGGTCACACGCGCACCGCGGTCGAGCTGCTTGCGGGTGGCTTCGTCCAGGTCGGAGGCGAACTGCGCGAAGGCCGCCAGTTCACGGTACTGCGCCAGGTCGGTACGGATACCGCCGGACAGGCCCTTGATCAGCTTGGTCTGAGCAGCACCACCCACGCGCGACACCGAGATACCGGCGTTGATGGCGGGACGGATACCGGCGTTGAACAGGCTGGTTTCCAGGAAGATCTGGCCGTCGGTGATCGAGATCACGTTGGTCGGCACGAAGGCGGACACGTCGCCGGCCTGGGTTTCGATCACGGGCAGGGCCGTCAGCGAACCCGTCTTGCCCTTGACCTCGCCCTTGGTGAAGGCTTCGACGTAGTCGGCGTTCACGCGGGCGGCACGCTCGAGCAGGCGGCTGTGGAGATAGAACACGTCGCCGGGGAAGGCTTCGCGGCCCGGCGGGCGGCGCAGCAGCAGCGAGACCTGGCGGTAGGCCACGGCCTGCTTGGACAGGTCGTCGTACACGATCAGGGCGTCCTGGCCGCGGTCGCGGAAGTACTCGCCCATGGTGCAACCGGAGTAGGCCGACACATACTGCATGGCGGCAGACTCGGAGGCCGAGGCCGCCACGACGATGGTGTATTCCATGGCGCCGGCCTGCTCCAGGGCGCGCACCACGTTCTTGATCGACGAGGCCTTCTGGCCGATGGCGACGTAGATACACGTCACGCCCTGGCCCTTCTGGTTGATGATGGCGTCGATGGCCACGGCGGTCTTGCCGGTCTGGCGGTCGCCGATGATCAGCTCGCGCTGGCCGCGGCCGATAGGCACCATGGAGTCGATGGACTTCAGGCCGGTCTGCAGCGGCTGGTCCACGGACTGGCGCGCGATCACGCCGGGAGCGACCTTCTCGATCACGTCCGTCATCTTGGCGTTGATCGGGCCCTTGCCGTCAATGGGCTGACCCAGGGCGTTGACCACGCGGCCGACCAGCTCGGGACCCACGGGCACTTCCAGAATGCGGCCCGTGCACTTGACGGTGTCGCCCTCGGAGATGTGCTCGTACTCGCCCAGAATCACCGCGCCCACGGAGTCGCGCTCCAGGTTCAGCGCCAGGCCAAAGCTCGGCTGGCCATCGCTGCCGGCCGGGAACTCCAGCATTTCGCCCTGCATCACGTCCGACAGGCCATGGATGCGCACGATACCGTCGGTCACGGACACCACGGTGCCCTGGTTGCGGATGTCGCTGCTGGCTGCCAGCCCTTCGATGCGGCTCTTGATCAGTTCAGAAATTTCTGCGGGATTGAGTTGCATGACTCTTTCCTTCTTTCTTTAATTAGCCGAGACCTCCAGCCGCTCAGGCCGTGAGGGCCGCTTTCATTTGTTCCAGACGGGCCTTGACGGAAGTGTCGAGCACCTCGTCGCCCACCACCACGCGGACCCCGCCGATCAGCGCGGGATCGAGCTGCACGGACAGATTGAGCTTGCGGCCGAAGCGCTTCTCCAGCACGGCGGCAAGCTCCGCCAGGGCGGGGGCCTCCAGTGCAAAGGCGCTGTGGACGACGGCGTCCGAGGAGCCGTTGCGGTTGTTGACCAGGACCCGGAACTGGGCCGCCACCTCAGGCAGTGCCGCCAGACGTCCGTTGTCGATCACGGTGCGCAGGAAATTGCGCGCCGCATCGGGCAGGGACGAGCGCACCACACCGGCGACGAGGTCGAACACCTGATCGTCGGAGACCTTGGGGCTGTCGGCCAGTTGGCGCACCTGGGGATGGGCCGCTACCAATGCCAGTTCGTCGAGCCAGGCTGCGCAGGCAGCGAGGTCCGTCCCGGCCTTGGCCACGCAGGCCTTGAACAGGGCTTCGGCATAGGGGCGGGCAATGGTGGCGAGTTCTGCCATTTCCGTCCCCTTTACAGCTCGGTCTTCAGGCGATTGAGCAGATCGGCATGGACGGCAGCATTGACCTCCTTGCGAAGAATCTGCTCTGCGCCCTTGACGGCCAGCGCAGCCACCTGCTCGCGCAGGGCTTCGCGGGCCTGGACTGCCTGCTGGTTGGCCTCGGCGCGGGCGGCGGCAACGATCTTGTTGGCCTCCTCGGTCGCGCGGGCCTTGGCCTCTTCGATGATGGCCTGTGCGCGGCGATCGGCATCGGCCAGGCGCGAGGCCGTCTCGTTGCGCGCCTGCGACAACTCCTTCTCGACGCGCTGGTTGGCAGCGCTGAGTTCGGATTTGGCACGATCGGCGGCAGCGAGGCCATCGGCGATTTTCTGGGCTCGCTCATCCAGCGCCTTCGCGATCGGGGGCCACACGAATTTCATCGTGAACCACACCAGGATCAGGAAGACGATGGCCTGAACGAACAGGGTCGCGTTGATACTCACGGCAACACCTTTCTATGGGTTGGTGGGCGTGCGTGGATTACTTCAGGACGAAGGGGTTGGCGAAGGCGAACAGCAGGGCGATGGCCACACCGATCAGGAAGGCAGCATCGATCAGACCGGCCAAGATGAACATCTTGGTCTGCAGCTCGTTGATGAGCTCGGGCTGGCGAGCGGAAGATTCCAGGAACTTGCCGCCCATCAGAGCGATACCGATCGAAGCGCCAATGGCGCCGAGACCCACGATCAGACCGCAAGCCAGAGCAACGAGACCGAGAATGTTTTCCATGATGACTCCTAGTGATGAAAAGAAAGGTTGGAAAGGAAAGGGAAAGGGAAAGGGTCAGTGGGCTTCATGCGCCTGGCCGAGGTAAATCAGCGCGAGCATCATGAAAATGAAGGCCTGCAGGGTGATGATCAGGATGTGGAAGATCGCCCAGATAGAGCCCGCAATGATGTGCCCCAGAGGGAGCAACACACCAGAGAGCGACATGGCAGCCGCGCCGCCCATCAGGGCGATCAGCATGAACACCAACTCACCAGCGTACATGTTGCCAAACAGTCGCATGCCGTGCGACACCGTCTTGGCAAGGTATTCGATCATCTGCATGGCGAAGTTCACCACACCCAGGATGGCAGCAAACAGCGGGTTCTTGCTGGTGCCGAAGGGGGCCGTGAACAGCTCGTGGATCCAGCCGCCCAGCCCCTTGATCTTGACGCTGTAGTAGAAGCACAGCAGCAGCACGGCAGACGACAGGCCCAGGGTGGTGGACAGGTCGGCCGTGGGAACGACGCGCAGATAGGCATGGTGATCGCCCGTCGCCCCCTGCCACAGCACGGGCAGCAGATCGACCGGCAGCATGTCCATGGCGTTCATCAGAAAGATCCAGACGAACACGGTGAGCGCCAGGGGCGCGATGAACTTGCGGCTCTCGGCATTGTGGATATTGGCCTTGGCCTGGTTGTCCACCATTTCGACCAGGATCTCCACCGCCGCCTGGAAGCGCCCCGGGACGCCGGCGCTGGCCTTGCGCGCCGCAGACCAGAAGATCAGCAGCATGATGACGCCGAGCGCCACGCTGACCGCGACGGAATCGATGTTGACCACCGAAAAATCGACGATGAAACCCTGTTTGACGTTCTGCAGGTGCTGCAAGTGGTGAACGATGTATTCACTGGCAGTCGGGGCATTCGCTTCTGCGGCCATCGGTCTACTCTTCTCTCAAAAAGTCAGTCGGTTTTTCCAACACCGGGCCGCGCCAGCAGCGCCACCCAGTACGTTTTCATCGTCACGATCATGCCCGCCAGCAGCGCCAGCCAGCTGAGCTGCGGCACCAGCCGGGGCGCCGCCGCCAGCATGGCGACGGTCAGCATGATCTTGACCAACTCCCACCCGAAGAACCCAACCATGGCCGCACCGGCAGCATGCCTTTGGCGCGCCATGCCGCGCGCGAACACCGCCGCCGGAAGCACGACCGCCAGGGCACCGTAACCTGCAGACCAGGCCACCGGCCACGCACCAGACACCCCCCAGGCCAGCAGCGCCACGAGCACCCCCGCAAGGGCCTGTACCGCCACCAGGCGCCACACCGACGGTGTCGGGTGCCGCCTGCGCCAGTCCCTCGCCTCTTCGGCGGTCAGGGGCTTGAAGTCAGGTTCTTCAGCCTCAGCTTCTGTTTCTGGAGCGATGTTTCGCATGGCTCGCACCTCCAGTCATGGGCTGAAACTTACACAAAGCCCTTGATTATAAGTAAAAACCCGGGCAGTTCAGCAATGCTATCTGACGCCATGCGGCAATGCAGCGCGCGGGGACCTGCAGGATGTGGTGCGGCGCCAACGCAGACGAACCACCACCGGCGCGCGCGCCCGCCACCCGGTTCATAGCCCAATCGGCCGTTTTGGCATAATGGGTCAGCGTCAGCAGCTATCAAATCAAGAGCAAATCATGGCACTTTCTCCTTTGGGTCCGGCGCCTGGCAGCCGCCAGGACAGCCTCATCGAATACCCCTCCCTGTTCCCGATCAAGGTCATGGGCGTGCGCGCCGAGGGCTTCGTGGCAGCCATGGCGGCGGTGGCGCGGCAGTTCGACCCGGTGTTCGACGAGACCTGCATCGAGCTGCGCGAGAGCCGCGGCGGCAACTACCTGAGCGTGACGCTGACGGTCACGGCGACCAGCCGCGGCCAGCTCGACGGCCTGTACGGCGCGCTCACGGCGCACCCCATGGTCAAGGTCGTGCTCTGACGGACCGCGCGCCATGGACATCCGCCACCTCGGCACCGTGCCCTATCTTCCGACCTACGAGGCCATGCGCGCCTTCACCCAGGAGCGCACGGCGCAGACGCCCGACGCGCTCTGGCTGTGCGAGCACCCGCCCGTGTTCACGCTGGGCCTGTCGGGCACGCAGGCGCACGTGCTGGCCCCGAGGGACATCGCCGTCGTCCCCACCAACCGCGGCGGGCAGGTGACCTACCACGGCCCCGGGCAGGTGGTGGCCTACCCGCTCATCGACCTGCAGCGCGCAGGCTACTACGTCAAGGAATACGTCTACCGCATCGAGGAAGCGGTGATCCGCACGCTGGCGCAGTTCGGCATCACCGGGCACCGGGTGGCCGCAGCGCCGGGGATTTATGTGCGCCTGGACGACCCGCACAGCCACGCCGCGCTGCCGCAGCGCCCGCGCAAGGGCGCGCCGGGCCCGGGGGTGGCGCCCGACTTCACCGGCCTGGGCAAGATCGCCGCGCTGGGCATCAAGGTGAGCCGCCACTGCACCTACCACGGCGTGGCACTCAACGTGGCCATGGACCTGGAACCCTACTCGCGCATCAACCCTTGCGGCTACGCTGGCTTGCAGACCATCGACCTTTCTACAATCGGGGTCCACACCACTTGGGAAGAGGTGGCTGGCGTCCTGGGCAAACAGCTCACGGTCCGGCTGGCCCCCTGAATACCGCCATGAGCACCTCCGACGTCGTGCGCGAAGCGCAATCCACCGCCGAATACAACCCCCTGGCCAAGCACAAGGCCGCCTCCAAGCTCTCACGCATTCCGATCAAGGTCGAACAGGCCGAGGTGCTGAAGAAGCCCGAGTGGATCCGCGTGAAGGCCGGCTCGCCCAATACGCGCTACTACGAGATCAAGAAGATCCTGCGCGAAAACCACCTGCACACGGTGTGCGAGGAAGCCTCCTGCCCGAACATCGGCGAGTGCTTCGGCCACGGCACGGCGACCTTCATGATCATGGGCGACAAGTGCACGCGCCGCTGCCCCTTCTGCGACGTGGGCCACGGCCGGCCCGACGCGCTGGACCAGAACGAGCCCCTGAAGCTGGCGCAGACGATTGCGCAGATGCGCCTGAAGTACGCCGTCATCACCAGCGTGGACCGCGACGACCTGCGCGACGGCGGGGCCGGCCATTTTGCCGAGTGCATCCGCCAGATCCGCGCGCTCTCGCCCAGCACCAAGATCGAGATCCTCACGCCCGACTTCCGCGGCCGCGACGACAAGGCGCTGGCCATCCTGCAGGCCGACCCGCCCGATGTGATGAACCACAACCTGGAGACCGCGCCGCGCCTGTACAAGGAAGCGCGCCCCGGCTCCGACTACCAGTTCTCGCTCAACCTGCTGAAGAAGTTCAAGGAACAGAACCCCGGCGTGCCGACCAAGAGCGGCATCATGGTGGGCCTGGGCGAGACGGACGAGGAAGTGCTGCAGGTGCTGCGCGACATGCGCGCGCACGGCATCGACATGCTGACCATCGGCCAGTACCTGGCGCCCAGCAGCAGCCACCTGCCCGTGCGCCGCTACGTGCACCCCGACACCTTCAAGATGTACGAGAAGGCCGCCTACGAGATGGGCTTCTCGCACGCTGCCGTGGGCGCCCTGGTGCGCTCGAGCTACCACGCCGACCGCCAGGCCCAGTCGGCCGGCGTCTGAGGCGCTGCGGGGCGCAGGCCGGACATGGACACGCTTTCCGTGCGGCGCTATGGCGCAGCGCCGGGCAGCCACAGCCATGCGCATTTCCAGATCCTGTGGGGGCTGTCGGGCACGCTGGAGCTGGAGATCGACGGGCGCGGCATGCGCCTGGCCTGCGGGGCCGGCTGCGTGATCGCGCCGGGCGCACTCCATGACTTTGCCTCGGCCCAGGGCAGCGAATGCCTGGTGCTCGACAGCTGCGACCCCCACTGGGCCCGCTGCCTGGGCCCGGAGCCTGCGGCCGCCTCTGCCCCGGCGCTGCCGCTGGTGCGCTACCTGGCCGCCGCGCTGCAGCAGGGCAGCCCCCTGGCGCAGCAGCACGGCCCGGCACTGCTGCTGGAGTCCTGGCTCATGGGCAGCGCGCATGCCGCGCCCGGCGCGGGGCGCCGCCGGGCGATCGACTGGAACGCCCTGCGCACCTGGGTCGCCGCCCACTGGCACCGCCCCCTGGGGGTGGCCGACCTGGCGCAGCGCGCGCACCTGAGCCCGGCCCAGTTCGCCGAGCGCTGCCGCCACGAACAAGGCCTGCCGCCCATGGCCTGGCTGCGCAGCCTGCGGCTGGAGCAGGCGCAATGGCTGCGCGGCCAGGGCGTTCCCGTGGCCGAGGCCGCGCGCCGCACGGGCTACCGCTCGCCCTCGGCACTGACGGCGGCGCTGCGCCGCGCCGCTGCGCCCGCCAGTCCCGCGTTGCGCGACGATGGACCCGCGCCGCGCGGCCCGGCCGGCCGTTAAGCTGCGCGCATGCAAGCCAACCTGTACGCGCTGGGCGCCATCGCCCTGTGGGCCTCGCTCGCTTCGCTGGGCGTGTCCCTGACCCATATTCCGCCGTTTCTGCTCACCGGCATCGCCCTGGTCATCGGCAGCGTGCCGGCCTGGCCCCTGGTGCTGCGCGATCCGTCGCAGTGGCGCATTCCGCTGCGCACCCTGGCGCTGGGGGTATACGGGCTGTTCGCCTACCACTTCCTGCTGTTCATCGCGCTGCGCCACGCGCCGCCCGTGGAGGCCAATCTGGTCAACTACCTGTGGCCGCTGTTCATCGTGGTGCTCGCCCCCGTGGTGCTGCCCGGCGTGGCGCTGCGCCTGCCGCATGTGCTCGCGGCGCTGCTGGGCTTTGGCGGCGCGGCGGTGGCCATCACCGGCGGGCGCGAGCTCAGCGCCAGCCTGTCCTGGGGCTACCTGGCGGCGGGCGCGGCGGCGTTCATCTGGGCCACCTACTCGCTGCTGACCAAGCGCGTGGCAACCTTTCCCACCACGGCCATCGGCCTGTTCGGGCTGGTCTCGGGCCTGCTCTCGCTGCTGTGCCACGTGCTGCTGGAGCCCGCCGCCAGCCTGCAGGGCCGGGACTGGGCGCTGCTGGCCGTGCTGGGCCTGGGGCCGCTGGGGGCCTCGTTCTACCTGTGGGACAAGGCCCTCAAGCTGGGCGATGCGCGCCACATCGGCATCCTGAGCTACCTCACGCCGCTGGCCTCGACCAGCCTGCTGGTGCTGGTGAGCGGGCGCGCCTTCAGCGCCAGCCTGGCGCTGGCCACGGCCATGATCATCGGCGCGGCCGTACTGGGCATGCGGGCACGCTGAATTTGAATGGAATCGGCCTCCAGCGCTTATCCAACAAGCGCTACCAGCTATTGATTTAATAGCGATTCGGCACTGGGTGCAAGGTCGGCATCGACCAGCGCGTGCGCCCAGCCGGCGAGCTTGCGCGTGTCCGCGCGCAGCACCTCCTGCTTGACGGCGAGGATCTGCGCCGGGTGCATGGAGAAGCTGCGCAGGCCCAGGCCCAGCAGCAGGCGCGTCATGCCCACCTCGCCCGCCGTCTCGCCACACACGGAAACGCTCTTGCCCTGCGCCCGCCCGGCGGCGATCACGTCGGCCACCAGGCGCAGCACCGCGGGGTGCATGGGGTCGTAGAGGTGGGAGACGGCCTCGTCGGCCCGGTCTATGGCCAGGGTGTACTGGATCAGGTCGTTGGTGCCGATGGAGAGGAAGTCGAAGTGGCGCAGGAAGTAGCGCACCATGAGCGCGGCGGCGGGCACCTCGATCATCGCGCCCAGCGCGGCGGGTGCGTGCACGGCGCCGCGCGCGTCGAGCTCGGCCTGCGCCAGGCGCACCTGTGCCAGGGTTTGCTCGACCTCGGCCGGGTGCGCCAGCATGGGGAACATGATGTTCACCTTGCCATGCGTCGCCGCACGCAGCAGCGCGCGCAGCTGGGTGCGGAACATGCCCGGGTCGGCCAGGCTCCAGCGGATGGCGCGCAGGCCCAGGGCGGGGTTGAGCGAGGTGCCCTTGTGGCCCTTGTCCAGCGGCTTGTCGGCGCCGATGTCTATGGTGCGGATGGTGATGGGCAGGCCCTGCATGCCCTCGACGGCCTCGCGGTAGGCGCGGTACTGCTCCTCCTCGTCGGGCAGGCTGCCCGCGCGGCCCATGAACAGGAATTCGGTGCGGAACAGGCCCACGCCCACGGCGCCCGCGGCGACGGCGGCGGCTGCGTCCTGGGGCATTTCGATGTTCGCCAGCAGTTGCACGCGCTCGCCGTCGAGCGTGACCGCGGGCGTGTGGCGCAGGCGCGTGAGGCGCTCGCGCTCGAGCTCGATCTGGCGCTGGCGGTAGCCGTATTCGGCGAGGATGATGGGCGAAGGATCGACGATGACCACGCCCGCGTCGCCGTCGATGATGATCCAGTCGTCCTGGCGCACGAGCTGGCTGCCGCTGCGCGCGCCGACCACGGCCGGGATGTCCATGCTGCGCGCGACGATGGCGGTGTGCGAGGTCTTGCCGCCCACGTCGGTCACGAAACCGGCGAACACGCTTTTCTTGAACTGCAGCAGGTCGGCGGGCGAGAGGTCCTGCGCCACGAGCACCAGCGGCACGTCCATGGTGTCGTCGAGCATCAGGTCCTGCTGCGTGCGCCGCCGCGGGCTGTGCGGCTGGGCGACGGGGTGCACCATGCCCTTCATGTGCCGCAGGATGCGCTCGACCACCTGCTCCAGGTCGGCCTTGCGCTCGCGCAGGTAGTCGTCCTCCATCTCGTCGAACTGGCGCGAGATGACTTCGAGCTGCGTGGTGAGCGCCCACTCGGCGTTGTAGAGGCGTTCCGTGATCCAGTGCTTGACGCCGCTGGTGAGCATTTCGTCCTGCAGCAGCATCAGGTGCACGTCGAGCAGCGCCGTGAGCTCCTGCGGCGCGTCGGCCGGGATGTCCTCCTGCAGGCGCTGCAGCTCGGCGATCACGGCGTTGCGCCCGCTGCGCACGCGCGCGATCTCGCCCTCGACCTGCCCCGGCTCGATGAAGTAATGCGCCACCTCCATGCGGCCGGAGCCCGCAAGCACCGCGCGCCCTATGGATATGCCGCGCGAGACCGCCAGCCCCGCGATCGAGAATGTCATGGCCCTTCTCCTTGCGCGCTGCGGGCGGCCGCCATGGTCACTCGCCTTCGCCGAATTTGTCGCCAATGAGCGCCAGCAGCGCGTCCATGGCCTCGCGCTCCTGCGGGCCCTCGGTCTCGATTTCGACCTCGCTGCCCATGCCTGCGGCCAGCATCATCACGCCCATGATGCTCTTGGCGTTGATGCGCCGCTCGCCGCGGCGCATGAAGACTTCCGCGTCGAAACTGCCTGCCAGCTTGGTCAGCTTGGCCGATGCGCGGGCGTGCAGGCCCAGTTTATTGGTGATGGTCGTCGCCGTCTTGATCATGCGTCTTGTTCTTGGAATGGGGGGCAGGGAGTTCGGCCGGCGCCACCTGCATCACGCCCTGCGTGCCGCCCACCAGGGCGCGCTGCAGCAGGGCGTCGAGCGGCTCGCTGCGGTAGCAGACGCTGCGCAGCAGCATGGGCAGGTTGACGCCGGTCAGCAGGCGCGCCTCGCGCCCGCGCAGCAGGCGCTGCGCGACGTTGCAGGGCGTGGCGCCGAACACATCGGTCAGCACCAGCACCGGCCCGGCATCCGGCGGGCCCAGCAGGCGCTCGGCCTGCGCCAGCGTGTCCTCGGGGGCGGCATCGGCGGGCACGTCGAGCACCAGCAGATGCGCCGCGCCATCGGTGAACACGTGCTGCGCGCAGGCGCGCAGGGCGCTTGCCAAAGGCGCATGGGCGATGAGAAAGATCCGGGTGCTCGTGGAGGCTGCCATCGCCTGCATTATGGCTGCGCGCCGTGCAACGCATGGCGCAGATGCAGGAAACTTGTGTCCCGATACGCACTCGAAACCCGTGCTGGCGCACAATCGCGCCTTGTCCGGCAGCTCCGCACCAGGGTGCTGGCCGGCCTGGAGCCCGCATGACCCCCGAGACCCCCTCCTCTGTTCCCCCCTCCACCGCCGCCGCCCGCCCGGGGCCGGCCGGGCCCGCGCGCTGGCCGCGCCGCCTGGCGCTGGGTGCGCTGTGCGCAGCAGCGCTGCAGTTGGCCGCGTGCAGCCAGTCGGCCGCGCCGACGTCCACGTTCGTGCTGCTCGATGGCTCGCAGCAGACCACGCAGGACCTGCGCGGCAAGGTGGTGCTGGTGAACTTCTGGGCCACGAGCTGCACGACCTGCGTGGCCGAAATGCCCGGGCTGGTGGAGACGCACCAGAAGTTCCACACGCGCGGCTACGACACCCTGGCGGTGGCCATGAGCTACGACCCGCCCAGCTATGTCGTCAACTTCGCCGAAACGCGCAAGCTGCCGTTCAAGGTGGCCATAGACAATACCGGCGCCGTGGCCAAGGCCTGGGGCGATGTGCGCATCACCCCCACGACCTATCTGCTGAACAAGCGCGGGGACATCGTCAAGACCTATGTGGGCGCCCCCGATTTCACGCAGTTGCACCAGCTCATCGAGAAGCTCCTGGCCGAATCCTGAAGGCGCGCGCCGGCCGCAGCCGGCCCTGCCGGCGCGAGGGGGTACACTGCGGGGCCGTATCTTGATCGCCCCCTGCAAGAAGTGGACACCCCCACCATCCAGCTCCTGACGCCCCAGACCCCCGCGCATTGGGACGAAGTGCGCACCCTGTTCGAGGAGTACGCCGCCAGCCTGGGCATAGACCTGTGCTTCCAGAACTTCACCGAGGAGCTCGCCAGCCTGCCGGGCGACTACACGGCGCCGCGCGGCGCCCTGCTCGTGGCGCTGGTCGATGGCGCCTACGCCGGCTGCTGTGCCATGCGCCCGCTGGACAATTGCGACTACCCCAACGCCTGCGAGATGAAGCGGCTCTATGTGCGCAAGGCGTTTCGCGGCTTCGGCCTGGGGCGGCAACTGGCCGAGGGCATCCTGGATGCCGCGCGCATCGCCGGGTACGACAACATCCTGCTCGATACCCTGGATGACATGGAATCGGCCCGCGCGCTCTATGCCGAGCTGGGCTTCGAGGAAATCCCGCCCTACTACCACAACCCCATCGCGGGTGCGCACTACCTCAAGGCCGCGCTGTGAGCCCCCGGCCCGTGTCGGGTCCGGTGAATACAAGAAAAAAGAGCTGCAGCGCCCTGGGGACGGGCGCCAGCAGCTCTTAAATCAGTAGCATCAAGCGGCTTCGCGCACTTGTCCCAGCAGGGTGGCGGCGTCGCTCACCTCGAACTTGCCGGGCGCTTCGACGTTCAGGCGCACGACCTTGCCGTCCTTGACCAGCATGGAATAGCGGTTGCTGCGCAGGCCCAGGCCCTTGCCCGTGAGGTCCAGCGTCAGGCCCGTGGCCTGGGCAAATGCAGCGTCGCCGTCGGCCAGCATGCGCAGCTGGCCCTGCGTCTGCTGCTCGCGCGCCCAGGCGCCCATGACGAAGGCGTCGTTCACCGCCAGGCACCAGATCTCGTCGACGCCCGCGGCGCGCAGCTCGGCCGCCTTCTCCAGGTAACCCGGCACATGCTTGGCCGAGCAGGTGGGCGTGAAGGCCCCCGGCACGGCGAACAGGGCGATGGTCTTGCCGGCCGCGGCGGCGCGCACGTCCACCGGGTTGGGGCCTATGCTGCAGCCGTTGCCCTCGGTTTCCACGTATTCCATGAGGGTGGTGGCAGGCAGCGTATCGCCGATCTGGATCATGAGTTTCTCCTGGTGCGAAGCGCCACCCCGTGTGGCGCCCCAAAAACAAAAACGACCCAGATTGTGGGTCGTTTTTGTTTTTCATGCAGCGCAGGGCTGCTTGGGCTTAGACCAGACCGGCCTTTTGCACCAGGCGCGTTGCCACCCAGTTCTTGGTCTTGGACAGCGGACGGCTCTCCGTGATCTCGATGGTGTCGCCCAGCTTGTACTCACCGTTCTCGTCGTGGGCGTGGTACTTGCTCGACTTGACGACGATCTTGTCGTAAATCGGGTGCTTGACGCTACGTTCGACCAGCACGGTCACGGTCTTGGCGCGCTTGTCGCTCACGACCTTGCCGACCAGGGTGCGCTTGAGGGATTTTTTGGCTTCCGTCATGTTCGCTCCTTAGGCCTTGGCGGTGTTGGCGGCTTGCTTTTCAGCCAGGATGGTCTTGGCGCGGGCGATGTCGCGGCGCGTCGCCTTCAGCGTGGCAGTGTTGCCCAGCTGTTGCGTGGCCTTTTGCATGCGCAGGCCGAAATGGGCCTTTTGCAGCGACTTCACTTCCGCAGCCAGGGCCGCCTCGTCTTTTTGGCGCAGTTCAGCAGCTTTCATCTCTGTTTCTCCTGAATTACTGGCCCACCATGCGCGCGACGAAGGTCGTGCGCAGGGGCAGCTTGGCAGCTGCCAGACGGAACGCCTCGCGAGCGAGTTCTTCGGGCACGCCGAGGATCTCGAACACGACCTTGCCAGGCTGGATTTCGGCCACGTAGAACTCGGGGTTGCCCTTACCGTTACCCATACGCACTTCGGCAGGCTTGGTGGAGATGGGCTTGTCCGGGAACACGCGGATCCAGATACGGCCACCACGCTTGACGTGGCGCGAGATGGCACGGCGCGCGGCCTCGATCTGGCGGGCCGTCAGGCGGCCACGGTCCGTGCACTTGAGACCGAAGTCACCGAAGGCCACCGAGTTGCCCCGGGTGGCGATGCCGGTGTTACGGCCCTTCTGCTCTTTGCGGTATTTGCGGCGAGCGGGTTGCAGCATATTTATTCTCCTTTACCGTCCGCCGCTGGAGCGGGCGCGGTCTTGCGTTCGCGCTTAACGGAATCTGCACCTGCGCCCACGGGCTTGTCGCTGCCGTCGGCAGGTGCGGCGTTGGTACCAACCGGGCGGCGGCCACCGCGGCCAGCGCCTGCGCGCTCGCCCGGACGGCCATCGCGGCGCGGGCCGCGCGGACGGCGCTCTTCTTCAGGGCGCGGCGTCTCGGCAGCAGGCAGGTCGCCGCGGCCCAGGGTATCGCCCTTGTAGACCCACACCTTCACGCCGATCACACCGTAGGTGGTCTTGGCTTCGGAGGTGCCGTAGTCGATGTCGGCGCGCAGGGTGTGCAGGGGCACACGGCCTTCGCGGTACCACTCGGTACGGGCGATTTCGATACCGTTCAGACGGCCCGAGGACATGATCTTGATGCCCTGGGCGCCCAGGCGCATGGCGTTCTGCATGGCGCGCTTCATGGCGCGGCGGAACATGATGCGCTTCTCGAGCTGCTGGGTGATGGAGTCGGCAATCAGCTTGGCATCGATTTCGGGCTTGCGCACTTCCTCGATGTTGACGGCCACAGGCACGCCCAGGCGGGTGGCCAGTTCCTTCTTCAGCGTCTCGATGTCCTCGCCCTTCTTGCCGATCACCACGCCCGGACGTGCCGAGTAGATGGTGATGCGGGCGTTCTTGGCGGGACGCTCGATCAGCACGCGCGAGACGGCGGCGTTCTTGAGCTTGGCCTTGAGGTAGTCGCGCACCTTGACGTCTTCGGCCAGCATGCCGGCGAAGTCACGGTTGCTGGCGTACCAGCGGCTGGCCCAGTTGCGGCTGACCGCCAGGCGGAAGCCGGTAGGATGGATTTTCTGTCCCATAGTCTTCCTCTGGCCTTTATTGACCCACGGTCACGTAGATGTGGCAGGTCGGCTTGCTGATGCGGTTGCCGCGGCCCTTGGCGCGCGCGGTAAAGCGCTTGAGCGTGGCACCCTGCTCGACGTAGATGGTCTTGACCTTCAGTTCGTCGATGTCGGCACCATCGTTGTGCTCGGCGTTGGCAATGGCCGACTCCAGCACCTTCTTGACGATGCCCGCAGCTTTTTTCTGCGTGAACGCCAGGATGTTGAGGGCCTGGTCCACTTTCTTGCCGCGGATCAGGTCGGCGACGAGACGGCCCTTGTCGACCGACAAGCGCACGCCACGGAGAACAGCACGTGTTTCAGACATGTTCTATTCCTTACTTCTTGGCCTTCTTGTCGGCGGGATGACCCTTGAAGGTCCGGGTCAGCGCAAACTCGCCGAGCTTGTGACCGACCATCTGGTCGGTCACGTACACCGGCACGTGCTGCTTGCCGTTGTGCACGGCAATGGTCAGGCCGATGAACTCGGGCAGCACCATGGAGCGGCGCGACCAGGTCTTGACGGGCTTCTTGTCCTTCGTGGCAACGGCCTTCTCGGCCTTGGCCAGCAGGTGGTGGTCCACAAACGGACCCTTTTTCAGAGAACGAGTCATTTGCGGAGGTCCTTATTTCTTGCGACGCGAAACAATCATGTTCTGCGTGCGCTTGTTGTTGCGGGTCCGGTAGCCCTTGGTCAGGTTGCCCCATGGGTCGACCGGATGGCGTCCGCTCTTGCTGCGGCCCTCGCCACCACCCATGGGGTGGTCCACCGGGTTCATGACGATACCGCGCACCGTGGGGCGAATGCCCATGTGGCGCTTCACGCCGGCCTTGCCGATCTGGCGCAGGTTGTGTTCCTCATTGGCCACTTCACCGATGGTGGCGCGGCACTCGATGTGGATCTTGCGCACTTCACCCGAGCGCATGCGCACCTGGGCGTACACGCCTTCGCGTGCCAGCAGCGTGGCCGAAGCACCCGCCGAACGGGCGATCTGCGCACCGGCACCGGGCTTGAGCTCGATGCAGTGGATGGTCGAACCCACGGGGATGTTGCGGATCGGCAGCGTGTTGCCCACGCGGATGGGCGCTTCGGAGCCGCTCACGATGGAGGCGCCCACTTCCAGGTGGCGCGGAGCGATGATGTAGCGGCGCTCACCGTCGGCATAGCACACCAGAGCGATGTGGGCCGTGCGGTTGGGGTCGTACTCGATGCGCTCGACCTTGGCAGGGATGGCATCCTTGTCGCGGCAGAAATCGACCACGCGGTAGTGGTGCTTGTGGCCACCGCCCTTGTGGCGCGTGGTGATGCGGCCGTTGTTGTTGCGGCCTGCCTTCTGGAACTGGGGCTCCAGCAGCGGGGCATAGCCCTCGCCCTTGTGCAGGTGGTCGCGCGTCACCTTCACCGTGCCACGCTGGCCCGGGGTGGTGGGTTTGAGTTTGATCACAGCCATGGTTTACGCAGCCTCCCCGGACAGGTTCAGCTCTTGACCTTCCTTGAGCGTGACATAGGCCTTGCGCACGTTGTCGCGGCGGCCCATGGTCTTGCCAAAGCGCTTGGTCTTGCCTTTGGTGTTCACCACAGAAACGCCCTTCACTTCCACCTTGAACATCAGTTCCACGGCGGCCTTGATTTCGGGCTTGGTAGCGTTCTGCAGCACCTTGAACGTCACAGCATTGGACTTCTCGGCAACCATGGTGGCCTTTTCGGACACGATGGGAGCCACGAGGACCTGCATCAGACGACCTTCGTCAAACTTGAGCGTGCTCATGCGAACATCTCCTTGAGTTGGTCGAGTGCGCCCTTGGTCACGAGCACCTTCTTGAAGTGCACGAGCGAGACGGGGTCGGCATAGCGCGGCTCGACGATGAACACGCCCTTGAGGTTGCGCGACGCGAGGTACAGGTTCTCATCGACCTGATCGGCGATCACCATCACGGACGGCAGGTTCATGGCCTTGAACTTGTCGGCCAGCACCTTGGTCTTGGGCGAATCCACCTTGATGGAGTCCACCACCGCCAGGCGGCCTTCGCGCGCCAGTTGCGACAGGATGGACGCCATGCCGGCGCGGTACATCTTCTTGTTGATCTTCTGCGTGAAGTTTTCTTCCGGCAGGTTCGGGAAGATGCGACCGCCCCCACGCCACAGCGGGGAAGAGGTCATACCGGCGCGGGCGCGGCCGGTGCCCTTCTGCTTGAAGGGTTTCTTGGTCGAGTGCTTGACCTGCTCGCGGTCCTTCTGGGCACGCGTGCCCTGGCGGCCGTTGGCGCGGTAGGCGACCACGACCTGGTGCACCAGGTCTTCGTTGTATTCACGACCAAACACGGTCTCGGGCGCATCCACCTTGGATGCGGCCTGGCCCTGGTCATTCAGGAGTTCGAGCTGCATTAGTTCGCTCCTTTGGAAACTTTGGCCTTGACGGCCGGACGCACGGTCACGAAGCCGCCCTTGGCGCCGGGGATGGCACCCTTGATCAGGAGCAGCTGGCGGGCCTCATCGACACGCACCACGTCGAGGTTTTGCGTGGTGACGGTTTCGTCGCCCATGTGGCCGGTCATGCGCTTGCCCGGGAACACGCGCCCGGGGTCCTGCGCCATACCAATGGAGCCAGGCACGTTGTGCGAACGGCTGTTGCCGTGCGAGGCGCGCTGCGAGCCCATGTTGTGGCGCTTGATGGTGCCGGCATAGCCCTTACCGATCGTCGTGCCCTGCACATCGACCTTCTGGCCAACGGCAAACACATCGGTCACGGGCACCGTGGCGCCCGCGGCGTACTTGCCGGCGGTTTCTGCCGCCACGCGGAATTCACGGATGATTTCACCGGCTTGCACGCCTGCCTTGGCAAGGTGGCCGGCTTCGGGCTTGGTCACGCGCGATGCTTTGCGCGAACCATAGGTGACCTGCAGGGCCACATAGCCATCGTTCTCTTGGGTCTTGACCTGGGTCACGCGGTTGCCGGACACATCCACCACCGTGACGGGCACTGCGTCCCCATCATCAGTGAACAGGCGCATCATGCCCACCTTGCGGCCCAGCAACCCCAGGGAGGTGCTCAGACTCATTGGTTTTCTCCAAAACTTTCACCGCCGCGACTGCAATTGGCCCCGGCGTTGCGCACGCTGTGCGCATGAAAGGCGGTTGATAAAACTCCGCCTGCTGCGCTTGTTCACAAACGCAAAAAGGGCGAAGCCGCAAATTATAACGCGAACCGCTTTTGCAAGCAAGTTCGCGTTACAAGAAGGCCTGGCTGGCAGGGCGCCCGCCAGGCGCATGCATCACTGCAGCTTGATTTCGACGTCCACGCCCGCGGGCAGGTCGAGCTTCATCAGGGCGTCCACCGTCTTGTCGGTGGGGTCCACGATGTCCATCAGACGCTGGTGCGTGCGGATCTCGAGCTGGTCGCGGCTGGTCTTGTTGACGTGCGGCGAGCGCAGGATGTCGAAATGCTTCATGCGCGTGGGCAGCGGGACCGGGCCCTTGACGATGGCGCCGGTGCGCTTGGCGGTTTCGACGATCTCGGCCGCGGACTGGTCGATCAGCTTGTAGTCGAACGCCTTGAGGCGGATACGGATTTTTTGCTTGGACATGGTGTGCCTACCTTGCTATCCGTCG
>NZ_BBJX01000024.1 GCF_000739995.1 Comamonas granuli NBRC 101663 | reverse complement strand
TGCCGGTCAGTGAACCCCTGAAAAACAACAAAAAACCCGTTGCTCCAGTAGAGTCAACGGGTTGTGGGGGGTGATGCCTAATGAGATAGCTATTTGGAGCGGGCGATGGGAATCGAACCCACGTCTTGGCGCGGGTTCCTCGTCTGGCTTAAAGGTAGTGTTTCAGCACGACCATTCTGTCCCGCTCATCCCCATATATCGTTCGCCTGATCGTTGTATGCGAACAACTGTAGAGCTTGCCCAGGCTTGCCAAAGTGTGGTTGCCCTCTGCGTAAAGCCGCTTGATCTCCTCGGCCTGATCCTCTGAAATTTTCTTCGGGCGACTGCCCACCTTCACGCCACGCTTGATGGCGGCGACCTGGCCAGCAATGGAGCGCTCCCGGATCAGCGTGCGCTCAAACTCGGCGACGGCCCCCAGCACCTGAATGATGAGCTTGCCCATGGGCGTGGATGTGTCCACAGGCTCGGTGACACTGCGCAGCCCAGCGCCGGCGGCTTCCAGGCGCTCCAGAACGAATAGCAGGTGCTTCAAGCTGCGGGCCAATCGGTCGAGCTTGTAGACGATGAGCACGTCGCCAGGCTGCAGATCTGCGAGGCACTTCTCGAGCTCTGGCCGGGCCTTCACAGCAGATTGCTTTTCCTGGTAGATGGTCTCGCAGCCTGCCTTGCGCAGGGCATCAAGCTGCAGCGCTGTGTGCTGCTCGACTGTCGAAACGCGGGCATATCCAATGTGCATTCAGCTTTCCTCCTCAAAGGAAATCTAGGAGCTGCGGGCAATAGCCAAAAGCTCGAAATGCCGACCCCACGAATGTTGCGTTTTCAGGCCAAGGTCAGTGGCATGCGATAGGTCCATGGCGCATCGGCTTCGCCGACCGGGCTCTAGCAGCAGTGGCTGTTGAGCCACGCAGCCAGCGCCAGGGCGTCTCTAACGCTCGGGGCCGTGCACTTGTCCTGCGGGGCTTTGCACCCGTGCTCGGGGTGCCTCACTTGTGCAAGGGGCGCTGCACGCTCATAGCCGGGCCTGGCCGCGCTTCGCTTGCGTCCTGGCCCGGCTATGCGCGGGGCAGCGCACTAGCACTACAGGGAGCCTCATTGCGCGCGGGGGGCATGGCACTTGTCCTGCGGGGCGCGTCAGTCGCTTTGTGTCCCCTGGTGCTGGCCGCGCGTCTCAATCGGTGAACCGACTAACGATCCCTTGCGCAGGGGCAGAGCCCCTCGGCCTAAGGCCTCACCCCGTGAATGATTGAGCACTGCGCGCACTGTGCCGGGCACGGGTCGAACGACTGCACGACATGGGGGGTCTGCACCCCCATACCCCCAGCCCCATGCACCCCTGCGGGGCCGCGCTATTCGCGCTGCATGGGTCCCCATTGCTCAACAGAAAAGCGCTAAAGACTCAGCGAGCACCTTCAGCAACAGTGATGCCGCCATCGCGCGTTCCACGCATCGCGGGATTGCGCAGGCCGAGAACCTCGGGAATGTCCGCCTGGGTAATCTCACCGGGCTGGCGACCACGGGGCGAAGGCATGGGCACCGTCTGGACTCGCTGTTCGGCAACCGCAGCGGACGCGGGACGGGCGGGCTCAGAAGCCACGGAAACGGTCTTCACGCCCCGCGAAGTGTCCCAGTCAACGAAGTAGCCGCGCTCAACGATTTGAGTGCACAGCATGGCCGAAACGATCATGCGCGTGCCCTGCTGTGTATAGCACCTGCACTCACCTTTAAACGAGACACACGCGGCGGGATAAGGCGCAGTGACCGGTTTCGTCACATCGTCATAAACGGGCGCAGTATGAGGAAGGTCAGGAAGCCGAGGTTCGCGCGCCTTAATGTAGTCACCGACGCTGATAGCCTGCGCTGCGACAGGCCCAGCGGCACGCTGGGCAGGCACGCCGGCCATGGGCGCAGGGCTGGCTTTCTGAATCTTGTCAAGACTGGTTTTGCCAACGGTCTTGAACGCGAGCACGAACATTGTGGGGACGAGCACCACAGCGGCAGCAAGAAGCCAGACGATTTTCGGGATTCGCTTTTTTCCAGTGTGGAGACTTGCGGATCGATACCAGCTATAAACCTCTTTCGGAAAGGCCACCATGGTGACCTCGCCGTTTTTTCCCGCGCCTTGCTTCTCGCACTGCGCGTTGACAGCCGGATACTCCTGGACACTAACCAGATCACCGCCGAACGCGCGCTTTAAGTGCCGATGCCAGCCCGGGGAACCGATCAGCCGTCGAACGAACGAGTCGATGTTTTGTGGGTGCTGTGTGACAAGGTAGAAATCAAAGCCACGACGCCGATGCTCGGCCAGCATCTGGACGTACTCAGGCGGTTTGGCACTAGCGGGCCGCTGCGGAAAATCATTGTGGCATTCATCGACAAGAAAAATCGTGCCGTCAGGCTCGTCCTGCCATTTCTGAATGTCGATTTTCTTCCAGCTTGAAAGCTCGCCGCCCTCGACGGGCTCAAATCGCCCATTATGACAAACGGGCCGCCCCTCTTTTATCTGGCGCTCACGAACCCATTTGAGTGTATTGAGAGTCTTGCCTGCGCCATTAGCGCCCGTGACGAGATAAAGCATTACTTGATAACCCAGCGTTTAAACGTATCCGAGGTAAGACCATCAAGCACCATGCGGGCCATGATGGCACTGACGACGATATTAATTGCTGATCCGACCTTAAGCATTGCGAGAATGGTATATACCTCGGGCGGCAGCGAATTGAAATTCGCAATGGCTTGAGACTTGAGGAAGTCTACGGAGGCCCCGACGCCGGTATATGTGACGACGCCGATGCCCAGCGCAATCATGACGCGACCGACGATTGTGCCGACGACATTAATAAGAACGCCGCCGAGGGCAGCAAGAAAGACAGGCATCATTTACCCCCGATAATGCGGACTGCAGAAAGCATGGCAATAGCAACGAGGATATTCCCGAGATATTGCAGCGTGGAATTAAGCTGAGAAAAAGGCAGCGTGATACTGCGATTCCAGACCGTAATATTGACGTCCATTATGCCGCCACCACCGCCCAGGAGGTCATCGGTTTTAATTCGATTGTTCATATCGATTGTCTCATTGCCTGGCAGCTCTTTTGTCTGGTCGCCCTCTTTGTTCTTTTCTTTTTCGTAGAGCTCGGATTCCAGACTCTTGAGGTCGAACAGCTTGCAATTGCGATTGTGCTGCTCGCGCACAATGGCGCACTGTATTGCGTCACCGTCGCATTTAAAATCGACACCACAAGCGCCAGAAAACGCAGAATCGCGGCAAATGGTCAATTTGGGATTTTCCTCGCAAAAGGTTCTTTTATCCTCTCTCTTGACCTCGCCAGACTCATTATTAATATCACCGACGCGATTACCAGACGAATCCTCATACCAGGAGCGCGTTTCCGTGGCCGTCGTAACCTTGCCATCCGCACCGACTTGACTAGACGTAGTGCGCTCTGTCACTTTGACAGGACTTAAAGAGCCATCCGCGTTTTTCGTCTGCTCTTTTGTGGTCTCGCGCTGCGTCTCCACCGGCTTATCACGGTCCCAGCCATCGGCGATCGAGCCAGGAGCCGGTATATCTTTACCGCCGCCCTCACCTGAACCGCCCTCTTTCCAGCCGTAGGTTCGAGGTACGCCGCTACCAGTGCCATCCGAGCCACCCTGATTGGGTGAAGATGAATCAAACACTGGCTTTTCCGAGCTTGACGTTTTCGTCGTCGTCGTCGTGGTGCAAGTACCACCGGAGCAAGTAGTTTTCGTGTTTTTATTCTCGGTTTGCTTACGCTCTATCGTCTCGGGAAGATAAGGAACACAGACTTTCACTCCATTAACGACCCCAGGCTGCCCCGATTCACACTCAGGATTTTTCGCCTCTTTTTTTTCGGGATCAGCACCAGGGCCAATATCGCACGGAACACCAGCACCGACGCCATTACCGTATGTATAGTATTTACCGTCGGTCCGAGATTGAGCGCCCCATTCTTTCTGCACATTATAGAGACAGCCCTTACCGGGAAAATCTTCGGGGTCCCAGAAAGGACTACGCGCGCAAGACTGAAAACTGCTCGGCGTATCTGAATATTTACGCTCGGTCTCCATGCCATTCCAAGGCGCACCCTCGAAATCCTTGCACCATTTATCTAACGGGCTTAAAACAGGCTCACATGTGGAGGATTTTTCCTCATAACCGGAATTACAACTACAGTCACCGGCATTATCTGTCGAATTAGCCGGGCATGACATGCGGCCACCGACAGGGGAGCCGAAAAACCAGTTTGTACCATCACCAGCAGTGCACGTGCCGTAAACCCCAGGGGACGGCAAATAACCCATATCCTTGCCATGGGGTAAATTCTTGCCTGTGAAGGAGTTATACCACGGGCCACAAGCACCGCCAGGAGAACCGAATGGACCGAGTTGCCCGCTACCGTCAAATGCACTGATGAAATACTGCATCGACTGCGGGAATGCGAAAACGCGATCCGGCAATGCAACAATAAACGCAAAGAAAAGGGAAATTATCAGGCGGTAAATATTAGCCATGCCGCCCCCAATATTGCAATAATGATGAATATCCCCATTTGAGCCTTTGCGACGCGCCCGACACGGACGCATTGAAAAGGCCCCTGCCGGCCGGACAGGGACCGCGAGATCAGCTGAGCGCCTTGCGCACCCACTGGAACGCCTTGATGCCCACGACGAGCAGCAGCACAGCACCGCCGATCAGGGCCACGGGCGCGGCCTGCGCAGCGATGTCGCTGACGATGTCGCCGACGTCGATAGCAGCGGCATGAGAAGCGCTCGCGAGAACGAGGGCACCGGCACCGACCAGGGCGCGATTCATGGTTTTCTGGATTTCCATAGTTCACTCACTTTCAGATGAAGATTCACCATCCGTTTTCTTGAGCATTTGGACCAAGGCCCGGAAGCCATAGGCAATTGCCCA
Organism: Comamonas granuli NBRC 101663; assembly: GCF_000739995.1. Taxonomy (GTDB): domain Bacteria; phylum Pseudomonadota; class Gammaproteobacteria; order Burkholderiales; family Burkholderiaceae_C; genus Simplicispira; species Simplicispira granuli. The sequence continues at coordinate 10,552 of NZ_BBJX01000024.1, read as the reverse complement.
AATCGCCAGGATGGCAACGGCGATTTGCGCTCCCTCAGAAGCAGTCAACTGCAGCGGAGGGAGACTTAATTCATGGACAACAGTCACCGTGCAGGTGCTGGGGCAGGTGATGGAGACGGGGTCGGCCACAGTGCGGGATCACTCGACGGCATCGAGCGTCATGTCCACCGGAGTGACCATGGACGTCTCGCCGGTTTCCTTGTCCACGCTGCGGAAGGGCTTGCGGGTGTAGCCACCGAGCACGGCCTGGACCGTGATCTCGTCACCGACCTGGCCGAGGCGCTGCTTGCTGCGAACTTCGACGGTCTGCGGCCGGCTGTAGAGGTCCGGGGCGGGCGTGACGATGCGCGTGTATGCGTTCTTTTCGTGGCGGCGCGCCGCGTCGATGCGGCCTTTGATGGTGACTTGCATGGGGATGGTCTTTCCCTGAGTTGAGGAGGCTACTACGGTGCTCATGACGGTCTGATCCTTTCGATTTGGGCCTGTAACTCGGGCCATGCGAGGCCGGCACTCCCGCCGGCTGGGTCTACCCTCTTGGGCATTCCGATGACGCGCACCTCCTCGATGAGATCGGCGGAGGTGCAGCCTGTGATTTCGAGCGCCTGGTGCATGTATTTGCCGTAGCAGCGTTCCAGGTGGTAGAGGCCGTGGGCCAAGCTGCCCTTGGTCTCTTCCTGCAGCGTGGGGATGGCCTCGGCCGCTGCTTCGAGCATGTGAGAGAGGGCCGGATAGGCGCCCGTGAAATAACGGTCCGGGTTCGTGAGAACGTCCAGGGGAATGACGCGATCGCGGTTGCCCAGGCGCACCTCGAAGCGCGTCCAGTTGCTGTCCGGCATGTTCTGCTGGCGCCCCTTTTCGTAGACACACAGCGTCTTGCCGTTCTTGAGTTTTCCGACGTACATGGTTCGTCCCTTCGTGCCGCTTTCGTGCCAGGCGCCCTGTATGTCCAGCTGAGGGTTTCGCCCACGATTGATGAATGCGCCCTGGTCGTAGAGGGTCACGGCGTCGTCAACCGTGTATTCACCGTCTAGGAAGTCGACCGCCAGGTCTACGCGCGAGAGTTCGGCCTTGAGGCCTTCAAGGAGCTCTTGCAGGCTGGTCCAGTCATTGACGAGGCCACAGCCCTTGCCGTTGAGTTGCAGGAGCCAACGGCCTTTTTGTGATTCGCCGCCGAGGGCGATGGAGCCGATTTCGACGCGCGAGCCGTCGGCCAGGTGGGCCGTCATGCGATGGCGCTCTGTAAAGCCGAACAGCCCGCCGTCTTGCTGCGCGGTGACCATCCCATCAGTGATCGCGCTGATGAACTGCACCAGGCCGGAAAGGCTCATGGCCGGATGATCGAACGTGGCATTCAACCAATCGATCTTGGCCGCGCGATCCGATGAGGCCGTGACGGATGAACTTTCCACCCGTGTTACAGCACGGGCGGAAGGCGCTGCCGCGCCAACAGCCGGGACCGGGCGCACGCGCCAGGACACCGCCCCCCCTTCGGATGGGGGGGAGTCGTGAAATACCGTCGTCGTCATGGGCGAGCCTCCACTATGGCCGTGAAGGGCGAGGTGAAAGAAACGGGGTAGCCCGATGCGCGGACCTGGCGCACGTAGCCGTCGAAGGCATCGACGGACCTGAAGCGCTTGACGCAGCTCTCACCAGGCGCGCACATGCCGGGGAGCAGCTGGACAAGCCAGGTGCGGACGGGGGCGGGGGCGTTGAACATGTCGAGCATGCCGGCGCCGGATTGGCCGGGGATAGAGTCGATGCTCATTTCTTGTCCACGATGCGGTCCGCAATCCAGCCGAGCAGCGGCACCATGAGCCAATGGAAAATGGCCAGGGCAACGAGCGTCCAAGCGACGATCAGCAGCACAAACAACCAGAGAGGAACTTCCGTGGCACTACCAACTGAAATCGTTACATACGTATTCGCCGCCGCAGGCATCGCCATCACCGTCGGCGCGATCCGAACGTATTTCGTTGTCCAGGAAAAGAAAGCGCGACGCAAAGAGCGCGATGAATGGAAGGCCCAGATGAAGGCCATCAGAGACGAACAGCGCCAGGCGCAAAAGGCCAAGAGACGCCGCTGAAGGATGCCCACCCCCTGCCCGGCATCGGCTGGAGCCGGCAAGCTAGCCGGTGCCGTTGGGGTGGCAGGGGATGAGCAAACGTGAGGGGTGGGGGGCATGCCGGCTCCTGTTTATGATTGCCATATTTGCCAACGGTTGGCAAATATGGAAACCAGAGCCTACAAGGAGTTCAGCAAAATGGCAACCATGAGCTTGCAGCAACTCATCGAGGCAGCAGCCGAAAAGGCCGGCAGTCAGAAGCAGCTAGCGGGGATGCTCGGCATGCACAAGTCGAACATCACGCAGATGAAAACGGGCGAACGACCATGCAATCTACGCACGCGAGCAAGGCTCGCAGAGATTGCGGGCTACGACCTCAAGACAGCAGTCATTGAGGGCGTGATCGAGGAATTTGAAGGGGGTACTGCTACAGAAAAAGAAGCAGCGCAAGGATTGAAGGCAATCCTGAAAGCGTTCCCTGCTGGGAAGCTGGAGCGGGCGATGGGAATCGAACCCACGTCTTGAGCTTGGGAAGCTCAGGTCCTGCCATTGAACGACGCCCGCGAAACCCTTGATTATAGGCACGCCAGCGGTGGCTTCTGGCGGCCGGGCACAAATTTGGCAAATAGATGCCATTTTTGGCTGCAGGGCTTATGCAGAAAGCGGCAGATGCTATGAAAAGCATAGTTTCTGGTGCCACCTGGCGGTGCAGCCGTCGCGCTCAGCGGTCAATCACGCGGCGTGCGAAATGTTCCAGGTAGTCCATGAGCTGGTTTGCTCCTGCCACGGCGGCGGCCTCGTTGCCTGTGGCAATGCCCTGGGCCAGCGCCATGTGGGCGCGGGCGCCCTCGGTGATGTCGCCCTGGTGCTGGTAGGCGTACCAGAAGCGGCGGCACTGCACGATGAGCGGCACCACGCACTTGACGGCCGAGTGGTTCTGGCTGGCCTCGTGGTTCACGACGTCCAGCTCATGGTCGGCGCGCATGTAGGCGTCGAGGTCGCCACTGTCCGCCGTCTGCAGCATGTGCTCGGCGCAGCGCAGGATGTCGGCGCGCTGGGGCGCGGTGGCGCGGCGCGCGGAGCAGGCGGCGATCAGGCATTCGAGCACGCGCCGGGTCTGGATCACGTCGAGGTGGTCCGCCAGGTCGATGGCCGAGACCGTCAGGCCGCGCCGCGGCTGCTGCACGATCAGGCCGATGGAAACCATGCGCAACAGCGCCTCGCGCACGGGCGTGCGGCCCAGGCCGGTGCGCTCGACGATTTCGGCCTCCACCACGGGGCTGCCCGGGCGCATCTCCAGTGTGGAGATCAGCGTTTCGATGGCGTCGTAGGCGATGTCGGCGGCGCGCCGCTTGGGAATGTGCGCCGGGTCCGGCGTCGGGGTCGCGGGGCTGCTGGGATCAGGGAGCATGGCGGCGGTGCCTTGTCTTTCAGGGGTGTCTCAACCAGCCAGTGCGAGGATTTCCGCGTACAGCGCGCGCGGCACGGCCACGCCCTCGGCCAGGCTGCGCGCACGGGCCTCGTAGCGGCGCTGCGAGGGCAGGCGCGCGCCCTGGCCGGTGATGGCGGCAAACAGCTCTTCGGCGCGCTGCTGGTGCGCGGCTGGGTCGCCCCCGCTCAGGCGCGCCGGGTCGAAGGCCAGGATCAGCTCGCCATGGCAGGGCGCGGCGCCCGCGCCCGCGTCAAAGGCCAGCGACTCGCGGCTCATCCAGTCGCCGATCAGGGCGCCGGCCATCAGCTCCACCATGGCCGACAGCGCCGAGCCCTTGTGACCGCCAAAGGTCCGCATGGCGCCCTGGGCGATGGCCACGGGGTCGGTACTGGGCTGGCCCTGGGCATCGACGCCGCAGTCCGGCGGCAGGGGCTTGCCCGCGCGGCGGTGCAGCTCCAGGTCGCCGCGCGCGATGGCGCTGGTGGCGAAGTCGAACACGAAGGGCGTGGGCCCCGGGCGCGGCCAGCCGAAGGCGATGGGGTTGGTGCCGAACACCGGCTGGTGGCCGCCCGCCGGCGCCACCCAGGCGTGGCTGGGCGTGAGCGCCAGCGCGGCCAGGCCGTGCGCGGTGATGGCCTCGATCTCGGGCCACAGCGCCGAGAAATGGAAGCAGTGCTGGATGACCAGCGCGCCCAGGCCGTGCGTGCGCGCGGCTTCCACCAGGGCGGGCAGGCCGCGCTCGAAGGCCAGGGGCGAGAAGGCGTAGCGCGCATCCACGCGCACCACGGCGCCGCTGGCAGGCGACACCACCGGCTCGGCCTGCAGGTCCACCTTGCCCGCGCGGATGGTGTGCGCGCAGGTGACGAGGCGGTACACGCCGTGCGACTGGCAGTCGTCGCGCTGCCCGGCGACGATGGTGCGCGCCATGGCCTCGGCGTGCGGTTGCGAAAGGCCCTGGCGCAGCAGCACGCGGCAGGCAAGCTCGTTCAACTCGGGCAGGGGGATGCGAACCATGTCGGTGGAAGGGGTGGTGCTCATGGGGTGCTTTCGTCAATGCCCGCCAGCGTGGCGATGCGGGCGGGGGCCAGCAGGTGGTGCGCAGGCGCGGGCGTCCAGCCGTAGAGGAATTGTGCCGCCGCGCCGCACACGCGCCCCTGGCAGGGGCCCATGCCGCAGCGTGTGTGCAGCTTGGCGTCGATCCAGCCCGCGCGCGGCGCCAGGTCGGCGTGGCGCACGTCCTCGCAGCGGCAGACCAGGGTGTCGGGGCGCAGCAGGCTGCGCAGTTGGGGCGAGAGCGCGAAGCGCTGGTGCAGCGCATCGGCAAAACTCTGCCAGCGTGCCTGCTGCGGTGCCAGGGCCAGCGCGGCGGTGGTGTCGCCTGCGGCGGCGTGGCCCGCCATGGCGCCTTCGACGAGCGCCTTGTCGCTGCCGCCAAAGCCCGTGCACTCGCCGGCCGCGAACACTCCGGGTACGGCGGTGGCCTGCACCGCGTCCACGGCCAGGCCCTGGCGGTCATTCAGTGCGCAGCCCAGCATCTGGCCCAGGTGGGTGTGGGGCACCAGGCCGAAGCCGCAGGCCAGGCGCTCGCACTCCAGCACCTCCTCGTCCGTGCCGCGTTGCAGCCGCACCGACTGCAACTGATTGGTCCCCCGGGCCTCCAGCACATGGCTGGCGGCGCGCAGTGCCGGGTGCAGCAGCGGCAGGGCCTGCACGGCCTTGGCGGGCCAGCGCGGCAGTTGCAGGCCGAAGGCCGCGAGCTGGCCCCAGGGTGTCTGCTCGGCGATGCGCAGCACCTGGGCGCCGGCCTCGCGCGCGGTGTGCGCGGCGGCCAGCAGCAGCGGGCCGGTGCCCGCGATGACGATGCGCTGGCCGCGCACCGGCAGGCCGGCCTTGATAAGCGCCTGCAGGCCGCCCGCGCCGGTGACGCCGGGCAGCGTCCAGCCGGGGAAGGGCAGCAGCAGTTCGCGCGCGCCGGTGCACAGGACGAGGCGGCCGCAGTGCTGGGTCCAGCCCTGTTGGCCGTCTTCCAGCAGCAGGGCCGGGGCGGTGTCCGTGGCGGGCGTGTCGCCCAGACCGACCACGCGCGTGCCGGTGAGCACGCGCACGTTGGGCAGGCCGGCCAGCCGCTCACGGTGCGCGCGCGCCAGTGGCGGCAGGTGGGCGCCGGGGCCGTCGCGCCAGATCTGGCCGCCGGGGGCGGGGTTGTCGTCCACCAGCACGATGGCAGCGCCGCTGGGTGCGGCCGTGAGAGCCGCCGCCATGCCGGCCGGGCCGGCGCCGATGATGAGGATGTCGCAGCGCCGGACGGGCGCGGCGGGGGAGTGCAGTGCGCTGGTCATGGGTGCTGTGCGGGAATGCCGGTGTCGATGCGCATGCCGTCCTGGCACACCGTCTGGCAGGCGAGCTGGCGGCGGCCGTCGATGGTGACGCGGCATTCATGGCAAATGCCCATGCCGCAGAACGGTGCGCGCGCTTCGCCGCTGACCGACCGGCGCGCGCAGCCGCCGGGCGTGCGTGCGAGCGCGGCGGCCACGCTGCTGCCGGCGGGCACGGCCAGGGCCTGGCCGTCGATGTGGATGTTTACGGTAGAAGTCATGGCACTGCGGATTCAGAGGCCGAAGCGCGTGGCCGCGTAGGGCGCGGGGTCGATGGGCGGCGTGGCGCCCGTCATCTGCGCGGCGATGAGCCGGGCCGTCGCCGGCGCGGTCGTCACGCCCAGGCCCTCGTGGCCCACGGCCAGCCACAGCCCGTCGCGGTCGGGGTGAGCGCCAATGAGGGGCAGGCTGTCGGGCGTGGCGGCGCGAAAGCCTGTCCAGGTGCGGAGGATGGCAAGGTTGGCCAGGCCGGGAGCGTACTCCAGCGCGCGGCGCAGCATGCGCGCGAGGATGGCGTTCTCCACGGCCGGGTCGGTGGTGTCGAACTGGCGTGACGAGCCGATCAGCAACTGCCCCGTGGGCCGGGGCTGCAGGTTGAAGGCCACCGAAGTGCCGTCGCTGTGGTGCGCGCTGGTGATATAGCCCAGCTCCACGAGTTGGTGGCGCAGCAGGCCGGGGTGGCGCTCGGTGATGGCCAGGTGGCCCTTCTTGGGGCGGATGGGCAGGCCGGGGCACAGGCGCGGTGCCTCGATGCCGGCTGCCAGCAGCACGGCGCCCGCGCTGCGCTGGCGGCCATCGGCCAGGTGCACCGTGCGGCCCTCGATCCGCGTGACTTCGGCCTGCTCGACGGTAACGGGGCGTGCGGCATGCTGGAGCAGCCATTCGGCGGCGTTGGGGGCGTAGACCACGCTGTCGCCGCCGACCTTGAGCGCGCCCGCCAGGCCCGGGCGCAGCAGGGGCTCGGCAGCGGCGAGCGCGGCAGCGCCGAGCAGCTCGCAGGCGATGCCGTGCGCACGCAGGCGCTCCTGCTTGTCCTCGGCGGCAGCCATTTCCTCGGCGTTGGCGGCCACCCACAGGGTGCCGCAGTTGGTGAACTGGCAGGCCGGCTGGTTGGCCGTCATGCGCGGACCCCATTGGTGCCAGACGTCAAGGGAGGACTGGCTCAGCGCCAGCTCGGCCGGGTTGTCGTCCATCACCACGAGGTGGCCCATGCCGGCATTCGTGGCGCCGCCCTTGCGTGCGTCGAGCACCTGCACCGTCAGGCCGGCAGCAGCCAGCTCGTAGGCGCAGGCGGCGCCGACGATGCCGGCGCCGATGACGATGACGTCCGTAGAACTCACAGGCGGATGCCCCAGCCGAACGGGTCGTCCTCCTCGATCAGCAGCGTGGCTTCCGCGCTCATGTGGGCGCGCCCGCGCAGCGTGGGGATGACCTTGCCGTCCTGCAGCGCGTAGCTGGCGTCGAAATGGCTGCCGATGATGCTGGCCTGGCGCCAGACCTGGCCGGGCTGCAGCTTGCCGTCAGCGGCCAGGCAGGCGAGCTTGGCGCTGGTGCCGGTGCCGCAGGGCGAGCGGTCGTAGGCGCGGCCGGGGCAGAGCACGAAGTTGCGGCTGTCGAAGCGCGCGTCGTCGGCGAACAGCTCCACATGGTCGATCACGCCGCCGTCGTCGCCGCGCACGCCCTGCGCCTCCAGCGCCTGGCGCACGGCCCAGGCGAAGTCGGTCAGGGCCTCGATATTGTTGCTTTCCACGCGCTGCTGGTGCTCGGTGACCAGGAAGAACCAGTTGCCGCCCCAGGCGACATCGCCGGTCACGGTGCCATGGCCGGGCACCTGGACCTGCAGGCGGTGGTGCAGGCGGTAGGCGGGCACGTTGCGCACGCTGACCGAGCCGTCGTCGTGCAGCGTGGTGGTGACGGTGCCCACGGGCGTCTCGATGCGGTGTTCGCCAGGCTGGATGCGGCCCAGGTAGGCCAGCGAGGCCACCAGGCCGATGGTGCCGTGGCCGCACATGCCGAGATACCCGGTGTTGTTGAAGAAGATCACGCCGGCGGTGTTGGCCGGGTCCTGCGGCGCGCAGAGCAGGGCACCGACGATCACGTCGCTGCCGCGCGGCTCCAGCGCCGTGGCGGCGCGCCAGGCGTCGTGCTGTTCGGCCAGCAGGGCGCGGCGTTCCATCATGCTGCCCGTGCCGAGGTCGGGAAAGCCGCCGATCACCAGCCGCGTGGGTTCGCCGCCGGTGTGGGAGTCGATGATCTGGATGCGTTTCATGGTTGGTGCGTCTGTGTTTCAAGCATCGGCCAGGTGTCGGCCAGCCGGTAGCCAGCAGGCCAGGGGTCGGCCGGGTCCAGCATGAGCTGGTGCGTGCCCGTGATCCAGGCGCGGCCCGAGATGCTGGGCACGATGGCCGCGAGGTGGCCCACGCTGGTGGTGTCCTCGATGCGGCAGTGGAATTCGGAGCCGATGATGGAGCGGCCGATGAAGCGCTCGCCCGTGCGCAGCACGCCGCGCGCGTGCAGCACGGCCATGCGCGCCGAGCAGCCGGTGCCCGTGGGCGAGCGGTCGAGCTTGCCCGGGCGGATGACGACGGTGTTGTGGCCGGTGGCCACGCCGTCCTCCCACTGCAGCGGGGCGGCGAACTGGCAGAAGGAGATGTGGTCCCAGCCCGGCAGCAGCGGGTGCGCAAAGCCCAATTGCTCGTTGGCCGCCTGGGTGATGCGAAAACCCGTCTCGGCCAGCGCGCGCGCCTCGCTCGGGTGCAGCGTGAAGCCCAGGGCGTGCGGGTCGGTGATGACGAAGCTGTCGCCGCCAAAGGCGATGTCCACGCTGAGCGTGGGCAGGCCCGGCACTTCGAGCGGCGCGTCCAGGCGCGTGGCGAACGAAGGCATGTTACGCACCGTGATGCGCTCGGCCTTGCCGGCGCGGCAGTCGGCAACGACCTCGACCAGGCCGCCGGGCGCCTCCAGCGCGAAGCGGGTGTGCGGTTCCTGCATGGGCACGATGCCGCTGTCGAGCAGCACCGTGGCGACGCAGATGGAGTTGGAGCCGGACATCGGGGGCGTGTCCTCGGGCTCCATGATGATCCAGCCCATGGCCGCGCGCGGGTCCTTGGGTGGCACGAGCAGGTTCACATGGCGGAACACGCCGCCGCGCGGTTCGTTCAGCACGAACTGGCGCAGGCCCTGGTCGCGCGCGATGAAGCGCGACTGCTCCCAGAGCGTGCCGCCGGGCGGTGGCGCGACGCCACCGACGATGACATCGCCCACCTCGCCCTCGGCGTGGCAGCTCACAACGTGGATGAGGCGGGAAGTGCGCATCGTCAGCGTGCCTGCAGGCAGTCTCAGTGGCTGGCCAGCGGCGTGGGCTTGCCGTCCTTGAAGGTGTTGACCACGGTCGGTGCCTTCAGGCGGTTGCCCTTGTTGTCGTAGCCGTACTCGCCCAGCACGCCCTTGTAGGGGTTCTGGCGCATCCAGTCACCGACCTTGGTGGGGTCGATGGAGCCGCTCTTCTGCATGGCTTCGCCGATGAACATGACCTGGTCGTAGTAGGCCGGGCCGTACACGTCGGGGTTCTGGCCGAAGCGCTTCTTGAACTTCGCCTGGAAGGCCTTGGTGGTGTCGTTGGCGTCCATCAGCATGCCGGCGTAGGCGCAATAGACGAAGTCGTTCACGGCGTCCGCGGCCAGCTTGCCCATCTCGGGGCTGCACAGCGTGTCGCCGCCCAGCAGCTTGGCGGTGATGCCCAGTTGCTTCATCTGGCGCGCCATGGGGGCGGCCTGGGGCGCGTAGCCGCCGTAGAAGATGGCCTCGGGCTGCTTGCCCTTGAGGCTGGTGAGAATGGCCATGAAGTCGGTGGCCTTGTCGTTGGTGAACTCGCGGCCCACGATGGTCAGGCCCAGCTTCTGCGCTTCCTTGGCGAATTCCTCCGCCACGCCCTGGCCGAAGGCGGTGCGGTCGTCCACCACGCCCACCTTCTTGACCTTCATGACATTGGCGGCGTAGGCCGCCATGTTGCCGCCGATCTGCGAGTCGCTGGCGATGATGCGGAACAGGTTCTTGTAGCCGCCTTGCGTGACCTTGGGGTTGGTGCCCACGGTGGAGACCATGGTGCCGCCGCCGTCGTACACGCGCGAGGCGGGGATGGCCACGCCCGAGCAGTAGGGGCCCATGACGTACTTCACGCCCGAGTCGACGAGCTTTTGCGCCACGGCCACGCCGGTCTTGGCATCGCACTGGTCGTCTTCGGAGATGACTTCGAACTTCAGCGTCTTGCCGCCCACGTTGATCTTGCGGGCGTTGAGCTCCTCGACCGCCAGGCGCACGCCGTTGTCGTTGTCGCGGCCGGCGAAGGTGTTGGGGCCGGAGAGGGGGCCGCTGTGGCCGATCTTGACGATCTGCTCCTGGGCCAGGGCGGAGGCGGCGCAGGCCAGGGCGGCAGTGGCCACCAGGGTGGTTTTCAGGGAGAACAATTGCATGGTGATGGTTCCGGGAAGGGTTACGGAGAGGGAACCCAGGGGCGCCGGGCGGATAGCCCAGCGCCCGGGGGCGGAGTTGTCTGGGTACAGACAAATGCGAAAAACACGCGCAGCGAGTCTGCCAGAACGGATCGTTATTTCAGTGGCATTAATAAAAATCCAAAGTAATCAATTTGGCGTATGTCCGACGCGCCCAGGCAACCTGTTCTTT
>NZ_BBJX01000025.1 GCF_000739995.1 Comamonas granuli NBRC 101663 | reverse complement strand
AAACGCGAAGCCCCTCTACCTGATTGGGGTAGAGGGGCTTAGCTGGCTGTAGGAGCCTGACGATGACCTACTTTCACACGGGAATCCGCACTATCATTGGCGCGAGGTTGTTTCACTGTCCTGTTCGGGATGGGAAGGAGTGGTACCAACCTGCTATGGTCGTCAGGCATAACTTGTTGCTGTGCAGATTTTGTCTGCACGGCGAATTCATAGAGTCTGAATCAGTGTATTTGAATTGATTGCGTCGCTTGGCATAACAGTCTGACGGTGTACGTCAAAGTTATAGGGTCAAGCCGCACGGGCAATTAGTACTGGTTAGCTCAAAGCATTGCTGCTCTTGCACACCCAGCCTATCAACGTCCTGGTCTAGAACGACCCTTCAGGGGGGTCGAGCCCCCGGCAGATCTCATCTTGAAACGAGTTTCCCGCTTAGATGCTTTCAGCGGTTATCTCTTCCACACATAGCTACCCTGCGATGCCACTGGCGTGACAACAGGTACACCAGAGGTGTGTCCACTCCGGTCCTCTCGTACTAGGAGCAGGCTTCCTCAAATCTGCAGCGCCCACGGAAGATAGGGACCAAACTGTCTCACGACGTTTTAAACCCAGCTCACGTACCTCTTTAAATGGCGAACAGCCATACCCTTGGGACCGACTACAGCCCCAGGATGAGATGAGCCGACATCGAGGTGCCAAACACCGCCGTCGATATGAACTCTTGGGCGGTATCAGCCTGTTATCCCCAGAGTACCTTTTATCCGTTGAGCGATGGCCCTTCCATACAGAACCACCGGATCACTATGTCCTGCTTTCGCATCTGCTCGACTTGTCAGTCTCGCAGTTAAGCACGCTTATGCCATTGCACTATCGTCACGATGTCCGACCGTAACTAGCGTACCTTCGAACTCCTCCGTTACACTTTGGGAGGAGACCGCCCCAGTCAAACTGCCCACCATGCACTGTCCCCGATCCAGCTAATGGACCTAGGTTAGAACCTCAAACGCACCAGGGTGGTATTTCAACGTCGGCTCCAGGTGAACTAGCGTCCACCCTTCAAAGCCTCCCACCTATCCTACACAGATCCGTTCAAAGTCCAATACAAAGCTACAGTAAAGGTTCATGGGGTCTTTCCGTCTTTCCGCGGGGAGATTGCATCATCACAAACATTTCAACTTCGCTGAGTCTCTGGAGGAGACAGTGTGGCCATCGTTACGCCATTCGTGCAGGTCGGAACTTACCCGACAAGGAATTTCGCTACCTTAGGACCGTTATAGTTACGGCCGCCGTTTACTGGGACTTCAATCAAGAGCTTGCACCCCATCATTTAATCTTCCAGCACCGGGCAGGCGTCACACCCTATACGTCCACTTTCGTGTTTGCAGAGTGCTGTGTTTTTATTAAACAGTCGCAGCCACCGATTTTTTGCAACCGCTTTGGGCTCCCTTTGTACAAGATCACCTACTTGCGGCATACCTTCTCCCGAAGTTACGGTATCAATTTGCCGAGTTCCTTCTCCAGAGTTCTCTCAAGCGCCTTAGAATACTCATCTCGCGCACCAGTGTCGGTTTGCGGTACGGTCGTTGCAAGCTGAAGCTTAGTGGCTTTTCCTGGAAGCAGGGTATCACTCACTTCGGCAGCAAGCTGCCTCGTTATCACCCCTCATCTAAGCCCGGCGGATTTGCCTACCAGGCACGACTACAGGCTTGAACCAACTATTCCAACAGTTGGCTGAGCTAACCTTCTCCGTCCCCACATCGCACTTGCAATCGGTACAGGAATATTGACCTGTTTCCCATCAGCTACGCATCTCTGCCTCACCTTAGGGGCCGACTCACTCTACGCCGATGAACGTTGCGTAGAAAACCTTGCGCTTACGGCGAGGGGGCTTTTCACCCCCTTTAACGCTACTCATGTCAGCATTCGCACTTCTGATACCTCCAGCAGCCTTTACAAGCCACCTTCACAGGCTTACAGAACGCTCTCCTACCACGTGCAATAAATTGCACATCCGCAGCTTCGGTAACTGGCTTAGCCCCGTTACATCTTCCGCGCAGGACGACTCGATCAGTGAGCTATTACGCTTTCTTTAAATGATGGCTGCTTCTAAGCCAACATCCTGACTGTTTTAGCCTTCCCACTTCGTTTCCCACTTAGCCAATTTTAGGGACCTTAGCTGGCGGTCTGGGTTGTTTCCCTCTTGAGTCCGGACGTTAGCACCCGGTGCTCTGTCTCCCAAGCTCTACTCTTCGGTATTCGGAGTTTGCATAGGTTTGGTAAGTCGCCATGACCCCCTAGCCTAAACAGTGCTCTACCCCCGAAGGTAATACTTGAGGCACTACCTAAATAGTTTTCGGAGAGAACCAGCTATTTCCAAGTTTGTTTAGCCTTTCGCCCCTATCCACAGCTCATCCGCTAGTTTTGCAACACTAGTCGGTTCGGACCTCCAGTACCTGTTACGGCACCTTCATCCTGGCCATGGGTAGATCACTTGGTTTCGGGTCTACACCCAGCGACTGATTCGCCCTATTCGGACTCGATTTCTCTACGGCTTCCCTATTCGGTTAACCTTGCCACTGAATGTAAGTCGCTGACCCATTATACAAAAGGTACGCAGTCACCCTTGCGGGCTCCTACTTTTTGTAAGCATGCGGTTTCAGGATCTATTTCACTCCCCTCCCGGGGTTCTTTTCGCCTTTCCCTCACGGTACTGGTTCACTATCGGTCGATGATGAGTATTTAGCCTTGGAGGATGGTCCCCCCATGTTCAGACAGGGTTTCTCGTGCCCCGCCCTACTTGTTCGCAGCTTAGTACCACACAAAAATTTTCGCATACAGGGCTATCACCTGCTGTGGCCGGGCTTTCCATCCCGTTTTGCTAACCTCTGTGCTATCTCTGCCAGGCTGTTCCAATTTCGCTCGCCACTACTTTCGGAATCTCGGTTGATGTCTTTTCCTCGAGCTACTGAGATGTTTCAGTTCGCCCGGTTTGCCTCGTATCCCTATGTATTCAGAATACGATACCCTCGCGGGTGGGTTTCCCCATTCAGAGACCTCCGGATCAATGCTTATTTGCCAGCTCCCCGAAGCTTTTCGCAGGCTATCACGTCTTTCGTCGCCTATCATCGCCAAGGCATCCACCACATGCTCTTAGTCACTTGACCCTATAACTTTGACGTCTTTTGCAAGACTTCTCCGTTTCCTGTCGTGACTTGCGAGGTCTTTCACCTCGCGCGTTATGCCGTAATGTGAATGTTTCTTCAGCATCATCGCTTGCGCAATGATGTCTTAGAGAACGATTCGTCATTACTTGAACTATCCTTGCTTTCGCAAAGTTCGTTCGTTTTGACGCAATCAAATTTTATGCTGCTGATGGCACGGTCACCAATTTCTTGGTGTTTCCATCAGCAGCGCTGATTCGACTCTATGAATTTTTAAAGAACAGCCGTTTGTCAATCGCTATCGATCAACAGCAAAGCAGTCTTTCGCAAAACTGCTTTGGTGTTGAGGGCGCCTGGTACAGGGTGGTGGAGGATGACGGGATCGAACCGACGACCCCCTGCTTGCAAAGCAGGTGCTCTCCCAGCTGAGCTAATCCCCCGGGTCCTTCTCTCACCCGGCGTTGGATACTTGGTGGGTCTAGTTGGGCTCGAACCAACGACCCCCGCCTTATCAAGACGGTGCTCTAACCAGCTGAGCTACAGACCCGGCCACTTGTCCTTCACCTCGGGGCTTTTTTTCCTTTGGCTTGGGGCTTGTTCCAACAACCGATAAGTGTGGGCGTTCAATTCTTGTGACTTTTTATGGCGCAGCTCGCATGCAGCCTGTCTTTCCTTGCATGCAAGGAGTTCTTTGCTGTTGCTGCTTTGCCTTTTCCAGAAAGGAGGTGATCCAGCCGCACCTTCCGATACGGCTACCTTGTTACGACTTCACCCCAGTCACGAACCCTGCCGTGGTAAGCGCCCTCCTTACGGTTAGGCTACCTACTTCTGGCAGAACCCGCTCCCATGGTGTGACGGGCGGTGTGTACAAGACCCGGGAACGTATTCACCGTGACATGCTGATCCACGATTACTAGCGATTCCGACTTCACGCAGTCGAGTTGCAGACTGCGATCCGGACTACGACTGGCTTTATGGGATTGGCTCCCCCTCGCGGGTTGGCTACCCTTTGTACCAGCCATTGTATGACGTGTGTAGCCCCACCTATAAGGGCCATGAGGACTTGACGTCATCCCCACCTTCCTCCGGTTTGTCACCGGCAGTCCCATTAGAGTGCCCTTTCGTAGCAACTAATGGCAAGGGTTGCGCTCGTTGCGGGACTTAACCCAACATCTCACGACACGAGCTGACGACAGCCATGCAGCACCTGTGTTACGGTTCTCTTTCGAGCACGAAGCCATCTCTGGCAACTTCCGTACATGTCAAAGGTGGGTAAGGTTTTTCGCGTTGCATCGAATTAAACCACATCATCCACCGCTTGTGCGGGTCCCCGTCAATTCCTTTGAGTTTTAACCTTGCGGCCGTACTCCCCAGGCGGTCAACTTCACGCGTTAGCTTCGTTACTGAGGAAGTGAATCCCCAACAACCAGTTGACATCGTTTAGGGCGTGGACTACCAGGGTATCTAATCCTGTTTGCTCCCCACGCTTTCGTGCATGAGCGTCAGTGCAGGCCCAGGGGATTGCCTTCGCCATCGGTGTTCCTCCGCATATCTACGCATTTCACTGCTACACGCGGAATTCCATCCCCCTCTGCCGCACTCCAGCTTTGCAGTCACAAAGGCAGTTCCCAGGTTGAGCCCGGGGATTTCACCTCTGTCTTACAAAACCGCCTGCGCACGCTTTACGCCCAGTAATTCCGATTAACGCTTGCACCCTACGTATTACCGCGGCTGCTGGCACGTAGTTAGCCGGTGCTTATTCTTACGGTACCGTCATTCACCCCCTGTATTAGAGAGAGCTTTTTCGTTCCGTACAAAAGCAGTTTACAACCCGAAGGCCTTCATCCTGCACGCGGCATTGCTGGATCAGGCTTGCGCCCATTGTCCAAAATTCCCCACTGCTGCCTCCCGTAGGAGTCTGGGCCGTGTCTCAGTCCCAGTGTGGCTGGTCGTCCTCTCAGACCAGCTACAGATCGTAGGCTTGGTAAGCCTTTACCCCACCAACTACCTAATCTGCCATCGGCCGCTCTGTTAGCGCAAGGCCTTGCGGTCCCCTGCTTTCATCCTGAGATCTTATGCGGTATTAGCCACTCTTTCGAGTAGTTATCCCCCACTATCAGGCACGTTCCGATGTATTACTCACCCGTTCGCCACTCGTCAGCATCCGAAGACCTGTTACCGTTCGACTTGCATGTGTAAGGCATGCCGCCAGCGTTCAATCTGAGCCAGGATCAAACTCTTCAGTTCGATCTTAAATTTTTGAAGTCTCTCGACTTCCACTCATTGACGGATTTGAAGTGTTTTACCACTTTTACTGTCCATGAGCGTTTGGTCTTGCGACCAGGCATCTTGCGATGCCCGCCACAGTCTTCAAACGCCCACGCTTATCGGCTGTATGTTGTTAACGTTCCCGCAAAAAGATTTTTCTTTTTGCAAACTCCGCTGCGATCAGCAGAGCCTCGTATTATGACAGGTTTTTTTATTTCCCGTCAAGTCTGAAGGTCTTTCGCGCTTCAGCCCCTTGGCTTTTTCTTCACTCCTCAG
>NZ_BBJX01000026.1 GCF_000739995.1 Comamonas granuli NBRC 101663 | reverse complement strand
GGGGGGATACAAAAATGCAGCTCCAGGAAATTCTCTTTACCCAAGGATTTGGCACGCGACGCATATGCGCCGGGCTGGTGCAGCACGGATGTGTCGAGGTTTTTGAGGGGGATGATTCTGACGTTCCCCGGGTCTGCCTCGATGCCCTGGCAGAGTTTGTGCCCGAGGGATTGCGTTTTCGGGTGCAAGGTGTTGATTGGGCCTATCAGGCCAAGGCCTACGTCATGCTGCACAAGCCGGCGGGGACGGAATGCTCGCAAAAGCCGTCTGCCCACCCCAGCATCTACACCCTGTTGCCTGGGCCTTTGCGCCAGCGTCCGGCAAAGGGCGCGGTGCCTGGGGTGCAGGCAGTCGGGCGACTGGATCAGGACACCACGGGCCTGCTCTTGCTCAGTGACGATGGCCAATTCATCCATCGCATGGCGTCGCCTAAAAAACACATTCCCAAGGTCTACCGTGTGCGCCTCAAGCATGCGGTCACGACCGCTCAGGTCGCGCGCTTGCTCGAGGGCGTGGTGCTGGATGACGATCCGCGCCCGGTTCGGGCGGCGCAGTGCGTGCCATTGGGAGAGAACGCGATCGATCTGACCCTTACCGAGGGCAAGTACCACCAGGTCAAGAGGATGCTGGCGGCAGTGGGCAATCGGGTGGATGAACTCCACCGTTGGCGCATCGGTGGATTGGAGTTGTCTGCGGACCTGGCGCCGGGGCAGTGGCGCTGGTTGACGCAGCGGGATCTCGCGCTGCTGCAGGCCGTGTGAACGCACCGCGCCACGGTCTGTGGCGCAGCGATGTATGCTTCGCCCATGGGTTCCATGATTGATGCGTTCTGGCGTGCGGCAGTTTATTGCGTACACCCGCGGGTGATTGCTTTGTCGTTTTTGCCCCTGCTGCTGATGGTGGGGGCCGCTTTGGGCTTGGGCTATTTCTTCTGGGATCCGCTGGTGCAATGGCTGGCGGGCTGGCTGGATGCTTGGCCGGTCTGGGCGTCGGTCTGGCAATCGCTGGAGGGTTGGGGATGGGGTGCGGCAAAGGACTATGTCGCGCCTTTGGTCGTCATCGTCTGCCTGGCGCCTGTCGTGGTGATTGTGGCGTTGCTGGTGGTCGCCTTGCTGGCGACCCCGGCCCTGGTGTCCCTGGTGGCGCAGAGGCGGTTTCCTGCCCTGGAGCGCAAGCGTGGCGGCTCCTGGTGGCTCAGTCTGGCATGGTCCCTGGGATCTGCGCTGCTGGCGCTCGTGGCGCTGTTGCTCTCCATGCCGCTCTGGTTGATTCCGCCGCTGGTTCTCGTCCTGCCGCCGCTGATCTGGGGATGGCTCACTTACCGGGTCATGGCTTTTGATGCCCTGGCCGAGCATGCCAGCGCCGAGGAGCGGGCCGAGTTGCTGCGGCGCCACCGGGTGGCCCTGCTGGTCATGGGGGTGGTCAGCGGCTTTCTCGGGGCGGCGCCGGCCATCGTCTGGGCATCGGGCATTCTGTTCGTTGCGGCGTTTATGGTACTGGTGCCGCTGGGTATATGGATTTATACCCTGGTGTTCGTTTTCTCTTCGCTCTGGTTCATTCACTACTGCCTGGCGGGACTGGAGCGACTGCGCGCCGAGCAGGTGCCACCGGCGCGTGGTGCAGAGCTGTCACCTGCGCCGCAGGAACAACCCGCAGTGCCGTTGGCAGCGGCAGTGCCGCCGCCTTTGCTCGAAGCAGGGAGCGACCGGTGAGGGGTCCGG
>NZ_BBJX01000027.1 GCF_000739995.1 Comamonas granuli NBRC 101663 | reverse complement strand
ACGGCCAATGGGTGGCTGGCCACAGCCGCTTTGCCGTGCACGACCCGGCCACCGGCGCCCTGCTCGCCCAGGTCGCCAACCTGGGCCCCCAGGACGCCCAGGCCGCCATCGCCGCCGCCAATGCCGCCTGGCCTGCCTGGCGCTCCAAGACCGCCAAGGAGCGCTCCATCCTGCTGCGCAAGTGGTATGACCTGCTCATGCAGCACCAGGACGACATCGGCCGCATCATGACGGCCGAGCAGGGCAAGCCCCTGCCCGAGGCCAAGGGCGAGGTGGCCTATGGCGCCAGCTTCGTCGAGTGGTTCGCCGAGGAGGCCAAGCGCGTCAATGGCGAGACGCTGCCGCAGTTCGACAACAACCGGCGCCTCTTGGTGCTCAAGCAGCCCATCGGCGTGTGCGCCGCCATCACGCCCTGGAACTTCCCCCTGGCCATGATCACGCGCAAGGTCGCCCCGGCCCTGGCCGCCGGCTGCCCGGTGGTCATCAAGCCGGCCGAGCTCACGCCGCTCACGGCCCTGGCCGCGGCCGAGCTGGCGGTGCGTGCGGGCATTCCGGCCGGTGTGCTCAATATCCTCAGCGCCGATGCCGCCAATTCCATTGCCATCGGCAAGGTGCTGTGCGAGAGCGATGTGGTGCGCCACATCAGCTTTACCGGCAGCACGGAGGTGGGCCGCATCCTCATGGCGCAGAGCGCGCCCACGGTCAAGAAGATGTCGCTGGAGCTCGGCGGCAACGCGCCTTTCATCGTGTTTGACGATGCCGACATCGACAGCGCTGTGGAAGGGGCCTTTGCCAGCAAGTACCGCAATGCGGGCCAGACCTGCGTGTGCTCCAACCGCTTCTATGTGCAGGAGGGGGTGTACGAGGAGTTCGTGCAGAAGTTCGCCGCCAAGGTCCAGACGGCCAAGGTGGGCAATGGCTTCGAGGAGGGGGTGAACCAGGGGCCGCTGATCGAGGAGGCCGCGCTGGAGAAGGTGCAGCGCCATGTGGAGGACGCCATCGCCAAGGGCGGCCAGGTGCTCACCGGCGGCAAGCGCCTGTCCTCCCTAGGCTCGGGCCAGTTCTACGAGCCCACGGTGGTGGCCGGCGCCACGCCCGACATGCTGTGCGCGCGCGAGGAGACCTTCGGCCCGTTCGCCCCGGTGTTCAAGTTCCAGACCGAGCAGGAGGCCATCGCCGCGGCCAACAACACCGAGTTCGGGCTGGCGAGCTACTTCTACTCGCGCGACGTGGGCCGCATCTTCCGCGTCAGCGAGGCGCTGGAGTACGGCATGGTGGGTATCAACGTGGGCATCCTGGCCACCGAGCACGTGCCCTTTGGCGGCGTCAAGCAGTCCGGCCTGGGCCGCGAGGGCTCGCACCATGGCATGGACGACTACGTCGAGATCAAGTACCTCTGCGTGGGCGATATCCTCAAGT
>NZ_BBJX01000028.1 GCF_000739995.1 Comamonas granuli NBRC 101663 | reverse complement strand
GAGCGTCTTTTCGCTACTTATTTGATAGCTGCCAGCGCTTTCCTGTAAAGCGCTGAGGCCCAAAATCTTCCTGACCGCCGTACCGCGAGGTACCGGCGGTTTTTTTTCGCCCTCGGTATCAACCCTTACAAACATATTGTAGATATGCTGTTAATATATTTACCAGCACAGCCCCACCGGGCGCTACCGTTTCACCACCCACAGGAGTTCCATCCATGTCCCTCCCCCGCTGGCAAGGCATCTTCCCCGCCGTCACCACCAAGTTCCACACCGACGAGCGCATCGACGCCGAAGGCACGGCGCGCCACATCGACTTCCAGATCCGCAACGGCATCCATGGCGTCGTCACCTGCGGCTCGCTGGGCGAGGCCAGCACGCTTTCGCTCGAAGAAAAACTCGAGGTCGCGCGCATCGCCCTGGAGGCCAGCGGCGGCCGCGTGCCCGTGGTGGCCAACGTGTCGGAAACCAGCACGCGCGACGCGCTGCGCTACATCGACGCCGCCAACAAGCTGGGCGTGGCCGGCTACATGGTCATGCCCTCGGTCATCTACGTGGCCGACGCCCGCGAGGCCATGGCCAATGTGCGCGCCATGGCCCAGGCCGCGCAAAAGCCCATCATGGTCTACAACAACCCCGTGGCCTACCGCGTGGACCTCAAGCCCGAGCACATGCTGGAGCTGGCCGACTGCGAATACATCACCTCCGTCAAGGAAAGCACGGGCGACATCCGCCGCATCACCGACCTGCGCAACACCGTGGGCGAGCGCTACCAGATCTTCTGCGGCGTGGACGACCTGGCCTATGAAGCCCTGGCCCTGGGCGCCGACGGCCTGGTGGCCGGCGTGGGCTGCGCCTTCCCGCGCGAGACCGTGGCCCTGTACGACCTGATGAAGGCCGGCAAGTTTGCCGAAGCGCTCAAGCTCTACCAGTGGATGACGCCCATGCTGCACCTGGACGTCTCGACCAAGCTGGTGCAAAACCTCAAGCTCATCGACGCCCTGGTGGGCGTGGGCACCGAGCACGTGCGCCTGCCGCGCATGCCGCTGGTGGGCGAGGAGCGCGCCTTCATCACCGCCGTGGTGCAAAAGGCCCTGGCCAGCCGCCCCGCCCAGTACCGTTCGGTGGACTGAACATGCTCTGAATGCAGGGCGGCGTCCACGCCGCCCTGCCCCACCCAAGCCCAAGACGCCATGGATACCCGCACCTCCCCGCTCTCGCTGCTCAAAGACCCTTCGCTGCTGAAGACCGACGGCCTCATC
>NZ_BBJX01000029.1 GCF_000739995.1 Comamonas granuli NBRC 101663 | reverse complement strand
TGCCCCGCCGTCTCCACCCCTTCGGCCACCACGTCCAGGTCCAGGCTTTGCGCCAGCGCCAGGATGGTGCGCACTATCGCCGCGTCGTTCGGGTCCGAGAGCACGTCGCGCACGAAGCCCCGGTCGATCTTCACCTGGTCCAGCGGCAGGCGCTTCAAGTACCCCAGGCTCGAGTACCCGGTGCCGAAGTCGTCCAGCGCAAAGCCCACGCCTTCGCGCTTGAGCTGGCCCATGCGCTCGATGGTGTCTTCGATGTCGCCCAGCAGTAGGCTTTCGGTCAGCTCCAGCCGCAGCCGCCGCGGGTTGGCGCCGGTCTCGCGCAGGATGTGCAGCACTTCGGCCACGAAGCCGCTTTGCTTGAATTGCCGCGCGCTGACGTTGACGGCTACGCTCAGGTGTGCGGTCTCGGGTTGGCTGCTCCAGCGCACGAGCTGGCTGCAGGCGGTTTGCAGTATCTGGCGCCCCAGCGGCAGGATCAGGCCGGTCTGTTCGGCCAGGGGGATGAATTCGGCGGGGCTGATGAGGCCGCGTTCGGGGTGGCGCCAGCGCGCCAGGGCTTCGGCGCTTTTGACGTGGCCCTGGCTGTCGACGACGCTTTGGTAGTGCACGAAGAGTTCGCCGCGTGCCAGGCCTTGGCGCAGTTCGGCTTCCAGGCTGGAGCGCTGGTGCAGGGCCTGCTGCATGCCGGGGTCGAAGAAGCGGTGGGTGTTGCGCCCGGCGGCCTTGGCTTCGTACATGGCCAGGTCGGCGCGCTTGAGCAGTTCGTCCACGCTTTGCCGTTCGGGGCCGAAGAGGGTCAGGCCGATGCTGGGGGTGCTGTAGTGTTCGCGCCCGGCCAGCTCGAAGGGCTGGTTCAGTGCCATGAGCAGTTTGCGCGCGACGATTTCGGCCTGGCGCGCGGCCTGTTCTTCGCTGGCGTCCAGGCCTTCGAGCAGGACGACGAATTCGTCGCCGCCAAAGCGCGCGACGGTGTCGCATTCGCGCACGCTGGCCGACAGGCGCGCGGCCACCTGGGCCAGCAGTTGGTCGCCCATGTCGTGGCCCAGGGTGTCGTTGAGGTCCTTGAAGTTGTCCAGGTCGATGAACAGCAGCGCGCCGTGCTGCTGCGTGCGCTGGCCGCTGAGCACCTGGCGCTGCAGCCGGTCGAGCAGCAGGCGCCGGTTGGGCAGCCGCGTGAGCGGGTCGTAGAACGCCAGGCGCTCGATCTCCTGCGCCG
>NZ_BBJX01000030.1 GCF_000739995.1 Comamonas granuli NBRC 101663 | reverse complement strand
TTGAAGTCCCCTTGAAAACCTGAACCACCCGGAAGTAGAGAATTCCCCCAGACGGAGTCTCTACATGAAGAAATCCAGATTCAGCGAAGCGCAGATAGTCGGCATCCTCAAGGAGGTTGAGCTGGGCGCCAAGGTCGGCGAGACGTGCAGGAAGCACGGTATCAGCGAGCCGACTTACTACAAGTGGAAGAACCAGTTCTCGGGCATGACGGTCTCGCACCTGGCGCAGTTGCGCCAATTGCAGGACGAGAACGCCAAGCTCAAGCGCATGTACGCCGACCTGGCGCTCATGCACCACGCGCTCAAGGATGTTGTTGACCGAAAGCTCTGACCCCGGAGCGTCGCGAGATGGTTGTCCAAGCTCTTATGCTCGAACACGGCATGAGCCAACGCCGTGCCTGCCAGGCCAGCGGCATTGCCCGCTCCACGTTGCGCTACAGGCCCGTTGCACGCGACGACTCCGGGGTCATCACCTTCATCCAGGCCCACATGGCACTGAACCCGCGTCACGGCTTCGGCTTGCTGTACGACAGTGCCCGCCACCAGGGCAAGCCCTGGGGCAAGACGGTGCTCTGGCGGGTGTACTGCGAGCTGCGACTGAATCTACCCCGCCGGGGCAAGAAGAGGCTGCCTGCGCGCATCAAACAGCCCCTGCACGCGGCAGGTCAGCCCAACCAGGGATGGAGCTGCGACTTCATGGCCGATGCGCTGTGGTCGGGCCGGCGGTTCCGCACCTTCAACGTCATCGACGAGTTCAACCGAGAGGCGCTACGTATCGAGGTAGATACCAGCCTGCCCGCAGCGCGTGTCATCCGCGCCTTGAATGAACTGGTGGAGGCACGCGGTGCGCCGCTATCGATACGTCTGGACAATGGCCCCGAGTTCATTGCCCACGCACTGGCCAAATGGGCACAGTCCAAGGGTATCGCCCTCCATCACATCCAACCAGGCAAGCCCACGCAGAACGCCTACGTCGAACGATTCAACAAAACCTACCGCACTGAGGTGCTCGACTGCTACGTCTTCGACAGCCTGCAGGAAGTGCGTGACATGACGGCCGATTGGCTGCACCGCTACAACCACCATCGTCCCCATGAAGCCCTCGGCCGAATCCCTCCGGTCGAGTACCGTATGAAACAATTCCCCAACCTCTACTTCTGACTGGCTCAGGAATTCGAGGGGACTTCA
>NZ_BBJX01000031.1 GCF_000739995.1 Comamonas granuli NBRC 101663 | reverse complement strand
TTCGAGCGGACCAAGCCGCACGTCAACGTGGGCACGATCGGCCACGTGGACCACGGCAAGACGACGCTGACCGCAGCAATCGCCACCGTGCTGGCCAAGAAATTCGGCGGCGAAGCCAAGGGCTACGACCAGATCGACAACGCCCCTGAAGAAAAGGCGCGCGGCATCACCATCAACACCTCGCATGTGGAATACGAGACGGCCAACCGCCACTACGCCCACGTGGACTGCCCCGGCCACGCCGACTACGTCAAGAACATGATCACCGGCGCCGCCCAGATGGACGGCGCCATCCTGGTGTGCTCGGCCGCTGACGGCCCCATGCCCCAGACGCGCGAGCACATCCTGCTGGCCCGCCAGGTGGGCGTGCCCTACATCATCGTCTTCCTGAACAAGTGCGACATGGTCGACGACGCCGAACTGCTCGAACTCGTCGAAATGGAAGTGCGCGAACTGCTCTCCAAGTACGACTTCCCCGGCGACGACACCCCCATCATCAAGGGCTCGGCCAAGCTGGCCCTGGAAGGCGACACCGGCGACCTGGGCGAAGGCGCCATCCTGAAGCTGGCCGAAGCCCTGGACACCTACATCCCCACGCCCGAGCGCGCTGTGGACGGTGCCTTCCTGATGCCCGTGGAAGACGTGTTCTCCATCTCCGGTCGCGGCACCGTGGTGACCGGCCGTGTCGAGCGCGGCATCATCAAGGTCGGCGAAGAAATCGAAATCGTCGGCATCCGTGACACGCAAAAGACCATCTGCACCGGCGTGGAAATGTTCCGCAAGCTGCTGGACCAGGGCCAGGCAGGCGACAACGTCGGTCTGCTGCTGCGCGGTACCAAGCGCGAAGACGTCGAGCGCGGCCAGGTGCTGTGCAAGCCCGGCTCCATCAAGCCGCACACCCACTTCACGGCTGAGGTGTACGTGCTCTCCAAGGACGAAGGCGGCCGCCACACCCCGTTCTTCAACAACTACCGTCCCCAGTTCTACTTCCGCACCACCGACGTGACCGGCGCCATCGAGCTGCCCGCGGACAAGGAAATGGTGATGCCTGGCGACAACGTGTCGATCACCGTCAAGCTGATCAACCCCATCGCCATGGAAGAAGGCCTGCGCTTTGCCATCCGCGAAGGCGGCCGCACCGTGGGCGCCGGCGTCGTGGCCAAGATCATCGAGTAATT
>NZ_BBJX01000032.1 GCF_000739995.1 Comamonas granuli NBRC 101663 | reverse complement strand
CGCAAGGCCTACGTGTCGCGCGCTGCTGTCACGCTGGGCCTGATGCTGCAGCCCGATTTGCTGAACGAGGCCGCAGGCTCCAACAAGTTCAAGGCCAGCGGCCTGATGGCGCGGTTCGCCTACTTTCTGCCGCCGCCCTTCGTGGGTTCGCGCGACGTGCGCCGGTTCTCTGCCGTGCCCAAGGAGCTGCGCGACAGGTACGCCCGCTGCATTGATGAACTGATGCCAGACCCCACCCAGTTGCCAGACCACCCGCCCACCGTGGTGGAACTGGAGCAGCATGCGCTGGAACTCTGGTTCGACTTCGCGCAGGAATGCGAGCATGGCCTGGCTGAGGGCGGGGCGCTGTCGGCCATCCCCGACTTCGGGGCCAAGCTGGCAGGCACGGCCGCGCGCATCGCGCTGCTGTTTGAGCTGGTGGAGGCAGGGCCAGCACCCCGGGCCGTGGGGGTGGACAGCATGGCGCGGGCCATCGCGCTGTGCCGCTTGCTGGTGCCCCATGCCCGTGCGGCCTACCGGCTGCTGGCAGCCGACGAGACAGACCGCGATGCAGATCACATCCTGCAATGGATCGTGCGCGAGGCCACGCGCCGGGGCGGTTTGGATTCCGTGCGCCAGTCCGAGATTCACTTTGCACTGCGGGCGCGGTTCACCAAACGCGAGCGGCTGGTGGCTGCCCTGCAGCGCCTGCAGGCCAACGCATGCCTGAGGCACACCACCGTGAAGAACCAGGGCGCCAGGGCTTCCGACGTTTGGCAGATCAATCCCCGGCTTTTTCATGAAAACATGTTTTTCCAATAGGTAGAAAAAAATGAATATCTCTCTCTATACAAGAACTTGCGAGCGCAAGCATGAAGAAGCCATGAAAAACATGAAGAACATGAAGAACCTACAGACCGAGGTGCGCGGTGGTGGACTTCGGGTCTTTCCTGTTTTTCATGTTTTTCATGTGATCCACAGGCGTGTGTGCGTGGTGGTGGGTGGGCTGCGCGGGTCCTTCAAAAATGCCTGGGATGCGGGTAATTCG
>NZ_BBJX01000033.1 GCF_000739995.1 Comamonas granuli NBRC 101663 | reverse complement strand
TTGCCTCCAGTGGTAATGCCTGTCTATTGCACAGTTCGTGCCAGCATGCATGTATTTGATTTTCAATGGTGTTTTCAGGGACGACAGGACAGTTGACTGAAAACAGGACAATCAAATTGTCTTATTTTCAAACAAATGTCTGGGGATTTGTCAGGGTTAATACCAGTCTCAGCGCGCGGTGCGCACGGGCAGATCCATGTCCTGCGGCGGAATTTCGCGCACGAGCTTGAGATCGGCCATGGTGCCAGGGCGCGCGCCGTGCGCCACCCGGAAGTGGTACATGCTCTGCAGGGCCTGATGGTCTTCCTGGCGAAAGCGCATGAAGCCCTTGGGCGTATCGAACACCATGCCCTCCATGGTCTTGATGAGCTTGTTGGTGCTGGTGTCGCCATTGGTCGCCTTGAGGGCCGTGACCAGCGCCATGGCAGCGGAAAAACCGCCGGCGGTGAAGAAGTCCGGTGGCGCCTTGTAGCGGCCGTAATGGTTGGTCACCAGCCACAGGTTGGCCGGGTTGCGCGAGAAGCCGAAGTAGTAGTACGTCGCGCCCTCCATGCCCGGGAACTGGTTGTAGGCCACCATAGCGGGCAGGATGTTGCCGCCCGTGGCGATCTCGATGCCGTAGCGCTTCAGATCCAGGTCGGCGATCTTGAACGGGTTGCCCGCCCCCGCCCAGATGATGAAGATGATCTTGCGCCCCGGCTGGTCCTTGAGCTTGTCGATCAGGCGCTGCGCCCCGGCCGTGAAGTCCGTGGTGTTCGTCGGCAGGTACT
>NZ_BBJX01000034.1 GCF_000739995.1 Comamonas granuli NBRC 101663 | reverse complement strand
CCTCGTGCACCAGCTTGGCGTTCTTCAGCGCGTCCTTGAAGGCCTTCACGCCGTCGCGCCCAAACGCATAGTCCTGCGCCAGCGTGGCCACCGTCACCCCGGGCTTGTCGATGGCCACCGCGTTGCTGATCGCGTCCTGGCTGCTGTTGCGCCCCGTGCGGAAGATGTACTTGTTCCACTTCTCGCCCGTGATGGCGTCGGCCACCGCCGGCTCGACCAGCAGCACCTTCTTGTATTCCTCGGCCACCGGCAGCATGGCCAGCGCCACGCCCGAGCTCGTCGGGCCCACGGCAATGTCGGCCTTGTCGTCCGAGTACGCCGCCGCCAGCAGGCTCTTGCCCAGGTCGGGCTTGCCCTGGTCGTCCTTCTCCAGCACCACCAGCTTCTTGCCCCCCACCTGCATGCTGCCGCCCGTGGCGTACTCCAGGCCCATCATCAGGCCCGTCTGCGTCTGCTTGCCGTAGGCCTCCAGCGGACCCGTCTTGCTGTAGATGTGCGCAATGCGGATTTCGCCCGACTGGGCAAACGCCGGTGCGGCAAGGGTGGCGGCCAGGCTGGCCAGGGCGATCAGGGTGCGTCTTTGCATGGG